>CAVWVV010000018.1:0-129237 GCA_963758425.1 uncultured Verrucomicrobiae bacterium
CATCATTTGAATTTTGCGGCTGACACAGCCGCCTCTACAGTTGTCGATCTTATAATGAAATCACGCCCAGCCGCGATCATTTTCATCCTCGTCACAGTGACGCTCGACATTTTGGCGATGGGTTTGATCATCCCCGTTTTGCCGAAGCTGATTCTTGATTTTCTTGGCGGCGAGATGACCGATGCGGCGAAATGGACGCGCGGTTCGCGGTGGTCTTCGCGCTGATGCAGTTTTTCTTTTCACCCTTGCTCGGAGTTTTGTCAGATCGGTTTGGAAGACGGCCAATCATCCTGCTCTCAAATCTCGGTCTCGGATTGGATTACATCGTGATGGCGATGGCGCCCACGTTGAGCTGGCTTTTCCTCGGTCGAATTATTTCCGGAATCACGACTTCAAGCATTCCCACCGCGATGGCCTACATCGCCGACGTTACGCCGAAGGAAAAGCGAGCTGGAGCATTCGGCCTGATCGGCGTGGCATTCGGCGATCGGATTCACGTTCGGACCAGCAATTGGTGGATTGGCTGGCGATGTCAATCCGCGTCTCGCGTTTTGGATTGCAGCCGCACTTAGTCTGGCGAATTGGCTCTGGGGTTACTTCTTCGTTCCGGAATCCTTGCCGCAAAATCAGCGAAAACAATTCGAACTTGCGGCGTGCGAACCCGGTCGGCTCACTTAAGCTATTGCGTTCTCATCACGAACTTTGGCGGCTGACCACGATCCAATTTCTGGCCTATCTCGCGCACAATGTGTTTAGCGTCTGGGCGCTTTACGCGATTTATCGCTACAGCTGGAGCCAGGGAATGATCGGAATATCGCTCATGATCGTCGGAATCGTCACTGCCGTGATTTCCGGCGGGTTGACTGGCGGAATGGTGAAACGTTTCGGCGAAAAACGGACACTTTACATCGGCCAGTTTTTTGGAGCGGAGCGGAATGTTAATCGCCGGCCTGGCCAAAACGGGCGCGTGGTTACTCGCTTCGATCCCAATCATTTCGCTTTGGAATATTTCCATGCCAGCCGCGCAAAGCATGATGACTCATCGCGTCAGCGAACGCGAACAAGGCGAATTGCAAGGCGCGCTCCAGAGCATGCGTTCGATCACGTTCATTATCGGCCCATGGTTGTTTCTTCGGATTTTTGGATGGTTCATCGATCCGAAAAGTCGAATTCACCTTCCTGGCGCGCCGTATTATCTGGCAGCCGCATTTCTTTTTACCGCGATGCTAATGTCGACACGCATCGAGCAAGGACCCGGTCGAATCACAAACGGCCATGCCACCGAACATGCCGTTGGCGCCACCAGAAGTCACCGCGACTGGCGCTGCGCCGATTAGCGAAGCGGAAAGAAAATATTTGAGCATTCGCGTCGCGTCAGCGATTGAATTGGTGTGAGAGCAGGTGCGCGTTCCTTGATCGTTGCAGTTGCGATCTGCTCATGGTTTGCGATTTCAAATCATTGTGCGTTCGCTGCGCTGGCAACGAAGACAGACTCCACCGGGTGCCCGTTTCATTCCAAGCCTGCGAAACAAGAAAAGCCGTCGACTGGAGCGCAGTGCTGCAAAATTTTGCGCGCGGTTGCTTCGGTCGCGACAAAGAGCTGGACTCGCGACGATGCGAAATTCTCCGAGGCCGATCATTACTATGATGAGCGCGCGCTCATCATTGCGTATTCGCAAACAACGCTGGCGCCTCTGTTTCTCGACACCGGGCCGCCCGAGCGCACATTCATTCGCTGAATTGATTTTGCAGCGGAGCCTTCTCGCTCACGCTCCGCCCTCTTCAGCCTAACCAGCCCCAAAAGCTCTCGGGGCCGCGAATCTTCCGCTGTAGCGGCAAGCGTGCCGTTTGCATTCGCACTGACCGTCGCAGCCGACACGGCTGCCACTACAGAAGACCGCAAAATGCAGAAACGGATTTTTATCCTTATCAGTGCAACGACGCTCGCGATTACCGCCGTCGCACAGGTGGGGGCGATTGACCCATTCGGCTCTCGCTCAGGGCAGGCTCTCAATCGCCCAGGCAGCGAGCACGATTACGAGCAGGAGCACGAGAAGAAACAGAAATACACCTGTCCGATGCATCCGGAAGTGATAACGGATCATCCCGGCAATTGCCCGAAGTGCGGAATGACACTTGTGCCGATAAAAGAGAAGAAACGCCGAACGTCCAACTCCGATAAATCGCGAGCAGGCGTCGGCAGCGATGCAGGCGGCTCAACGTCGAAGGTAGGGGCGATTGACCCCAATCGCCCAAGCCACGCGCACGATCACGCGCCTTCGGTCGCCGCGGCGACCCACGGCGCGGCAGGCGAGCATGGCCACGGGATGCAGATGGAAATGCATTCTTCCATCGACCTTGCCGACCCCATGAGCCGCGAAGGCTCCGGAACCAGTTGGCTGCCGGATTCGTCGCCGATGTATGGCAAGATGTTCATGTTCGGCAACGACATGCTGATGCTGCATGGAGCGATTTTCCCGCGTTACACCAACGTGAGCACACGACGCGGCGACGACCGCATCGATGCGCCCAACTGGATCATGGGCATGTATTCGCATCCACTCGGCGACAGCGCGCAGATCGGCGCGCGCTTGATGATGAGCCTCGACCCGCTCACCGAAGGCGGACGCGGTTATCCGCTCCTATTTCAAACCGGCGAATCGTGGCACGACCAGCCGTTGCATGACCGCCAACATCCGCACGATTTGTTCGACGAACTTTCGCTGAGCCTCTCGCAAAAATTCGATCACGATTTTAGCGCGTATGTCTATTTCGGTTATCCGGGTGAACCGGCGCTCGGCCCGCCGGCGTTTATGCATCGCCCATCGGCAATGGATGATCCCGACGCGCCGATAGGCCATCACTGGCAGGATTCCACGCACATCACGTTTGGCGTGGCCACGGCCGGTCTGGTTTGGTCCCGCTTCGGCGGGATGAAAATTGAAGGCAGCATTTTCACAGGCCGTGAACCAGACGAAAACCGTTACGATTTCGATCGGCCGCGTTTCGATTCTTACAGCGGCCGCATTTCATGGAACCCTGCCAAAAATCTCGCGCTGCAAGTTTCAACCGGCTATATCAAAAGTCCCGAAGCATCTGACCCCAAGACAAACATCCACCGCACGACGGCATCGGCCATTTACAATCTGCCGCTCGGTCACGATACCAATTGGTCGAACACGTTTGTCTGGGGCCAGAACAACGCCACTGAGGAAGGCAAAACGCAATCGTTCCTGATCGAATCAAATTATCAGCGTGGCCGCGACACGGTTTATTTTCGCTGGGAACGCGTGCAAAAATCCGGTCACGAACTTGTTCTCAAGCCTTTCGATGAATCCGAAATTTTTCCAGTGAGCGGGTACTCGCTCGGTTACGTCCGCGACTTGTCGCACGGCAAAGGTATCGACATCGGTCTCGGCACCCAATTCACCATCAACGACCGACCTGATACTCTCGATCGCTACTACGGCGACGATCTCGGCTACGCCTTCCAATTTTTCCTCCGTATCCGGCCTTCCCAGCACAGTCACGGCGCAGCACGAGCACGCGGAGCCCGTCGCTGGAGTAGAGAAATGATTACTGGAGCGCAACCAAGCTTGCCGGGGGAGACAGCCTTACCAGACCGAAGTCAAATCAGACACTTGCCCGAACTGGAATGTGGTTCGCAACCAGCTCGGACAAATCAAGCTTGCGGCTCGCGTTATCGATATCAATCCCCACCAAATTGCCTTCTTCATCGTAATCCAGCACGACTCCCTCGGATACCTCTCGACTGGCAGTGCTCGGCCTCGTCGAGAGATCAATGTATAGTGAATCGGTGTCGGGATAATAATTCAGTCTCATGGCGTAAACCTTCGATCCGGGAATGCGTTGTGTATCGTTAGCCTATCGGGGAGCGTGATCACTCGCAAGTAGCGACCACCAAGCTCCGGCACGGCTGCCCAAAATCGGAATCGATTATTCTCCTGTAGCTCCACTCGGATTGGAGCTTCCACGACTCGAATGCACATCGTCTTCGTAAGATAAGGCCGCTTTCGCAAAATCTCGTTTTCGAAATACGGTGTGAACTGATAACTCGGCACAAATTAAGTCTATGCCTACGCTCATTTTCAGGGAAGCGTCTTCAGCGCCTTCCAGATTCGCTTCAATGGTTATTCCAGAGACGATTCAGATTATCGCTTTCAATTTCCTCCGCATCCGGCCCTCCCTCCACAGTCACGCTGCACACGAACATGGTGAGCACGTGGCCGGAATGGAAAAATGAATTTGGTAGGGCACGACCAAGCTTGCTCTGAGCAAAGTCGAACGGAGTCGCGCCATGCACACTCGTTAGGTGTTGTTGTCCTTTCATCGTTTTGGCCTTCCTGGCTGCCCACCGTGGGAGGTCACATCTGGCCGTTCACTCCTTCGTTCGGAAAATTTTGTCCGGCGTTGCAAAAACGAAGATTCTTTCGGGCGAGCCGCCGAAACCAACACGCGTACGTGCGAGCATAACGGCAAAAGCGCAGCGATCCGCGAGAGCATCGTCTTGCCGAGGTAGCGCTTCCCCCATCAACGGGATCAAGCGCTACGCTCGGCGACGGTTTGGCAGAGGCCTGCCAACGCTCACCGTCCTCTTACGACGATGGTGCCGCTGATCGTACCGCTGGTCTCGCCGGTATCAAGGTTCGAGCATTGGTCCGTGGTGAAGCTGCCTCTAGCACCAGCGTACCGGCCCGTTCCGCCGATAATGGTCCAAGGATCCACATGGCGAAGATCGCCGTTGGCGCATAAACCACTGTTAACTCCCAAAAAGCACGCCAAAATGCTGTCACCGTTGGCGGCGTCTCCCACTATCAAACGACTTCCCCCGGCGTTCCCAGGTGGCGTATTCGCGAAAGCGAAGTCCACTGGGAGCGAATAAACCAGTGTGAATGGACCAAGCGCCGTGTCGGTTGACATGACGCTCCCATTGACATAAATCCCTTCCGCTGGATCGGGAAAAGGTGCGCCACTTTCGCTCCCTGCGATAGTACCATTAATTCGTATCACTCCCGCTTCCACCGCGGAGCTGACGAGCGCCACGGTCAGGAATATTGCTGTCGTTAAGCTGATTCTTTTGATGTTATTCATTGTTTGATTTCCTTTGTTGTTTTTGGCCGTCTTTGATTCCTCGTCGTGAGAAACTCATTTCCGGCCGTTCACCTGAGTACTCCGTAGGATTTGGCGGTTCGTTACGCGGAAAATGGCTTCGCCGTTAGATGCTTTGCGCGAGAACCGGCGGGTAACTCGGATGTTGCGGATAAAGGCTGTAGCGCAGCCGTGTCCTCTGCTTTGTGAGAGATTCAAGCGACACGCTTGTTCGTCTTCGCTCAAGGCAAGACTCTACCACGAGGGCGCGATTACTTGGCGCGACGGAGGCGACGATTTTTAAAGCGACTTAAGGTGCGACCAAGCTCCAGCCGGCCGGAAGTGTCGGGCCATAGACGCCGCTGACGTAAACGTTGTTGTTCAGGTACCAGATCGCTGTCTGCCGACTGGCCCGATTGTAAACCAGATAATCCGGATGCCCGTCACTGTTAAAGTCGGCCGTAGCCACTAACGCCCACCCACTGGGAATGGTCGGTCCATAAGCTCCTCTAAGAAATGTTCGCCCTGATAGATACCAGATCGCTGTTTGGTGATTACTGGAATTGTATAACACATAATCTTCATGGCCGTCGCGATCAAAATCTGCTACCCCCAACAAGCCCCAGCCGATCGGAAGAGTTGGCCCGTAGCCGCCGCCGACGTAAACGTTGTTGTTCAGATACCAGATCGCTGTTTGATCCGTGCCACTGTTGTAAAGCACGTAATCAGGCTTGTTATCGCCGTTAAAGTCGGTTGTAGCCACCAATTCCCAGCCATTGGGAAGAGTTGGCCCGTAAGCGCTACCAATGAACGTTGGCCCGGACAAATACCAGATCCCGGTTTGCTCCGTGCCGGGACTGAACAGGGCGTAATCAGGATGGCTGTCGCGATTGAAATCCGCCCCACCTCTCAGACTCCAGCCTCCCGTAAGAGTTGGGCCATACGCCGAGCCGACATAAACATTGTTGTTCAGATACCAGATCGCCGTTTGACGGGTGCTGGTATTCTGAAGGACGTAGTCCGGGTGACTGTCGCCGTTACAGTCGAGTACCACAGCCCTGGCTGCTGTTGGGGTCGCACTCGTCACTATTACCTGGCCTACCTCGTTATATGGCGGCGGGAAGTAGTCGCCATGCAGTTTGCAATAGTACGGAAACGTACCCACGCTGTTGAATGTGTGAGTGAAAGTCGCTCCCTGGCTACGAACTCCAGAATCCCATATGCCGTTGGACATGCCCGGCCGGCCTGACGTTGTGCTGTGCCCGCTCGAAGCCCAAGTCCACTTCACCTGATCGCCAGGGTGGATCGTTACCGACGAAGGCGAGAACATCCACGGATAATAACCGCAGGGGGGATGGCACACTCCGACCGATACATTAAATGTCACCGCGCTTGCTGGGTTGGGATAACCGATAAGAGAAACAGCCGTTGCTAAGAGTAGGACAAGACGCCAGGAACTGATTGCGAGTGTGGTCGCTAGAGCGGGTTTAAAGAATTTGAATGATTTCATGTTTTGTTCCTTAGTTGATTTAGTTTTTCGTGTTATGGCCTTCTTTGATTCCTCGTTATTGAGTTGTCATTTCTGGCCTTCACTGAGGTATCCGTCAGATTTGGCCGTTCGTTACGCGAAAAATGTAGAGACTTGGGAACCGCGGATTACGCGGATGTCACGAATGCTGTCAAAAACGATTGAACTCGATGGGTGCTTCGCCAACTCACACCGAGGACAGAGCACTCCAGACGCCCGTCCGCTTCCGTTCAGGGCAGGTAGTGTGCTACCAATCATTCGCGCGAGCACAAGGGGGAACTCGCGAGTTTGCTTTGCAAGTTCCTACCTCAACGCTTCCAGCTAACATTACAAGCTACGGGCGCGGTGCCGGAGTCGGGCGCGGCCGCGGTGTGGGTGCACATCTCCCCTCGCATGGCGTTGCGGTCGGGGTGGGCGTGGGTGTGGCTGTAGGGGTAGGGCTTGCTGTTGGTGTCGGAGTTGGCGTGAACGTTGGGGTAGGCGTCGGCGTTGGTGTGGGTGTTGGGCTTGTTGTGCCTGCGCAGTACCTCCCGCCGGTGTTCAATTGGTTGCCGTCGTACCCGCCCCAGACGATCATTTGGCTGCCAGTCCACACTGCGGTATGGAAATATCGGCTAGCGGGCGCGTTGGTGAGGCTGGTGGCTATCCAACTGTCGGTCCCGGGATTGTACCTCCCGCCGGTGCTGTCGGTAGGTCCGCCCCACACTATCATTTCACTGCCGGTCCAGACTGCCGTGTGACCCGTAGCGGGCAGAGGGCGCGTTGGTCGTAGTGGTGGCTGTCCAACTGTTCGTGCCGGGATTATATCTGCGACCGGTGTTCAGCGCATTGGGACCGTTACTTCCGCCCCAGACGATCATTTCACTGCCAGTCCATACCGCCGTGTGCTCTGATCGGGCAGGCGCGTTGCTGGTGCTAGTGGCCGTCCAACTGTTGGTGCCGGGATTGTATCTCCCGCCGGTGTTTAAAATCATACCCGGCGGCCAGCAGCAGAACCCTCCCCAGACAATCATTTCGCTGCCGGTCCAG
This sequence comes from uncultured Verrucomicrobiae bacterium, assembly GCA_963758425.1. Taxonomy (GTDB): domain Bacteria; phylum Verrucomicrobiota; class Verrucomicrobiia; order Chthoniobacterales; family UBA10450; genus Udaeobacter. The sequence continues at coordinate 7,667 of CAVWVV010000018.1, forward strand.
ACTGCCGTGTGAGACTCTCGGCCAGCGGGCGCGTTGGTGAGGCTGGTGGCTATCCAACTGTCGGTCCCGGGATTGTATCTCCCGCCGGTGCATGTCTGCTTAGATCCGCCCCACACTATCATTTCACTGCCGGTCCAGACTGCCGTGTGGTCTGCTCGTGCGGCGGGCGCGTTGATGGTGCTTGTGGCTGTCCAACTATCGGTCCCGGGATTGTACCTCCCGCCAGTGTTGAAAAGGGCGCTGCCCACTCCGCCCCAGACGATCATTTCACTGCCAGTCCACACTGCCGTATGATCGTCTCGGGCAGCGGGCGCGTTGGTGAGGCTGGTGGCTGTCCAACTGTCGGTGCTGGGATTATATCTGCCCGCCGGTGTTCAAAAAGGTGACTGCCATCGTGTCCGCCCCAGACGATCATTTCACTGCCGGTCCAGACTGCCGTGTGGTGGTGCGGGCAGCGGGCGCGTTGGTAAGGCTGGTGGCTGTCCACGTGTCATCGGTACAGCCACCCGATGGACTCAGCTATTACAGGAAGCGTGTAGTTCGCGCTGCTCACTGCCGCCATTGTCACTGGCAGCTATCGGTTTGCTGTCGGTCGCAGGACTCGTAGTCGGCTGCGCAGGCGATACGCCTGCCGCTACAGATCGCTGTGAACTAAACGTTCGGCCAGGACTGGTCTGGCCAAACATTCTGCAACCACAAAGGGATCGTTCCCAAGAGCCTCAAAGAGTTCTCGCAGGACCTCCGGCTGTTTTGTGTGACTGGCCATGCGCTCCATCTCGGCCTGGAGTTGGTCAGGCGTGATCGGCCTTTGCCAGTAATCCTCCAGTGCCTGCGAGTCGCGCAGATAATCTTCCACCTTTTTCTCGATCTGCGCCTGCGACATCACCTCATCGAGCGAAGGCTTGGGATCAGGGCGGTCCTTTGGCCAGATCCGGTGACGCCAGTAAACGTGCTCGATCGCTCGCTGATATGCCACACGCTCTGCGAAGGTTAGCGTTCTCTGAGAAACGTTCGAAGGCCCTTCGGCACCCAAGAAAGCAAGCAGCGTCCCTGTGCCAACGGAGCACGCGACTGCGCAAAGAAGAAACGCGAGTTTCAGAACATTAGGTTTATTCATAGTTTTTCCTTCTCTCATTTGGCCTTCCGTGATTTCTCGTCATTGAGTTGTCATTTCTGGCCGTTCACTGCGGTACCGAAGGAAATTTGGCTGGTTCGTTACGCGGAAAGTTTGGGAACCACGGATTACGCGGATGGTACGGATTAGCGTTTTAAGCAGAAGGAAACGCAAGGACAGCGAAGACCTTCGCATTCTGAATCCCGTGAGCGAAAAGACGATGCTTCGATGCAGAACCTTAGCTGACGAATGCGCACAGCGAATTCCTACAGACTTGGATGCTCGTGTTCGATTCGTGATTCGTGGTACAGTTTCGGTGCGATGGAACGGCGCCTGCTATTTTCGAAGCGCGGTCGCTGTCCGGAGAGACACCGACGGCTTGGTAAGCTGTTCGGACTTGGTTAGAATTTTTTCTTTAGCTGGACGTAACAGAACCGGCCTTTGACATCGGCAAGGGATGCGTCGTAGCCATACCCGAAGGCGAAACCGCCGGCGAACGGCGGATCGGAATCGAACACGTTCTGCATCCCGAGCGTGATCGTCGTGCCATTCAACCAGGCGCGCCATCCACAAGCACTGTACTCGGCGGTGGAAATGGGCACGACGTTTTTTTCCTTGCCATCGGACATCTTCACGTTCTTACCACCATCCTTGGCGAAACCAGCCACTTCCTGCTGAGCCACCGAGGCGCGTAAATTAAACGTATAAGACGCGATCAGGTCGAGCGTGGTCAACTCCCGTATTTTGCGCGCAAGGACAGGGCCCAGGTCGAGATTGTCATCTTGATACTGGCCGGTGTAGTGAACGGTCGCGCCAACATCGAAGCCGGTGAGCCAGGTGTCAGCCGGGCCGCCCCAGAACGCGCTGGCAAAGGCTCGAGTGTGCGGCAGCGAGCCGTTTAAAGTTGGTGGAGACACATACGAACCCGAGAGCCCAAATCGGTGAGTGTCGGGACTTATCTGAAGCTCGAACCGGGACAGGTAGGTCCCATTGAGGGTAAAGGTGAACCTACCAAAATCGCCGCGACCAAAGCTCGCTAAATCCAGGATATAGATCGCTTCGTAATCGAGACCTTCTACCACAGTGCGGGTGAGGTTTAAGGTAGGCAAAATGACGGTCGTGATTGCGCCAGTTGTTGGATCACGAATTACATCCTGCGGAAATAACTTTTCATGATCGATGATGAAATCCCCACCGGGCACATCGGCAAGCGATCGAAGGTCAATATGCCAGAAATCAGCGCTCAGGGTAAGACCTCTGATCCATTTCGGACTGTAAACTGCTCCATAAGACCATTCGTAGGCAACCGCCGGATTGAGGAGAGGGTTTCCACTCAAGAGGAGCCGAGTGCCAGCTCCTGGAGGCGTCAATCCCTTCGGATCGTGAAAAAAACCGGGGGGAAGAAGAATTCGGTGCCGGCCGGCGTAAGGTCGGGTAGTGTCGGCGCAAGAAACGCTTCGCTGTAAGAGCCACGTAAGGTGAGAGTGCCAATCCACTTGGGGTCAAGCGGTTGCCAGCGAACAGAAAATTTGGGCTTCTGCCCGTCAAACTGGGAGTGTTCCTCAGGCAAAACGGAAGGAGCAGTGGTCGCAGATGTATTCTGGCTATACCATTCTTCGCGCTCGGCGATGTCGAACTCGAGACTGTATGCTCCTGGACAATTCCACGCCGGGCTGGTCACCGGAATACGCACTTCCTGATAGGTTCCCCAAACGTCCCGGTTTACCTTTGAGGCTTGGAAATTCCTGCCACCGATTGTGTCAAAACTGGCGTTCTCCGAGTCAGGATCGTTTCTCCACCTTTCCCCGCGATACTCGAGCCCAGCCGCGAAGGAGACCGGTCCGGCGGGAAGATTGAACAGCTCACCATTGAGATGGAAATAAGCCAATGGCAACTCGAACTGGCCGGTGTTATGCAGGGTAACATACACCCGGCTAATCGCGGCCTCAGTGTTGCGACCGAGGAATCCAAGGAAGGGATTAAACGCTGTGGCCGGGTTGGTATCCAACAGCGCTTCGCGTAAGCCCGCTGCGCTTACCAGCCCACCAGTGAGGGTTTCCTCGTTGTTCCGGGAATAACGGAAACCCAATTCCCAATTCCAATTCTTGAAGTAATCGCCAAACTCTCCCATTTGACCGCGAAGTCCGGCATCGAACAGCATGTCGTGGAACGTGGTCTTGGATGTAACGCCGCCTGTGTCTTTAATGCCGCTGAAATGAACTCCGGTAGTAACAGGCGTGCCATCGGGCAAAGTCGCATCCGGGACCGTGAAGGGATTAAACGGATTTGCGATCGGCACACTGATGCCCTCAGGACTAAAGGCAGTACCGTTCGGGTTCTTGAATGGATCCGGGGAAAACCCGGCAGCCGCCCCGGCTCCATCAAAAAATGAGCGGGTGTATTTGAAGTCGGCAAACACCGTTAAGTACTTGTCACAAATATCGCGCGTAAAAGAGCCATAGATACTTTGGCGATCCGCCGCTGGAATCGTCGCGGTCACAGCCGCGAAATTATAAAGCGCGAAGTTCCCGTCCGGGTAAGGGACGTTGTTAGTATAGTAAGGCGAAGTTGAGACGTTCGGGGCTGAATGCGGCGGCGGAGAGTTGCGGCTAAAAAACAACTTCGGGATCAATCGAAAGCCTAACGGAGCCGCGGGGTTGCCGAACGGGCCGATGACGCCGGGAAAATCCCCACTGCGATGATCGAATCCGCCCCACGCAAGTTGGTTCGCGTTACTGGTAATGTTGCGGTCGCGACCGTAGATGGCGGCCCGATCGTAGGCATCGGCAATGATCACGATATCGGTCTTGTCATCTCCCGTCCCGGCAATTATCCATGCTTCCGTCTCGCGTGCGTCATTGGAGGAGCCCAGGTTCGTATTGCCAATACTGCCTCCAATCTCCAAACCACGGAATTTGTGTTTCAAAAAGATATTGAACACACCGGCCACCGCATCGGTGCCGTAAATGGCCGAGGCGCCATCCTTCAGGATGTCGATATGATCAATCATTGGGAAGGGAATAAGATTGATGTCCACTCCCGTGAGGCCGGGCGAGGCACCTGCGGCAACCCCGCCGCCGCTACCAATTATCGCAGCGCGCTTTCCATCGATGAGAACCAGGGTTTCTTCGGGCAATAAACCGCGCAGGTTGGGTATGACGCTACCATTCCCGCCACCAACGCCATTTGCGTTCTGGTTAATGGTCGAGCCCATCTCCTGCGGCAGCTTGATCAACAAGTCGGTTGCGTTGCGCGCGCCTAATTTCTCGATGTCTTCTGGGCGATAGGTATCCACTGGATTTGGGCCTACTTCTTCGGCGGTTGGAATATTTGAGCCGGTGACAATCACGCGTTCGGCTTCGGCCTCCGTGGGAATTTCAGGTGTCGGCAAGGGATTCTGTGCGGAAACCGAGCAGGCAAGTAAGGCAAACAATCCGGCAACAGAAGCAGAGATGAAGTGCGGTAGTTCGAGTCGCCGAATCGGATTTCTGCGCATCAGCTGATAGCCGTTGGCCAACGATGCCGTCGCTTGTAGAGCGGTAGCAAGCTAATTTGTAGCATTCTGCCTTATACGACTGCTTTGCGCCTTTTATTGGTAATCTGCGGCGCTGCTACCGCGAGGGTCATGCCTCTGCCACGCTGCTTGGATTCTATTTGAAGCGTGCCGCTTCCTTTGGTGCGAGAGAGGCGATCCGCCTTCGCTAATCTTAGGCGTGGTTGACAGACCCGACACTATTTTGGGGCAAGGGAGGAAACGATTTTTTCGAAGCGCGGATCGCCGCGCAACGGATCCCACAGCGGGCTCAAGCGCAAGTTGCCATAAGTGTTAGGAGGCCCGGAGTTTTGCTGAGCGCTTCAAGTTGCCCAAGCGCCAATTCGCGTTCGCCTGTCCAGGCACAGATGATAGCGAAGCAAATCTTTACGTATGGCTCAGTCTCTGCGTCTTTGACGCTGGATGCCAGTTCTATTGCGCGGCGGCCTTCGCTCAGTGCCTCTTCTTTTCTTCCCAAGCCCGCATCGATCAGCCCGAGGTCAGAAAGTAGGCTGCATCATCAGGGTGACCACGTAGCTCTTCTTCCTGTTGTGCGCGTGCCCTCATAAAGGAAGCGCGTGCAGAAGTTTCGTCTCCTTTCAAACCAGCGACTACACCCACCCAAAAGTCGCGGCCAAGTTGACGGGAACCACGGGAGCGAATTCTTCTGGGAAAGCAGCGCCGAAGCGCGGCCAGCGGCGTCCCAGTCGCGATCGTACAAAGCAAGCGTGTAGCGCTCGCCCGCCACAAATGGATCTTTCTCTGACCCAGGTTCATTGGTCAGGATCTTTTCAATTGCAGCACGGAAAGGCCCGGTGTCCGCTCGCCGTTCTAGTTCGACGTGAGCGCGAAAAATCCACCCTGGCCTGCCCCCTGGATTAAGTGCAACGATGCGATCCATAATTTTGGCCCACTCGTCATAGTCGTGCAACCACGCGTAGGTCGATCCGAGGTTAATCAGGTAAGGGAGGTTTCGAGGATCGAGCTCACATGCGCGCTCGAGATTGTGTATGGCGTCAGCCCAGCGACGCTGACTGGAGTCAATCGATCCAGCTAACTCGTAAACCTGCGGGTTATTGGGTAAACTCTGTTGAGCAAGAGCAAGTTCGGCGCGCGCGCGGTCATAATCCGAATAGCCCCAATACAGGTGCCACCCCAGCGCCAGGTGCGCTTCCCCCGAATCCGGCTTCAACCGAAATGCAGAATCTATGGCCGACTGTGCCAGGGCTAAACGAGCCGGGGTGTGGTCGGTCCCCTGCTGATAAATCAAATCGTGCACAAACGCCAACTGGCAATAGGCGAGAAAGAAGTTAGGATCACGAGCAACTGCCTTATTAAGCAGGTCCACAGCCTCGGAAAGAGCCTTCTCTGGAGCATCAACCGGGCCTTGAGGCACTTGGACGTTGTAAATCACGCGAGAGAGCGCGGACATAAAAATCATAGGCGACCAGGTCCTGAGTTGGTTTTTCTTCAACAGACGCCTTCTCACTAGCTGACAGCTTGGCGTGAAGGTGCTGGGCAACTTTTTGCGCGATCTCAGCTCTGGACTGCGAACAAATCATTCAAATCGCGGTCGTATTCCTCGGCCCAAACGTGCGTGTCGGTGCGCGTGTCGATCAACTGCGCATTCAAGTGAATCCGATCACCGCTCCTGCGTGCGCTTCCCTCCAGCACGTGAGACACGCGAAGCGCATCGCCGATCTGGCGCACATTTCGTTTGCCGCGATATTCCATCACGCTGGTCCGGCTGATGACTTTGAGATCGCCGATTTTCGCCAGCTTGGTCAGAATGTCGTCCTGCACACCATCGGCAAAGGCGGTGTGTTCTTTCTGCTCGCCCAGATTTTCAAACGGTAGAACGGCGATTCCAGTTGTTACCGGATGACGGATCAATTCACTTTTCCAAACGATCCATCCCGCAGCTGCCGCCAGCGCGATCAGCGACGCTGCTAAGTAGCGCGCTGGTTGGATTGCGTCGCACCCATTTTTTGCCGCGCGCGAAAATTCCAGTGTGTCGCGCCTGAATCGGCTCATGCTTTAGCCAGCGTTCCAAATCTTCGGCCAGCGCGAGAGCGGACGAGTAGCGGCGCTTTGGATCTTTCTCGAGACACTTGAGACAGATTGTTGAGAGGTCGCGATCTATTTTCGGATTTAACAGGCGCGGTTGCCGCGGCTCAGTATCCAGCAGTAACTTGATCGTCTCGTAGGTTGTTCCGCCGGCAAACGGCGGATGACCGGTCAGCAATTGGTAAAGTACTGCGCCAAGTCCATAAACATCTGTGGCGCTGCTGATAGCCGCGTTGTTTCCCACCGCTTGTTCCGGCGCCATGTAACTGGGCGTGCCCAAGAACGTCCAGCGTGTGCGTGACACTGCTTTCAGATTCGACTAATCGGGCAAGGCCAAAATCGGTCAGATGCGGTTCGCCTTTTGCATCGAGCAGAATGTTCCCCGGCTTGATGTCGCGATGAAGAATTCCATGTTCATGCGCGTAATGAACGGTGCGCGCCACCTTCGCGATTAATTCCACCGCGCGACGAATCGGCATCGGCTCGCGCCTGGCCACTTCGTCGAGTTGTCCGCCTTCGACGAACTTCATGCTGAAGTAGCACGAGCCATCGCGCTCGCCGACTTCGTGGATCGGAACGATACCGGGATGCTCCAAACGCGCTGCGGCTTCGGCTTCAAGGCGAAAGCGCTTCAGGTGCGCTTTGCTCGCCCATTGACCAAGGCTAATGACTTTTAAGGCGACTATGCGATTGAGACTTTTCTGCCGTGCGCGAAATACCACGCCCTGACCGCCGCGACCGACCTCTTCCAGCAATTCGTAATCGCCCAGTTCTCCCAGCAGCTCCGCGGCGCGCTCGCTTTTCTTGTTAGTCCGGACGTAGCTGGTTCATCGCAGCTGGCCGGGGTCATCCGCCTTCGCCGAGGCTACGGCGGACAAGTCGCCCCCGGCTACAGCCGCGTCCGGGAAATTGCCAAGCGCACTTTTCAGCACACATCTGGGGCAAAGCCCTTCCGGCACGTCGGAAAAAATCTTGGCGCCGCATTTCCGGCAAATTCTGATTACCCTGACGCATTATCGCGATTCTCACCAGTCGCACTCACTCCCTTTTGTACAATCCGTAAAATTCGTGTCCATACGTTATCCTCTCATAAGAATTATCCGCCATACGTTACGCGGACACGAAGGTCACCAAAGAGATTCAGACACGAAGATCGGTTCATCGGATTCTAAGGCGTTCAGAGCCTTCGTGATAATTCGTGAATTCGTGTCTGTTTTGTCATTTGTGCTATAATAGCCGACGTTGACCAACAACCCGCAAGTTCAAACCAGCCCGCTTTCAGGAAACTAGAATTTGAACTCGATGCTCGGTCAGCTTTTTCTGACAGCTTTGGCTTCAAGGAGAATTTTGTCCCAGAAAACGAAATCGGCGTAGTAATAGTGAGGCAGGACAACTCCCTTGTACGTAATTTCGTAGTTCTTCTCGCGTGAAAACGGAATCCAGCACGGTCAGTTCAATAACGAGAGCGTCCTGGTAAAGACTTCGTAAAAGCCGCAGCCCTTGTCTTTGTAAACTTCGAAGCAGGCGCCGATAATGGCGTAACATTCATCCTTGAAGATGAAGTCTGGCGCTAATTTCTTTGGCGTCATTTTGCGTGTTTGGCGATCAAAGAAATTCAGTCTACGCCTCGAGTACCGCAATGAGATGGCGCAGCTCGTCTTCGATATCGCCGGGTGTCGCAACGGTGTTGGCAATTTCCTCTCGCAATAACGCTTGATAGCGTTGCCGAAATCGGTAAAACGCCTGCCGGACCGCATTTTCGGTCATCCCCAAGCGCGCGGCGATCTCCGCCTGTGACGGCGAGCCCGGTTCATCCGGCAGCAATTCCTTTAACGAATCAAACAACGCGGCGTTACCTGCCGTCGCGTATTCACCTTTTAGCCGATTGAGCACGCGTTCCAACACCGTCAAAGCCCAGCGGCGTTCGTAGATCATTTCAGCCGTCACGGGATTGGCTGGTTCCATCTCGATCCGATCGTCAGCGCGGAGTTCCTCCAACGGGATGAGCCGTTGTCCTTTTCCCCGCTTGATCGCCATCGCCCGACGCTCCTCGTTGGCGAGAAAATATTTTAGTCCCCCAAGCAGAAAGGAACGAAGTCGTCCTTTTTCCTTGCGCACGGCACTCAGACTTCGCCGCTCCAATAGCTCCGCAAAAAAACCCTGGGTAATGTCCTCTGCCTCGCTCTGGCCGAATACCCTGTCGCCGCAGAAAGGCGATAAATGGGTCGCCAGTACGTGCGGCAAAGTTTTTCAAGCGCCTCTTGTGCCGCTGGCGATTCACCTTGCGCCTCCAGCACGACGCTCCAGTGCGTGGTCGTAAACGCGACCGGACCATGATGAGCATTTCCGCCAATCGGGCTCAGTGACGTCACCTGATCATCAGCAGGCACGCTGCCATCCAAATGAAAACCCGCGCCAAAATCAAGCCTGCATTGCGTCAGCTAGCGCTCGCCTTTCACTGCGCACACGAACGCTTCATGCGTGCTTGTCGCCGAAATAGAAAAATAAGCGCGACCAATCACAAGTCAGTTATTACGTCTCTCTGACAGTGCTCTTGTCATCAGGCGCGACCTGCGTGAAAATTGACGCTCCGTGGCTCTGCGACTGCCAAAACAGGATTATCAGGACATCGAGCGAATCATCGAGTTCGACTTTGTTCGCGCCACCGAGGCGGCTGCACTGAATGCGTTGCGCTGGCTCGGGCGCGGCGACAAGGAAGCGGCCGACGCGGCTGCCTGCGACGCCATGCGCGGCATGTTCGATCTGATGAATATTTGCGGCGAAGTCGTCATTGGCGAAGGCATCAAGGACGAAGCGCCGGGAATTTTCAAAGGCGAGCAACTCGGCACCTGGGTCCCTGGTTCGCCGGAATTCCACATCGCCATCGATCCCATCGACGGAACAACCAACATTTCCAAAGGCGCACCAAACTCGATCAGTTGCATCGCGGCGGCGAGTCCAGAGAAAGGAGTGAAGGTCGCGCTACGGGATGTGCCGTCGTTTTATATGTCAAAGCTGGCTTACGGACCGCGCGTTATCGATTACATGAAAAAACGCGGCGACTCACTTCACATCGAGATGCCGATTCCGGAGATGCTGGCAATCGTCGCGCACGCGGTGGACAAACGCGTACAGGACGTCGCCGTGATGATGCTCGACAGACCGCGGCACAAGGAAATCGTCGAACAAATTCGCACGGCGGGCGCGTCATTGCGCATGATCGGCGACGGCGACATCGCCGCTGCCATCGCGCCGTCACTGCCCGAATCCGACGTCGATCTTTACATGGGTATCGGCGGTTCACCCGAAGCCGTGCTGGCCGCAGCGGGGATCAAGTGTCTCGGTGGCGATATGCAATGCAAAATGTGGCCACGCGATGAAAAGGAACGAAAGAACCTGATCGACGGCGGTTACAAGAAAGATCTGGACCGCGTCTTCTCAGCCGACGATCTGGCTAACGGCCAGAACATCCTCTTCTGTGCAACTGGGATCAGCGACAGCGCGTTGTTCCGCGGTGTGCGCGCTCACGGCGGCGTTACAGCCGTCACCCATTCGATCCTCATGCGCGCCAAGAGCAAGACCGTGCGTTTCATTCGCGCGAGACATAATTTGCATACAAAAACAATCAGGCTCCGGTCGGATAACCGCGAACACTTGATCTAGATTTTGCCGGTCAGCTTGATTCGTCAGGCCAACTTGGGACGTATACCGAATTTCTCAAGCGCGGCGACCGTCCTTTCCATCGGTAGACCAATCACGTTTGTGAATGAGCCTTCGATTTTTGCGATGATTTCAGCGCCGCTTCCCTGCGCGGCATAGGCGCCGGCCTTGTCCAGCGGGCCCACTTTCGCAAGGTAGCTCTCGATGGTTGCGTTGCTCAGGCGACGAAAACGAACGCGCGAGACATCTTGAAAAACCGCCGATCTCCCCGATGTCTGTTGATAAATTGCAACAGCAGAACAAACCTCGTGGGTCCGTCCACTCAGACGCCGAAGCATCCGGGCAGCCTCGCTCAAATCCGCAGGTTTACCGATGATCTGATGCTCCAGCGCGACCAGCGTATCCGCCGCGAGAACGACGGCGTCGGGACGCGTCTGCGCGATCGACATTCCTTTTCGAATGGCGTTCCACAGCGTGAGTTCACGCAACGTAAGAGTGGCATCGAATCTTTCTGCAACGCGCGGCTTAGCGATCTCAAACTGGAATCCACCTTCGGAGAGCAACGTAGCGCGCCTGGGTGAACCGGATGCCAGCACTAGTGAAGGCACGACATGATAAGTGTAGAGGCAGCCGTGCCGGCTGCAACGATTGGGATCCTTTCTGGACGGCTTTAGGCACGCTGCAGAAGCATGCGACCACCATCAGTGCAAAATAGAATCAGCCGGATAAACCACGCCATTTTTGATGACCATGGCGATATCGGAAGCATGCGCGATGTCATCGACCGGATTCGAATTGAGAATGACGAGATCAGCAAAATAGCCGTTTTCGATCTTGCCGATATGCGCGCCAGTGTCGCCACCAAAGAGTTTCGCGGCGTTCGCGGTGGTGCATTGAAGAATCTGCATTGGCGTCAGTCCGGCTTCTTTCATCAACTGAAATTCGCGGAAAAGCGCCGGGCCATGAATTGTTCCGATGTTTCCCGCGTCTGTTCCCGCTGCAATCGTGACGCCGGCATCTTCCAGCCTTTTTAAATTGGGCAGTGCGACATCGTAAGTTTTTTTGATGCGATCCAATGCTTCATCCGGTTTAGCTAACGCGTTCTTGATCCGATCAGGCAATTTGTCCTGCGGAATTTTGGTGACATCGAGCGACGCGATCACTTCCGGATTGCCCCACGCTTTTTCCTCCGGAGTCAGATTCAACTGATGCGAAAACGTCCGGCCATAACGCTCGAAGACAACTAGCGTCGGACACAAAATCGTGTGTCGATCTTTCAGTAGCTTCACAAACGCGTCATCCACTGGCTTGTCGGTCACGCTGTGGACGAGCACGTCCGCGCCTTCTTCGACTGCAGCTCGTGCCGTTTCCAATTCCGTGGCGTGCACTGCGACACGAATCTTGTGCGCATGACTTTCTTCAATCGTCGCGCGCACGATTGGCCGAAAGCTTTCGACCGGGTGATCTTTGTCGACAATGTACCATATCTTGACCAGGTCGGGTTTTTGTTCGGCCAGTTTGCGCACGAACTGCCGCGCTTGATCGGGCGTGTCGATTTTGACGATCGGTGGATCGCCAAGATCGAGTTTTTCGCGTGAGACGCTTGAGATCAACGGGCCGGCCACCGCCACACGCGGCGCTTTCTGCGTCTGATCCGCAATCTTGCGGACCTCGAAATTCCAAAATGGTCCGCCAACATCAACCACGCTGGTAATGCCGCAGCGCAGATAGCGCGCGAACACATCGTTCAAGTGACTCTTCACCCACGCGACTTCGTCCTTGTAAGGGCGAACACCATTCAGATCGGCGCCGTCCGGTCGCGTGAATAGATCGCCAGATTGAAAGAAGTGAACGTGCGTGTCGATGTAACCCGGCAGAATGAACTTGCCGGCGCAATCAATTTGTTTTCCGAGCGCCGCCGCATCTTGCTTGCCCATCGCGATCCGTTCGATCTTGTCGCCGTCAATCACCACCGTCGCATTCGGCATTACTTTGCCGTCGGCAGGATTGATCACCGTTCCGCCAACGAGCGAAATTTTTTCAGCGCGCGCAGACAACGACAGGATCGACAAGGCGATAACGAGAAATTTCATTTTGTTATTCATAAGAATGGAACCCAATCCGGCGTTTTGGCTTTTCCGGCGGAATCATTAACTCGCGAATCGCATCGAAAACAACCTTGAACTGTGCGTCGTATTTCTTTTCCAGTGCGCTCAATTTGCGAGCGAGATCGGCATTGGACAGAAGCATCTCGCGCAGGCGCACGAATGTACGCATGATGGCAATATTGACTTGCACCGCGCGAGCGCTGCGCAACACGCTGGACAACATCGCGACGCCTTGTTCGGTAAAAGCGTACGGCAGATACCGACGGCCGCCACGCCTGCTCTTTGAGATGCCAGATTGGAACCTCAAACCTGAACGAGATACTCCTGCGCCTTTGTTTGAGATGCCAATTTGGCATCTCAGCCGCTCCCATTCGTCACCTCCGAGCTGGAACATGAAATCGCCAGGGAACCGGTCGCCGTTTCGCTTTACGGCTCGGTTCAATGCACCGGTGTCTACGCCGTAAAGCTCAGCCAAATCATGGTCGAGCATCACTTTCTCGCCGCGAATCAAATAGATCCGACGCTCGACCTGAACCGTGAGCGCGTCAGACGGCATAACATTCGGCGATTATTCTTTCGATTCGGGCACGGCTTTCTGGGCAGCTTGGAAGCCGATCTTCGAATGTGTGCCGTCGCAAAACGGTTTTTCGGTCGATGCGCCGCAGCGACAAAGCGCCATCCTTTTTTCTACCGGATATTTGTTTCCGTCTGCGTCGATCAATTCGACTTCGCCGGTCACGATATAAGGACCGTTCTTGATTGTGTCGATTGTTACTTGAGCCATAGGCTCATTCTACTGTCATGTCGACTGAAGTGGAGACATCGCTTGATATGTCTGCTACAACAGCCAGATGATTAATTCGCTCGCCGCCGGCGCAATCGCCGCTACCTTTGCGACATTGACCGTTCATGTCGATAGCCGACGCTCCACCTCGACGGATTTATAGCTAGCGCTTCAAGACGCAGACATAGACAATCATGCATCTGGAAGATCTTAACGTTGTCGCTCACGCTAACGCTTTCGCCGTTCGCGCAAATGCCCTCGCCGTCGGGCAAAAACACCCCTTCACCTTCGAAGACATGATGGCGCTAAAGCGCGTGGGTGCGCCGGTGCCGTCGCCGGAGGGGAAATGGGTCGTCTTCGACTGTGAAGATGTCGATCTTGCGGCGAACACGAAGATTTCGCATTTGTGGATCGTGCCGGCCAGCGGCGGTGAATCGCGGCGGTTGAATCAAACTGCGAATCATGAGGAGCGGCCGCGATTTTCGCCAGATGGAAAACGGTTGATCTGGACATCGAAAGCGACCGATCCAACACAAATCTGGATGTGCGATTTCGACCCGAACGCAGGCGCGCTTGTCGGCAAACCCCATCAGGTTACGAACATTTCGACCGGCGCGGACGGTGCGATTTGGTCGCCGGATGGGAAGAACATCGTGTTCGTGTCGGCGGTTTACCCGGATTGCAAAGATGATGCGTGCAACAAACAGCGCGATGAAGAGCTGAAGAAGAGCAAAGTGAAAGCGAAAATCTTCACGCGATTATTTTATCGACACTGGAACGCGTTCACCGAATTCAAGCGCAGCCATCTGTTTGTGATTCCGGCCGACACAACTGTAGAGGCAGGCGTGTCGCCTGCACCATCTCCAGAATCGCAGCCGACACGGCTGCCACTACAGAAGTCCGGAGCCACGCGATCTCACTCCGGGCGATCACGATGTGCCGCCGTTCTCGTTAGGCGGGCAGGATATGTATGCGATTTCGCCGGATGGCCAGGAGGTCGCTTACACCAGCAATATCGACGAGGTCGAAGCGACGAGCACGAACAACGAAATTTTCATCGTGCCGATAAGCTGGTCCCGCGACTGCGGGAAAGAAAATTTCCACCAGTCCCGGCGCCGACACGACGCCGCTCTATTCGCCGGACGGAAAATATCTCGCATGGCGCTCACAAGCTCGCGCCGGTTTCGAAGCCGATAAATGGCGGCTTCTCGTGCAAGATCGACAATCAGGGAAGGCACGTGATCTGACAGAGAAGTTTGACCGATCAGTAGGAAGCTTCGCGTGGAAACCGGATTCAACTGCGTTGCTGTTGGCAGCTGAAGATCATGGTGGCGCTCCAATTTTTGGCGCGAGCATAAGTGAGGGAGCGCGCAATCCGGCCGGCGGCGGCGCTCCCGCACTACACGCGGATGATCTTGTGTTCGCCGGCAAAGCTTTGTTCCTGACGCGAATGTCGACGAGCGCACCGAACGAAATATGGCGAATGGATTCGCCACCTAACGAAGAGCTTGCCACTTATAGCTTGGACAACTTCTTCAAGCCCGTCACCCACATGAACGACGCGCTGTTGTCGCAGATCGACATGCAGCCGTTGGAGTCGTTCACGTTCAAAGGCGCGAACGACGAAGATGTGCAGGGTTTCATGGTCAAGCCACCCGGATTTGATCCGAACAAGAAATATCCTTTAAAATTTTTAATCCACGGCGGGACCGCAAGGCGCATGGGGAAACGAGTGGACCTATCGCTGGAACGCGGAGTTGTTCGCGGCAACAGGCGATTACGTCGTGGTGATGATCAATTTCCACGGCTCGACCGGTTATGGACAGAAGTTTACCGACTCGATCAGCGGCGATTGGGGCGGCAAACCATACGTCGATCTGATGAAGGGGCTCGATTACTTGGAGAAGAAATTCCCATTTATCGATAAGAACCGCGAAGCCGCGCTCGGCGCGAGCTACGGCGGTTACATGGCCAACTGGTTGTTAGGCCACACGAACCGTTTCAAATGCATCGTGTCTCACGACGGCACGTTTAACGCTGAATCAGCATATGGCACGACGGAGGAGCTTTGGTTCATGAACTGGGAATTTGGCGGTCCCCCGTGGAAGAAACGGGACGTTTACCGGAAATGGTCGCCGCACGAGTACGCACAGAATTTCAAAATGCCGACGCTGGTCGTGCACGGCCAGAACGATTATCGGCTCGATGTATCGCAAGGTTTCGATCTGTTCACGACACTGCAAGTGCTGAAGGTGCCGTCGAAAATGTTGTATTTCCCGGACGAAGGCCATTGGGTACTTAAGCCGCAAAACAGTCAGTTGTGGTACAAGACGGTTAACGATTGGGTTGATCAGTGGTGTGGCGCGAAATAAAACGGCGTGTCATCCTGAGCGAAGCGAAGGACCTCACAGTCGCGCTGTGGCGTACGCAGACGTGATTGTGTGATCAAACAGCTTATGTGAGGTCCCTCGCCGCCTGCGGGGCTCGGGATGACATTTCGCAAGACGGTGAACGATTGGTGCACCTCCGAGAAAATCCGCGATGCGAGCGAGCTTAGATCCCAACCGACACTGCTGGCACTACAGTTTGTAGGGGAGCAACCCCCACAGCATTCGTCCTCGCTTGACTTTTTGCGCAGCTTGCGCATTAAGAACGCCATCGGAAACCTTATGTGTCGTTCTCTCTTTCGTATTTCGCTGCCAGCTCTCTCAATTGCCCTGCTTTTCCTCGCGACCGGTTGTGGCGAGGATCCACGCTTTTCTGCCAGAACCCAATATTTGGGCGGCGCTTACGGCGGGGCAGAAGGTGGCCCGCCGCATGACACTGTCTCGTATTGGGATGGAGACAGCGTCAGCGGAAGCCCTTCTGTAAAGATTAGTCTCGGTGAGCAGCGCGCATATTTTTACAAAGGCGGCGTGCTGGTTGGCGTTTCGCAGCTCTCAACTGGCCGCGAGGGACTGAACACTCCCATCGGTAATTATAAAATCACTCAAAAGGACAAGGACCACGTCTCCAGTTTATTCGGAGATTATGTGGACTCGTCTGGCAAGGTGGTCGTCCCCAATGTTGACATAAAAAAGGATCCGAAACCGCCGGGCACACACTTCCAAGGCACACCGATGCCGTACTTTATGCGCATCGTGTCGGGGACAGGCTTGCATGCCGGGTATTTACCGGGGTATCCGGCGTCGCACGGATGTATCCGCATGCCCGAATTCATGGCCGAAGACTTCTTCAGATCGGTCTCAGTCGGGACGCCGGTCACGATCACGAATTAGGGATCCTTTGGAACGCAGTATCTGGGCTTGCAGAGAATTCCCGGTATCGGCATTCTGATTATCCCGCTGCTAGGAATATGATCGTCATCACCAAGCCAAACGCCACCGAGGAGCAGATCCAGCGGATCATCACGCGTGTACGCGAGTTCGGGCTGGAGGCACAAATCAGCCGCGGCGCATCGCGCGTGATCATTGGCGTAATCGGCCCCGAGGCACTCCTTCGCGAGAAGCCGATTGCCGCGATGGCGGGCGTGGAAGCGATCATCCCCGTATTGAAACCTTACAAACTTGCAGCGCGCGATTCTCGCGGCGCTTCCTCGGTCGAAGTAGGCGACGTACGTCTGGGCGACCATGAGGACGTCGTTCTTATTTGCGGCCCGTGCTCGGTCGAAAGCCTGGAGCAAATTCAGTCGATCGCGACGATCGTGAAGGAGTCAGGCGCGAAAATTTTGCGCGGCGGCGCGTTTAAGCCGCGCACTTCGCCATATAGTTTTCAGGGGCTGCGAGAAGAGGGGCTTCGTTTCCTTGCGGAAGCGCGCGCGAAAACCGGTCTACCTGTGGTCACCGAAGTGATGGATCCCCGCGATCTCTCGATGATCGAAAAGTACGCCGACTGTCTTCAGGTTGGCACCCGCAACATGCACAACTTCTCGCTCCTTAAGGAGGTGGGTCGCAGCAGGCTTCCCGTGCTTCTCAAGCGCGGATTCAGCGCCACGATTTACGATTTGATGATGAGCGCGGAATACATCCTGAACGAGGGCAATCCAAATGTAATCCTCTGCGAGCGCGGCATTCGAACGTTTGAGACGGCGGCTCGCTACACCCTCGATCTAAGTGCTGTTCCAATCTTGAAGTCTAAAACGCATCTGCCGGTCATCGTCGATCCGACACACGCCCTGGGTCTGCGCGAATTTGTTCCGCAAATGTGCTTGGCCGCGGTCGCCGCCGGCGCAGACGCGTTGATGATTGAAGTGCACGACTCTCCCGAGATGGCCAAGAGCGACGGAAACCAGGCGCTCACGCCGGAAATTTTCGCCGAGCTCGTTCCGCGTCTCCGCGCTGTTGCCACGGCCATCGGTCGCGCATTGTAAAAATCGGCCCCGAAGCCTTCGGGCCGTTTCTTACCGACGCGTTCCACCTTTACGGCCTTGCTAATGCGCTGAGGAGTCGCCGCGGCGACGGTCCAACTTCGCGCAAAGGTGGATCGGCTTCTGCTGAAAATGCCAGTCCGGCTCGGACCGATGCCAAGACAGATCGCCGAAGGCGCAAGAATGCAGACCTGGCTACAACTCTGCCGGAACTTGGCGTAAACTTTGCGGTGCAGAAATCGATCGGTATAGAGCTTCTGGAACGCGTCGCGGCGAGCGAATCCATCGCGCGCAAACTTCATGCGACACAAGATGCTCAGTGGCCGGTGCAGTTCTCACACGTCATCCAGGCAGCCCAGCCATTTCTGACCGCCATAATCGCGCATATGTGGCATCGGCTTCCAGCAGATGATCGGCAGGCTGCCGATTCAATGATTTGGATCCTCTGTCCCAGTGTTCATTCTCAAGAGTTGTTCTACGAAAGCCTGCTTAACTGGCAGTCCGATGCGCTGTTTCTTCCCGAAGCCGAGTTTGCAGCGACCGAAAATGTTTTGCCGGATCCGGAAATCGTAGCGGAACGGCTGGCAGTCCTAATGCAAATCGGGCGCAGAACCGGTCCGCGCGTCATAGTCGCAACGCGGGCAAGTCTCGAGCAAGCCGCACCAGAGCGCGGCGTTCTGAAATCCGCACTTGTCCAGCTCCGGCGTGGAGCGATTGCGCAAATGGAACGCTTTCTCGAGCAACTGACAGCCGGCGGTTATGAACGTGTCGCCCAAGTCACCACCCGGGGACAGTTCGCCGTCCGCGGCGGCATTGTCGATCTCTATTCCTGGCAGGCGCCATTGCCGTTGCGGCTGGAATTTTTCGGCGACCAGATCGAATCACTGCGCGAGTTCGACATCGATACTCAAACTTCGGTGCGCAATCTGGGTTCGGTTGATATTTTGCTCGGAGCAGATGTCGGGCCAGATCGCCCTTCGTTGATCGACGATCAGGTCGGCCACGTTCGAGATTACGTCGCTCCGAATGATCTCAAGATCGACATCGAACCAGAAGAACTTTCGAACGCGCAGATCCAGATCAGCGAAGGCTGGATTGAGACTGGTCCGGAAGATTTCAGCGGCGCATTCCAAGATTGCGAGATCGGCGAATTTGCGGTCGGCGATCTAGTGCTCGCCGAGGCCAAACGCGCGCAGTTTGTCGAGCGCCTACAAGAATGGCGCGCCAAAAAAGCGAAAATCATCATTTATTTTCAGACCGAGGGCGAGATCGAGCGCTTTCGCGAGATCATGGCCGGCGCCATCGAAGGAGTTGATTTTGTCGAAGGCACCCTGTCTCACGGATTTTGTTTCCCCGCGGCCGATCTCGTCGTCCTCTCGGCTGCGGAATTATTTGGGCGATTCGCGGCCCATCCGCGCAGGCGTTTGCATCGTGCGGAGCGCAATCGCGCACAGATCGACTTCAGTGAACTAAACGAGGGTGATCTCGTCGTGCACCTCGAGCACGGCATCGGGCGATTTCTCGGGTTGCTTCGCCTCCCAAAATCGCCGCACACTGTGGAGGCAGGCGTGTCGCCTGCTTTACCAAAAGGCGCGGCCGACACGGCCGCCACTACAGATGGAACTCAGGAAGTGCTCGTTCTTGAGTTTGCAGATGAAGCGAAGCTCTATGTTCCACTTGAGCAGGCGTATCTAGTTTCCCGCTACGTTGGTGCAGGAAAAAAATCGCCGCCACTCAGCTCGCTCGGCGACGGAAGGTGGGCCCGCGCCAAAGTAAAAGCGGCGGCTTCCATATTTGATTACGCCGGGAAAATGCTTGCACTCCAGGCGGAGCGGGAAACGCATTCGGGCTACGCATTCGCTCCGGACACAAAATGGCAGGCAGAATTTGAGCATTCATTCCCGTTCCGCGAAACACCGGACCAAATGAAGGCGATCATCGATACGAAGATCGACATGGAACGCCCTCGACCAATGGACCGCCTCATATGCGGCGATGTCGGTTTTGGCAAAACTGAAGTGGCGGTGCGCGCCGCGTTTAAAGCAGTCATGGACGGCAAACAAGTGGCCGTCCTCGCTCCGACGACCGTATTAGCTCAACAACACTTCGAGGTGTTCCGGCAGCGCATGCTCGATTACCCGGTGCGCATAGAAATGCTTAGCCGTTTCCGTTCGCAATCGGAGCAGAAAAAAGTACTGCAGCTATTACGCGAAGGCGGTGTTGACGTTGTCATCGGCACGCATCGGCTCATCTCGAGGGACGTCGCATTTAAAGAACTCGGCCTGGTGGTGATTGATGAGGAGCAGCGCTTCGGTGTACTGCACAAGGAGAAATTCAAAGAGCTCTTCCAGCTGGTGGATGTGCTGACGCTCTCGGCCACCCCGATTCCGCGCACCCTGTATCTGTCGCTTGTGGGCGTAAAAGACATGTCCACGATCGAGACTCCGCCGCTCAACCGTCTGCCCGTAGAAACAGTGGTGTCAGCTTACGATGAGCAGCTCATTCGCGCGGCGATTGATCGCGAGCTCGAACGGCAGGGGCAGATATTCTTCCTGCACAATCGCGTAGCGACCATCGAGAGGGTGCGCGATCGGGTCGTCGATCTTTGCCCACAAGCCAGAGTTGAGATTGGGCATGGCCAGATGGATGCCGACGAACTCGAAGGCGTTATGGCGCGATTCATTGCCGGGAAAATCGACGTACTCGTTTGCACCACAATTATCGAAAGCGGTCTCGACATCCCCAACGCAAACACCATCATCATCGATCGGGCGGACCAGTTTGGTCTCGCAGACTTGTATCAATTGCGCGGGCGCGTCGGCCGGGCCGAGCACAAGGCATACGCCTACCTGCTTCTTCCGCGCGAAATGATGACAGTCGGCGCCGCACGAAAGCGGATCAGCGCCATTAAACAGTACAGTTCGCTCGGCGCCGGTTTTCGTATTGCCATGCGCGACTTGGAGATTCGCGGCGCGGGCAGCATCCTGGGCACAGCACAGAGCGGCCACATCGTGGCGATCGGTTTCGATTTGTATTGTCAGTTACTCAAGCAGGCCGTGGCCCAGCTCAAAGGCAAGAAACCGCGGTTTCGGCTCGATGTCGACTTGAACCTCGATTTCGTCGCCACAAACGAAGCGGAATTCGTGGCACCGACGACACCAAGGAGCGTAGGTTTCCCGGCCACCGGGGCGCGTGGGGAAGCGCCTTCGCTCGAGAAAGTTCCAGCCTTCATTCCAATCACCTACGTCAGCGACCCCAGTTTGCGCATCCGGGCATACCGCGACGTCGCAGAAGTTACGACGCACGAACAATTGGCCCATCTGCAGCGCGACTGGCGGGACCGCTTTGGGCCGTTCCCGTCGCCGGTTGACAATTTGTTTGGCCTCATCGAAATCAA
This sequence comes from uncultured Verrucomicrobiae bacterium, assembly GCA_963758425.1. Lineage (GTDB taxonomy): Bacteria > Verrucomicrobiota > Verrucomicrobiia > Chthoniobacterales > UBA10450 > Udaeobacter. The sequence goes on from CAVWVV010000018.1 coordinate 28,695, forward strand.
GCTCGCCGCGGCAAAATCAGGGATAAACCGTGTCGAGGTGCGTGAACGCAAATTGATGTTGACGCGGCGCGGGGATTTTATACTTGTCGCGGGCAAATTCCCTCGTTTAGTTGGAGCCAAAATCGAGCAGCATCTCGGGGAGATTCCGGAACTGATAAAGAAATTATGAGAAACTTCGTGCGTCCATTTACCGCCGTCTCGGTGGCGGTCTGTGCGCTTGGTTTATTACCCATTTGTTGCGATGCGTTCGCCCAGGAGGCTCAGGTAGTCGACGGCATCGCTGCGATTGTGAATGGCGACGTCATCACTTACTCACAAGTGAGGCAGTTGTCCGCGCCACGTGAAAAAGTATTGCGCTCGCAAGTCACCGGTCAGGACCTGGAAAACAAGCTCAAGGAAGTTCGGCAGCTTGCTTTGAAAGATCTGATCGACCGACGGCTTATCATCCAGGCGTTCAAAAAGGAAAGCTATCAAATCCCGGATCATATTGTGGACCAGCGGGTGCACGATATCATCCGGGAGAGCTTTGGCGGCGACCGCAATACGTTTGTGAAGACGCTTGAGGCGCAGAATTATTCGCTGGGCGAGTTCAAAGAAAAGGAGATGGAGCGAATAATCGTCCAGGCGATGCGCAGTCACAACGTCAAGACCAACTACATTATTTCGCCTACCAAAATTGAAGATTTCTACAGGAAACATCGCGACCTGTTTACGACCAAGGAGGAGATCAAGTTGCGGATGATCATGATTTCCGGCCAAAAGGACACTGGGAACGCCCAGGCGCAAAAGTCGCTGGCCGAAGAAGTGCTCGGCAGACTCGCCGGCGGTGCAGAATTCGAATCAACAGCGCAGATTTATTCTGAGGACAGCACGAAAGACAACGGCGGTGATTGGGGCTGGATTGGGCGCAATACTCTTGCCGCGCCACTGGAAAAGTTCGCCTTCAATATGCCAGTCGGCAGAATCAGCAATATCGTCGATTACGCCGGCAATTACTATATCCTCAAAGTCGATGACAAACGCGGCGGCACCACGAGGTCACTGGCCGAAGCCCGCGCCGATATCGAGAAGAAACTGATCCAGGACGAAGCGCAGCAAATTCAGGAACGCTGGATCGCCAGTCTCCGCGAGAAGGCTTATATCCGCACTTTCTGATTTAGCGTTTAGCGTTGGACGTTCGGCGTTGGGCGTTGAGCGTTTGTCTCTCGGTTGCTCCCCTGCCAGGCCGTAGCCTTGGCGGAGGCTGGTGCTCGTGATCGAATCGTTCGACGAAAAAATGTTCGCCTTTGAAAGCGAATGTTCGTCTAATTCTAATTAGATGAATGGTAATAAACCAGCGCCTTTAGAGCGAGCTAAATAGGACCGTAGCCGCTGTAGCCACGGCCCTGCGGGCCGTCTCCTTAGTGTGAAAAGCAGCGCTGAGCTAGACCGGCCACAGGTCCGCTCACGGGACGGATTCGTCCTGCGGCAAACCGGGGGCTTGTATCTTGGCAATTGAGCGGCTGTGCTGCAAAACAAAGAGCGGCTGCCAGATCTTGCCGGTGGCAGATGCTGACCAAGAGCCAAGCTCGCGTTGTAGGTGGATCGGTAGCGCGCTCTGTTATTTCAAACTCGAACAGTTACTACAACTTCGGTGAAATCGCGCTAGTGGAAGCCGAAAATTCTACCTGGGCGATAGCGTTAGAGATCCCCCGTCGCTTGCCTTGGCCATGCGCAGGTTTTCCTCGGCCTCCGGAAAGTCGGGATGTAAACGCAACGCTTCTTCGAATTGCGCAATTGCACTGGAAACGTTGCCTTCGCGCATAAAAATTTTCCCAAGATAATTATGCGGCTGGGCGAGCTTTGGATCGAGCTTGGACGCCGTTTGAAGATGCTCCTTTGCTCCTGCGAAGTCGCCTTTTTCCAAGAGCGCGGTTCCGAGGTCTATTTGAGCATCGACTAAACTTTGATCAGCGCGGACGGCTTCTCGATACTGCGCAGTGGCCTCATCCAATTTGCCGCGTTTTTCCAGAAAAGCGCCGTAGCTATGGTGAGCCTGCGCGGACTTTGGCGCCAGGCGGACCGCTGCTTCGCACTCCGCCGCCGCCTGGTCTTCCTGGCCCAGTTGCTCCAGAAGATAAGCATAACCGGAGTGATACTCGGCGTTGTCAGGTTCCATACGCAACGCTTGTTCGTAATGTGTATGCGCCTCGTCCAGTTTTCCCTGCCCAACCAGGGCGGATGCAAGGCCGACATGCGCCTTGGCGGAATCGGGATTCAAACGCAGTGCATTGGAAAAGGCCTCGCCTGCTTCATCGAGCCGACCGGCGTCCTGCAGAGCCGTGGCGTGATTCAAATGCGCCCGGGCGCTGGTTGGAAGATCGGCCACGATCATGGCAACGCGATCGAGTTCGCTCCGGACCGAGTGCGTCTGCCCAAGCCAGAGCGCTCCCAATGGAATGACAAAAACACCGACCCATTTCGCGCCGTGCAACGCCCAACCCGGCAGGAAACCGGTCGTCGAAACATTAGCCGTGCCGCCGCTGATGCCGAGAGATTGCCGGGTAGATTTCTCGCGCACCTTCCAAATGAATCCGTCGTAATAAAAATGGAGCAAGGCCGACGCCGTCACCACACCGGCGAGCACGTTTTTAACTGACTCGACACCAACACTCGACTTGAAATAGCCGAGCGCTCCGTAAGCGAAGATCAAACCGACATAAAGACCAATCAGCGAGCCGCTGCGCCGGAACACGAAGCGCATAAACCCGCCGATCGAGCTGTCCGTCTCAACTCGTTTGCGATTATAAATCCAAACCAGCGAGAGATACTGGACATCATGAAAGACTTCGAACAAAGCAATGCCGACGAGAACGCTGGCCACGATGTTGTTGCAGTACCACCAAAATGTTATGCTCGTGACGAGAAGCACGAGCTTCACCGGGCTTGGTCGCTGTCCGCGAATCCACGACCAGACATAATTCGCCAGGAACAATACCGCGACTGCGATCGCCACCGCCAGCAACCCTTGCTGCGCGGTTCGGAGCATCGCAGGCGGGATGAAAGGTCCACCGGCGGAATAATAAGTTTCGAGTGTATCGGTCATTCGCTGCGGTGAGAGGAGGACGGCAGTGGCGAACCAGATGCCGCACAATGCGAAATCCAAACGGCGCGTTAGCTCGGCGAACGAACCGACTTTCGCGTCGTAAATACGGCAGAAGCCGTAGGTCTGCATCATGCCGTGCCAAACGCCCCAAACAAACGCGACCAGCACGATTCCTTTGAGGTCCCAAATGGAAAAGGCCGCGCAGACGACAACCAAAAAAATCGGCGCAAAAATGAAGCGCCACTTGAAGCGCTGGAATAACGCGCGATCGCCGTAAGCGCGAATCATTCCCGGCAAATGGTGGCCCATTGCGCCGAATGCAGCGACGAAAAGATAAATGTCCTGCGCACTCCAACGCGCCTGCGCCAGCAGGAAAATCGGCAGAATCACCAGCGGCGTGCAGACGTACAGGATCAGGTCGCGCCAACTGTCTAGAATCCACAAGCCAGGCTTTCGCGCGGCCGCAGGTGCAGCGGGAACAGTCGTTGAGAACGCGGTGACGTGCTGCATGCCGGGAACAAAGTTTTCCTTAAACTACGGGGAAAATCAATCCCATGTTTTGCACTCATGCTTTTGCTCGCGTGCCAAGTCGCAGCCTTGGCGAAGCGTGGTAATTGTGCTCGTAATCGATTAGGTAAGTCGATTGCGATCACGAGCATGAGCACGAGCAGGAAAACACGCATCGGCATCACGCTGGGCGATTGCGCCGGGATCGGGCCGGAGATTGTCGACCTCGCACTGAAGTCTGATCGAGTGCCGAAATCAGCCGAGTACAGAATCATCGGCAAATATCCGGATTGCCAGCCAGGACAGCCAACGCGTGAAACTGCGCGCGCTGCTGCCGCCGCGCTGGAAGAAGCGGTCACCCTGGCCCGGCGCGGTGAGCTCGATGCAATCGTAACCGGCCCGGTTCACAAAGCCCGGATGTACGACGTGGGTTTCAAGTTTCCGGGACAGACGGAATTTTTTGCCCAGCGCTGTGGCGTCAAAAATTTCGCAATGTGTCTGACCGGCGGAAAAATGACCGTCGCGCTCGTCACGGCGCACCTTCCATTGCGCGAGGCCGCGCCCGCGCTCCAGCAATCAGAGGTTGTCCGCGTTGGTCTGTTGCTTGCGGATTTCCTTAGCTCACGATCCATCACCGCGCCGCGCATTGCCGTTGCCGGATTGAATCCGCATGCTGGCGAATCCGGCAAACTTGGCCGAGAAGAAATTGAAATCATCGCGCCGGCAGTCGCCGAGTTAAACCAATCACCTTCTCACTTCTCACGAGTCACATCCCGTTTTCATCGGGCCGCACTCCCCCGACACAGTTTTTCATCGTGCGATTGAAGGCGAATTCGACGCGGTACTCTGCATGTATCACGATCAGGGATTGATTCCGCTGAAACTTCACGCCTTTCACCAAGGTGTGAACGTGACGCTTGGGCTTCCTTTTCCTCGCACCAGTCCCGATCACGGCACCGCGTTTGAAATTGCCGGCAAAGGAATCGCCCGCCCCGACAGTATGATCGCCGCCATCAATCTTGCCGCCGAACTGACAGAATGTCATGTCGAGCGAAGTCGAGACATCTCTATGAATTAATGACAAAGCTCGAATGCCGAAGCTCGAAGGAAATCCGAATGTTCAAATGACGAAGCGCAACCTGATACGATTTTTCCTAATTCGGATTTCGTCATTCCTTCGTCATTCGTCATTTGGATTTCGTCATTGCCTTGATCTTCTACGAGCATGAGCACCAGCCTCCGCAAAGCTTCGGTTTGGCAACCGAGCAGGATCGAAAAATACATCTCGGTTTTTAACATCGGACTACAGAACACGTTCGTTTACCGCTGGAATTATTTTCTGCGCGCGTTGTTTGGCCTGATTCCGCTGGCCGGCACGGTTTTTCTCTGGCGCGCGATTTTCAAAGAACGAGGCGGCGGCCTGCACGGGTACGATTACGGTTCGATGATTTACTATTATTTGCTGATGCTTCTGGTAAGCAATCTCGTCACGCCCACGGAAGATGAATGGCAAATCGCGGCCGACATTCGCGAGGGACAGATCAATTCGCTTCTCACGAAACCGATGAGTTATCTCGCTTATCGCTTCAGCATTTTTATGAGCGGCCGCCTGGTTTACACATTCGTCACGCTGCCGCCCATCGCGCTGATCTTTATTTATTTCCGACACTACATCGCGCTCCCGGATCACGCCCCGACCTATCTATTTGCTTGCATCTCGCTTGTGATGTCAGCGTTCATGCAATTTTTCATCGCCTACAGCCTGTCCATGATGGCGTTCTGGATCCTCGAAATATCCACCATCGTTTTCATCGTTTATTCGTTCGAGTATTTCCTCGGCGGCCAAATGTTCCCGGTGGACATCATGCCAGCCGGCATCCAGGCGGTCATGAGATGGCTTCCATTTTATTACGAACTCTTTTTCCCGATCACGATTTTCATGGAACGGCTGCGCGGAGCGGAGATGGCGCAGGGCCTGGTGATTCAGGCCAACTGGGTCTTGATAACCTGGGGGGCGGCACACTTCATGTGGAAGCGCGGCCTGGGACATTACCAGGCCGTCGGTGGCTAAGGCGGAATTCTCCGCGATTGAAGACATCAGGGTCGCATTGTTGGCAAGGATTCGCGAATGCGCCGGGAGAAATCTGGAGTGTTATCGGCAGTCAGTGCGGCGTCGTTGATCCGGGAACGCCGGCGCAGTTCTTCAAAAGGCAATGTCCGGTCCACCAAGCCCGCGCGGTAAAGATAGCGATCGATGAAACCGTTGAGGAGATGCTTGATGTCAAATTGGCCAACCCTGCCAGCGGCGTTCGCGTAGCGCACGATGTTGACCGTGCAGCTGTTGCTCAGCAGATGGTAAAACTCAGCGTGATCAGCGAGTTCATTGATTCGACCCAGATAGACCAAAAAAAGCCGACGCACATTCTCGGGTGATGTCCGGATGCGGTAAAGATACACCTCCTCGTCTCGGAAGTTGGTGCGAACACGCACAATGTCGCGCTCATCCCCCACGATATAGATCAACTCGAATTGCTTGAAAAGCGAGGCGATGGGCGAGAAGCCTTCGCCCACTTCAGGCCTTGTTTCGATGGAGATGCAAAGCGGAGGCGCATTATCGAAAACAAAACTGAGAAAGGTGTGTCCCACCGGTCCCACCTTCCAGTAGGATACGAAGAAATCGACTGAGGTAAGATGCGAAAGCGACACCTCGCGCTCATTATATCGCGCAGTGAAATCATCCCTGCTGCGGTATTCAAAATTGCGGCACCCCATGATGCGCACGCGATCGCCGTCAATGATCGCCTGAGGCATGATGGCGACTTCGGGTCGCCAATGACGATCATGCGAAGGGCGGATGCAAAGCCACCAGACAAGCACGCTCAGAAACACTCCCGCGAAGGCGAGAAACATTCGTGGTCTCCGCGTCAGCCACAAGGCCCAGATACCGAATGCCACAAAAGCCGCCGCCATTACCAGTCGCAGCCGGGGCCATGGCAGATTTGAATAGTAAAGCGCGAGAGTGGCCCACCCGATTAGCCCGACTCGACAAAGAAATCCAATCCCAGCGAACAGCCAGCGGAGACACTTGAATATCCAGGCTGCCAGAGTTTTGATGGTGTGCGATTCAGTTAATGTCATGGCCCCTGGCTTCACCTCCAACTGAACGCGGTGGTTACTGAAGGAACTGGACGCGGGCCCGTGTCGAGATCGTAAATGAACCCGAGGATCTGGATTTCGTTCGGACGCGTCCGCGGGCATTCAGACGTAGGTGTCGACTTCTCCCTGGCTGTCTTTCATAAGGTCCGCCTTGGCGTCGGCGAGCATGATTTCGTAGGCGGCGCGGACGCCGGAGAGGAACGCACCGTGAACGGTGGCCGGAAAGAACTGAGAGGTGGCTTCGCCCGCGAAGAAGACCCGGTTCTCGACGGGCGTTCCTATCTGCCGGCGCAAGCTCTGCTTGGAGCCGACAGGCACGTAGGAGTACGAGCCGAGGCTGAAGGGGTCCTGATTCCATCGAGTTACGAGATGGCCCACCGGCTCCGGAATGTTCTGCCCATACATCTTGCGAAGGCAGGCCATCAGGCATTCCACCAGCTCGGCATTGTCCCGGAGCTCATTCTTCTCACCGGCCGTTCCCGCGCTGAAGGCGAGCAGTACTGGGAGGCCCGCGATCCTGTGGAAGTTGACGATCTCGGGCCAATCTTCGTCCTGGCTCCCCATGTAGCCGATTAGCTCGTCCTCTTGGTCCCAGAAAACCGAGTCGAACTTGAGGAAGATCTTGTTGAAGACACCCATGCGCGTCTTGCGAATAGCCTCGCGTTTGCTTTTCGGCAAGTGCGGGTGGAAAGCGATTCGTCCCGCTCGCAGCACTCCGAGCGGCACGGTGACGAGCACGTGACTGGACTGGAAGCTGCCGCGGTTCGTGAGCACGTCCACGCGTGCGCCCGAGTAGTCGATTTGCGTGACCTCATGGCCGAGAAGGATGTCGGTATCCTCGGCCAACCGGTCGGTGATCTGGGCGTAACCCTCGGGGAACACCCGGTCGTGCCCCGCGAAGCCAAGACTCTTGTCGTGCTCGAGGAGGGAAACGTCGGAGCGCGGGCCCGCCCATTCGTGCTCGAGATAGGTTCGGGCGATGAACGTCAGGCGGCGGCGGTGATCGGCATCGTAGCCCTGGCTGGCGGCAAAGAGCTCTTCGACCGCCAGCATTGACTTTTCGTGGCCTTCCTTCTGTTTGGCGGCGACGAAGTCGAGATAGTCCGCCATCATCTCAGACATCTCGGCGGTCTCGCCGCTGCTGAGGCGGTGGCCATCCTCGTCGTAGAGGGCCATCGAGCGGTAGCGTGCCGGTGTCACGCTGGAGATGTTGGTGCGGACGATGGCGATGTCGTGCCGCCGGGCGAGCCGCGCGATCGGGTTGTCTTCGAAACCATGGATCCACGATGCCCCCAGGTCGGCAGGCAGGCCGAGCTCGTCCGAGGTCCAGATGCGCCCGCCGATGCGTTCGCGCGCCTCGAGGATCGCGACGTCGTACCCGTCGATGGCGAGGTCCCGTGCCGCCGTCAAGCCGGCGATGCCAGCGCCGATCACCAGGACCTCTCGCGACTGGACGCTCATGTGTTCCTGAGCCTCCACAAACTACATTTGGCCTGGCTGCACAAGCGCATCGAGAGCACTTTCTTGTATTTGATGAGGATCAAAAGGGAAGAATCCTTCACGCCAGGGGAAATCGATACATACATGACAACAAGTCAGGCAACAAGCCCGTTTAGGACGGTCAAATTGGTTCTCACGCGCTAAGAACCCCGGATCTCCAGCAGTTGAACCGAGACAAACATGTCCCGGAATAGCGCTCCCATGATTTCGTGATTCGCGTTTTTAGACGAAGCGGCAATGTGATTGAGATGCACGAAAACGCGGACGAGTTCAAGGCGTAGTGAGATGTTGACTGCCGCGATAAGTCCTTGGAGTCACGAAACCCCGGGCTTGCCAGCCGCAGCCCGCTGCGCGATCATCCGATCTCCCAGTTGGACGAAACTTTTTCGTATAATTCTCGTTAGACGTAACCGCTCATGCTTGACTATGTCGCCGTAAATAAGGAGTGGATATTCTCCGGTGTCGGATTCTCAGTTGTTGTAGCAATTATCTTCGTAGTCCGATCGATTCTCAACCGGCATCGCTCTGACGGCTCGATATCCACGCGCCCTTTCCCCGGCGAAATCGTCCGAGATATTGGGAAGCGGCCACCAGTGAGACGCATCCTTCCATTTCTTTCAATCGGTTACGTCATTTATGCGTTGTTGATCGCGTGGTTCATCTGTCGGCTTCTGTTCCGTGTTTACCGGGCACAGTCCGCTGGCCAAATGCAATTGTCAGGCATCCACTGGATGCCGCTCGCTATGACCTCAGTTTTTGCCTTCGCTTTGATCGGCATATGTCTTTGCCTCGCATTGTTCCTTTCAGCACGGCGCTGGCGACGCGGCGCGTTGGTGCTTGCCGGCATTTCGTGTATCTCTATTCCTATCGGCACGATTTTAGGAGGACTCGCGATCTATGCTCTCACGCGCCCAGAGGTCAAATCCGAGTTCACGCAAAACGATCTAACCAAGCGACCTCGTTAGGCCTAAATCCTCCATGCTTCGCGCAGGCGCCATTATTCTGACGTTTTGGACAGGGGTTCGTCTCCTTTTTTCTCCGCGAACCCTCGCTCGTTTCGCATACACTTTCTTCAGCAATCCAGAGGCGCATTCCTGTCGCATCCACGTTTCAAGCGAGAGGTTGAAGCGTTCACCGGGCGCGCACGCCTTTGTTTCGTCCGTCGCAGGCGCTCGGACCTCTGAGGTCCGTCTCTGACTTCGGTCGTGTAGGTCTTAAGTCTTATTGTCTTTTTTGTCGCGAGGGATAGCCTAACGGTGGCGTGTCCCTCATAAACGCGTTTTCGATGCTAACGATGAACAATGATTATCCAGCTCAAAAAATAGCACAATACAATCCGTCAAATAATTGCGCGAAGTTGAAACTCATCCCAAGTCCATCACTGGTGTTGGTAGCACTTTTACTCGGGGTTTGTCGGGCGAGCCTGGGGCAAGGTGACGCCAACCTAGAAGCACCGGGTTTGGCACCTGTTGCTACTACTTTGGCTAGCGGCAACGTCACGCTCTTTCAAAATGTCCGCATCTTCGACGGTAAGACTGCCAAGCTCTCGCCCCCTTCCAACGTGCTGGTTCGAGAGAACAAGATTGAGCGAATCTCTCTGGATCCGATCGCCGTCGATACAAATGCCAATGTCCGCGTTATTCCGGGGAATGGACGCGTTCTGATGCCTGGTCTTATCGACGCGCATTGGCATGTGTTTATGGCGGCGACACCCCAGACGCTTATTATGACCGCCGACGTTTCTTACCTTCATCTATTGGCTGCTCGACAGGCTGAGGCGACGTTGATGAGGGGTTTCACCACAGTGCGTGATTTGGGTGGGCCTGTGTTCGGGCTGAAGCGCGCCATTGACGAAGGCGTCATGATTGGTCCGCGCATCTATCCTTGTGGAGCCATGATTTCGCAAACCTCGGGACACGGAGATTTTCGCTTCCCCTTTGAGGTTCCGCGGACGCTTGGCGGCCCTTTGAGCCATTCCGAGGTCGAAGGCATCGCAGCCATTGCTGACAGCCCCGATGAGGTCCGGTTGCGGGCCAGAGAACAGTTGAGAGCAGGCGCGAGTCAAATCAAGCTGATGGCAGGTGGTGGCGTCAGCTCGCCTCTCAATCCGATCGAATCAACCCAGTATACTGAAGCGGAGATTCGTGCGGCGGTCGAGGCCGCCGAAAATTGGGGCACCTATGTGACCGTGCACGCATATATGCCGCGTGCGATCCGGCAAGCGGTGGCCGCCGGCGTCAAGTGCGTCGAGCACGGCCACTTGATCGACGAGTCAACGGCCAAGTTGCTGGCGGATAAGGGCATCTGGTGGAGCTTGCAACCCTTAACGTATGAAGAAGGCGTATTTGCGCGAATGTCGCCCGTGTCGCAGAAGAAAGCGCTGGTGGTATGGGCCGGAACGGAGAACGCCTACAAGCTGGCGAAGAAGTACAAGGTTAAAACGGCCTGGGGCGCAGATATCCTGTTTGATGCTGGGGCAGCCAGCCGACAGGGAGCTTATCTCGCTAAGATGGTGAAATGGTACTCGCCGGCCGAGGCGCTCAAGATGGCCACGGCCGACAATGGCGAGTTAATGGCACTCTCCGGATTTATCAATCCCTATCCCGGCAAGCTTGGTGTTGTGGAAGAAGGCGCACTTGCCGATCTGCTGTTGGTCGATGGAAATCCGTTGGAAAATATCAAGCTGGTCGAAGATCCCGACAAAAACTTTCTGATCATTATGAAGGATGGCAGGATCTACAAGAATACAGTGTCCAGGTAAGGACTGAAGGTCAGGGTCGGGGAAGTGCTCGTTGCAGCTAGGCAGGTCTCTGTTATCAGTTACGACTCACGCAGCGCCCTGATTTGTTCTAGCTGCTCCTGACTAATCACAAACTGCTGGTTAAGCTGCACTCCTGGCTTGTCGTTGTTGTCCCAGCCAAAGCCACGCTGTCGATGTTAATGGCGGCGTTTATTCAATTCTTTATTACTTACAGCCTTGCGATGATGGCGTTTTGGATTCTGGAAATCTCCACCATCGTTTTCATCGTTTACTCGTTCGAATACTTCCTCGGTGGCCAGATGTTTCCCATCGACATCATGCCGTCTGCAGTCCAGGCGGTGATGAAATGGCTGCCGTTCTACTACGAGTTGTTTTGTCCAATTGCGATCTTTCTTGGTCGATTAAAAGGGGCTGACCTTATGCAAGCCCTGGCGATCCAAACCGGTTGGCTATTGCTCGCCCGGGCCTGGGCAAACTTCATGTGGAAACGCGGCCTCGGCCATTACCAGGCTGTCGGTGGCTAGCAGGGCGAGCGTTTTCGCTTCGCGAGCTGCTACTTCATCGCTTCGCAGAGTTTTTCGAAGCGCGGATCGTCCCGGAGCGGGTCCCAGAAGGGGAACAGTTTTAAGGCGCCGTAGCTCAGCATGAGCGATGCGACGGGAGCACGCAGTCCAGCTTCCAGTTGCTGCAAAGCGAGTTCCTTCTCGCCCGCCCAAGCTGCCGTGATGGCGAAATATTGAAGGACGACACTGCCGCTCTTGACATCTTTTTCCAGCGGCGTGAGCGCGATTGCTCGACGGCCTTCGTCCAAGGCCAGGTCTTTCCGCCCAAGAGCAGCGTCGATTAAGCCGAGTACGCAGAGGGCCGGGCCGTAGTCCGGCTGCGCCTGCACGATCTTTTCCTGCTGGGCGCGAGCCGCTTCAAACGCAGTGCGCGCTTTTGCCTCATCTTTGGTCATGCGCGCCAGCAGACCTTCCCCAAAGCTGTGGCTCAGAAAAATCGGGCCTTTGCCCCAGCATGGATTGTCGCCCAGCGCGACGAGCGCTCGTTCGGCCGCAGCCGGATCGCGGTCGGCCAGAGCGCAAATGAACCAGATGTCCGCGGCGCTGGCGATGGCGCCCGGCCCTTGCGCGAGGATTGCATCGATTGCCTGGCGCAGCGGCCGGGTGTCCGCTTTCCACCAGAGATAAAATGATCCACGAGCGAACCGCGTTTCGACATTGTCGGGCACGATCGCTAACGCCCGATCCAGCGCAGTGATCGCCTCGGCATAGCGCCCCAAGAATTGGTAACTGAACGCGATCTGTTGCAGAATCTCAAAGTTGCGTGGGTCCAGCTCCACCGCGCGCTGCAGGTTCTGCAGACCTTCTTCGAGCTGGCCGCGCCGCCGCAGAATGTAGCCGGTGAGTTCGAAGAGACGCGGATCATTGGGTAACGCTCGCCGCGCAATCTCCAATTCGGCGAGGGCGCCGGCATAGTCGCGCAGCCCGTCGTAGAGATATTGTGCGCGCGCCAAATGCGTTTCGGCAGCATCCGGCCGCAGCCGTGTCGCGGCTTGCACCGCAGCTTCAGCCAGCGCCAGCCGGGCGGGAGTGTGATCACCCTTTACTGCATAAAGGAATTCGTGCGCATAGGCGAGCTGGCAGTAAGCGTCGAAAAATGACGGATCGCGCTTCACCGCTTCGTCCAGAAGTTCAATTGCCTTCCGTAGGTCTGGCTCGCTCGTCGCGCTCAAAAATGCCGTGAGAAGAAGTGACTTCGCATGGCTGTAAAGGTCGAAAGCCGCCAGATCTGTGGTTGGCGGCTGCTCAATGGCTTTCTTCTCGTTAGGCGAGAGCTTCGCCTGCAACTGGTCGGCGATCGCCTTGGCGATTTCGCTTTGGATGGCGAACACATCGGCCAGGTCGCGGTCGTAGGTTTGTGCCCACAGATGCGCGTCGTTGCGGGCATCGACTAACTGCGCGTTGACGCGCACGCGATTGCCCGAGCGCTGAACGCTTCCTTCTACCACATTCGCGACTCCCAGTTGCTGCGCGACCTCGCGCAGATTGCGTGCAACGCCGCTCTTATACTGCAAAACGGAGGTGCGGCTGATGACTTTCAAGTCGGCGATCTTCGCCAGGTCCGTGAGGATTTCGTCCTGCACTCCCTCGGCGAAGAAGGCATTCGCTTTTTCTTCGCTCAGGTTTTCAAACGGAAGCACCGCAATGCTTTTGTCAGACGCGGGATTCAAAGCCGCATTTCGGATTCGCGACGGTTGAAAGACGAAAAGTGCAGACATGCCGAGAATCACGAAGGCTGCGGCTGCGAAAGCGAAGCGCGTGTGTCGAACGCTGCGTGCCTCCGGGGAGCAACGTTGAAGGCGCGCTGCTAACTCGCTGGTGCCGGGGCGCGAGGCGGGTTCGAACGCGAGCATCGATTCAAGCAGCGACCTCAGGCGAGAGGGGACGTGCGTTGCTTTGAGTTGTTCGACGGGAAGCACATTTGATTTTTGGGCACGGTGAATCTCCTCCGCACTGTGGCCGGCAAATGGCGTTTTCCCTGTGAGCGCGAACCAGAGCGTTTCGCCCAGTGAATAGATGTCGGAGCGCACGTCCAGCGCAGAATGTTCAAATTGTTCCGGGCTGGCAAATGCTGGTGTGCCGACAAATCCGCCTCGGGTCAGCGACATCGGAAAAACCGGTGCACGGAGGGCCTTGGCCAGACCGAAGTCGATTATTTTGACTACCACTTTCTCATTGTTATCGATCTCACCCTCGTGCGACACGAGCATCAGGTTTGCCGGCTTTAAATCCCGGTGCACTAACTCGTGCTTTTCCGCAGTGGCTAATGCGGCTGTGACTTGCTGGGCGATGTTGATAGTAGTGCGCGCATCGAGCGGACCCGCACGGCGAACGCGTTGCTCAAGGGTCTCGCCCTCGATCAGTTCCATCGCGTAAAAATATTGGCCTGTCTCCTCGCGAATTCCGAATTGGTAGACGGTCGCGATGTTCTCTTGTCGCAGCGCTGCGGCTGCGCGGGCTTCCCGCATAAAGCGTTCGCGGGCGTCCGCGCTGCGCTCAGCGACGTCAATTTTAATGATCTTTAAGGCAACCTTGCGTTGGAGCGACGTGTCAATGGCGCGATAGGTCACACCCATCGCTCCGCGACCAAGCTCGTAGAGGCCTCCATCGGGGTGACGCTCGATCTCATAAACTCCGAAGCGATCGCCGTCAGTAGTGGTTGATCCGCCTAAGGCAGTCTCGAGCAGACAAGCGGGGCAGACTTCTCGCGTTGTGCCATCGACAATTTTCGCTCCGCACCTTTCGCAAACTCGGTGGGGCTTGTTCCGCGCCCTTGTACCAACCCCACTCAGTGGCGTCACCTGGTCATCAGCAGGCACGCTACGAATCAAAGTGAAAAGTCATGGCAAAATCAAGCCTGTATCTCGCGTTACAGTTTTCGATCCGCTTCATCGAATGGAATGATGCGTGTGACCGCGCCAGTTGAATCCAGAATGCGAGTCTCGCCAGAACGGAAGCAGGCGCGGCAAGTGGCGGAGTCAATCGCGGGTCTAGTTGATCACCTTGGTTTCCCTTCGCAGAGTTTTTGGAAGCGCGGATCGTTCCGTAACGGATCGAACATGGGGTCGAGCCGGAGCAGGGCAGGAGTGAAGTGGCACAGTTTCCGTTAGTCTCAGCCGCGAAGGGTGAAGCCCTCTCACTCGGAGGGCGGTAGAGAATGGAAGGCGTTCTACAATGTGCGAGTTTCACTTGGGTGGCGACGCGTTGTCTTTCGGCGCTAACGATGCGATCATTGGCTTCCTTTAGGCCGATGGCCTTGATATGCGCGGCAGCAGGAAACAAATCAGCGATTCGCTGCACAGCCAGCCGTTCATTGAATGAAAGGACGCGCGCGCCGGCAACAAGATCATGACAAATTTGGTCGACTTGTTTTGCCGCAAACATTAAAAACGAGACCTTCTCGCTGAAACATTGCCCAAAAACCCTTATGAAACTCAAGTCGTTTGTACACGTGATTCGCTCTGTCAGTAGCGTTGTTACCGCGGAACCGACCGCAGATGAAATTATGAGTTGACATTTTTTCGAGATATAACCCATTTCAATTAATCACAAAAATTAAAGGAGAACTACTATGGCAAGTTTTGGTATCGAAGGTATCAGGCACTTCTCTCATGCGCGTGCCGCCGGCGTAGACGCCGAAGATCTCAGCTATGTTTTTAACAATTGCAATGGCATGGACAATGCGTTGCGTAATGCGGGACATAGCAGAGCGTTTTATTTCGCCGAAACAGATTGCTGGGAAATCGACCTTAACGATACGACCAAAGGCGGTATCGATAACCAGTACGCTGATAACGTTGACCTCTTTTTTATCAGCACACACGGCAACCATTGGGATGGCCATGCGGTCCTGGCTTACGATGTAGCCAACAACAATTTCCTTGCTGATTCACACAACTGGCTCCTGGGAAACGATTGGAACCTGGAATGGCTGCTGATGTATGCCTGCGAGACTCTCAATCTCGACAGCCCATTGGATTACTGGGATGTTTTTCAACGTCTCCACAAAATGTGCGGTTCTTACGATGTAATGTGGGACGGCTGGACAGTGGATGAGTGTGGAGAAGACACCGGTAATAACATGACCAGTGGCGACACAGTGGCAGAAAGCTGGATTGATGGGGTAAGCGACTGGTGGGTTGACAATCATCCGATGGTCCTGGCAATGGAGAAAGCTTCTACCTGGAATGGCGGAAATCTGGATTGGGGTAACACCACGATGGCCAACGACCATCTTTGGGGACATGGCAATACTGTGGCCGATATATATCCTGCGGACAAGTTCTGGATGAGTTGGCGCTGGGCCGAAGGATAGGACAAGACAACTGTTTCAAACAAAAATAACATCTAATACTCGATTGGAAAAATAGTTATGCGTATAGATAAAGAATTGCAAGAAATGCTGGTAGAAAAAGCACAATGCTACCAGGAAACTGTTCCTGTCTTCAGGATAGTGTCGCAAAACGCAACCGATCTGCATAAAGAATCGCTTCAACTGGCCAGCCGCTTTTCGGGCAATGTTTCTGCCAGTGAATCACGTTATTCTGTAGCTCGAGGAGCAGATCATACCAAAATACTCTTGCCGGAGGGCGCCTCCCTGCACTACTACCACAGTTCGGGCAATAAGATCTTCGACAGAAATACAAGTCCCTTCAGCAACATTATAAGTGATGATGCGCAGAGATTTGAAAGGAAAAAATTTGAGGATACTGCCTGCGACCTGTTAGAAAAGAATCAACTCAATTTTGCCACCTCATTAGAGAACCTTCAGTTTGAAAAGCTTTGGCAATTGAAAGCTAGCGGCATAAATGAGAAGAAGGAGCAAGGCCGCACTATAATAAACCGCCTGGTATACTCTTATCGTCGTTTTTTGATCGGACTTCCGGTATGGGGCCGCGCATCTGTTTTTATCAAGGTTGCGGCGGAAAATTTGGTGGATGCATTTGGTATCGATTGGCGTCAGGTTCACGATGCGCCGTTAGACAAGGCTTCTACATTAGCGCCAGATGATGGTGCGAGACGCGTGCTGGAAGATTTGCAAAACACCAATCCAGAAAAAACTTACACAGCAAAAGATTTTACACCTGAGTTTTTCGCACTTGGTTATTTTTCCGCCACAAAAAGGTCGTATCAATCGGTAATGCAGCCTGTTTGGGTTGCTCGGTTCATTTCGAATGGGTTTTCAAGAATGGGCCATGTCATCGCGGTCCCGGCTGCAAATACAGCTTATGAACCCATTTGCCGGAAAGTAACGCCGCCCCCTTTTAATGAACAACGGACACAGCCAAAGCCTATAAAGGATGAGTGCAATCAAACTACTGCACCAGGTTATAGAAAATGTTGAGCCTGTTTTTTGAAAAGATTTTGTTTGCAAGATCCACAACTGGTTGTCTTCCGCGGGCGGAACTGGGATGATTGGTGTTTGGGCTGGTTTCAGATTGCCGCTCAAGGCGTTGTTTTGTCTTTTTCACAAGTGTTGGGGACTGGCTTTGACCCTTGACGAAAGAACGCTGCCATTGCATCGCGAAGTCGCTTTCAAGGTTGGACCATAGGGATGTGGGAACGGAAAAGGAGATGGGATCGCATCTCACAAGACATTTGACCTTTCGATCTCCGATCAATGCCTAAGCTTTTCAACAGTGCTATATCTTTTCAAGATTTTGATCCGCGAACGGCGAGTTGGTTTGGATCATGGAAATAGCACGGAGGCATGGCACGACTTCATGAATATCAAGGCAAGGCCATTCTTGCTGCTAATGGATTCAAAATCCCGCGCGGGCGCGCTGCTTCAAATGCGGACGAAGCTGCGGCAGCAGCGAAGCAGCTTGGCGGCGAAGTCGTGGTCAAAATTCAAGCGTGGATGACGGGTCGCGCCGGCATCGGTGGTGTCGCGTTCGCAAGAAAGCCAGATGACGTGCGCGCGCACGCGACGCGAATGCTGACGATGAAAGTCGGACAGTTTCCAGTCGAAGCCGTGCTCGTTGAGGAAAAGGTCGACATTGATCGGGAATTTTTTCTTTCGTTTGCCATTGATGACGCCGCCCGCGCGCCGATGATCATCTTCGCCGCCGGCGGGGGAAGCGGGATTGAAGAACGCGTCGCCTCGACGCGCCGTATTCCCTGCGATGTCAATCGAGGACCTCTTGATTCAGCTGTGGATGAAGCTGTTGCTTCGAGCGGACTTTCGCCAAAGCAGACGACGCAACTCGCCGATTCGATCCGGAAGCTGTTTGCCGCCGCGCGCGCCGTTGAAGCGCGATCGCTGGAAATCAATCCGCTGGTGTTGACCAAAAGTGGCGAGTTCGTCGCAGCCGATTGCCGCATTACGATAGATGATTACGCCGTGGCGCGTCACCCTGAGCTGGGAATCGAAATTGCGCGCGAGTTCGATCATCCACCCACTGCTCTCGAACGCGTCGCCTACGCTATCGAACAAAGTGATCATCGCGGCACATTTTATTTCGCACAGTTGGCGACTACCGCCGCCAAGGATTCCAAGGGTCTGGTTGGTTTTCACGGCGCCGGCGGTGGCGGATCAATGATGTCAATGGACGCTATCGTGAACGCGGGATTCACCATCGCCAATTTCACCGATACCAGCGGTAATCCGTCGGCATCCAAGGTCTACCGCGCCGCGCGAATCATTCTGGCCCAACCTGACCTGGTCGGGTATTTCGGTTCGGGCTCCGGCGTCGCCAGCCAGGAACAATATTGGTCGGCGTACGGGTTGGCCAAAGCTTTTTGGGAACTCGATCTCAATATTCCGGCAGTGATCCGTCTGGGTGGAAACACAGAAGATCGCGCCGTCGACATTTTGCATCGAATGTCAAAGCTGCTCCGCGCACCGGTCGAGGGTTATCGCAAGACCGACACGCCCGCCACGATCGCCGCGCGCTTTGCCGAACTCGTTGGAAACGCCGAGACAAAATGGAAGCCGCGCACCCCGCGTGCGCCTAAGTTTATCCAAGATCCATCAGCCACTTCGTTTCCTGTGAAAAAGGGCCGTGTCTGGATCGACACTGCGCAGTGGCCACAAATTCGCAGCGCTATCGAAACACATTCCGGCGGATTGATTGTCGACGGCAAAGGTATGCCCACGCGCTCGCTGCCCGATGAAGAATTCGCGACCAAAGATTCCGAATTACTCGCGTGTGATGTCGAGTGCCGGCTTGCCGGAATCGAGGGCTTTTATTTGGAGCTCGATATTCCCGGATTGAATGAACTGATTGGCTCCGAAACTACCTCCAGTAAATTCTCGTAGGTTTGTACCGAGCTATTACCCTAAACGTGTGATCGAAAAGCACTTTCAAATCCCGTTTGTTGCCGCGCTCGCACTTAGAGAAAAGCAGATTCAACAAAACTATCGACCGGTCATCGCGGTTCACAAGTGGTTTGCCAGGCGCCCGGGAACATTGTTTCGCTCTATCTTGCTTTCGGAGTTTTGTAATGAGGAACTCCCCCGAGCATTTTTCGAAAGCCAGAATCTTCGCGGAGTAAGAGTCGCTGATCCATTTATGGGCGGTGGCATTCCACTTCTAGAAGCAAACCGTGTGGGTTGTGGTGTGCTCGGTTTCGACATCAACCCAATGGCTTGGTGGATCGTCCGAGAGGAGATAGAGCATCTCGATCTCCCGGCCTATCGACGAGAAGCTGACCGGTTAAGAGCATCCTTAGAAAATACCGTCGGCCACCTGTATCGGACAACATGTGTGTTCGATGGCAACCAGAATGTGCCGGTGAAAAGCTTTCTATGGGTAAAAACCCAGAACTGCAACGACTGTCGCACTGATTTCGATCTATTCGCTGGATACCTGCTTGCGGAAAATGTTCGGCACCCCAAAAACGTTCTCGTCTGTGCAAACTGTGGCGATCTTAACGAGGTTGATGATCCGCAAAAGCTTAGAAGTTGTACGAATTGTGATTCTAAACTTCGACTCAGAGGAAATGTCAGCCGAGGCAAAGCGGTTTGCCCCAAATGCGGTCACGTTCATCGAATTCCAGATCTGGATGCGGCACCGTATAGGCACCGTCTTTTTGCTTTGGAGTATGTGAATCCAGTCAGCAAGTCGGTTCGAAAAGGGCGTCTCTTTAAGAAGCCCGACGATCAGGACTTGGCAAACATTCGAATGGCTGAAGAGCTTTGGTCGAAAACCGAATCCAAGTTCGTGCCCGATGACGAAATTCCCACGGGCGATGAGACCGATCGACTTCACCGCTGGGGGTACAAGAAATACTCTGAGCTTTTTCATCCTCGACAACTGCTCAGTCTCGAAGTTAGTGCTCGCGCGATTCACCAAATTGCAGACCCAAGAATTCACCGCGCTCTAGCTACTAACTTCTCTGATTTACTGCGGTATCAGAATCAGTTGTGTCGCTACGATTCGATGGCACTCAAGGTTCTGGATATTTTTTCGGTGCACGGATTCCCCATCGGTTTGGTGCATGCGGAGGCTAATGTCTTAGGCATTATCAATCCCGTTACGAACGCTCCAGTTGGGAGCGGTGGATGGGCGAACATTATCGACAAGTTCGAGAAGGCGAAGAGCTACTGCGACGCTCCATTTGAGATAAAGGCGAAGGAGAAAAAGAGAATCGCTCTTTCCGGAGAATGGATCGGAGAATTTAGAAATGGGCGTCGTACGCCTGAATCTCGCGAAGTAAACCTGTACTGTGCGGACTCAGCCCGTGCCGAGATTCCCAACGGAAGTCTAGATGCTGTCTTAACGGATCCTCCTTATTTCGGAAACGTTCAATACGCTGAACTAATGGACTTCTGTTACGTATGGCTAAAACGGATCGTTGGTCCGGAAGTGAAAGCGTTCTCGGCTGAGTCGACAAGGAATGCGGACGAGTTGACTGGAAACATCACGCTTAAACGCGGAATCGAGCGATTTACAACGGGACTCTCGGCGGTGTTCTGCAAAATGGCCAAGGCACTAAAAGCCGGAAGCCCGCTCGCCTTCACGTTCCATCATAACTCACTGGAGGCATATCAGAGCGTAGCGGTTGCCCTGTTGGACGCTGACCTAACGTGTTCAGCAACTTTCCCTGCCCCGGCCGAAATGGGCGGATCTATTCACATTAGTGGCACTGGTTCTTCCATTATCGACACGATTTTCATCTGCCGGAGTGCCGGCAAAATTTCTCGCCGAACGCTAGCAAACGATCCTTTGAGTTTGTCTGAAATTGTTAGAACCGATCTCGAACAGCTTCGACTCGGGGGCGTTAAACCTACGCCTGGTGATTGCCGGTGCATCGTGGCCGGACATCTAACGCGCTTAGCTGTCTGGAACTTGAAATCTGGTTGGCAGTCGGAACAAACCGTGTTGAATCGGCTCCAAGCAGTGAGCCAGTGGATGAAAACGTTTGGCGGACTGGAAATCGTCCTTAACCAGCTTAACGACCGCAATCATATCGGCCCGACTGCTCCGTCAATAAGCGTTCGCGAGGAACCCTCAAACGGCGGCGAGGATGGCGAGTACATATCCTTTTGAGGCACCTTTCGAGGAGCTGTCCGCGCGCGCAGACGTATTTGTTGACGAAGTTTTTGCGTCGCTTGAGTCGGGGTTCCTCGTCATGCCACGCGGACAAGGCTTTGTAACGTTCCCGGACTTCGAAAACGGATACGAAACACTTAAACAGGTCACGCAGAGCTTTTCGAAGCTCGAAGAGCCGGTAGTCTTTGCAACTGTACTTCGGGTGCCGCTTGTCTTAGTTGTTTTGCGTACAATGCTCGGCTTCACGCCATCGGAGTTGGCCTACGTAGCGGGACAGAATTCCGGCTTGGAAATTACGCAAGGTTTTGCTCGCTCACTAGATCGAAAGATTCGCTTGAATCCGATGACTCCGCTGCGTCCATCGCCAGTGGTTGAACCGCGCGTCCGAGCCCTTGTTGAGATCGCTTGTAAAATGCTGAGCGAAGGCGCGCCGGTAACTCCGCCAGAACTATTACATCGTCTAGACAAGGCAGACACTCGAGGCGGCCTTTCATCTGCAAAGGCGCTGGCTGCGATGGGAGTGCCCTATGCCATGGTGCTGTACGAGCGCTTTCTCGGGAGACCTTTCGCCGGTCACCGAGACTCGATCAGCGAACTTATCGGTGACGTTCTTGAGTTGGCGATCGAAACTGAACTAACGAATGCCGGAATCAGTTTTCGAAAGACACGTCGTGCCGAGCGAGTGACGGGCTTTGACCAGGCGCCTGATTTTATTGTGCCTAGTGAGTTTAATCCCCAAGTTGTTATCGAAGCCAAGATCACGGAAGATGATGGAACAGCGCGTGATAAGGTCACTCGTATACAGCATCTAGCTTCTCTTAGTGCGAGCGGCGGACCTTCACTTGCTCGCGGGTTCGAAGTGATCGCATGCATCGGCGGTCGGGGGTTCAAACAGCGGCGGGAAGATATGAAGAAAATGCTGCTCGCGACAAAGGGAAAGGTTTTCACCGTGAAAACACTCACGAAGCTCATTGAATTCACGCGACTCAAGGAGTTCCGAACAAGAGGATAAAGCCGAAATGGCAATTTTAATCGACGAGACAAAACGCGTGCTGGTGCAAGGCATCACCGGCCGGGAAGGTCGGGCACGCACGCGGCTCATGCGCGAGTATGGAACGAATGTGGTGGGCGGCGTTACGCCGGGAAAAGGGGGACAGAGCGTTCTCGGTGTTCCGGTGTTTAACACACCACAAGACGCCGTAAATTCGTTAGGTAACATCGACATCTCGGTCCTTTTCGTGCCGGCGGCAGGCGTTAATGAAGCGGCGATCTCCGCTATTGAAGCAGGAATCAAACTCACTGTGCTAGTGCCCGATCGCGTCCCAGTGTGGGACGCAATGGAAATCGCAGCAGCCGCAAAAGTAAATGGCGCAATGTTTCTTGGACCGAACACGCTTGGAGCCTTGAGTCCGGGCAAGGCCGTGGTCGGCATGATCGGTGGTCGCGCGGAAAGCGCGCGACAATGGTTCAAGCCCGGGAATCCAAAAGGCGTTGGCGTTATCAGCCGCTCCGGCGGCATGGCTTCGAGCACAGGTTATTACCTTGGGGAGGCCGGCGTTCGCATTTCAACTATCGTGCACATTGGCGGCGACGCGGTCCTTGGCGTTCGAATTCCCGATGCGGCGCTGATGTTCGAGGCTGATCCTTTCACAGAAGCCATTGTCATTTTCGGTGAAATCGGTTCGTCACAGGAGGAAGAATTGGCGCAACTGATTGTTGATCGAAAGGTCGTCAAGCCGGTGATCGCCTACATCGGCGGCAAGGCTGCGCGCGAAGGCACGCGATTCAGCCACGCGGGCGCGATCATCGAGGGCGGTCGCGGCACCCACGCTGGCAAAGTAAAAGCTTTGCGCGAAGCCGGTGCGACTGTGGTCGATTCATTTGGGGAACTGCCGGACGCGGCCGTCAACATTCTCACGCAAATGAAAGGACAAAGTCTCATGAATGAAACTGACCGGAAAGCAACATGGAACACCGCTATCACGCGCGTGGAGCCTAACAGAGTGGGAGTGCGCGGATATGATATTGCCGAGCTCATGGGACGCGTCTCCTTCGGCGCAGCGGTTTATCTGATTTTGACCGGCGAACTACCCTCGCCGGCAATCGCGCGTTTGATGGACGCGATTTTGGTCGCGTCGATCGATCACGGCGCAACGCCTCCGAGCGCCTTGGCCGCGCGAACTCTCGCATCGACCGGAGCAACGTTGAGCGCGGCGGTCGCTGCCGGGATCATGTCGATCAATCGTCATCACGGCGGGGCGATCGAAGATTGCGCCCGACATCTGAAAGCAATCACCGATCGCGCGACTTGTGAATCTATTTCACTCGACGAAGCCGCCGCGCGCACGCTATCGGCGATGAGAGAAACCGGCGAACGCATGCCGGGATTTGGTCATCGTTATCACACGAAAGATCCGCGTACGGCGCGGCTTTTCGAGCTGGCACGCGAGGCCGGAGTGGCTGGCGTGCACATAAAAGCAGCGCGCGCCGTTGAAAAAGCGTTCGCAGCGGCGAAGAAAGCTTTGCCCATCAACGTGGACGGCGCTATCGGCGCCATCCTTGCCGATCTGGGAATGAACCCTGCAGCGTTCAATGGCATTTTCATGATCGCCCGCACACCCGGCCTCGTGGCGCACGTGATCGAAGAACAAACTCGCGAGAAGCCGATGCGCCGGATCGATCCGGTCAATCACGGCTACGACGGCCCGGCGCCGAGAAGTATGCCCGGTAAGTCCGCCTCCTAGAAGTCACCTGTTAGGCAAAGACCGGGCGAGTTTTCGCGGGTGAGCTAACAACTGCCATGTCCAGGGGCACAAATAAAAATGATTGATTGTTCGAATTGTTTCGATCAACAATCGTGCACTCCAATGAATCTCCACTATGAAAAAGAAATCCACTTCACAGTCGGCCCCTGCCTGCCGCACCCCCGGCGAAGCAGGGTTTTTTAATCCGCGTCTTTTAATCGGTCTGTTTGTTATCCTGGCAGGCGTCTTCCTGGCGCTGCTGGGCTTTGGCGCGTTCTCGGCGCAAGCGCAGCAAAACCGTACAATTATTACCCGGTCTACAGATCCTCTCGTTCCTTTGGGATTTGACTGTTCCCGCATTTATGAGCTGGGCATCGACAAGCAAGAGAACATGCGCGCCGGCGCCATCATGATTGCCTGCGGCAGGGCACAGGGAGGTTCAGCCTCCTCCCCTTTCGGTGCCTTTTTCCAAGCTATTAAAAAACTCTGGGCACCGCTGGCCTTTGGTGCCGCGGACGTCGACCTCGTCACCGGCACCGAGACCTCTCCTAACGTCACCCAGTCGGAGACAGCCACCGCGAGTAATCCGGATAACCCCAACCAAATAGTCGTCGCTTATAACGACTCGCGAGGCCGCAATGCCACTCCTATCAACATCTCCGGTGCATCGGTTTCTACTGACGGCGGCGCTACCTTCACTCGCCTCACCGCCGCAAACGGTCAAAGCCCCTTCTCCAACACCGTGGGCGACCCCGTCATTCTCTACAACCGCCCCACTGGTACCTGGTTCACGGTCTGGCTCGACGGGGGCTGCGGTAGCCAGGGCCTCGGCGGTTACAAGACCACTACTCCGTCGAATCCGAATAGCTGGACCCACTACTGCATTCACACCAACTCCCAAGACGATCGAGAATCAGGTTGGGCGGACAACAACCCATCATCTCCATTCTACGGGCGGATGTACGTCTCGTGGAATGACTTCAATGTTGGCGGTGGCGCTCTCTTTGTCCGCTATTCCACTGACAACGGTGCTACCTGGACCAATGCGCGGCAGATTACAACCGGCACACCTTTCATACGCGACGTCCAGATCACCGGCGACCTCGCCACGGGCGATGTTTACCTCGCCGGCATGAACGAAAACGGCGGTGGTCTCACTACTCGCAATAACCTCATGTTCAGGTCAACCGACGGAGGCAACACGTGGGCTAACACCTATACAGGACCCACATTCAATGGCCCCGGACGTGGCGCTTCGGGCTACTTCGCCACCATGTACAATAACCCTGCTTACTGGCGGCACATGGGTTGGGGCGAGCCTGCTGCTCTTAACGGCGTCGTTCACTATGTCTATGACTCGCGCAATACCGCCACCGGCGACGCGGGCAACGTTTTCTATATACGCTCCACCGACAAGGGTGTTACTTTCAGTGCTCCCTTCGAACTCAACAGCAACACGGACCCCACCAAGGCACAGTGGCAACCTAACCTCTCGGTCAGCTCAAATGGCAGCCTCCTCGCCGTGTGGTATGACGAGCGCGAACGGACAGCTGCGAGCTGCCAGCCGGCTAGCCCCAGCACGCCGTGTTACCGCATGTGGGCGCGCAGGTCGACCGATAACGGTGCGACGTGGTTGGCTGACGATGCGTTTTCGGACGTAGTCACTCCCCTTCCACTTCAGCCCGATCCGGGGATACAGACGACTTACGCAGGCGACTATGACTATGCCTCCGCCTCGTCCAACCAGCACCTTCATGCATGGGTGGACGGGCGCGTGACCATCGGCGGCAGTTCCCAGCAAGATGCCTTCCATGATAGGCAATCGACAGGTGCGCCTACACCGACTCCTACACCCAGTCCTACTCCCACAGCCACACCTACGCCGACAGCGACACCCACCGCAACGCCCACACCCGCGGCGACTGTTCAGGTGACTGTGCAAACAAATCCCGCAGGGCTCGCCTTCAGCGTTGATGGCACCACTTACACTTCGACACAGACGTTTACCTGGGCGTCCGGTTCCGCTCACACCATTGCCACAACTTCTCCGCAGAACGGTGCCCCAAACGTTCGATACGTCTGGATGAATTGGACAGGTGGTGGAGCTATCTCTCACACGGTTGCTCCCACTACAAACAAAACCTACACGGCAAATTTCAGGACACAATATCGCCTGACGATGAGTCATGGAACCGGTGGTAGAGTGAATCCCGCCAGCGGATGGAGAAACAGTGGAGCCGTTGTTTCAATCAGTGCCACACCGAATAATAGTTACAGTTTCAGCAATTGGACCGGGAGCGGAACAGGCTCTTATTCCGGACCGAACAATCCGGCTTCAATTACAATGGGCGGACCCATTACGGAAATGGCGACTTTTACCCATAATTGATACCCGGACGGACTTACATATAACGAGGGCCGCCTTGTGGTTCGCGATCGCGGGGAAGCGCTCACCGTCAGGCGAGAGGCTTGCGCTACCAATTCACCGATCACTCGTCTTCGGTCGCCGCGCGAGCTATTCGGTGACAAACCGATTTTAGCTGAAACGCCAAAAACGGTTCAACACTTTTCATTGTTTTTCGGGCTTTCACGGGCATGGCTGGTGAACTGTAGTGGCAGCCGTCTCGCCTGCGAACCGATGAACAATGCGGGCGACACGCCTGCCTCCACAGAGAAAGAACCGGCATCACCGATGCCGGCTACAACAAATCCGCTCGTAGCGCGACATCACAGCCGCGGCGTGGGTCGCGGGTATGGAGTTGGGCGCGGCTACCGCGTTCCCCGTCTTCGCGGGGGGCCGTGGAGATGCTTTGTCTCGTCGAGCCTGAAGCGTGCAGGAAAACGTTGTTTGTAGATGTTTGGGCCGATTAGGTCAAGCCTTTTTTCAGACTGCGACCGCTTCTTTTCGTAGCGCGGCTGTGCGCATCACGCGCACAATCGTTTTCGGCGCACAACCGCGGTCGCGTCGAACCAAATCGCTGGTTTACGATTCCCGATTCTCGCTACCGCGGCGTTGCAGAAGAGGAGCTCGATCAAAACGCGATGCGGGGACAAGTCACACTCGCAACTCCGAAAGGCTTCGCGAGCGAGAGCGCTCAACGCGAGATGTCGCTAAAAGCAAGGAACTCGCGCGAGTTCCCGCTTTAACTTTTTAACGCTTCTATCTTTTAACTATTCGTTACGGCCTCAGTCGTTGCAGCCGACACGGCTGCCTCTACAGAAGGCGCTGGCCGATTCCATTGAATCCCATCGTCTTCAGGAGAAGCCGATCCACCGACTAGCGTAAAGGAATTACGCGCGCGCCGCGGGAACTCGCGAGTTGTTTCGCGAGTTCCCGCATAAAGAATTCCAACCTCGCGCTAGGGCGTAGGACGCGGATACGGTGTCGGGCGTGGCCGCGGCGTCGGGGTCTGCCTCGGCGGAGCTGTAGGCGTGGCCGTTGGTGGAGGTGTGGGCGTCGGCGTGGCGGTTGGCGTGGGGGTGGGCGTTCCCTGCGGACAGTTAAAGATTTCCGTCAAGGCTGTCGGGACGCCAGTGCTATCGTAGCCGCCAGTAAGCCAGATGTTGGCAGTGCCGTCGGTGTCAGTCGGGAAGTTGCGACGCGCATTTACGAACGCAGGAACCGGCGAACCTGTTGTCCATGTGTTATTACCTGGATCGTAAATATCAACCTCGTTCGATGGGTTGGGCGGGGTTCTGCCGCCGCCCATGACCAACATCAAGCCATTGAAGTTAAGCGCTCGGGTCTCACCTGTGGCCCTGGGTATGGGGGCGATGGTGGAAATGCTGTCCGCCACCGGGTCATAGACAAAGGAGTTCGTCGTATCGGTGAGCACGCCGCCCGTGATATCACTGCCCCCACCCGTGTAGATCAAGTTGCCAATGGTAGTGGTCGGTATATAGCCAAGGGGCACCGGCAGGGTGGCGCCCTTTTGCACCCAGGCGTTAGTCGTGGGGTCAAACTCCCAGATATCAGTGATTGCGTTGCCCCCAGGAATGTTAAATCCGCCAAGGAGGTATAGCTTGTTGTTGAACACACTGAAGCCACCGGGCAGAGTAGTTGTCGTAGCGCCGGGCGGCCAGGGATCGCCAATGCTGCTGAGGGTGTCAGTAATAGGGTTATAACGGAAGACGCGACCAGTCGTGGTCTGGGAAGCCACGTCCGAGCCACCCACGCAGTAGATATAATCCGTCCCCGACTCGTTGAGCACGCCACAAGCCATGTTATTCACCTGGATGTCGGGGTAGGTGGCTGACTTGATAGTCCAACTGTTGCTCACCGGATCAAACTCGAATGGGTTAGTGAACTCGGTGCCGGGATTGTCCGAACTGCGTCCACCCATACCGTAAAACTTCCCATTGCCAGGGAAAAAGACGCCCACGATGCGGGCTCCGACACTTGGGAGGTCAGGACCCGGCGCCCAGGCGCATCCGGTCGGAGTTGCTGTTGGCGTTGGAGTCGGGCCGCCAACGAAGTTGAACGCACCGATGCGTGTGTGCCAGTCGCCGTTTTGGGCATATTGGTTGATATGCCAGAACGTCATGCCATCAGAGGGATCGACTTCTGTCCTCGTATAATCACCCCAGCGCGAGCCGCTAGTCTGGGGTCCGACTCCCGCAAACATGATGGCTTCTCCTTGCGCAAGGTTGCCTGGGGGATCACTTTCGAGACGTCCGGCGTACCGAATAGAAGGGACGATTGTCGTGTTGGAAGTGGCATAACCTAAGACCGTGTTTCCACTTTGATCAACGGCTATGCTGGACATCCAGCGCCACAAACCATCGCCACCATTGGTCCAGTCTTGCTGTTGCACAGGAGTCGCAGGGAAATTGCCGCCGGTAACGTCGAATTGATACCAGCTAACAGCAGTCGGCCCATTGGGGAAATTCAGCATTGTGGTCTGGTCCGCCCACAACGATTCGGTGCCGTTGCGATTCTGATAAACGACCGGCGTCATGATCTTATCACCCAAGGTATCCAGTTTTACCGACGTTCCCTGCTGGGTACAAGGTCATACGTCGAAGAAGTCCATGCTTGAACGAACGGGTTGACTGTGATCTCGGCATTCGGAGTGTGGTCGGTACCTGCACCGAAAGTGGAATTCCCGGGGTTGGCAAAATCGACATGAAAGAACCGGGCGTGCACCTGGGTCAAGGTTGCCCCGGGAATGGTTGCATCGACAGCGAGCACCATTTCATCCCTCCCCGCAGGTGGCGGACTGCCGGTGCGAAAGTTCGCAGCAACAAAGCTATAGGAATCGCCCACGCCAGCGAGGCCGACTGTAAACCCAATCGCATTAGCCGGACCACCGCCGAGCATGCTGGCGCGGTCGAGCGCATAGGCGCGGACGCCGTTAAAGCTAGTGGGGCTGCTAAACAGATTCATCGTCAGGAAATAGGCGTTTTGAGTCCCGCCATCGTTCCAGATCGCCAGCTTCGGATAATCGCCCAGGAATGTCGGGTTCCCCGGGTCCACCTGTATGGCGTAGAGGCTCCAGGGGCCCGCTACTGGGTCGGGGCTCTGCGACACACCAATGCACTCCCAGAATGAGCTGCCGGGAAACGAGGGGAAAGCGAAATCGGTCATCACCCAGCGATCTGCCTGCTGATCATACATAACAAATGGGTCACCGTCGTTCGCGTTCGCACAAGGCGTGCCTGTTAAGGGGGCAAAAAATGAGTCGTAAGAGATCGGGCCCGCCAGGGTGTTTCCGTTCTTGTCAAAAATCTTGAACGATTCGTTGATTGCTTCGACGTAATGGTTCGGGCCGACATCGCCCTCGCTGTCAGAAGGCTGACAACCGCATAAATCGCCTATCCCCTCAAACGTCAACAGTGGCCCCGGCATTGTCGGGGCTGGGCGCCAAAGATTTTTGAGCAATGCTTGGACATACTTCAGGCCAGAGATCCCGTATCCTGACGGGGCGCTTGTCTGCCCCGTATTCAGCGGCACATAGCGCGTCAAGCGTCTCTCTTCCTCTTTTGGTTTTTGGGGGATGTAGGGCACGCTTCGCAAATCCTGGTCCAGGCGGACAGGACCGACCATTTGCACGACGTCCGGTCTCTGTGTACCGGAAGCATCCTGGCGTGC
Organism: uncultured Verrucomicrobiae bacterium; assembly: GCA_963758425.1. Classification (GTDB taxonomy): domain Bacteria; phylum Verrucomicrobiota; class Verrucomicrobiia; order Chthoniobacterales; family UBA10450; genus Udaeobacter. The sequence continues at coordinate 58,599 of CAVWVV010000018.1, forward strand.
GGTCGACCGATTAGATTGTTGGGTTTGCTTGGGGCCCTTTCCCTGAGCGAACAGCGCCACAGCGATGCCGAGGAGGCAAAATACCGAAGCAGTTAAAATGCGGAGATTAAAGAAGGCTGATTGCGAAGTGGATTTCTTTTTCATAGGGTGAAGCTTTGGACTGGTTATTGCGTTGTTGAAATGCCCGGGGCGTTTCAACGCTGGCTCTTGTTCTTAATTTTCCTTAGAGGTCCGGAGTGGAACGCCCTTTTACCGGAATGCGCTGCAATCTGTCAACATCTTTTTAAGATTTTTGCGGAGCCAATGGAAGGCGGAGCCCCGCGACACGTGACACCTCGCAGAGCTTTCGACGCTGCTAACGAGCAATCGCCAACGATCCCCGCGCTCGCGGAGTTCGCCCCTCCATTTTCAATTGGGGCCGCCCTCCATCCGTAAAAGAAAGGAACTCGCGAGTTGCCTCGCGAGTTCCCAACTAAACAATTCCAACCTCGCGCTAGGGCGTGGGACGCGGATACGGTGTCGGGCGCGGCCGTGGCGTCGGAGTCGGTCGTCCCGGTGTCACCGTGGCTGTCGCTGTAGGTGTCACCGATGGCGTTGCTGTAGCCGTCGGCGTTGGCGTAGGAGTCACCTGCGGACAGTCGAAGATCTCCATCGACGCCAGCGGTGTAATCCCGTCAATATCGTAGCCGCCAGCCAGCCAGATGTGATCGGTGCCATTGGTGTCAGTGGGGAAGTTCCGCCGCGCATTGTTAAATGGAATACCTACTGACCACGTGTTGCTGGCCGGGTCATAGATATCCACCTCATTGGAAGGATTGGGCGCAACTCTGCCACCACCCATCACATACATCTGACCATTGAAGTTCAGCGCTCTCGTCTCCCCGGTAGCCCTGTTTATCGGTGCGATAGTGCCAATGGTGTTAGCCACAGGATCGAAGCTGAACGAGTTGGTCGTGTCCACTACTGTGCCACCCTGGAAATCCGATGCACCCCCCACGTAGATGATGCCGTTGATGGTGCAGGTGGGCGCATACATGATCCCTTCAGGCGTGTTCACTTTCTGTGTCCACCTGGAGCCCGCTGCAGCATTGGGATCAAACTCCCAGATCTCGTTTGTGGATGCCACGTTGATGTTGAACCCGCCCAGGATGTAGAACTTGTTGTTGGCTACCGTAAACCCGCCAGGCAGGATTGTACCTGCAGCATCGCCAGGCCAGTCGTCGCTGCCAAGGAGGGCCGGCGTATCAGTGGCCGGATCGTAGGTAAACACGCGAGCCGTGGCGGTGGTGTTCCCAGCAGCGGAGCCGCCCACACAATAGATCAGAGGCGTCCCTGAGACAGTAAGCACGCCACAAGCCATGTTGTTCATTTGATTGTCCGGCAATGTCGAAGGCATCTGTGTCCAAGTGTTGGACGTGGTGTCGAATTTAAGCACATGCTGGAAGTCATCGCCCGCGGTATCTGAGGTACGGCCGCCTACAGTGTAAAAGTTGCCGTCCGGGAAATAAACGCCAACCGCTCGCACTAGTACCGTAGGCAAATCCGGCCCAGCCGACCAACTGCAGGCACCCGGAGTTGCTGTGGGCGTGGCTGTTGGTGTGACTGTTGGTGTTGGTGTTGGCGTACCACCTACGAAATCGAACTTGCCGATGCGCTGGTGCCATTGCGCACCGTTTGCCGCGAGGTATTCGTTCACGTGCCAGAAACTCATGTTATCAACTGGATCGATGCTGAGGTAGCTGTAATCGCCCCAGCGGGGTCCACTCGTCTGAGAGCCGGTTCCATTGAACATGGTCGCTTCGCCCTGGCCCATGTTGCTCGGCGGGTCACTGACTAGTCGTCCGGCATAACGAATGCCCGGGAACGTGGTGCTGCTCGATACGGAGTAGCCAATGGCTGCGTTACCGCTTTGATCGACCGCTATACTGGGCATAAAGCGAAATAAACCGTCGCCGCCGCCGCCATTGCTCCAGTCTTGCTGTTGCAGAGGCGTAGCTGGGAAATTGCCACCCGTGACATCAAATTGATACCAGCGCACCGTCGTCGGTCCGCTCGGGAAATTTATGATCGTGGTGTAATCTGCCCACAACGACTCCGTGCCGCTACGATTCTGGTAAACAACCGGTGTCATCATTCTATCGCCCAAGGTTTGTATTCGGTTAGTAGTTCCCTCTTGCGGCACGATTGTAAAACCGGCGGCATTCGTCCAAGCCTCAACAAACGGGCTAGTAGTGATCTCGGCGTTCGGAGAATGGTTAGCGCCAACACCCAAAGTTGAATTTGCCGGGGTGGCAAAATCGACATGAAACTTCCAACCGTGCACCTGAGTCAGCGGCGTGTTTTCATTCGCCGGGCTGTCAATGGCCAGGATTATTTCATCTCTGCCGGCAGGCGGCGGATCGCCGGTGCGAAAGGTGGCAGGCACGAGGCTATAACCATTAGGGAAACCGGCAATAGGTATGGTGAATGCTATGGTGCTAGCAGGGCCACCTGCAAGCATCGAGGGACGGTCAAGCGCGAAAGCGCGCGTACCAACAAAGGTTGTGGGACTGGTAAACAAGTTGACCGTGAAGAAATAGGCGTTCTGCGTCCCGCCATCGTTCCACATCGAGAACTTCGGGTAGTCGCCAAGTTGGTTGCTGTTGGCAGCGTCAATCTGTATCGCGTAGAGGGCCCAGGGGCCTGCGACAGGATCGGGACTCTGGGATACACCGACGCATTGCCAAAATGAAGTGCCGGGGAACGCTGGAAAGGCGAAATCACTAATCACCCAGCGGTCAGCCTGATGATCATAGAGTGTGAATGGATCGCCTTGGTTCGCGTTTGCGCAAGGCGTTCCTGTCAGTGAAGAAAAGAACGAGTTGAATGTGGTGCCGTTGGTGCCATTGAGGGGGTTGCCACTTTTGTCGAAGATTTTGATAGAGGAATTGACCGTGTTGACGTAGTGATTCGGACCCACATCGCCGTCGCTGTCAGGCGGCTGACAACTGCACCCGCTTTGTACTAAGTTCATCCCTTCGAATGTGAGCAGCGGCCCCGGCATGGTTGGAGCCGGCCGGAAAAGTCCTTTGATCAGCTTTTGCAACCATGGCGACGAAGGTGGTAACGGTGGCGGCGCGCCTCCCCCGCGCGGAAAGCGCGTCAGCGGTTGCGCCTCTTGTTCCCCTTCGGTGGGAATATAAGGGAGGTTTTTCAAATTTGTGGTTAGCATAACCGGACCCACCATCTGCGCGACATCCGGTCTCTGTGTTCCGGGAGCGTCCTGTCCGGCAGTGGAGCGATTTGCTTGGGTCTGCTTTGTGCGGTTTCCCTGGGCGAACAGCGCCACAGCGATGCCGAGGAGGCAAAACGCAGAAGCAGCTAAGATCCGAAGATTAAAGAAGGCGGATTGCGAAGTGGATTTCTTTTTCATAGATGGAGTTAGTTTTTCGGGGCGAAGTAAAGCCCGCGATCCTATCGGTTATGCTGGAAGCGTGTCAACATTTTTTTACATTTTTCTCGAAATTTTCGCTGAAAAGATTTGAACTATAGATCCGCCTTGGCGGAGGCTACCGCGGACAGGTTCCGCTGATTTGAAACTCGCTCATTTCCCAACTCGCTCGCCGCTACCCTTCGCGGCTTTACCTTCTATCTTGCTGTTCCCATCAGCTCGATTCACGGATGATTCAGATGTCGGAGATCGGCCGTCAATTCGTGGCAATTGTCGCTTTCAGCTGGAAATGTAACAATGCTGTCTACCTTTTGACGCGCGCTATCCACGGGGAAAAGTCCGGCCCCCTGCGGACATGCCAAAACCTCAAAGAAAAGATGCACCGTCAGCGCACTTGCGTGTTCTAGAGGATTCTTTTGGCCCACGAAAATACACGAATGATACGAAATGAGGCATCCGATGGAGGCGGATCGAAGACTTCATCCACGGACAGGCGACTTATTTCCTTTCTTCATTTCGAGTGGTTTCAGTGTTAGGTGGGGCCCAATGCTTTCACGAGTCCCAGCGCTTCTTGCGAAAGTCGAGAAGCCGATCCGGATTTGTGTAACGCAAGGTGAAACGAGTTGTCCTCAACGCGTTGGCAAAGTAACTGCGGCTCTGCTGCCTGATATTCGCACCTTCGGCGATTTGCTCGCGATCGTCTTCAGGAGAAGCCGATCCACCTAAGGAGGACGGGGCAGCGACCCCGGCTACAACTAATCACTTTATCTCTGATCCCTAATGAATCAGGGACTCGGCCTCGGTAGTGGAGTAGGACGACCTCTCGGCGTCGGCATGGTCCTGGGCGTCGGTGTTGGTCGTGGCGTAGACGTAGGTGTAGGTGTTGTTGTAGGCGTCGGCGTTGGCGTCACTGTCGGTGTCGGCGTTGGTGTAGGGCCGCCCGATGGAAAAACGCGCACGTAATAAACATCTTGTTCGTGCCCGCCAACGGCGTTCGGGTTGACATTGAAAGTGGCGGCATACGCCACGTTGCCTCCGGTATTGTCAGACACGATCGTAATGTAATCGCCTATCTTTTGATTGTTTGGAAAGCCTGACTGAGGATTAAACGAATTACTCACTGCGATGTTAGGCGCCCATGTTACGCCACCATCCGTGCTGTAGGAATAAAATAGCTGGGTATCAGTGTTGTTTGCAGCGTTGCGCGTGTCCAGCCACACCACGTCAATCCGTCCATTGGGCGCTACCGAAAGTGTGCCGAAGATGTGCCACTTGTTCTGGTTGATGGGGTCGTCATTGATCCTGTGCGGTGCGCTAAAGGTCACGCCGCCGTCCGTGCTGCGTGCGAACATCACATCAGTCCCGTTGTTGGCGCTGAACGGCTCCACGCTCGCAAGGACGTAGACGTTATTGTTCGTGGCCGTCCCGGAACGGTCCACTGCCACGAACGTCTGTCCACAAAGTCCTATTCCATTTATGCCGCCCTGAATGAGGTCACCACCCAGATTAACCTGAGTGGTTTGGTCAAAACTCGGTGTCTGGCCTCCGATCTGCGCATTGCTCGAGCGGATGCAGTAAAATGGGCTGCCTCCTCCAGCGAGAAAGAGATTGCCATTGGTGTCCACGTCCAGCGCTCCGGTGTCGGCATTGTTAGGGACATTAATCGGAGACATCCAAGTCAGCCCTCCATCAGTGGAGCGAGTGAATTCCCCGAAGTCGCAAGCGAAGAAACCTGTCCAGAACTGGTATTGGAATCCGTGACCCTGGTTACCTGTCGTATCGATGGTGAACCATTCCTTGTCGCCTCCATGCCCCGGGCCACCCTGCATCCAGGTTTGGCCGCCATTGGTGGAGTTCCATACATCATCGCAGAAAAAAGACTGATTTTGGTCTGACTGAAGACTGAGATAGAAAAATTTCCCGGTCTCATCGCAGTGTGTAACCGGGTCGCTACGAAAGACGTTATTTTCCAAAACACCTGGGAACGTCCAATGCACGCCGCCATCGGTCGTATAACCCCAGCCGGCCTGCCGGAAATCGGATTGGATACTGTTGAACTGTCTCCAGGCGATCACCATTTTGTTGCCATCCGTCGGATCAACAGAAATGGAAGGCTCGTTCGCAGCATCCCCGAGAATGTTATTGCCAACAGCATCGACATTTGCCTGGAAACTGGTGAACACGCCGAATTGCGAGATCCTGCGCGGCGAAGTCTGTATTTTTCGCGGCGGCGCAGGCGGGTTATTGTATTTTTCCAGCGGCTCGTTAAAGGGCCCCTTGCGGATGGGCGACAGTGTTTGTCCCGATGCGGTGGAAAACGCAAGCAGTAGAACCAGTACGAAAGCTGATAGCTGACAGTTGATGGCTGATAGTTTTTTCTTCATGGCTGATAGTGGTGACCGATACTGAATAGCTGATCGTGATTTTGCGTGGAGCGGCAAAAGCGCGTTAACGCCCGCGCTCCCCTTATCCACGACAACAACTTTGTCGAGAATTATCTGCAAAGTCTTTGGTAACAAAATCGAAACGCGAATATTCGCGTGGCACGTAAGCTGTAGTGGCAGGCGTGTCGCCTGCGACGACTGCGAAATTGCAGCCGGCACGGCTGCCTCTACAGCTACACGGAAGGCGCGCAGAGCTCGCCGCTCGATTCGGCTCATTAATCACTTCTTACTAATCAGCACGAATATGGGCCTATGGTCTCGGCCGCGGAGTTGGGCGAGCTCTCGGTACCGGCGTACCCCTTGGAGTAGGGGTAGGTCTTGGTGTTGCCGTTGGAGTCGCCGTCGGAGTAGGAGTGACAGTAGCCGTCGGCGTTGACGTAGCTGTAGGTGTAGGTGTGCTTGTTGGTGTTGAGGTCGGCGTCGGCGTGGGGCCCTGTCCACCCGGGAATACTCGAACGTAATAAACGTCTTCTTCGTGCTGGTTTCTCTGTGGGTTGAAGTTGAAGGTGGCGGAGTAAGCCACGTTGCCTCCAGTATTGTCGGATACGATCGTGATATAATCGCCTATCTTGTTCTGGTTCGGATAGCCTTCGAAAGGATTAAACGGATTGCTCACCGCAACGTTAGGCGCCCAGGTCACGCCGGCGTCAGTGCTATAGGAATAGAAAAGTTGAGAGTCCGTGTTGTTCGCGGCATTTCGCGTGTCGTGCCAGACAGCATCGAGCCGTCCATTGGGCGCTACCGAGAATGTGCCAAACCAGTGCCACTTGTTAGGATTAACCGGGTCGTCGTTGACCTTCACCGGCGCGCTGAAGGTTAATCCGCCGTCTGTGCTGCGCACAAACATCACGTCAGTTGTGTTTCGCCCGGGCGGCACCACGCTGGCCAGCATGTAAATGTTATTGTTAGTCGGACCACCGGAGCGATCAACTGCCAGGAAACACTGCCCGGTCAATCCGTCTGGGTTGATTCCCCCACCGCCCAGGTCGCCACCCATGTTGACCGGGGTCACCTGATCAAAAGTCGGCGTCTGGCCTCCGATCTGCGCATTGCTCGAGCGGACACAGTAAAAGGTGTTCCCTTCGCCGCCGATAAAAAGATTGCCGTTCGTGTCCACATCGAGTGTCCCATATACAGGTCCTTGAGGAATACTGATCGGTGCCTGCCAGGTGACACCGCCATCGGTGCAACGCTGAAATTGCACACCGCCGCCGCTACAGTTAATACCATCGTCGGCCTGGTACTGGAATCCGTGTCCCGGGCCGCCGGTCTTATCGATTGTGAACCATTGCTTGTCGCCTCCTCCTGCTCCCTGGTCCGGGGACCGCTCCACCCACGACTGGCCGCCGTTTGTCGAGCCCCACAGGTCGTCGCAAAAAAAAGAAAATCCGTCCGATCGGAGACTGAGATAGAAAAAATTTCCCAGCTCATCCGAGTGTGTCACCGGGTCGCTGCGGAAGACATTGTTTTGCAAGACGCCCGGAAATGTCCAGGTGACGCCGCCATCAGTGGTGTAACCCCAGCCGCCCTGACGGAAGTTGGAGTTAACGTCATTGAATTGCCTCCAGGCGATTGTCATCTTGTTGCCGTCTGTGGGGTCAACGGAGATCGAGCACTCGTTGGCAGCATCGCCGATAATATTCTGGCCATTGGCATCGACGTTCACCTGGTAACTGGTAAACACGCCGAACTGCGAGATCATTCGGGGCGACATCTCGATTTTTCGAGGCGGCGCCGGCGGATTATCGTATTTTTCCAGTGCCTCATTGCGCGGCGCCTTCCGGGTGGGCGCGAGCTGAGCTGAAGCAGTGCCTAAAGCGCTTACGCCCAGGCAAACGAGTAGAGTGAGCGAAACTGTGGAGCGTCTCATAATTATTGGCGTGGTTACGGCGTTGAATCCATGAAGCGAATTAAGATTCACGAATCTCAACTGCCTCGCTGGCGCTCTTTCGTAATCGCAAATGCCTGGCTTGTCGAGAACTTTCATTTAGTAAGCCAAGCGCAGCCATTTGGTTGTAGGACGAGCTCCTACATCTAGCCGGCAAAGATGCCCGTGCCACGCTTTCCGCTGCCCGGAATCCAGTGATCACGGCCCACCGATCACTAATCACCGCGAATTCACGGCCTCGGCCGCGGAGTAGGTCGGCCCCTTGGCGTGGGAATAGACCTCGGAGTGGGAGTAGGTCTTGGTGTGGGAGTGGCAGTAGGTGTCGGTGTAGGCGTAACCGTAGGTGTAGCCGTCGGCGTTGCTGTGGGGGTTGGAGTAGGAGTCGGGGACACCGTTGGAGTTGGTGTAGGCGTGGGTCCCTGTCCACCAGGGAATACCCGCACGTAATACACATCTTCTTCGTGCTGTCCGTTGTTCTGATTGAAGTTGAACGTAGCCGAGTACGCCACGTTGCCGCCGGTTTCATCGGAAACCATCGTGATATAATCGCCAATCTTGCTCTGATTCGGATAGCCTTCGAATGGATTAAACGCATTGCTCACCGACACGTTAGGCGACCACGTCACGCCAGCGTCCGTACTAAATGAATAGAACAACTGCGAGTCTGTATTGTTGGCAGCATTGCGAGTGTCATACCAGACAGCATCCAGCCGACCATTTGGCGCGACCGAAAACGTGCCAAACCAGTGCCACTTGCTAGGGTTAACCGGATCGTCATTGACCTTGACCGGCGCGCTAAAGGTTGCTCCGTCATCTGTGCTGCGCACAAACATCACGTCGGTTGTGCTCCGCCCTGGCGGCGCTACGCTGGCCAGCATGTAAATGTTGTTGTTGGTCGGTCCGCCGGAGTGATCAATCGCCAGGAACAACATTCCATCCAGTCCTGCTGGATTTATTCCGCCACCAGACAGTTCGCCACCCATGTCAACCTGCGTTATCTGGTCGAAGGTCGGTGTCTGACCACCGAACTGCGCATTGCTCGAGCGCACGCAATAAAACGGGCTGAATCCTTCGCCCCCGATAAAGAGATTCCCATCGGTGTCAACGTCGAGTGTTCCATCTGTGGGCTCGTTCGGAATAGCAATCGGAGCCTGCCAGGTGATCCCGCCGTCAGTGGAGCGTTGGAATTCGACGACGCCGGTGTTATCGCAGTCAGCGCCGTCGCTTGACTGGTATTGGAATCCGTGACCCGGGCCCCCGGTCTTATCAATCGTGAACCATTGCTTATCGCCTCCTTCTGCGAGTCCGTCGGGCTGCAGTTCCAGCCAGGACTGGCCTCCATTAGTTGAGCGATACATGTTTTCACAAAAGGTTTCCATCAGGCTAAGATAGAAAAACGTGCCTGTCTCATCCGAGTTCGTTACCGGGTCGCTGCGAAAAACGTTATCTTCCAATACACCTGGAAACGTCCATGTTACTCCGCCATCGGTCGTATATCCCCAACCGCCTTGTCGAAAGTTGGAATTAACATTATTGAATTGTCTCCACCCGATCGCCATCTTATTCAGGTTTGTTGGATCAACGGAAATCGTGCATTCGTTCGCAGCGTCACCAACAATATTCTGGCCACTCGCATCGACGTTGACCTGATAACTCGTGAACACACCAAACCTCGAGATCATTCGCGGCGACGTTTCCAGCCGAAAAATGTACATCGGCGGCATGTCGTACTTTTCAAATGGCCGCTGTTGGTGCGGCTTCCAGGTCGGCGCGAGTTGAGCTGAAGCGGCGGTTAATCCACAAAGCAAAGACAGGCAGGTAAGAAGACTGTGGTTCAAAACTCTCATATGACGTTAAATCGTTAGATACATTGTTGGAAGTTGTCTCATAAAGCCGGAAGGCGGCGGCCTGAGGCAGGCCGTCTCCAGACGTTCGTCATCGCTGCATGTCACTGGAGCTGGGCCGCCGTCGTCCCGTGAGCAATGGGACGAACCATTGGTGCTTCGACTAATCACTAGTTGCTAGTTCGCGGGAAGGGTTAACGAGCTCAGTGGACTCGGGCGAGGCAGCGGAGTCGGACGACCTCTCGGGGTCGGAGCAGTCCGCGGCGTGGGGGTTGGCCGAGGCGTAGGAGTAGGACTCGGTGTCACAGTAGGCGTTGCTGTTGGTGTTGGCGTCGGTGTAGGTCCGCCCGATGGGAAAACGCGCACGTAATAGACATCTTCTTCATGCTGTCCCGTGTTGGGGTTAAAGTTGAACGTGGCCGAATACGCCACATCGCCACCAGTGTTATCGGACACAATCGTAAGGTAATCGCCGATCTTCTGCTGCACCGGCCAGCCTTCGTGAGGATTAAATGAACTGCTGACTGGAACATTAGGTGCCCAGGTGACGCCGCCATCCGTGCTCCACGAGTAGAATAACTGCGAATCGGTGTTGTTCGGAGCGTTTCGTGAATCCAGCCATACAGAATCAATGCGTCCATTGGGCGCCACCGCGAGCGTGCCGAACCAATGCCATTTGTTCTGATTAACTGGATCGTCGGTGATCCGTTGCGGCGTGCTAAAGGTCACTCCGCCATCCGTGCTGCGCGAGAACATGATGTCGCTCCCGTTGCTGGCGCTAAATTGCTGCACTGTGGCAATCATGTAAATATTGTTGTTAGTGGCAGTGCCGGAGCGATCCACTGCCAGAAAGATTTGGCCCGCCAATCCACCTGGGTTGATCTGCGCGCCAAACAACACGCTGCCGCCAAGGTCGACTGGAACGTTTTGGTCAAAAGTTGGCGTGACGGCCGGATTCTGCGCGTTGCTGGACCGAACACAAAAAAACTCGCTGCCAAAATCTCCGCCGCCGATAAAGAGATTGCCGTTAGTGTCAACGTCGAGTGTCCCCCAGACGGGCTGGTTAGGGATGTTAATCGGATTCATCCAGGTGATCCCACTGTCGGTGGAGCGACTGAACTGACCGAAGCTGCAAGGAGCAGACGTGCTCCAAGCCTGGTATTGGAAGCCGTGACCTGTGCCGCCGGTCTTATCGATCGTGAACCACTGCTTGTCCCCTCCTCCTGCGTCTCCGTCGGGTTGCAGGCGTGTCCAGGTCTGACCGAAATTCAGCGAACCGTACATGTTCTCGCAGAACGACTGGAGAAGACTGAGATAGAAAAAGTTTCCTGCCTCATCCGACCCTAGCACCGGGTCGCTGCGGAAAACGTTATCTTGCAAGACACCAGGAAACGTCCAGGTCGTGCCGGCATCAGTGGTATATCCCCAGCCGCCCTGCCGGAAGTCGGATTGAACGCTGTTAAACTGCCTCCAGCCGATTGCCATCCTGTTGTGGTTTGTTAGATCAACCGTAATCGATGGCTCGTTCGCCGCGTCACCGAGAATGTTATCGCCATTGGCATCGACGTTCACCTGGAAGCTGGTAAACAAGCCGAATTGCGAAATCATACGCGGCCCTGTCTCCAGCCGGTAAATGTACGCAGGTGGCATGTTGTATTTTTCCAGCGGCTCGGTCATGCGCGGCTTGCCTGCCGCGCCGTAGCCTGGCGTAGACTTGCGAGTCGCTGTTTGTTCTGCAACGGTGCCTTGGGCGCGAGCTGATGGGAGGTAGCTGATAGTTAAAAGAGTAAGAAGGCTGACGGCTATCCTAGTCGACAGAAGATAGCTGATTGTCGATCCACCTTCGCCAAGGCTACAGCGGACAAGTAGTTTTTTCGTCATGGTAGTGTCTCAAGCTGGAGCGAGTTAAGGCAAACTATAACCGCTGTAGCCATTAATGTTCATTGATGTTCATAACTAACCCAATCTTTGCCTGCGCCCTTGATCCTCCTCGACCGGAGACCCGCTGTAGGGGAGGCTGCCAGCTTCCCCTACAGAAGAAGGGTTTATGGTCGCTACGGCGTTGGGCGCGGACGTGGAGTCGGCCGAGGCCTGGGTGTCGGAGTAGGCCTCGCTCCAGGTGTCGGCGTTGCTGTCGGTGTAACCGTTGGAGTCACAGTAGGTGTAGCCGATGGCGTCGGAGTCGGGGTTCCCCCTGGGCAGGTGTAAGTCCGCGATCCCGGCCCTGGCGGATTAGCATCGCAGAAGTCCTGAGTAAAGACCTTGCCCGGACCCTGAACGCCTGAGACATACAGTTGGTCGCTGCCAGGCTGGACGGTGCCGAAGATTACGTCATAGCGCAGGTTGGGGTCGCTCTCGTACAGGCGCACCTCGAAATTCGCCGTCTGATTGTGGTCGGCGAAATACACCGCGCGCCATTCAATGTTAAAGATGCGATTGGGCGCGCTGCCGGAGACGGAGGTAAAAATGCCACAGCCGCTGGCGAAGTTCGAACAACCCTCGCCCACGATGTCGGTGCGATAATCGCTCCAGAGACCGAATATCGTGTAATCAAATGGCCCAATATTCGGAGGCGCAGGCAGGCACACACTGGCAAAGCCGCCGGGCTCGTTGACCGTAACGAAGTCAAGGCGGCCATTTGAGTTAACATTCACGCCATTGTAGGTCTGATCATACAACGAGAACGAGAACGGTAGCGAAATGAATGTATCGCCATCATCCGTGTGGTTACCGGTATCAGTGTCACCCGGCACGATCGTATCGCTACCTGTGGTGAACGTGTACTGGCAAACGTTAGGAGGAGTAGCCGTCGGTGTCGGCGTCGGTGTTGGTGTTCCAGGCGTCGGCGACGGTGTTGGCGTTGGTCCAAAAGCCAGGTTAAAAGCGCCGATTCTTAGTCGCCATCCAATGGAGCTGGTCGTCGGGAACGTACTCATTGATGTACCAGAAAGTCGTGTCGTCAGCAGGATCAATGTCGAGCGCGGTATAGTCGCCCCAGCGAGGACTGCCGGTTTGCGAGCCTGTGCCGTCCTTAATCGATCCTTCGCCGAGTGTCATCTGGCCCGGCGGATCGCCATCGTGCCGCGCTGTGTACAACACGCTGGGAAAGACTGATGGATTACTGCTATTCGCGGCGCTGAATCCCAGCGCGATGTCTCCCAGTGAATTCATGGCGATACTACCCATCCATCGATGGACGCCATCAGTTAGTCCCGGCGCGTAGGTGCCCTCTTGGAAAATGACCGGGGTGGCCCCATTGGGATCCCGCAGTTCCCACCAGCGAATGCCTGATACCTCGCCGTTAGGTCCGGTGCCGGCAGACACTGACTGATTGGTCAAGAGCGATTCGTGATCGCCAAAGTTGCGATACGCGAGTCGGAACAACGGCCGCTGCCGGTAACCCAAGTGATCGATCTTATTGGTTGTGTCCGGCTGCGGAATGCATTGCCGCGTAGCGGAGCATCCACCCCCCATGATCGAATTGAATGGCGCCGTCGCCAACGTATTGGTCATCATGAAAGTCGAATTACCAGGAGTGTTGGGATCGTAGTGGAATTTCCAGAAGGTTAACCCATCCGATGGCGCGCCATAGGGACCGTTGTCATCCTGTGAACCGACAAAAAAGTTGGGACTTCCCACAGGCGGCGGTGTCTGTCCATCGAGGTCGCTCGGCAGCAGACCATCGCCAACCACGTAAGCCGGGTTTGGCGGCGCGAGGAACCCGACAATGGTCGGATTGGGATTGCCGGCCAGTGCCTGGGCACGATCCAAAGCATACGCTCCGACACCGACAAATTGCGATCCATTCAGAAACTCGCGAGTGCTAAAGTAGTAGGCGTCCGGCCACATGCCACCTTTCGGATAGTCCGGAAAATTGTTTCCGGTCGAGATGGCATAGCGGAAATAGGATCCAGTCGGATCGTTTGTCTGTGAGACCGCGATACACTCAAAGAACGTCGGCCCGCTGGAGGTGAACTGAGTCAGAATCCAGCGATCGGCGAGCTGGTCATAGAGAACGACAGGATCGCCGGCATTATCGGTCTCGCAGTCCCCACCAAATCCAGACCAGAGCGTATTATTCGCGGCCGGACCAAAGAGCGAATTCCCGGTCTTATCAAAAATCTGGAAATGCAGATTAGCCATCGTCACCACGTTAGTGGGACCGACTGCGCCATTGGGATCGGGCGGCGAGCAGCCGCACATGTTGATGTTCCCATCGAAGTTGACGATCGGACCCGGTATTCCAATCTTGCCGAGCACTCGCTGCACAACTGGATCGCGCACCACACGGCCTACGGGGCCCGGCAAACTCGGGCCCTGGTCCTCGTTCTCGCGCAGCGTGCAATCTTTCCAAGGCTTTGGTTTCATGCTGCGCAACGGCGGCGAGATATCGAACTTCACCACCGGCATGACGCCGCGATACTGCGCCCTGACTAACGGCTGGGACTTCGGCGCAGGTTTCGGCTCCGCCGAAACTTTGCCGAAGCCAAACGCAAAAAGCACGAGTGTAATTGCCGCAAAGCACAGCAAAACGGCAACCAAAACGCGCAACTTAAAGAAGGCAGATTGAGACGCAGATTTCTTTTTCATAAGGTCGGAGCTTGGACTAAGTGGTGGCTTTTGTTGAAACGCCCGACGCGTTTCAACGCTGTTTCTTTGTTTTTCCCCTCGGAGGTCCGGAAGTGAACTCCCCTTTTAGGGAATGCGCTGCAATGTGTCAACACTTTTTTTGATTTTCGGCGCCAGCCACTTTGAGGAACCACGGATCACACGGATTACATGAATTAAAAGAATGACGAACGAATGAGGAGAAAAAATACAACTTCTCTGTACAGGCAGGCGTCGCTGGCTCGTCCATAGCCTCTGGCGAAGGCGGCTTGCCAGCGGGCTCCGCCTGTACTGGCAGGCATGCGGCTTGCAAGATGCCTTGTAGCGGCAGGCGTGTCGCCTGCAGCCTTCAATTCGATTACAGCCGACAGCCTACAGAAGAAGCCGTTGCCCCCCAAAAGCAAGGAACTCGCGAGTTACCTCGCGAGTTCCCGACTTCACTGATTACTGATCTCCGAGAGTCGTGTCCCTAGCTTACGGCGTGGGCCGAGGATATGGTGTTGGCCGCGGCCTGGGCGTGGGGTGGTGCGGTGGAGGTGTTGGTGTCACGGTTGGCGTCACGGTTGGCGTCGCCGTTGGTGATGCTGTTGGTGTGGGCGTCGGCGACGCGCAAGGACTCACCGGACAGTTGAAGATCTCCATCGAGGCGATTATGGCTAGGCCACTGTCGTAGCCGCCTGCTTTCCAGATAATATTAGTGCCATCAGTGTCGGCTGCGAAGTTACGCCCAGCAATTGCGAATGGAGTACCCACCGACCAAGTATTACTAACTGGATCGTAGATCTGCACCTCATTGGTGGGGGCGTTAAAATTCCCACCCAAGACATACATCACGTTACAGAAGTTGACCGCCCGGGTATTGCTTGTGGCGTCGGGTATGTCGGTGTTGATGGAGATGGAATCAGCCACTGGGTCATAGACAAATGCGTTTGTCGTATCGGTGAGAACGCCGCCCGTGATATCAACGCCGCCACCTGTATAGATGAGATTCCCGATAGTCGTGGTTGGTAAATAGCCGAGCGGAAACGGCAGGACCGCATTCTTCTGCACCCAGCCAGCGGGGTTAGGCGTAAACTCCCAAATCTGGTTGGTCCCAATGCCATTCGGAATGTCGAAGCCACCCAGAGTGAAGAGCTTGTTGTTGAAAACAGTGAAGCCACCCGGCAGAGTGCCCGCGTCGCCAGGCGGCCAGTTGCTAGGAACAGAGGTGATGCTGTCAGCAATCGGATCATAACGGAAGACATGACCGCTCGTGGTCTGGCCGGTGAACTCCGACCCGCCCGCGCAATAAATATAGTCCGTCCCGCTGTCGTTAAGCACGCTGCAAGCCATGTTGTTCACGTGGTTGTCAGGGTAAGTGGCTGACTTGGTTGTCCAACTGTTGCTGCCGGGATCGTACTCAAACGGATGAGTGAACTCGACGTTATTGACGTCGCGGCCACCCATCGCATAAAATTTCCCATTGGCGGGGAAAAAGACGCCAACGAAACGAGTGCCAGCGAAAGGGAGATCCGGACCGGAGGACCAAAGACAGGGTGTAGGCCCTTCTACTGTGTAATTCCCAGAAAAGGCCGCGCCGGGATTGCCAAAGGTATCAGTGATCGACCCGGCGGCAATGCTCGCAGTCAATGTCCCCCCGAAATCCATATGCAGCGTGAAGTGGATAGTGGCGTCGCCGTTTTCCAAGGTATGCCCGGTCACAGTGGCGAAAGTGTTTCCACTCAATTGCAGATCGCTGTCCTGAACTGAGTTTGGATCAGCAGCCATGTTCAAGTTCACGAGGTAGTCATACGTGGCTGGTGCTGGCGGTGTGAATGTCCCGCCAACGGGTGGATCGGTGTCAGTCACCGCTAGCTGTTCTTGACCAAAACGGAACGTGCAGTTGAATTCCAGGATCGGATCGTTATTCGAGGCCTGGTGAATTGCGCCGGCATCGATGTGCATCGTGTTTTCGCCCGGGGTGACCGGTGAGCTATTGAAGATGAAGTCAATAGTCTGATTGCCGTTTGATAAGGTAGCCGTGTCCGCCGGAGTTCCGTTCACTGTGAAATCGCTTGCCTGGACAGTGCTCGGGTCAGCGGGATCGCTCAGGATGATCGTGGAAGTCAGTCGGCGTAGTGCCGATCACCAGGCTACCGCAAGCGGGATCAGCAGTGGCCACGGAAAAGCCAACCAGATCCCTGTCGGTGAAGGCATCCTGCTGCGAGACGCCGCTGATGGTCACCCGCCCGTCGGTCCATGAAGTCATATGCTTAGAAGCTATCGCAGAGCCGTAGTCGTAGTCGCCTGCGTAGGTCGGCTGGATCCCCGGGTCAGGTTGTTCCGGCAACGGTGTGACCACGTCCGAGAGCATGTCATCAGGTAACCAACTCGCGCCGTTGTCGTTGGACTTGCGCGAGAACATCCTGTAACACGGAGTGTTAGGGTCGCCAGCAACGCAGTTCGTGCTTTCGCGCGCGTCATACCACGTCGCCAGGAGGGTGCCGGTTGGACTGACCGAGAGGTTAGCCTGCCATTGAGGACGAAGCGTTGAATCGGTGTTTAACTTGAACGGCGTGGCAAAGGTTACACCGCCGTCGGTGGAACGGATGTAATAGACGTCGCCGGGGTCACCGGGAGCGCCCTGCTGCGAATAAACGAGGTGAACGAAATTGTTGACTGCAGCAGGCTCACCCCAGCCTTCGTGCCGCCAGTAGCCACCGAAATCGTTAAACATGCAGGCAAAGTAACCAACAGCGGTAACGCCCGGTCCGGGGAAGGGTGTGCCAGTGTAGGTGTTGCTCCAGGTACTACCGCCGTCGGTGGATTTGAACATAAGGTTAGTGTCATTGTGGGGAAAACCACCGCCGCCTTCGTCCATACCGGCGATGTACACGGTCCCGCTGCCCGCAAGGTCACCAGTGATCTGCACGTCGCGGATGAAGCTACCGCCGTTGATCACTGTTGCCGGGCTGCTCCACGTGGCGCCGCCATCAGTGGAGTGGATTGACATGAGAGCGCCTTGCCCAATATTGAAGTCGTTCCATGAAATGTACAATCGCCCAAAGAACGGCGAACTGGGATTGTTATCAGCCCAGCCAGATTCGCGGTCGGCCGAGCCCTCGTTGAAAGCGCAGAAATGAGTCCAGCTATTCGGGTCCTCGGGCGTGGTAGACTTGTAGCCGCCGAGGCCCTGACCGCCGCATGCACCATCCAGCCAGACGGTCACCCAAAAGCCCGTTGACTTGTCATACAGAACGACCGGGTCACCAAAGGTATTGTCGAAGGGGCTTTGACCGTTAGCCTTGGTAAGACGGGTAAAAGTAGTGCCGCCATCGGTGGAGATAGACGCGCCAGAGATATTGATGGGGTTGAAGTTGCGACCGCGTGAGTCGTTGTAGGCAACGAATACCTGGGTGGGGTCATCGGGGTTTGCCGTAGTGAACGTCTCGGATTGGGTCACGTTGGGAAAGCTTTCGGTGCCGGTGATCAGGTTCACGTCCGTGGCGCCAAACACCAGGGGTGCCGTCAGGTTTTGCACAACCTTCGAGAACGCTTTGCCGTGAGAAGAAGACTTCCGTCCCTCAAACATGCCGCAGTGAATCATGATGGCCCCGGCCCGGAGATTTTCCTGCCTGTCGATGCCCAACTGTTTAATCTTGGAACAGTCGAACATTGCAGGAACGAGCGGGTCGATGGAGGACCCGGTGGTAACGTTGTATTTCGGCTGTGCTTTTGCGGCGCCGGAAGCGGACGGATTATTGGCGCGTCCGAACGGATTGGCGCCGAAAAGCGCGAGCGAGATGCCGGTCATCCCGACAAACAGGCCGACTAAGACGCGCAGATTAAAGAACCCGCCTTCGCCGAGGCTACGGCGGGCAGGTGCAGATTGAGACGCAGATTTCTTTTTCATGAGGTGGAGCTTGGACTAAGTGGTGGCTTTTGTTGAAACGCCCGGCGCGTTTCAACGCTGTTTCTTTGTTTTTTCCCCTCGGAGGTCCGGAAGTGAACTCCCCTTTTAGGGGAATGCGCTGCAATGTGTCAACACTTTTCTTGATTTTTGGCGCCAGCCACTTTGAGAAACCACGGCTCACACGGATAATCAGACTGACGAAATCCGAAGGACCGCCACGACGAATAAACTGGAAGCACGAATGGAACGACGAATGCCAAGATGGCGTTCGGCGTGAGCGTCGTCCATGGCGTCTGGCGAAGGCTGCTTGCCATGCGGACTTTCCGGGACTGGGCAGGACATGTGAGCTTCAAGATCCGTTGTAGCGGCACGTTTCGGCTCTGAGCCTGAAATTCAGGTTGCCGCGGCGACGCACTCCAGAAGAAGCCGTTCGCGTCAGAAAGCAAGGAACTCGCGAGTTGCCTCGCGAGTTCCCGACTTCACTGATTACTGATCTCCGTAGAGTCATGTCCCTATCCCTAGCTTACGGCGTCGGACGAGGATACGGTGTTGGCCGCGGCCTGGGCGTGGGGTGATGCGGCGGAGGCGTTGGTGTCACGGTCGGCGTCACGGTTGGCGTCACAGTCGGCGTCACAGTTGGTGTTGGTGTCGGTGTCACCCGGTGTTGGCGTAGGCGTAGGCGACCCACACGGCGGTATCTCGTAGTTTCGCGACACGTTAGTCGGAGGTGAAGAACTGCAGAAGTCCTGGGTAAAGAACCCAGCTCCTGAGTTGCCTTGGACACCCGACACCCAGTTTTGCCCTGGGGCATGCAAATGTGAGCGTGCCGATGATCACCTCGAACTTCAGGTTCGGATCGTTCTCATACAAGCGTACCTCGTGGTTCTGTGTCGCATTGTTGTCGGCAAACAGCACCGTGCGCCATTCGATGTTGAAGATGCGGTTAGGCGCGCTGCCAGACACTGACGTGAACACACCGCAGTTTCCACCGGGGAAGCTCGCGCAGCCGCTCAGACCGAAATCGGTGCGCTGATCCTGCCACACAGAAAAGACTGTGAAGTCATACGGCCCAATATTTGGCGGCGCAGGCAGACAGTTCGTAATGAAGCCACTCGGCTCATTCGGCACCACAAAGTCGAGGCGTCCGTTCGAGCTAACCTGCACGCTGTTGTAAGTCTGGTCATACAACTGGAATGGGAATGGCAACGCAACGGCCGTATTGCAGTCGTCGCAGTGATTACCCGTATCGGTATCACCCGGCACGATCGCGTCGGCGCCCTCAGTTATGACGTACTGGCTCGGAGGACAACCCTCTACCGTATAATTCCCCGAGAAGTCCGCGTTAGGATTGCCAAAGGTATCAGTGATCGCCCCGGCAGCAATGTGCGCAGTTACGCTCCCACCGAAGGCAATATTCAGCGTGAAGTGGATGGTCGCGTCGCCGTTTTCCAAGGTATGCCCGGTCACAGTGGCGCCAGTGTTTCCACTCAATTGCAGATCGCTGTCCTGAACTGAGTTTGGATCAGCAGCCATGTTCAAGTTCACGAGGTAGTCATACGTGGCTGGTGCTGGCGGTGTGAATGTCCCGCCAACGGGTGGATCGGTGTCAGTCACCGCTAGCTGTTCTTGACCAAAACGGAACGTGCAGTTGAATTCCAGGATCGGATCGTTATTCGAGGCCTGGTGAATTGCACCGGCATCGATGTGCATCGTGTTCTCGCCCTGTACCACAGGTGACGAGTTGAAGTCGAACTCGATCGTGGCATTGCCGTTCGATAACGTAAAGCTGTCCGCAGGGGTTCCGTTCACAGTGAAATCGGTCGCCTGAACAGTGCTCGGATCCGCCGGATCACTCAGGTCGATAGTGAAGGCAGTCGGCGCCGTACCGATAACAAGGCTGCCGCAAGCCGGGTCAGCGGTGGCCACGGAAAAGCCAACCAGATCCCTGTCGGTAAAGGCATCCTGCTGCGAGACGCCGCTGATGGTCACCCGCCCGTCCGTCCATGAAGTCATATGCTTAGAAGCTATCGCAGAGCCGTAGTCGTAGTCGCCTGCGTAGGTCGGCTGGATCCCCGGGTCAGGTTGTTCCGGCAACGGTGTGACCACGTCCGAGAGCATGTCATCAGGCAGCCAGCTCGCGCCGTTGTCGTTGGACTTGCGCGAGAACATCCTGTAACACGGAGTGTTGGGGTCGCCAGCAACGCAGTTCGTGCTTTCGCGCGCGTCATACCACGTCGCCAGGAGCGTGCCAGTTGGACTGACCGAGAGGTTAGCCTGCCATTGAGGACGAAGCGTTGAATCGGTGTTTAACTTGAACGGCGCGGCAAAGGTTACACCACCGTCGGTGGAACGGATGTAATAGACGTCGCCGGGGTCACCGGGAGCGCCCTGCTGCGAATAAACGAGGTGAACGAAATTGTTGACTGCAGCAGGCTCACCCCAGCCCTCGTGCCGCCAGTAGCCGCCGAAATCGTTAAACATGCACGCGAAGTAGCCAACAGCGGTAACGCCCGGTCCGGGGAAGGGTGTGCCAGTGTAGGTGTTGCTCCAGGTGCTACCGCCGTCGGTGGATTTGAACATAAGGTTAGTGTCATTGTGGGGGAAACCACCGCCGCCTTCGTCCATACCGGCGATGTACACGGTCCCGCTGCCCGCAAGGTCGCCCGTAATCTGCACGTCGCGGATGAAGGTGCCGCCGTTGATCACTGTTGCCGGGCTGCTCCACGTGACGCCGCCATCAGTGGAGTGGATGGACATGAGAGCGCCTTGGCCGATGTTAAAGTCGTTCCAGGAAATGTACAATCGCCCAAAGAACGGCGAGCTGGGATTGTTATCAGCCCAGCCAGATTCGCGATCGGCTGAGCCCTCGTTGAAAGCGCAGAAATGGGTCCAGCTATCCGGGTCTTCAGGAGTGAGTGTCCGATAGCCGCCGAGGCCCTGACCGCCGCATGCACCATCCAGCCAGACGGTCACCCAAAAACCCGTTGACTTGTCATACAGAACGACCGGGTCACCAAAGGTATTGTCGAAGGGACTTTGACCGTTAGCCTTGGTAAGACGGGTGAAAGTAGTGCCGCCATCGGTGGAGACCGATGCACCGGAAATATTAATCGGGTTAAAGTTGCGGCCCCGTGAGTC
This sequence comes from uncultured Verrucomicrobiae bacterium, assembly GCA_963758425.1. Taxonomy (GTDB): domain Bacteria; phylum Verrucomicrobiota; class Verrucomicrobiia; order Chthoniobacterales; family UBA10450; genus Udaeobacter. The sequence goes on from CAVWVV010000018.1 coordinate 79,843, forward strand.
GTTGTAGGCAACCACGACCTGGCTAGGATCATCGGGGTTTGCCGTGGTGAACGTCTCGGATTGGGTCACGTTGGGAAAGCTTTTGGTCGCCGGTGATCAGGTTCACGTCCGTGGCGCCAAACACCAGGGGTGCCGTCAGGTTTTGCACAAGCTTCGAGAACGCTTTGCCGTGAGATGAAGACTTACGTCCCTGAAACATGCCGCAGTGAATCATGATGGCGCCGGCCCGGAGGTTTTCCTGTCTGTCGATGCCCAACTGTTTAATCTTGGAACAGTCGAACATTGCAGGAACCAGTGGGTCAATGGAGGACTGGGTCGTAACCTTATATTTTCCCGGTGACGGGGCTACAACGCGCTTGGCGGATGCGCCGCGCCCGGGTGGATTCGCCGTAGCGAGCAGCGCCAGCGAGACCCCGGCCAGGGCCACAAACAGACCGACTAAGACACGCAGATTAAAGAATGCGGATTGTGAAGTGGATTTCTTTTTCATGAATGGTTATGAACTGAATGGAGTTTGGATGCGAAACGCCGCTTCTAGCCGAAGTGCCAGAAACGCGTCAACACTTTTTTTCTATTTTCCCCGATTTTTTTATTTTACCCGTAGTTAATTCGCCTGCCGCACTACGTGCAAAGGCGGGCGAAGGCGCATCTTTTAGCTGAATGCGCAAAAGTATGTCAATACTTTTTTTAAGATTTTTTTGAAATTCTTTGGGAACCACGGATTGCTCGAATGAAAAAGAAATGACGATAAAACGGATTTGATCTTCAGATTCGTACGCTGGCACATGGAGGACGCAGCGCTGCGACGCCAAACGCACGTCCCCGCGATCCCAGAGGCTCGCGAAGCTCACCCCTTCCATTTGCACGGAGTCACCTAAAGCGTGGTGAGGTTCGTGGCAATTCGTGTAATTCGCGTCTCTGGTTTTTCGAAGAAACGGGTAACAACGTTGTTACCATTTTGTGTGCGAGCTTGGGGGATCTGTGTCTAACGAAACACATAAACAGACAAAAACCTGTCCAAAAATTTTCGCGTCTTTTCGCGCGTTTAATGGGCAGAATTATTGCGAACCGCTTTGAACGTGCCGTGCTTTGACGGTCGCTCACCGACAAGCGGAGCGAATTCCACCTCGCCGGTGATCGCGTCCGGCGTTTCGAATTTTCCCTTGAACATCAATGTTCCCGCGTCGCGGCCGACGTTGCCGATCGGAAATTCCACCGCACCCGAAAACGTCACCGAGTTTTGGTCTCCTGGAGTCCACTTCGCTTCTGAAGGTTTGGCCGGCCCCCACCGGCTCAACATTGGATCCAAGAGGAGGAAAGTCCCTTTCCCGTAGTCTTGAGCGTCGAAGCGCAACGAGCGTTTGTTCCCATCCACGAAATTGATCTCCACATTCCATCTGCCGATCATGTTTGGAGATTGTCCTCGAGTTAACGTGCCGAAACACATTTGAACGATGATCATCAGAATGAATGCGCGCGTTGTCCTCATGTTTTTTCGCTAATGCCAATTCGCTTTCTGCGCAAGAACGAGTTGGAGCCGCCGCGCTGACTGTAGTGGCATGCGTGTCGCGGTGGCGCCAGGGGGGCAACAGTTTGCCAGCGCCTCGACACAGCAAGGCGGCTACAACATTTCCAAGCTGGCTCCTAACCCCTTACGGAGTCGGCCGAGAATGCGGCGTCGGCCGAGCCCTCGGTGTCACCCTGGGGATAGCTGTCGCCGTAGGTGTGGGGGTTACACTCGGAGTCGCTGTTGCTGTCGCTGTCGGGGTTACACTCGGTGTAGGCGTTGTAGTCGGAGTAGCTGTTGGAGTTGCCGTAGCCGTTGCTGTAGGCGTAGGTGTTCCAGGCGCGCATGGCGTCACCGTCGCTGTAGGCGTAGGCGTTGGTGGCGGCGGGGTTGGTGGCGGCGTTCCTACAGCCGCAGCGATATCGACACGGCCCCAGCCGTAAACGTTATTCGGGGGGCCGGCGTCGCCGCACAGCGTGGAAGATACAAACACAGCCGAGTTATCCAAGGCATCTCGACTCGCCTGAATCTGATTCCTCAGGCTGGGAATGGCCGACCATAACAACGCCGTGGCTCCGGCAATATGCGGAGTGGCCATGGACGTGCCCTGAATAGTTGCATAGTCGCTGTCGGAACCGTTCCAAGCCGAGCGAACGCTCGTGCCCGGAGCAGTGATATCCGGCTTTGTACGGTTGCTACCATCGATCGTAACAGGACCTCGGCTGCTAAAGCCAGCTATGGTATCCGTGCCATTAACTAGTGCGCCGACTGTGTAAGATGCCGCATAGAACGAGGGCGGCCCTGCTTGGCCACCGTTATCGATGCTGCCGCAACTCGGACCGTCATTACCCGCTGCGACGACCATCATGATGCCAGCAGCAGCTTGCGCTTCAACAGCAGCTCGCAGTTCGTCGCCCGTTACGCAACCTTCCGAGACCGGGCAACCCCAGGAGTTGTTCGTAATGTCAGGCGCTTTGGTCGGGTCACCTTCGTCCGGCGTGCAGTTCAGTGGATACGGCGCAAGAAACCACTCCATGCACTCGATATACCTGGCTGGCGTGCCGGTGCCCTGGTCCATGTTACGGCAACCGATCCACTCCGCGCCGGGCGCCATTCCAACCTGGTTGCCAGCGCCATCGTCGCCGACCATCGTGCCGACTGTATGGGAGCCATGACCGAAATCGTCGCAAGGTTGCTGCGAATCGTTCCCACAAGGGTTGCCCACACTGTCGTGAATGGAGTCATGCCAATTAAAGTTGTGATTCGCGTTTGTTCCATCCCAGCCGCGATAGTGAGGCTTAAGCACGTTATGCGTCCAGCGAATGCCGGTGTCCGCGCCAGCAACCACGATGGTTTCCCCTCTGAATCCTAGCCCCCAGACATCAGGCGCATGGGTGTAAACGATACCTGGCTCGATCGTCGCCGGGCGTCCGCCTGATTTTTCGACTAGACCGGGTTGAGGAAGGTCATTGTGGATCAGGGGATTTCCGTTGATGTGCGCCACGTCGGGGCGGGCGGCCAAGGTTTCGGCAAGCTGGCGGTCTCCCTTCACCACAATTGCGTTAACGATATAGAAAGATTGATGTTCGATGTTGCGTTCGCGTAGCCACTGAAGGATTGGCTCCTGCGTGGTGTGGGCCTTTTCCAACAGCGTTTGATAAACGAAGCGGCCCTTTTCGGCCTTGGTTGGTAAATTGGCGGCCGGGCTTAGATCGGCCTGGTCGGCCAGCACGACAAAAAATTCAGTCTGCTGTCCGTTGGCTGTGTGTTCCATTACCCACGCCGCGATCTTGCCAGGGTGGAACGCGTTGTCCTCAACGCGTTGGCCGACCGCGGGCGAAGAAGCGATGGCTCCTATCAGAGCCACAACAGCTGCAACAAGAAACAATGAACAAAAAATACGCCGCCACGGCGACGGCACGGAAGCGCGATGTGGATCTGAGTCTTTAATCATAGAATTGCTGGTACGTTGTTGTTTGTTTGAGCGAATGAATCGAGAGACGACGCTTTTAGCCAAAGCGCCGTGCGTGTCAACATTTTCTCCAAAGTTTGTTTCGCTTGCTGAGGGTGCAGATGGAACACGTTGTCCTCAACGCGTCGACCTAAACGAATCGGGCGTGCCGCATGATGTTCTTGCGCTTTCGGCGACTCACTTTGCCGTCGCCTTCAGGATAAGCCGATCCACCTGGAGCCCGTCAATTACAGTCGGCGGCCTGTTCGTTCCGAAGCAGCTGCGGAAGCCTGAACGGCCACCTGTTGGAAAGAGAACGGAGCAGGAACCCCGCAAGTTGTCTCGCGAGCTCCTTAGTTACTGTCTCAACCTTTTTAATCCGTGCTAACTACGGAGTTGGCCTGGGATGCGGTGTCGGCCGAGCCCTTGGTGTCACCCTGGGGATAGCTGTCGCCGTAGGTGTGGGGGTTACACTCGGAGTCGCCGTTGCTGTGGCTGTCGGAGTTACACTCGGTGTAGGCGTTGTAGTTGGAGTTGCCGTAGCTGTCGCAGTTGGTGTTGGAGTCGCTGTAGGCCCGCACGGAGTCGCCGTTATTGGTGGGGTAGGATCCGGAATTGGGGTTGGAGGCGGCGTTCCTACGGCCGCCGCGATATTGACCCGGCCCCAGCCATAAACGTTGTTTGGCGGTGTCGGGTCGCCGCACTGTGCATCCTGGATCTGAACAGTCGTGCTATTCAGCGCGTCGCGACTCGCCTGGATTTGGTTCTGCAGACTGGGAATGGCCGACCATAACAGCGCCATCGCGCCGGAGATATGCGGAGTCGCCATGGATGTCCCGCTGGCAGTCGTATAACAACTGTCGCAGGAATTGTCGCACGAGCGCGTGTCAGTTCCAGGAGCAGTTATATCAGGTTTAGTACCGATTGCTTCCATCTCTCGTGACCGGGCCGCGGCTGCTAAAGCCAGCGATACTGTCCGTTCCGGTGTTCAAAGCTCCGACTGTATAGGAAGCCGCATAAAACGACGGCGGGTCTGACACAGTGGAACAAGAGGAGCCGGCATTGCCGGCGGCAACCACCATTTGGATGCCAGCAGCTTCTTGAGCTTCAACAGCAGCTTGCAACTCGTCGCCGACCACACAACCCTCCGAGACCGGGCAGGTCCAGGAGTTGATTGTAATATCGGGTGCCTTGATCGGGTCGCCTTCGTTCGGCGTGCAGCCGATTGGGTAAGGCGCGAGGAAAAATTCCATGCACTCCATATATGTCGCCGGTGTGCCGTTGCCCTGGTCCATGTTACGGCAAGCAATCCACTTTGCGCCCGGCGCCATCCCGATCTGGTTGGTGCCGCCATCGTCGCCGATCGCTGTGCCCGTAGTATGGCTGCCATGAAAGAAATCGTCACAAGGCTCTGGCGAGTCAGGTCCGCAAACGCCGCCACCGGAATGAATGCTGTCATGCCAGCTAAAATTGTGATTCGCGTTGACTCCGTCCCAGCCACGGTAATGAGGCTTGAGCGCGTCATGTGTCCAGCGAACACCGGTATCCGCACTGGCAACCACGATAGTCTCCCCCTTGAACCCGAGCGCCCAAACATCAGGCGCATGCGTGTAAGTGATCCCCGGCTCGATCGTCGCCGGCGTCGCAGGGCCGCGGGGCCGCAAAGGCGATTGCTCGATCGCGCCTCGTTGAGGAAGGTCATTGTGAATAAGCGGATTGCCTGTAACGCGCGCCACGTCCGGGCGAGCCGCCAGCGTGTCGGCGATCTCTCGAGTGCCTTTCACCAGGATGGCGTTAACGATATAGAAAGATTGATGCTCGATGTTGCGTTCGCGCAGCCATTGCAGGATGGGCCCCTGGGTGGTCTGGGCCTTTTCCAGGAGGGTTTGATAAACGAAGCGGCCCTTTTCGGTTTTAGTTTGCAAATTGGCAGCCGGGCTTAGGTCGACCTGGTCTGTCAACAGGACGAAAAACTCAGCCTGCTGGCCGTTAGCGGTGTGTTCCACTACCCACGGTGCGATTTTTTGTGCAGGCGCGGGATGAAACGTGCTTTGCGAAGGCAGCTCAACGCGTTGGCCAACCGCGGGCGAAGACGCCACGGCAGCAACCAGAGCGACAGCTGCTGCTACAAGGAACAATGAACAAAAAATACGCCGCCATGGCGACGGCCCGGATGTGCGATGTGAGTTCGTAATCATAGAACTACGGTACGATTTTGGGTTAATTTTGCTTGATTCGCTGCGGGCTGAATGCAGGAACGATGCTTTTACCTCAAAGCGCCACGGCGTGTCAATATTTTAAGGGAATTTTTTTTGAGATAAGTGAAACCGTAGCCGCGGCGAGTCCCGAACGCATTAGCAAAGGGCACTGCAGCTTTGCTGCCCGATCACTGGCGCCTTCTGCCACGCCTCGCCACCGTCTCCACGAGAAGTCAATCCACCTAAAACTCGCGAGTTACCTCGCAAGTTCCGGCTTCACTACCGTATACCTTTTCAAGTCCATTACCTTTTAACCCACCGTCACGGGCTTGGCCGAGGATGCGGAGTCGGCCGTGCCCGCGATGGCGGAGTACCTCTGGGGGTTGGAGTTGGCCGCGGAGTTGAAGTCGGTGTAGGCGATGCTGAAGGAGTCACTGTAGGCGTGGGTGTTGGTGTAGGCGAAGTGCCGCCCACCGCCGCAAGGATATCCACGCGGCCCCAACCATAGACATTGTTTGGCGGGCCCGCATCGCCGCACTGGGTGGAACTGATATGTACAGCCGAGTTGTTCAACGCGTCGCGACTGGCCGCAAGCTGGTGGCGCAGACTCGGAATTGCACTCCACAACAAAGCCATGGCGCCGGCCATATGCGGTGTAGCCATGGATGTGCCGCTGAAATTTGCGTATGAAGTATCGCTATCATTCGTGGACGAGCGAGTGTTAGTGCCAGGCGCTGTAATATCGGGCTTAATTCGGTTGCTTCCATCGGCTGTAACAGGTCCGCGGCTGCTAAAGGAAGCTATGGCATCAGTGCCAGTTGTTAAGGCCCCAACAGTGTAAGTTGATTCATAGATTCCTGGCGGATTTTCTACGGTCGAACAACCCGGGCCGGAGTTTTGTGCTGCGGATAGCATCATGATACCAGCGGCCGCTTGGGCATCGACGGCGGCCTGCAACGTATCAGCGGAACAGCCCTCCGACGGCGGGCACTCCCAGGAGTTGTTGGTGATGTCCGGCGCCTTGGTTGGGTCGGGGTCGCCGCCGCCGATCCGGGTAGGCGCCAGGAACCACTGCATGCATTCGATGTATCTGGCCGGCGTGCCGGCGTTCGCGTCCATGTTACGACAACCAATCCACTTCGCGCCGGGCGCCATCCCAATCTGATTACCCGTGCCGTCGTCACCGATCATCGTGCCGGTGGTGTGAGAACCATGGGCAAGGTCGTCGCAAGGAAATGGCGAATCATTACCGCAAGGATTCCCAACGCTGTCGTGAATGGAGTCATGCCAGTTGTAATCGTGATCGGCGTTTGTTCCGTCCCAGCCGCGGTAGTGAGGCTTCAGCGCGTTGTGCGTCCAGCGAACGCCTGTATCTGCACTCGCTACAACAATTCCCTGTCCCGTGAATCCGAGTCCCCAGACGTCCGGCGCGTGCGTGTAAGCAATTCCCGGCTCGATCGTCTTGGGAGCTTGAGGGTTCGAAGGCGCCTCAGTCACACGTTCTGGTTGGGGAAGGTTATTGTGGATTAGCGGGTTACCCTCGACGCGCGCCACATCCGCGCGGGCAGCCAATGTCTCGGCGATCTGTCGAGTGCCTTTCACCAGGATGGCATTAACGATATAGAAAGGTTGATGTTCAATGTTGCGTTCGCGCAGCCATTCCAGGATTGGCCCCTGAGTAGTCCGGGCCTTTTGCAAGAGAGTTTGATAAACGAATCGGCCCTTTTCAGGCTTAGTTGGCAAATTGGCTGCCGGGCTCAGGTCGGCCCGGTCAGCGAGCACGACAAAAAATTGAGCCTGCTGGCCGTAGACAGTGTGTTCGACCACCCATGGCGCGATCTTGTTCGCGATGTTGACTGCATTGCCGCCAACGCGTTGGCCGACAGCGTCGGAAGAAGTGACAGCTGCGACAAGCACCACAACAGCTGCGACAAGGAACAGTGAACAAAAAATACGCCGCCATGGCGACGACGGGGATGTGGGATGGGCATTTTTAATCATAGAATTGGCTGCGGAGTGGTTTTGTCTGACTCGGGCAGGGAATGACATCCAATTGAGACGATGCTTTTAATCAAAAGCCTGGCGGCATGTCAAATTTTCCGGAAAGTTTTATTTTCTGGCCTCGCAAAGGCGCGCGATGGCAGGATTGCCCGATGCGAGTCTGCGTTGCGTCGCGCTGGCAAGTGGAAGAATTGTCCTCAAAGCGTCGAAACGGACGCGGCCATGCCGCCTAAATAATGGAGCCTTCGGAGCCATCTGCGACGCCTACAAGAAGTTCGATCACCTACGCGAATGGACCGATAGTACTCACAGGCCGCTCTTCCAGTAGCCGCATAGAACAAGCCGGCACATGTATTCCGCCGGATTACAGTTGCGATTTTAGAGCTGCGATAATATCTTTCTCACGATCTGCACACGATGATCGAAAAATCCTTCTTGGCAAACGATGAGATCAGCGAAAGGTTAATTATCGGATGTCAGGCAAGCAGGGGATACTGATGTGCCGGTGCAGCCTGGCCTGGTCGAGTCATGCCGGATCACATCCATTTATTCTGCGCTCCGGATAGGTTAGCGCCGCTAGTTCTTTGTAGCGATCGACCCGTACGGACATGAAACCACGCACCCGGCTTAGCCGCAATGCGGCACGGTTGACGCAACGTACTTTTGGGATCGGTAGTTTCGTCGATCCGAATCCAACGCAGAGAAGTGGCAATGTTCGTGCAAATAATCCGGTTCGGCACGGCTACGTTCGCCGCACGGAAGACGTTGGCCTTACCAAGGCGAACTCAATGTGCTTGAGTGGCACTACCTGATTACTTGCGCCTTCGGCGACTCCAGATTTGCCATCATCTTCGGGAGCCGATCCACCCGCTCCTAAAAGCAAGGAACTCGCGAGTTGCCTCGCGAGTTCCTGATTAACTAACTGTTGTAACCTTTTGACCTATCCTCTTACGGCGTCGGCCGAGGATACGGCGTAGGCCGCGGCCTTGGCGTCGGCGTGCCTCTGGGCTCCGGCGTTGGTGTCGGCGTCCCAGGTGTTGGTGTAGGCGTCCCCGGTGTTGGGGTCGGTGTTGCAGTCGCTGTAGCTGTAGGCGTCGCCGTGGCGGTCGCTGTTGGCGTTGGCGTTGCACCGCAACTGCCGTTTACGTCAAACACAATATGCATGTCCGGGAATCCAAGGTCACCCGTAGGCGTCGGGACGGACACACCGCAATCTGCCGCCTCCAGATAGCTCAGCCCGGTTTCGGGATCCGGATTGGATCCGACGAAGAACAGGTTGCCCACAGCTGTGCCATCAGGCGTCGTCACTTCCATCACCAGCTCAAGCGCTGACCCAGGTGCCGTTACAATCAAAGGCACATTGAATACTGTGTCTGCCTGATCCGGGATGTTGATCTCCCCTGACGTCGCTATCAGGTTCGACTGCCAGTCGCCGGCAGGAAACAGCGAGCCGTGATTGGCATACAGATTAACCGTCAGCGGTTGTCCTGTGCCGGTTCCACTGGTCGCCAGTTCAATCCCGAAGGATACCGACGTGACAAAGTAGTCCGCGCCGCCGGTGAAGGTAAACATGTTAAAGGCGCGGTAGTAATGGTTCTCGGTAGTGCCAACCCCGTTGTTGCACGCCACTGAGTTGCCATCCACGATCTCCTGGCTTGTGGACTCGGTAATTACCGGCGGACAGCTTCCGTTGGGCGTCGGTGTTGGCGTTGCTGTCGGTGTCGGTGTAGGCGTAGGTCCTCCTGGGCCGCAGATTGACTCCTCGACGATGTTGGTGTCGCCGGTCACTCCATCAAATCCGCACATGACCAGCAGTTTATTGCCGACTGCTGTTCCGCCGGTGAACGAGTGCGCTACGTTTGTGTTCGGACCGGTGGTCCAACTATCGGCCACCGTGTCGTAGACGTACGTGGTGTTAAAGGAGGTATCCGGCCTTGTTATTGAACGAGTCCGCACTTTGGACGCTTTCCCCTGTGCCTTGACGCTGCCAGGCGCCAGGGCCGGGTCACCGCCGCCAACTACATAGGTGTTCGTGCCGATGGCGGCACCAGCACCCTCGTAAACAGCAGCAGGCATATTCGCCTTTTGCGTCCAAGTATTTGCCACGAAGTCGTAGCTGTAATTCAGATTTGTGGCGCCGGTACCAAAAGAACCTTGCAGATACATGTTCTGGCCGACAACGCTGACCGCGCTTCCACCCATTGCCACGGGCATAGGCGCGCCCGTGCTGCTGTCCCACGTGTTAGCAACCGGATCATAGATCCAGGTTGTACTGGTTTCGAGGAAGCTGCCATCGAGCCCACCGCCAACGTAAATTAGCCCGGTGGCATCGTAGTATCCCGTGGCCGGGAAAAACCGTTCTGCCGGCATGTTAGCGCCAGAACTCCAGGTGCCGGCTGAGACGTCATAGACTTGGAGGATGTTCGAGACAAGGCCGTTGATGTCGATGCCGCCAAAGACATAGACTGAGTTTGTATTGGCAGCATAAACTGCGCGCGCATCACGGATAGGCTGTGGAAGGCTCGCCAACGTCGTCCAACTGTCAGTGTTTGGGTCGTATTGGTAAAAGCCGGTCGATGGCGACCCGATGTATTGGTGCCGCCTGCACCGTAGGCGAATGTGCCGTCACTGCATATTGCCGCTGATTCGATGGTTTCTGGATAATTGGCCACGATTTGCCACGGCTGCAGCGTGCATGGACCGCCGCCGCCGCCAGCGCAGCTGGGGCGAGCTAGCACGTCAGAGAGGAACGTGAAGGTTGACCCGTCTATACCGCCTACACTCCAGATGTTCCCGCCGCCATAGAAGCCTGCCTGGTTGGCCTGGCGGTTGGGCGATGGCAAGTTGGGTGTTGAGGACGTCCAGGTTCCACCCGGCCAGCCTGACAGGTCGAGCTCATCAACCAGGTTGGTCGAATCGAAGAAACCACCACCGTCGGCATCTCCACCCATCGCGTACAGCTTGTTCTGGCTCGCGTCGTAGGCAAGGCCGAAGTCTGCCCTGACCGCCGGTAAACCCGGGTCCCGTGTCCCACGTGCCAGGCGCTGAACTCATATCCAGACGATAGCTGGTGTGGAGGTTCGTCGATGGCGAGGCTAAGGTGAATCCGCCGATCACGTAGAGGAATTGACCCACCTGTTGGTATCCAGCCAGGAGGAACACGTCGGGCGCTGCCGTCCCGGACGACCACGTATCGGTGGCTACGTCATATACATCTACCGCGTTGGTTTCGCCCGTGGTTCCACCAGCTACGAACACCTTGCCATTGAAGGAACCCGATGCAGAGCCGTAGTGATCCGTAGCAAAGGGATCGGAAGCCAATGGCGTCCAGGTGTCGGTGGCGATGTTATAAGATGCGAAGCCGTCGCCGGTGTCGCCCTGTGCGCAGTAAACAAGGCCGCTCGATGCGTCGAGAGCGCAGGTGGGCGCCTCACTGGTAAATGGCATCGGTGAGTGCGACGTCCAGGTTCCTGTGGCGAGGTTGTAGCTATTAACGTTGGGTACCTGACTGCCGTCGGACACACCACCGAAGACATAGAAGTCAGTGTCGGTCTGAACGAACCCATAGCGCACGATCGTTGACGGATAGGGACTGGCCGTCGCCCACGGTGAGCACTGCGGCGGCGGCGTCGGTGTTGGCGTTGCGGCCGCGATGGCAATCAGGGCCTGGCCAGAGCTGACCGGCGGGCTCCCGCCGCCGGTGGTATCGCACCCGAACAAGGTGAAGCAGTTCTCATCGAACTTCTGGCCCACCACTAGCTGGCTGTCGTTCCCAGTGCTGGCAGGGTTGATGGTGTTGTAAATGTACTCGAACGGCGGCGTCGCGTTCTCGAACAACGCAATTTCATAATTCAGCGCGTCGGGCGAGCCAAAGTATACGGTCCGCCACTCGATGTAAAAGACGCGGTTGGGCGCAGCTCCCTGTTGTGGTCGTGAAGACTCCGTTCGGTTCGAAGGCAGTCTGGTCGCCCCAATAAGGAGCCAGCACCTCGGTAGTGCCACCGATGCCGAACGGTGGCGGGCAGGTGATGGCAAAGCCGTCGTTGGAAGTTCCGAAAGTACAATGACCATTCGAGCCTACATGTGCGGTCGAGAAACTCTGACCGTAGAGCGTGACCGGGAACGGAAGTGCAACGTCGAGGCCGCAATCGTCGCAATTAAGCCCAATATCGTCCACACCCGGCACAAAGGTATCGGTGCCGACGGTGAAGTCGTACCAGCACGCCGCTCCGCCGGCAGGGCCATTGACGACCGGGCGCGGCACTGCTCCCTGGGCGTTACTAAATCGAGTGGAAGACGCGGATTTAGACTTCCCTTTTGCGCGAGGGTCGTTGCGACTAAACGTTGTTCGTAGCCGGCGCCACTCTGGTTGCAGCGCGTCCGACTGCATTTTTACTGGCAGCGTTTTTACTGGCTGTGTTTTTACCGCCTGTGTTTCGCTGCGCCAGCGCGAAGGGAATCACGCAGACGGCCAGCAGTAGAAGAACGTAAAAAGCGCTCCGAATAAGGTGCGCTTTAATAGTGGGATTAATTTGTTTTTTCATAGAGAGCATTGTTATTTGGGTGTGGAGCGCCGTTTTTAGAAGAAAGCGACCCAAACATGTCAAGCCATTTTTCTTAACAATTTTTTAACCGCGCCTTCCGGTCGCGCGGCGACCTGCGGCGCGCCAGAATTAGCAGAAGGAAACGAAGACAACGAAGGTCGAAAATTTGAGACTTAATTTCCTTCGCTACTTTCTGTAGAGATGACCAAGCCTTTGTTTTCTTCGTTAGCTTCTGTAAAGATTTTCATGTGCATCGCTTATATCAAAAAGGGACGAGCTTGGCAGGAAGGTGATTGGAGCGGCGATCGAAGTGCATCGGCACAAGGGGCCAGGTCTGATCGAATCGATTTACGAGCGGTGTTTCCTGCGTGAATTGGAATTACGGTCGATTGCTGCCGACGACTCAGAAAATAGTTCGAGTGGAAACCAAAGGCCTCGTCCTCTTTGCGATTTGACCTGCTCGCGGAGAATTGTTTGCTGGTCGAGTTAAAGGCTGTCGAATCTTTGCATCCTTCCAGCAAAACGCAGCTTTTTAGCTACATGAAATTGCTGGATGTTCCGATCGGACTGTTGATCAACTTTCATGAACTGGTTCTTAAAAACGGGATTTTTCGAATGATTCTGCCTGGAGCAAACCAAACAGTCGGAAGCGGCGATGCCGAGGTTTCGTTATAGAATCCGAATTTGGAAAAATCTTCGTTCTCTTCGGTGTCTTCCGTAAAAAATCCCTTTGGGATGTCCGGACCCAGCTCCCCCTTAAAGCAAGGAACTCGCGAGTTGCCTCGCGAGTTCCTGATTAACTAACTGTTGTAACCTTTAACCTATCCTCTTACGGCGTCGGACGAGGATACGGCGTCGGCCGCGGCCGTGGCGTCGGCGTAGGCCGGGTCCCCGTGGGTGTTGGCGTGGCTGTTGGAGATGGTGTAACTGTTGCTGTCGCCGTAGCCGTTGCTGTCGCTGTTGCGGTCGCCGTAGCTGTTGGCGTTGGGCTTGGTGTTCCTCCACCACATATTGCCTCCGGCGTCACCGTCACGGTGTAGGAAGGACACCCGGCTTCAGGAGTCACTTCGCTTACCACGACAACAAACGTCTGCCCGTCATCCACGTTAAACTGGAACGGTTGATCCGGATTCGGGCTGCTGCCTGAATCTCCGATCCAGTTGGTGCAGATGTTATCTGGATCAAAGCTGTCCAGATAAGCAGCGATGAAAATGAAGTTCGTACCGGTACAAGCGGTGTTGGTGTCCACCGTCACGCATTGAGTCGCGCCGGTCGTATTGGTGAAGGTGTACTCATCGTAATGGCGTGGCACTCCATCACCAAAGGTCGCACATGTCGTACTCGCTGGGCAGGTTTGGGGAATACCGCTGCGGAAGAGCCGATCAATCTGTGTAGGATCGCTCGGGTCGATGCTTCCCGTAACCTCGCATCCGCCGGGCGTAGCCGTGGGCGTAGGCGTTGGTGCGGTGCCGGTGCAGGTGTAACTGCGCGAACCGGCGCTCGGCGGACCAGCATCGCAGAAGTCCTCAGTAAAGGTCCCTCCAGGTCCCTGTACGCCACTTACATACAGTTGGTCGCTACCAGGCTGGACGGTGCCGAAGATAAAGTCAAAGCGCAGGTTGGGATCGTTCTCATACAGACGCAGCTCAAAATTCGCCGTCTGAGTGTGATCGGCGAAATACACCACGCGCCATTCAATGTTAAAGATGCGATTGGGCGCGCTGCCCGAGACGGAGGTGAAGATGCCGCAGCCGCTGGCAAAGTTTGCACAACCCTCGCCCACAATGTCGGTGCGGTAATCGCTCCAGTTAGGAAAAATGGTGTAATCAAAGGGACAAACGTTGTCCGGCGCAGGCAGGCATGCGGATGCGAATCCACCCGGTTCGTTGACGCACACGAAGTCGGCGCGTCCATTGGAGCTGACGTTCACCGCGTTAAAGGTCTGGTCATACAGCGTAAAGGAGAACGGCAGCGTCACTAGCGTATCGCCGTCGTCAGCAAAATTACCGGTGTTGGTGTCGCCCGGCACGATCGCATCGGCGCCCGTGGCAAATTCATATGAACAAAGGCCACTGGGAGCCGCGGGCCTCTTGTGTAAAGCCGCGGGCTGGGGCCCTCTGTCGAAGGTAGTGAAGTTTGTCGAAGGCGCTTGGATCTTTTGCTTTGTCGCGCGAGTGACGACGTCGTTGCGAAACTGCGATGTTGCCGCCGTGACCTCATGCCTTGTGTTCGCGGCCACTTTTGGCTTGTTCACGGCTCGCCTGGTCGTGTTTCGCTGCGCCAGCGCGAATGGGATCACGCAGAAGGCGAGAAGCAGAAGAACATAAAAAGCGCTTCGGATAAGATGAGCTTTAACGTTGGGATTAATTTGTTTTTTCATAGAAGAGCATGTGTGGGTTTTAGGTGTGGAGCGCCGTTTGTAGGACAATGTACTACAGGGTGTCAAGCTATTTTTATTACATTTTCGTCACCTCTTCTGAGAGACGGATTGTCATGACAGACGCTCGCGCGTCGAAGTGCGCGAACGCGCTCTGGAGGTTTACACAGACTTTAAACTCACGGCGACATAGAGCCGTGGTTTCAGGCATAAAGCAGCCGCTATCGATTGGAACGCGTTCGCCGATGGCGCCGCTCTGCGAGCGGGGCCGATTAGCCTACTAGGCGCGTGACGAATCCTTGACTGTTGGGCGTTGGACTTTCGTGGCCGCCTGGAGCCTGGGGCTTCGGGCGTCGCTCCGCAACCGGGGCTGAACGTCGATTTTATAGTGGACTCGGCGCTTTTTATTATAACATTGCAAATACGACAACAAGGAAGGCCGCGAGAGTTGCATCGATTTGGGTGCTGGCCCCGACGTTCCTCCCATGGCCGGGATCACTTTGGATATCGGCCATGCACTCTCACGTCCAGGCCAGCACCGAAATCGACAACAACCCTATCTGATATCGACTCGCAGTCTATCCTTCCTCTGATTATTTCTCCGGAAATCGCGCGGCGAAGTTCTCAAAAAATTATTGAGTAAGCGTTGCTTAAGAGCGTCAGTTGCATCAATTATGAATAAAAGCAGCTGTCTCCGTGATGGGACCGCCCATTGTGATTGAAGCCGGATTGTTCGTGCCAGAGTAAGAGCCTGCTCCGCTGCCACTCCAATTGGTAAAACTGTATCCGCTGGCTGCCGTGGCGTGAATGGAAACAACTGTTCCGCTGTGTTTTCCACCCACTCATGGGAGTCACTGTGCCACCGGTTCCATGACTCATCGTGAGAAAATATTGAGTGTTGAAGTTCGCGGTATAAGTTTTGTTTGTCGTAGGCGCAACAGTGTGAGAAATGCCGCCGCCGCCGGTCCAGCTGGTCCATACGTAACGTACGCCCGTGGCGCCGTTCTGCGGTGAAATCGTGGCAATGGTGTGGCTTGAACCAGGCACCCAGGAGAACGTCTGTGCCGAAGTGTAAGTAGTACCGTCAACCGTGAAGCTAAGACCTGAGAGATTTGTCTGCACAGTCACCTGAACCGGGTTCTGAGTGAATGAACCGTTCTCCGAAATCGGCCCGTTCATCGTGATTGAAGCCGGATTGTTCGTTCCCGAGTAAGAACCGGCGCCGCTGCCAGTCCAACCGGCGAAACTGTAACTCACCTGATTATTGTTGGTTGGCGTTGCATGAATCGACACAATCGTTCCACTATTTTTCCATCCGCTGGCGGGACTCACGGTGCCGCCGGTTCCGTGGGTCATCGTCAGGTAATATTGTGTCCTGAAAGTCGCTGTGTAGGTCGTGTTGGTGGTTGGGGCGACAGTGTGCGAGATCGCGCCGTTATCGCTCCACCTGGTCCATGGGTATTGAACGCCTGTGCCACCGCTCTGCGGCGACGTTGTGGCTATAGTGTGACTTGAGCCAGGCACCCAGGAAAACGTCTGTGTCGAACTGTAAGTAGTGCCATCAACGCTGAACGTCAGACTGGCGGGAGTTGTTTGAACCGTTATCTGAACGGTTGGCGTAGGCGTGGCTGTTGGCGTGTTGCAGTAGGCGTAGCCGTGGCTGTTGCAGTAGCTGTCGCCGTCGCAGTTGCCGTTGGTGTGGCTGTAGCGAGTAGCCGTCGGTGTCGCTGTAGCAGTCGCGGTAGCCGTCGGCGTAGCTGTAGCGGTCGCAGTGGCGGTCGGAGTGGACGTGGCTGTTGCAGTCGCGGTTGGTGTTGGACTCGGCGTCGGTGTTGCTGTCGGCGTCGGTGTTGCCGTCGGCGTCGGTGTTGCCGTGGGTGTCGGTGTCGGACCCGCGGGGAACTGGAATTTGCCGATGCGCGTAAACCAGCTAGCGCTGCTAGTGACAGGATAATATTCGTTGGTGTGCCAGAAGCTTAGCCCATCGGCAGGGTCGATGGTCAGCATGCTGTAATCGCCCCAGCGTCCGCTGGAGTGTGTTTGGTGGCCTCCACCGGTGGTCATTATGGCTTCGCCCTGGCCGAGGTTACTTAACGGATCGGAAGCCAGCCGTCCCGCATAACGAATGGAAGGTTGCAGCGCCGTACTGGAGGTGGAATAACCTATGGCCATGTTTCCGTTTTGATCCACTGCGATGCTAGGCATCCAGCGCCACAAACCATCACCTCCATTGATCCAATCCTGCTGTTGCACCGGCGTAGCGGAAAAATTGCCGCCAGTAACATTCATTTGATACCAGCGAATCGCAGTCGGGCCGCTAGGGTAATTCAGGATAACTGTCTGGGACGCCCACAACGATTCCGTGCCGGACCTGTTCTGATAGACAAGCGGCGTCATGATTTTGTCGCCCAGGGTGTCTAGCTTTTGTGTGGTCCCGTTCTGGGGTACCAGGAGCGTTCCGCTATTGGTATATGCGTCAACGAAGCCGGCCACCGTGACGTTGGCATTTGGCGTATGATTGGCGCCCAGGCCGAGAGTCGAATTACTCGGCGTGCCAAAATCAACGTGAAATTTCCAGCCATGCACCTGAGTCAAAGTCACGCCGCCGGTCGCCGGGCTATCGACCGAGATGAGAAACTCATCCCTGCCCGCAGGCGGAGGGCCGCCGGCGCGAAAACCGGCTGGAACCAGACTGTAGGAATCTCCAAGGCCGGCAGGGGTGATGTTAAAAGCAATGGCGTTAGCGGCGCCGCCAGTGAGCATTGAGGCGCGGTCGAGAGCAAAGACTCGCACGCCCTGGAAGCCAAGAGTAGTGCCATTAAACAAGTTGACCGTGAGGTAATAGGCGTTTTGGGCAGGGTTGCCGCCGCTATTCCACATCGCCAGTTTCGGGTAATCACCGATCCAGGTGGCGTTGGACGGATCATGCTGGATCGCATAGAGGAACCAACCTCCGCTGACAGGGTCGCTGGTCTGGGATACACCGATACATTGGTAGAACGGTCCTGCGCCGGGAAGTGTGCCGGGAAAAGCAAAGTCGCTCACCACCCAGCGATCAGCCAGATGGTCATAAAAGACGAACCCATCGCCATTGTTGAAGCCCGAACAAGGCGTTCCTACCAGGGTCAAAAAGAAAGAGTTGTAGGTCGTTCCATTGGCGCCATTGAGCGGGTTACCGTTTTTATCAAAAATCTTAATCGAGCTGTTGACTGACTGAACATAATGATTCGGGCCGACATCGCCATCAGTGTCAGGCGGCAAACACATGCAACCACTCTGGCTTGAATTCATCCCATCGAAAGTCAGCACCGGCGCAGGCATCGTCGCCGCCGGCGTTATGATTTGCTTCATCAATGTCTCGAAACGCGGGAAATCGGATTGATTGGTCGAGCTTGGGATTTCTGGGTGCGGATAACGGGTTAGCCGCTTCTCTTCAATCTCGGCTTTAGGAGCAACGTACGGGAGACTGCGCAAATCCTGGTTTTGAATGACGGCTCCCACCAACCGCACCAAGTCGGGCATCGGTCTGTCTGGTTGTCGGTTCTCCGGGCTGGGGCCGCCGCCTGCTGGCTGCGACAAACCGGAAGCCAATAACATCGCCGAGACCGAGATCAGGGCCAAAGCAAGTGTAATTTGAAGCGCCGAAGCGCGCGCGGAATTATTCTGTTTCTTTTTCATGCGTGGAGAGGCTGGAATCGTGACTTATACAGACGGCTTGAATGTTGGAGAACAGCCCTGCCTGACTGTGGAGCAGGCACACATTTTGGCCTACCTTTTGGATGGTCGTTCACTGGCAGTCATGCCTGCCAGTGGAGATTGACGGAGTTTGTTGTGAGTTGTTCTGGGCTGTCTTCAGGCTGGGTCGGGGATGGAGCGGGTTTTACTTGAGGCCCGCAAAGGCACTTCACTGTCTTATCCGGAAATTGCGGAGCGAAGTTCTCGGAAATATGAACCACGGATTACGCAAGATCGCACGGATATCGGGAAAGAAATGGAAAAGCCCGAATTTCGAATGACGAAGGATGGCAAAGCTCAAAAGACGGCTCGTTCGAGATTCGTCATTTAGTAAATTAAGTCGGGATTTCGACATTCGGATTTCGTCATTGCGGCGGCCCGCCGCTGACTTCCTGATCGAGCACAGCTACCGCGCGCTCGTACATGGCCTTCGCGTCCTCGTGTGAGTTGCCCACTGCGGTCAGCCCTGTTCTTCCCAACTCACCCAGGGCACTCATCATATGAAAAACGATACCGGTTTGGCGCGTTTGATCAAAGTGCAGATGGTGCCGCACCACGATGTCGAAAAGATCGTCCGGGGTCAATGTTCGATACGACGGCGATTCGACATGATCGCTGGCAACAAAAAACTTCTGCTGTCCATTGGGCGCAGTGAAGATGGCCGTCTCAGGGTCGTAGGTGCCGTCTGTAAGAAATTGCAAAGTTAAGAACGGATGTGTGGTGCCGCCTTTGCGCAAGTTAATCTCGATGGCATACGGCTCCCATTTTCCATTCGAACGTACCACTACGAAATCCAAGGCGAAACGCCCGATGACTCCTTCTTTTGCGAGACGGTTTCCAACCTTGGCGGCTTCCCGCGTGATTAGCGCAGCATAGCCGGAATCGGCAGGGAACATGCAACCGAGGTAACTTTGCCCGGATGGGCCGCCAAGGAGCTGGTCGTGCGTGGATAACAATTCTACCGCACCTAGCGGGGTGACGCGAAGCTGGACGCTGGGACTCCGGATTTCTTCTCCCATGATTCGTTCTTCGACTACTCCTTTTCGTTCCTGCAGTTTCTTCATGTAGCTATCGTAGGCAGCTCCAGCTAACTCGAACTTCATCGCCTTAAGGCGTTCCTCTAACACGCCCTTCTCATTCGAATCCCCTGGAGCTGGGAGCCCGCTTAGGTCGATAACAGCGTTACCTTCACCTGAGACACCTTCGTTAAGCTTCACCAGGACTTGTTTGATCGAAGGCTTTCTCGCCCGCATCTGCGCGATGGCCTTGATCAATTCCTCCTTGCTGCTCAGATTCTCAACGCCAAGAGGATGCGGGACATTTTCTTCCATGAAAATTGTCCGGCAGCCGCTCTTTGTGCCGAGCGGGAAAAATTTCGGGTCTGCGCCGTACATGGGAATCCCGAGGCGCAACGCCAGTTCCTTCTCGCGATTAGTTGTGTTAAAGGGAACAAGATGTGCGCGATCAGGATCCATGATCAACGAACGGATCCGTTTCATTAGCCTTGGCCGCTCAAGCAGCTTGTCGCTCAGTGGACGCACCGAGAGGTCGAGAGGCGAAATCAGGAAAAGGCGCTGGCGTGCATGACTCGGGATAACACCGGGCAGAAGATCAAGGTAGTAATCGATAATACTCGGCAGAATCGTTTGTGAAGTCACATAGATCAGCCGGGCACGAGGCTGACGCAGCAGCAACAACAAAAACAAAAAACGCTCCTCGTACGCCTGCACCACCGCGCCCGAGTCAATGGCGTCGATCGACATCGACGGTACGACTATGATCGTTTGCGGGTCTTGACTGAATCGCTCAATCGATTTCCACAGCGGCACCAGTTTTTTCTGGAGGTCGTCGAATTCGGCCTGTGAGTCCGTGGCAGCTTTTCGTTCAGACATAGGCAGCCTATTAAAGCTTATACATTGCATAAATCGAGCCGATTTCGTAGGGCGTTGTAGCTGGGATCTGCGATCCCGGCGGGGAACAGGGTCGATTGCCGGCGTCGCCGATGCCGGATACAGATATACGAATGCACAAGCATCTGCGCCGATTCGAACGCGTCTGGATCGGTTAGCCGATTTATTTCATCACCACGTGCACCTTTCGTCGGCGAGCGATTCTGGCGTCAAACGAAGTTGCCGGTATCCTGATCGACGAATGGCGGAACGCGCATGATCGCCATGGCTGGGCGAATCGGCCGCTATGTCATCATGCCTGATCACGTGCATTTTTTTTGTTCGGCGGAGCTGGGTGACAAAGCGCTGCCAACCTTCATGCGGGCATGGAAGCAGTGGACCAGTAAACGTATCGGGCGCGAGCTGAACTTGTTGGGAACCGTCTGGCAGGAAGAGTTCTTCGATCATGTGTTGCGTTCGAGCGAGAGCTATAGTCAAAAGTGGGATTACGTGCGGGAGAATCCGCGGCGTGCTGGCTTGGTTAAGAGGTCGGATGAATGGCCATGGCAAGGCGAAGTTGAGTCGCTGATGCTGTAGCCGGCATCGATGATACCGGTCTCCGAAACGTGCACACTTCCGGCCGGGATCACCTGATCCCGGCTACAGCGCAACGCCGGGCTACAACTTCATCGCCTTCTTCCAAAGGAATATCCGCGATGAGTTCTGCCGCCGCCAATTGCTCGACGGCCACTGGTGGCTGATTCCGACTCAAAGAGCGCCGTGTAGATGTAGGGAAAATTCTCCAGCTTTAGTCGCGGAATTTTCTGGCCGATGAAATGTTCGATCGCTTGCAACGCCGGCAGCTCCTGGCCGCTCATCAGCGTGAAGGCGTCGCCGACATTTTGAGCGCGTCCGGTGCGCCCGATCCGATGAACATAATCTTCCGGATGTTCGGGCACATCATAATTGATCACATGACTGACACCGGCGATGTCGAGTCCACGCGACGCAATATCGGTCGCGACCATCACTTCGTATTTGCCGCTCTTGAATCCCTCGAGTGCTTCGATCCGCTCACGCTGCGTCCGGTTCGAATGCAACACTGCCACAGCATGCTTTCCCTGCTTCAACTGGTGCGCGATGCGATCGGCGCCGTACTTGGTCCGGCAGAAAATCAGCGCGCTGTCGAAATTTGTTCGTTCCAAAAGCGCCATTAGTAGATCGAATTTTTGCTCGGCCGCCACCGGATACACCGCATGCGTGACCGTTTCCGCAGGTGACCGGCGCACGCCGATTTCCACCAGAGTGGGATCACGCAACACCCAGGCGGCCAGACGTTCGATCTCCGGCGGTAACGTGGCTGAAAAAAGAAGAGTCTGTCGATTTGTCGAAATTTTCTCAACGATCCGGCGCACGTCGGGCAGAAATCCCATGTCCAGCATCCGGTCCACCTCATCGAGCACAAGAATTTTTATCTCTTTGAGACTCATGGTGCGCTGCTCGAGCAGATCGAGCAACCGCCCCGGTGTCGCTACAAGAACATCCACGCCGCGCTTGAGTTCCTCG
This sequence comes from uncultured Verrucomicrobiae bacterium, assembly GCA_963758425.1. Taxonomy (GTDB): domain Bacteria; phylum Verrucomicrobiota; class Verrucomicrobiia; order Chthoniobacterales; family UBA10450; genus Udaeobacter. The sequence continues at coordinate 101,611 of CAVWVV010000018.1, forward strand.
CGTTGTTTCCCGTAACCGACGCCACCATGCACGAGCGCGACTCGCAAATCTGTGAACCGCCCATAATCGCGAAACGCTGTTTCAACTTGCGCGGCCAGCTCGCGCGTTGGCTCCAGCACCAGACATCGGAATGCGCCGTGCTTTGCGAGCAACGTGAGGATGGGAAGGGCAAACGCCGCGGTTTTACCGGTGCCTGTTTGCGCGGTGCCGATCAAATCTTTTCCACCAAGCACAATTGGGAACGCGCGAAGCTGAATGGGCGTTGGCTCGACAAAGCCCATCGCCTGCGTCCCGCGCACTACTTCAGGAGAAAGTCCAAAGCGATTAAATGACATGGCAGCTTCAATGTTAGGAGAGTTACAAAAGTTACAAAGCTAAAAAGTTACAAGGAGATACAGGGACGAAATGACGAAGCCGCGAATGTCGAATGACGAATCAATCATTGGTGACACCCAGGGAACGACCACTTGGGCAGCCGTCGACATGATTCTGCCACCTGGGAAGCGGTCATTTCTTGCGAGAAAAATCCGGAAAGAAATGAAAGAAATTGACAGGTTTCCGGCACCCAGCTACGAGAAGCACCCCATATCACCGGCGTCCAATGAAAAAGAAATCCCTCTCCTCATCCGGCTTCCTTGATTTGCGCACTTTGATCGGTCTCCTTCTTTGTGCAGCGACAGCTTGCTCCGTTCTGATCCCGATGAAATCGGGACTGGCGTATCTTCATCCTCAAGCGCCCGCGAACTCTTCGCAACGAACACTCACGTTCGAAGAGCGCGTGTCGTATCAACGAGCTATCGAAGACGTGTACTGGCGTCACCGCATATGGCCAAAAGAGCGCCCTGACCCCAAGCCATCGCTCGATGCAGTGATGTCTCAGGCGCAACTCGAAAAGAAAGTCGAAGATTATCTGCACAAGTCACAGGCGCTGGAGAATTACTGGCAACGGCCGATTACAGCCAAGCAGTTGCAGGCCGAGGTGGATCGCATGGCAAACCACACGAAACAGCCGGAGGTCTTGCGCGAGCTCTTTGAAGCACTCGGTAACGATCCCTTTGTCATCGCGGAGTGTCTGGCCAGGCCCGCGCTCGTGGAGCGTTTACTAGCCAGCTGGTATGCCTACGACCAACGGATCCACGGCGAGCTAAAACAGCGCGCCGAAGCTGAGTTGCAGACGCATCCCGCTGTCGGGCAAATGAAACAGCTCAGCGGTAAGTATGGCGAAATCGAGCTGGTGAGAAAAGAGAGCGCTAACGCAAAGGATAACCGGGCCGCCAGAAATAGCGTGAAGCTCAATAATCACGAGTGGAACCAAACCGTCCAAAGGCTAGTCGGGATATTTAGCGATGGTTCTGTAGCGGCAGGCGTGTCGCCTGCGAACGACACGTCGATAACACACCTCAAAGCCGGGACAGTTAGCCCCTTGCAAGAGGACGAAACGCGTTACTACGTCACGACGGTCGTCAACAAAACTAATGATCATTTAAAGCTCGCTACAGTTTCATGGCCAAAGGAAGTTACCCAGGTGATTCCCCGCGCATTGGGACAGCGAGGTCAGCGAGATATCAGCCAGAGAACTTCGGATGCGCCATCGAATCTTGATGGCGGAACCTGGACGGTCACGAATAGCCTCAACACCGCACGCTATCTGCACACGACGACGTTGCTCCCAAACGGCATGGTGCTGGTTGCAGGGGGACTCGATAACACTTTCACCGCCACCGCGAGCGCGGAACTGTACAATCCGGCGAACGGGACCTGGACTCCCACCGGCAGTCTCAACACCGCGCGCACTAATCACACGGCGACGTTGCTGACCAACGGCAGGGTGCTTGTCGCGGGGGGACTTGGCAGCGGTGCTCTCGCCAGCGCGGAACTGTACGACCCGGCGACGGGCACCTGGACGGTCACTGGCAGCCTGAATACGGCACGCGAGAGTCACACGGCGACGTTGCTATCCAATGGCATGGTGCTTGTTGCGGCGGGATATGATAGCAATACCCATGTACTCGCGAGCGCGGAACTGTACGATCCGGTGAGTGGGAGCTGGACTCCCACGGGCAATCTGAACACTGCTCGCACGGTTAAGAACGCCACGTTGCTGACCAATGACATGGTCCTCGTTGCAGGGGGAAGTACCAACAGTGGCATCCTCGCGAGCGCAGAACTGTATAATCCGGTCAGCGGGAGCTGGACTCTCACCGGCAGCCTGAATAACGGACGGTCCGCGAACACGGCGACGTTGTTACCCAACGGCATGGTGCTTGTCGCCGGAGGAGACGATATCACTTTCCCTTCTCCCCCTATCGCCAGCGCGGAACTGTACGACCCGGAAAGCGGCACTTGGACTTTCACTGGCAGTCTCAATACCGCACGCGATTTGCACAGCGCCACGTTGCTGACCAATGGCATGGTGCTTGTTGCGGCGGGAGCCGATATCAGCGGTAACCCTACCGCAAGCGCGGAACTGTACGATCCGGCGACTGGCAGTTGGAGTGTCACCGGCAGTCTTAACACGGCACGCGAGTTGCATAGCGCCACGTTGCTGACCAACGGCATGGTGCTTGCCGCGGGAGGATTTGATAGCAATTTTGACGTCTCCGCGAGCGCGGAACTGTACGAAAGCCAGCCGTCGCCGACGCCCACGCCCACACCTACTCCTACGCCTAGAGTGACACCCAGACCGCGCCCTACTCCGCATCTTCGCCCCACGCCGCCGGGCTAGGCCATTGATCCGAGACCAAATAGCGTTTGATCAATGGTCGTGATCGAGTGTGGACGCGTGTTAGCTCAACCGATTTTACGTCTCAAATCTTCCCAGGCTTGTCACGTGATTCGGTGGTTCGTCGAAGTAACAACGATGTTACTTTCGAATAGTTGCAATTCTCGTGCAATGCTGCGGTGTAGGAAACGTGGGCAAAATCAAGTTCGCCGCAATTTGCTTAATCTTGGCCTGCGCTCTCGCAATATCCGCGCACGCAACGACGATCATAGTCTCCAACACCAACGACAGCGGCCCGGGTTCGTTGCGTCAGGCGCTCGCGGATGCAAACGATGGCGATACGATCGATGCTACGAGTATTTCCGGCGTCATTACGCTCACTGCCGCGCAATTGCTGGTCGACAAGAGCGTGACAATCAACGGTGCCGGCGCTGACGTTCTCGCCATTGATGGTAATGCGACCACGCGTGTTTTCCAGACCGACACGGGTGAAACCGTCACGATTTCTGGCCTGACGATGAGGAATGGTCAGGGCAACTTCGGCGGTGGCATTTTAAATGGCGACAGCGCGACGTTGACCATCATCAACAGCACTCTCAGCGACAACTCAGGGGGATTTGGCGGCGGAGCTTTCAACAGTGGGAGATTGGCGATCGTTAACAGTACGGTTAGCGGTAACATTGCCAGCGAAGGCGGCGGGATCTACAACTCCGGTGCCGGCATATTGACGATTACCAACAGCACTTTCAGCGGTAATGCAGCTTCATCAATTGGCGGCGGCGTATTCAACCTCGGCACGCTGCAACTCGCTCATAGTACATTGAGTGATAACTCAGCTCGTTTTCTGGCTGGAGGCATCTTAAACTTCCAGAACCTTGAGATCGGAAACACGATCCTGAAAAGAGGCGACTCAGGTGAGAACATCTATAATAATACCCAAGGTATAGTCACTTCGCTGGGCTACAACGTCAGCAGCGATGACGGCGGCGATATTTTGACTGGCCCCGGCGACCAGACCCTCACGGATCCAATGCTTGGTCCGTTACAAAATAACGGCGGCTCAACTTTGACGCATGCGCTTTTGCCTGGCAGCCCGGCCATTAATGCGGGCGACCCCAGCTTTACTCCGCCGCCTTTCTTCGATCAGCGTGGTCCCGCTTTTGCACGAGTGGTTAATGGTCGGGTCGACATTGGCTCCTTTGAAGTACAAGGACTTTCCACTACTCCTACTCCCAGCCCTACTGGAACGCCAATACCTACTCCTTCGGCGACTCCTACAGCAACGGCATCACCGACAGCGACTTCGACGCCTACAGCTACTCCATCGCCAACGCTACAACTACTCCAACACCCACTGCGACACCAGACCGAGTCCAACCCCGAGAGCTACGCCCACACCGAGACCTCGCCTGACTCCACGGCCTCGGCCAACTCCGCGACGTTAAGAGAAATGTGATCAGTGATTGCAGGTAACCGCCTCGCTGCGTCGGGCGCCCATGCACAACGGTAAGGGATAACGCTTCCCCTTGATATCTCGAAGCACGGCTGTACATTGAGCGCGCCGATAGCTGTAACCGGGATCGCTGGTCCAGGCATCACGAACGTCATCCCAAGCAAAGCGATGACTCATGGCGTTCTAAGTCCGATTGCCCCTGGGTCGCTTTAATGCGCAGCGAAGATTTCAAAAAACATGAAATTTCGTGACGCGTTCGTGTTCATTCTGCTACGATTGCTTTCCTTTTCAATCGTGGCAGCCAACGATGAAAATCATGACCGTATCGAATCTCAACCACGCAGTAGCCAACGAATTGCAGGCAGGCGTTTTGCGTGCCGGGTTATTCCTGCACCGCCACTGCAGCGTTCCTTTACTCTGCCAATCCTTACGCGTGCTGGCACAAACACATTCACTAAAGCCAATGGCAGCGAGAAAAAGATGCTGCGCCAAACACCTAGCTCGGACCCAGGTACTCTCAATATCAGATCTATGACATTGGCGTCGTCCTGGCCGGTGACGATTTTTCGCAGGGCTTTGGAGTGTCCCCCGGCGGGATCGCGGTCGGCCGCTCGCTAAACAACACTGGAAGCGAGGCCTTCAGCTGGACTCTCAACGGCGGCATCATGGGCCTTCCGAACCTTGCCGGTCGTAGTTTCGCTGTTTCCAACAGCGCCAATGACAGTGGCACCATCGTTGGAACCGCAGCGACGACTGCATTCGGCTCAGGGAGGCTGCCTGTTGTTTGGCAGAATGGCGTGGTTTCACAGCTTCCTTTGCCGGTCGGCGAAACGCTCGGTGATGCCAACTCGGTGAACAGTGCAAACATCGCAGTAGGTTCGGTTGATGGCGGAAGCAATCAACGCGGGGTGATCTACAGCGGCGGCAGCGCGACGATCATCACGCAGACGACAACGAACGGAAGTTTCTTTCTCACAGCATTCGGTATCAATGACTCGGGCCGGATTGTTGGCCAGGGCATCGATCCGCAAAACGCGGCGCGCAACGTGGGGATTGTTTATGACATCGGTCAGAGCATGGCCTTCGAGGTTGGCGCGCTGCCTGGAATGAATGGCGCGCTCGCCTTTGGCGTTAGTAACACCGGTTACGTGGTCGGCTCGAGCATGCAGAATCAGGGCCCGGGTATGCCATTCATCTGGTCGGACCAAGGAGGAATGGTTGCGATTCCGCTCGCTACAGGCACCAGCGAAGGATCTGCTCGCGCGGTGAACTCGGCCGGTTGGGTCGTTGGCGACGATTCGTCGGCTTTCTCCATCCCATTTCTTTATGACGGGACGGCCACCTACCGCCTTGCCGACCTGATCCCTCCAAACTCAGGCTGGGATTTGTCGATGAATACGTCCTCATCAGCCCTTGGCATTAGCGAAGACGGCGTCATCGTCGGCACAGGTGTTCACAATGGCGAGACTCACGCGTATGCCATGGTCCCAGCCACAGCTACACCTACTCCAACGACTACGCCAAGGCCTACTCCTACGCCTAGGCCGCGTCCGGCTCCGCGACCCCGGCCCACCCCACTCTAAAAGAGATTGTGATTGGTGAACGGTGATCGGGTGTAGCCGGGATGGGCCCTACTTCCGAGAAACCTTAATTCCCTTCGTTTCCTTCTGTTCGATCTGTTGCAGGTGTCGAATTCCAGGGAGGGTGGAGCTCTGCGATGCCTAACGTCTCACCAACACAGGGTCCTCACTTCAAAAGGCTCGCGGAGCTCGCCCCTACAAACACGTAACAAAAGAAAACGAAGACGAGGAAGGGTGATCAGACAATTGGATTCAACTTGGTTCTCATCGTTACCTCCTGTAAAAGAAATCGCATGAAAGAATCTGACCACGAGGATCAGCACGCGTCGCTAAGTTATTACGGCGCCTGGCGCATCGTTTGGCACGTCTTTTTGTTGATCGTTGTGTTCCTGATCGCGCGCTCGCTGGAACCGGTGATCTTGCTGTTCGCGCTCGTTTTTCTTCTCGCCATGGTCCTGAACCCAATCGTGGTCTGGCTCGAAAAACGTCATCTCCCGCGTTTTGTCAGCGTAATCCTGTTGATGCTTGCCCTCATCGCGGTGACTGCCACGATCATCGTCTTTGCGATTCCGCCGTTAGCCAGGCAAACCCAGGAACTGGTGCGCAGCGCACCGACTATGTGGCACGGCATCCGCGTCCGCATTGAATCGCTCACGCAAAATTATCCGGCAGTCCGCGACGCGTTGCCCCGCACCGATGAAATTGCAGGGAAAGTTGGCGGAGCTGCGGGAACAGTCGGCAACATTTTGTTGAGATCGACACTTGGTCTGGTCGGTGGCGTGGCCAGCTTTGTGTTCGCAGTTCTGTTGCTTGTTTTTGTGCTGGCCAATCCGCGCCCACTTGTAGCCGCGTACCTGGCGCTCGCGCCCGATCGTTACCGCGAGCAAGCTCATCACACCCTCGCCCGGCTCATGCGACAAATGACCGCATGGGCGCGTGGCGTCGCGATCAATGGAGTCATCACGGGGTTGTCCATCGGCGTGTTACTTTGGTTAATCGGCGTGCAACCGGCGCTGATGTTCGGCGTGTTCGCGTTTCTGGGTGAATTTCTCCCAAACATCGGCGCATTTCTTGTGGCCATTCCCATTCTGCTGGTCGCGTTGAGCCTGGGCGCGACAAAATTCTGGCTAGCGCTCGGCGTGATCGTGCTGGTTTACCAGGTCGAGCTAAACGTTCTTGTGCCGGGCGTACTCGGCAAAGAGATGCGATTGCATCCGGTTAATATTTTGTTCTTTACCCTGGCGACCGCCACCCTGTTTGGGTTGCTGGGAGTTTTTCTCGCGGTCCCGGCTGCGGCGCTGGTGCAGATCGTGATCGACGAGTTTTATTTGCAACCGCGCAAACCCGATTACAACGCGCTCGATCGCGAAGCAGCAGCGTTAGTGGAAGGAAAGAAGTAGGGACTGCGGTGGCAGGCGTGTCGCCTGCGAATCTAAACAGTAGCAGCCGACACAGCTGCCTCTACACTGGTGGCTTGCGCCGCAGCCGCAACGCTCAACGCCAACATCCAATTCCGAAAGATTTCGCGCGCGCGCGCTCACCTGATGCTTCCAGTTAACGGCCGTTCATCAGCGTCCTTTTCCCTCAAATTCTTAAAAAAGTCTTGACTTCCTTCCGGGTTTCTGGGTAAAACGGCGCTTCCAAAGCTGCTTCCGGAGGGTGAAACAAAAATGAAAAAGCAAAATAGCTCTTCCATCAAAGCGCATCTTCTTCGAGGTGCGTTCTTCGTCCTTCTGCTTCTCGCTGTTTGCGTGGTCCCATTCGCGCTGGCGCAAAGAGGAATTGGCAAAGGACATCTGGCGCCGCGGGGAACCTGCCCTACGCCGTGGACGTTCATCGCAGACATGCCTGTTGATCTTTATGGCGCAGCATGCGCCAGCGACGGCTCATCTATTTATTGCGCCGGCGGTTACTCAATCGGTCTTCCCGGCGTTGTGCCACAGCTGATTCGTTACGACCCAGGTCCCAATACGTGGACTCCGCTTGCGCCCATACCGGTCCCGTCTTCCATGGCTTCCGCTGTTTACTATTCGCCTACAAACAAGATCTACGTGTTTGGTGGCTCGGACCCGGATGCCGAGACAGTCAACAATCTGAACCAGATTTATGATATCGCCTCCAATACGTGGAGCACAGGCGCACCCCTACCTGATCTACGTTCGTTTATGGCTTCCGGTTATAGTCCAGACAATGGCAAGATTTATCTTGTCGGCGGTTATAACACGGCCATTGTGGACAGCGGTCAGCCTGACACTTGGGAATATGACCCCGTAGCCGACACATACACCAATAAAACGGACTTTCCGGAGCTGGCAGGTGGCTACGCCTCTGGAATTATTAACGGTCACCTGTATGTCGCCGGTGGACGCGATGCTAATAACGTCTCTCTTAGCACAGTTTTTGACTACGATATCGCAGCTGATACCTGGACACAAAAGAACGACATGCCAGGCACCCAAAACAATCTTCGAGGTAGCGCTGTCGCGTTGGATTCGCTTTTCGTGTTCGGCGGCGGCAACCCGTTTATCGTCCCGGGCAGTCCTGCTTCAAAATCAAAGGCTGTCTTTCCTGTCAAGGAGCTTAAGGCCACGACTGGCAAAGCAGGACACAAACTCCAGATTCCTCTCACCGACAACGGTACGAACGTGTATCTTCCAGACACGGACGAATGGCGGACCTCTGCGAACATGAACGTATTTCGCGCGTTCACTTCGGGAACTGCGATCGGCACCAATGTCTATGCCGCAGGCGGCTATGACGGCACTGTTGGAAACACTGTGGCAAGTGCAGAGGTGTTAGCCGCTTGTATCCCGGCGCCCGCACCGCCTTGCCCGGGGTGCAATTTCTCGCCCGGCACAGGCACGCTGGTGCCAGGAGTAACTGACATTGGCAACCACACCGACGACGGCGATACTTTCATCACCCTGCCTTTCCCGGTCACACTGTATGACCAGACCTTTACCACCGCTGAAGCAGGGTCGAACGGGCATCTGACTTTCGGAATTGCCAATCCCGACTTCACCATCACTTGCTCACCGTTCGGTCTCAGTGACACCACTTTCGTGCTGGCTCCCTACTGGGGCGACCAATGCACCGGCGAGTGCGCCAGTGTCACTTGCGACGGCTGTGGAATCTTCACCGCGGTAACTGGCAGTGCGCCCAACCGCATCTTCTACATCGAGTGGCGGACGCAGTACTATGATCAGACAACGTCGCTGTTGAACTACGAGATTGCTCTGTTTGAGAATGGCAGTGCGCCTCAGTTCATCTACGCCAATATCGCCCCGGCACCGGCTGCTAACGACAGCGAGTTGGTGGTAGGGACGAAGAGAGATGATGCCTGCTTTGTTCAATTCGGATGTGATCCCAGCGGCGGCCAAAGCCCGCCAGTTAGCACCGGCCAGCAACTAACCCTCGTGTGCGCGGCACCATCACCAACACCAACGCCTACGGCAACCACTACACCAACCCCTCGGCCTACGCCTGCGCCGAGGCCGCGCCCGACTCCGCATCCTCGGCCGACGCCCTAGCGGTTTCAGGACGCGGCCGCACAGTGCCGAAATTTCCAGAAAAATTTCTTGGCGTCTGTTGCCAACCCGTGAGAAAAGTTACCACTTTACTCGCGGCCGGCCAAACGGCGCAAAAATCGGAGGACAAAACAATGTTAAAGAAAACACTCATCACCCTGGTGCTTCCATTACTCTTGCTCGTCGTTGTAGCCGCCTCGCTGTGTCGAGGCGCTTTAGGGTCCTCGCCCACGGCGGCACGGCGGCACAGCGCCGTGGCTACAGACGCGCCGACCGGCACAGTTCAAAAGATGATTGTGGAAAACGGTAGCGTCACCATGGATCTCGATCTTAACCGGTTGAACGGAATCAGTTCGGCGACGCAGAGCCTGCAGCAGGCGCATTTCGCCGTAGGAGCCAATTCCTTCTTTCCCATCGTGATGTTTAACGACCAGTTCCGCGGACCCACACCCGGCTCGATGGCTTTGATCCCGCAAAATGTTCCTGCGCTTCCCGGAGCGCTGGGCACCTCTCTCAAACAGCTCGTCATCGAAAAACTGCCTTCAGGTCAGGGATCCGATCTTGCCGTGCGCGACAGCAATACGGGATTCACGTTTTTCAACATTCAAGGGCAACTGTACGATTACGACCCGGCTGCGCAGTCGCTTGCCATCACGAATGGCCGGCTGCTGGTTTCAAAAGAGTTTGCCGGTGCGTTCGGCCGTCCATCCGATGCCGGTGCAGTCGCTGGAGCGATTTCCATCGGCGCCGCAATGCAACCGATCGAGATCACCCAGGTTGCTAATGGACATGCGCAATCAGTCCTGATGCCGCCGATGCAACACAAGCTTAGCCCGGGAACACCAAACCTTGTCGCCGGGCCCGGATGTTATTGTTGGAGATATTGAAGATGTGGACCAGCAGGGACAAAACGCGACACAGGTTGGCTTGGCTATAGGAACAGATTCTTGCAACAACGGCGACCAGCCGGTCGATTGGTTCGCGTTGCCTCAAACCGATCATCCGGTCGTTCCGCAAAATCTCTATCGCATGAGCGGCGGGGTCGATAACACCGAGCGCTTCGAACAAATTGGCCAGTCATGGATGAAACATACCTTCCTCGCATTGCAAGACACCGTGTGCGGCAGCTGTAATCAAAGTCCTCCTTGCAACCCGGGTCCGCAGCTCTGCCCGGGATGCTCCGACCCGTATGTCTCGGGCCTGAATGGCGACCAAGACCAGATCGGCTCACGCGCATGGGTCAATCCTTTCACCGGATCATTCCCGTCGAACGCGAACGACCACACCGGCCACGTACACGCCCCCACCGATTCCACCGTACACCGGATTCTGGTGAAAATGACTGACCTGATTCCGGGAGGCAATCCTGGCTCGAGCTACTTTGGCGAAGCTGCCTACATTAGCCCGCATGAATACACCTGGTGCCAGTCGCATCCCGGGCAATGCAACATGTTTAACAATTTCTCCTATCGTAAGTTTTCAGTTAGCGGCGGCCCTACAGTTTTCAACTTCATACCTCTGAGTAGCACGGTGCGAATGCAACCTGCTATCCAAGCCTGGACAGCTACAGGCGCAACGGTCAACCATGCCGAGCCCGATCCGGGTAACGATGGGATGTGGTTTATGGGCTATAAAGTCACTAATCCGTCTGCGGGAGTATGGCACTATGAGTATGCGCTCTTTAACATGAACCTCGACCGCGCAATTCAATCTTTCACCGTGCCTTTGGCAGCTGGAGTTAATGTAAGTAACATTGGTTTCCACGCCCCGCCTCAGCAGCCGGGTCAGCCGCATGACGGCACCCAGGGAGATGCCGGGTTTAGCAGCGCACCGTGGGATGTTACACAGGACACAAGCTCGATCACCTGGAACACAGAGACGTTTGCGACTAATCAGAATGCCAATGCGATTCGCTGGGGGACGCTGTATAATTTCCGGTTCGATGCTGACGCCCCGCCGCAGAGTGGCAATGCTACAGTAGGCTTCTTCAAGACCGGCTCGCCAATGATGGTTGAGATCCAAGCGCCAGGCCAGGGCGGTGGTGGCACACCAACACCGACACCGACAGCAACGCCAAGTCCAACCCCTACAATTACGCCCACGCCGACGCCGCGGCCCACTCCCACGCCTCGTGGTACTCCGGCACCCAGGGAACGCCCGACACCGCATCCGCGTCCGTCACCGTAGCGGAGAGACGTCAGTAATAAATTTAGCACGAAGTGCTTTAGAATTACGAGGCGTCCTCGCATCGCTTGAAAACATTTTCTGTAGCGGCAGCCGTGCCGGCTGCGTCCGCCTGGATTTCGCAGGCGATACACCTGCCACTACAGTTAGGCTCGATCGATTACCACGATTTCTCCTTGATATAACCAGTCGTCCGCAGCTTTCACAAGGCCGGTTCGAACCGGGGTATCGCGAACGTAGTTCCATTTCTCCGCGTAGCTTTCGTCGCTCCGCAGAATGTGATCAAAGAATCCAGGTTGCCAAAGGTGCCGAGACTTCAGCGCGACAGACATGGCGCGCTTTAAACCACCAATGCACGTAGAGAGGTTCAAATTTCGGTTCCCCCGAACAAATAAGTGAACGTGATCGGGCATGATCACGTAATGCCCCGGCGCGACATTAAATTTGTCAATCCCGCAACGAGCGTATCGCTGTAGGGCAAGCCGAGCGTCATCCAAGCAGGGAATAGCTCAACAATAACGCGTAGCAAAAGTTACGAAGTAGAGTGGTTGGTTAATGTAGATCTGATCAAGTCGATGCGGTCGATCCTTAATCATTCTTGGGATTGTAGAGGCAGCTGTATTCCCTGCAAACGACTTAGAGTTCGCAGGCGACAGCCTGCCGCTACAGGGCGGTTGCGCTGGTGACATGCCTGCCGTAACAATGAATTCCACACCCAGCGCCTTGGGAGAGGGATGCGTTACGCTTCCGGACCACTACAGCTTTCAATCTTCGAAAATGTCTTGACTCGTCTCCTTGCTGATGAGAAGAGAGCGGTTTCCTCCGGCGCGTACATCGCAGACCACTCGCAAACGTTAGGACCCACAAACAATGTTTAAGAAAACGCTGATCGCTCTCACACTCCCCTTACTTTCGGTTCTCGCAATCGGTGCGGGAAATTACACAGTCCGACCCAGCCAAAAGACCTCAGACGCCTCGACTGGTACTCTTCAAAAGATGATCGTGGAAAGCGGAAGCGTCACGATCGATCTCGATCTCAACGGGTTCAACGGAAGCCACTCCCTGGTGGCAAGACCTGTCACACTTCAATTCGCGGTAGGAAGCAACTCCTTTTTTCCCATTCTGGTGTTCAACGATCTGTTCCGCGGACCTGAGCCGGGATCGATGAACTTGATTCCGGCGGGGGTCGACGCCGCCGGCTACAATAACCTGCCTACACTCCTGGGTGCGTCTCTCAAGCACCTCGTAGTCGAAAAACTTCCTTCGGATCGAGGCTATGACCTCGCCGTGCGCGACAGCAACACGGGATTTACCTTTTTTAACGTTGAAGGAGACCAGTACAATTACGACGCGAAGTCGCAATCCTTTAGCATTACAAACGGCCGGCTTCTCATTTCAAAGGAGTTTGCCAACGCGCTAGGCCGACCATCGGATACAGGCGCAATCGTTGGAAAACTCTCCGTCGGCGCGGCGATGCAACCGATCGAGATCACGCGTTTTGACGCAAACGGCAATGTAAAATCCGCCGCATTGCCGGCGATGCACCAACCTGGCGTTGGGACCGTTCCAGGCCCCGATGTGATCGTAGGCGACCTGATTGACTTCATTCAATACGAAACTGGTGAGGTCAATGGGCGCGTAGGCCTCGCTTTGGGGACTGATGCGTGCAACAAAGGGACCGTGGACGTGGATTGGTTTGCCTTGCCAAGCAACGACCATCCCTTTATTCCGCAGAACCTTTACCGAATGAGTGGCGGCGCCACTAACAACGACCGGTTCGAACAAATCGGCCAATCCTGGGGCAAGCACGCGTTCACAGCGGCATCGTCAAACGACTGCAACTTTGGGTGCAACGGAGTAGGCGGCCCCCATCTTGGCTCCGGCTGCTCTGACGCATACGGCGCCGGTTTGAATGGCGCCCAGGACCTGATCGGTTCGCGGGCGTGGGTCAATCCATTCACCGGATTCTTCGCCCAGAACCCAGACCCCAACGACCACACCGGACACGTTCATGACGTAACGTCGCATCGAATTCTGGTTAACGTTGATGACCTGAACACTTCGCTAAACACCGGGGCGACCTACTTTACTGAAGCAGAATACATCGTCCCACACGAAGGTACGTGGTGCCAGAGTCATCCAGACGAGTGCAACATGTATAACAACGCCTCCTACCGCCAGTGCAGCGTAAATGGGATCAACCAGCCTTTCTCCTTTAATTTCGTGGGCAGCACCGTGCGAGAGCAACCCGCCGTTATGGCTTGGACTGGCGCGACGGTAAATCAGATCGAGCCGGATCACGGCAACGATGGTATCTGGTTCATGGCTTACAAAGTGACCAACCCGTCGGCCGGAGTCTGGCACTACGAGTACGCGCTCTATAACCAAAACCTGGATCGCGCCATTCAATCGTTCACTGTTCCCCTGGGACCCGGGGTCAACATCAGTAACATCGGGTTTCACATGCCACCTCAGCATCCGGGCTTCTCGCATGATGGAACACAGGGAGATGCCGGATATAGCAGCACGCCATGGGATGTGACCCAGGACGCAAGCTCGATTACTTGGAGCACGGAAACTTTAGCGACCAACCAGAACGCCAACGCGATTCGCTATGGCACGCTGTATAACTTCCGGTTTGATGCCGATCAGGCGCCAAACACTACGGACGCAACAGTGGGCTTCTTTAAGACCGGCTCTCCAATGAACGTTGAAATCCAGGCGCCAGGCGGCGGTGGCACTCCGACGCCAACACCCACGCCTACGCCAACACCTACTGCTACACCGACACCGACGCCGACACCCACCGCGACACCGACTCCAACTCCGCGGCCTACTCCGATGCCCAGAGAACGTCCGACACCGCGCCCACGCCCGAGTCCGTGAGAAGGCGAGTAGAAGCCATGTCATCAATGTTGTAGCGGCCTCGCTGTGTCGAGGTGTCCCCCCGCGGAAGTCGCACGGCGACACAGGGCCGTGGCTTGTATCTTCTTTTTTCCCTCTAAGTTTATTTGAGCCGCGAATCGCGAAGCGATTTGAGGCGGGGGCGGAGGAAGACCGTGCCGTGGCTCAAGCAATAAAGCTTGGCTGTAGATTGGCTCCTCTGTCCCACCTCCGGCTTGTGAAGCCGAATCGTATCCAGCGCAAAATCTATCCAACAACAAACGCGCATACAAGCTGTCTCCAATGCCGGATGTCCTCGAAAAGCCAGATGCGAGCAAAGAGCGGCCAATAACCAAAATCCAAAATTGAAAGGGAATAAAATATGAACTCCTCATCCACTGATCAGCTCGCTGCCGCGCTGCCTGTGCTCGGCCTCGATGTCGCCAAAGCCAGTGTGCAAGCCGAGCTGCGAACAAATGGCAGCAACAAGGTGCGATTTGGCTTTGCTAACAATGCCAGAGGCTTTGCTCAGCTGGCTCGCATCCTCAAAGAGCGCAACCTGACAAAGGTTTGGGCGGGCCTGGAAGCCACCGGACCCTACAGCCATGCTCTTGCGCTGTGGCTCCATGGCCAGGGCCATCGCGTCAGCTTACTCAATCCGCGGCGAGTTAGACAGTACGCTTGCAGCGCCGGCAATCGAAACAAAACCGATCTGCTGGATGCGGCCATTATTGCCGATTTTGTTTGTGCTCTAAAGCCTGCTCCATGGCAGCCACCGACTCGCGAGGTGGCGCAGCTACAGGCCTTGGTGCGCCGTCGTGAAGAACTCTCCCTGATGCTGCAGGCGGAAAAGAATCGCTTCGAAGGGATCGCTCCTAATGTGCGCTGCTCTCTAGAGCGCATCATCGCTACACTCAGCGCGGAGAAGGCCCGCTTGGAAAAGCTCATTAGTCAGCAGATCCGATCTCACCAGCAACTCTCCCGCGATCATCAACTGCTCTGCACGATCAAAGGAATCGGCTCTCTCACCGCCGCCATCCTTTTGGCCGAGATGGCGCGACCCGGTCAAGTGGAGCGCGCCCGCCAGGCTGCCGCTCATGCCGGCCTGGCTCCACGACGTGCAGAAAGCGGCACCTCGGTGCGCCGCAACAGAGGCCTGGGTAAAGAGGGCAACCGCTACCTGCGTAAGGCCCTCTACATGCCTGCTCTGGTCGCCATCAAATACAACGCACCCCTGTGTCACTTCGCTTCCCGACTTCGCGCCGCTGGCAAACCAAAAATGAGCATCGTCTGCGCCATCATGCGAAAGCTTCTCCATATCGCCTTCGGTGTGCTCAAACATCAAAAGCCCTTCAATCCCTCACTCGTATGACCACACCACCGCCTTGCACTTCAAGATCGTATCTACAGCGGCTACCGTCTCACCTTAATACGCTCGAAACCGCCGCTGATGGCCCGAATCATATGCACGACCAAGCCGTCAATCAGCGTTCGTTTTTTGCGCTTGACCCGTTCGCACGAAAACTTTGCCGCTTGGACACAACCGGAAAACCTCGCACCGACCGCAATCCGGCTTCCGCGCATAACAACGCCGGCGGCCATGCCAAATGAGCCAGTGACTCCAGTCGGTCCAATACTCACGCGGAACGAGCTTCATCAAGTCGCGTTCGATCTTCTCTGGGTCTTTGTGTTTCGTCAGGCCAAGCCGCTGCGAGAGGCGAATCACGTGGGTGTCTACTACGATACCTTCGTTTTTTCCAAACGCATTGCCCAGCACAACGTTCGCTGTCTTCCGGCCAACACCAGGCAACGCATTTAATTCCTCCATTGTATGCGGGACTTTTCCGCCGTGCTCTTCTGCGATTGCGCGCATCGCCCCGCGAATACTTTTGGTTTTACTGCGAAAGAAACCGGTGGATTTGATTGCGTTTTCGAACTCGGCCTGCGGCGCGTCTGCATATTCTTTGGCGGTGCGATATTTCTTGAACAACGCCGGTGTGACCATGTTCACCCGTTTGTCGGTGCATTGCGCTGAGAGGATCGTTGCCACGAGTAGTTGGAGCGGGTTCCGAAAATTCAATTCGGTATGCGCGTTTGGGTAAACTTTCGGCCAAATCTTAATCAATTGTTTCGCCCGCTCACGCGCAGTCATGTGCTTAGCACTATCAGCATTCTTCGCGTTGTCACCCTGAACGAAGTGAAGGACCTCTCACAACTGGTGATCGATCACGCAAGGAAATTTGTGCATTCAAAACTTCGATTGTGCGGTCCCTCGCTCTGCTCCGGATGACGGCGGGACTGCAGCGGCGACGCATTGCAGCAGGAGCACATGCTGTGAGGACCAAAGTCATTTTATTCTGCCCATTGCTGTGACGACCTGCTATCGGTTACCAGCAACTGTGATGCAGGAAGCACCCAGCAAAGCCATTGACCGCCGCCCAATCGCAACGCGCAATCGGAAATGGGCGCAGGACGCGACGGCCTGGCTCGCTTCACGGAATGTTTCGCCGAATGCAATTTCAATGGCAGGCATGTGCGCTTGTATCGTTGCAGGCATTGCGCTCGGCATGACTTCAATTGCCGATTACCGAATCCTGTGGCTCATCGCCGCGCTTGGGGCGCAATTACGGCTCACTGCGAACATGCTCGATGGGATGGTTGCCATCGCTTCCAGTCGCACGTCGAGAACCGGTGAGCTTTACAACGAAGTTCCCGACCGCATTTCCGACGCTGCAGTTTTTATCGGAGCCGGCTTCGCATGGGGCGGAAATACTACACTCGGTTACATCGCGACCATTCTGGCCATCTTCACCGCTTACGTTCGCGCAGCAGGAAAAATTGCCGGCGCGCCTAACGAGTTCTGCGGGCCGATGGCGAAACAACATCGCATGCTCGTCGTCACGCTTATCTGTGTTTACTCAGTAATCACGCCGCGGTCCTGGCAAATGATTGCATTTAACGATTCGCAGATTGGCCTGATGACTTTGGGGCTTGGCGTGATTGTCGCGGGCTGTGTTATCACGGTTATTCGCCGCGTAGCACGAATCGCACACGCGCTAGGAGCCTGATGAATTACTCAACCATGCCGCGTTGCTGTCGATTTTTCGTCTTTCCAAGGCGCGAGGAGGGCGCATACCTGAGGCGGTCTGTAACCGACGAGCAACGCTGGACAGGCGAAAAAGCGGCGCAACCCGAAGGGCGAGGACGCTTTGGGCTGTCTGGCGGCGTTGCTCGCTCATTACAGGTCGCTGCGGACATGCTCGTCGCTCCCGCCTTGCCATCCAACCCAAAGCGTTCTCGCGCGACATGGCTGCGTACTTCAACAGGCTCCTAAAATGAGCCCGGTCACCCGCGAACGACTCTTTGGATTTCGTCACGCCTTTGACGATCGCGTGACCGTTGTTCTCACGCTGACGGTCCTGGTTCTGTTCCTGTTAGCACCAGTGCTGATTCTTGTCGTGACCCGGGGAGCCAACAGCACCGCCGACAAGAGAAAGGAACTCTGGGATCGTTATCGGTCCTGGATCTGGCTGGCGCTGTTCATCCTGGTTCCGATTCTGGCTGGCGCTTTTTGGACGATCCTCGCGGTGGCAACGCTAAGTTTTCTTTGCTATCGCGAATATGCCCGCATTACCGGGTTGTTTCGGGAACGAACCATCAGTCTTATTGTGGTTATCGGCATTCTCTTACTCACATTCTCCGTCCTGGATAATTGGTATCGTCTCTATGTCGCCTTGTTTCCGCTAACAGTGGCGTTGATTGCCATTGGCGGCCTGATACCGGATCAACCCAAAGGCTATATCCAGCGTGTCGGCCTGGGTGTGCTCGGGTTCGCTCTTTTCGGAAGCGCGCTCGGCAACCTTGGCAACATGGCGAACGATTGGAACTACCGCCCGATTCTCTTGCTGGTCATCTTCGCCGTGGAACTTAATGACATCTTTGCCTACATTTGTGGCCATCTATTTGGTCGTCGAAAATTTGTCCCCAACACCAGTCCGAACAAAACAGCAGGAGGCGCGCTCGGAGCAATCGCGCTAACTACACCACTTCTTGCCCTCGGCGCACATTTTGTCTGGTTTGACACAGCGCTCGACACGCCCGTGCGCCTGTTGGGCCTTGGCATCATTGTCAGCGTGGTAGGGCAATTCGGCGATCTGATGCTGTCGTCGATCAAACGTGATCTCGGGCTCAAGGACACCTCAAAACTCATTCCTGGACATGGCGGCATTCTCGACCGGTTCGATAGCCTGATCCTTGTTGCGCCTGCCGTGTTCCACTACGTCAATTACTTTGTCGGCTTCGCTGTCGGGCAACAGCAACAAATTTTCAGCGGCTGGCAAATCTGATGGAACCCTGGAACCTCCAGCCAGCCCACGACACGGGCCTGACTCCAAGCGAACGGTTTCGCAGCGTGCGACGCGAAAGCGGACTTCTCGAAAGCCTTGCGCACCATGCTTGTTTTTCGTTGCTGCGAAGTTATTTCGCGATCGCACACCGCCTGACGATCGTCGGCCGCGAGAAGTTGCCGGCGCACGGGCCGTTTGTGCTCGCGGCGAATCATTGCAGTCATCTCGACGCACTGGCTCTTGGAGCGGCACTCACTCCCCGCCATCGCGAACGCGCCTTCCCAATCGCCGCGGGCGACGTCTTCTTCCAAACGAAAATGATCAGCACGTTTTCGGCAATCATGCTCAACGCATTGCCGATGTGGCGAAAGAATTGCGGCCCGCACGCCCTTGCGGATTTGCGCGGGAAGTTACAAGAAGAAAGAGCGATCTTCATCATTTTCCCGGAAGGTGGGCGCAGCCGCACCGGCTCGATGATGCCGTTCAAGCACGGACTAGGAATGCTGGTGGCAGAAACCAATGTGCCAGTCGTGCCGTGCGGTCTTGTTGGAACTTTTGACGCTCTGCCGGCAGACGGGCGTTTTCCGCGACCTGCCGCGATCAAGTTGGCTATTGGTAATCCGCTCCAGTTTGCATCAACAGCCAATGACCGCTCGGGCTGGTCGCAGATTGCGAAGAGCGTTGAGTTTCACGTCCGCGATCTGGTTGGTCAGTCTCGCACGGCGTAGTCAGCCAGCTTCTGTTCCAAATGCGGCGGAACGTGAGCGACAATCACCGCATCGTTGCCCTCATAGCGCAGCTCGAGCACGTGGCCGACACGATGGATCTCGGCGATTAACGCGGATTCATTCGATGGAATACGAAACCGCGAGCGCAACCGCCACGAGCTGAGCGCGTCTTCCAACGCGTGTACCAGTTTGTTAACGCCTTCTCCCGTTCGCGCAGAGATCGCGACGCTCCCGGGAAAGCGTTTCAAGTAGGAATCGGACAGCTCGCGATCGGGCAGGTTATCGATCTTGTTAAACACGATCAGAGTTTGCTTGCCGTAGGCATCCAATTCTTTGATCACGCCATCGACTGCTTCCATCTGCTCGTCCACCCGGGGATGACTAAGATCGACAATATGAATGAGCAGGTCGGCTTCGCTCACTTCTTCGAGCGTGGCCTTGAATGACTCGATCAACGTGTGCGGAAGTTTTCGCAAGAACCCGACGGTATCGGTGAGAAGGACCCGCTGTTTGTTAGGCAAAACGAAGCTGCGCGTCGTAGGATCGAGCGTCGCGAAGAGTTTGTTTTCGGCAACGACATCCGCGCCAGTGAGCAAATTCAGCAGCGTGGATTTGCCAGCATTCGTGTAACCGACCACTGCGGCGACAGGCCATTGATGGCGTTTGCGGCCTTCACGCTGTATAGCACGTGTTTTGCGCACGGCTTCGAGCTCTCGCTCGAGCCGCGCAATTCGTTCCTGCACGCGGCGGCGATCAACTTCCAATTGTGTTTCGCCTGGCCCACGCGTGCCAATCCCACCCGTCTGTCGTGACAAGTGATGCCACATCCGAGTGAGTCGCGGCAAAAGGTACTGCAGCTGAGCCAGCTCAATTTGCAATCGACCTTCCCGGCTGCGCGCGCGCTGCGCAAAGATATCAAGAATCAACTGCGTTCGATCGAGGACCTTGCGCGCGAATAAATTTTCCAGATTGCGACCCTGCGCGGGCGAAAGTTCATCGTTAAAAATGACCGACGTCACTTGTTGATCCTGACAGGAATCCTTGATCGATTCCGCCTTTCCGCGACCGATGTAATATGGCGCAGTCGGTCTCGGCAACTTTTGCGTGACTGTATCGACGACTTTCGCGCCGGCGGAACTGGCCAGTTCGCGCAGTTCATCAAGCGAATCCTGCAAGTCCCATTTCGAGACCCCCTGCTTTTCCAGGCCAATCAGGAGCGCGCGCTCCTGTGTTTTTTTTGAATGCGTTTCAATCATTCCTAAATGTAGGTTGCTGCGACCGGGGATTGCGGCTAGGGACCACGAGATTGTAGCCGCGGGCGCTGACCGCGGTCGCGCTGATTCGGCAAGCTCCAAGATTGCCGGGGTCAACGCCCCCGGCTACAGCATTTTTCGGGCGCGTTTCAATCATCCCTTTGCGCGAACCCCTGAGACCTTTCGGCGCTCCGAAAGTGTTCGGAGCAGAATCATTGCTTCGTTGTGAGTAAGAAGCGACAAGTTCAGCGGTGAAAAATTAGTTTGTCGCCGAAACCAGGTCAACTGTCTTTTGGCGTATCGGCGGGTTGCCTGCTGAATCGCGGCGATACATTGCGAGATCGACATTTTGCCATCGAGCAATTCATGAGTTTCGCGAAAACCGATCATCTGCGATGCGGTCGAACTCACCTTCCCGGCGGCCTGTACTTCTTCGATGACGCCGTTCTCAAACATTGCTTCTACTCGCTGATTGATGCGGGCATAGAGCTCTTCCCGATCGCGGAAGACGAAAACACCTGTAGCTGGGATTGTTGATCCCGGCTGGCCGGAGTCATCCGCCTTCGCCAAGGCTACGGCGGACAAGCCGCCCGCGGCTAGAAGTTCCGAAGCGGGCTTGCCGGTGAGCAGACAAATCTCCAGAGCGCGCACGAGACGGCGGCGATTCTTCAGATCGATCTTTTGAGCTGCTCCGGGATCGAGTTCAATAAGTTGGGTGTGCAATTCATCCAGGCTCAGCGCGTTCAATTTTTCGCGCAGCTTTGGATCCGATCCGGGCACGGCGGCTAGTCCGTGGGTAAGCGCTTTGACATAGAGCCCGCTGCCCCCGACAACGATTGCGAGCTTGCCGCGCGACTGAATTTCATCGATGGCACGCGACGCAACGCGTCGGTATTTTTCGGCGTTCATCTCTTCGTGAAGAGGCGTGCTGCCGATTAAATGATGCGGAGCTTTGGCAAGTGTTGAAACATCCGGTTTCGCCGTCAGCAAATCGAGCCCACGGTAAATTTGAAATGCGTCCGCGCTCACGATTTCCGCGCCGATATCGCACGCGACATCAGTCGCCAATTCGGATTTCCCCGTCGCAGTTGGTCCGACGATAAAAAACGTGCGGTTCATCGAGTCAAACCGGAATTTAACTGCCCGACATTCTCCTAAAAATGAAATCGGCAGAGTCCGGCCGCCTGACCGTCCCTTTCTCTGCGAGCCATTTGCAGGCTTGATTTCGGAGCAAGTTTTTACTTGAATCGCAGCATGAGCCCTCCTCACCACTCCGAAAGCTCACGACAGGGCGAATCCGTGTCGCCGCGGCGACCGAACTTTCGCGAGTTGACTGCAATTGCCTCGACACCTGGCACACAGAGGGGCGCGGCCCAGTTTACTAGCACGCATTGGAGCATCGTAGTAGAAGCGCAAGGTGAATCGTCTGCGGCACAAGAGGCATTGGAAAAACTCTGCCGCATTTATTGGCCACCCATTTATAGTTTTGTCCAGCGACAGGGTATTGGCCAAGCTGAAGGAGAAGACCTCACCCAGGCTTTTTTTGCAGATTTATTGGAGCACAAAAGCCTTACTGCCGTCCGCAAAGAAAAGGGCCGCTTTCGTTCTTTTCTGCTTGGGGCGTTGAAACATTTTTTGACCGACGAGCGGCGTCGCGCGATGGCGATCAAGCGTGGAAAAGGGCAACGGCTTATCCCACTCGAAGAACTAAGCGCCGACGAACGAACCGAGATGGAACCTGCAGACCCAGTAACTGCAGAGCAAATTTACGAACGTCGCTGGGCTTCTACTGTGTTAGACCGCGTGCTTGGTCTTTTGAAGAATGAGTACGTTGCAGCAGGCAATACCCTGTTGTTTGATTCCTTGAAGCAACTGTTGCCGGACGAGCCGGGCGCCCCCTCGCAAGGGGACATCGCCGGGCGCCTGGGCATGACCAACAACGCAGTCAGGCAGGCGTTTCATCGATTTCGACAGCGCTATCAATTGTTATTGCGAGAGGAAATTGCTCACACGGTCGCTACACCCGGCGACGTTGAAGACGAGCTACGGCATCTAATTGCTGTGGTTCGGACGTAACGCCTGATGTTCCGCCAAACATGGCGACTGTAATTAGAGTTTGTCGAAAATGCGGCGCCAGAATTCTTTCCAACGCACCGGAAGGACTTTGCACGGGCTGCGTGCTCGAAGCGGCGCTGGAGATTTTCCCGAACGCTGTAGCCGCTGGCGATGACCGCGGCTCTGCGAAAGACGTCGAAGCGAAAGAAGCAATCCAAAGTAAAGCAACAACGCGCGCCGCAAAGATGCTGGGAGAGTTGGGCGATTACGAATTGCTGGAGGAAGTCGGCCGCGGGGGTCAGGGCGTCGTATTTCGCGCGCGCCAAAGAAGCCTCAACCGCATAGTCGCATTAAAAGTCATCGGCCTTGGGCAGTGGGCCACCAAAGCACACCTAAAGCGTTTTCGTTTGGAAGCTGAAGCCGCTGCCAGCCTCGATCACCCATGCATCGTTCCTATTTATGAAGTCGGCGAGCGCGACGGCCAGTGCTACTTCAGCATGAAGTTCATCGAAGGTGGCCAGCTTGACGAAGTAGTCAAACATACGCCGATCTCAATCCGGCAGGCGGTGGAACTCATCGCAAAGGTGGCGCGCACCGTTCAGTATGCACATGAACACGGTATTCTCCATCGGGATATCAAGCCGGGAAACATCCTAGTTGATGCGAAAGGTGAACCGAATCTGACCGATTTTGGACTTGCGCGATTGGTCGAATCTGAGAGCACGGTTACCCGCACCGTGGAGGTGCTAGGCACACCGAGTTACATGGCGCCGGAACAAGCAGCCGGGAATAACACTAAACCAACCAACGCAACAGACGTCTATGGGCTTGGCGCAGTGCTTTACCAGCTTCTAACCGGCCATCCACCTTTTGCAGGAGGAACAACCTACGAGACGATCAAGTTACTACTTGAAACCGAGCCGCGAGCACCACGCCTGTGGAATTCAAAAGTAGATCGCGATCTTTCCACGATTTGCCTGAAATGCCTTGAGAAAAACCCACAACGCCGCTACTCGTCGGCCCCGGTGCTAGCTGAAGACCTGGAGCGGTGGCTAAGGCACGAACCAATCCTGGCGAGGCGCACCGGAATTGTTCACCGAGGAAAAAAGTGGCTGCAACGAAATCCAACTGCGGCGGGAATAGCCGTGTTGTCACTCGCGCTGGTAGCAGCTGTCGGTGTCATCGTTTGGAAAACTGACCTATTCCGCCGTCCGGCAGCAGCTGGAATTGCAGTGCTGCCATTTGAAAACCTGAGTAATGATAGAGAGGACGCTTCTTTTGCGGATGGTGTACAGGATGATCTTCTGACCAAGCTAGCTACAATCGCGGATCTCAAGGTGATCAGCCGGACGAGTGTGATGGGATATCAGGGCAAACAGAACACACGTCAGATCGGTAATGAGCTAGGCGTATCCCACGTGCTCGAAGGCAGCGTTCGTAAGACAGGTGCCTGGCTACACATAAACGTCCAGTTGGTCGACACGCATACCGATTCGCACGTCTGGGCGGAAGAGTACGATCGCGACCTGAAAGACATGTTCGCTGTCCAGAGCGAGATCGCACAAAAAGTCGCCAATCAGCTTCACGCCAAAATCTCTTCTGCTGAGAAACTGGCTATCGAACGTCCGCCAACTGCCGATATCACCGCCTACGATCTTTACAGTCGCGCCAAAAATCTTGTGGTGACATCAAGCTCCATCAGTAGCGCGAAAGCGAAGCTATTAGAAGCAGTCGACATCCTAAATCAAGCTGTCGCACATGATCCATCTTTTTTCCAGGCATACTGCCAACTTGCCTCTGCCCATAACCAACTCTATTTCTTTGGGGACGACCACACAACTGAGCGCTTGACGCTGGCACAATCGGCCATCAAGGCGGCTTTTCGTCTCCGTTTCGATGCGGCTGAAGCACATCTCGCGCGTGCGGAAAATCTTTATTATGGATACCTTGATTATGATGGCGCTCTTGCGGAGCTGGAAATTGCTCGGCAGACGCTGTCGAATGAACCCCGGTTATTCGAACTGCAGGGCTACATCGAGAGGCGTCGAGGCCGTTGGGAAGAGTGCACACGGAATTTCGAGCGCGCGATTGATCTTGACCCCCGCAATGTTGATCTCCTGCAGCAGACCGCACTGAGTTATGGTCACCTCGGCAGGTATTCCGAAGAAAAATCGGTGTTCGATCGCGTGTCGGCGATCGAGCCGGACGACATCGAAACAAAGGTAGAAAGCGCACTCGTGGAACTGGATTGGAAAGCTGATACTCGACCCTTGCATCGAATCATCAATTCAATCCGCGCCACGAATCCCAACGCCATG
Source organism: uncultured Verrucomicrobiae bacterium (assembly GCA_963758425.1). Lineage (GTDB taxonomy): Bacteria > Verrucomicrobiota > Verrucomicrobiia > Chthoniobacterales > UBA10450 > Udaeobacter. The sequence continues at coordinate 126,660 of CAVWVV010000018.1, forward strand.
CCCAGCATCGCCGTTGGTTGGCTTATTTGCGCACTCGCCGAACGCGACGCTGCTTCTATAAAGGATGCCCTGGCAGCGTCAAGCGAGTTTCCACTAGGCTCTGACGCTGTTCAATTCAGTCGTTCATTTCTAGAAGGCTTCATGGCTCGCATAACAAAGGACGATGCAAAAGCTCGGTCCGCGTTTGTCGCCGCGCGCGTCGAGCAGGAGAAAATCCTCGAGGAGCAACCAAACTATGGCCCGCCATTCTGTGTACTGGGTCTAATCGACGCCGCTCTCGGGCAAAAAGAGGACGCGCTACGCGAGGGCAGGCGCGCAGTTGAACTGCTGCCAGTAGAAAAAGATGCGATCAATGGTCCCGGGATGATTCAGTATTTCGCTATGATCGCTGCATGGGTCGGCGACCAAGATCTCGCCTGTGAACAACTTGCGACCGCCATCGGCCGCCCCGGCGCCCCAGTTATGGCCAATTGAAACTGCTTCCGTTTTGGGACCCGCTGCGTGGCGATCCTTGTTTCGAGAAAATCGTTGCGTCACTTGCCCCGAAGTAATTTTGCAGGCATGGCGGCCCTGGCGATCCCAAGGGCACCGCATTCGGATTGCGAAGGTGGATCGGCTTCTCCGAAGCCGATGCCCGATCAATCGCTTCATAGCAATAGCACCGGCAACTACAACACGGCCACCGGTCTTAGTGTGCTCAGACAAAACACAGAAGACAGCAGCAACACGGCCAACGGCATCAACACGCTCTATAGCAACACGACCGGCTACGACAACACGGCCATGGGTGCTACTGCGCTCCTGTTGAACACCACCGGTTTTTACAACACGGCCACCGGTGCTTCTGCGCTTTATAGCGACACAACTGGCTTCGACAACACGGCCACGGGTGTTAACGCGCTTCTTTTCAACACAACCGGCAACAACAACACAGCCGCCGGCCTTAGCGCGATCGCATCTAACAGAACCGGACACGACAACACTGCGGAGGGTTACTGGGCGCTTTCAAACAACACTACCGGCTCATCCAACATTGCCTTAGGTGCAAATGCCGGGCTCAACCTTACCACCGGCAGTAACAATATCGATATCGGAGCTAACGTGCTGGGCAATGCAGCTGATGCGAATACCATTCGCATCGGCAAGCCCGGAACACAGCAAAAGACCTTTATCGCTGGTATCTACGGCAAGACGGTGAATGGCGGGGTAGGCGTTTTCATCAATTCCAATGGCCAGCTCGGCACGGTCCAGTCCTCGGCCAGATACAAACAGGATATCAAACCGATGGACAAAGCCAGCGAAGCGATCTTCGCACTTAAACCAGTCACGTTCCGCTACAAGAAGGAAATCGATCCCGAGGGCACACCGCAATTTGGCCTGGTGGCTGAGGACGTGGAAAAGGTTAACCCTGACCTAGTGGTGCGCGACACCATCGGCAAGCCGGACACAGTCCGCTATGACACCGTGAATGCGATGTTGCTGAATGAGTTTCTTAAAGAACATCGCAAGGTCCAGCAACTGGAAGACGCCGTTGCGCAACAACGGAACGACTTTGAGACGAGGATTGCTGAGCTGAAGAAGGAGATGGAGAACGTCGTCGCTGTTTCTAAAGAGCAGGACGCAAGAATCCAGAAAGTGAGCACGGAGGTTGAGCTGCACTGTGGTGCAGTCCGTGCGGTTGCGAATAAGTAACAAGCTCGGAAACGCGCTTGAGAGCCTCGACGCAGCGAGGCGGCTACAACAACGCTAAAGCGCTCTCAATCGCAAGCCGAGATCACCGATCTCGGCTACAGCTGGTTTCGCGAGATCCTGGGCACGGCCCCCATTCGACTTCGCTCAGGGCAAGCTTGATCACGCCCTACCTGTCGCGTGCCGCCTTGACGATCTGAACGAAGCTGCGCGGTCGAGGCTGGCCCCTCCGACGAGGGCGCCGTCGATGTCGGCTGGCTCATTAGCTCGTGCGCGTTCTCCGGCTTCACACTACCGCCGTACTGAATGCGGACGCGTTCAGCGGTCGTATCATCGGCCATTTTGTGCAAAGTGTGGCGAATGAACGCGTGGGCTTCCTGCGCTTGAGCGGGCGTCGCGTTGCGGCCGGTGCCGATGGCCCAGACCGGCTCATACGCAATCACCGTCTCCTGCAATTCCTTTGGAGTGAGGCCAGCGAGACTGCCACGCAATTGGATCGATAATATCTTGTCCACATTGCCTCTATCCCGCTGCTCGAGCGTTTCCCCAATACAAACAATGGGGCGCAGCGTTGCCTCATGCGCGGCGCGCACCTTGCGATTCACGATTTGTCCGTCTCACCAAATAAAGTGCGGCGTTCGCTATGCCCGAGCACGACGTAATGCACAAACAAGTCGCGTAGCAGCGCAGCGCTGATTTCGCCGGTAAATGCGCCCCGTTTCTCCCAATACATATTTTGCGCGCCCACTTTTATGTTTTGCGCTTTGCCGGTGCTTCCATCACTTTTGCAATCGCTGTGAAAGGCGGCACGATCACGACTTCCACATCGGTTATGTCTCCCAGATCCAGCAGCATCGACTCGACAAATCGCGCCGACTCGGCCTGCGTC
>CAVWVV010000019.1:0-127188 GCA_963758425.1 uncultured Verrucomicrobiae bacterium
CTACCTTGGCGATTAGTTCGACTGCCCGCCGGATCGATATTAGCTGACGTTCGCCACAGGACGTACTCCGCCATGGCGGACTTGACCACTTCGTCGAGCTGGCCGCCTTCGACGAATTTCATGCTGAAGTAGCATGAGCCATCGCGCTCGCCGACTTCGTAAATGGGAACGATACAGGGATGTTCGAGGCTGGCGGCGGCTTCCGCTTCGCGACGAAAACGTTTCAGATGCGCTTCGGTGGCCCAATGGCCCAGGCCGATGACTTTGAGCGCGACGATGCGATTCAGACTCTTCTGCTGCGCGCGATACACCACACCTTGGCCGCCACGACCGATTACCTCCAGTAATTCATAGTCGCCAAAGTCGGCGAACGTGTTTGCCGATCGCGGCGGTTTCTTTTTATATGGTGCCTGTTCGTCATCATGGCGGCCGGGGTCGACGAGCCCGGCTACAGATTCGTTAGCGAGCAGATTAAGTCCGGTTTCAAATAGGCAGGCGGTACAGAGACCTTCTGGTGCGTCGGCAAAAATTTCTGCTCCGCACTTTCGACAAACCCTGGGTGCGCTGCTCATGATGGGAGAGTCGCGTGCACGCTCCCCATCATGTACTGCGCCGATTTCTGGCATACGTTACGTTCGCAACACAGCGATCAAATGACGCAACTCATCTTCGACATCGCTGGCAATGGCGACAGTGTGACTAATTTCTTCGCGCAACAAGACTTGATAACGCTGCCGGAACCGATGGAGGGCTTGCCGAAGCGCATTATCGGTTATGCCTAACTGCGATGCTATCTCCGTGCGCGACGGCGCTCCCGGTTCGTCTGGTAGCAATTGTTTCAGCGAATCAAATAACACGGCATTACCAGCTGTGCAGTATTCGTCCTTTAGTCGACCTAAGACCTGCTCCATAAGCGTCAACGCCCAGCGTCGCTCATAAATGCGGTCGGCCGTAAGATGATCGGCTGGTTCCATGTCGCTCCGCTCCGCGCCGATAAGTTCGTCCAACGGCACCGGATGTTGTCCTTTACCTCGCTTTAGAGTCACCGCGCGCCGGTGTTCACTGACCAGAAAATGTTTAAGCGAGGTCAGTAGATAAGAACGCAATCGTCCTTTCTCTTTGCGAACATCATCGAAGTTCCGGCGCTCCAGCAGCAGCGCGAAAAAACTTTGCGTTAGATCTTCCGCTTCGTCTGGTCCAGTGCCTTCTCGCCGGATGAAGCTATAAACAGGTCGCCAATAAGTGCGGCAAAGTTTTTCCAACGCTTCCTGCGCTGCGGGCGATTGACCTTGTGCTTGCAGCACCACGCTCCAATGCGTTGTTGTAAACGCGATTGAGCCTTTTTGCGTGTCCGCCTCCGGACGGATTCGCCGTGGCGAACTTAATGCAGTTCGACTTTCCGAGGCCTCGTCCTCGTCAACAGACACGTTCCGATCGAAACAAAAATTCGCCAGCAGAATCAAGGCTGCATCTCGAGTAGGGGTCCCTGGTGGCGGATGCCTCTCTGCGAGGTATGGCGCGAAACGCGCGCCAACTACACGATGCCGTCGCGCAGGAGCTCGTGTTTTCCGGCAAGCAAATCTTGCACGAGAGCGTAGCCGCGTTTGTCCACGTTCCACATTGTACCCGCGAAATGATGGTCAATTCTCATCCGCGCCGAGCGGCAGAAATAATCTGCGACGGTGAGAATTTCATCAGCGGGTTTACCCTGGCCGAGCAGCCACTGGGCGTAAGAACAGGTCGCGCTGATCGCAAAAAGTTCGGTCGCAATGCCCACAAACCGCGAGAGCAACAATTGCTCCCGGTCGAGTTTCGGACCAAACCGCGCCATGGCGTGAAACAAACCGCGCGCGAGTCGCTTACTGGTGCGCGCGGCATAATCGACATGGCCTTGCAACGTCGGATGCAAATTGTCGATCTTGCCCGCGCCGTTCAGTAGCCACTGACGCGGATACCAGCCGGCATAAAATTTTCCGGAACTGAAAACCGCCTTCGCGCGCTCGGACATCGGCAGTTGTGTGTTGAAAATCGCGCCGCCGACTTTCAAATGCGGGTCGAGCGCTTCACGCGCAATGAACAACCGCATGATTTCGCTGGAGCCTTCGAAGATCGTGTTGACGCGGCAATCTCGAAGAAATCTCTCCACTGCGATCGGCGGCTCGCCTCGTCCGGCAAGCGATTGCGCAGTTTCGTAGCCGCGACCGCCGCGAACTTGCATCGCGTCATCGGCGATTCTCCAGGTCGTCTCGGTCGCCCACATTTTGCACATGGCTGTTTCGATGCGCAGATCGCCCGCTTTACGATCGAGCAGTGACGACGTCAGAAAGGTCATCGCTTCCATGGCGAAAACGTTACCGGCCATCTCGGCGATCTTTCCGGCAATCGCGGCATGTTTACCGATCGGCACGCCCCATTGGATGCGTTCGCTTGCCCATTTGCGCGAGATTTCGAGCAGCCGTTTGGAAAGGCCGACGCACGCTGCGGGCAATGTGAGTCGCCCCGTGTTCAGCGTCGTTAGCGCGACTCTTAATCCGGCGCCTTCCTTCGAGATGATGTTTTCGCGCGGCACTCGCACGTCGGTGAACTTCACCACTGCGTTATAAAGCGCGCGCAGCCCCATGAATCGGCAGCGATACGTGATCTCGAGTCCCGGCGTATCGACATCGACAATGAATGCGGTGATTTGCTTGCGCTCTTTCCCGCCTACCATCTTCGATGGCGTGCGCGCCATGACTACGAGCACGCCTGCTTTCACACCGTTGGTGCACCAGAGTTTTTCGCCATTCAAAACGAACTCATTTCCGTCCGGAATCGGCTCAGCGCGCAGGCTCATCGTCGCCGGGTCTGAGCCAGCGTGTGTTTCCGTCAATGCGAACGCTGAGATTTCTCCGCCCGCGACGCGCGGCAGATACTTTTGTTTCTGTTCTTCCGTTCCAAACAAAAGCAAGCGGTTGCGCAACTCCAATCGATTGATGTGCGGAAACGAGCGCGGCCACGTTTCCATCCCAACTGCCAAGTAAAACTGCAGCCCGTCCGTAATTACATTGCGACAAACCAAGTCCGCCATATTTCTTCGGCACCTTGATTCCAAACGCACCGATTTCCGCCAGTCCCTTGAAGTTTTCCGGTGGAATTTCACCGGTGCGATCGATCTCGTCCGGATCGACATGTTCGCGCAGATAACTTTCCAGCTTCTGCAAAAATTCTTCGCCTGCCGCGCGATCTTCAGCGCTCTGCGCGGGATATGGGTAAATCCGATTGAAATCGTAACGACCGACAAAAAGGTTGCTGGCAAAACTGCCGCGGTCCTCGAGCGGGTCACGCGCGGCTTCCGCTAGCTCGAGCGCTTCCCGCTGACCTTTCGCCATCTTCGACGTGTCAATGACGGTGGCTGCGGGCTTTTCGGGCTCGCCACCGGACGAGTCCGTGTCGCCGCGGCGACCGGACTTCGCGCTGGTTTCCTCAGTCCCGCCACCGCGGGATTTTTCGGGCGCTTCGAGCGGGGATTTCATAGGATGATAATCTGCCAGATTGTCCCGGCTGGCAGGCTGCCAGCCTGCCGAGACAGGCAAGGCTGCCTATCTTCCATTTTCATAAAATTTCGTTCCATCGCGGGCGTGCTTCTTCAATATCTCGCACGGGGAAAATTTCTCCTCAGTCTGCGCCAGCCGTTCCAGTTCATGGACGACTTTCTTCAGTCCAAAATGTTCCGCGAAGCGTAATGGTCCACCTCGGAACGGCGCGAAACCGGTTCCCAAAATCATTCCGTAGTCCGCGTCCTCCGGCGAATCGACAACGTTCTCCTCCACACAGCGCGCGGCTTCGTTGACCATCAGGAAAACGAGACGGTTCGGAAGATCATCAGCTGTAGCCGGCGTCGGTGACGCCGGCCGGGTTGTTGCGCTACCTTCGTGACTGCCGGGGTCACCGCCCCCGGCTACGGGACCGCGCCGCCACTGCGCGAGCGATTCGTTAGGCGTCTGCGCTTTACCCTCGTATTTGTAAAAACCGGCGCCTGCTTTGCGGCCAAGCATCCGGCCATCGCGCAACCAGAGCAGAACCGAGGAAACGTGATCTCGCCGCCCGTACGCCTCTTGCAGCGTGTTGCCGATATCAATCGTAATATCGACGCCGATTTCATCGATCAATCTCAGTGGACCCATGGGCATGCCCCATTGCACAAGCGCAGTGTCTATCGTGGCCGGATCCGCGCCACTTTCGAAAAGCTCGGCAGCATCGAGCAAATACGGAAACAAAACGCGGTTAACCAGAAAACCCGGGCTGTCGCGCACAATCACCGGCAATTTTCCAATTTGCCGCACAAAGGCCAGGCTCCGCTCGCGCGTCTCGTCTGACGTCTGTTTCGCAATCACGACTTCCACCAGTTTCATTCGGCTGACCGGATTGAAAAAATGAAGGCCAATCACGTGTTCAGGTGAAACCGTCGTGTCGGCGAGCCTGCCGATCGGAAGGGCCGACGTATTCGTTGCAACGATCGTTTTCGGGCCGGCCTGCATTCCCAGTTCACAAAAAATTTCTTTCTTTATCTCAAATTTTTCCGAGGCAGCCTCGATGATGAATTGCACGTCGCGCAATTCCATCGGCGCGGTGGAGGCGACAATCCGCGCGCGGCCTGCTTTTGCTTTCTCCTCAGTCATCAAACCGCGCTTTACGGCGTCTGCGTAGGTTTTCTCAATGTTCGCGAGACCGCGATCGACCTGCTCACGGGCGATGTCGCGGAGAATAACGGTCACGCCGCGCGAACTAAGCCATTGCGCGATGCCTGAGCCCATTACGCCTGCGCCGATCACTGCGGCGTGCACCACCTTTCCGTCCCCACTTTCGAAGTTCCCTTCTTGTACTTTTCAGCCAGAAAGAAATTGCGAATCAAGTTTTGGGTCGATTCCGATTTGCCAAGATCGACAATCGCATCCAGCTCCATCTGCAGCGATTGGTCTGGCGAAATCGACAAAGTCTTGTTGATGATTTCCCAGGCACGTTCTGGTGCTGCGTTTCCGAGTTGTTTTGGAGGGGCCAGGTCCTGCGACGCCGGGCTCGCGGGAGCTCGCCCCTCCAATTTGCGTTTTCCGTCGCGCAACTTTTTCCGCGCCAGCTCGAGAAGTTTATCGCGTGGAGCGACCTCCATCGACCAGGCCCAGCTTCCTGGCTTCCTGTGCCGAATAAAGTTTCCCCTTTGTAATCACTTCCGCCGCTTTCTCGACGCCAATCAACCGCGGCAGACGGGTACAACCGCCCCAGGCGGGAATAAGGCCCAGCGTCGTCTCGGGCAGTCCGATACGCGTCGCCGGGTCGTCCGAAGCCATCCGATAGTCGCACGCCAGTGTCACTTCGTAGCCGCCACCAGCGGATGCGCCGTGAATTGCGGCGACAGTCGGAATTTTCAATTCGGCCAACCGATTCAAAACCCGTTGCCCGTGAGCAATGAAGGCCCGCATGTCGCCGCTTTGCGCTTGTTGCAGCAGGGTCTTAAGATCGGCCCCTGCCACGAAAATGGATTTTTTCGCCGACGCGATGATCAGGCCACGCAACGAAGCATCATTCTCAACAGAATCGAGATGTTCATTCAACTCGTCGAGCGTAGCTGCGTCGAAGATGTTCGCGCCGGATTCAGGGCGATCGAACACAAGCAGGCAAACGTGATCGTCGCCGATCTCGCGCCGAATCATTGGACCCGTAGCAACTGCAGGCATTCCCTCTCATTTTGGAACGTTTCCGGCAAATGCCAAGTGCGGACAGAGGACAGTCAAAATAGATACAATGTTAACCGCCACCCCATTTGTAGCTTTGTGACATTTGTAACTTTTTTATCCGTCTCTCCGCAGTCGTTGCTTTGGACGACGGTGAGTGTTAAAAACGCGACATGGTCGGCAAAATCTTAGAGCCCGAAATCAGAAGCCTGATCGACGCCCGCAATTTCGGGGCGCTGCGCGAGGTGTTTCGCGAATGGCCGCCGGCCGATGTTGCGGAAGTGATCCTCGATATGCCGGAAGACGAACAGGTGATCATCTTCCGCGTCCTCCCAGCGGCGCTCGCGGCGGAGGTTTTCGAATATATCGGGATCGAGGAACAGCAGAAATTGTTACGCGCGATGACGCACGAGCAGGTGGTAGCCATTTTGAATGAGATGTCGCCGGACGATCGCACGGCGCTTCTTGAGGAATTGCCGAGCGCCGCGGCGCGCCAATTGATCCGCCTGCTCACGCCGGAAGAACGCCACGTAGCCACGGCGCTTCTCGGCTATCCGGAATACAGCGTTGGCCGTTTGATGACGCCGGATTTTATCGCGGCGAAGGAGGATTGGACGGTGCAACACGTGCTCGATTATATCCGCGAGTACGGTCGCGACCGCGAGACGCTAAACTTCATTTACGTTGTCGATGACCACGGCAAATTGATCGACGACGTGCGGATGCGTGAGTTCCTGCTCCGGCCGCTTACGGCGAAGGTGAGCGAGATTCGCGATCAAACCTTCGTTGCGTTGAACGCGACCGATTCGCAGCAGGACGCGCTGAACGTGTTCCGCAAGTACGATCGCGCCGCGTTGCCGGTCGTCGATTCAAACGGCGTGCTGGTCGGGATCGTCACAAGCGACGACATGCTCGACGTAGCCGAGGAAGAAGCGACCGAAGACATCCAGAAACTCGGCGGTATGGAAGCGTTGGACGAGCCGTACACTACCATTCCGTTTCTGCGGATGGTAAAGAAACGTGCAACCTGGCTGATCATCCTGTTTCTCGGCGAAATGCTGACGGCAACCGCAATGCAGGGTTATAACGGCGAGATCGAGAAGGCGGCCATTCTTGCGATGTTTTTGCCCTTGATCATCTCCAGTGGCGGCAACTCCGGATCGCAGGCGACGACACTGGTTATCCGTGCGATGGCTCTCGGCGAATTGCGTCTGCGCGATTGGTTTGGCGTCGTCCGAAAGGAATTACTCTCGGGAGTTGCTCTCGGCTTGATTCTGGGAACCATCGGTTTCTTCCGAATCACGCTGTGGCAATACTTGCACATTTTTGACTACGGTCAGTATCACTGGCTTGTCGCTATCACTGTCGGCGTGGCGCTTGTGGGAGTGGTGCTGTGGGGAACTTTGAGTGGCGCAATGCTTCCCTTTTTGCTGCGCCGCTGCGGACTCGATCCGGCGGCCTCATCGGCACCATTCGTCGCGACGCTGGTCGATGTAACGGGATTGGTAATTTATTTCAACGTCGCGCTCTTCATTCTTCGCGGGACGCTGCTGTGATCTGTTCGGTGTTCGGCCGCTGTAAACTTTTGCGATTCGGATGAACAGCAAACAAGCGGCCCAAGGCGCAGGCGTTTCCAGGCAGGTTGACGAACTGGCGACGATCAGCGTCGACGCCCTTTTTCAAAGGCTTGGCACAACGAAAGCCGGTTTGAGTGAAGAAGAAGCCGAGAGAAGGCTCGATCAATACGGTCCAAACGAAGTTGCCGCCGAGAAGACACGCACCTGGGTTCACCGGTTGCTGACCGCGAGCCGCAATCCGTTGGTGATTCTGCTTACGGTGCTCGCCACCGTTTCCTATGCCACAGGCGATTTCCGCGCGGGCACGGTCATGCTCTTGATGGTTATTCTTGGATTGGGCTTGCGCTTCGTTCAGGAAACTCGCGCGAACGCCGCCGCGGCGAAATTGAAAGCAATGATTAGCGTCACCGCGACGGTAGTCCGCAACGGAGAGGCCAGGGAAATACCGATCAGCCAGCTTGTCCCAGGTGACATCGTCCAGTTGTCAGCCGGCGACATGATTCCAGCCGACGTGCGACTGCTTTCCGCCAAAGATCTGTTCATCATTCAAGCCACGTTGACAGGTGAATCGCTTCCTGTCGAAAAGATCGAAGTGCCAGACATGCGCCAAGGCGTAGTCTTGCTGGAGCGCCACAACGTCTGTTTTCTCGGAACAAGCGTCGAGAGCGGCACGGCCAAGGCAGTCGTGATTGCGACCGGCTCGAACACTTACTTCGGTCACATCGCCCGCAGCCTTGCCGGGAGCAAGAGGAAACGAGTTTCGACCGCGGCGTTAAGCGATACACCTGGCTGATGATTCGTTTCATGCTCGTGATGGTGCCGTTGGTTTTCGTGATCAACGGTTTGACCAAACACAATTGGCACGACGCGTTTTTCTTTTCGATGGCGGTGGCCGTGGGACTCACGCCGGAAATGTTGCCGATGATTGCGTCGGTCTGCTTGTCCAAAGGCGCGATGGCGATGTCACGCAAGAAGGTCATCGTCAAGCGCCTGAACGCGATTCAGAACTTTGGCGCAATGGATGTGTTTTGCACAGACAAGACCGGCACGCTGACAATGGATCACGTCATTCTGGAGCTGCACTGCAACATCCATAAGGAAGAAAGCGAAGAGGTCCTGCGCGATGCATATGTGATCAGCCATTTTCAAAGCGGCCTGAAAAATGTCCTCGATCGCGCCGTTCTGAAATACACGGAATTGCACAAAGAACTCTCGCTCGATAAATACTCAAAGGTCGACGAGATCCCGTTCGATTTTTCACGACGGATGATGTCGGTCGTGTTTGATGGCCCTGATGGAGAACGTGAACTCCTGACCAAAGGCGCGCCAGAAGCGGTATTCAAAAAGTGTGCTCATTTCGAGTACGAAGGCGAAATCTTCTCGATGGAGCCGATCCTGGTCGGCGACCTCCTCGAAGAACTGAATGAATTGAACAGCGACGGATTCCGCGTGCTGGCGGTCGCCAACAAAAAAGTAGAGAAACGCGCGGCCTACTCGAAAGCCGATGAAGACGGCCTGGTGCTGACCGGCTATCTGGCATTCCTCGACCCGCCCAAGGAGACGGCAGCCAAAGCCATTTCCGCGCTGAACCAGCACGGCGTCACAGTGAAAGTGCTCACCGGCGACAACGATCTTGTCACGCGCAAGGTCTGCACCGAAGTCGGCCTTAAGGCGGAGAAAATCCCGCTCGGAAGTGAAGTCGAAAAGATGTCGGACGAAGAACTGGCAGAGTTGGTCGACCGGTTCAACGTTTTTGCGCGGCTGTCGCCCGCGCACAAGCAGCGAATCGTAAAGGCGCTTCAGAAAAAGGGCCACACCGTCGGCTTCATGGGAGACGGCATCAACGACGCACCGGCGTTGCATGCCGCCGATGTCGGCGTCTCGGTGGACAACGCTGTCGATATCGCCAAGGAATCGGCGGACGTAATTCTGCTCGAGAAAAGTTTGATGGTTCTCGAGGAGGGCGTTCTGGAAGGCCGCAAAGTCTTCGTGAACATCCTCAAATACATTCGCATGGGCGCGAGCTCCAATTTCGGAAACATGTTCAGCGTGATCGGCGCCAGCGCCTGGCTTCCTTTCGTGCCGATGGCGCCCATTCAAGTGCTCACGAACAATCTGCTCTACGACTTCTCACAGGTGCCCATCCCGACCGACAACGTTGGCCCGCAACAGATTGCAAAGCCGCGGCCGTGGCACATCGGTGAGATCGCCAAATTTATCGTCTGCATCGGGCCGATCAGCTCCATTTTCGACTACACGACCTACGCCATGATGTGGTTCATTTTTAAATGCAGCCAGCTCAACCTCGTGCCACCGGCAGAACTCGCCGCGCGCTTCGCAAATAGCGCCGGCCCGGAACAAACCTACGCGGCTGCGTTGTTTCATACTGGCTGGTTTGTCGAATCGCTCATGACCCAGACGCTCATCATCCACGTCATTCGCACCAATCTTATTCCTTTCATTCAGTCGCGGGCGAGTTGGCAACTCACTATGACCACGGTCGTCATTATGGCATTGGGCGCCTATCTGCCCTTCTCGCCTCTCGCGACCTCACTCGGGTTCGTTCCGCTGCCGCCCCTCTATTGGCCGCTTCTGTTTTTGACGCTGGCCTGTTACGTCGCCTTAACGCAGCTCGCGAAAGTATGGCTCCTTAGAAAATCCTGGATCTGATCAGTGACGCGGATATTTGCGGGAGCAAAATCTTTTCTAATGGCAAATCGACCCAGAAAAACCAAGCAGCAGGACCTGTGGTCGGAACTGTCGGTCCCGATCCTGATCGTCGCTGCTTTTGGCCTCGGCGCGGGTGGGATGTGGCTGATTATGCGCACATCCTCGTCGGGTGCGCCGCAGAAACCGGCGATCAAAAGCTTCGTTTCATCGCCGGTCGCGCCGGCCGCACAACCGCCAGACGTTTCACAGCTCGCACCCGCCGACGCGGCGCGGACGCTGGCCGACTGGAACTACGATCGGCAAAACTGGGCCCACGCGATCGAACATTATCAGGAAGCGATCGCGCGCGGCGCTGACAATCCCGATGTGCGGACCGATCTCGGGAATTGCTTTCGCTTTCTCGGGCAACCGCAGAAAGCGCTCGAGCAATACGAGCTCGCCCAAAAAGAAAACCCGCTGCACGAGAACAGTCTTTTCAATCAGGCCGGCCTCTTTGCCGAAGTGCTGCACGATGATAAGCGCGCTTTATCAGTCGCGCGCGAATTCCTGGCGCGATTTCCGCAAAGCCCGCGGGCGGAGTCGGCGAGACGGTTGGTTCTCCAAATTCAGGAAAAGACGAAAAGCGACAAATGATTCATTTTGCAAAATCCCGAGCGAACGTGACGTGAGGCTAACGCAAGTGATCAAGACGTGGCCCGCGATTTTCAGATGAATCCCGCCTTGTACGTTAACAACGGACCTGGGCACGACCTGTTCGGCTACGTTGTTTTCACCTACACGTTTCATCTTTGGAACAAACAGAAGGCCGAAGAGAAAAGCGGGAAGTAGATAACAACTGCTCCTGCTCACGATGTGGTGGAAGAGAACGATGCCAAAACAGCGTGCAATCTAGTCGCATGACTTTCGCACAACCTCTCTGGTTTTGGGCTTTCGGTCTCGTGCCATTCTTGTTGGCGCTCTTTTATCGCAACGAGCGGGTGCGGCAAAAACTCATCGAAAAGTTTGTGGCTCCGCGTTTAGCAAAATCGCTGGCTGGGACCGTCAGCATCTTCAAACGGCGGTTGCGCTTCGCTCTGACGCTGTTTGGACTCGCTTGTATTATCGTTAGCCTAGCGCAGCCGCGTTGGGGGTTCACTTTGGAAAAAAGGCCGGCGAAGGCCGCGGACGTGTTCATTGCCATTGATGTTTCGCGCAGCATGCTGGCCAACGACGTCGAGCCGAACCGTTTAGAGCGGGCGAAGCTAGCCGCGCAGGATCTCGTGAATCAATTGGATGGCCATCGTGTGGGATTGATCGCTTACGCCGGGACCGCATTCCTGCAGGCGCCGCTCACGCTCGATCATGGTGCCGTGATCGATTGCATCCGCGAGTTGGACACCAACATCATCCCACGTGGAGGCACCAACATCGCCGAAGCGATCCGGTACACAGATCGGCCATTCGGCCAGGGCGAGAAAGAAAACCGCGCGTTGATTCTCTTTACCGATGGCGAAGAGATTGAAGGCGACACTCTCCGAGCAGCTGGCGAACAGAGTAACAAGGTGCGCATTTTTACCGTCGGCATCGGCACGAAAGAAGGTTCGCTCATTCCGATTCAAGATGCGGAAGGAAACACAACGTTCGTCAAAGACAGGGACGGTCGCGTTGTGAAGTCACGACTCGACGAAGAACGATTGCGACAGGTCGCTGAGGTGACAGGCGGATTTTATCTTCACCTCGAAAGAGGAATGGCCGACATGGATGAATTGGTGCGTCGCGGAATCACGCAGCTAAAGGAAAAGGAAGGCGCCGAGAGAATTTCGCGGGAGCCGATTGAGCGTTATCAGTGGCCGCTCGCAGCCGGAATCGCGATGATCGCCGCGACCATGTTCATCAACGAGCGTCGGCGCAGGCCGGAAGGCGGCAGAGTTTCCAATCAGAAATCGATAGCGTTCGCTCAAGTGTAGTGAATTGCAATAACGACAAAGGGAAGATGAGTCATCACTAACGAGCCGTGAAAACTTCAATGATCCTGCGGATCTACAGGATAACGAGCGCTGTGCTGATCGCATTGCTTGCAATAATGCCGCTGCTTTTTTGGCGCCACATCATCTTTGCGACATCCGCCACGATGGCGCTCACGCTCGTTCTGATCCTTATCGCTTTTCAGGTGCAGCGATTGCGGATCTCGCGGGCACAATCGCGAAACTCGACGAGTTGCTGGAATTGCTTCGGGATACCAAGCGCGAGCTCTCACCGACTGAGTCGAAGCAGATCGAGCAAGAACTCGCGCAAATCCGAGCGCGTTTGCTGCGAGACAATTCGTTGAAACGGCCGAAACCTTGAGAGCAGAACGTTGCAGCACAAACATCCCGACCGCCGCTCCGCCGTCTTTCACCCTGCGGAGCGAAGCGTATTAGGCAAACACTGATGGAAAACCCTGCTCGCGCAGCGCCGGCGGTGTTGGCGATTTTCGCGCTCACCTATCTCGGCATCGCGGCGGGTCGCGTGCCGGGCTTGAAACTGAATCGCACCGGCATCGCGTTGCTGGGTGCGATCGCGATCATGATCTTCTCCGGCCTGCCGACGACGACCGTGGTCGGTTTCATCAACTGGCCAACTGTCCTGCTATTGTTCGGTTTTTTTGTCCTGTCGGCGCAACTCCGCTTGTCCGGTTTTTTCGACAAGGTCGCCAACGCCATTTCGGCCCGGCTCGGAAATCCCGCGCAGTTTCTGCTGACCCTGATGTTGGTGACGGCGGGGCTGTCGGCGTTTCTAAATCACGACATTGTCTGTTATGTCTTCGCGCCGGTCGTGGCGACCGCCCTGCTCCGCCGGCAACTCAATCCCGTTCCGTTCCTCATCGCGTTGGCGGTGGCCAGCAACATCGGTGCGGCCGCCACGCTGGTCGGCAATCCGCAAGACATGATGATCGCCCAGATTGCCGGGCTGGATTTCGGGCGTTACATGCTCTGGTGCATCCCGCCGGTGTTGTTTGCTCTCGGCTGCGCCTACGCGCTCATCTGGACGATGTCCCGCCACGACCTCGCGTCCACTGCGGCTGGTCCAAGCCAGTGTGAAGTCTTCTTCCCGACCGTTCGACCGCCCGCACACGATCAAAGGTTTGGTCATCCTGGGATTGGTCATCGCGCTCTTTTTCTCGTCGATCCCCAAGGAAATCATCGCTCTGACCGCTGCCGGGATTCATCTCGCCAGCCCGAAATTCCGCACAGACGATATGCTGAGCACTGGTGGACTGGCCGATCCTGATGTTGTTCATGGGGCTGTTCGTGGTGACCGGCGCATTCCAAGCCACGGGCTACGGCGAGCAAGCCGTGCAATGGCTCGCGCATGTCGGCTTGAATCTCCACTCGCTGCCCGTTCTGGCCGTGGTGACAGCCGTGCTTTCCAATCTGATCAACAACTCCGCGGCGGTGCTGTTGCTGGTGAAAATGGTCGACGTAACTCATCCGCCAATGGCCTATGTGCTGGCACTGGCCAATAGCTTTGGCGGCAGCCTTATCATCCTCGGCAGCGTCTCCAACATCATCGTCGTGGAACAGGCCCGCGAATTGGGCGATCAGCATTTCCTTCCGCGACTTCGCGCGCTTGGGCGTGCCGGTGACCTTGGCATCGCTGGCCGGATTGATTGGTTGGGCGGCTTTGATGAATTGAAAGAAGAATGATGAAACGACGGACGGCAGAATCAGCAACATGGCGCGAATCGATGCGGCTATCTCCCGCGCGGGGCGAATGGGGAGAGGCGCGGCCACCAGCTTTTCGTTAGGCGCGATCCTGGGCGCAATCGGCGTTGTGCGCGTGTGCGCGTGGCGATCGTCGGCAAACAATATTTTCATCGGCCGGGGTGGCCTGAGCGCGGCTACAATTTATCCAAATCTTCGATCACCTTCTCCATGCCGCTAACGACAAGCGTAAATCGATCGTAGTCGAGCTTGTCGGGTGTGTCGTCTGCTGAATGATAATACGGATACCGAAACGGCGCGGTGTCGGTGACCATGATGGCGGGATAACCGTTCCGCCAGAATGACCATTGGTCCGACCAACTGACGCCGGGAATGAATGCGGGAAGCGCCGCGCCTTCAGATGGAATCTTTGCGTGTTCGCGAAAAGCCGCGATCACCCGGCGTAGCAGGCTTCGTGAGCGAACATTGCCGACGAACCCGATAAAGTTGCCGACTTTCGGATAAAAAATCCCCAGGCCGGGCGACGGATAGGTTTGTGAATTCGGTGCATCGGAAAAATAGCCGATGGTTTCGAGACTGATCATGACCGGGATTTCGTCGCCGCGCGCTTTGCATCTGCCGGCGTAAATAAAACTTCCCATTTCATCGGACAAAAAATAAGGCGGCTCTTCGTTTACAAAGGCGACGAAGCGCAAGGTGTGTTTTCCAGTCTTTCCCGCGAACCTTCGCGCCAGGGCCAGCATTGCAGCGACACCGCTGCCGTTATCATTCGCACCGGGCGAACCAAACACCGAATCGTAATGTGCGCCGATCAGAATGATCTCCGGATTCGCGCCAGAGATCTCTGCGTCGATGTTGTCGCAGGCTTGCCCGCGTATTTCGTAAGTATCTCGCCGCGGACGAAGCCCAGCGCGTGAAAATGAATTCTCAATGAAATCGGCAGCGGCATTCAGTTGCGCATAATGCCACATATTTCGCTCGCCTATTTCTCCAGCGAGCTTTTGCACATCGGCGCGCAGTTCTTCACGCAGTGTAACTTCATCAGGCGACAGTGGCGCAGCCTTCGAAATATTCTTGCCGGGCATCCTCATTCCGAACCACCAGAGTAACCCAACAATCGCAACGGCGGCGATAAGAACGCGAAGTGCGCTGAAAAGAATGCGTTTGAAGATCACGCGATCTTTTTTCGAAATCGCAAAGCGCAGAGAGCAAAAAGTAAGTTCGACATTAGAATGAGAACGACAAGGTTCGGCCAGTATTCGAAGAGATTTGCTCCCCGCAAAATGATGGCGCGCATGAGCGCGATAAAATAGGTCGTAGGAAAGAGCGTGCCGAGCGCATAAAAAATCCAGGGCATGGTTTCGCGGGGAAAAATGAAACCGGAAAAGAAAACGCTCGGCAACAGAAACACCATCGACATTTGCAGCGCTTGCATTTGATTTTCAGCAAAGGTCCCGATTAGCAAACCCAGGCTGAGCAACGCAAAGACATACACGAGCGTTGAAAACAGCATCGCTACGATATTTCCTTCAATGGGAACGAAAAACACAAACCGCATAACCAGAAAAAGAACCACAGCCATCGCCATTCCGATGCATAGATACGGCACGAGCTTACCAAGCATGAGGCCCGCGCTGCTCAAGGGACTAACGAGTAATTGCTCGAGTGTACCGCGTTCTCGTTCGCGTACCAGGGCCATGGCGGTCGCGATTGTCGTTCCGATTTGCAAGACGATCCCAATCACACCCGGCACATAAAAGTTCGGGGCGCGCATTGCCGGGTTGTAAAGCATCTGGGGGCGAATATCGATCGGCACTCCCTGCCGGCCGGTCTCGCGCAGAAGCGATTCGACTGATTGGGTCAGCGCCACGCCCAGGCCAGTGTTTAGAGCTTGGAGCGCCGTCGTGGAATTGGATCCATCGACAAGCAATTGCACGTGTGCGGAGTGGCCTGCGTTAAGGTCACGGGTAAAGTTCGGCGGTATGTCCAGTGCAGCGTAAGCGCGGCCTTTGCGCATCTCGCTCTTCAATTGATCCAGGCTTTGCACTTCACCCACCACCCGAAACGTCTCTGTGTTAACGAAGCGATCGATCAAATGACGGCTCTCAACGGTCCGATCTTCGTTCAGAATCAGCATCGCCATGTGTTTCACGTCGTTGTCGAGCGCGTACCCGAACGCAACCATCTCAATCAGCGGCGGAAAAAACATGAAGAAAAGCGTCATCGGATCGCGCCAAACGATGATGAATTCCTTAAACAGAATTGCGCCGAGCCCGCGAAAGAATTTGTGTTTCATATGTTTTCTTTGGTCATCCCGAGCGGAGCGAGGGACCTCTCATATACTGAAAGAGCATCGGCGATAAATCCGCCCACTTCGGGTTCATGGTCTCGACCAATGCGTTCTTCTTTTCGCGTCGCCAGCCCTTGATTTCCTTCTCACGCGCAATCGCGTCGCGTGGATCGTTAAAGCGCTCGTAATAGACCAGTCGATTAACCTGTAAATCTTTGTGAAGCCTTCTATCTCGCCGTTTTGATGTTGCGAGACTCGTCGCATTAAACTGTTTGTTATCCCGGTATATAGAACGACGCGGCTGCGATTGGTCATCATGTAGACGTAGAACGCCTTCATCAATTCGTGAGGTCCTTCGCTTTGCTACTTTGTCATCCCGAGCGAAGCGAGGGACCCCTCGTCAGTGAGCAGCATTTTCAAACTACCTTCGGATCATCTTCGCTTCGTTGATTCTTCAGCCGATTGCAGTAAACGCGCATTCCAACTGTGAGGTCCTTCGCTCCGCTCAGGATGACATCCATTTCATCAAGCCGCCTTCTGTTGGTCAGCAGCATGTTTGGCCGAAAGCTCGACAAACACGTCTTCGAGCGAAGGGCCTATTTCGTGAATCTCGGAATGACCGACGCCGACTTTGCGCAGTTGTTCGTCAATCTGTGCGCGCTTGACACTTTCATTGACCAGCAAATGCATCGATTGACCGAACACCGTAGCGCTGCGCACTCCGCGCATTTCGTGCATCGCGCGCAATGCCGTAGTCACATGATCGCAAGTCACATCGAGCCGGTGTGTTCCGGGCGGATTTACATCCGGTAGTTTTTTTAGCTCGTCCGGCTCACCACACACGATCAACTTCGACATGTAAATGTAACCCACGTGATCGCAGCGCTCCGCTTCGTCCATGTAATGGGTGGTCACGAAAAGCGTCATGCCTTTACCGGCGAACTCGAAAAGCAAATCCCACAATTCGCGCCGGGCGACCGGATCAATGCCAGCCGTTGGCTCATCGAGAAACAGGACGGTCGGCCTGTGCATGAGCGAGCAAGCCATTGCCAGACGTTGACGCCAGCCACCGGAGAGCTGCGAGGCACGCCTGTCGATGTACGGTTGAAGATGCGTTGTAGCGATCATTTCGTCGCGTCGTTGATCCAATTCGCGACCGCTCAAGCCATAAAGTTTTCCTGCGAAGATGAGGTTCTCATTCACGGTCAGCTCGTCATAGAGCGAAAATTTTTGGGACATGTAGCCGATCATTTCCTTGATCGGCTCGGTATCTCGCACAACATCGTGTCCCCCGATGCGAGCCGTCCCCTCGGTGGGCTCGAGAATTCCGCACAACATCCGGATCACGGTTGTTTTCCCGGAACCGTTCGGGCCGAGGAACCCGAAGATCGATCCTTTTCCGACCGAGAATGAAACGTGATCGACAGCCGTGAATGTGCCGAAGCGCTTCGTCAGCCTGTCGACTTCGATCATCGGCTCACTCATGGAATCAGCAACCACGAATGGACACGAATGGACACCAATTCATAAGACAATTCGCTCCCACTCTAGTTTCCGGTGTTTGAAATTAAGAATCACTCCGACACGCAAGTTCGTAATGCGCAGATAATTTAACATCAACCCACGTTCGTGATCGGTGATCCGATCGATCACCTTGGTGTCCACGACAATGGAATTGAAGACGATAAGGTCTGGGACAAAGGTGCCGACTCGCTGGCCTTTGTAGAGAACGTCGAATGCCGGCTGCTGCTTGAATGGAATTTGTCGCAGCCCAAGCTCCACGACGAGTGCATTTTCGTAGGGCTTCTCAACGATTCCGTGGCCAAGTGTGTTAAGGACCTCGATCGCGCAGCCAATAATTTGAAAGACTTCGCCCTTGAACAGTAGTTTCTCCTCATTCGTGTCCATTCGTGGTTGTTCACCTGACATTGGGAAAATAAACATCAGCAGCCATTCCGGCGCGTAAACGTTCGTCGTCGCTAGGCAAACGAATCTTCACTCCAAACACCTGTTTGATCCGGTCGGCGACGGTTTGAACATTGCGGGGGGTAAACTCGGCCTGTCGATTTATCTGCTCGACGACGCCATCGAAATCTTTTCCCGGAAAGGAATCGACCCGGACCCGAACGTGCTCGCCCAGTTTAATCAAACCCAGCCAGGTTTCCGGAACGTAAACACGTACCCAGAGATGTCCCGTCAATATAAGCGTGGCGGCTTCACGATTCGCTGGCAGCACATCGCCCACTTTCACACTGAGCACCTCGAGAATCGAATCGGACGGCGCGGTGACCTGCATTTCTGCTAACTGCGCATCGATATCGGCGAGTTGTGCACGCGCCTGCGCGACACGCATTTTGGCCGCCGCGAGGTTTTTCTCCTGGGTTTTCGCCGAGCTGTCGGCCCGCTCAGCGTCACTTGAAGAAACGACTCTCCGTCTAAGTAAATCCTGCTGCCGCCCTGCTTCATCGCGCAGGAAGACCAATTGCGATTCTTGTGCGTCCGCATCGTGGAGTGCGGTATCGATTTGCGCAGTGGCAAGACCGCGGCGCGCTCGCAGCTCTGAAGCATCCAGTTGCACAATCAGCTGGCCG
The DNA here is from genome assembly GCA_963758425.1 of uncultured Verrucomicrobiae bacterium. Lineage (GTDB taxonomy): Bacteria > Verrucomicrobiota > Verrucomicrobiia > Chthoniobacterales > UBA10450 > Udaeobacter. The sequence continues at coordinate 18,520 of CAVWVV010000019.1, forward strand.
TCGTGTAAACGATCGCCTTCCCACGCCAAAATCTTTTCTACGCGTCCACCCATGCGCGGGCCGACGTGCGCTTCGTCCACTTCGATGGTGCCCGAAACCGCATTCCCACGACCGCCGCAACCGGCGAGCAAGATAAGTAACGTCAAAGCTCCCGCTGTGCGCATCAACTTCGAAAGTCTTCGCGAGCCCCGATTCTTTCGGGGTTGTTCGCCACGGCGAATCCGTTCCGCTGTGCAGCGGGCGGATCGATTTTCCCTAACGAGTGACGCACTCACGCTTTACGTCCCTTTGCTGTCAGCGCGCCTTCGAGAACAATCTTAAGAATCCCGGTGAAGCCTTCTTTCGGCATCATCCCAAGCTCCTCCATCTTCGACGGATTCATGATCGATTGAACCATCCCCAGCAAAATTTCGATGATCAGTTTGGCCGGAACATCCTTGCGCACCATTCCCGCTCGTTGCCCCTCAACGAAAAATTTTCCGAAGTAGCGCTGGATTAAAGCGGCCCGACGGCGTTCGACGAGTTTGAAGACCTCGGGCGCTTTCTGGCGCATATCGCGCACGAACGGCGGCTTAATCTCATCCAATTCGCGGTGCGTACCGGCTAACAACTCCTGCAAAGCCGCTGGGAAATCGTGCCGGTGCGCGCGCGTAACTTCCTTCAGTGTCGCTTCGACGCCTGCGAATTTATCGGCCAGCACAGCGTCGAGCAGATCGATCTTGCCCGGAAAATGGGCGTAGAGCGTTTTCTTGCTAACGCCCAGCTCCTCCGCCAGATCGTCCATGGTCACACTGCGGAATCCGTGGCTGAAAAAGTGGACGCGCGCAGCATCAACGATTCGCTGCCGGTTCGGATCGCGCTTTCGGCTTCGCGGCCGCCGTTTATGTGCCGGTCTCATATCCATCGTAGTCTTATCACAATTCGGAAACTAATCCAGTATATTTAGTTTCCACACTCTGGATAAAGAGCCTGTCGCATAGCCCGGATCGCATCGCTTTCTATCGAGGCTGCCGCAAACTGGAAGTCCTCGGCCCTATTGAAAAGCCGCCCTTCGTGTCATGTCGAGCGAAGTCGAGACATCTCTTACTTTTTATGCACGCTTGGATGAAAGCATCAGAGATTCCTCGACTCGGCTCGGAATGACAGAAGTTTTCGACAAACCTACGCTGAATCGCTAAAGCACTAACAATGGCCGGTTACTCAGGAACACCGCTACCACAAAAGCTGGGAATCAAACCGTGCCTGGCCGTCGTCACAATTAACTCGCCGACAAACTATCGTCGATTGCTCGGTACAATTCCCGAAGGCGTAACTTTTTCCGATCGCTTGAAGCCCGATTCGAGTTTCGTCCACGTTTTTATTCAAGAAGCGCAGCGAATTGGAGCAGCGACTGTCCGCCTTACGTGGGAAAATCGCCGACACCGGAACAGTTTGGGTCTCCTGGCCAAAAAGATCGTCTGGCGTGCCTACTGATGTGACGGAAGACGTAGTGCGCGCTGTCGCACTGCCGCTCGGATTCGTCGATGTAAAAGTGTGCGCGATCGATGAAACCTGGTCCGGACTAAAATTGATGGTTCGTCGCAGCAACCGAAAACTGCCAGCTAAAAAATGAAAGCACACTTGATTAGGTTATCCGCGTGTAAAATCGCCAGCCTTATCGCGATTTGCGTATGTTTTCTGGCTTCACACTATCTTCGCCCAAGAAACAAACATTCAGAAGGCGAGCGGAAGTCAGGGCCATTGCCGGAGTCCTTTCATTTGTTTGGAAGGGGAGAGGACTCAGGTGAGGGGTTGCATCGTCTAGACGTCGATTGCCCAACCTGAACCCTCAACCTCACCCTTATGAAGGGCGATGCGACCCATGCGCCTCAAAAATGATTTGATCTGCCATTGCACCGCTGCGCAGGCTTTCACGTTTTCTGTTGCCTCTGGGAGATCGACGGACGCGCCTTATGCCAGTCTGTGCTCTGCTCGTAGGCGTGCGCCATTTGCAGAATGCGCGCTTCATCCAGCGGTCGGCCTAACAACTGCAAGCCAATCGGTAGGCGATGCCCGTCTACCTCCGCGAAACCGCACGGCACACTGATTCCGCAGATTCCAGCCAGGTTGGCTGCGATCGTGAAAATATCGGCGAGATACATTTGCAACGGATCTGCGGTGCGTTCGCCTAGTCTGAACGCCGGCACCGGCGACGTCGGTGAAATCAATGCGTCGACTTTTTCAAACGCGTTCGCGAAATCCTGGCGGATCAGCTCGCGCACTTTTTGTGCACGCAAATAATAGGCGTCGTAATAGCCGGAGCTCAAAACATAGGTGCCGAGAATGATGCGCCGCTTGACTTCGGGCCCGAAACCTTGCTCACGCGTGCGGCCATAAAGATCGAGCATGTCCTTGGGATTTTCCGCTCGATATCCATAACGCACGCCATCAAAGCGAGCGAGGTTGGCGGAGGCTTCTGCCGTGGCCAGAATGTAATAGACCGCGACCGCGTAATCAGTATGGGGCAATGAGACATCGACAATCTCGGCCCCTAACGAATTCATCTGTTTCACCGCGGCGTCGGTCGCAGCTTTCACTTGTGGATCGATCCCTTCGATCATGTATTCCTTCGGCAGACCCAACCGGACTCCGCGCAAATCGTTTCCGAGTTTTGCAACATAGTCAGGCACCGGCTCGTTGAGAGAAGTGCTGTCTTGCGGATCATGACCTGCGATGGCGTTGATGATAAGCGCGGCGTCGCGGACGGTTTTGGTCAATGGCCCGATTTGATCGAGTGACGAAGCGAACGCGACGAGACCAAATCGCGACACCCGCCCGTAAGTCGGTTTGAACCCGACGACACCCGACATCGCAGCGGGTTGCCTAATTGAGCCGCCAGTATCGCTGCCTAATGCGCCGAACGCTGCGTCCGCCGCGACTGCTGCCGCCGAACCGCCACTGGAGCCGCCCGGTACGCGCGACAAATCCCACGGATTGCGCGTCAACTTCACTCCAGAATTTTCGGTGGACGAACCCATGGCAAACTCGTCCAGGTTGGTTTTTCCAAATGGGATTGCCCCTGCAGCGCGCAATCTTTGAACGACGGTGGCGTTGTATGGGGCTCGATAACCGCGCAAGATCTTTGAGGCGCACGTGCAAGGCTGACCCATCACATTGATGATGTCTTTGATTGCAAGCGGGACGCCGCCCAATGGAAGATCGACATTCGCCTCCTCCGCTTCTTTAATCGCAGCATCAGTGTCCAGCGACAGATAAGCGCCAATCTGTCCATCGACAGCTTCAATGCGTTCTCGCAGAGCATCGATGACTTCACGCGCGGAAACCTGCCTGCGACGCAACAATGATTGCAGATCGGCGATGCTAAGCGCCGGCAGATCCTTATCCGTCATTCCACAACTTTAGGGACGATAAAAAGACCGTTCGCCTTTCGGGGGGCATTGCTCAACGCTTGTTCCGCCGTAAACCAGTCACGCGGCGCGTCCTCGCGGAAAACATTGAAAATCGGAAGTGCGTGAGCAGCCGCTTCCACACGGCTCACGTCAGCCTGGCGAAGTTTTTCGACGTAATTGAGCACATCGCCCAATTGCTCCTGGAAAGCGTTCGCTTCCTCTTCAGACAGATTGATCCGCGCCAGTCTGGCGACGTACGCAACATCAAGATCCGCGGCCCCGGCCATGGTCGTCGTTCAAGAATGCAGGTTGCTGATTAGCCAGATGACGGCTCCTGCAATCGCGACCAGAAGAAGGAGAAAAATGATTTGGCCGTCTCGCCGCTCTTTGCGCATCGAACGAGGACGCTTGGAACGTCTGCTTTCGCGCTGGTCTTGCGCCGCGACCGAGACGCGGAATCGTTTATTGGTTCGATTATCCTTTGATCCTTGTTCCGCCCTGTTTTTCTCGATCAGCGGCACCTTCGCAACAAGCCGCTCGAGTTTTTCGAGTCTTTCGTGCAGGTCCGCTTCCTGTCGTGCAATTTCTTCCTGCCTGCGACGAAGCGGCGGGCTGGACTTGGGCGAACGACGAAACATCGCTATCGCTGGTTCGCCATCCAAACGAAAAGAGCGAGGGCAACAGCGCCAAAGATAATCAGGGGCAAAGTGAGTGCGACGCCAATCTGGAACCACTGAAAAAATGAACGCCTGTCGCTGCTCTCGTAAGCGTCTGTCCCCACGTCAGGCAGTGACGCATCGCCTTCATTTCCACCCGCTGCCTGCAACCGGCTGCGTTGCTCATTGTAGACCGTGCGCGCCTCATCCACTGTGCTCAAAGCCCGGCTCAACTCCTTGTGCAAATCGGAGGGGTTCCAACTCTTTGGATCAATCGCTTCAATCAATTCCAAATGCTGGCCGAAACTCTCCCGGGCTGCGCGAATTTGCTCGAGCCGGCTTTGTGCATTGTACCCCTCACGCTCGAGCACAACGAGCGAGCGAGTCAGTTTATCGGCAATCTCCGCGCGACCGTGCTCCAATTCCTCCTGGCGACGACTTAGTTCCTCCAGCTCGCGCTTTTGTTTTTCGATCTGCTCTTGCTGGCGTTTGAGCTGGAGCAGTTGCTCCTGCGCCTTTTGTACTTGCGAATCCAGATGCTCGGGAGAGAGCGATTCGTCCTCGCTCAATTCGAGCATTTGTTCAACCTGTCGAAGTTTTTCTGCCATGACAAATCGGGACTCGCCGTCCGGGCGCGCTGTAGCGCCACATTAAATGGCTCAATACAAAATTCCAGATATTTCTCGCTTTCATCGCAACTAATCACCGTCATCGTCCCGGCATCATTTCCAGAAGGAAACCTTTGAAATATTCCGTTTCGGGAATCGTGGGCAGCACGGGATGATCAGGCGCCTGCTCGAACCGGCGCAATCGTCGCGCGGAACGCCGGGCATCGACAAGCGAATCGGCGATTGTCTGCGAAAATGCGGTATCGCTCAAGTGATGGGAGCATGAAAAAGTGGCCAGGAGGCCATCCTTCGACAAGAGCTTGAACGCGCGCATGTGCAATTCCCGATAGCCCCGCAGCGCGTCGTGCAATCCGCTCCTGGTTTTTGTAAAAGACGGCGGATCGAGAACAATCAAATCATACTGCGCCTCGGCTTTTTCGGTCGCCCGCAGGAACTGAAAAACATCCTGCTCGATCCATCGCGCTTTCAAATCGTTGCGAACCGCGTTTCGTTTCGCACCTGCAATGTTCTCGGAGCTTTTTTCAACACCGATCACGTCCGCCGCACCCGCGCGGGCGCAGGTCAGCGCAAATGCTCCCTGATTTGTGAAGCAATCCAGCACGCGTCGGCCAGGCGCGAATTCGGCAACGATAAAATAATTGTGTTTTTGATCGAGATAAAAACCGGTCTTTTGTCCATGCAAAAGATCGATTTCGAACTTTACGCCTTGGATTTCGATCTCGATTTGCGATGCACTGTCTCCGCGCAAAACGCCTGCGTGCAATTCCAATCCTTCCGCCTTCCGAACAGGCGCGTCATTTCGCTCGATGATCGTGGCGTTCCCAAAAAGATCAATAATCGCATTGGCGAGCAAATCTCTTCGCATGTCCATCGCGAGCGTGAGCGTTTGCATCACGAAATGATCGCCGTATCTGTCGATGATTAACCCCGGCAATCCGTCGCTTTCGCTCCAAACAACACGGCAGAGTTTTGGATCGACACCGCGTCGTGTCCGGTATTCTGCCGCTTGCGCGATGCGTCGTTTGAAGAAATCCAGGTCCAATTCCTGTTTCCGACGCGAAAAACGCCGCGCCACAATTTGTGACTTGGAATTGTAGATCGCACTGCCGATCAGACGATCCTTACCGTCCTTGAGGGAAATGACATCGCCATCCGCCGGTTTTCCAAAGACCTTCAGCACTTCGCTGGAAAATACCCAATCGTGTCCGTGCAAAATTCGCGCCCGCGGTTTGACAACAATTCCGGCCATACTTGAAGTGAGACGTGAGATGTGAAAGGTGAGAAGTAATTAACCGATAACATCTCACATCTCACATCTCACATCTCACATCTCACATCTCACATCTCACCAATCACAGCTGCTTATGCAAACTGACGTTCAATCCTCAATCGACCTTCCCGGAATCAAAAAACTGCGCAGCGGCAAGGTGCGCGAAGTCTTTGATCTTGGCGACACGCTACTGTTTGTCGTAACCGATCGCATCTCGGCTTTCGATGTGATCCTGCCCGACCCGATTCCTCACAAGGGCGCGGTCCTCAACCAAATTTCCGCGTTTTGGTTCAAGCGTTTCGAGACGATCCAGAATCACCTTGTGACGTCGAATTTCGAAGAGTTCCCGAAGGAGTTGCAACCGTTCCGCGAGCAACTCGCAGGGCGTTCGATGATCGTTAAGAAAACGAAGCCGCTCGCGGTGGAATGCGTGGTGCGCGGTTATCTTGCTGGATCCGGTTGGAAAGAATATCAGCAATCGCAGAGCGTTTGCGGAATAAAACTTCCAGCCGGGCTAGAGCTGGCGTCGCAATTGCCGGAGCCGATCTTCACGCCGGCGACAAAGGCAGAGCAAGGTCATGACGAGAACATCGACATGAAACAATGTGCTCAGATTCTCGGCGACGAAATCGCCAACCGCGTGAAAAAGTTAAGTCTCGAAATCTATTCGCGCGGCCGCGAGCACGCCGCACAGAAGGGAATTATCGTTGCAGACACGAAATTCGAGTTTGGCATCGTCGATGGAGAATTGCTTTTGATCGACGAATGCCTCACGCCGGACTCTTCGCGATTCTGGCCGAAAAATGAATACGTCGTCGGGCAGAGCCCGCCTAGCTTCGATAAACAATTCGTGCGCGATTATCTGGAGACGCTCGACTGGGACAAAACTCCGCCTGCGCCGCGTCTGCCGAACGATGTGATCGAGAAAACGTCGGCGAAATACCTCGAAGCTTTCCGCCGCCTAACGGACCGCGAACTCGCAACCGCCTAGCCGTGAAGCCTACAACAAGGTCTTTGCGCTTCTGCCCGCCTCTCCCCTTGCCACAAGGGGAGAGGATTCAGGTGAGGGGTTCTGGACAACGTAGAAGGCAAACCGCAATCCCTCACCCTGCCCTCTCCCTTGTAAAGGGAGAGGCGAATTACGCGCTAATGCAAAGAAAAAAGGCGTTAGCCGCACCGCACTAGCGATTCGCGCGTCTGCGCAGAATCTTCGAGAAAATGTCACCGAGCCGACCCGATATACTGTTTATCATGACGGACCAACAGCGGTTCGATACCATCGCTGCGCTCGGTAACTCGCACATTTACACCCCTAACCTCGATCGACTGGTGCGCAGGGGACTCAGCTTTTCTAATGCATACGCGACTTGTCCAGTTTGCGTTGCCGCTCGGTATACCATTCGCACGGGATGTGAACCGCCGACGACCCGCGTTTTCAGCAATGTGAAGGCAAATCCTGTGGCCGGCCAGGCTGCGGAGATGGAAGCCCGTTGCGGGCCGTATCTGGGGCGGATCATGTCGCGCCTGGGGTACCGGACTTTCGGAATCGGAAAGTTCCATACATATCCGTGGAATGAAGACTTGGGTTACGAAACGCTGTGGCGGAGCGAAGAGATGTACCATCCGAACAAGCGGCAGGGCGACGATTACGCTTCGTGGCTGGCTCGCGAGCATCCGGCATTCGATTTCCTGGAGCAACCAATGGGCGAACGCACCGAGATGTATTACATTCCACAGCGCAGTCCGTTTCCGCCGGAGCTAGGCGTCGAATGGTGGGCTGCCGATCGCGCCGTGCAGGGGATTACAAGCTCAGATGATCCACGGCCTTTTTTCGGGTTTGTATCATTCGTCGGCCCGCATCCGCCGCTGGCTCCCCCAATTCCTTTCAATCGGATGTACAATCCCGATCGCATGCCGGACCTCGTTTACGGCAGCGTCGAGGAAGATCATCTGGATGAAGAGATTCCATTCATGCGATATGCCATTTGGGCGGATGCGATCAACCCGGCGTTGGCACGAATCGTGAAGGCCCGATACTACGGCGAGATCAGTTATCTGGATCATTGCCTTGGCCGAATACTTGATGCTGTCGAAGCGCGACCGAACTCGGAGAATGTCCTTATCTGCTTTTTTTCGGACCATGGCGATCTTATGGGCGATCATCACGGCTGGCAAAAACAAAACTTCTTTGAGGCTGCATGCCGTGTTCCTTTCCTGCTCAGTTGGCCGGCGCTGCTACCGGCGGGAGCTATGCGGGATGAGTTAATCAGCCTTGCGGACTTGTTCGGAATCGCGACTGAGGCGGCTGGCGAGTGCGACGTGCGGGAGGGCACGAACGTTTTGAAAATGCTGCGAGGCGAGTGCGCGCCGCGTGATTATCTTATTGGTATGGTTGAACCGCCCGGCTCACACGATTTCAAACTCATGGTCGTGACCGACGAGTGGAAATATATTTTCATGGCGAACGGTGGCCGGGAACAGCTTTTCAATCTCAGGCGAGATCCCAAGGAACTGTCGAACTCCGTCGCATCGGATTCTAAAATCAGGAACGATCTGCACGCTTTGGGTGTGCAAGCATGCCAGGTTCCAGGCGCAATGGACGCGCTCGATAGCGACGAGCTTCGCACTTTTCCTTTTCGCGAACGCCCGCGGACGCGCATCTATCAATTCGACCAGTCGCGTGGCGTCGTTGGATTTCCCGATGCCCCACAGAACGCATTGAAAGGTTTCGACTGGTAGTGTTGTAAATGGTTATTTGGTGTTCAGGCGGATAGTTGCGCCTGAGAACCTCGGACCCCTCACCTCGATCCTCTCCCCTTGCCCAAGGGGAGAGGCGAAACAAACGCCGTGGAACTGATAATTGACCAACGCTACTGTTTTGATCGCTGCCAATTGAAGCGCATGAAGTAATATGGAGCTACCTCAGGAAAGTTTGGGCGTCGGTCTGAAGCCCGGGGATGCGCATTACCGCGCGTATGTCGGTCCTCCGGACGATTACGACTTGATCGCAGCGATGGCGTTCAATCTCTTGACCACGCTGGGTCTGCGGCAGCATCATTCGCTACTCGACGTCGGATGCGGTTCTCTTCGGATCGGTCGCTTGTTAATTCCTTATCTGAATCGCGGAAAGTATTTTGGCGTGGAGCCGAATGAATGGCTGGTCGAGGAAGGAATTAAACGGGAGCTCGGTGAAGCGTTGTTGGAAATTAAACGCCCGACATTCTTTTTTTCCGATTCACCGGAGACGATTGCCCAGGCGAAAGTCTCCTTCGATTTCGCGCTGGCCCAATCGATTTTTAGTCACTGTGGACTGGATCTGATCAAAAATTGGCTGTCCGCAATTTCGCGCTCACTTTCTGAAAATGGAGCTTTGGTCGCCACATTCCTGCCCAGCGAGGAGGACTCGCCAACCAAGGGTTGGGTCTATCCTGAATGTGTGAGTTACAGGCTAGCCACACTGAGACGCGAAGCGGCAGGAGCCGGTTTGCGATTCGAAATGCTGGATTGGAAGCATCCCAGGCAGAAATGGGCGCTTTTCGCCGCACCGAAGTTTGACTCAGGATGGTTCAAGAACAAACCCCTCACCTGGAATGCTGGACTGGAAAAAGTGCTCGCGAAAAACAAAGCCGGAGATGTCGCCCCGGCAGTACCAGCGATTCCCGCCGATCTTTCGCACGCGCAAGGCCACGTCTACGATCAGGACGGACTGCGATCGATTCACAATCATGAATTCATGGACGATCCGGCTTTTCGAAAAGCTTACCAGCGCGGTGTTCGCGCCGCCGGCGACGATTATCGATGGCACTGGCGGGTTCACATCGGTCTATGGGCCGCGGCCAGCGCCGCTCAACTAAAAGGAGACTTCGTCGAGTGTGGCGTGAACCGAGGTTTTCTCTCCTCGACGATCATGGATTATCTGAACTGGGATTCCTTGGGAAAACAGTTTTATCTGCTGGATACTTTTCGCGGCCTGGATGAACGGTTTGTTTCATCCGCAGACAGGGCTTCAGGCGCAGTGGAGAAAAACAGAAAGAGCCTGGATTCGGGCTTTTATGTTCAGGGGATCGAAGAAGTGCAGGCGAATTTTTCTCAATGGAAAAATGTCTCTCTCATCGAAGGATCGATTCCGGAAACTCTGCCGCAGGTTCGCGCGGAGAAGATCGCCTACCTGCATCTCGATATGAATTGTTCGGCGCCCGAGATTGCAGCGATCCACTTCTTTTGGGAGCGTCTCGTCCCGGGCGCATTTGTGCTTCTCGATGACTACGCCTATTACGGCTATCTTTCGCAAAAAATTGCGATGGATCAGTTCGCCCAGGAAAAAGGGATCAAAATTTTGTCGTTGCCCACTGGCCAGGGGCTCTTGGTGAAGCCGGTCGACAGTTAGGAGCCTGTTGAGATACCCAGCCATGCCGCGTTGTTGCCGATCTTTCGTCTTTCCAAGGCGCGAGGAGTGCGCATACCCGCAGCGGTCTGTAACCAACGAGCAACGCCGGGAAGGCGAAAAAACGGCGCAACCCGGAGGGCGAGAGCGCCTTGGGCTGTCTGGCTGCGTTGCTCGCTCCTCACAGGTCACTGCGGACATGCTCGTCGCTCGCGCCTTGCCATCCACCCCAAACCACTCTCGCGCGGCGTGGCTGGGTATTTCAACAGGCTCCTAGGCAGAATGGGTGCGCCGTCGCCGAGTTTGGAAATTTGTCCGGTATGCGGCGGCGGGCGGTTTACAAACGAACCAGTGCTCTGGCCGGAACTGGTCGAGCAATGGGAGTTGTCACCTAACGAAGTCGCTTACGTCAATCTACAGCAGGGTTTTTGCTGCGCGGCTTGCAAAAATAATCTGCGGACAATGACGTTGGCTGCGGCGATGACCAAAGCGTTCGGATTCGCCGGCAGTTTCAAGGATTTCTGCCGCAACGACCCCGCGATTCGGCAACTTACTGTGATTGAAATCAATCCTGCCAAGAATTTGTCCCCTTTTCTTCAGGCCCTTCCCAAACATGCGCTTCATTCCTTCCCCCAGCTCGACATGCAACGAATGAGCTTTGCGGATTCATCGATCGACGTCATCATTCATTCCGACACGTTGGAACACGTTCCAGACTCAAAGGCCGCTCTGAAAGAGTCCCTGCGCGTTCTAAAACCGGGCGGCCATTTATTTTATACCGTGCCGATTGTTATTGGGCGCTTGACCCGGACACGGCACGGTTTGCCTCGAAGCTATCACGGAAGACCGGGAGTGAACCGGGACGATTGCATTGTGCAAACGGAATACGGCGCCGATTTCTGGTCTGAGATTTTCGAGGCCGGATTTCGTGAACTGCGCCTGACGAGTCTGATCTTTCCTGCTTCCGTGGCGATCCATGCAATCAAAACATAGCAACGACAAAATTTTTGCCGTTCCGCAGAAGGTAAAAAGCATCGGCGATTGTTACTTTTACCACACTATAGAGCTCCCTGGTCATGGAGTGATGAATGGAGATTGGGATTTGCGTCGCGGGGTAGACGATTACCTGGGAAAAGTCGTCTTCGCCGGTAAACGAGTCTTGGAAATCGGTCCAGCCAGCGGTTTTCTGACTTTCGAGATGGAAAAGCGCGGCGCCGAGGTGACCTCGGTCGAAGTAACAGCGGAGCACGGGTGGGATTTTGTTCCGTACCCGGCGTCCAGGTTGGAAGAAGTGTTCGGGCCGCGGCGAATCGTGATGGAACGCTTGAAGAATTCCTATTGGTTCAGCCATGCGGCGCAACAGTCCAAAGCGAAAGTGTACTACGGAGACGTTTACAATTTGCCTTCTTCTCTGGGAGAATTCGACATCGCAGTAATGGGAGCAGGTACTATTGCATTGCCGAGACCCGCTCCGAATCGTGGAGCAATGCGCGGAAAAAGCCAGGTCTCTCATTATTACCGACATGTTCCACCCAGATTTGGAAGGAGCGCCGATCTGCCGTCTTGCGCCGACTCCACAAAATTTTCTCTGGCACACCTGGTGGCATTTCAGCACGCAGTTCTTCACCCAATTTCTAGCGGTCATGGGGCTCACGACGACGCAACTTTCAACGCATCAGCAATATCATCGCGGAAGAGCGCATACGCTCTTTACTGTCGTCGGCCAAACACGATGAGGACAACCTGGCGCTGTCGAGAATGCTACGAAATCAATTCGCCAACGAGGGACTTCTCTTCTTTTAATTCTGCCACCGACGTATCGATTTTCGCGCGGCTGAAATCATTGATCGGTACTCCCTGCACGATTTCCCATTTTCCGCCGTGCACACGAACCGGGAACGACGAGATCAATCCCTTGTCGACTTCGTAACTTCCATCGGAACAAACCGCCACGCTGTGCCAGTCGTTACCCGGTGTGTCGTTGGTAAGCGAAAAGACGGTGTCAACGACCGCGTTCGCCGCGGAACCGGCTGACGAAAGTCCTCGTGCTTTGATTACTGCGGCGCCGCGTTGTTGAACAGTGGCAATGAATTCTTCCTTCAGCCATTTCTTGTCTTCGATTACTTCGTTCGCCGGACGATTGTCGATCCTGGCATTGTAGAAATCCGGATACTGCGTCGAGGAGTGATTTCCCCAGATGGTCATGTTCGTGACCAGGCCAATGCCTACACCGGCTTTGTGTGCAAGCTGCGCGCGTGCACGGTTCTCATCCAGCCGGGTCATTGCAAACCAGCGGTCGTGCGGAATTTCTTTCGCGTTATTCATCGCAATCAGACAATTCGTATTGCAGGGATTTCCAACCACGAGCACGCGCACATCGGAGGCAGCGTTTTTTTCAATTGCCTGACCTTGTCCGATGAAAATCTTTCCGTTGATCCCAAGCAAATCCTTCCGTTCCATGCCGGCCTTGCGCGGAACACTTCCGACCAGTAACGCCCAATTAATATCGCGGAAGCCTTCATTGAGGTCAGCCGTTGGTACAACTGACTCGAGCAGCGGAAACGCGCAATCGTGCAATTCCATTACGACGCCATCCAGCGCGCCGAGCGCATCCGGAATTTCGATCAAATGGAGTATGAGCGATTGGTCCGGTCCGAACATCTGTCCAGAGGCGATGCGGAACAGAAGCGCGTAACCAATTTGCCCAGCGGCGCCTGTCACAGCGACCTTAATCGGAGTTTTCATAACGCAATTAGCCATAAACGCTTTGGTGAGCAAAGCCAAGGCGTGATAGTTTAACGACGGTCCATGTTTCCAGCCAAGCTAAACAAGATCATCAATCTCTTCGAGTCGCTCCCCGAGGATGAGCGGCGCGAGACACTTGTTTCGTACGCGGACAACGCGAAGAAGCAGGAGCCGCGCGAAGGCGAGAACTTCGATCTTGTCGATGTGCGGAAAGACGAGGAATGCACGGACACCGTCGGCGTTTATCTGCACGTAGATGAAAACGGCAGGGCGCACATTCGCATGACGCTCGGTCCGGAAGTGCAAACACTTACCCGCTCCATGACGGCGATTCTTTGCAAAGGGCTGGAGGGCTCCACGCCCCAGGAGATTCTTGAGCTCCCGAGTGATTTCGTCAGACGCATCGTCGGGACAGAGCTGGTGCGCATCCGCAGCCAGACTGTCTATTACGTGCTCACACGCATCAAGAGCATCTGCAAAGTCTGGCTGGACCGGCAGCGTATGGCAGAGGTGGCGTAATGGAGGTTAGGCTGCTAGCCTGACTTGGCTGGCAGGCTGCCAGCCTGCCGGGTCAGCCAAGCTGGCTGACATCCACTTACATTCTCGCGTGAACTTCTCGCGATTTCGTTTAGTGTCCGCGCTGCGCAGATGCCGCGAAATAACGAGCTCAACAAAATCCTGCTGATCGGCTCCGGTCCAATCGTAATCGGACAGGGTTGCGAATTTGATTATTCCGGCGTGCAAGCGTGCAAGGCGTTGCGCGAGGAAGGGTATGTGGTCGTGCTGGTCAATTCCAACCCGGCGACCATCATGACCGATCCAGAATTCGCGGACCGCACTTATATCGAGCCGATCACTCCGGAAGTGATCGAAGCGATCATGGAACGCGAAAAACCGGACGCTATTTTGCCAACTCTGGGCGGACAAACTGCGCTTAATGCTGCGATGGAGTTGAACCGCAACGGCGCATTGGCGCGACACGGAGTGAAGTTGATTGGCGCAAGCGCCCAGGCGATTGCAAAAGGCGAAGATCGCCAATTGTTCAAGGAAGCGATGTTGCGCATCGGGCTGGACGTACCGCGTTCCGGCGTAGCACGTTCTCTCGGAGATATCGATCGGATCGTTGGTGAGATCGGAACATTCCCGCTCATTATTCGGCCGGCGTTCACTCTGGGCGGCACCGGCGGCGGCATCGCTTACAATCGCGAAGAGCTCGATGCCATCGTTGCACGCGGGCTCGATCTCTCGCCGGTCCACGAAGTGCTGATCGAGGAATCGCTGGTCGGATGGAAAGAATTCGAGATGGAAGTGATGCGCGATCGGATGGACAACTGCGTGGTTGTTTGTTCCATCGAGAATTTCGATCCGATGGGTGTGCATACCGGCGACTCGATCACTGTCGCGCCGGTGCAGACGCTCACCGACAAGGAATACCAGTTGATGCGCGACGCCGCGTTCGCCGTCATTCGCGAGATCGGCGTGGAGACCGGCGGGTCGAACATTCAGTTTGCAGTGAATCCTGACAACGGACGCATGGTTGTAATTGAAATGAACCCGCGCGTCTCGCGTTCCAGCGCGCTGGCATCGAAGGCAACGGGATTTCCGATTGCGAAAATCGCGGCAAAGCTCGCGGTTGGATACACGCTCGATGAAATCAGGAACGATATCACACGCGAAACGCCGGCATGCTTTGAGCCGACCATCGATTACTGCGTGGTTAAGGTACCGCGGTTTACGTTCGAAAAGTTTCCACAGGCCGAAGCGACGCTTACGACGCGAATGAAAAGCGTCGGCGAAGCGATGGCGATCGGACGGACGTTTAAGGAAGCCTTGCAAAAAGCGCTGCGCAGCCTGGAGATCAAACGCTTCGGTCTATGTGGCGATGGCGCAAATAAAGATGTCGATTCTGAGACGTTGCGCTTAAAGCTGGCGATCCCGAACGCGGAACGGATTTTTTATCTAGCCCAGGCGTTTCAAGACGGGATGCCAATCGATGAGGTTTTCGAATTAACGAAGATCGATAGGTGGTTTTTGAGCAATGTGCAGCAGATCGTGGAGGAAGCGGATCGGATGTCGCGCTGCCAGCGTGACTCGGCGAGCGGGCTGCCAGCCCGCGTTGGTCATGTTTGCCGAGCTGGCAGCTTGGCGGCCGAGTCAGCCAAGTTCGCCACGGCGAATCGCCTCTGGCGGACTGGCTGACATCCAGTTCCACGACCTCGACAAACAGGCGCCGATCAAGATAACCAGACGTCACCTGCCTCATTGGGAGCAACCCGGCGTGACCTACTTCGTTACGTTTCGGTTAGCGGATGCCATCGCGAGTGACGTCCTCGCACAATGGCGGGAAGAACGTGCCCAGTGGCTCAAGTTTCATCCTGAGCCTTGGGACTGGAAAACCGCTCGCGAATATATGCGGCGATTCGAAGAAGAACGCGAGCAGTGGCTCGATCAAGGCCAGGGCTCCTGTTTGCTGCGGAACCAACGTGTACACGAGATCATTGTGGAGAACCTCAATCATTTCGATCGCGACCGTTATGTTCTGGATGCGTTTGTGGTGATGCCTAATCACGTGCATGTCATTGTGAAGCCGATCGAGCTGAATTCCCTGAACACAATCCTGCATGCTTGGAAGTCTTACACTAGCAATCGGGTCAACGAACTACTTAAACGAAAAGGCCCGCTCTGGATGGCGGAAACATTCGATACGATCGTGCGGGATTCTGCACATCTGGCTGCCTGCCGCGATTATATCGAGCGTAATCCAAAGCAGGCGAACTTGAGAGATGTTGAATTTGTTCTAGAGCTGCGTGATGCGCTCGTTGCGGATGGCGATGAGCCGCAGATACAGCAGGCTGGCAGCCTGCCTGCCGAGTCAGGCTGGCAGCCTGACATCCAGCAAGAGAAATTGCTGCGCGCGAAGAAACTCGGGTTTTCGGATCGGCAACTCGCGGTGGCGAGTGGACTTAGCGCAACCGAAATCCGCGCGAAGCGGCAGTCGTCGGGCGTAGTTCCCACTTATCGCCTCGTCGATACCTGCGCGGCAGAGTTTGAAGCTTACACGCCGTATTACTACTCGACGTATGGCGACGAGAACGAGCGGCGTGAAAGTGGTAAGCGAAAGATCATGATCCTGGGTGGCGGACCGAACCGGATCGGCCAGGGAATTGAATTCGATTACTGTTGTGTGCACGCTGCATTCGCGCTGCGCGAGCTCGGATTCGAAACGATCATGGTTAACTCGAATCCGGAAACCGTCTCCACGGATTACGACACGAGCGACAAACTCTATTTTGAACCCCTCACCCTCGAAGACGTGCTCAATATTTATGATCAGGAGAAACCCGAGGGCGTGTTCGTCCAGTTTGGCGGTCAAACCCCGTTGAATCTGGCCAGCGGATTGAAAGCGGCAGACGTGCCGATTCTTGGCACACAGCCCGAAAGCATCGAGACGGCTGAAGATCGACGCCTGTTCGCGGATATGCTCGACAAACTTGGTCTTCGCCAAACCCCGAACGGTTCGGCGACAAGCACGGAACAGGCTGTCGCGATAGCGAGGAAAATCGGCTACCCGGTACTCGTTAGGCCGAGCTTCGTCCTGGGCGGGCGCGCGATGGAGCTTGTCTATAATCAGGAAGATCTTCGGCGTTACATGGCGAGCGCAATTGAAGTGACACCGGATCGTCCGGTGCTGATCGATCGTTTCCTCGAAGACGCCATCGAGGTCGATGTCGATTGCATCTCGGATGGCGAAATGACGGTGATGGGCGCAATCATGGAGCACATCGAGGAAGCAGGCATTCACAGCGGTGACAGCGCATGCGTCATTCCCACATTCTCCTTGTCGCAAACAATTCTGGATGAGATTTCCGCTGCCACAAAGGCGATGGCGCGCGAGTTGAAGGTGCGAGGCCTGATGAATGTGCAATTCGCCGTGAAGGGCGACGACGTTTACGTGCTGGAAGTGAATCCACGCGCGTCCCGCACGGTTCCCTTCGTTAGCAAGGCAATTGGTGTCCCGCTTGCAAAACTCGCTGCCAAAGTGATGACCGGAAAATCATTGCGCGAGCTCGGTTTCACAAAGGAAATCGTGCCGAAACATTTCTCAGTGAAGGAAGCGGTGTTCCCCTTTCTGCGCTACGAAGGCCTGGATATCTCGCTCGGACCGGAGATGAAATCGACCGGCGAAGTGATGGGGATGGATGTGGATCTCGGCCTTGCCTATGCAAAATCGCAAATGGCGGCGCCGCCGCCGTTGCCGAAAAAAGGAAAAGTGTTCATCAGCGTCAAGGACACTGACAAGGAAGCGGTGATTCCGGTCGCGCGCGAATTTGTGAAGCTCGGCTTTGAAATCATTTCCACGAGTGGAACCGCAGTAGCGTTAACGAAAGCGAAAATCAAAGTGACCAAGGTCTTCAAAATTCACACAGGCCGCCCAAATGTCCTCGACCGCATCAAGAATGGCGACATCAACTTCATCATCAACACGCCGAGCGGGAAAATTCCGCGCGAACACGAAGTGGTCATTCGCAATGCGGCGCTGGCGGCGAAGATTCCCATCATGACGACGGTGCGCGCGGCGCTTGCGAGCGCGAACGGAATACGGTCACTGCAAAAACGCAAAGTTCAGGTGCGCAGTCTGCAGGAATACCATACGTGAATGACGAAATTCGAATGACGAATGACGAAACAAATCCGAACGATCGAAATGACAAATGCCCAACGTTCAAATTCTGTCATTCCGAGCGAAGTCGAGAATGAAGCGGCTGGGGAAGCCGCGACATGGACGGGAAGGCCGGAGGCTGAGCGAACGGGAAGTGAGCGAATCAACTCTCTGATTGATCATCAAGAGTGTCTCCAGCCTTCGCATGAAGCTACGGCTTGGCAGGCGACTTCGCTCGACATGACATTGCATTGATGTCATTTGTCAGCATGAAATTCTCAATCCTCCTTGCCGCACTGTTAAGCACTGTGGTCTTTGCCGCCGAAGAAAAGAAAGAAACTCCTTCTATGAGTAACCCAAACGAAGTCGCTGTGATAAAAACGAACGAAGGCGAAATGGTCGTCCAGTTTTGGACCGATGCCGCGCCAAATACGATCGAAAATTTTAAGAAGCTGGCGCGTCAAGGCTTTTACGATGGCACCATTTTCCACCGAATCGTCAAAGGATTCATGGTTCAGGGCGGCGACCCAAACTCGAAAGACCCGGCGAAAGAGAGCACTTACGGAGCAGGCGACCCTGGTTACACAATCAAAGCCGAGTTTAACAATCATTCTCACGATCGCGGTGTCATCTCGATGGCGCGCGGGCCCAATCCGGACTCGGCCGGGTCGCAATTCTTTATCTGCCTCGCGCCCGTTCGGAGGCTTGATGGGCAATACACCACATTCGGCAAATTGATCAAAGGCGTCGATGTACTCGAGAAAATCGGCGACACATCGGTCGAGCGCAATGCACAGGGCGAAATGAGCAGGCCAACGAAACGGATCGTGATCGAAAGCGTGAAAATCGTGCCGGCGAATTCAGTGAAGTAGAGGAACGGAGGTCAGGCTGCCAGCCTGACTCGGCCGGCGAGCTGCCGAGCTTGCCGGATCCTCGACATGCTGGCAGCATGTCGTCCGAGACAGGCAGGTTGCCTGTCATCTAACCGTTGCATCCCTTCAATGGCTACCGAACCAACCACAACAAACATCGCTCTCATCCAGATGCGATGCGGCCCGGAGCTGGAGAAGAATTTCTCGCGAGCGATTGAATTCATTCGCGAAGCGGCACAAAAAGGCGCCCAGATCGTTTGCTTGCCGGAGCTTTTTCGGTCGCAATATTTTTGCCAGACAGAAGATCACAAGAATTTCGATTTGGCTGAGGAAATTCCGGGCAAATCAACATCGGCATTGGGAGAAGTAGCGCGAGAAACCGGCGCAGTAATCATTGCCTCACTTTTCGAGAAACGCAGCCCCGGCCTCTATCACAACACCGCCGCAATCATTGACGCGAATGGAAAATTGCTCGGCAAATACCGCAAAATGCATATCCCGGACGATCCGCTGTATCACGAGAAGTTTTATTTCGCGCCAGGCGATCTTGGATTTCAGGCGTGGCCAACAACCCAAGGTAAGATCGGCGTCTGCGTTTGCTGGGACCAATGGTATCCGGAAGCGGCGCGACTGACGGCGTTGCACGGCGCGGAGATTATTTTTTATCCAACAGCAATCGGCTGGCATCCATCGGAAAAGAAGGAGTTCGGCGCAGCGCAATATTCTGCATGGGAAACAATTCAGCGCAGTCACGCAATTGCGAATGGTTGCTATGTAGCGGTGCCAAATCGCGTCGGCCATGAAACGCCTGCGGGTGGAGAAGGGATTGAATTTTGGGGACAAAGCTTCGTTTGCGCACCGGACGGCGAAATCATGGCCAAAGGTTCGGTCGATCGCGAGGAGATCGTGATGGCCGATGTAGATTGGGGCCGCGTAAACGAGCAGCGCACGCATTGGCCATTTTTGCGCGATCGCCGCGTTGATGCCTTTTCGGAAATCCAGCAGCGTCTGATCGACTAATCTCTGCGGACGGTTGAATGACATTCAGGAGGTCGGGGTTCGAGCGCCTAGGTTCCACCAGTCAATTGGAATCACTTGAGGGTCTCGCGAAGCGATCGCGGCAAACTTGGCGTAACGAGTGCAACGAAACGGCATCGTGAGGAGCATGGGCATCGAACGATAATCGATTAAGCGCCAGGCGGCATCTGGCCGGCATTGGCTTCCCGAAACTTTTTCAGATTTCGCTTAATTTGCCCTCCCTTGTCGCGTCCGGTAGCTTCGAGATACTGTTCGACTTCATTGAGCAGCGTCTGCAACCCAGGATGGCCCGCCGCAACTCCCAGGCCGAGGAGCGCGCGAATGGCATAGTGCAGCGGCATCGCACTGACCCTATCCTCCCCCGCTTTTAGGCGTTCCATCTCTGCTTCGATGCACTCGGCGAGAGTCACGGACGATTGGCTCCTTTGCTTGCTCTTTCGATTTCTCCATCAGAAGGTAGAAGACGATTCGGTCCAGTTCCCAGATACTCGCACGCCAACTCAAAGTTTGTGCTTCCGGAAAGGCGAGTTCGCCGTCGTTAATCGCCCGTTGCTTGGCGCGCACCAATTCCTTCCTCTCGGCAAAATCAGTCATGCGAGAGAACTCAATCGATTCCGGGATCACCGGTGCTGCCGATGGGCTGTCCAGGAGGAATCGCAGCCTCCGAATCTGCCTCAAACGCCGTTCGGAAGCGGCAGAAACGACCCCAAGCGTGGGCGAGCCGTCCGAAGCCTTGGTGAAATCCACATCGCCCTCTTCGCTAACCCAGAACTTCTTTTCTTCAATCAAGAAGCTCTTCAACAGTCCGGCGTAGCCGTCGATTGAGCTAATGAGCTGGTTAAAGAGCTCCTTTTGGTACGGCTCGCAGATGCGGTCGATCATGGTCTTATAACCCTGCAAGGTTTTTAGGGTTTCGCGGGCGCCCGAGTAGCGGTCTACCCACGTCTGGTGGGTGCACTCACGGAGCTCTTCCTGAAAAGTTTTTCGCTCGAAAAGCTCCCGAAAATTCGCAACGACGTGTGAAATGCGATCAACCTTGAGCTTCTCCATGCGCTCGTTGAGAGCTTTCCAATGGGCGTCGTAATCGGCGGGGGGCTCAGTTCCGGCCAGTTTGCAAAGATCATGGGCGAGACGCCGGGTATCGTCTTCCTTATTGGTGGTTCCCTGAAAAGCACTCAATGGGCCTTTCAAATCCTCTGAACGAACCCCAAACAAGTACGGAAACACTCTGTTCTTTTCTAGCCGCCCGAGCACAGCTCCCGCTTCGAAGTGCAGCCATTGAGATTGAGTGTTCTCCGCAGTCATGCAGATCAAAGCGGCGTCGGCTTCGGCGAGTTCGCGCCGGACTGCCTCGAACCACTCGATGCCTTTCTCTATCTGAGGCGAAAAGAAGATGTCTTCATTAGAAAGTCCAGGGACGACATGGATCAGCCATTCTTTCAAGGATTCGGCGAGTTTCTGACTACGGATCTGAGACCAGCAAAGGAATATTTTCATGGCGCCGAGTGTATAGGTCTGCGTTCGCTAGGAATTCCACCAGCCTGCCTTCTTGAGGCCCGCGTCGGTCTTGATGTTGGGGTCCGATTGGTGCGGGAACTCATGCAGTTGGTTGCTACCGTTCACGATGTCCTGGCCATCAGCCTTGGACACGCGTCGAGGGTGAATTCCGTAGCGAGCACCAACCGGCATCTGTTTTCCGCCGAGCGCGTTGAGCTTCTGCGTGATCAGGTCATACAGGGCCTGCATATTGAAGCCGTTCGGGTCACCATGGTAGTCGTCGGGGTGGTCCCGAACTTTGTCCCAGTGTTTGCCTGTGCCGGCGCGAATCTCCGCCGCCGAGTATTCCCGCCAGATGACTGACCGGCCCAGGTTGCGGTCCGTTTCCTTGTGGACCGTGATTGTGAGCAGGTGTCGCGCGCGGACTGAGGCGAAGATGTACAGGTCGGCCAGGACGTCGATCGCCGCCTTGGTCCATTTGTAATAGGTGACTTTCTTGCCCTTCCGCCTGTAGCCTATGGACGCGTACTGGTCGGCACTGGAGGGGTCGCCGCGCGATCCGTCGGACTTGTCGGGCACGTCGGACTCGACGTCGGGGACGGTCTCGATGTTGATCGTGTGCTCGTTCACGTATTTTTTCCCGTTCTTGCTCAGGAACTCATAGACGGTGCCCTGCTTGTTCTTAGTGAAGTCGTGAGTGGCCGCGTAGTAGCCGGCGCGGTTGAGGAAGCCGTGCACAGCGCCGCCTTTCGTCTTGGGCTGGTTGGCCTTGAAACGCCTGTCCTTTAACGTCGCCTTTGCGCCCACGTCGTGGATGATGAACCAGCCCTTGATGATGTCGCTGGTTTTCAGGTCGGCGTTGGGTTCGTTGGCCGCCTCCTTGAGCGCCGCGTGTTCATCGAGCCACTTCGTTATGAACTCGCGGCGGTTCTTGCCCTTGAGAAACTCGTCGAACTTCGTGCCGTCCATTTCGACAGCGGCGTCGCGCTTCGGGTCATCAAAGCGTCCCGGAATCTCGAGCATCACCTTGAGGTAGTCGGGGATCGAGACGCTGGCGACGTGGCCTTGTGCGATGCTCATGCGCTCGACCTTATGTCCTGCGCCGTCCTCCAGCACGAACCCTATTTCGGCCGCGCTCCCTTCTTCCAAAATGTCCTGGCGGGGGTTCCACAGGTGGAAGGCCTTGCTCCCCAGCCAGAGGATGACATCGGGCTTCTTGGTAGCCCTGTAGCTCTTCTCCAACTTGGCGTTAGCCCACTTGGCATTGGCCACCGCCACGTGAGGAATAGCTGTTTTGGCTGGTTTCTTGACGAACTTGGGGTTGGGCTCCAGGTCCAACGTGAACTCCGCCATCTGGACGTTGTTCGCCGTTGGGGCGTCCGAGCGTCCGGGCTCGCTGGTGTCGCACTTGTAAACCTTGAGACGAGCACCGCTGACCTTGCTGGCGTCCGCGGTTCCCCAGCGGTCGACGATGAGCGCCACCTCCGCCGGCGTGCTACCGGTCCTGGCCTTGTTGTTTACGATGCGGGCGGCTTAGGCGACACCCGGCAGCATTTCGGAATCCTCGTCCTCAAGCTCAAGCTCCGTTTCCTCTTCCTCTTCGTCGGCGTTGGGTTTATCAGAATCGCCCTCTGAAACTCGCCGAGTTCCCTCCTTTTCGCTGTACATATGGAGAACAGACCTGCGTCTCGGGCTGATAGGCGATTTCCCCTTCCTCTTCAAGCGTCTGGGTACGGCGCCTCGTCCTCGGGGGTTAAAAGTCCCTCTAGCTCCTCGTTTCCTTCGTTCAGCGGAGCTTCCTCGCTAGCTCCGCTGAGATATTCATCAGATCCTTCAGTTGCAAGGTTCTCATCTTCCTCCGGCTCCGACTCGGCGATATGAGGCTCCGAAAGTTCAACTCCTTCGCTCTCGCCAAGCTCGTGTGTTACCAGTTCCTTTAACCCCGCTTCAGTGCCGAAGTCGATCGGGGCGTCGGTGACGCCGAAATCTTTGGCGAAGGTCATCCACATGATATTCTTCTTCCGATGCGGCGAGGTTCACAGAAGCTCCGGTCAGTCCCTTAAGAAACGGGCTCTCCTTTGCAAGCCTCTCGACTGTGGAATCGAAATCGGGCCGCGGTTCAGCGCCCAGTAACTCTTCATCAAGAAACGGAGACTTCATCATTCAACAGTCGCCACGAAATCGTCTTCGGGAAAAAACATCTCCGGGTGGATTCCGGAGAGATCCCCAGACCGCATGGCTTTTTGCAGTTCTTTTCGATATGCCTCCACTGCGTCAAGAAGCGGAACGTCGGGGTTCGTTTCAATAATCGAAACGCCTTGGGGCACGCGCTGCTGATTGGCGGCGAGGTCGTCGTTGATCTCTTTGATCAGCGGTCCTCTTCATTATCCAGCTTCTCGCCTTGGCTGCTGATTCGCTTTCTCGAAACTTGCGGCATGCCGCTGGATTTCGTCGATGACCCGAGCGCGCAGCACATTGCCCCTTCCATCCTTTGCGGCTTCGAGTCGCTGTTGCAATGTTGCCCACGAAGCACGCACCGCGTCCGAATGCTCCCTCGCAATGTTGGCGAGCAACGCATTGTGCTTGAGGTACCGCAAGTGCGGAGGAGACTTGGGGAGCCCGGGACCGGCAGGGCCAAGCTTCTTCTCCGACAGCTTGCAGACCTCTTTCCATAACGCCTTTGCGTCCGAAGGTTTCGACGTGAGTGGTCTTACAACATAGGGCGTCCTCATTCCCCGATACATAGCCTGGACCACCCTCTGCTGCTGTCTCGTTGGATTCCCCAGCGTCGAGTTCGTGGACCTCAGCGTGTTTGTTGTTGATACTGATGACGACATGCCGATTGAACGTCAGGTCCGCTCGAATCATCGCTCCGACATGAGCAGGCATCTCGACCAAGAAAATGCGCGGATTTGCGATCCCCAGAGGTGTCGAGCCGGGCGATAAAAGGCGCCCGAGTTTGTGCAGCCAGCGCACCGCATAGACGAAGCAATCGTGCACCAGCGAACCCGTGATCGCGCGCGGGAATGCACGAATCAGAGTAATCTGGGACACCGCATCCCTCGCGAAGGTCGTGCGGAGCGTGAACGGTGAAAGCCTCGAGGGACCCGCTACGTAATTCAGAATCATTTCTAACTTCGTCTCCCTCCGCAGCAACGGTGAGTCCCACGTTTCCCTTACCCAGGCCTGCCAGGAGTTAGTGTCGTGCAGCTTCGGAAGAGGGTCGGCCTCTCTCTTTTTCCGCAGGCGCTCGATGAAATCTCAGCTTGACGCTGTCGAAATACATTAGCAGGCAGTTGTGTTCATCCCCGTTATCGGGATAGGTGTGGGAGTGTAGTGCTGGTAGCCGATATCGCTGGCACCGGCGGGATTGAAGTAATCCCGATACAAGGTAGGCGTTAGGCGAAATGTCGGAGCCAGCGCGTTCTCATCGTCGACAAGGTGTGTTATCGCGGCGGTCTCCAAGTCTTTCTCCCATTCCTTGTTCACCACTTCCCATCTCAGCCGGCTTTTCGCCGCAGCCTCCAAGACACCGTCTTGCAGCGCCTGATAATGCCGCCAGAGTATCTGCACCGCCAGCGTTCGGTACGCGAGCAGCAGGTTGTTATCGACGAAAATAGGGGCACGACTCGTAAGTTCCGACTGAAAGAAGCGAAACATGGCGGCTGCCCGGTTCATCTGCCGCCGGTGGGTTAGTGGTTTGACCACAATGGGGGAAATCTGATGAAGGCGCCGCATCGCGAAGCTGTACAAATTTTTGCCCCATCAGCGCCAGTAAGCGCGCTGCCTAGACGGTCGGGGTGGTCCACGAAGTTGCTTACCTGTTGCCGGGCTCCGTCGGAGTGTCCAGAATGAACGCCTCCGCCCCTAAACGGGCCACATGAATCCTGAATCTCTGCGACGGCCCTCCCCGTAGCGACTCAAATGTCGCATTCAGCGCGGCGGGAAGTCTGTTGCTGAATTTCACCGGATCTCCGAACACGGCAAACGCCGCGTCCAGCGCCTTGGCTTGCGCTGTGCCCATTGCCTGCAATTGCCCGCGCAGGGTTGCGTCATTCGGAAGCCCCGGAAGACCCGCGGGCAGCGTTAGGATCTGCTCCTCCAACTCGGGAGTAGGCGTCGGCGGTTTCATCCTCGTCGTGCTCCTCCTCGTCCCGGGCTTCGGCCATCTCCTCGTCTTCAAATTCAAGTTCCTCGTCAGGTTTCTCAGCGTGAGCAAGCTCATCCCTGGCCGTTAACGCGCTCTTCGTCAAAGTCTTCGGCGTTCGCCATCCTGCTCCCGTGGTTCTTCGAACTCGGAGCCTCGTTCGGGCTCAGTGCCGCTGGACAACGGCGGCGCTGCGGGCTCCTCGGCTTCTTCTTCACTCGGCGCATCTAGAAGCCCGTCATGCAACATGACTTCTTCTTCGGCAAGCAGGTCTTCGCCGAGTTCATCGGATCCTCCCAGCTCCCGCTCAACGAGTATCCCGGGTTCCTCGACCAAGGCACCTTGGAAAGGGCTCTCCGCTATCAGGGCAGCCACACGCGGTTCCAACTCCTCCTCGGCTCTCTTGGCGAAGAGCTCTCGATGGAGGAAAAGGAGACTCGCCGGCCCCGTATGGTCCGTGGACGAGTGCTGCTCCAAGAAGATTGCGCTTTCGTGCTCGAAAGCCGGGGTTTTGCGGGTCGGCGCGGCGCTCGCAGTTCGCACCTGAGGACAGGGGACAACAGCTTGCTTTGCGGGCATGCCGCGCGCATCACGTCGTTCGCCGCGCGCACACCCGACCGTAGCGCGCCCTCCATGTATCCGAAGAAGTCCATCTGCGTGTGCTCACCCGCAAAAAACAGCCGTCCCTGCAATGGCTCGCTGAGCTTTTTGCCAATTGTGAAGATCTGTCCTTTCTTCGGTGACGCGTAGCCTGACCTAATGAATTGCTCCTGGGACCAGTCAACCAGCAGTGGGGTCGACTTAAGATTTTTCTCGTAGTTCCGATAGAGATCCATCAGACCCTGCCGGAACTTTTTTCGGGAGGAATGTGTCCGCCGGGCAAAGACGGAAAACACGATCCCCTGACCAGCACGTTGCGTTTGGTTGTCGGTTCCCTCCCAGACCATGCCAATATCCAATGAACCGCCGTTGGGCGCGGCCTTATCCTTGATCCAAAAGCGTTCGGTCATGTTGCTGAAGAATTTCACCGCGTCCCCCATCCCCATCATGTCGACCATTTTCGGGCCCTTCGGATCTAGCGTGATGCTCAATTTCCCCCAAACGCTAGGCGGGATCGCTAGGATCACGTAGTCGAAGTCTTCTTTCGATTCCTTGCGATAGATGGGCTCTCTGTTGGAACGGGGACTACCGTCAGCGTGACGCGATTCGAGATGTCTATTCCCTTTACCATCCTGTTCAGCTTAATCTCAGGCGGCTTGGTGCGGCCTTTGACCATGGCCTCGAATTTCCGCCGCCATTTTAGTCGCGAGCTTCTGATTGCCGTCGGCGCATCGAAAGATCTCTAACTCATCCCAATAACCCATCAGGTCAGTGTCCTTCGGCGTGAACGGGCCGCCCTTCACCAGACAGAGGAGACCGAGAAAGTTCAGTTCGTGGAGCGGCGCCACGTAATTGTTCAAGACCAGCATCTCCATCGCTTTCCAAAGCCGGCCGTTTTTCCTTATCTTCAGAACCCCGAGCGCGTCAGCGACGGACATCTTGTCAAACTTCTCCAGGCCCTTCTGGTCCCACGGTCGGGACGGATATTTGATCTGTCTTGCCAACTTGGCGATCGGCTTCAGGATCTTGTCTCTCAAGTCCTTCTCAAGCTTCTCGATCTCGGCCATTGATAGAGGCTTATCCAACCGGAGCTTCAACTCGAGGCCTGCCTTGGCATAAAGATCTTTGTCCATCCTCCCTATCCATGTCAGGCCGTATCCAAGTGCGAGTTCGCGCCACATCAGGTGGAACGATCCGATAAGCTCCGCCCCGCCTCGGGCGATCCGGCCCGCGCTGAATGTCGTGTCGCTGCGGACGCGTCCGCCCACCTCTTTGTGCGCTTCAAACAGACTGACCCTGGCCAGGCTGTGTTTGGTAAGCCACCTTGCCGCCGCCAAACCGGCGAAGCCCCCGCCCACAATCGCCACCGAAGTGTTTTTCAGCCAGGCGCATTCAATCGGAAACAACGGTGGCTGCCAGCGTGAGTGCTCGAGGCGGAGATTCTCCTCGATCCGAGCAAGGCGTTCGGACCCGGTGAGCGTTGGTCCAAAGAAACTGTGGAGTTGGGTGTAGAGCGAGCGTGACATGGCGGGCGGATACTAGGGCGAAACGCTGCCCATGGACGACGTTCGGCGCCGGTCCGTCGAGGATGAGGGTTTGCTGCCAGCGGCAGAACTAGGCCGATCAAGTAGTTTCTTCGCGGCCTGGCCGCGACGGGGTTTTGAGCCATGAACACTAACAAACACAAGGCAATCTCCTGAGATCAACGAGGAAACCGGCCCCGCTCACATTCAAATATCTTCAAAGACCTGAGCCCGGCCTCCTGACATTGACAGTGCCGAAGCAAATGCAAGCGCGGACATGGTCGACCTTTAGCTGGTCGCAACCTTGCTAGCCTTCACATCGCGGCCGGTGATCGCGGTCCAGTGAGTGATGATCGTCAGCATGTCGGCTCTCACCGGATTGTCATTGCCGTCGGCGTCCTTAGGCTCTGTACAACGCCTGCACTGCTGAAGTCGCATTTTCGCTGTAAGTGTCCATTCCGATTTGGATCAAGAGGCGAGAAATCGGATCTGCGATGTCAAAGAAGTTCTTGGATAAGCCATGCGCAGGCAATCCGACCCGCTCGGCGATCTTGAATAGACGGTTTTCGGGACCGTTTGCCTCCGCACGAAGGGATTTCACGATGGGAGAATCAAACTCGAGGTCAAATGGAACCAAGCCATCATGGACACGAAAGCAAACTCTTCCCGGAAGGTTTCCTGCCAGCCTTCGAGACTGAAGCATGTCATGCAAACTTTCGGCTAACTCCGAAATCTTAGAATCATCGGTCTGCTTGACCCCGCTGGTATTGACGACATTCGTGATACCCACCCATACCTCCCGCAGGAATTCTTCGAACGTCTTAACAAATTCCGAATTGGCCGCCTCGGCCTTGACATAGGGGTAAGGTTGTCCGGCATCTGTCCCGTGGTTAAGCTCCATGCCAAACATCCGCTGATACGCATTGCGGCGGCTCGCCCTTAGGTCTGAACGGATGTGGCTCGATACGTTCGTGATTAGGAATGGGGCAGGATCGCTGTAAAACAATTCCGCGTGGCGCGCAACCAATGCTGCGTGTCCGCCAGATCGGTCGAGGTGGTGCCGAGGAGTGGGGTGCCGAACTTCTCCCCATGGCGATATTCGTGCAATACTCGCCGGAATATCTCGTAAATTCGCGTGTTCTCGATCATGTACGCGTAGATCAAGTGGTCCCAGCGGAGAAGCGCAAACTTTCCGTTACCGTTGATAACATCGTCCACCGGCACGCCCGCTATCCCGATCGGCGGCAATGGCACTATTGGAGGCGATGCCCCTGGGCTAAGGACTATTCCAGACCGATGGTTCGGCGCTAAGAAAGTTCGGGTGGCCGACGGTAAGGTCTGGGTTAACAACCGTTGGGGCCCCGGCCCAGTACGTCGAGATAGGCCGCTAATTCCAGTGGGTGAGTGCGAAGCACACCTCTCGCGTTCTCTTCCGGGGTTGTCGAACCAAAAACAAGGGTCTCACCGGCTGAATTGGTGAAAAGACGTTTGGGAAGTTGTCTGAACATAATGATTCCTCGCTTTAAGGCGCTATTTTGATAGCGGAAGGTGTTATGAGATTTAGCCTTGATGGCCTCGGATGGCTCTATTGCTTTTTCCCCCAGGGAATTCGGCTCTATTACGCTTGCCACGCCACGCGGCGCGGCATTTTTTTGCAGAGCTTTAGTTAAGGCCTGAACGACCTCCGTCGTTGAAGCCGAAGGTTGTGTTTTTTTCGTTGCCATTTTTTCCTCCTCTTGTCTTTGATTTCACGCAGCCTGTAATGCCCCGCCTAGCCTTAGCATTGCCTGCTCCTGTAGGTTTAGGATGTTATTCAAATCTCGCGGCCTGCTGGCGAGCTGGAAACCCGTGAGCGCGAGAATCCTCATTGGCTCCGACCAGAGCCAGTGTGCGGAAGTAAACAAGGCCGGACCGATTCGTCAATCGAGTCACCCAGCTCTTCGCCGGGCTCACTCGCTCTGGTTGAATCAGCGCCCGAAGTGAGCGCCCATTGAAGGCGCGCATCGTAATATCGAGCGTCAGGCGAACCACGGTGTTCAGTATCGGAAGAGAGTCTTCCAGCAAACTGCGAACATCCGATGGCGCATTAGTCGTCGGATGCAGAACCGTCCACGAGAACGCCAGATCATCCCACGGACCAGCGCAATAAAAATATGGGGCATATCTCGACGCCCAACAACACCCGGATGTAACTCACCGGGTGCGGGTCGCCCTGGGTGTATCGAAACACCATGGGCAGGTCGCCGGCCAGGATGTTGCGTAATGCGGCCACGCTCGCGAAGCCAGTGTGCACAAAGGCGAAAGCATCTGCCGCGATCTCGGACGACCAACTAGCCCAGGCATCGGCAAACTCGTTCGATCTTCCAGAGATGCCTGAGAAAGGGTGGCGGCGAGTTCGTCGTTCCATCCCGCGATATGGGCTACATGGTGCGCGGCCTCGTGGATCAATGTCGTGGGTTGCAACAAATTGTGGTGAACGATCTTGATCGCGGCCACCGGGCTCACTTCTCCTCCATCCCATAAGCGAAGTCCCGCTTTCAGAATGGACGCGCCAAGTCCTTTATCCAGGTAGGTCAGGGCAATGGGCGTTGTCTTGCCAATCTGGTCGAGCAGTTGCGTCATGCTTCGATAAGCAAGCGTGTCACAGGCTAGAAGAAAGGGCGGCTATTTGTGGATTCGTTCGCACGTTGATGGCATCGGCAAAAAAGTCCAGCGTCGTTTCCGTCCGGAGATACTGTTTCCGAAAGGCGAGCAGTTTCCGACGAATCTTAGCCATAGCGGTCGGGCTGTGGGCTGCGCGCTGCATGGCGGTCAAGACATTCGCGTCGCCCTGAAGTCGATCGAATGATGCTGCGAAATGGCGCCGCAAAGAGACCCCCAGATATCGCTCAAGACGCCCCCAGGCTTCCTGCGAAGCCAGGTCATCTAGCTTGAGACGAGAGGCCGCGAGCGCCCAATGCGCGATTTGCCGCTCGGTTTGAGTTTGAACATTCTGGATCTGATGAGTGCACATTTATGCCCCGGGAAGACGTTGACGCGAATGATGGGCTGACTACCTTGACCGATCGCTTCGGCGACCTTGTTGCTTGGACACTTTTCGACCAGCGCTTGACCGAGTTCTTTCAGTCCTTGCGGGTGCTCGATCGTGAACTGAAGGGTCACGCCGTATGCCGGATCTTCCGTGGCGGCGAGGTATTTCTGCGACTGCGTCTTGATGAAATCAGAGAAGCCATGCACCAGCCACTCCTGCATTTTCGTAATGAAAACTTGTGGAACAACGCCCGGCAGTCTCTGCAAAATGGATTCTGGAGATTGTCCGGGGCGTATTCCAGGGTTTACGATCCGAAGCCGCCGGGGCCGTTCGCCGCGCAGGATATGTGACAGTCTGGGGGCCACAGCCTTGCTGAAGCGAACCGCCAGAGATCCGGCGTGCGATTGCTGGCGCAGCCGGACGGCGAGCTTCTGGGCCTTCACCTCGCTGAGGTAGATGCAGACATGAATTTGATCTTGCGGACCATCCAATGTCACGTTGATATGAAAGAGCCGCTGATCATGATGACGGTGCCATCTTCCGGGGACGGTTAGCGGTCGCCTTCCTGGAATATCCAGATGAAATAACCGTTGTCCTGAGGCCACGTTCTGCCTGTCTGAACCCCGGAGTGGGCTACGGCCGAGACCAGGCTTACCGAGCAGGGCCGACGCGGCCTCCTCTGTCAGCGGATGCAACTGGGAGACGGTAGCTTCGTCTGAGGCGCCCAGACCTGGGGTCTCGCTTTCGCCGCGCGCAATATCGGCGACGGTTGTGCCGGGCAGAGCTTCGTAGAGATGCACTTCCGCCTGACCTCGGCACCTCTGGCAGTCCGAGCTGATCCTGCAGGTAGTCGGATAGAGGAACGCCTTCGAAGCTTTCGACTTCCTCAGCCATGTGCGGCGTGATTCTTACTTTGAAAGCTCGGGTACACCGTTTGTATCGCTTGCGCCCACGCAAGGGCATGAACAGCCATGCAGCGTTGACGCCTGCCTACCAAAAGTTCGGCCGCTGTTGATAGGTTGCCTCGGAAAGCACGGCGGGTAAGTTCGCGGCCGCCGCCTACTGAAACGCCTCCAGCACGAATCCTTCCAGCAACCTGGTTATCGAGGATATAATCCAGCAACGAGGTGACTCGATTGATAGTCTCTTCGACCGTTCCCGCTACTGCAGAAGCAGCAAGACCGGATTTCTCCTGGTCCGACATTTCGAGAGTCAAGAGTTTTAGTCCCGCGTCTACAATCGCTTTGGAGAGCGCAGGAGCCTGCTCCGGGCCAATAAGTTTCGAGATCAATTTGGCCAGCAGTTGAGCCAGAAAGTTCACGACGTTTTTCCGTCCACCCAGACGTATCGCCAGACGGAGCGCAGGTAGAACTGCAGGCAGGAAGTTCTGGACGTAAGGCTCGGGACTCTCGCCTGGCTTGAGGTTATCGAGCTCTTGAATGAATTGATCGCGCACATCATCGAGATTAGCGAAGACAGGAGTCGCGACCGCGGAGGAATTGCTCCGCAGTACCGGCTGCTTCCATGTCGGGTTCAGCTTCATCCTGCGCCAGCAAGGCCCCTGCGATCTGTGCGTCAAACTGCTGTTGCATCGTGGGAAGGTCGCTGCCAGCAGCGGCTTGGACCGGCGATCCGGCATTTTCCGGAGGTATCGCCGCGTCGCCGCCCGCCGCCGTCGCCGGTTCCGCTACTTTCGGCGCGGCAAACCCAACTTTGCCTCAAGTTTCTGGGCCGCCGGTTGAATAGCTTCCGGAAGCTTTCCGATCGCTTTCTGCAGAACCCGATTCAAAAGCGGCTTAATCAGCGCCTTAATCTTGTTGAGGATGGGGCCGAGTCCAATCTTCGCTATCCCCTTGGCCACGCCCTTCACCGCCGAGCCAACTTTTTTTAGCAACTTTCCGAAGAAGTTCTCGAACTCCGGGTCGATCTGCCCAGAAGGCGAATATTGTCCAAAGAAAGACTCGATCTCGCTTTCGACCAACCCGGTCCCATCACGCGAGCCGAACTCTCGCGCTACCGCATCCACCATGGCTTCCGATTCCCGCACCAAGTGAGAAAAGTGTTGCGTGACCACTCGGTCGGCTTCGCTGGAAGAATAACCGGAAGCGAGATGATTCTGATGCAAGTTTCGGACGTCGGTCATTAGCTCGAACAGCGCCTCGTCAAATTCTTCATCGTAGAGGTTATTGACGATTGTCGCATACGCCTCGCGGACAGGGTCGTCGTATTCGCCCTCACCTTGAATCGACTCGTAGACGGAAACGAACGGCGAACGAATTGGGGTTGTCGCGCGAACTTCCGCTTCCTCCGCCTCTGCATTTTCAAGCTCGAAGCTCGTAGAATTCAAGAAAGGTACCGCAGCGTTTCCAGCCGTCATAAGATCGTTCACCTAGATTTAGAGTGCGGCCAACTTTGTAGAATGGACGCCTTTCGACGCTAGACCCCTAAAAGGCTAAATAATTCTTGTGTCTGAAGAAAAATTTTCAGACGCTGGCGGATGCAGTGAAACCCCCTAGTATTTTGAAACGCCTGGCGCGTGGCGCTCGGTGCGACGGCCCACGCTCGATTAACCTGATGGCGCGAGAAGGACACCGAGCGGACATCATGCGTTGTTGCGCGCTACAACGAAACGGTCTATCGCTCGCTGAGGCGTGGCATGGCGTATTCACCCAACTATTCCACGCACTGATCGCGAATGGGGCGATACAAATTCTCCTCGTTGAAAACCGATCAAACTCGACCGGTTCGCGAGTTGTCTCATTCTGCGCGGCGATTTTTGCAACTGACGAATTTTGTGCTGACGTGCAGTCCACGCTTGGGCCTCATGTCGGTGTGCAGGTAGCGCGGTATTATCGTTTGCGGAAACTGCCCGTCTTGGATCGGGAGCAGTTGGCTCGAGTGAATTCCTGCGACGGAGTGAATTTGGTTCTGTGCTTCGGAGGCTTGGAATCCGATGGGCTGTCGGTCGACGAAATCTTGGCGGTGCGCGAAAAGCAGAAGGAAGCGTTTCGCCTTGCCTGTAGCGGCTATCACCTGAAACAGTTCCTCGGTGATTCCATCGGAGACGAAGAAGTAGGGTGGATGCTCGGTGCCGGCGCTCGCATCAGGCGCGACTATTCGCGTTATTTCAAGAAGCGCGGCGTGCCGATTCCAGAGTCTTCAGAACGTCCTTGGCTGGTGGGGTTGACAAGAGAGGAGGCCTTCGCGAATCCCGGTAGCCAGCTCGCGAGCCTTTTCGTTTATTCGCCACCGCGGTTTCATTTCAGTCATTCCGAGCAAGCACTGTTGCAGCACGCGCTATTGGGAGAAACGTCCGACGACCTGGCGAGATCGTTGTTCGTTTCTCGGTCGACCGTGAAAAAACGCTGGCAAGCGATTTACGAAAAGGTCGCAGACGTCGATCGCGAACTGCTGCCGCCGCTGCTCACCAACGGTCTCGTCGCGACATCACGCGGAGCGGAACACAGACGGCACCTGCTTCATTATCTGCGCCAGCACCCCGAAGAACTCCGGCCCTACGCGTGGGCCAGACAGGCGGCCACAAATATTCTGCCGCTGGCAATCGATTTCCTTCTGGGTCCAGAGTTCTTGGACGGTGCTGCGATGTTCTTCTCGTAACAATCGGTACGCCGTGGGATTAAACTACGCCGTGAAATCGGGTGCCGGTTGGTCGACCAAGCTGGTCGACGTGGGACAGCGCTGGACTCCTGGTCTAGTCCTAGACTCCGAGGACAATCCCCACATGGTCTTCTACGACGCCGAGCACGGCGCACTGATCTACGCGACACGATCGTCGGGCACGGAATCGAATTCGGTGGCAAAGTTTCATGTGCGCGCCGAGCGGAATGATCGTTGCCAAGGGCTCGGTCGATCGCGAAGAGATCGTCATAGCTGAGATCGACTGGGAGCGCGGGAGATCGACATCGTACTCATTGGCTGTTCCTGCGGGATCGGCGCGTCGATGCTTACGGCGGCCTCGAGCAACGGATGCTAGACTGATTTTTTTTGGGCGGTCTGCTGCGCGGTTTATGTTAATACGGTGGCGATGACCGCGAGAGTTCCTCAGCGCATACGCCGGCCATGGTATCGGCCGTCGTTGACGGTGCAGATCATGATCGGGTTAGTTGTCGGCGGTGTGACCGGCTGGCTGAGGTCCGATTGAAATCATTTGTTCCAACGTCTCCTTGGAAATGGCGGAGTCCTTCGTGCTCCGTTACGCTCCTATGTTATACTGCACCTACACGCAATCATGAACTCCCGCGAATCGGCACTCGAGGAGTGTGATAGATTAGCCAAGCATTTCGACGAGCGGGCGAAAAGAAACAAGAGAAAGTTTGTGCGTTACACATACTCCAGCGTAGCGCTTACGGTTGGTGTAACCGTCATCTCGGCTCTACAGGGCATCTATCAGCCAGTCCCCTTTTGGGCGTGGGTTCTGCCAGTGGTCAGTGGCTTGGCTGCATTCTGCACCACCATGGTGCACGCTACAAATGCGCAGGAATTATGGCTGCGAGCCCGGTCTATGACGCACCGTCTAAACACAGAGCGGTTTCTGTTTCTGCAAGGTGCAGGCATCTATTCGGAGTCGGAGGAGACCGACTCGGTGAAGCTGTTTTCCAACCGTCTGATGGATATTTGGGCAGGTGGGCATGAGCAATGGGAGAGAGCGGCTGAGCGTCAAAAGGGAACCTAAAAAGTCCGAGACGCGGCTTGCTGAAATTAAGTTATGGAAAGAAGAAGTTAGCCATGGATAAAGAGCAGATATTACTCGCTGAATACACAGAAGTTTGTAAAACCTATCATGCCATCTCCGATTTCAGAGGAAAGCTGCTGGCATTGCTGCCAATCGTATCTGGGGCAGGGATTTCGCTGTTGATCAGTAAGAATCATTCACCAGATTCATCGCATCTTTTGGCCGTAGGGATTTTCGGGGTGCTTGTCACATTGGGCCTCTTCTTTTACGAGCTGCGAGGAATTCAGAAATGCAAAAGTTTGATCATCCTCGGTGGTAAAATAGAAAGTGAACTGAAAATCGAGCTGGGACAGTTCAACGATCGTCCGAGACGGATCGCTGGTTTTATAGGCGCGGAGACAGCGGGTTGGGTAATCTACATGGCCGTATTGGCGGCCTGGCTCTACGTTGCGTGGGTCGGAATTTGCGGGCCGCGCTAAACTGAGATCCGACTGTTGCGCGGTTCGTGTTAATACGAGTTCGATGACCGCCAGGGTTTCTCAACCGGTGCTTCGGCCGTGGTATCGGCCGTCTTTGACGTCGCAGATCATGATCGGGTTGGTTGTCGGCGGTGTAATCGGGTGGCTGAGGCCCGAATGGGGGAACGCGGTTTATTTTTTGCGCGACATCTTCATTAACCTGATCAAATCCATCATCGCGCCCCTGGTGTTCTCGACCATCGTGGTTGGAATCGCAGGCGCCGGTGCATTGCGAAAAGTAGGACGGATGGGCGTGAAAGCGCTCGTCTATTTCGAGATCGTCACTACAGCGGCGTTGTTCATTGGCCTGGCTGTAGTCAATTTCACGAAGCCTGGCATAGGGGTAACTCTCGCCGCCACCAACACCGACGTCATTAAGACAATCGAGCAAAGTCATCCAAAGACTCTGGTCGAAACGATCGTCCATGCGTTCCCGTCGAGCGTGATCGAAGCAATGGCGCGCGGTGACGTTTTGCAAATCGTCATGTTTAGCGTGCTATTTGCGCTCGCTGTATCAGCGATTGGCGAAAAGGGGAAACCAATCGTCCGGGCGATGGAGAGCCTCGCCCAGATCATGTTCAAGTTTACGAACTATGTGATGCTCTTCGCACCGATTGGAGTAGGCGCGGCGATGGCGCATACTATTGGCACGCAGGGTCCCGGTGTGTTGGTGAATCTCGGCAAATTGATCGGCTCACTTTATCTGGCCCTCGTGATTTTCATCCTGTCGATCTTCGGACTGGTGATTTGGATCACGCGGATTCCGGTGCGGCAATTCATCAGGGCGGTGCGCGAGCCTGCGACGCTCGCCTTCGCAACCACGAGCAGCGAATCGGCGTTGCCGAAAGCGATGGAATCGATGGAGCGCTTCGGCGTGCCGCGACACATCGTCGGGTTTGTGATGCCAACCGGTTATTCGTTTAATCTCGACGGCTCGACACTTTACCTCGCGCTCGCCTCCGTGTTTGTGGCGCAAGCCGCTGAAACGACCATGGGTTGGCACATGGGTTTTGGTCAGCAGCTTGTGATGATGCTCACGCTCATGCTTACGTCCAAAGGCGTCGCCGCCGTGCCACGCGCGTCGCTGGTTATTTTACTCGGGACACTGAACAGTTTTTTGCCAGCAGGTCTCGGCCCGATCGGCGTCGCGATAATTTTCGGCGTGGATGAATTGATGGACATGGGGCGCACCTGCGTGAATGTGATCGGCAACTGTCTGGCGACCGTGGTCGTCGCGCGCTGGGAAAAAGAATTCGATGAAACCCGCGCTCGCGTTTTTGGCACGCCCGATGAAGCGGAGTTAGATTTGAAGTCAGGTGATGTTGCCTTCGCCGACGCAGTCGCCCAAGGTGATTGAGTGCAACATCCGATCGGAGGATATGCCGCCGGTTGACTCGCGATAATTGCTCCTATCTTGACATTCGAGGGGATCGACAAAGCTAGATCGTTGCAGCTAAGCTTCGTGAGCCATGGCACCTTTTCACACACCTAGTGGAGCAATTCATCTGCTCCAGATTTTCGGCTCCGCTTTTCTTGCGATTCTCTTTCTTCAATCCGGGATTGATAAAGTCATCGATCACCGTGGTAACCTTGAATGGCTAAAGGGACATTTTGCCAAGAGCCCGCTGGCCGGAGTTGTGCACGTTCTATTGACGGCGATCACGCTTCTCGAAGTTGGAGCCGGAGCACTAAGCGCGATTGGATGCCTGATGCTAATCGTTTCGCGAGAAACGACCATCGCCTTCTACGGCGCCGTCAGTTCAGCAGTTGCCCTCGTTGCGCTGTTCTTCGGACAACGCATGGCGAAGGATTACGCTGGGGCAGCCGTGCTTGTTCCGTACTTCTTGTTGACGCTGATCACAATTTATCTGCTCGCACAGTGACAAGTGGGAAGCTCCAAATCCCAAACGTCAAATCCCAAGCAAACTATCAAATCCCAACTCCAAAAATGGACGGCGCGAAGCCACGAGATCTTGAGGACCGGACGTTTCGATTTGCGGAATTGGTGCGTATGTTTGTAAAGGAGTTGCCTAGAACAGCGAGCAATATCGAAGATATCCGGCAGTTGGTACGTGCATCAGGCTCGGTCGCGGCAAATTGGATCGAAGCGGACGAGGCTTTGAGCAAGAAGGATTTTGTGATGCGAGTCAAAATTTGCCGAAAAGAAGCGAAGGAGAGTCGGTTGTTTTTACGATTGGTCGACACGGCTCAACAAAAGCCACGAGCGCTACCCGTGAGGGGCTAGCAGGTGAGGCGCGCGAGCTAACGCTTATTTTTTCGTCGATTATTTCGAAGAGCGAATGATTGATTTTTTGGGAATTGGAAACTGAGATTTACCTGGGCTTTGGGTTTTGGAAATTGGGATTTGGGGCTTCTAGCGAAACCTATTTCTTGCCGATCTTTGGCGGCAAAAGCCAAAGGAGTTTTCCTTCCTCGGACTCAGCATCCACATCGACCAGCGCAACGCCAGCCTTGGAAAGTTTGAGCGACGCCCCGGTTAATCCTGAAATAACATTGGTGAAGTCCGGTTCGTGGCCGACGAGCATCAGAACGTTTGCTCGATGCCGCTTCACTACTGTTCGCAATTTGCTTCTCCCAAATCCCGGTGCGAGCGATTCATCCTTGCGCACCTTCGCTTTGAGATAGTCGGCGGCGATTTCGGCGGTCTCCGCCGCCCGGGGCAATGGGCTGGTCACGATCAAGTCGGGCCGCACTTTCAGGCGGTCTAGAAATTTCGCTACGTCGCGCATTTCTCTCTTTCCGCGCTTGGTCAAGGGGCGTTCGTCATCGGGTTTTTTCCAACCCGGCCAGTCGGCTTCACCGTGTCTGAGAAAATAGAGTTTCATCCGGATACCTTATCCTAACGAGTAAGAATAAGGAGTACAAATAGGAGAAGCAACCCTGCAAGCTTTCAGCGACGCCTGTCGCTGATTCTTATTCATATTCGATAATTCAACTCGGCTCATAAGACCTGCCACTTCGGTCGACGTGTGCGTGAGTCAATTTGCCAGAGTCGCACTCCACCCAGAAACGCATTCCGGTTATGTCCAAGTTCAATTCCTTTCGGGATCTCGCTCAAATCCTTGGCATTTCCACCACCGAGCACGACATAATCGGCAATGAGTGATTTCTTTAATTGTACCAGGGCGTACTGGACATCGCGCTGCCAGGCTTTCTCGCCGAGCCGTGCCTGGCCGGCTTTGCCAACGTAATCCTCAATGATGCTGCCGTTGCGATAGGGTAAGTCACCTAATTCGAGAGGAAGGACGTAATTGTCCCAAACCAGGGCGGATCCAAGTCCGGTCCCGAGCCCGAGAAAGAGCATCCGGCGGCCACGGTAACTGCCAAGCGCCTGCATGGCTGCGTCATTGATGATTCGCACTGGTTTGCCCAGCGCTTTCTGGAAGTCGAACCTCACCCAGCCTTTACCCAGATGCTTCGGTTCGCTCACGATCTTACCGTTGCGCACAGGAGAAGGAAACCCGATGGAGATGGCGTCGAATTTCCAATCGGCGACCAGCGGTTTGATTTGCGCTACCATGCCGCGCGGCGTCATCTTCCATCCCGATTTGAACTTTCTCCGCTCCGCAGGCGAGACCATCAGCTTCACATTTGAGCCGCCGACGTCAACAACCAGGATTCTCTTCTTCAAGATTTCTTGGGGGCGGCAGCCGGAGACGATGAACCGGGCTCTGGCATAGCCGGTGGTGACGACTTCTGAGCGCTTTCGGTGTCCGGATTCGTCGCAACTGGGTTGTCGGGGGCGACCGTGATCGGAGTTAATTTGGCCGCACGCAATTTCTTCTTCGATCCGCTCATTTTTTTCGTGCGCTCGCGAGAGACTTCACGGAAATGCCATTGCGCCTGGGCACGCGGCTCTGATCCTTCGGGCTTCAAACGGCGGTACTTTCCATCAGGCTGCAACTCCCGCGCCTTGACACGATCGTGCAAGATGCTCGGAAGCACTTCATTGATGATCTGATCGCGCAGTCCCGGGTTCTCAACAGGGAATGCCAGTTCGATGCGGCGATAAAAATTACGCGGCATCCAATCCGCGCTTGAGAGAAAGACCTTGGGCTGGCCGGCATTCTCAAAATAAAAAATTCGGCTGTGTTCCAGAAAACGGCCCACAATGCTGATGACGCGGATATTGTCGCTTAAGCCGTGCATTTTTGGCCGCAAGCAACAGATGCCCCGGACGATCAAATCAATGGTCACACCCGCGCATGAAGCTTCATACAGTTTCTCGATGATTTCCTGATCGACCAGCGCGTTCAGTTTGGCAACGATGCGAGCGGGTTTGCCTGTCAGGGCATGATCGCGCTCCCGCTCAATCAATCCGATGAAACGACTGTGCATATCAAACGGCGCGACGATTATTTTTTTCAGTCCTGGATAACCGGCCAGGCCGGTGAGGGTATTGAAGACGGTTGCTACTTCCTCCGTCAATTTCGGTTCGCTCGTCAATAAACTAAAGTCGGTGTAAATGCGCGCGGTGCGCGGATGATAATTGCCCGTGCCGAGGTGCACGTAGCGCCGGAGCTGGTCTGCGTCGCGGCGAACGATCAGCAGCGCTTTGCAATGTGTTTTGAGGCCGACCACGCCATAGATGACGTGCGCACCAGCTTCCTCCAGACGCCGGGCCCACTGAATGTTGCTCGCCTCATCAAACCGTGCGCGCAGCTCAACAATGGCCGTAACCTGTTTCCCGGCATTGGCGGCATCGATGAGCGCTTCGACAATAGGCGAATCACCGCTCGTTCGGTAAAGCGTGATTTTGATTGCCAGCACCTGTGGATCCTGTGCAGCGTCTTCGATCAATTCGACAACCTGATCGAAACTGTCGTAAGGATGATGGAGGAACACGTCCTGGCGCCGCAAGACCTCGAAAAAATCAACGTGCGGCGGAAGCGCTGGATCGCGCGCCGGCTGAAAGGGCCGGTCCTTTAGCTTGGCAAACGCATCGTTTGTCACAAGCGGCATGAGATGCGTCATCGAAATCGGGCCGTCTAGTTTGTACGCGTCGACCTCTGTCAGGTCGAAGAACCGGAGCAGCAATTCCAAAACATCTTTTGGACAATCCGCTTCCACTTCGAGCCGAACAGCCTTGCCTCGACTTGAGCGCCGCAGCTCCTGCTCGATGCTGCGCAGCAGGTTTTCCGCTTCCTCGTCGTCGATGTAGAGATCGCTGTTGCGCGTGACTCGAAACGCGTGAACCTCATCCAGGATCAAGCCGGGAAACAATTCACCGATGTGTTGTTTGATAAGGGAGGCGAGATAAATATACTCCCACGGTTCGTCCGCGCTCTTGCCACGTGGCAGGGCGATCAGACGCGATACCGCCCTGGGCACCTGCACGATTGCATGCAGCGATTCGCCACCTCGCTCCAATTTTGCCCGCACCAGCAGGTTATGGCTTCGGTTCAAAAGATGCGGAAAAGGGTGGCTGGCATCCACGGCCAGGGGGGTGAGCATTGGAAGGACTTCCTGTTGAAAATAACGATGTGCCCACGCCGCGCGTTTTGCTGACAGTTCCGCCATCTCGCGCACGTAGATTTCGTTCTTCCCAAGTTCGGGCAACAATTCATTTTTCCACAGCGCGCATTGCGTCGCGACGAGCTCGCGCACGGTTTTCTGGATACGATTAAATGTGTCCGTCGGACTTAGACCGTCCGGCCCGATGTCGCTCGTTTCGCTTTTGATTTGCTGCTTGATCCCGGCTACCCGAATTTCGAAAAACTCATCCAGGTTAGAGCTGAAGATCGTGAGGAACTTCACCCGCTCGATGAGTGGCTGCGTTGGGTCCTGAGCTTCCTCGAGAACCCGCCGATTAAACTCAAGCCAGCTTAGTTCGCGGTTGATAAAGTTTTCGGGATCCGAAAAACGCACTTCTTGAGGACGATCGTTCTGTACCAGCTCGACCGGAGCGGGAGGCTCCTGGGCAACGCTCGTTTTCTCGGCCGCAGTAGGCATCTTAGGTCGTTGTTAAACGGGTGACCCAAAAGCAGTGCCTGCGTCGCACCAGCCGCAGCGGGCCAAAGGTCCCACGCCACTCTTGGTTGCCCGTATCATTCAAGCAACCACTGCTTGGAAAATTAGGCAAGACCAGCTGCGTCTGCCGATGGTCCCTCACGTCGTGGCAGTGAGGGATGGATGCCGAATATCCTGGGCAGCCGCGGCGTAAACTGCGTCTTCGGCAATATTGGTAGCGTGGTCGCCCACGCGTTCGAGGCAACGGCCAACAAAAATAAGGTTCAAATAGCCGCGCAACTCTTTCCGGTCCTGCGCCATGCGCTCGACTAATTTGCGACTGGCTTCATGGTTTAACTCATCCAGTTTTTCGTCGCGCGTAACCACCGCGCAGCCAAGATCGACATCCTCGCGCACGAACGCATCGATGCTGTCTTTGAACATCGACATGGCATGCTCGTACATCGGCCTCATCAGTTCGATTTCCTCCAGGGGCGGATGCCGATTCAGCTTCCGCGCGCGCCGCGCAATCGTGGTTGCTTGATCGGCCATACGTTCCAGATTTGTTGAAAGTTTCATTGCGGCAACGACACGGCGCAGATCCGACGCGACCGGTTGAAAGCGCAACAGAATATCGACGCCGTCCTTATCGATCTGCATCTCGAGTTGATCGATCTCTTCATCATCGGCGATTGTGGTTGCGCAAAGATCGTCATCGCGATCGAACAAGCCTTTCATTGCTCGCTCAAGGCTGCGCTCAGTCAACCCAGCCATCATGAGCACGTTGTTGCGTAGTGATGCCAGCGATTCATCAAATGTTCCGAGAATATGTTTTGGCGCAATCATCGCTTATCAATCTTTAATCGTATTCTATTGGTATGTTGCTCCTGCTCCTATTACGGCGAGCCTGGTAGTTCGCACTCTCCCCACGACCTATCCAAATCGGCCCGTAATATAATCCTCTGTCTGTTTCTCAGTCGGATTTGTGAAAATCTTCGTCGTCGGTCCAAACTCGATCAACCTGCCGAGGTACATGAAGGCGGTGAAATCCGAAATGCGGCCGGCTTGCTGCATGTTATGCGTCACGGTCACAATCGTGTATTTCGCTTTTAGTTCGTGGATCAGTTCCTCGATTTTCGCCGTGGCGATCGGATCGAGCGCCGAACAAGGCTCATCCATCAAGATCACTTCCGGCTCCACGGCGAGCGAGCGCGCGATGCAGAGCCGCTGCTGCTGGCCACCCGAGAGACTGGTGCCTGGCTTGTGCAAATCGTCCTTAACTTCGTCCCAAAGAGCAGCCATGCGTAGCGATTTTTCCAGCCGTTCATTAAGAAATTTGTGATTGCGCACTCCATT
Source organism: uncultured Verrucomicrobiae bacterium (assembly GCA_963758425.1). Classification (GTDB taxonomy): domain Bacteria; phylum Verrucomicrobiota; class Verrucomicrobiia; order Chthoniobacterales; family UBA10450; genus Udaeobacter. Next base: position 61,498 of record CAVWVV010000019.1, read on the forward strand.
CAATCGCAAGCCGACGATGACATTTTCGCCAATCGTCATCGTCGGAAACGGATTCGATTTCTGGAAGATCATGCCAACTCGGCGTCGAACAATTGCGGGATCAACGGTTTTGGAATAAAGATCCTCGCCATGAAGAAGGACCGTTCCGTCCATCCGCGTCTTTGGCACCAGTTCGTGCATCCGATTGAGGGCCCGGAGAAACGTTGATTTTCCGCAACCGCTAGGCCCAATGATCGCTGTCACGGCGTTGGAAGCGATGTCGAGGCTCACATTCTCAATGGCCCGCTTTTCCCCGTACCAGATCGAGACATTCTTTGCCTCAAAAGTTAACTTTGGTGCAGGCTCCGCGCTGACCGGCGGCTGGGCAGGCCGCTCGACGCGCTCCGTAACCGTTTGTTCGGGTGTTGGCATAATGACGTTAACCATTTTAGGACGCTAAACGACTGACGCGCCGCGTCCGCGAGTCAGGATTCTTACAAGCACATTAACGCAGAAAATTCCGGTGACGAGCACAAGCGCGCCGGCCCAAGCCTGCCGATGCCAGTCGTCATAGGGAGAAATTGCGTAGGTGAAAATTTGCAATGGGAGCGCAGAAATGGGCTGGCTGAGGCTGTGATTCCAAAAGCGATTGCCGAAAGCAGTGAAAAGAAGCGGAGCTGTTTCGCCGCCCACGCGAGCGAGGGCGAGCAAAATCCCGGTGATGATCCCCTTGGACGCGGTCTTCATCACGATATGGACAATTGTTTTCCACCGGCTAACACCCAGGGCAAGCGCGGCTTCGCGATAACCATTCGGTACCAACAGAACAACCTCTTCTGTTGTGCGCAGGATCAGTGGAATCATGATCAGGCCCAACGCGAGGCCGCCTGCGTACGCCGAAAAGCCTTTAAACCGCAAAACGACCAGCCCGTAAACGACCACACCCCAGGTGATCGACGGAACGCCGTTGAGCACATCAGCCAAGAAACGGAGAATAGAGTTGAGCCGAGCCGAGCCGTATTCCGCCAGATAAACTCCGCCCAAAACGCCAATCGGTATTCCAATGACACCAGCAAGAGCGAGTAATTCAAGTGAGCCGACAATCGCATTCACCATGCCGCCCCCAACGGCTCCTACCGGCGCCGGTAATTTTGTGAAAAAGTCCCAGTTCACGGAACTGGCGCCATTGATGACAAGATGAAAGAAGACCAACCCCAAAGGCGTCACCACAAGCACCGCAGAAACAAAGGCAATCCCGCATGCCAGCGTGCTTTTGATTTTGCGCCAGGTGTGATTGTGTGCTCGTTCCAAATGCATGGCTATTGCACCGCACGGGTTGCTGACGTTGTTGAAATGGTCCGCAGGAGCAGTTGCGCGAGAAGGTTCACCAGGATGGTTATCCCAAAAAGGACCAGCCCAATTTCGAACAATGCCTGCAGATAAATATCAGTTGTCGCTTCGGTGAATTCATTGGCAAGGACGCTCGCCAGGGTGTATCCGGGCTGGAAGAGCGACGCGACGATCTGCGGGGTGTTGCCTATCACCATCGTTACGGCCATCGTTTCGCCCAGGGCCCGTCCCAACCCAAGAATCACTGCGCCGAACAACCCTTTCTTCGCATAACTCAGCACCGCAATCCGCGTTGCCTCCCAGCGAGTCGCGCCAAGACCGTAGGCCGCTTCCCGCTGCAAATCCGGAACACTGCGCAAAATCTCGCGCGAGACCGAAACGATGATCGGCAAAATCATAACCGCGATAATGATTCCGCCGGCGAGCATGCACGGACCGTAAATCGATCCACTGAACAAGGGTGTCCAACCGAAGAACCGCTTGAGCCATGCGAAGGGATAATCGCGTAGCCACGGAATCATTACAAAAATGCCCCAGAGCCCAAGGATGACACTGGGAATTGCAGCCAACATCTCGATCAACGAAACCAGGGGCTGCCGAATCCAAAGGGGAGCAAGCTCGGTCAGATACGCTGCCGTTGCAATGCCCAACGGGACCGCAATCAACAGCGCAATTAGAGAAGAAACGAGTGTCCCATATATAAATGGGAGAGCGCCAAATTGGTTCGCGACTGGGTCCCAGGTGGATGTGACAAGGAAATGGAATCCAAATTTTTTGATGGCTCCCACCGACCCGATCCACAGCTCCCACCCGGTCAGAATCACCAGCACAACCACCGTCAGCGCCATGGCGCATGTGAGCCACTCAAACGCTTTGTCGCCGAAGCGCGAGGGCCGCGCCATCACCTGGCGCGCTGATACGGGCTCACCGGGCGCCCCGACAGTTTTCGAGGCTGGAGCTGTAGCAACCTCCATGCTTCCTCACATCACATTTTGATTTCGTTGATCCGCTTCAAAACACGCTCTTGCACGGTGTCTGGCAAAGGAGCGTAATCGAGGTCTTTGGCCATCTGTTCACCGTCTTTTGCAGCCCATTTTAGAAACTCCACGAGCTTTTTCCCCTTCGCAGGATCTTTCTGCTGCTCATAAACGAGCAACCATGTCGCACCGCAAATCGGATAGGCATCTTTTCCCGGCGCGTTTGTCATTGAGAACCGGAAGTCGTCCGGGATCTCGGCAGTCGCGAGCGCCGCGGTCACCGATCCGATTGTAGGCTCCACAAATTCGCCTGCTGCGTTCTTGACCTGAGCGTCCGGCATTTTGTTTTGGATCGCGTAAATCAATTCGACGTAACCGATAGCGCCTGGCGTCTGTTTGATTTGTCCCGATACGCCTTCGTTGCCTTTGCCGCCGATGCCAGTCGGCCAATTAACAGATGTGTTATTGCCGGCTTTCTGCTTCCATTCGCTGCTCACTTTGCTGAGGTAATCGGTAAAAATAAATGTGGTTCCACTGCCATCGGATCGGTGTACCACCACGATATCTTGATCGGGCAATTTAGCGCCCGGATTCAACGCTGTCAGCTTTGGATCGTTCCACTTTTTGATCTGACCGAGATACATTCCCGCGATTGTGTCCCCATCGAGTTTCAGTTTCGGACTTCCAGGCAAATTGTAGGTCAATACCACCGCTCCGGCGACCGTCGGAATGTGGAGAATCTTCCCCGGCGCTTTGCCAAGGTTGTCGTCGCTCATTGGGCCATCGGAGGCGCCGAAATCGACCGTCTGCGCGAGGATCTGTTTTTGGCCTCCGCCCGATCCGATGGATTGATAATTAAACCGGACCGAGGGATCGACTTTCACATACTCATCGAACCATTTTGAATAGATGGGATAGGGGAAAGTCGCCCCAGCACCGTTAATCATCATCTGAGCCGATGCCGTCGCGCTGACGCCGGCCAATAGCACTATTGCCAGGAGTTTGTGGGTAAAATTGCGGGATTTCATAGAACATTCAGCCTGCCGTAGCGCGCGCCGAAGCGTCAAAAAGTTTAATGTGACTTTTGTGTGACAGGAGGCTTCGCGTTCGTTCAATCGTTGACGGTTGATCTGTTAAAACGGATGCGTGTTCTCGGCCTCGTGCTTTAGAGCCCGCACAGCTTCAACACTGCAACGCTTTAACGTTTCAACCCGCCGAACGCAGCGGCAGCACTACACGGATCGTCGTTCCACGCCCCGGCTCGCTCTCAGCCTCGACGCGTCCACCGTGCAATTGGGCGATATGTTTCACAATCGCCAATCCTAAACCGGTGCCCCCCAGTTCGCGGCTGCGAGCTTTATCAGCGCGATAAAAGCGCTCGAAAATTCGCGGCAAATGCTCTTTGCCGATCCCAAGTCCGTTATCAGCCACGCTCAATACCATTTCAGAATCGCGACGCACTGCATGTAAGTGAATCTGCCCGTTTTCCCGTGAAAATTTCACCGCGTTATCAAGTAGATTGTGAAGGACTTCCTCCAGGCGCGTTCCGTCGGCATGAAGCGTGAACGCCTCCGGAGTCAAATCGACAATCACTTTCAGATTCTTCGTGGCGAGTTTTTCTTTCCAATCACGGATGAGGTTATTCAACAACTCATCCACCCGCACGACGCTGGGCTCCAGCGTCGCCTGGGACGACTCCAGTTGCGCAAGGCTTAGCAGGTCATCAACCAGCCGCCGGAGTCGTTTGGAATGCCGTTCCATAATTGAGAGGATCCGTGTCAATTCCTCTCGTGACGTCTCCGGCTCATCAAGCAACACCTCGATGTAACCGCGTAAAATCGACAACGGCGTTCGCAGCTCGTGCGAAACATTCGCGACAAACTCCCGCCGGATTTGATCCAGCTGCTTCAACTCGGTGATATCGTGGAAAAGCACAACCGCGCCGGACATTTCATCGTCAGCCTTCTTGATTGGAACGGCACTGATCTCTATGTGTCGCTCGCCATGGGCGCGCGGATCCGCTACGCTCAACTCGCTTCGCATTGCCTCGCCAGTTTTCAGCGTTTCCGCAACCAGTTGATCCAGCGTTGCGTGACGGACGGCCTCGACCAAAGGAATCCCCACTGCTGGATCGCGCAGATCGAATAGTTTCTGAAAAGTAGGATTCATTAGCGTAATGCGGCTGCGCGCATCGACCACGAGCACGCCATCCTGCATCGCGCCCAGAATTGTTTGCGTGTCCGATTCGCGCCCCGCGATCTGGCGCTCGAGTTCCTGCTGGCGCGCAAAAATAGTCTCCAGCGCCAGGCCAACGCGATGGGGACCCGCTCCACCGTTTACCAGAAACGTAGATGGGCTTTCACCCCGGGCTATTTGCGAAACGAGTTGCTCGATTTGCGGCCACGGCGTGGCCCATTTTTGCCAGAAAAGCAGCGCTGTCACTGCGAACAGAGCGCAGAACACGCCGAGGATTAGCCAAAACATCTTGGCCTTACTTTTCTTTCAGTCGATAGCCGAAACCGCGCACACTTTCAATCACATCGGCAGCTCTGCCAAGTTTCTTGCGCAACCTCCGCACGTGTGTGTCCACTGTGCGCGTGTCAATGACACTTTCGTAACCCCATACATCGTTGAGCAAGCGGTCACGCGCCTGGACACGACCGCGTCGCTGCATCAGCGTGCGCAAAAGTTTAAATTCAAGGCTGGTAAGATTGATCCGCTTGCCGTTGACAGAGACTTCATAACGCGCCGGATCAACCGTGATGGGGCCGGCAGTCAAGCGTTCATCGTCTTGTTTCGTCTCGCCGCGGCGCATGATCGCTCGAATGCGTAACACGACTTCCCGCGGACTGAACGGTTTTGTCACGTAATCGTCTGCGCCAAATTCCAAACCGACTATCCGGTCGATTTCTTCAGCTTTCGCCGTGAGCATCATAATCGGGACCCGGCGAGTTCCCGGGTCGCTTTTCAGAATTTTGCAAACTTCCAGCCCGGGCATCTTCGGCAGCATGAGATCAAGAATAATCAAAGATGGCTTTTCCCTGCGCGCTTTCTCCAGCCCAGCAGCGCCATCGGGCGCGGTGGAGGTCGCGAAACCTGCCTTGCGCAAATTGAGTGCGAGAAGATCGACCACATCACGTTCGTCCTCGATAATCAGGACTGTGTTTCCGGACGCGGGTTCCATGGCAGTTCGCCTTTATCGCCGAAACTGTTCCGGTTCGCCAGCGAACTTTTCGCCGAATCAATTGTTTAAGTCGAGTAACTGATCCCAAAACGGCATTCGATATATTTCCTTCAAGCTTTTCTGCTGGAGAAAGGATGCCCTTGTGCTTAAGTCAAGGCCACTGGGTTCCGTTGAGAACTACATAGCCTGATAGATGATCGATGAGCTTCCAAAGTAACGCCGCATTCGCTCCTTTTTAGAATTCTTTTGAGTTATGTCCGAGGCATGCCTTGAAAAGACAACCCATTCCGATTCGCAGCGGTATCGCGAGCCGTTACGGCAATCGCCTTATATCGCGACCACGACTGAAGCGATCAAGAATTACAAAGAAAATTGGGCTGGCGTTTGGTTCAAGGAGAACGTCGACGCAAGTGACCCCGCTGGCAATTTCGCGTTCCAGCGGCTACGCCACACCTGGTTTACCCCTAGAATCGATCCTAAATTCAGACTCCGGCGCGATGACAAATTTTACGCTATCGGCTCATGTTTTGTGCGCGGCCTCGAAAACGCCCTGAAAATGCACAAGGTCGCTGTGGAAAGCGCCGCGCCGGAGCTTGCGAGGTTGCAACCAGCCAAGAAGGAAATATCCCCAATTGGATTTGCCAACAAGTACAACACCTATTCGATATTGAACGAACTGCGCTGGGCGCTTGATCCCCGCGCCGAATTCCCGCGAGAGTCTATTGTCCAATTGACAAAGACAACCTGGGACGACCCACACACGACCCCCATCTTGGAGTTTGCCGATTTGGAGGAAACACTCGAACGTCGCGCGCTAATGCAAACAGTTACAAAGCGCATAAAGGAGTGTCGCGCCGTGATCGTCACCCTTGGGCTTGCGGAGGTGTGGCGCGACGTCAAGACGGATGTCTTCGTCAATCGAACTCCCATTCCATCTTTCTTAAAGACTGAACCAGACCGATACGAATTTCATCTTACTGGTTTCGCTCAAAACTTGGCCAATCTGGAGGCCATACACGCCTTGCTAACCCAGCACGGACATCCCGATGTTCATATCGTCGTCACCGTCTCGCCAGTCGCTCTGATGAACACGTTTTCAACTATGGACATTGTCGTGGCAAACACTTGGGGAAAATCGATGTTAAGAGCGGTCGCCCATGAATGGGCTGGTATGCATTCCAATGTGGACTACTTCCCGAGTTACGAAATCGTGCACAACTCGGATCGGGCCGCAGTATGGGAGAGTGATCTAAGGCACGTCAAGGGCGCCGGTGCACAGCGCGTCATAGAATTATTTCTGCGGAACTATCTCGAGTAGAGTTTGCCTCGACTCGGTTTTCGCGCCCACCGGGTTTGCTTGTGGAGTGCCCCTTTGACGCGGCGTTATCTCGAAGTGTCCGCACAGATTATGTTACACTTAATGAGCGGTAGTGGCTGTTAAGCTGATGACTCAAGAGCAAGCCCACCACAGTCGTGCTTTGGACAGCTTTGCCGTTTTCGCGCTGGTGATTACGTTTATTCTTCGTTATGCGCACTTCTTAACCGCGCACCAGCTCTTTGCGCCTTTTGTCGACAATGTCCATATGTACGGACCTATATTTTCGGAGGTTTCGCGGCTAGCGTTGGCCGGTGCTGTTCCCTATTACCTGCCAGACATTGGGACGGGTTTTCCATTGTTTGAAAGCCCCCACTTTTCGATTCTCTATCCCTTTTATTTTTTTGGGCTAATTAACTATGGGGGGCCGCTGGCATCCCTCTACACGTTGACCTATTTAACGTTAGTCCATCTGTTCGTTTTTTACATCAACCTATATGTCCTACTGCGGTGCGCCGCCATTACGCCTTGGGCCTCTTACATTGGTGCATCCGTTGGGATGCTGGCCTGGAATATGTATCTCTACGCAAGTTGGATCACAATCATAGCTAGCTACGCATGGTTGCCGTTAGTGCTTGCTGGAGGCGTATTATTATTGCGATTCCCCGGCAAATCTTGCGGAATACTTGTCTTTTCCATCGCTGCCGGCCTGCTTGCGCTAGCCAGCGCTTCCCAGCCGCTAATTCATACCGCTCTGAGCTGTCTGATGCTATTTGGGACAGGCATTGGGTGGTTGTCTCTCCAGCGACGTTTCGCAGACCTCCGACGCTTAACATGGTCCCTCGCGATATGTGCCGGCATCGTAATTGGACTCGCCGGGGCCGCGATGCTCCCAATGTACCTCGCCACCGGCGAGATGATCCGCCACATCGGCGCTGGCGCGGCAGTGATCGGGCACGCCCACATTCCTTGGGAAAATTTCAACTTACATCAGCTGTCGTTGAGCCAGGCAATCGGCGTTGTAATAAGGCCAACGTGGATTAACATCGTCGGTAGCCCTTACGTCGGCCCGCTCGGTGTCATTGGAACGTTCGTAACAGTGATTTACTTCCGGCGGCTTGCCCCTTTCTTGCGCATGTTGGTTTTAGCGTTTGGAATAGTTTCTCTTTATGGGCTGCTTTCAAGTTTCGGAACGAACCTGGGATTTGCGTACGTCAACTTTCATCTTCCTCTTATTAACCGGATCCGCGAGGCGGGACGGCATCTTATTCTCTTCGTAATTGGCGTTTCGTTCCTGAGCGGCTTGGGTTACAGCCTCCTTGCGCGAAACTTCCAACGGTACAAACAGACCCATCAGGTTGGCCCGCTTATTCTGCCGGCAATACTACTGCTAATCTTTAGCGGGATTATCTTGTGGGAGCTTTGTCAATATGGTTACAGGTGGTGGCCGGCACGATTTTTGATCGTCTGCCTGGCTCCGATCCTGTTCGCTCTTGGTCGCGCCTGTAAATTGCCAGGGTCCGGCAAAGTTGTTTCAGCCACGACACTCGTTTCGGCGGCTGCCATGGTTGTTCCGATATGGGGACTTCCGCTGTCGCGATCAGATTTCACGAAACCCGTTAATCTACTTAGTCACCGTGTTATTGGGGATCTCGCAGGCAGGCTCAATGCAAACGGCTATCGGATGGATTTTCGCGACGCAATCTTTCCAAGCTCGTTTTGGGCAATGAACGCGAGTTACTATGGAATAAAAAGCTTCTACAACCAGCTTACTCCACAGCCGTATGCGCAATTTCGTTTCATGCTTGCGGCAAATGTTCCACGCATGCGTGCGATGATGGGCGCGCGTTATGTCCTGTGCGGGCCTGCTTTTTCGCCCACGGATGCGGGCGCAAAGCAGATTCTGGAGCTTGAAGGCTACCGACTATACGAAAACGCCAATCCGATGGGGCGACTCACCCTGGTGCATCAGGTCGCAGGCTTCGACAACGGCGAGAGTGAATTCATAAAAATTATTACGAAGGGCTTCGACTACGTCTCCACGGCCTATGTGACAGCTGCCGAACTCGAGGCGGTCACAAGATTTTTAGGAAATTCCCCGCGCTTGGCGCGCGCAAGAGACCGTATCGTAACGATAGTCGACCAACCCAATCGGAGTCATTCGACAGTGGTGTCTGCTTCGCCTTCGCTTCTGGTTTTGAACGAGTGGTTCACGCCAGCTTGGAAGGTTTGGGTAAACGGCACCAAACAACGGGCCCTGCGAGTAAACCAGTGGCAAACTGGCGTTATGCTGCCCGCTGGAAAAAACCGTGTCGAATTCGAATATCGCCCCACGCTGTTTCGAGCCTTGATGGTCTTGAATCGAATTACGATCTTATTGCTTCTCCTTTTTGTGCTGTTCCAGGTTCTCCGAAGGCGCCGGTTAGGTATCGTTAGATTTCAGCCAGCGTGATATAAATGATGAGGCTATCCGGCTCTACGCGGCGAGCTACAAACCAACCGTGTGCACCGGTTAAACGCGCACCAGAAATGACGGAGCTTAGCAAGGCACGATCTATTCACAAAAAACACCGTGTCGAAGCTGCCTTGAGCCTCCAGCCTTGATGCCGTTCAATCTCGGAATGGCAAACACAGCGACCAGAGTGCTCCAACTAAGAAGAACGAGCGCGAAATACAGGTGCTGCGGATAATAAAATTGGACTGTATTCTCGCCCGCACGAACACGCACCGCTCGAAAAATGAAGTTTCCGCCGAAGACTTCTACTGCGAATTCCGTTCACTTTGGCGTGCCAGCCAGCCGCCCATCGGTCAGTTACCAGTAGCCAGCCATCCGCGGGACAAGAAACTCTGAGCTTCAAATCGTTCGGGGTGTACTTAAGAACTTTCACTGGGATGTTCTGAGCCGGCGGCAAGCGAGAGATAGAGGCGAGTTGAGCTTTATCCGGGACTCCCCCCCAACCAATCCTACTATCTTTTACCATTTCCGAGGGAGGAAGCACCACCAGCACTGGCGCCCCCAACTGTTCGCTTCGATTTATAAGAGCTAAGTACGCGAGGTCCGAAGGAGCGGCAATCGTAGCATCTTTGCTAAACCAGGTTCTGTCGGCACCCAATCCCATATTCAGTAAAACGGGGTGCTGGGCAAACCAAATATGAAAGCGATTTTTCATAGTGCACTGATTGTAGAACGTCGCAATTCTGAGCGGGACATTCTGGTTTTGGTTCCCGCCACCGAAAAGGCTGGGAGTCTCCAACTCGCGCCGAAGACTGCTTAGCGTCAGTAGTGTCTTGTGGCCTGCATCCACGCGACCGAGCAATGCGCGCACCTGGCGCCCGTCGGACATAAAATCTTGCGACAGGCGCAGCGTTAGAGCTGCGTCCAGGATGGCAACAACGGCAAATAAAACCGCGATCCATTTCCTTGTGCCCCAAAACAAAAGCAGTGACAGAGAAACTCCAACTGCTCCGAACCAAATACCAACCAGATGTAAATTGCTAAGACCAATCTGGTTTCCCAGATTGACGACGTGAGACAAAGCACGCACGTAAACACCCACGGCAGCAATACTCGCTACCAATGAAACCAGCAGTAGGTGCCGCCATATTCGATTTTCTGGCTTCGAAATTGCCGCATCAAGATCTCGTATAGCGAGCAGAGCGAGTACCATTGCCGAAAACATTGCGTAACCACGAAATATGCCTGGATGTGTGAAGTATCGCGACGGCGGAAAATAATCATAGAGCCAGCCACGAACAGGCAATCTGTCACCCACTGCGCACGCAAGGAAAAAAGCAATACTTCCAGCCAGCCACCACCTCCAGCCTGATCGTGGCCGTTGCCAGAGCGCCAATAGACTTAAAATGAAAGGCAGAACGCCAATGTAAACGTCAGCGACCGAGATATCACTGCCCGGCCACAGTTTTGAATTCCCAGGTAGCAACTTTAACGCAGTAAGATAAGGACTTGCAAATGTCGCAAACGCCCCGGGATTAAGAGCATTTTGCGTGGCAGCGGTTGCTGCCCGGCGCGTCATCGCTCCCGCTCTCTCAGTATAACCGAGGGCCTCCTTGAAGAATGCCAGATAGGTTGGGGCGAGAATTGCTAAGCCGACAAGAAGAACCACTAGCAGCGCTAAAAAGGTAAACCTGAATCGGTATAGAGTCGGTCGTCCATAGATCAACAGCGTATCGCCGTTGCCGCTGCAGCAGCACCGACCCAAGCCCCATAAGAACAACATTCCTCCGCTCAGAATCACGATAGCTGGATAACCACCCAACGCGGATAATCCCCAGAGGGCTCCCGCCTCCGCAGCTGGTCTGAGGCGAAGCGATGTGAGCGCCACGTCCAACCGCCAAATAAACCAAGGCACGAACGAGAAAGAATAGAGAATAGTTGTGTGTTCAGCATGCGCCGTATAGAAGCCGCAAAAAGCAAATCCCAAGGCAACTATGAAAGCGCCCCATGGAGGAACACCGAGGTGGCGTGCTAACAGGAGCAGTCCCAGCGGTCCCAACATCCAGATCAAAAGCCAGTAAGCCCGAAAAGCTCCGGTAGTTCCGCCCCCTATTAAACCCACAATTATTGCAACGGGAGAAGCAGCTGCCACTTGTGGATCAGCAAAATCTGGTGTGCCGGCTGCCAGCCAGGGATTCCATAGAAGCAACTCTCCCTTACGAGCGTGATCAGCAACGAGCATGAATGCCGGGGTATAAAACGAACAAGCATCCCAGGTCTGAACTCTCGCTCCGCTTAGTAATTCTCGATTGTTGATCAGGAAAACGGCGACCAACAACAACGCCGCTAAGAGCCAGGCAGAGATTTTCAACGGTTTGGAATTCAAGGGTTGTTGTTCCATCTCTTTTTGATGTCACTGTTTTGGCAAACAGTGGTCCTTCCGTACCTTTACGTGTTGACCAATTCGTCGGCGTTCGCTGTTGGAATCCCTGCGTATGTTATCAGGATGAGCTGTGCCAACCAACACAATCTCAGTGGAGCCACCAACCATAGGCAACAGGGTGCGGCTTTCTGCCAACCATGAGACTGGATCCGTATTGATAATCATTGCTGTGCGGTTTCGTGTTTTACAATTCTCGCGATGACCAAAAACGGCGGATACAGATGCATGGCGAACTTTGAGCAAGTCCTTGCTTTAACTTTTTCGGGCCACTGCGAACGCAGAGACACCGAATGGAAAATTCAAATACCGCAGGAAAAAGCGTTCTCCGCTAAAAAGGGTGAATAGCACGGCGTTTGATGGCTTGCGAACATAGGCGAAGTCTCCCTCGGCTTCGTATGGTTGACCTCTATAGCGCGCAATCAACCGAACTACGGCGATCGGCAGAAATAGGAACGTGTTGAAGTACGTCATGCGCTCAATCGTAAAATGGGCGGCCTCCAATTTCCGTCTGAGCTCAGTCAGCGTGTAACGCCTGCAATGTTGATTTACGATGTCCTGCTGTCCCCACAACCACATATAGGCCGGAACGGCCAACACGATTCGACCGCCGTGTCGCAGTTTTCGGTTTACGATCTGGAGTGCGCGTGCGTCATCTTCAATATGTTCGAGCACGTCAAACATTGTAACGCCATCATAACATCCGTCCTGGATTTCCGATGGAAGCCGATCGATCGACGCTTGGAAAACCCGTGCCGGACCCCGTTTTGCTGCCAATCTGGCAAGCTCCTCATCTGGCTCAATGCCTTCGAGGCGAGCATCCAGCGGGTACACTTCGAGAAGATTGTGCCCAGGTCCGACACCAATTTCTAAAATTCTCGGCTGCTGCGGCCATTCAAGAGGCGTAAGCAGATCTCGCAGTATCGCCCGGCGCGCCCGAAACCACCAATGCTCTCCTTCAAGCAGTGCATAGTGCTGGGCGTAACTCCTTTCCATCAAACCGTTATCCTATGCCAGTTGCCAATACCCCACTGGCACAATTGACCAAGATCGTGACTCTGCGATGATCTGCATTGAATACAATGGTCGAAGCGCCCGTCGAGTTTTCCATTGCGGTCCTTTGTTATCGTGCGGAAGAAAAAATCATTCCATTTATAGAGAATCTTCACAAGATAATGTCGCTGTTTCGCTTTGAATGGGAATTGCTTCTGGTGGCAAATTTCTGGCCAGGCACGGATGATCGGACGCCTGAAATCTGCCAGCGACTTGCTGAACGGTTGCCTTTTGTTCGCGTGCTGGCTGAGCCGAAAGAAGGGGCAATGGGATGGGACATGCGCCGCGGACTCGACGCTTGTCGCGGCAAGTATATCGGAGTAATTGACGGCGACGGCCAGTTTCCGGTCGAAGCGATATTCTCCTGCTTCGCGAAGATAAAAAGCGACGATTTCGACCTTGTAAAGACATATCGAGTTCAACGCCAGGACAGCTTTTATCGGAGATTTATTTCGAGGGTTTACAACCTGCTCTTTCATCTTTTCTTTCGCGGCTCCAGCAAGCTTCGAGATATGAACTCAAAGCCGAAGATCATGACACGCGAAGCGTACGAACGGATGACGCTGCAGTCTGACGACTGGTTTATTGATGCGGAGCTGATCTTAAACAGCGTCAATCTGAACCTCCGCATTTATGAGATTCCAGTTGAATTCCAATCTCTGGAAACCCGAAAATCGTTCGTGAAGCCGGGCGCAATTTTAGAATTCCTCAAGCACATGATTGAGTATCGGTTCGGTTCACGTTCGCCAACCGGAAACAGCAAATGATTGAAACCGTCTTTGTCACCGGTGGCAGCTCAACATTAGGTCAACATGTCCTGTGCAGGTTGATGTCGCACTTCCACGTGCTCGCAGTGGTGCACCGGCACAAGGTTGAAATTCCGGATGCCGAAATTGAACTGTTGCATGGAGGACTGGAAGAGACTGTTCGCGACCCGCGGGCATTGCAGAGAGCACAGGTGGTCCTGCATATGGCTGCGGTCACACATGCAGAAGATCCGGCCGAATACTTTCACGTGAACGCGGAGTTAACCAAACAATTGGTGTCGGCCTGCAGCGCGTCGCAGCATTTTATATATGTCAGCACAATCTGCGCGCACCCTGATGGCGGCGCCTATGGGCGCTCCAAATGGCTTGCCGAAGAAGCAATCCGCGGCAGTCGGTTGGATTATACCATTATCCGGCCGTCGGAGATCTATGGTTCCGGGGATGGCGAGGGAATCGATGCGCTCATTGCAGTTGCGCGAAAAGTCCGCATCCTGCCGGACTTTCGGTATAGAGGGTCAATTAAGTATGCGCCGATCAGCACGCAGGAAGCCGCGCACTTTATTGCGGAGGCAGCAATTTATCGCCGTGAGGCGGGACAAACTTACACTCTTTGCGCTGATCATTTATGCACCGCCCCCGAGATGGCTCGAGCGCTCCGCAGCTCCGTGCGTCCTCTCTTTGTGATACCTGTGCCAATCATGATGCTTCGTGCGGCGAAGGCGCTTCGATTACCTATGCCATTCAAGCGCGATCAAATCGATCGACTCGTTCTACCAAAAGCGTACGACAGCACGCTGGCACGCCGCGATTACGATTTTCAGCCTCAGTCCTTCATCGATTATCTGACCGGGAGCGGGAAAATCATGGCTCGCGCGGGTCCCGGGCGATGAGGGCTTGAATCGTATAGCGAAACAAATAGACCGGCCGGCGAATATGCTCTTCTACGGTCGCAAAATACTCCGATAGCAAGGCTCGCCATGCCTGATCGGTTTTTATGTTTCCACCGCGATCAAGCCGCATGAACATCCTCCCCACCCAATCATCGTTCGCGCTGAAGCAAGGCTCGTAGAAGATGAAACGACCACTGGGACGTAGACAGGCTCGTGCCATGCCCAATATTTCGTCAATCTGTTGGTCGGTAAGGTGATGGAGCACTCCCAGCGAAAGAAACGCGTCGGCATCCTGCGCCAACTCCCGAACTTGTGGGCTGCTTGCATCTCCGCAGAAGAATTCTCCACGGCTCCCATATCGTGACTGCGCCACGCGAATGTACTCCGGGTTAGGATCAAATCCGAAGTAATTCACCAAAGGCAGGAACTCGAGCGCTCCACCTGTGCCGCAACCTGCATCCACAACCTTCTCGTCGGAGCGGAAAGCGACATGCGTTCTAACAAAAGCTGCGCGGTCCCGGCCACCGCCCACCAATCGCTGCACCAGGTTGTAAAACCGCGGCAACCGCAACGGGGCATAGACCGTATCGCGAGAGAAAGTCGCCATTCTGTTAGAACTGTAAGTAACTTCTGGATGGCCAAGTGGGCAAATTCAAACCTGCCGGCGAGAGACCTGCTGCAGACAACTCTCCGCGGGCTGCCAGCACTCTTCGGCCGGAACAAACCCGTGGCTATGCGATCATGCTTCGATTCAGTGTCATCGAAAAGCGAAGCAGCGAGCGGCCAACGCCGCAAAGTCTGAAAGCCCAGAGAGTTTTGACGATGCTCTAATCGACAACGTCAGCTGGCATTGCATTTTGGAAGGGGCTGACCGGTGTTGACGCTTCCAAGTGACCCACCACCACAGAGTAGTAGAATGAAAGTGAGTTTAGTTTTGCACTGTGTGCGATCCTTCTTCATAAACTCCAAAGCGACTATCTTATGCAGGAAGCCAGCGCTTAACGCGATTGCAATTTCGTGACAATCGCATGATCCCTTCTTTAACTTCGCGTTGTATGGAGAGCCCAGAGACACAGCGGGCGTATCGGCCCACCGTAATTGATGTGATTTGCGTAGCCGCTCTCATCGGTTACTTCGTCTACTTTGCCCTTCCGGCGCTGCGCGGGGGTTTTCGTGAGGACGAGATGATGAATATGGGGATCTGCCGGTCTGCCGGGGCGCTAAAATCGCTCCTGGCAAACATCGCATTTTGGAAGTTATTTCTTTGTCCCGGAGGCGCTCTCTATGATCTGCCGCTCTACCTTTATCGCCCGGGCGGCGCTCTTTACTATCTGCCACTTTATCACTTCTTTGACCTGGATCCTTTGCCTTATCGAATTGTCCAGATCAGCATTCTCGTTGCTTCCATTCCCCTGATCTATTACTTGAGCCGGCGTCTCACCTCCTCGCGCTCGATCGCTTTTCTCGCTGTCCTCGCTCTCTGTTATCACCCGCGACTTTTCGGTCTTGTGTTCGTCGGTGCGTTTATTTATGACGTGTTATGTGGATTCTTTTACTTCGCGGCATTGGCCTACTATGTGAATATCCGCGAGGACGGGGCCTCTTTGCGGCCGCTGCAATTGCTGGGATTTCTGGCCCTTTATGTTATGGCGCTAAACTGCAAGGAAATGGCAGTTACGCTTCCAGTGATCGTCCTAATTTATGAGTTTCTCAAATCTCCCGACTGGACGGACTGGAAAGCGTTCCTGCGCTGGATCCGGACTTATGCCGCTCCATCTTTGATTGCTGGATTACTCACAGTTTTTTATATCTACGGGAAAACTCACGGTAGCGGCTCGTTGGCAAGTTTAGATCCTTATCGGCCCAAATATTCATGGCATAACTTCACAGCTTCCAATGCCAGTTTTGTTGGTCAATTGTTGTTTGCAGGGCATACAATCACGCCAATCGCGCTGCTACTCTTGTGGGCGCTGATTTTCATTTACGCCTTTGTGCGTCGGGACCGCACACTTCAGCTCATGGCGTTCTGGATAGTGATCGTGCCCCTTCCTGTGGCGTTTATCGTCCCCATGCGCGGCGATGCATCTCTTTATCTTCTGCTGTTCGGATGGGCAATGATCTTTGCAAAGGTTACGTTTGATTTCCTCACTCTGATTTCGAAATTCTCGGTATTCATTGGCAACCGTGCGCTGCCTGCAGCAACAGGCGCAATCATAGGGGATGCTTCCAGGAAAATATCTCTTCGGGTTTTCCGGATCGTCGCGACGCTTTTAGTGGCTTTCGCTCTCGCAGCCTTTACGCAGCGAGAGAATCAGCGGCTTCGAGTGCCATGGGTCGATGTAGGGTCAAAAACCTCCCATGTAATCCAGGCGTTCCGTTCCCTGGGTTTGCGTCCACTACATGGCAGCAGCGTTCTCCTTTTGCTGAAGGAAAATATCTTCCAAAACAAGTGGAATGTTTTTTTTATAGCCTCTCTGGTCTGGAACGATCATTCCCTGCGTATTTGGGTCGAAAATGTAAATGAACTCACTTCGCAGCAGCAGGCGAGCGTCGATTACATCATTTCAGTCAGTGAATTCGACGCAGATGTCATCCGTTCGCCAGAGCTTCCAAAGTCGGACTGAGCGGTCAACCCATGGTGTTACGGAGCCTGCCAATGAATAGTCGAGTCCGACAGTGGATCGCGATGCCAGGGTGGCTAGCCGCCGGTGGCGCGCTGTTAGCTGTGTTACTCCTGACACAGATGACAAGCTTGCATCACAAGGGGCTTACTACCGATGAGCCTCTCCACTACGAGTACGGCTATCGCGTGTTGAATGGAGCTCCGGAGAGAACGAGCGCCTTGAATAGCAGCACCATGCCTTTTTCAAGTGTGCACGCCATGACGAGCATCAATCTGGCCGTCCTTGTCCGAATGGCCGGACTTCCACTAGATACTTCCTGGTACGGACAAATAACACGTGGGCGGTACGCGACCATTGCGCTTTCGCTATTACTGGCGCTATACGTGTTGAAGTGGAGTTATGAACTCTATGGTCGTAGCGGGGCTCTTCTCTCGCTGAGTCTTTACGTCTTCGATCCCAATCTGTTGGCACATGGCCAGTTGGTGACGGCTGACTTGCCGGCCGCCTTGACGACGACCATGGCACTCTACCACTTTTGGCATTTTCTAAAGTTAGGCGGCGAGCGACGAGCTCTTTTTAGCGCGGTGACGCTCGGCTTAAGCCAACTGGCCAAATACTCGTGCGTTTATCTTTATCCGATCTTTTTGGCCATTGCAGCGATTTATTGTCGGTTTAGGCCAGCAACTGAAGGGGCAAAGCCTGACCCATCACACAGCCTGACCTGGAATCTGCGCCACTGGTTCATCGTAATAACGTTCTTCGCTGTGGTGAGTATCGTGACAATTAATCTGGGGTTCTGCTTCGCTGGAATTGGAACTCCCTTGTCCAGGTATACCTTGAAAGACCCAATCTTCAAAAAACTCCAGGCAACCCCGATCGTCCGCAACCTGCCTCTTCCACTGCCAGTGCCTTACGTCCAAGGCTTGGACCTGGTGAAGTTCGAGGAGAGGATGGGAGAAGCTTGGGGAAACATTTACATGGCAGGGCGACTTCGAGTGAATCATCATGACGGGACGCTTCGTGGGTTCCCGGGGTATTACTTCTACGCAGCCTTCTTCAAGGTGCCGATTGCGAAGCAAATCATATTTTTGGTGGCATTGGTCGGATACTTTTCAAGCCGTGGCCAGCCAGCGGCGCGAGGACTTCGCCGAGAAGAGATTTTCTTACTCGTTCCAATTCTGGCTTACTGGATCTATTTCAACTTCTTCTTTAACGCGCAGATCGGCATTCGTCATGTATTGCCTGTATTCGCCCTGGCTACGATCTTTTGCGGAAGATTTTTAGCCGCCCCAGAATCCAGGCTTCGAAGATATGCCGCGGTAATTCTCGTCATTTGGGCTGCTGCATCGGCTCTCTCATATTATCCGAATTTTATCTCGTATTTTAATGAGTTTGTTCCAGACAGGAAACTCGCCTACCGACACCTTGCAGACTCGAACTTGGATTGGCGCGGAAACGAACGGTATCTAGCGGAATATATCCGCCGTCATCCTGGAGTTATCGTAGATCCTCGCAAACCACAGGCAGGTCGAATTGTTGTACCTGTCAACGCCCTGGTTGGAGTCAATCGAAGCCCTGAGGAGTACAGGTGGTTGAGAGAGCATTTTACTCCGGTGGATCACATTGCCTACTCGTATTTGGTTTATGATGTTCCTAAGGACATGCTTCCTCAAGGTGGCGGCGACTCCAAACGCCCGAAAGAACTGCCTCCGCGTACAAGGTAGTAATCATTCACCTGATCGCTTCCCCTTAACGCGTGCACAAATTCGCACAGCTAATCATTTCCCTGCCGATTGTTGGCTTGCCGCTACTTTGGACGAGCACTGACTGCGCGATGAATTTCTTCCAGAATTTCTCGCAAACTGTAGCGAAATTCCCAGGTGGGATAGTGTTTCTGGAATTTTCCAACGTCGCTGATCCACCAGATGTGGTCGCCGATCCGGTTAGTCTCTTCATAGCTCCACGTTAGTTTGCGCCCACTTATTTCCTCACAAAGGGCGATCGCTTCTAGCATCGAACAGTTACTGTGCCGGCTGCCGCCGATGTTGTACACTTCTCCGCTGCGCGGCGCGCGAATGAATTCCACGAATGCTTCGACCAAATCGAAGCTGTGAATGTTATCACGAACCTGTTTCCCCTTGTAGCCTAACACGCGGTAAGGCCTGCCGCTCACCGTACACATCATCAGGTAAGAAAGAAAACCGTGCAGCTCAGTGCCCGCGTGCGCCGATCCTGTGAGACAGCCACCGCGAAAAGAAACGGTCGGCATTCCAAAATAACGTCCATACTCCTGCACCAAAAGATCGGCCGCGGCTTTCGATGCCCCGAAGAGCGAGTGCTTACTGTAATCGATGCTCATGGTTTCCGAAACTCCCTGTTCATACTCATGCCCTGGCTCGATTTCCCATCGCGTCGGCAATTCTTGCAGTGGCAACTGGTTCGGCGTGTCGCCGTAAACTTTGTTTGTCGAAGTAAAAACGAACGGCGCTTCGGGAGAGAATGTTCTCGCCGCCTCGAGCAGGTTCAACGTGCCATTTGCATTAACGGTAAAATCGGTTTGAGGATCGCGGGCCGCCCAATCATGTGATGGTTGTGAGGCCGTATGAACAATCGCATCGATTTTTCCTGAATAACTCTTGAACAGCTCGGCAACTGCGGAAGCATCCCGAATGTCGAGGTTATGATGGTCATAGCCGCGGACGTTCGCGATCAGATCATCACGCGTCTTCTTCGTCGATGCTTCTGCGCCAAAGAATTGTGCGCGCATGTCGTTGTCGATCCCAACAACATGCGCCCCCTCTTTTGCGAACCGCTTTACGGTTCCCGAACCAATCAATCCAGCGGATCCGGTGACGATAATTGTGCGCATTTAGTCGACGATAATCACCAAGACGGTTTTACCTAGGAATCCTGGTCATATCACTCTGTGAAATGTGGCTACACAATTAATCCGCCCAATTGTGGACCTGGCCCGCGGCTACGATGGGCGAAAAGGTTAACATACCAGGAAATATCGTTTCGGACGTCATGTGCATCGAAGGGAACCAAACCAGAGGATTTCACCAGGGTCAGATTCATATTTAAAGCTTGAAGCATCTCGACAAGTTCTTCCGATCCGACGCCCGCCTGCTTCAAACCAGCAGGCCAAAACTCGAGCAAAAGGTTGATGTCGGAGTTTTCCTGTAGCACGCGCTGCGCGCCGCGTAACGCATGAAGCTCGTATCCTTGAATATCCATCTTGATCAGGTCAACGCGTTCGCCGGGTTTGAAATAATCGTCGAGCGCGACCATTTCAATGGAAATGGCGCGGCGTGAATCGCCATCGGCGCTGTACGTTCTATGATCGACGTTTAGCTTGTCTGAAACATAAAGCTTGCACTCGCCGCTCCGCTCTCCAACGGCAGCATGGGTGAGTCGGACATTTGAAAGATCACGTGTGGCAGCAGACAATCGCCTGAAGTTATCCTGAGATGGTTCGAAGGAATGAACCAGGCCGGTCGGGCCAACACAGCGGGAAAGAAACTCCGAGTAAATTCCAATGTTAGCGCCGACATCTACGACAACAGCGCCTTGAAACAAAATCTTCCTAAGCATCTGTCGCTCCGCGCGATCAGCGTAGGTCTTGTAGGCGGCGTAAAGCGGCCGATAGATGGGAAAGGCGCGTTCGTAGACCTTATTGGCGGCGCGACGTAGGACTGAAGTTGTGGACATCAGCTTCAGGTCAGGTTGCTATAAGGAGAGATCCCACAAAAGCCGGAGCGACAGCTCAGTAGATACACTTTAGCCCCCCGCTCAGGCGCACTCAAACCACGGCCTAGTGATACATCAGGGATAGTTGCATTTATGACAATCAACGTTGGAAAAGATATTAGGAAGCCATACGTTCGTCCAATGCGGTTTCACTGGAGAGAGATGTTTACGTCAAAGGTGGGCGCGGCGGCGCGCTGGGATCGCTGGGATTTTATTGTTCTCGCCATTGCTGTGTTCACCGCCGCTTGGGTCTTCGCGCTTAAACTTAAGACATTCTACGATCTCAGCTACTCAGGGGACCTCTTCATGAATACTCAGCTTGCTCGAAGTTGGCTTGAGGGGCGAGGCTTGCTCCAGGACAACTGGTTTGGGAACTTCCTTACTATTCACACCTACTTTTTGCTTGTCCCGCTCGGACTTATGGCAAAACCATTCGGCGCGCCAGGCTTGCTATTTGTGCTCGCTGCGTTCGTAGGAGCGACTTACTTCTTGGCAGCGCGTGTAATGCGCCTCCTGGGCGTCGCTGGGCCTGTCGCCGCAATCGCCGCCGGAGTGCTCCTCGCCTCGCCGCTTTCCGTCGCATTTTACCAGGAGGCGGGCAGTGGGTTCTATGTCGAGACTCTTGCCCTGGCGTTATGTTTAATCCTGTTCTACTTCCTACTTCAGCGGCGGATGATCGCGTCAATCGTGACGGCCCTGGTTGTCATCAGCGTGAAAGAGGACGCGCCAATAGCCGCAGCTATGGTAGCGATTGTAGCAGGCGTTGAAACATGGCTTTCTTCACCAGGCAAACCCCGGCGTTATCGTTTCAACTGGCCTGCAGCGATCACACTTATTCTGTCGGCTTCTGCGATCCCCGTTTTGCTGGCGATTTCCTGGGCGCAGTCGCCGCCGATGTACGCCCATCATTCGTTTGACCGCATCGGTGTCGTGGCGCCGGGAAGCTTCTCCAGCCCGGGAACGCTTTTCATATTTGTCGCATCCAATATTCCTCATTGGCTTGGCAGCAGTGTTGTCCGTCAATGGCTGTGGGTCATGATCGTCGGCACTTTTGGAACAGTCTTGTTGCGTCCGTATTATTTGGTCGTTGGTGTTCCTACAACGGGAGTCGCATGGCTCATGAATCGCAACGATCTCCTGTGGGCGCCACGATTTTTCCCCGCCGAGGCGCTGCTTTGGTGTATCACGTTGGTAGGTTTTGCTTCGGTTGCACGCGCAGTACCGCGCTCCAGTGAAAGGATGCGGACTGCACTGTTTACAACCTCAATTGTAATCGCAGCGTTATCAGTATCTGCACAACTTGCCCTCGTGCCGTGGTTTGCCCGCGGGGCGTACCTTCTTCGGTCGACCAGCCATTACTCGTCATCAGAGCGACAAGAGGCTGACGCCGTGTTCGGGCGCTACCGCCGTGAAGGCAAACCGGAGGAACCGGTTGTTGCCTCGTTTTTTCTTCTTCGCTACGCGCATGACCGAAACCTTTTCTGGCTGACCCAACTGCATGGCCGTCCCGCGCCGATCTGGATCCTTGGCGACAGCGAGGACGTCTACGCGCCGCTCAGGATTAGCTCAGACACAATAAACCCGGTGTCTGGGATTCACATCGAAGACTACTCACTACTTGACCGTCGCGGTCGTTTCGTGTTGCTCAAAAAAAGGGAGTAACACGTAAGGAAACCGCTTCGTTCCTCACCTGTCGACATCAACGACGTGTCAGGGCTACAGTAAAAAAAGCTGCGCAGAAACCCGGAAAGCGGCGACTCATGGCGAGATCCACCAAGAATAACCAGCGATAAACAAAATGTGGGATCGGGAGTGTTCGCGAGATTCCTCCCGTAGCCATGTAGGATAGTGCGCTAAACGGCCGAGTCGAAAGAGCCGCAACATCGAAATTTTCGTCCAATCGCTGCAGCCATTGGCGCCGCCGGAAAAATATCAGCCAGGGTAACGCGATGTTCGCTGATGCCAGCGGACCCTGTACCTTGTCCAGTTCCGGTTCGGAAATGCTGAAATCAACCGGTTCATGGTGCAGATGCTTGAAAATGGGAGTCGATAACACGGAAAAAAAAGGCTCCGTCGCAATCACTTTGCCGCCTGATTTCAACTTGCTGGCAGCGTGGTTAAGAAAGGCAATCGGGCTTTTCAGATGATGTAACACATTCGTGAGCGTGATGACGTCGATGCTGTTGTCTTTGATTGCATCCAGCTTGTCGATCTCGTGGCAGTCAAACACAAGATCGAGATAATCGAGATCAAGCACGTCGCTTGTTATGATGTTTGGAAAAAATTGTTTCAAGGGCGACGTGCCGCTTCCTACCTCGAGTATTGAGAGCGCGGAGGCGTTGGGAAGGTCTCCGAATTGATCGCGGTAAAGCTCGCGATACCAAAACAAAAGATTCTTGTTTGCGCCGAGCCGCGCGCGGTTACGCAATGTTGCGGCTCGGTCTTTCGCCTCCTGACTCTGCGAGATCGTCGACGCACTGCTCATTTGATCGCACGGATATAAAGCGAGCCCGCAAATTCCGAGATGACAGGCACGTTCTCGAGAAACCGGCCAAGCGCGTTCACGCGTTCCATCAGAGCACCCGGCGTTTTTGGATGCAGAAAATCGAACGGATCGATCCGAACATCACGATAGCCTGTTTTTTCGAGCAGCCCTCGGAGCGGCCACCGGAAGAATGCTGTCTCATCCGGTGAGTCTCCAAGCTTTCGTTTAATCCAGGGAATGTTCTTTTGTATCGCAATCTGAGGGTTCAGCATGTTTGGCTCCGTAAAATAGATTGTACCTCCTGGCTTCAACACGCGGTATATGTCGCGTAGCGCATCTTTGATTTCGAGGTGATGCAAAACAGAACTGCCCACGACAGAGTCGAACACACGTTCAGAATAGCTCAGCGCATAGGCATTCTGGATTTGATACTGAACATTTGGCGCGGAAGTATTGGCCCTGGCGATCTTGAGAAGCTCTGGAGAAACGTCAATTGCGACGACGTCCGCTCCCGAGCGCGCCAGCTCCCGAGTAAAATAACCAGTGCCACATCCCAGCTCGAGCACAGTCATCCCGGGTTTAAGATGACTGCTGAGCATCTTTACTCGCCGAGCCCAACGAACTTTTCCGGCCGGACTTTCCCAATTCCAAATCTCCCCTGCCCCGTGTTGCGCGAGAAAACGTCCGTGTTGGACTTCTTTGGCAATGCGCTCTTGCACCAGAAAATATTCAGATGAATGCGATCTCGAAATCGAGTGCAATATTTGTCCAGCAGCCCGAAGATCTAATTGTTAGCCCGTCAATAGCCCAGCTTTAGCTTAAGAAACCCATGCCAGCACATCCTTAGCATGACAAGTCCGTTCCGAAAAACTTTGGTCATCTTCGTCGAACCGTAAATGCGTTCCTGATAATGGACAGGTAAGTCCAGAATCTTAAGATTCAGTTTCGCGGCACCAAATAGGAGTTCGTAGTCTCCCCAACGGTCTTCGGTTCCCCAACTTCCCACCATTGGTCTGATTCGCTCCCAATCGCTTCTCCAGAGGACCTTCGTGCCGCACAAAGTATCCTTTACCCTTTGACCGAGGAGATAGGTAAAAGCGACGCTGAAAAATTTGTTGCCAAGCATGTTCGCTCCGTTCATTGCTCCCTTTGGAACCGGATAGACCAGACGCGATCCGTTGACAAACTCCGCCTGTCCCGACGTGATAGCATCGATGAAGTAGGGTAGCTCTTCTGGAATTGTCGTCAGATCAGCATCGAGAATCAGCAATACATCACCTTTCGCTGCATCAAAACCTGTCCAGACGTTTCGTGACTTACAAACTCCCGGCCCATGCTCAAGACGAATATCCTTTTCCGGATAGCACGACTGCACTCGCCGCACTTCCTCGGCGGTGCCATCGGTCGATTGATCGTCGCAGAAAATAATCTCTGTCCGGCCGGCCAGAGCCGGAATACGGCGAACGGCATCCTCAACGTTTCCTTTCTCGTTTTTGCACGGAATGACGACCGATACGGCAAGGTCTTCCAGCGCAACGGCTGGCGGAACCATTCGCGCGACGACAACCTGCGTCATGCAGAGCTTGCTCAGAAATGGCAGGCGTGCGCAAAGACGATTCAAAAAACCAGACAGCAGGGGCAAATATTTCGGCAAAAGAACGATTCGATGCGTCCCAAGAGCTTCAAAACCGGCTAGCTTCAACAAATTCCGAATATCAGCGGTGGAAAGCCAGTTTTGCTCAGTGCGCGGCACCTTCATCCCGGTCCATTCCGCAAAAGTGACCAACGGTTCCCAAAGATGATTGTACGTCGTTACCAGCACCCGAGTATGCGGCTGACAAAGCGGCTTTAGATTCCGGAACGCCTGAAGTGCATCCACTGTGTCGCCGATATCGTTAAATAAAATGTAGTCGAATTTCTCGCCCGGTCTGAATGCCCGCCGAAACTCTTCCTTGTCTGGGAAAGCGACTGCGAAATTGAGGGATGGATTGCGTTGTTGCGCGATTTCGACTATCTCGGCGCAGATATCGATGCCTTTCCCATCACTTGGTCTGACGGCAGCCAAAAGGTTGCCGGTGTCACAGCGAACAGAGAGCACCTTTTTCTGCGGTTCCACCAGGAATCGAAGAAGACGGGCCAGCAATTCGTAGTAGTATTTGTTGCTTGTTATCCAGCCCTCGCGTCGAGGAGCAATTTTAGCCAGATGGTTTCGGGTCCGCTGGCGCCTTTGCTCGAGGGCAGCCAGCCCCCAGATGAGCTCCGAACTGGTTTCCGGGTCTGTCATTGTCGACCGGAAAACTGCGGGCGCTCTCCAGGAGGAGGATGTGTGCGACGTTTCAACCTGATCCATCAGCGTTTTTTACTGAATAAAATTCGATGGCCCTATTTCCGCAGAAACCTGGCCCCAGGATTGCCTTTGCCAAAGGCGACAAAAGCTGCGGATGAATCCGATGGGCAATTTCACTCAAGTAACACGATTTTGCTGGAGAAAACGTGCGGCTGTGTTTGACTAATAGGTTCGACATTCCCCGTCAGAATGCCTGCGCAAGTTATCAAAATTAGCGGTGCCCGCCAGCACAATCTCAAGAACCTTCACGTGGAAATTCCGCGGGAAAAGCTGGTTGTTATTACCGGTTTGAGTGGTTCGGGGAAATCCTCTCTGGCGTTCGATACTCTCTATGCCGAAGGTCAACGGCGCTACGTCGAAAGCCTGTCCGCTTATGCACGCCAATTTCTCGATCGAATGGAAAAGCCAAACGTGGATTTCATCCAGGGACTTTCGCCCGCCATCGCCATCGAGCAGCGCAGCGCCGGCGCGAATCCGCGATCTACGATTGCGACTACGACCGAAATTTATGATTATCTGCGGGTCCTCTTTTCGGCTATAGGGCAGCCGCACGATCCGTTGACGGGCCAGCCGTTGAGCCGGCAAACGCCACAGCAAATTGTTGATCAAATTCTTGTTTACGAGCCTGAGTCGAAAATCATTTTGCTGGCGCCGCTGATCGAGAATCAACCGGGGGAGTTTCGGGACATAATAGAAAAAATCAGGCGCGAAGGATTCGTGCGCGCGCGGATTGACGGTCAAATTGTGGAGTTGGATCGCTCCGAGCGGATCCGGCTTAACAAAAACGAACGGCACACCATTGAGGCGGTGGTCGATCGGTTGATTGTTCGTGATGACATTCGCACCCGCCTCACTGATTCCATCGAGACTGCGCTCAAATGGGGCGGGAATCGCGTCGCTGTCCTGCGACAACGACGCGGTGATGGAGTGATGGAGAAATGGAGTAATGAGAAAATCACTACTCCGACACTCCAGCACTCCAACGCTTCAACGGCCGAGTGGGAGGAACTGCGTTACTCGACTGACTACGGAAACGCCGCTACTGGCTTTAGAATCGGCGAACTAACTCCGAGACATTTTTCCTTCAACAGTCACCTCGGAGCATGCCCGGCTTGTCATGGACTTGGCACCCAGTTGGTTTGCGATCCCGAGTTGATGATTTCCGATCCGGGCAAAACGCTGGCTGAAGGCGCGATCGCGCCGTGGCGACGTGGGACAAAGCGAATGCAGGCATACTATCGGCACCTGCAAAAGGCGCTCGTGAAGCACTTTCACATAGATGAAGACGTGCCTTTCAGCGAATTGCCGGACCAATTCAAGCAGGCGCTTTACTTCGGCACGAATGGAACGCCGATCGAGATGGATTTCAGGAATAATGGCGAAGGGAAAGTTGCAAAACCATTCGAGGGACTGGTGCCGCAGATGCAGCGCCTATACGAGCAGACTCAAAGCGAGTTCACTCGCAATCGCATTCGATCATTCATGACGTACGAACCATGCAAAGTATGCAATGGTGCAAGGCTTAAACCAGAAATCCTGGCGGTCACCATAAAGGATCGGCACGCACATGAGTTGAACATTCATCAGCTGAGTGAGCTGACGACTCAAGAGGCCGCGCGCTTTATTGCGGCGCTCGAGTTGACTGCACAGCAACGGGTCATCGTCCGCGATGTTGTGCGCGAAATTCAATCCCGCCTGCAATTTCTCGTCGAAGTTGGCCTCGGTTATCTCACACTCAATCGCCACAGCGGGACGCTTTCCGGCGGTGAAGCGCAGCGAATTCGGTTGGCGACGCAGATCGGTTCCGGGCTCGCAGGAGTCCTTTACATTTTGGATGAACCAAGCATTGGACTGCATCAGCGCGACAATGCACGGCTGCTGGGGACGCTCTGCCGTCTTCGCGACCTAGGCAATTCCGTCATTGTGGTCGAGCACGACGAAGAAACGATACGGGCCGCGGATCACATTATCGATCTTGGTCCCGGTGCGGGTCCGCGGGGCGGCGAAATTGTTGCGCAAGGTACACTCGAGGACATTCTGCGCGCGAAGAATTCTTTGACTGCCGACTACCTCTCGGGTCGCGCGCGAATTTCCATTCCCAAGCAGCGCGCGAAACCGCGTTCGACCGACAAATCCGAAGGCTGGCTAACATTGGTCGGGGCGACGGAGAACAATCTGAAAGACATTACTGTCTCTTTTCCGCTTGGTTGTTTTACGTGTGTGACCGGCGTTTCCGGCAGCGGCAAGTCCACTTTGGTGGACGACATTCTGCGACGTGCGCTGTTTCGACGTTTTCATAATGCGAAGGAAAAACCGGGCACTCATCTGGCAATTCGCGGAGTGGAACAAATCGACAAGGCAATTGTGATCGACCAAAGTCCGATTGGCCGAACGCCACGGTCGAACCCTGTGACTTACACGGGCGCGTTCACTCCGATTCGCGAATTGTTCAGTCAATTGCCCTCGGCGCGGGTCCGCGGTTATGACGCGGGACGTTTCAGCTTCAATGTTAAGGGCGGCCGTTGCGAAAATTGCGAAGGCGGCGGGCTAATTAAGATCGAGATGCACTTTTTGCCCGACGTTTATGTCGAATGCGAGGTGTGCCACGGCGAACGCTATAATCGTGAAACTCTCGAGATCACTTACAAAGGCAAGCACATTGCCGATGTCCTCGATATGACCGTGGATGAAGCAGCTCGTTTTTTCCGAAATGTACCGAGCATTTCAGAAAAGTTAGACTCATTACTGGATGTGGGCCTGGGCTATCTGCGACTTGGTCAGGCCGGAACGACCCTTTCCGGCGGAGAAGCGCAACGCGTAAAACTGGCAACGGAGCTTGCGAAAAAGGCAACTGGCCGCACGCTTTACATCCTCGATGAACCGACGACGGGATTGCATTTCGCCGATATCGAAAAATTGCTGCAAGTCTTAATGAAGCTGCGCAACGCAGGTAACACGGTGATTGTGATCGAACATAACTTGGAAATGATCAAGTGTGCGGACTGGATCATTGACCTGGGCCCCGAAGGCGGAGAGGGCGGCGGCAACATCCTGGGAGAAGGGCCACCCGAGAAGATTGCCGAGCTGCCACGCAGCTATACGGGAAAATATCTGCGGCGCTCATTGACGAAGACATGAGCCACGCAAGTCGCATAGGACTGATGTGTCTGATGAGCCTGCTCGCGCAATCCGCCAAGGCAGACGTTTCCAGCGAAATTTTCGAAGCTAGCGCACCGATTGCAGAAGGGGTGCCGGAAGTAGCAGTGGTCCGGTTGCAGGCGTTGTTGAATAACAATCTGCCCGAAGTCGAGCGGCGCGCGGTCGTGGAAAAGCTTGCCGAAGCGGAAATAGCTGCAAAGCAGCCGGAAAACACTCTGATTTTGCTGGACGATACCCGGGTACGTGACCTGCCCTGGGCAAAATTTTGGCGCGCCCAGGCCTTGGCAACCCTGCTTCGGTGGGCCGAAGCGCTGCCACTTTACGAGCAACTGGCTAGCGATGAGCGGTCGCCGTTTCGCAGCGCAGCGACGTTTGGGGCGGCGGAAATGCTGCGGGGATTGGGGAAACGTGATGAAGCGCTGAAGAAATTTACGCTTCTCACTCATGACAAGGAATGGGCGACGCGAACGAAATTGCGAGCAGCCGAATTGTACATTGAAACAGGCGATCCTACCGGCGCGCGTCGTCTTCTTGAAGAGACGCAGCCCACATCGGTCGCGGAACGAAGAGAGCGCCGCGTATTGCGGGGGCGACTGGAACTAATCCAGCGGCGACCTGAAAGAGCGATCGGCATTTTTCAGGGTCTCCTGAAAAGACCAGAAGGAGCAGCTCACTCCGCGCTAATCGCGACAGTCTTCGGCATCGCCGAAGCGCAGGAGCAATTAAAGACCCCGGAAGTAGCAGACGACGTTATTGAACAGTTTATTGATCGTCATCCGGCGGACCCGGATCTTCCTGTTCTCTTCGCAAGACTTGATGAGTTGTATCGAGCGGAACACAAACCATCGCGCAACGAGCTGGAGAGGTGGGTGCGCAGTCCCGAACAGCCACGACGAACTTTTGCGCGGTGGTATCTCGCGCGGTTCGAAATTCGTGCAGGGCGCAGGGAGCGAGCGCGACAATTATTTACCGATCTTCGCCGCACTGGTGCAAAGTCTGAGGCGATTGCACCTGCTTTGCTCGAGTTTGCACAATTCGAAATCGAGGATAAACACTTCGATGAGGCGATTGCGATTTTGGACGGCGCGCGCTCGTTTCATCCTGCGTCGTCTTTGCTGACCCGAATCGATTTCTTATCTGCCCAGGCACAATACCTCGCGAGGCGATTTGAAAAAGCGTCTGCGGACTTTGAACAAATCGCGCGTTCCCGTTCGCCGTGGGCGAAAGTTGCGCTTTTCAACGCGTCCACCGGCTGGCTCCAACTCGATGACCATACGCGTTTTCTAGCTGATTACGGTGACCTGGAAAAACTGGGTGGCGACGAAGAGGCGCGTGCCGACTTGCGATTGGAGGAAGGCCTGGTGCAAGCGGCAAAAGGCGACGAAAAAGCGACAAGATCGCTGCAACAGTTCATTCATGATTTTCCTAAGAATCCTCGGGTCTCGGAAGCGTTGGTCAGCCTGGCGGAACTGGCCTTTCATGCCTCGCCGCCGCGCCTCGACGAAGCGCGAAGGTATCTGACTCGCGCAGCCGAATCGCCAACGGCGGCAGCCGCGGAACGCGGTGACTATCTCAACATCTGGATTGAGGAATCAGCCGGCGGCAATGAAGCGAAAGTTATTGAACTCGCAAAGCGCTTCCTCGAACAACATGGAGCCTCGCCGTTCGCTCCAGAAGTTCGAATGAAGTTGGCTGAGCTTTATTACCAACGCCAGGATTTTGCGAACGCACAGACGCAGTTTGAACTTATTGCGCAACAGACTCCGGATAATGCGCTTGGTGAAAAAGCTCTCTTCTTCGCTGCAGAGTCGGCAATGTCCAGCATGGGTGAACATTCGCTGGACCGGGCAATTGTTCTGTTTGATCAGGTGGTGCGGCAGAACGGCTCGCTGCGATGGGCAGCACGCAATGAGCAGGCTGTGATTGAGCGCAAGCTTGGCAAACCCAAGGACGCTCTCGCCCTATACGATGAGGTATTAAAGAGTGATGCCGGTCTTCCCGAAAAACGCGAGGCGATGTGCGGCAAGGGCGACATTTTCTTTGAGATGGGCACAACCGATCCAGGCAATTATCAGCGCGCGATCGAAATCTATGATCAACTCGCCTCTGATAAAGACGCGTCGATTCACTGGCGCAACCAAGCGCTCTTTAAGAAGGGACTCTGTTTGGAGAAAAAAAGCGAGCGCGCCAATGCGCTTGCCGCGTTTTACAAAATATTGGAGGAGGACGCGCGCCAAGATCGACGGCGCGAACTGTTCTGGTATTACAAGGCTGGGTTTAACGCCGCGCGTCTGTTGGAGGAAGATTCGAAGTGGGAATCTGCTGCTGCTATCTATGAGAAACTCGCCGCGGCGGGAGGCAACCGGAGCGAAGAAGCAAAAGCCCGTCTTACCAATCTTCGCCTGGAGCATTTCCTCTGGACGGATTAATCGTAAGGAGCATCGTGGCCGGAAATCTCGTTTTTTTGTCTCAAAAATGACGACAAAATAGGCTTGCGCAAGTTGTGAAGCGGAACCACACTTAGGCCGTGAAAACAGTAGGCAGACCAAGTCGCCTGGGCGGTTGGTCGGTCCGATGTGCAAGCGTCGTGCTTGCGCTCGCGTTTTGCGCATCGGCTGCTGCTGATCCGAGCAAGAACGTCGTGCTCCGGCCACAACCACAGCAGGTCGTCAAGACCTCAAAGAAGATGTGTTACACTGTGGCCGCAGGCTCCCGCATCCCGCAACCTTGCGACCGGCTCGCTGCAATTCCGACCACTCATGGCGCATTGGATATTTTAGGCCACCGTAACGGGCAATAACCGAAACTCCGACGAGCTCGCCGGTAACGGGCGTGCTGCCGCCGCGGCAGCGCGAACGTGGATTTACATTTTTGCGCGCCAAGCCATCATTCCGCGCAATCGCGCGCCCACTTTTTCGATTGGATGCTTCTCGGCGTCCAGGAGCAATTGCGCGTAGCGTGTGCGGGGAGGTTTCATTTCTCGAATAAATTCACGCGCAAATTGGCCAGAGCGGATTTTTTGCAGCACTGATTTCATCCGCTTTTGCACAGTTTGATCGATGATTTTCGGCCCAACCGTCAGCTCGCCCCATTTGGCGGTATCGGAGATCAATTTGCGCATACCCGAAATTCCCGCTTCATGGACGAGATCGACAATAAACTTGAGTTCGTGGAGGCATTCGAAGTAGGCAAGCTCAGGAGGGTAGCCGGCGCCAACGAGCGTGTCGAAACCGGCGCGAATGAGCGCGCTTGTTCCTCCGCAAAGGACTGCTTGCTCACCAAAAAGGTCGGTCTCCGTCTCCTCACGAAAAGTTGTCTCGATTACGCCGGCATGCGTGCAACCGATTCCCTTTGCCCAGGCCAGGGCGGTTTGCTTCGCACGCCTGCTGGGATTTTGATGAATTGCAATCAGACCGGGCGCACCACGCCCTCTGAGAAACTCGCGACGTACCATTGGCCCCAGCCCTTTCGGCGCTACCATGATAACATCCACATCGCTCCGGGGAACGACGGTGCGATAATGAATCGCGAAGCCATGCGCGAAGAGTAGCGTTTGGCCAGATCGCAAATTCGGCGCAACCTGTTCCGCATAAATTCGCGGCATCTCGTTGTCTGGGAGTGCAAGAAAAATGACGTCTCCGCGCTGCGTAGCTCGGGACGTGTCCAGAACTTCGAGACCGCTGCGCCTGGCACGGACGCGCGATTTGCTTCCCTGATAGAGGCCGACAATTACGTTAATCCCACTGTCCCTGAGATTGAGAGCGTGTGCTCGACCTTGTGCGCCGAACCCAATCACTGCACACGTTTTTCCCTTTAGCCAACGGAGATCGGCGTGTTTGTCGGTGTAAATGCGCGCGGCCAAATTTTACTCGCGAATGCGTTCGGAGTTAGTTGCCTGGCTTACCTAAGATGGAATTCGCTGTCGCAAGCACCGATTTATCGTCGTTATCAGTCAGTCCGGCGAGGAAACGGCGAATCCGGCGAAACGACTGGCGCAAAAACAAATCGGCAGCGAACTGATCCGGAGTTGATGAATTTCCATTTCGTTGCGCAAACTGAAGTTCGGCATCCTGACGGCTGAGCACGCAGGTTGCCGCAAAAAGGTCCATCACTGCGTTCGCGATCCGTTCCTGGACAAGCTGCATATCCAGAATCGGCTCGCGGTAAGTGATCAGTGCGCGATTTACGGCTACATTGAAGCGCCAGATGAGGCGGCCAAGCTGAATGGCGAACGAGCGCAGTTCGCCGCTACGCACAGGGATCTCGGGAACCCGCACCGTCGCACCTAGCCGATGCTTGCCGGCCGTCCACGCTTTTGCGAACCCCCGTTCCCGTGTCGGCTTCATCATCGTGTCGTAGATTTCCTTGAACTCCATGCCCGGCCCGCGCATCCCCACCAATGCGACAAATGAAGTGAGCACTTCGTTCGCGCCTTCGCCGATCTGGTTAATGCGCGCGTCGCGCATCATTCTTTCCAGAGGACGATCGACAAAATACGCCGAGCCGCCGTAGATCTGAAACACATCGTTGATGCACTCCCAAAGCCGCTCGGTCGTGAACACTTTTAGCATCGCCGTCTCGAGCATGTAGTCCTCAAGGCCGCGATCAATCAACGCTGCAGTAATCGTCGTCATCGCTTCCATCGCGTAAGCGTCCGCCGCGATGCGCGCGATTTTCTTTTGGACCAGATGAAAATTACCGAGCGTTTTGTTGAATTGTTTCCTCGTGTTTGCGTGTTCTATCGCCAGACGCAAACAAGTCTTGGCCGCGCCGGTGCAACACGCGCCGAATGTTGTGCGTCCGAAATCGAGAACCGTCAGCGCTACTTTCAAACCTTTGCCGTACGGGCCTAGAACATTTTCCTTCGGAACTTTGACGTCGCGCAACGCGAATCGGCCGGTTGCCGTACCGCGGATTCCCATCTTCGGCATCCGCGCCTCGATCATCTCGAACCCGGGCATGTCGGGTGTAACCAGAAAAGCTGTGATCGAGGTCCTGTCCGATCCAGGCACCGGCGTTCGCGCCATGACGGTAAGCACATCTGCGATTGCCGCGTTGGTGATGTACCTCTTTTCACCGTTCATAATAAAATGCGACCCGTCTTCGCTGGGCCGAGCCTGCATTTGCACGTTTGCCGCATCTGAACCGGCTTCCTTTTCGGTCAGCGCAAACGCGCCGAGTTGTTCGCCGGTCGATAATTTTGGAAGCCATCGCTGTTTTTGCTCGTGCGTTCCAAAGAGTAACAACGCGCGAATTCCAATCGAGTGATGCGCATTCACGAAAACGGATGTCGACGCGCAGCGGCGGCCGATCTCTTCCAGAATTTTGCAGTTAGCCATCTGCGAAAATCCACGCCCGCCATATTCCTGCGGCGCAGTCATACCGAGCACGCCAACTCGGCCTAGGCCGTCAATTACGCTGCGGGGTATGTCCGCTTTCCGATCGATCTCCGCAGCATCAAGATGCTCATCCAGAAATTGGCGAAGCTCGGTGAGAGTTCCGTCTAATTCGGGTTGTTGCGCCGATGGAATGCGCGGATAAGGCATCACCCAGTCAGCAACGAAATGCCCTTGGAAAAGGCCTTTGGCAAAACCCAGGGCCTGCGGACCTGCAAAAAGCAGTTCTTCGGCCTGCTGGATTTCTTTTTGTCGCTGCGCGTCGAGCTTATTCATTCAGGTTGGCTTTAGAAAAACAGGCGACGCATTGTAGCCATGCGCGCGCGCATGTCCAATCACGCGCCGTAAACTGCACATCGTCCTGGAAATCCGCAGGATTCCGATAATCCGAATCCAAGGCAGTGGCCCGGGATTTGCAGCGGCACAATCTGAAATTTAGACGTTGTGCAGGTCCAGAGATTGGCGCTTTGCTCTTAACTGCACCCTTGACCCTGGCTGGTGCCGCATTCCGTGCAAACGCCGCAGGCGCCGGCGCGGATGACTTTGTCACTGCCGCAGACAGAACAGGTGATGCCCATGAAAATGCTGCCGAGCGCTACTGTTACGCGGTCCGGGTCTTTGTCGCCGTTCCCGTTCGCTTCAGCGGACGTCCCGCCGTTCGCCCGATTGGATGGATGACTCGTGATCACGTCGATCACTTGCTTTTCGCCGGTGCGTGCCAAATCGGTGACCGGCCGGTTCAGAGCTTTCTTTTCGATCTCAGCAATTTCTTTGAGCGGCAGATCCGGCTGGGCTCGATTGGGCGAAGTCGCCTCCTTGTAGCCTTTAATAAACTGGCACGCTAGCCAACGAAATACGTAATCGGTAATGCTGGTCGCGTGACGAATATCGGGATTTTTTGTGAACCCGCTCGGTTCGAACCGTTGATAGGCGAATTTTTTCACGAGACTTTCGAGCGGGACGCCGTACTGCAGCGCGATCGAGGTGAGCGTACCGACGGTGTCCATTAACCCGCCAATGGTGCTGCCTTCCTTCGACATGGTGATGAACAGCTCGCCCGGTTGGCCGTCCTCGTACAAACCGACAGTGATGTACCCTTCGTGACCGGCAATCTCGAACTTGTGGGTCAACGATATGCGCGTGTCTGGCATGCGATGCCGGACTGGTTGATCGAGCCGACCACGTAGCGCTGTGAGTTCTTGCTCCAGTTCGAGAACCCGTTTTTGAAGTGCGTTCGTGTCGGAATCCGCGGAGAGGCCGCTGTCGTCGCCAGCGGCTACAGTTCCCATGTCTTTGGTTTTTCGAGTGTTCAGAGGCGCAGAACGCTTCGAACCGTCGCGATAAATCGCTATCGATTTCAACCCGAGCCGCCAGCCTTCGACGTAGGTGTTCATAATGTCGTCGACTGTGGCGGCTTCCGGCATGTTGACCGTCTTCGAAATTGCGCCGCTAAGGAACGGCTGCGCTGCAGCCATCATTCGCAGGTGCGCCATGTAATTGAGACTGCGCTCGCCCTTGAACGGCTTGAACGCGCAATCGAATATCAGCAGGTGCTCCGGCTTCAATCCGGATGAAATTGTCGACCCGTCCGTATCCATGATGTCCTCGATGGTGTCGAAAGCGTCGATGTGCGCGATGATGCGCTCGATCTCATCGGAATTGTAACCAAGTTTCTCGAGAGCGGGTTTCACCGTTTGGTTGACAATTTTGAGCATTCCGCCGCCCGCCAGCAGCTTGTATTTCACCAGCGCAATATCCGGTTCGATTCCAGTCGTGTCGCAATCCATGAGGAAACTGATCGTGCCGGTCGGTGCGAGCACAGTGACCTGTGCGTTCCGATAACCGTAACGTTTTCCTAGTTCTGCCGCGCTCTCCCAGACCTTCGCGGCTTCTTCTTTCAAATGTGCGAATTCCTTTGCGTCCGAGATTTCGCGGACCGCCTGGCGATGCAGCTCGATTACTTCGAGCATCGACTCGACGTTGTCCTTTGCGACTGGCTTCGGCACGCCGCTGGCGCGTGCGTCGCGGTAACCTGAAAACGGCCCGATTGCCCGTGCCAATCGTGCGCTTTGTTCGTAAGCTTCGCCGGTCATGATTCCAGTGATCGCGCCGCAGAGCGCCCGGCCTTCCACGCTATCGTAACCGAACCCGTAGCTCATGATGAGCGACCCGAGGTTCGCGTAGCCCAGTCCCAGCGTGCGGAAAATATGAGAGTTTTCCGCGATTTCCCTGATCGGGTAGCTCGCGTTATCGACAATGATCTCCTGCGCCGTGATGAAAATGCGCACGGCCGCTTTGAATCGATCGACATCAAAGTCGCCCTCCGGGGTCTTAAATTTCATCAGATTCAGCGACGCCAGATTGCACGCAGTGTTATCGAGGAACAGATATTCCGAGCACGGGTTCGTGGAATTCTGACGGTCCGTACCTTTGCAGGTGTGCCATTTGTGGATCGTGGAATCGAACTGCATTCCGGGATCGCCACAGATGTGTGTTCCTTCGGCGATTTTTCGGAGCAGCGTACGCGCGTCTTTGCGTTCGCACGGTTTGCCGTCCGTTACGCGGCGCGTCCACCACTCACGGCCTTCCAGCGCCGCTTCCATGAATTCGTCGCTTACCCGCACGCTCACATTTTCGTTCTGATACATGACCGAGCCGTATGCATCGCCGTTGTAGCTGCCGTCGTAGCCCTGCTCGATAAGCGCCCATGCCTTCTTTTCTTCCTTCTGTTTGGCGTCGATGAACTCTTCAATGTCGGGGTGCCAATCTTTGAGCGTGTTCATCTTCGCGGCACGCCGTGTTTTGCCGCCGCTCTTCACCACGTTCGCAACCTGGTCATAAACTTTCAGGAACGAGAGCGGTCCGCTGGGTTTGCCGCCACCACTCAATTTTTCTCTCGTTGACCTGAGCGAAGAAAGATCGGTGCCGGTGCCGCTACCGTATTTGAAGAGCATCGCTTCGCTGGTCGCCAGCCGCATAATGTCTTCCATGGTGTCCTGCACACTCTGGATGAAACAGGCGCTTCCCTGCGGATACTCGGTACTGCGAGGCAGCCCGTTCGGCTTTGCCGGTGTCCCGGTTGTAGAAATAATTGCCGGCGCCGGCGCCTTTGCCTACGCCATATTGATGATACAAGCCGACGTTGAACCAGACTGGCGAATTGAACGCGCCATACTGGTTCAGGCATAGCCAGGTCAGTTCGTCGTAAAAAACTTCCGCAGCTTCTGCATCCGCGAAATAGCCATCCGCCAGCCCCCAGTCGGCAATCGTGCGCGTGACACGATGAATCAGCTGCCGCACCGAAGTTTCTCGTCCGCCCTTATATGGATCGGTGCCGTTCGCGATGTCTCCATAGAAATATTTCGAGACAGCTATTTTGGTTGCGAGCGCGCTCCAGCTTTTCGGGACTTCGATGTCCTCCTGCTTAAAAATGACTTTGCCACTGTCATCGGTGATTTCCGCAGTGCGCCGTTCCCATTCAACTTGATCAAATGGCGCAACAGCGGCATCGCTGAACACACGTTCGAAACGCAGGCCGGTCTTTTTCTTTTTGTCGGCCCTGATTCTTCGGCGCACAGCCGGTTCAGACGGACCTTTAAGTGAGGCGGGCGGAATTCCGGGTTTTAGTTGGATCATGGCGGTGAGGGAGGGTTGAGGTTCTGAATAAGGTGCGAATACTGGTGAACAGCGGCGCAAACAACTTGTGAATCGTAGTGAACAACAAGTAATAGCGTTGGCTGTTCTTGGGACATACAATATGCAGCCTTCAATGAAGGCATGGCAAGCCTAAAATTGTAACATTTTTTGGAGCAATATGCGTCCTCGCATGTCGTGTTCGGTGCCATCGCCGAACACCGGCGTTGCCCGTCCTGCGCAATCACCTGACAGATAAGCCAAACGCCCAACGCTCAACTCCGAACGTCCAATTTCAAAATGAGGTTTGCGTTCGATCTTGGATGTTGGACGTTCAGCGTTCGACGTTCTTTTTCGCACCCAGGAAGGGTGGCTGAGTCCGGTTTAAGGCACTCGACTCGAAATCGAGCGTGGGGCAACCCACCGTGGGTTCGAATCCCACCCCTTCCGTTCCGTCTCATTTTTCATAGGTAAATCGGCGTTCAAAAGAAAACAGTAACGGCACAAGTAAGAATAGAAGTAAGAACATCGCCGAGGATAACGCAGATAACGTAGAGGTTGCGCAAAATTTTTGCTTTGCTCGCCGCACCGCGACCGAGCCCACTCCCGCCATTGGAGCTGGATTCTTCTAATCTAAGGGCGACATATTGCCCTCGCAATCTGCGCCCACTAGCTCAGCTGGTAGAGCAGCTGATTTTGTAATTCAGGCCTAACGAATTGCGCAGATTTTCGCAGCGTTGCAAACCGTTGCGGATGCTAGGTGTTTCGGTCGTTTCGGATTCGCGCCGCGCGGCACAGAGTTGCGCAGTCTTGCAGCTGAAAATCGTGAGGCCGTAGAAAACAACCGTGAAAGAGTCACTCGTTTTTTTAGCAATTCTGCCCCGCTCTGTAGTTTGATCAAATCGGATTAACCGAGAGCAAATTTCAAACCGCCCCCGAAGTGCCGAGCCGGCGAACGGTTCCGGAGTTAGATGCGGAACCGTCTGGCACTCTCTCACCGCGGCGTCGGCCGAGGATGCGGCGTCGGATGAGGACGCGGAGTCGGGCGACGAGGCTGGACGAGGAGGTTTACGGTAACGACTTGGGGGCTGCCGACTGCCCCGGGGGCATCAATCGTCACTTGCCCGCTGTATTCGCCCTCCGTCAAACCGGTTGCGTCAGGCATGATTTCGAGATTGTAAGGCGTAGAGCCACTCGCAGATTCCAAATGAATCCAAGGCTGATCGGCACCAGCGGACCATTCAAGATCGCCATCGCCGTCGTTGCGAATGGCCACCGTTTGGGTCGCGGTTTCTCCCCGCGCAAGTCTAAAGGGCAATTCGCCCGGAGATACTGACAGGGTCGCAGGCAGTGGCGGCCGCGTGCGAAATATTCTGATGGATATTGACGCGCTACCAGTCTGATTTGTGCTATCAGTCGCCGTAAGCGTGATCGTGTGAGTGCCTTCTTGTAGCGTCATCGCATTGATGGCTAGCGAGGTACCCGTGCCAAGCGGGCCATTGAGATCAGAAGTCCAAGCCAACCGCGAGCCATTCAACGCCCCGTCTTCAACGTCTGAGCCCGTCCCTTCCAGGATAATCATCTGCTCACCAACATAAAGCCGGTTGTCTTCTGGCGAAGAGACATCAGCTGTGGGCGCGTGATCCGGCACAGTAAAAGTTCCTTGTGATTGTGCCGTTGCACAGTTGAAGCCATCACTCGCTGTAACACGAGCCAATGCCTGATTACTTCCGTGCAGCTTGGTCACATCAACGGTAAAGCTTTCCGAGTTCCAATTAATAGCCAATGTTTGCCAGGTCGTTCCATTGTCTGCGCTGTATTCGAGCGTATAGGATAATGGATCTCCGTCGGGATCGGCGGCGGTCCAGGTGAAAGTCGCGGTTGGATCGTTGAGCACCTCGCCGCCATTTGGAAATGTCACGTTGACAGTTGGGGAATTGGCTGACGCCTCGCGGGAATCAAGTACGTCTTCATTGTGCAAAAGGACAATTCGCCTCGCATTAGGGTCCCACGGCAGCAGAAGCGAGATGACCCGAGTCGAATGATTCTCTGAGCTTGCCATCGGATTGAAGCTATATCTTGCCAATTCCGTTCCCTGTGAGTTTTCCAGGCGGATTGAGTAGTCGCCCGGCGAAGGTAGCGAGATAGTGGCAGGTGTGGTGTTTACGATAACTGAACCAAGCTGGCCTGTCGGCCCGTTAAGCTGGATTATTCCGTCGATAATGACGGTTTGGCTGGCCAACACTTCGTTCTGGTTGAACTTAACATTTGCGCGGGGGGAGTCTGGCGAAACAAACATGTCAAAAAGCAGCCTGTAATTCATTCGCGACAACCAACGTCGGAAGCCATAGCTCATGAAGTCGGGCGTAGCAGCTGGATAGATTTTTTGGGGACTTGAGTCATTGACATCAAACCCGTAGACGGTGTCCGGCGCGTATTGGCTTTTACTCAAACTGAGCGTGCCGTCCCCTTCAAGCCTGGTGCACGGCGTCTGGAAGCCGAAGAAATCCTCACAGTATTCCGTGTGGTTGTAATCCGTATGTGGAAAGC
Source organism: uncultured Verrucomicrobiae bacterium (assembly GCA_963758425.1). Taxonomy (GTDB): domain Bacteria; phylum Verrucomicrobiota; class Verrucomicrobiia; order Chthoniobacterales; family UBA10450; genus Udaeobacter. The sequence continues at coordinate 101,852 of CAVWVV010000019.1, forward strand.
CCATAACATGGCCGTGCTCATGAAGAGGCGTATCTCCTCTATCCGTAATTACAAAAACGGCTGAGGCATGCCCAGGTAGATCGCCCTCACCATTAAGGCCGCTGGGAGGGTTGCACGCCGCCTGATCCGCCAACAGTCCCTGATAGAAGTCTTTGCACGGACCGCTGCGGCAGTCACTGTTGCGCAAATCATTAAGTTCTATAAGCATCGAGTCGAAAGCGGGGATACCAAGACAAGCATTGAAATTACTTCGGGTGGCTCCAATGACACTGTCGAGAACATTGATCGGATAGCGCCCAAGAAATTGCTTCATCACCCGGGTTGCATCCGCCCCCGTTGGTGTATGGTCGATGCCTGCAGCGTCCTTGTAGGTCATGGACATGAACTCCATGCTCAGGGGATCCACGGGTTGGAAAGTGACAGTGACTTTGCTGCACGCGTCACCTCCCGCTTCGCACGAAAACGGTAGCTCGTTGCCTGCGAAGCTGAATTCAAGCGTTCCCGCTCTCCAGGCAAACGGCACCTCGAAAAGGAAGCTGTCATTGAGAAATGAGCGGTGCGGACCTGGAAGAATTCTGATTTGTCCGCCCACATTGCTGTTGGGGATGGTTCCCAGGATGTCGCCGGTAACGGTGTCTTTTGCGGTCAGCGAAGCGGAAGCCGAAATTGGATCTGCCGAAAGCTTTTTGACATGAGCGCGCACTAACGTCTTCTTGTGTTCCACGAGTTGGACACTGTTGTTCAGGTCTTGGACACCCTGCGTTACCTCTAAACCGATCAAAACAGTTGAGGGGCATCCGCCGAATGACGGAGAGAAATCCAGCGCCGGGTTGTTGGTCAGCGGGGTTTGGTTGGAGCCGTTGGCGTCCATGACGTAAATCTCGTAGTTGTTGGGGTCGTCGCGGTTGGAACTAAACGCGATCTTGCTGCCGTCCCCGTTAAATGACGGCTCGGAATCATCCGCCTGGTTATTGGTCAGCCGGGTTTGGTTGGAGCCGTTGGCGTCCATGATGTAAATCTCGTCGCCGCCGTCGCGGTTGGAAACAAACGCGATTTTGCTGCCGTCCCCGCTAATTGACGGAGAGAAATCATCCGCCTGGTTGTTGGTCAGCCGGGTTTGGTTGGAGCCGTTGGCGTCCATGATGTAAATCTTGGCGTTGCCGCCGTCGCGGTACGAAACAAACGCGATTTTGCTGCCGTCCCCGCTAATTGATGGAGAGAAATCAAGCGTCGAGTTGGTCAGCCGGGTTTGGTTGGAGCCATTGGCGTCCATGATGTAAATCTCGGGTGTGCCGTCGTCGCGGCGGGACACGAACGCGATCTTGCTGCCGTCCCCGCTAAATGACGGCTCGGAATCATCCGCCGGGTTATTGGTCAGCCGGGTTTGGTTGGAGCCGTTGGCGTCCATGACGTAAATCTCGTCGTTGCTGTTGCCGTCGCGGTCGGAAGTAAACGCGATCTTGCTGCCGTCCCCGCTAAATGACGGATATTCATTCCTGCCCGAGTTGCTGGTCAGCCGGGTTTGGTTGGAGCCGTTGGCGTTCATGACGTAAACCTCGAGGTTGCCATCGAAGTCGCGGTTGGAAACAAATGCGATCTTGTTACCGTTACAGGGCGTTGGCGTCGATGTGGGAGAAGCATCCGTAAAGATCGCCGGCACCGTGATGCCGGAGGCTTGGCCGGTCGCGGCCATTTGCCGGGAAGCTATCTTTGCATTGTTTGGTGCCGCCATGGCTAGCAAGATCGCAGAGACAGAAATCAGAGTGACCGAGAGGCTGATTCGGAGCGCCGAAGCGCGTTCCGAGATATTTTGTCGTTTCCTCATAGTCCCGGCGGTTGAGCACAGGTGGCCGTGTTATGATCGCCGACGAGAAGGCTATGGCGCCCCATGAAACAAGCAGCGCGGCCACTGATTTTGTTTTTCCTTTTCACAGACGAATCAACTTCTTTTCATTGCTTTGGTCTTGGTTTGACTTCCCTCGTAAGAAGTCATTTTGCCGGAGAGCCGTCAGGTTTTTCTTTAATCTCCTGGTAGCAGGAATCCACGTAATGTGCGCATTATTGCCACTGTAAGGCGACGTCCTACAAGAAATAAATGTCCTTGTCGCTAAATTTTCGGACATGGGGAACGGCATTGAGAGTTGCAGCATCAAAACAAAATCTGAAACACAAACTTTGCGGGAGGCCAACGCCCGTGATGCTCTGCTTCACGGCGGCACGGTAGATTCATTCGTTCGCCAGTATCATGCTAACCTGCGCCTCCTGGCATTCCGCGCGTATGTTAATGCTGTCCGTAACGCATTATTTTCGTCCTCAAACAGGCAGGCGCCGCCCTTCAACCTAGCTTCTTACGGCGTTTCCAGCGGCATTTGCGGGCTTTCGCTAAACTCTTAGCCCGCCGCTTTCGTTCGGCCGCGTCCTAGCAAAGAGCGGAAGAGCAAATTTGATTTGTGCGCAGCTTTCGGCAGCAAATTTTTTGAGTCACATCTCTGTCACACTTTCGACTCGCAGAAGTTTCTTGCCGGCGTACCAAAACGAACGAAAGACGGCGGCATGAAAACACTCCCGCAAAACATTGTGCCCTTCGTTCTTCGAGGCCTCCCGCCACTAAACAAACTCGATCAAAGTATGATGAGAAAACTCAGAAAGCTGGCGGATCTAACCGGCTGGACCGTTGAGGACCTCATTCACGAAGGCATCTTAAAATTCGTGGCCAAGCAGGAAGCCGAGCAGGAACTCGAAACGAAAATCATCAGATTCCCGACGCGGGCGCGCGAAGCCTACCTCTGAGCAGACGAGTAAATGCACACCTTCGAGAGCGCGGAAGCGGAGATTGCGAGCGCCGACCGATTAACGCGGTCGCAAAGTTGGGTCGAACTGAACCTGGAGCTTGAGAAATATTTTAAGGCGCCACCTGAACTGCTGCGCTTGGGGCCTACCGGGAGCTCCTTATTGCGATAGGCTGCTTTACGTGAACAGACCAGAAACGATGTGACGGGGTTTGCTATTCAGGGGGTTTAGTCGGACGCACCTCAAGAACGACGACTATCATCTCAGAGCTTGCGCGACCGTCGGAAGTTTCAGTCGCTCTCAAAGTGGACATTGAGTAAATCCGACACTGTTTAGACAAAATCGCCACCTGGCGGCGTTTTCAATATATGATCGTCCGAATGCCGTCTGCGGGATGAAATCGCAGTTGCATCCTGTGTGTTCAACGGCAGCTTGCTGGCTTCATCTTTGTTTTTATGAACATGTTTTCTCGGCCTTTCGCTCTTTTAAGTTTGATCGCCACCGCTCTGGGTTCAATTACAGCCGTATCCGCGCAGAAATTGCCCGACACAACCCGGCTATTGCGTTTCCCGACGACGAACGATACGCAAATCGTTTTCTGCTATGCCGGTGAGATTTATACAGTCGGCAAAGACGGCGGTATTGCGCGACGCCTGACAAGCGGTCCTGGTTACAGCTCGTTCCCGCGTTTCTCGCCGGATGGGAAGCAGATCGCCTTCACTTCGCAATACGACGGCAACACGGAGGTCTATGTCATGCCAGCCGAGGGCGGTGCGCCGAAACGGCTGACGACTTCGGCCACGCTCGGCCGGGACGACATTTCCGACCGCATGGGGCCTAACAATCTCGTGATGGCATGGGAAAACACCAAGCCACTCGTGGTGTTCCGTTCGCGTATGACGTCATTCAATGATTTCATCGGGTCGCTGTTTACCGTCGGGCTGGACGCAGAATTACCGCAACAGCTACCGGTGCCGCGCGGCGGTTTCGTTTCGTTTTCGCCGGATGATTCCAAGATGGCTTACAACCGCGTGTTCCGCGAGTTTCGCACCTGGAAACATTATCGCGGCGGCATGGCGGACGACATTTGGATCTACGATTTCAAAACCGGCGCGACCGAAAACCTGACGGACAATCCCGCGCAGGACATCTGCCCGATGTGGGCGCCGGACAACAAAATTTATTTCACCTCCGATCGCGACAATCGCATGAATTTGTTCGTTATCGATCTTGCGACGAAGGAAACCAAGCAGCTCACGCACTTCACTGATTTCGACATCAAATTCCCGTCGATCGGTAAAGACTCGATCGTGTTCGAGCAAGCGGGACACATCTGGCGTTACGATCTGGCGAGCGGTCAGGCCACGCCGGTGCCTATCGAGATCAAGGAAGATTTTGCGAGTGGCCGCTCGGCGCTTGTCGATGCAGCCAAACATATCGAATCGGTGAACCTCGCGCCGGATGGCGAACGCTCCATCACAGTCGCGCGCGGCGACCTTTTTTCCGTGCCGGCTAGGAACGGAACGCCGCGTAACCTCACGAAGACTTCAGGCGCGCACGAGCGCGATGCTGTGTGGTCGCCGGACGGAAAATGGATCGCCTATAACTCGGATGTGACCGGCGAAAACGAACTTTACGTTCGTTCCCAGGACGGCAAAGGCGAGCCGCAACAGATTACAAGCGGCGCCGACACTTATTACTACGCGCCGAAATGGTCGCCCGACAGCAAGAAGCTCTTGTGGAGTGATCGGTTGCAGCGACTGCGGTATGTCGATGTCACCACCAAAGCGGTCACGCTAGGTCGATCAGGACAAATACGGCGAGATTGAAGGTTACGCCTGGTCGCCGGACAGTCAGTGGATCACCTGGGCGCGCCCAGAGGAAAATGGGATGTCGCGCGTCTATCTCTATTCGCTCGCGAACAAACAACAGACCGCTGTCACTGATAATTGGTACGGCTCTGGCGAAGCAGTTTTCAGCGATGACGGAAAATATTTGCTGCTCAGCTCGGCGCGCGATTTCAAGCCGACCTTCGGCGACCAGGAATTTGCAAATGTGTATCGCGACATGCAGCGCGTTTATCTGGTGACGTTGGCAAAAGAAACGGCGAGCCCCCTGGCCCCGAAGAGCGATGAAGTCGGCAAGGCCGCGGAAAAACGACAAAAGGAAAAAGCGAAGGAAGCAGAAGAGAAAAAACCGGAAGAAAAACCAAAAAAGCCAGTCGTTGTGAAAGTGGATACCGATGGAATCCAGAACCGGATCCTTGGGTTGGAAATTACTCCGGGAAATTATCGCAACATCCGAATGCTGGATGACGGGCGGATCTTTTATTTACGCCGTACTGCGGCTGATGACGTCGGCGAAGATGACCAAGAAGGATTCCCGGAAAGAGACAGGAAATCGCACCTTTGCGTTTACAAAGTTGACGATCGCAAGGAGACCGTCCTGGGCGACGCGAACAATTACCAAATCACGTTCGACGGCAAAAAGATGCTGCTGAAGGTCAAAAAAGATTACGCCATCATCGATGTGCCAAAGGACAAACTCGAGACCAAAGATCACGAGCACAAGATCCAGGGTCTCGATACGCAGTTGGATCGACATGCCGAGTGGAACCAAATCTACTTCGAATGCTGGCGGCAAATGCGCGATTTCTTCTTTTCACCTACGATGAACGGCGTCGATTGGAAGGCGATGCGAGACAAATACGCTGCGTTGCTCCCGTTCGTGAATCATCGCAATGATCTTACCTACTTGTTAGGCGAGCTCATTGGCGAGCTGAACAACGGCCACACTTACGTCGGCGGCGGTGAGCGCCCCGACACACCGCGCATCAAGCTTGGTCTGCTTGGTGCGGAATTCTCTCGCGACCCGGCCACGCGCGCTTATCGCATCGAACGCATTTTGCCAGGCGAAAATTGGGACAAGAAAACCCGCTCGCCGCTCACAGATATCGGCGTGGACGTGAAACCCGGCGATTACATTCTGGCAATCAACAACACCCCAGTCTCCACGTTGCCGAATCTTTACGACGCACTCATTGGCACCGCAGACAAACAAGTGATCCTACGCGTAAATTCCAAGCCGACTGATGCCGGCGCACGCGATGTGACTGTTGTGCCCACTGACGATGAAGCGCCGCTTTACTACCTCGATTGGGTGCAAAAGAACATCGATTACGTAAACAAGAAAACCGGCGGCGAAGTCGGTTACCTGCATATCCCCGACATGGGCCAGCCCGGCTTGAACCAGTTCACCAAGTTTTACTTCCCGCAAATCCGCAAACACGCGCTCATTGTCGATGTTCGCGGCAACGGTGGCGGATTCGTCTCGCCTCTGGTGATCGAGCGATTGCGGCGCGCGCTGGTGATGGTCGGGATGGCGCGGAACGGCATGCCCCAGACTGACCCGCCGCAAACGTTTGTCGGCCCGATGGTCACGTTAACGAACGAATTCTCCGCCTCGGACGGCGATATTTTTCCGTATCGCTTTAAAACGCTTGGGCTCGGCAAACTGATCGGGAAACGCACTTGGGGTGGCGTCATTGGTATTCGAGAGTCGCTGCCGCTTGCCGATGGCGGTCAATTCTTCAAACCGGAATTCGCTATCTACTCAAAAGACGGCAAACAATGGATCGTCGAAGGTCACGGCGTCGATCCCGACATCGTCGTCGATAACGATCCGGGGAAAGAATTCAAAGGCGAAGATCAGCAACTGGACCGTGCGATCCAGGAGATTCAGGAAGAACTAAAGACAAAACGCTATGAGCTTCCGCCGCCCCCACCCTGGCCTAATCGGAATCCCGCCAGCTGAACCTGGAGTTTTAACAACCAGCGCTACTCAGGCTCGTTGTGTAACATACCCGGCACCGCGCGCAGAAGCGAAATCCTAAGAGGAAGGCGCTCGCCTCGGTTGCATAAAGCGGCGAGATTAGCCGCATGGAACGAGCTTTTCCAAACCGAATCGAAGCGGGGCGGTTACTCGCGGAGAAGCTCGAGAAATATGCAGATCTCGACGACGTGATTGTGCTCGGCTTGCCGCGCGGCGGCGTGCCTGTTGCCAACGAAGTTGCAAAACGTCTCCATGCGCCACTCGACGTTTTTATCGTGCGCAAGCTGGGTGTCCCCGGGTTCGAGGAATTGGCTGCCGGCGCAATCGCTTCGGGTGGCGTGCGGGTTTTGAATGAAGATGTGGTGCGCGCGATCCCGCATGCGGACCAGGCAATCGAGGCCGTTACCGCACGGGAAACAGCGGAACTGCAGCGGCGGGAACAAATCTATCGGGAGGGGCGCCCGGCACCACAGTTGCGGGATCGGATTGCCATTTTGGTGGATGATGGATTGGCCACGGGGGCAACGATGCGCGCTGCTGTAAAGGCGCTGCGACAGCGCGGCGCTGCGAAGATCGTCGTAGCCGTGCCGGTCGGTCCGCCGGATACCTGCCACGAGATCGAAGAACAAGCCGACGAAACGATCTGCCTGAGCACGCCTGAATTCTTTCAAGCAGTCGGCCAGTATTACGAAGATTTCTCGCAGACAACTGATGAAGACGTGCGCGAGCTGCTCGCACATGGCGCGGAAGAACAAGGAGGGGCGGTTTCCAATCCGCCCCATTGAAACGGCGGACTAGAGACCGCCGCTCCTTGACGAGGACGAGCATGAGCAAGGCAGGAATAAGAGATGAAGGAAGTGCAAATTCAGGCCGGGCGAGCAATTCTCTCGGGAACTTTGCATCTTCCCAGGAACGCGGATGCGCTCGTGCTTTTTGCCCACGGTAGCGGCAGCAGCCGTCACAGTCCGCGGAATCAATTTGTGGCGCGCACACTCAACGACGCCGGACTGGCGACGCTGCTTTTTGATTTGCTTACGCAGGAGGAGGAAGCAATCGACATGCAGACTCGCGAGCTTCGGTTCAATATCCATTTACTGGCGGAACGCCTTGTTCACGCGACAAAGTGGGCAAAGCAGCAACCACAAACGTGCGATTTGCGGATTGGCTATTTCGGCTCGAGCACAGGCGGCGCTGCGGCACTGGTCGCGGCGGTCGATGTTCCGCAGGATGTAGGCGCGGTCGTATCGCGCGGCGGGCGTCCAGATTTGGCGGGTGAAGCTTTGCCAAAAGTGCAGGCACCTACCCTGCTCATTGTCGGCGGCAACGATGACATCGTCATCGAGTTAAACGAGCAAGCACGCGATAAGATGCACTGCGAAGTGAAACTCGAGATTATCCCTGGCGCGACGCATCTCTTCGAGGAACCCGGTGCGCTGGAGAAAGTGGCAAAACTGGCAAGCGATTGGTTCGTCAATCACATCGGCGCGGACGGCGCCAGCCGTTGATTGTCATTCCGAGCGAAGTCGAGGAATCTCGGATTGTAAGCTTAAAGGTAGCTTCGCGGGATCCTTCGACTCCGCTCAGGATGACACGCTTTTACCTCGCTGTGTCCTTCGTCATTTGAGCATTCGGACTTCTTTCGTCATTCGTCATTTCGACCGCGCACTCGACGAAATGAAATGCGACGGAGCGGTCCTTCTAAAAAGCAGCGATCTGTACCCGGGGCGCTGACGCCGGCAGCCGCGATCGGCGACCTCGGCTACAAATCTTTGTGCGCGAGCAAACGGGTTTGGCGCGGATAGAACACACCAAAGCCCATGATCTTTATTCAAACCGCGTTCCAGTCGCCCTGCCGCAGCCGGAGAAGACCAGATTCCCATCGGCATCGAAGAACTGGATTGTGGCGCTATACTCGAAGCTGTTGCCGCTGGTGAGATGGACGTTGGCGGTGACTACCCCCGATCCAGCAAAGGAGCCGTTTTCGTCATAGACGTAAGATATATCGTGGAAGGAGTAATTCTGTCTACCCGGCTCGCGCTGCCAGAGACCAGCTTCGGGGGTGTCGAGCGGGCCCGTACCGGGAGGGTTGGCGTAGGCGGTCAGGGTGCCGTCGCGGTAAAAGGTCATTAGGGCTGGGAAAGGCGGTCGCGTCTGGTTGGGATCATTACAGTCGACTCCCATTCTGGTTACCTGCCACACGCCTTGGATGGTTCGTTCGGGGTGCGTGGTTCGTTCGGGCGCTTGAGCCGAAGCGAAGGAAAACGCAACGGACAAACCCGCCATCACGATCAACGCGCTGCTGCATGTTTGTTTTAGGGTTCTTATCTTCATATTTTCTCTTTCTTGTTTTGGCCTGCCGTGACTCCTCGTCGTAAGAAAATCATTTCTGGCCGTTCACCGGAGTACAGAACGGAAATCAGCGCGAGGTTATGCGGAAAGCTGGCTTCGCCGCGTTAAATCGCTACGGCGGAGCAACCACGGATCCACCTACGCCAAGGCTTCGGCGTGACAAGTAGCGCGGATTTCACCGATAAGGGCAAACAAGGGTGGAGTTGACGGATGCCGTATCGAGACGATACGCTTGGCTAATGAGCGTTGAGGAACTAAAGAAGACCGTAGCGACGCTTTCGCCGGGGGAACAGAACGAGCTAACGGCTTTCCTTTTTCATCTCCGGCACCGTGGGGACGTTGCATACCAAGCGAAGTTGAAGGCTCGCGTGAATGACAAAGACCCATCACATTGGTTGACGCCGGAAGAGTTCGAAAAGCGCTTAGACGCCGAATAAGCGCCGGTGGAACCCTACCAAGTTTATCTGAATATTGATCTGCTCGAAGCGGTTCCCAAGAGTGGCCGTCAAAGACAGGAGATCATGAAATTCATTTACGGCTTGCGTGACCAGCCGCGGACTAAAGGCGACTATACCGATAAGGACGCCTCGCTCCAAATCCGGCAGATCAAAATCATCGGTGACTACGCGATCACGTACTGGCTGGATGATGCGGTAAAAAGCGTAATGGTAGTGGATGTGCGTCCGGCTGATAGATAAGCGTTCTACGAAATTCGGCGAACCTCGACTGCTTCCCAGACATCCGTGCGATCCGTGTCATCCGTGGTGAAATTATTTCGGCGCGAAGGAGGCGACGATTTTTTCGAAGCGCGGATCGCCGCGCAGCGGGTCCCAGAACGGATCCAGTTTTAAGTCGCCATACGTTACACCGGCAGGGGTACGTGCTGAGAAAGCGAGTTGTTCAAACGCGAGATTTTTTTCACCAACCCACGCAGCAGTCATCGCGTAATAGGCGATCATGTCCGCACCATTGACTGAGTCCTTTTCCACGGGGAGCAGCTCGACCGCGCGCCGGCCTTCGCGCAAGGCCTCATCCTTCCGCCCGAGGGCGGCATCGATTACACCGAGCACGCACAATGCCGGACCGTAATCTGGTTGAGCCTGGACGATTTTCTCCTGTTCGTCGCGCGCAGTAGTAAAAGCCAATTGCGCCTTGTGCTCGTCGTTTGTCATGCGCGCGATAAGGCCTTCAACGAAAGGACGCGGGAAATGAATGGCGTCGCCGCCTAACGGGCTCTCTTCCCCGGCGGCGAGCAATGCCTCTTTAACGGCAGCGACGTCGCGTTCGACAAGTGCGCAACCTAACCATGCAGGGACGATTTTTGGCATGGCAGCCGGATTTGTCGCCCGGATTTCGTCAATCAATTGATGCAACGATCTGGTATCAGCTTTCCAATTCAGTTCCACAAATGCGCGCCCCATTTTTGCCGGAAGATCATTTGGCTCGATAGCCAATATGCGATCGAGCTTCGATTTTTGTTCAGCATAACGCCGGAGCGCTGCGTAACTATCTGACATGTTGTCGAGCGTGTTAACGTTGCGCGGGTCGAGCTCAAGTGCCCGCTCAAAATTGCGCATGGACTCTTCCCAGCGCCCTTGACGCCTTTGGATGAAAGCCGTTACTTGAAATATCCGCGGGTTATTGGGCAGCGTCTGGCGAGCAAGTTCCAATTCAGCCAGAGCGCCCTCATAATCGAGGTATCCGTTATAAAGATGCTGTGCTCGTGCGAGATGTGCTTCGCCGGCATTTGGACGGATGCGAAATGCTTCCTGAATGGCAGCTTCTGCTGACGCCAACCGCGCACGAGTATGGCCGAAGCCAAAGAAGTAAAGCTGGTCATGAGCCAAAGCGAGCGCGCAATAGGCTTCGAGAAACGAAGGATCGCGCGCCACAGCCTGGTTCAGCAGATCGATAGCCTGCTGTCCCGAACCAGCGGTGCCGCCACGGAATGTCGGTGTTAAGCCAATGGCACGCGAATAGAGCTCGAAAGCGACGAGATCGCCCGTCGGTTTGCGTTCAATTGCCAGTTTCTCAGCAGCTGAGATTTTGGCGTGGAGTTGGCCGGCAATTTTCTGCGCGATCTCGCTCTGAATTGCGAATAGATCATTGAAATCGCCGTCGTATTGCTCCACCCACACATGAGTGTCAGTGCGCGTGTCGATCAACTGCGCATTCATGTGAAACCGTGTCCCGATCCTGCGGACGCTGCCTTCCAGAAGATGCGATACGCGCAGATCATTTCCGATCTGTCGCACATTTCGTTTCTCGCGATATTCCATCACACTGCTCCGACTGATCACTTTCAGATCGGCGATCCTCGCCAGCTTGGTCAGAATGTCGTCCTGGACACCGTCGACGAAGGCAGCGGCGTCTTCTCTCTGCTCGCTTAGATTTTCAAACGGCAGAACGGCGATTCCAGTTGTGACCGGGTGACGGATAAATTCGCTTTTCCAAACAATCACCCCAACAGGCACCGCCAGCGCGATCAACATTGCTGCCATCACGCGCGATGCTTGGATTGCGCCGCACCCATTTCTGTTCCACGCGTGAAGAGGTCCGACGTGCGCGCGCCTGGATCGGTTCGTGCTTTAGCCAGCGTTCCAAATCCTCAGCCAGCGCGAGCGCAGACGAGTATCGGCGCTTTGGATCTTTCTCCAGGCATTTGAGGCAAATTGTGCAGAGATCGCGATCTATTTTCGGATTTAAGAGGCGCGGTTGCCGCGGCTCGGTATCCAAGAGTAGCTTGATCGTTTCGTAGGTTGTTCCACCGGCAAAAGGCGGCTGACCTGTCAGCAATTGGTAAAGTACTGCGCCAAGTCCATAGACATCTGTGACGCCGCTGATAGCCGCGTTGTTTCCTACTGCTTGTTCTGGCGCCATGTAACTTGGCGTGCCCAGAACTTCCAGCGTGCGCGTGACGGTGCTCTCGGACTCGACCAATCGGGCAAGACCAAAATCGGTGAGATGCGGTTCGCCTTTTGCATCGAGCAAAATGTTTCCCGGCTTGATGTCCCGATGAAGAATTCCGTGTTCATGCGCGTAATGAACAGTGCGAGCGACCTTCGCGATTAGTTCCACCGCGCGCCGGATCGGCATCGGCGTGCGCTTGACTACTTCATCAAGTTGGCCGCCTTCGACGAATTTCATGCTGAAATAGCACGAGCCATCACGCTCGCCAACGTCGTGAATTGGAACGATACCGGGATGCTCTAACCTCGCTGCCGCTTCGGCCTCGAGACGGAAACGTTTGAGGTGCGCTTTGGTGGCCCAATGGCCAAGACCAATGACTTTGAGCGCGACGATGCGATTGAGACTTTTCTGGCGGGCTCGAAACACTACGCCTTGTCCGCCGCGGCCAATTTGCTCGAGCAATTCGTAATCGCCGAAGTCCATCAGCATCGGCGAGGCGCGGCCGGGGTCATCCGCCTTCGCCGATCCGGCCTTCGCAGCTGCTTCGGCGGAGTAGGCGGCTCGGCGGACGAGTCGACCCCGGCTACAGGTTCGTCGGAGCCGAGACCCGTCTCCAGCAGACAGGCGCCGCAGGATTGCTGCGGGGAATCAGGAGGAATGGCTGCTCCGCATTTGCGGCAGAATCTAGACGCCAATTTCGTCAATCTAACCACGAGACACTAATTTCACTAATTCACACGAACCAACTCCGAAGGCTTCGCGAGTTGATCCAACATTTGATTCAAGCTTCATGAAATTTCGTGATGATTCGTGCAATTCGTGTCTTTACGAGCGCAACGCGGCGATGAGGTGGCGCAGTTCATCTTCGATCTCGGCTGGCGTTGCCACCGTGTGCGCGACTTCCTCACGCAACAGCTGCCGGTAACGCTGTCGCAGTCGATGGAAGGCTTGTTTGACCGCGTTCTCGGTCATGCCAAACTCGCGCGCAATTTCCGCTTGCGACGGTCGATCCGGTTCGTCAGACAGTAATGTGTTCAACCGCTCCAGCAGCGGCGTGTTAGCTGATCCCTGAGATTCCTCGCGCAAACGCGCGAACACCCGGTCGAGGACGGTGAACGCCCATCGGCGATCATAAAGCAGATCGGCGCTCAGCATGTCGCCGCGATCGAACTCGCCAGAATCATCCGATGCGATCCCGTCGAGCGGAATCAGCGTTCGGCCGCCACCACGTTTGATCGTCGCGGCATCACGGCGCTCGTTCGCCATGAAATGCTTGAGCGAAGCCAGAAGAAAGGAACGCAAGCGGCCCTTCTCCTGTCGCACGGACTGGAAATCTTTGCGTTCCAAAATCAGCGCGAAAAACCCCTGGGTGATATCTTTCGCCTCTTCTGGTTTAGCACCCTCTCGCCTAACGAAGCCATAAATCGGTCGCCAGTAAGTGCGGCAAAGATTTTCCAAGGCCGCCTCTGCCGCCGGCGATTCGCCCTTCGCTTCCAAGACCACGCTCCAGTGGGTGGTGGTAAAGGCAACCACTCCGTTTTCGGAATCTCCGCCAATCGTGCTCAGGGAAGCCCCGTTATCGCTAGGTCGCGCGCCTCGATCAAGTAAAAAGTCGCGCCCAAAGCAAGCATCAAACACAAGGAGCGGCGGTCTCTAGTCCGCCGTCCCAAAAGGGGCGGATTGGAAACCGCCCCTCCTTGAATTACGCCGGAAGAACGGTCGAAAGCGTCACTTCGCTGTCGATAGTTTGCGTAAGAACGTTTTCAACCGTAGCGCCGACTTTCGAGCCATCGCGATCGAGTATCCAGACTTGCTGGCCTTGTTCGAATGGGCCGCGCGCCATTACCTTGAGTACAACGCCTTCCTCGGTAGCCGGATTTTTGAGTACCTCGACGCAGATTGCGTCGGTTTCTCCGAAATCCGCCTGCAACCTCAGTTTATCGTCTATTTTCGGCTTCTTCATTACCAGGCAAGCCCATGTGTGACGTAAAACTAAATCGGCGCTCGCGCTTCCTGCGAGCGTGTCGGCGCCCACAAACGAATCACTAACGTGTTTCGACCAGTTCGGGCGGATGCGCGACTTGCACTTCGGCTTTGTCGCGCTTAAGCACGCGATACAAAAACCAAACAATGAAACAGTTCGCGAGCAGAATGAGCACGCCCACCAACCCCGGCCGATGCCAAAGATGACGAACCTCAAGTGGAATCAGCGACGCAGTCGCGAAAATCATGAGTAACTCCGCCCAGCGTTGCTGCATGTAAACGCCGATTCCTTCGGTGAAAAGAACTGCCGCATAAAAAAGCGCCAGAAGGCCCGCCGGCCGCAACGCGCCGTCCGCAAGGACCGCTTGCAGTTTGTTGAGCAAATAAGCGATGGGCCTGCTGTGCTCCAGCAGGATTTCGTCCGCAATCCAGTTGGACAAGACATCCATCCAGCGAGTCCGCGCGTTCAGAAAAACGAGCGAAACACCAAGGACCAGGAGCAGCGCGCCTTTGGCGATTTTGAAAAGCGCGATCAGCTTGAGATAGCGAACGCGACGCGCGCCCTGCAGAATGGCAGGTTCATGCGCGGGCTTAGTCATTCATCTACTTTTCGCCCAATTTCGTTGATTGCACAATTTCTGGATTTTCGCCGCAGGACTCGTTGGTTTTGGATCCCACGAGATTTCGCATCCTATCTGTCATGTTGAGCGAAGCGAAACATCTCTGGTTGCGTTGGCACGCTGCCAGATCAGAGGACTAGAGATTCTTCGCTTTGCTCAGAATGACACAAAAGCGGCCGCTCTACTCAGCAATGACCGGAGTCTCCCGACAGCAAATTTCCAGCTTGTTGCCGTCCGGGTCCTCGAAGAAAAACGCATAATAGCCGGGACTGTAATCAACGCAGATTTCCGGACCTTCGAGCGCCTTGCCGCCAGCTTCGCGCACCAACTTCGCAACCCGATCCACTTCTTCGCGGGTTTCGGCCCAGAACGCGATCCGCGTGCCGTTTGGCTGATGGTTCTTGTCCTCGTCGAAAACGAAAAATTCCGACGGCTTGTCACCGCCGGCGGAATAAAAAGTATGGAAATCTTCGCCCGGGCTTTCGTGAACAAATCCAAGCTGCGTTAGAAATTTTCCGTAGAACTTTCTTGCGACCTGCATATCCCTCACTCGTAAATCAATGTGATCAAAGCAACGCGTTTTCATTTTATGATTTTCAATTGGTTCGAGGCGCAATTCAATCGCTCGTGATCGCGAAGATAGGGCGCGCACGGAGCGACGCGACCTACCATGGACGCAAGCCAGACGAAAACAGACCGGAAATCTATCCAGCGACGAAGCGCCCCAAAATCGGTTTCAGCTTTTGTATAGTGGCTTCCGGCCACAACTTCTGGTCGGTCACCAGCGCCGTATCCAACGCGGAATGTTCCGGCCAGTTCGGCTCATTGGGAATTCGCGGAATGACGTCTGCGATGACTCTGCGGGCTGTCTCTGCATTTGCGAGCAGGTGACTGAGAACAATCTCAGCCGAGACCGGTTCCTCTTCGATTTTCCAGCAATCGTAATCGGTGATCATTGCCATTGTGGCGAATGCGATCTCCGCCTCACGGGCAAGTTTCGCCTCGGGTAAGTTTGTCATCGCGATCACGTCGAAACCGTTGCGGCGATTCAATTCCGATTCCGCGCGCGTGGAAAACGCGGGACCATCCATGTTCACGTAGGTGCCCCCGTTATGCAGCGTAACGCCGACAGATCTCGCTGATTCCGCCAGAAGACTGCGGAGGTTCGTACTAATTGGCTCGGCAAACGCGATGTGCGCGGCAATGCCTTCTCCAAAAAATGTGTGCACTGCACGCCCACTCGTGCGGTCATAAAACTGCGAAGGCAGCAACACATCTCGCGGCGCATATTTTTCCTGCAGACTGCCCACCGCTGCCACAGAGATAATCCAGCGAACGTTTAGCGAGCGGAGCGCGTAGATGTTGGCCCGGTGATTGATTTCGTGCGGCAAAATCCGATGACCGCGGCCATGTCGCGGCAGGAAGTAAGCCTGGCGTCCGCTAAGCTTTCCGCCAACGAGCGTGTCCGAGGGTGGCCCGAATGGCGTATCGATGGTGAGTTCGCTGGTATCACGCAATTCTTCTATTTGATAGAGACCGCTGCCACCGATGATGCCAATCGCTGGAGCTTCATCTTTAATTGTCGGCATGCCGCGATTAAAGACACGACTTACACGAATTGTCACGAATCTCGTAACGCCGGCTTCAGTTCGCATCAGTTCGTGAATGGAGCTGAGGGGATCAGCGACATAGAAGGTAAAGCCGCGACAGGTAGCGGCGAGCGAGCGGGGAAGCGAGCGAGTTCCAAATTCGTGTCCTGCTTTGGACGGAGGCAGCGTCGGCGTGTATTGTTTTCGCTCGTCCATGCCGAAATTTTTCATCAAGACCTATGGCTGCCAGATGAACGAGCGCGACTCGGAACAGGTCGCTCACTCACTCATCGCCCGAGGCTATGAGCGCGTCGCGCACGAAACGGAAGCTGATGTCGTGCTGCTGAACACATGCAGCGTGCGCGACATGGCCGACCAAAAAGCGCTCGGCAAGATGGGAATGCTGGGTCGATTAGCGAAAGAGCGACCGCACGTGCTTTTCGGTTTCCTGGGCTGTATGGCTCAGGCGCGGGGCGAGTCGTTACTAAAAAACTTGCCGCATGTCGATCTGGTGGTTGGCACGCAAAAATTTCACCGCGTTGCAGATTACGTGGAAGAATTGGTGGCGAAGAAAGCGGCGCGCTTGGCGATCGCGCCCGACCAGAATCGTGCAATGGACGATCTGCGTTTTTCGATCGTCGATTCTGCGGAGGAGCCAGGGTCACAATCGACGATTCGCGATCAACAGCTGGCGCCCAAGCAGGCCACGGCGTTCGTCTCCGTCATGCAGGGATGCAACATGCATTGCACTTTTTGCATCGTCCCGCAGACGCGCGGCGTGGAGCGCAGCCGTTCTATTGACGAGATCGTGCAAGAGGTGCGCGAGCTGGTGGCGTGCGGGGTGAAAGAAGTTACGTTACTTGGGCAAATTGTAAATCTCTACGGCCGTCACGAATTTCCGAAGCTCGACGGCAAAAGTCCCTTTGTGCAGTTGCTGGAAGCAGTGAATGAAATTGCGGGGCTCGAACGGCTCCGGTTTACCTCCCCGCATCCCATTGGTTTCCGCGATGATTTGGTCGACGCGATCTCGCGTCTGCCGAAACTGGCAGAGCACGTTCACCTACCATTGCAATCCGGCTCCAACAGAATTCTCAAAACGATGCATCGAGCCTACACGGTGGAGAAATATATCGATCTTGTTCACCGCATCCGACACGCACGCGAGGGCGTTGCAATTACCACCGACATCATCGTCGGATTCCCAGGTGAGACCGAAGAGGATTATGAAAAGACGCGAGATTTGGTTGAAGAAATCCAGTTTGATAACGCGTTTGTTTTTCGCTATTCGCCACGGCGCGATACGCCGGCTGCGGAGATGCCAGATCAAATCGATGAGCGCATCAAAGAACAGCGCAATCAGGATCTGCTCCGGGTTGTCAACGAATCGACGCGCCGATCTGGCGAACGTTTGGTGGGCCGCGCTGTTGAAGTTCTTTGCGAAGGTCTGAGCAAGACCAATCCAACACGGTTGGCGGGCCGGACACGCACAAACAAGATTGTCGTCTTTGAAGGCGGGGAAAAACTGATTGGCGAAATTGTTGACGTACAGGTGCAACGCACCAACGGATTCAGCTTGTACGGCTCGCCGCTTCTGAAAGGTCGCTGCACTTTTTAGGTTGCATCCGCCTAACCATAAGTTGAAATCTTGCGCCACCAGTGATTTACAATCTCTCTCTACAAGCCGCCGGAATCATCGCAGGCGCATTTCTCGTTTTGATCAGTCTACCCGGTTTACTAAAACCGAACCTCGCCAGCGTTGCACAAAAGTTTCCACGATCTCATGTGGCAGGAGTATTTTTGCTAACCATTTGTCTTGTCTGGACGTTCTGGCTGCTCTCGACCATCCAGATGGGTGAATTCTCCGCATTTCGGCGTCCCCTGCTCATTGCGCTGCCGATTGGTTACGGGCTGACCTTGCGTTTCGTCGGAGAATTCCTCGCAGTGCGCGCTCTTGGAATTCTTTGTTTGCTGGCCGCGGAGCCACTGCTCGATGCGGCCTTCCTGCGCTACGAGACAAGCCGTTTGCTCCTAACTGTACTTGCTTATTTGTTGATTCTTGCCGGCCTCTTTTGGGTCGCCATCCCGTACGTGCTGCGTGATCAAATCAATTGGACCGCGCGGAGCACGTTTCGCTGGCGCTGTTTGCATGCTATCGCGTTGATTTACGGCTGCGTGATTCTCACGTTCGCGTTTACGAAGTATTAAGAACCGTGGCGGCGGGCTGCGACCGCCCTGTCGAATCAATGCAGCATGCGCTTTCCTGTAGCCACCGCCTGTGGCCGGTCAACACAGATCGCCTTTGATTTAACAATGAAACGGCCCACAGGGCCGTGGCTGCAATAGACGCTTATGAACCGCATTCTCGTAATCCGCGGCGGCGCAATCGGCGATTTTATTCTTACCCTTCCAGCGCTCAATGCGCTCCGTGACGCGTATCCTGGTGCGCACATTGAGATCCTTGGTTACAAGCATATCGCAGTGCTCGCGGAAAACCGGTTCTACGCGCAAGCAGTTCGCTCAATCGAATACGGACCTCTCGCCAGCTTCTTCGCCAAGAATCCGGAGCTGCCGGCGGAATTGGCAGGTTATTTCGCGACTTTCGATTTGATCATCAGCTATCTGTATGACCCAGATCAGATCTTTGAAGACAACGTCCGCCGATGCGGCGTTGAAAATCTGCTTTGTGGGCCTGCCAAGGTCGTCGAAAAAAGCGGCCATGCCGCGAGGCAGCTAGCACGACCGATCCAAGAGTTGGGAATCAGAGTCAGCAATCTTGCTGAAAAGATTTTCCTCTCTGACGAAGATCGTCAGTTCGCACGGGAGTTCCTCCAGACCTTATCGCGACCGATTGTGGCGATTCATCCTGGAAGCGGCAGCAAGGAAAAGAACTGGCCGCCAGAAAATTGGATTGAGTTAGTCCAAAGCAAAGGTGGTTTATCAAGGGCAAACGGTATGCCTGATCACATTGGAAAGCAGCCCTCCTTTGTCGTTGTCTCGGGCGAGGCAGACAAAGCTCAGACCGCGCAATTGGAGCATGACTGGAAGGATCGCGATGTTCGTTTCGCAAAAGATTTGCCACTACCTCAACTGGCCGCCGTCCTCGAACACACCATCTTTGTGGGGCACGATAGCGGAATTTCGCACCTTGCCGCTGCTGCAGGTGCAAACTGCATTTTGCTCTTTGGTCCGACCGATCCCAATGTTTGGGCGCCCAGGAACGAAAATGTGCACGTGCTTCGAGCGCAAAGCGGCAGACTACACGATCTGGACATCGCAAAAGTTCGAGCAGCAGTGACGACAGCCTTGCGTCCGGCGCTTTCAAGAGCGTACTGACAGTTTCCTGTTGCATATGTAACACAAGAGTAGCTCTCCCAGCCTTTGGCCAGGTTCGCAAAAGGACTCGGAGTTTCTCAGGCCTTAATCTTCGTAGCCATTTGGAAATTTCTCGTGCCATTTCCACGCGCTCTCGATAATTGCCATCACCGACTGGAACTTCGGTCGCCAACCGAGTTCTTTTTTGATCTTTTCCGAAGATGCTATAAGCCGGGGCGGATCGCCCGGTCGCCGCGGCTTTTCGATTGTGGCGATCTTTCGTCCGCTGATTTTAACGCAAGCCTCGATTACTTCGCGAACGCTGGAGCCGCCTCCCGTACCGAGGTTGTAAAATGCGCTGCTAGGCGCGCCAAGCGCCAGGATGTGTGCTCGCGCAAGGTCGACGATATGGATGTAGTCGCGAACACATGTTCCGTCTGGTGTCGCGTAATCGGTGCCGTAAATTTCGACATTCGGTTTTTGACCCAGCGCGACCTTAAGCACGTTGGGGATCAAATGTGTCTCCTGCCGATGATCTTCACCGAAATTCTCAGTGGCGCCGGCTGCGTTGAAGTAACGCAATGACACGAACTTTAATCCATGGATCCGATCGTACCATTGCAGGATCTTTTCGAAAGCCAGTTTCGATTCGCCGTATGGATTGATCGGACGCGCGAGCGTCGTTTCCTCGATTGGCAACCGCTCGGGCAGTCCAAAAATCGCGCAAGTCGAGGAAAAAACGATTCGCCGAGCGCGTGTCGCGATCATGGCATCGAGCAGGTTCAACCCGTTGCAAATGTTGTTGCGGAAATACTTCGACGGATCGCGCATTGATTCCGCAACGAGCGCGTTTGCTGCAAAATGCATCACGGCGTCCGGGCGCGCATTGGACAGCGCAGCCTGGATTTGCTCGCGATCGGCCAGCTCGCCTTGAATGAAGTTAGCGCGTGAATCGACTGCGCGCCGGTGGCCCTCAGTCAGATTATCGAAGATGGCTACTTCGTGGCCCTCATCCAACAATAGCTCAGCACAAATGCTTCCGATGTAACCGGCGCCGCCAACAACGAAAATTCTCATGCGCCGGGAAAATGCGGCGCGATCGGCCTTAAATCAAAGCGAACTACGAGGAGGAGAAGTTTGTGCGACGTTCGTTTTCGCCTTTTTTTTCTCAAGAGCTGTCACCATCTGCTGCACCCGACGATGTTTGCAGCGCGGTGCAAGCACTTTCAAACTTTGTTCCTCCGATCCCCATTGTAAGATGTCGATGTCCACGTTGCGGACGCCCCAGCGTCTCATTTCCAGGCGGCTCGGCTTGTACAAATCGATTGTATCAGTTCCGACGAGTGCCCACCCATAATCGTCGATAACATATTCCTCGTTCGTCGAGGCGATGCGAAATCGTGTGCCAAGCGGATACCGCGACCAATCGGACGCGGCACTCAGCACGTGGCCGCCGGAAAGATAGGTGCCGACTGCGTTGTGGCATCCGCTTCCCTCACTATGTGTGTAGGCAGTAGTGCGCACGTTTGGTATGTGGCGCGCGCTAAGATTTGATTTCGACTGGGTGGCACAACCAACAATTAGACAAGCGCCGGCTGCAGCCACCGTAAGGTTAAGGCACTTCGGCATTGGCAGTCTTCCTAGCAGCCGAAGCCGCCGAGGGCAAGCAATAATTTACAAAAATTCCCTAGGGCTGAGACGGCTGACCCCGCGGATTTCGAGAATGTATCTTTCAGGCTGGCATCAACAACGCCGGCCAGAACATCAGTGCGTAGGCGCTTGCGTTAACTCACTCGTGCAATGCGGACAACGTGTCGCCTTGATCGGGATCGTCATTGCGCACGCCGGGCACTCCTTCGAAACTGGCGCGGCAGTTGGCGATGGCCTTTTTAATCTGTTCATCGCTTTGACTACGAGGAAAATGCAGAAGGCGACGATGACGAAATTGATTATAAGAGTGATAAAATTTCCGTAATTCCAAGTCACCGCGCCTGCCTTGGCGGCCTCGGCCGGAGTATTAAAGGAGCCGCTGCCAGGTGCGGCCTTGAGGATGAGAAATTTATTGGAGAAATCGAGGCCACCGGTGAGTAATCCTACCGGCGGCATGAGAATGTCTTTGACAAGTGAATTTACTATTCCCCCGAAGGCGGCGCCAATAATCACGCCCACCGCGAGATCAACGGCATTTCCTTTAACCGCAAACTCCTTAAATTCTTTCAACATACCGTCTCATCCAACTAATCGACGACGATATTTACAAGCTTTTTCGGGACCACAATCACCTTGCGCACAGTCTTGCCAGCGATGCGGTCTTGAATTTTCGGGTTCGACAACGCGGCCGTTTTCATTTGTTCCTCGGTTGCAAGGATCGACATCTTCATTCGATCACGCACTTTCCCATTAATCTGAAGGACGATTTCCACCTCGTCTTCGACAAGTAGCCGCTCATCGTAGGTCGGCCACGGCTGTTCGGTGATATCGCCGCGCGCATCCGTAAACTTCGCGCTCAATTTCTCCCACAACTCGGAGGCAATGTGCGGCGCGAACGGACTGAGCAAAACCAAAAAGCTGCGCATCGATGATAACGGAATCGTTTCGGCCCCGGTGAATGTGTTTACGAAAATCATCATCTGCGAAATTGCCGTGTTAAACGAGAATGACTCAATGTCCTCAGTGACTTTCTTGATGGTTGCATGGGTCATCTTCTGCTGTGGCTTGTTTGCATCGATCTCTTTGATTTTCGCAGACAATTCCCAGTCACCGCCCTGGTTCTCCGTCATGAACAAACGCCAGACGCGCGCAAGAAAACGCGACACGCCCTCCACGCCGCGCATGCTCCAGGGTTTCATTTGCTCCAGGGGTCCCATAAACATCTCGTAACAACGAAACGCGTCAGCGCCGTACTGGTCGATCACGTCGTCGGGGTTCACGATGTTGCCGCGCGATTTCGACATTTTCTGATTATCTTCACCCAGGATGATTCCTTGATTGACCAGGCGCTGGAATGGCTCCGGCTTCGAGAGATAACCGAGATCGAACAAAACCTTGTGCCAGAAGCGCGCGTAAAGCAGGTGCAACACAGCGTGCTCGGTGCCGCCGACATACAAATCGACACCACCCGGCTTCTCGCCGCCCATCCAGTAGCGGTCGGCCTGTTCCCCGACGAAACGCTGATCGTTGTTTGGATCACAGAATCGCAGGTAGTACCAGCACGAGCCGGCCCATTGCGGCATGACATTCGTCTCGCGAGTCGCTTTTTCGGTATAACGAATCCAGTCTTTGGCCTTTGACAGCGGCGGCTCGCCGGTCCCGGTCGGTTTATAGTCTTCCAGCGGCGGCGGCACCAGCGGCAGTTCGCTTTCGCCTAACGAATGGTGATTGCCGCCCTCCCAGATAATCGGGAACGGTTCACCCCAATAACGCTGCCGCGAAAAAAGCCAGTCGCGCAATTTGTAGTTGATCGCGCGTTTGCCCTGGCCGCGTTCCTCCAGCCATGCGGTGATTTTTTTCTTCGCTTCCGCACTCGCCAGGCCGTTGATGATTGGCGAATTGATTGCGAAACCTTCGCCCGTAAATCCGAGCGGATTCTCATCCCCAGGTGGCCTAACGACTTCGCGAATCGGTAAATCAAATTTGTGCGCGAATTCCAGGTCGCGATCGTCATGTGCGGGCACGCCGCCGATTCCTCCAGTGCCGTAACCAACCAGCACGTAGTCAGCGATCCAGATCGGAATCCTCTCGTCATTCGCCGGGTTGATTGCATACGCCCCGGTAAAAACGCCGGTTTTTTCTTTCGACAGATCGGCGCGTTCGAGATCGCTCTTGCGCGCGGTGCGTTCGCGATACTCGCGTACCGCGGGCCATTGCTCCTCAGTGACAATCAGGTCGACCAGCGAATGTTCTGGCGCGAGCACCAGGAACGTTCCGCCGTAAAGCGTGTCGGGACGTGTCGTAAACACGCGGATTTTTTGGTCGCTTTTGTCGATCTTGAAATCGATCTCAGCACCTTCGCTTTTGCCGATCCAGTTTCGCTGGAGCAACTTGATTCCTTCGGGCCAGTCGAGTTTGTCGAGTTCATTTAGCAACCGCTCTGCATACGCGGTAATTCGCAACATCCATTGGCGCATTGGTCGACGGACGACCGGAAAACCGCCAATCTCACTTTTTCCGTCGACGACTTCCTCATTGGCCAAAACAGTACCGAGTTCCTGGCACCAGTTCACCGGCACGTCAGCGACATAAGCGAGGCGAACTTCATCCGGGTTTTTGCCCGAATACGTCGAAATGGGCTCGGCTTTGTTTGTGGCCGGATTGAACCAGGAATTATAAATCTGCAGAAAAATCCACTGCGTCCATTTGTAATAACGTGGATCGGTCGTGTTGATTTCACGCTGCCAGTCGTAGGAAAAACCAATTCGCTTGAGCTGGTTCTTGAATTTAGCCACATTTTCGCGCGTGGTGATTGCCGGATGCTGGCCGCTTTTGATCGCGTATTGCTCAGCAGGTAGACCAAATGCGTCCCAGCCCATCGGATGCAAGACATTGAATCCACGCATGCGCTTGTAACGCGCGATGATATCCGTGGCAGTATAACCTTCGGGATGGCCAACATGCAGGCCTGCGCCACTCGGATAGGGAAACATGTCGAGGACGTAAAATTTCGACTTCGAGGAATCGAAGCCTTTCTCACCGGGATTGAGCGCGTGAAAGGGCTGTCGCTCTTCCCAGACGGCCTGCCATTTTGGTTCGAACTCGTCGAATGGATACGGTTTGCGGCGCTCGTCCATGGTTTAACCACGAATGGACACGAACGAATACGAATTCACAAAAAATCTCTTCACGCTCATAGTTTCCCAGTATTCGCGGTCATCAATGTGGATTAGTCGTTAACCTTGAATCCTGTCAAACGCGCATGCAATTGATTGTGGCAACGCGCAACGCGCATAAAACGCGGGAGATTGAGCAAATTTTCGGATCAGATTTAGCTGTAATGGATCTCACTACGCATCCCGATATTTCCGAAATAACGGAGAGCGGGGCGTCCTTCGAAGAAAATGCGAAACTCAAAGCGATCGCGGTATCAAAAAAATTGCCCGGCTTGGTAATCGCGGACGATTCAGGACTGGAAGTCGATGCTTTAGGGGGCGCCCCGGGAATTCAATCGGCACGTTACGCAGGCGTTAGTGCGAGCGACAAAGAAAAAATCGTCAAGTTACTGAGGCAACTTGCGAAAGTTGAAGCGAAAGGCGATCAACGCCGCGCACGGTTTTGTTGCGTCCTGGCGGTTGCGCGCGATGGCCAGGTCCTCACAACGTTCGAAGGAGTGGTAGAAGGAAAAATCGCCGGACGGCCGTGCGGCTCACACGGATTCGGCTACGATCCGATCTTTATCCCAGATGGATTCCAAGAAACTTTTGCCGAACTGCCCGAAGAAGTGAAAAACAATATCAGTCACCGGGCAAAGGCGATTCGCAAATTGCAAGCCAAACTGCCGACGCTCTGTGCCGACGTCTAAGGCTTCGGTGCCGGGGAGGCGGTGGTGGAGGGGCCCCCGGTTGCGCAGCCGGAGCTCCCGGTTGTGCAGCCGGCGCGCCTGCGGCTCTGATTTGATACCCAACTTTTTTGATTCCAGCGGAGCGAATTTTATCGAGCACAGCAATCACGTCGCCGTGCATTGCCATCAAGCTCGCGCTGATGGAGACTTTTATGTCCGGATTGGCGCGGGACATTTCAAAAAGGCGCGGCAGGACTTGATCGTCCGAGACATATTGGTTGTCGAAGTAAACCGCGTTTCCCTCCTGTATCTTGATCGAGACATAATCCTTTACCTGGCTTGGGGGTGGAGCAACCGCAGCCGGTAAATTGACCCGAATCCCCTTCATGTGGGTCTGGCTCAGACTCACCATCATGAAGCTGGCGAGCAGAAAGAACATGATATCGATCAAAGGGATGA
>CAVWVV010000020.1:0-167637 GCA_963758425.1 uncultured Verrucomicrobiae bacterium
TCAACAACGCCAATTAACGACATTTCCGTTAGTTGCGGGCAGCAATTTCCCTAGGCACGCTGCTGCAAACAACTAACGGTAGTCCGCTCCCATGATGCTGTGATTCGCCCCTTACGGTGGAGCAGGCAATTGGATTGGACGATATGGGAACTGTTGCGGCGAAAATGACGGTGCCAAAGACAAAGTGCGCGAAAATGCTCAACAAACGAAAAGTGAAGTTGTAGTAAGAAAAAGAGAGGCCGCCAATGCGACGGCCTCTCCGATATTCTGCTAGATGCCCTACCGGGCCAGGGATTGTCTGCTTAGAATCCGAATCGTACGATACGGCTTCCCCAGAGGAGACCACCGCGTTGACTTTCTCATTCACAAGCCAGGCCCTGGCTGCATCTAAGGGATCCGTTGTCACCGCAGAGTAGTCACCCCATCGCTCCGGATTGTCTGCACTCGGGTGGTAGAACGTGGGGCTGGTGAAAGCACTCGGCCCCGCCGCGATTCCCGCGTCGGCGCTCAACTTGCCCGACAACCGGACCTGTGCCTGCCTGCTTGTATCGGTCGAAGTCCAGGTCACGAAACAATTGCCTGCGTCGTTTGCGGCGATGGATGCGTTGAAGTCATCCGACGTAGCGCTTGCGAAGTAAAAACCGCTCTGA
Organism: uncultured Verrucomicrobiae bacterium; assembly: GCA_963758425.1. Taxonomy (GTDB): domain Bacteria; phylum Verrucomicrobiota; class Verrucomicrobiia; order Chthoniobacterales; family UBA10450; genus Udaeobacter. Next base: position 651 of record CAVWVV010000020.1, read on the forward strand.
GTAACTGTGTTGGTGGACGTATTGAGCCGGTAGAACTTCGGCGCGGGGAAACCTCCGAGAGCGATTGTATGGGTCTGCCAAAGATCGTTACCGCTCTGGGTGCTGGCATTCACAAATCTCGAGTCGCTTGTGTCCAACAGCTTGGTCGTTCCAGGTTGATGCGCACTCGGAGGAACCGAGTAGGAAGGTGACAGTAATACTGACCGGTCCCGTGAGCGCAGTACCTTTGCTGGTGTTCGTTGCGGTGTATTTGCTAAGCGTGGTCCCCGATGGCGGCGCCGCGATTAGGAACGTCGAGGAGTTTTGGTCGCGCACGATTGGCGGTGCCAGAGTACCGACTAGGCCTGTAAAGACGGGCACTGAAAAGCCCAGACCGTTGTATAGCCGGGCTTTGGCTACGGCGAAGAAGTCAGCTCCGTGGAATACTAGGTCCGTTAAAGATATTCGCGGTGAAGAGGACTGCGTCCTGATCCATCCCCAGTTGCGGGAAATCGAAGAAATCGTTATACGAAGAAGGTTACATTGAGATTGTAAATGAAGAATGACCCTGTGGGGTCAGCGCTGGTCGATATCGCGATGAAGAAACGCTGGACGGTGGAGGATTCCGCGAAAGCATCAGCGGTGACGATCCACCGGTTCCAAGTGGAATCATAGACCACACGCGGATCGAATAGCGTTTCGGTAGTGTAATTGAAGAAGGTCGCGAGCGTCACGCTTTTCGCCAAAGGCAAGGTCTGGGTGTTCTGTCTTGTCCACATGTCGATATGGCTGTTGGTTATTTGGACAAAATGAGTGGTACCTACTGCGCCATGTGTGTCAGGCGGGCGGAGACCTTCTGTCGAGCTATGCCCATTAAAATTGGTTAGCCTTATGACAGGAGTTGCCAGGGGAGCGAAAATCTCTGTGAACGGCTTCACTGCTCCGGGAGCGTAGGAGTTTGCCCGCGCCTTCGCAGCGTCGTAAGCAGCGCGGTCCATGGTTGGGCGGAATGGAATCGCTTGCGGAGGGAGGGGTTGCTCCATCACGTAATTGGGCTGCGCATCCACGACCGTGGCGGGAGCCACCTCAAGAGTCGCGGCAGGCGCGATGTCTTCTTGTGCTGCTGAGTGGCCTACTGATAATAACGCCAGACAGCCGATGATGGCTGCTAACGAAAAAGTTTTGATTCGGAGGTTAAAGTGCATGACTGGTTTTCCTTTCCTTTGGGTTGTTTGGTTGTTTGTTTGCTTGCAGTGACGCTGAACGCCACCGTGCTGCTGGCGGACTGTGTTCACGGTTCTACCTTTCTTTCTCCGCTTCGGGATTGTGGCCTGGCGCTCACTCTTTTACAAAGGAAAAAATTCCAGAGCGTTTCAGGAAAATGAAAGTGACACCATTTCGCAGCGCCTGGTTCGGGAACATCGGCTGAACACCTGGCACTCGTTGACTTGCCAGCCATTCCTGAATGGTCTGATTTCAATAATCGTCACGGCAAAGATTGCATTTTCTTGCAATCCACCTTATCTGTTCGCTTGAACATGAGCGAGCCAAATAACGGCCAGGCGATCACACTGCAGAACTCCGAAGCCGCTCAGGGTTTCACGGCTGAACGGGTCCTGAGACGCAGCCCCAACTCCAACCGGCTTTGCTGAGAAGTCTCCGCCCTCTGCGTGAGTGCAAAAGGATCTACCGCGTGTGCGTGCCTTGCGGAAAGCAGGTCGCAGTATCTCGCGGGTCGCGCCCTAAACCGTCCGATTGTGAGATTGTCGTTCCGCAAATGTCACGCACTGCGGGAAAAGATTTGCAGCCAGAGCGATTTGAACAAAGCCATGCGCAGGACGTCCTGGTGTTTGTCACCGACGGTGATGTCGTCAAGAAAAACTCCTTCCAGCTCGAAACCAAACCGGCTGTTGAGATTAATATTGCGCATGTTGATGTCGCGTGAGTGGATGTAAACCTTGTTTAGATTCCGGATCATGAACGCATAATAAAGGAAGCCGAACGTCGCCCGTTTCCCGATACCTTTGCCCTGCAGCCCGGACTCGCCCACCAGCTTTTTCATCTCAAGTTTGCCTGACGTCAGATCGATGTTCTCGCCGCCGACGATTCCTACGAACTGGTCATTGTAGTAGATGCCAAAGTATTCTCGTGTCGGATGGCTAAAATACTTTCGCAGCTCGTTTTCGTTTTCTGGAAACCGCGGCACGAAGTTTTCGCGGATAGCCGGGACCTTCAGCCACACGCTGACCTTGCTAACGTCCGGCGGTTGTAGCGGACGAAGCGTCACGTGTTGGACAGCGAGTTGTTTGCGGTCCGCCCATTCATCTCTCACAGACGCTAGCGTAAAAACTCCGTTATAATATTCCACGCCCTCGGCGGGTTTGTGCTCCCTCGCCAGGAGATTGTCGAGCAGATGCGAAGCCACCTGGACGATCTCGTGCTTGCGTACGCCGTAGTTCGTGAGTTCATTGTAAAAGCCTTTCGAGACCAGTTTCAACATCTGATCGCGCTGCTTCTTGTCGGTGATTTCTTTGTCGCTCCGCTGACCCATCGCTGGGCACTATTTCACCTTCACAGCTAAAGTCGAGAACGCTCGTGCTTGTTTCGTGGGGGCTCTCGGAACGTGTGTTCCTTCCGGAACTGTCGGATACGCGACAGTTTCGCAGCCGTTCACACAATGCCCTGATTCGCGTTTACGATGATGCGGAAGTACACGCTGTCGTGCAGTTCCTCGCAGTCACACCACTGATGTTTGACAGTTTGTAATTGCGCGCCGCTGCCTGCAACGCCACCCGGATATCATCGTTTGCCGTTGGATCAGGGATTTGCGGCTCAATCTTGCGGATTGGCCGCCCCCGTTTATTTGGTTTGTCCATTGTGGGATTTCACCAAATGAGTGCCAATGTCGTGCGGGATGAATTTCATGGCCGCATGTTCTCAAGTTGTGTCTGCGCCCGCTTCAACCGTTGGCGCAAGCCCTTGATGTATTCACCGTCCAGCTCGTTCTGTTGTTCGTGCATTTCCAGCAACGCCCGCAAGACTTCGACGCGACGCTCTTTCTCCATCACACGCTCAGCGTGCTCAAACTCGCGTACAACAGCTCTACATCGGGCATTCGTCGCTGCTCGTCTTTTGTCGTTATTTGCTGTTTTCACTGTTGTTGGTTTCGCTTCTTGTTCGCTCGGAGGGGAGAGGTTTTAAAAGAGTGGGTTGCAGCGATCCACGGTTCCGACCACACACGATTCGTAACGTCGTTGTTACTAACAGGGGCATAGGGTCTTTCTCGTTGTGTTTATCTCAGCGTCATCCCCATTGCATTACCCACCGACAAGATTGCTTGATTACAATTATTCCAAAGGCTACAAGCTCGATAAAATAATCCGGCCGTTCTCTGTAGGCATATCGATCAGTGATGAAACGACGAGTCCCTGTGCGCCTAGATGTCGTCGGTTTCACGTTTGTGACACTCCTTTCACAGCTGAGGTTCGTGTTGATTCATCACAAAGTGAGATCGCGGTTTTCATGTCGATAATGTAGACAACCATTTGAATGCGATCGCTGCACCGCAAAAGTAACGCTGCTGTTACTCTCACAGATGCCTCGTGAGTTTTTTGTCGCATCACGTCGCACTTTCCGATAAAGGAATTTCCTATGACTCCGCTTTATTGGATTCTCCCCAAGGCAAGCAAGCGGATTAGACGGAATACTTCCGGAAAATACTGCGGAAAAATTCCATCCATATCTCGTTAGGTCTGGATGCTGATGCGAGAATGATATGAGCGACCAATTTCAGCACGTGATGGTGCTGACCTCGATCATCATCGGCTTGGGCATTACGAACGTGCTTTTAGGCGTCAGCGGCGCGATCGAGCGTTACACTGAAGGTGACCGTCCACTGCAGCTCAGTTGGGCATCAGCATTCTGGCTGGCCCAGGTTTTTCTGTGGATGATTCTTTTCTGGTGGTGGGAGTTCCGCCTGGTCGACATCCTGAAACATTGGACGCTATGGAACTATTTTCTGATTATCTGCTACGCAGTTGTTCTGTTTCTTCTCGTGGCTCTTCTCATTCCTAAGGACTGGGACAAAGTCGACAACCTGAATGCATATTTCCTGTCAAAGCGACGCTGGTTCTATTCAGTTTACCTGCTTGGCCTGGTCATCGATGTGATGGACTCATATATGAAGGGCGGCTGGACTTATATCATCGGACAGGGCGTGTTGGGCTGGGGATATTCTGTCGCTGGTATACCGGTGGCAGTCATTGGATTTTGCTCAAACCGCATTCGCACGCATACGATAATGGGAATCGTGATCTTTGTTTGGCAGGTAGTCCTCGGGTTCGACGTTTCCCCGTTGCTCCATCGGTAGACCTAACCAACCAATGAAGCCAACGGCCCCATTGCGAAGCGACATCGGCGAGCTTGCCACCGACCCCGCCCGTGGCTTATCTCTGTCTCGTTAGACGTAAAACACCACCTCCAAGATCACACGTAAACAAATGTGTCTCCTTTACCCTCTCCATCGCCGTTCGCTCGGCTCGGTGGAAAGCGCGTTGAAACGGCACGTCCGATTGGTCTATCAGCAAGCAACTCAGAACCAGCGGCGGAACGGCAAAATTGCCCGGTATTTCTTGCTCGACGCTGGCACGACATCTCCGAGGCGTGGCTAAAAATAGAGCACGATAGGCCTAAAAACGAGGCCAAGAGGCCTTAGAATGAATTCCTACATTCGCTCCTTCTCACAATGACGATTGTTTATTTTCGGGAAGGAAGCGCTGCGTAACTCCTTCTGCGTTAAGAAGAAATGTCGCGACCATTTTTATCTCGACCAGGTTTTTGCGCGACTTGGCACGGATACTGATAACAGAGATAGCCAAAGTGAGTGCACCGCAGAACAAGGAAAAAGCGCCCGCCGCCGGAGGATCACGAAATCAAAAAGACACGGAACGAGTGCTGACGGTCCTGCTGGCGCTGGCACTGGCGTTGCTGGCGATAACAGCGTTTGCACTGGCTAGGGCGCAACAGCGTATCAGGCTAAATGAGATCGCCAACGGCACGCACGAAACGGTTTCTGGAAGCGCAGCTTACTGCGCGTCTGGACGAGCAGGCGTCTCAAATTCAAAAAGTGAGCGCCCAGCTTGAAGCGAGCAAGCCTGCGCCGCACGTGGTCAAAAATCCCTCTTCGATAGCCGATCACGCAGGCTGAAAGCAATGAATTCTATAGCTAAAAAACGTCGCCGCAAAATTGCTCTTGACATACGCCATATATACGTGTAAAAGGCGCATACAATAAACTGGCAGAAATGGCCGTGACCAACTGCCGCAGACATTGAGCAGGAGCAACGAAATGAAAAAACAGATACCAGTGTGGAAATGCCCACGATGCAGTTACGTGTTCGACGACGAGGCGGAGCCGGACGAATTGCAAGGGGAGTATGACCGCGCTGGCATAACGACGACAGTAGACGAGCGCGACCCGGAGCCGGGCGAGATAGCGCACTGTTTTGGGTGCGGCAAGTTTGCCGTGATCGGAGAGGATTTGCAATTGCGCATGCCGACGGCAGACGAACAACTGGCAATCAACACGAGCGCGCTTCTGACCGAGGCACAGATCGTGTGGGCAAGTTGCACCGGAGCGCGCGACGAAGTGACGCAATGACGGCGATTGTCTCATTGATTCTCACCATCCTTGGCGTTTACGTCCTGATCGCCGGCGCGCTTGTCGCGCTGGTTTACCTCATTAAAAGGCGATGAGCATCATACCGAAATTAATCGCGTCGCTCGCCGCTTTGATCGCCGCCATTCTTGAGGAGACTCACTCATAGAACCTCCGTGATTCTAGTTCAATAGATCACCTCACTGCTGCAATAAAGAATATTTGCTCCAGTCGCGCGCGCTGCGGGAAAACGCCCCGGCAGCGTTTTCAGAGTCGCTAATTCAATGGGCACCATCGTGACCTATCGAGGCACGAGCTCAGCCACGTCTGTGGCGGGCACAAGTGCCAGTGGATTGCGGCACTTTAGTGACGATCGACATCGAAAACGTCACGCCGCGGAGCCATTGGCTGCAGCGCTTCGTTGGGCGTCTCGGTAAAATAATATCAAGCTAAACAAACAGCGTGCTCTTCTGAGATCCGCTGGAATGTCTCCAATGCGTCGTCAGTCGGTAAATCGCTGGCTGCGATGGTGGCATCAAGTGCTCTAAGTCGTGCGACGCACTTCTCGGCGTTCGACAGGCGAGTCGTAATCTGAAAGCTTTTGTGGAGGGCGCCGGCAACGGTCCCTGATGCCGTGAACACTGCAACAATCGAACAGAGAATCTGCCAGCCGCCGACAGCGTCCAGTGCGGGCTTGCCTCCAATAGCCGTGCCACCGGCGAGAACAGTGGCCACTGCTCCACAGATGATGCTGACGAGCAACAAGAGCGTATCCCAACGACGGGCCCTGGCGCAGTAGCGCTCCGCTCGCCGTAAGGAATCGCGCACCATGCTGAGCAACTCCTCCCGCTTTTGAGACTTGCCGGTGGGCATACAGAGAGACGTCTAACGAGAATTAGAACTGCATCTTACAGCCTATTTCCTGCTCTTGCGAGGGAGAAGCGCGCAAAAGGTGCGTGGCGAGAATTTTGCCGACCTGTTCGGCATTTAGGAAGCAGAGTGCTCCGTTTTTTGGATTGAAATCGCCCATCGGTCCTTCCTACTATGGGCGCGCCAGGAGGACGGGACGTTCCTAGTTGAGCCCGCTGGCCAAAGTCGTTTCAACGGATTAATACCAATGTCGGCTCGAAAATTCGCCGCGGATAAATTGCTGTGGGAAAGGCTGGGACGCTGGAAACGTTCAAGCCCTGAGTTGGATCGCATTCAATTTTTGAAGACCGTGCCGTTCTTTGACCAGCTCTCGAATCGGCAGCTCAAGCGCGTCTCTGAAATCACGTTTGAACGCAACTACGAGACCGATGAATTAATTTTTGAGAAGGGACAACCGGGAGCGGCGCTCTTTTTGATTTTAGATGGCAAAATTGCGATAGAAATTTACCGCGAGACTAGCACGACGCATCTGGCTGTTTTAGAAACAGGCGCCTTCTTCGGCGAGATGGCGTTGCTCGATGACACGCCGCGTTCTGCCACCGCGCGGGCCCTGGAACCGACGCGGACGCTGGCGCTTTATCGGAACGACCTTAACGGGTTGGTTTATCGGCATCCAAGAACTGCCTGCCGAATTTACCGTTCCCTTGCAACGATGATCGGCGATCGGCTTCGTTCGACCAATGAATTGGTGCAAATGAAAACTCCTGGCGACACGGCCGGATTAGAATGAGCAACGTTCAGGACTTCGAAGAAAAAGAGCGAGAGCGCAGGGTTCGGCGCAAAGTCTTTTATCGCACATTTGCCGCGCTGGCGTTGATTTCCGGGGGATTCCTTCTCTGGAAGCTAAGCATTCTCATTCTACCAATTATAGTGGGCGGCTTACTGGCCGTCGTGTTCCGTCCAGTAAAAGACCGCTTTAGAATCCGATGGTTGCCTCACGAGCTTCAGGTTCTTTGTTCGTTCGCAGCCATTGGTGTTGTCCTGTTCTTCGCCTTCAACACGCTTCGCAAACACATTCCCGATGAAGAGCAGAAGCTCGAATTCAAGGTCCGCCTGCAATACAAACTGAATGAAAGATACCGGCAGTTGGTGGCGAAATCGCCGGAGGGAAAATCAAACGCGGTGGCAGCGCTACTTGAGAAAGAACTTGGCCCGCTCATGGACAAGATCAATCACGTGCTCGCACTTAACGCGGAGGAACGCAATCTGTTCCTGAAATATGCCGCGGGATACAACGGCAAACTTCCCATTCAAAGTAAGTTCGTTGATTACTTTCGAGCGAACCAAACAACCGGGAAATATGCAATTCCCGAAGAGACTCCTACGGGTGCGGCTCTCGGCTGCACCTGCTTCGACTCAACCTTCAACTGCAGAGGAGGGCACGAGCCTGGAGAGTAAATTTTCCGCCTGGATTTTGGCGCCGTTGATTTTTCTTTTTCTCGGTTTCGATAACGGACAGATACGCCGCTTCTTTATTAGCCTCGTCCCCAATCGCTACTTTGAGTTGTCGCTCACCGTCCTTGACAGACTCGATGATGCCATCGGCAGGTATTTACGCGGGACATTGATAGATTGTTTTCTGGTGGGCCTAACTCTTACACTCGGATTGATCCTCCTTGGGATTCCGTTAGGAATTGCCGTAGCCATTGGCGTAGTTTCCGGACTTCTCAACGCCATCCCGTTTCTGGGCACGGTCATCGCTCTGTTGATTGGTGTTGGCTATGCGTTGATCGCGGAGAACGTGACGCCGCTGATTCCCGGTCTGAATCCGAATGATCTGGCGCTGTACGTGGTGATTCTGGTCATAATCGTGCGCGTACTGGAGGATGTTGTTTTTCAGCCCTTTGTCCTGGGCAGCGCAGCGAACGTTCATCCGCTCGTGGTTGTCATCGCGATTATCGCCGGTTCTCTCATCATGGGTTTATGGGGCATGTTATTCGCTATTCCAACGGTGGTCGTCGTCAAAACTGCGGTCGCGACCTTCTTTAAGGAACTGAAAGATTATCGCATTATTTGATACGGGTTTCCCGACCCCGGCAACGCATGTCAAGCCCCTACCGGGGTTCATCTGGTTTTGCGTGTTTGAGATTTCGAGCTTGAAATTTGGCCGGGATTTGGGTTTTGGGAACTCTAGTCCATGTCAATCGCACTGCGATCGATCGGTCCCCAGAGTGAACTATTCGATTTCGGACTGTGGCTCGGCTTGGTAGAGAACGAGAGAATTTCAACTACGCGGTTTTTACTTCGGCATTTTTCTCTCGGCGACAAGGCCGAGAATTGCTCGGCGCAATTTCTCGCGGTCTGCTGGATTGTCCGCGTCGACTTTAAGGTTCATCGCCTCCGCGACGGTTTTGGCGTAAGCAACGCCCTGCTGCTCAGCCAATCGCTCCCAACGTTCATTGGCCATAATCTCGATAAGATTGGAGACGGAACGGTTCTCTAAAGACGCCATTTGTTCCAGTTTGTTTCGTTGCTCCTCACGCACCGTTAGGTTGAGCTTCGGTTTGTTCTTGTTGGTTTTAGATTTTGCCATTCGCAGTTTCTTACACCTCGTTCTTCATAGCCGATCACGCAGGCTGAAAACAATAATGTTATACGCCAAAAATGTCATCATAAAATTTGTGCTTGACATACGCTATATTTCCGTATAAAAGGCGTATACAATGAGCGAGCCGGAAATGAGTTGTCAATGACGAGAAGTCACGGGAGCCAAACAACTTTTCTCGCCGCCCCACAGAGCCATGCGTTCTACACCCAAATGAAGAAAAACGGCCAGGTGTTGCGTCCGCGCCGCGTCATGGACCATGCAGCGGCGGTGAAACAAATCGAGCTTTATTGCGTCGCTCATCCCGGCAGTCCGTCGTTCTCAGCTATTTATCCGTGGCGAGCCTTGGGTCGCTTTGCTAGGACCGACCCTGGAAGAAGGAATAGTCGGTATCGCTTCTACTGCTGCGGCGGCGCTTCGCGCGTTCGACGTGCAATATTTGGCTGGTCTGCGGCCGCCGACGAGGCGATTAAACCTTTAGCTTCTCCTAGTCTGAGCGCCCCCCCATGAGCTCCGCTTGCATTCCTCTTTCAGGGCATCACCAAAAGGAACTAGTCGCATGTTCGCAGTGCGGATCGGGATCGCGCGTCAAACGGGCACTTTGCCTGAGCTGTCTGCTCTCTCAAGGCCTGCCTGAGGAAACCCCGTTGGAGGCAAGTCAAAACCGCGAGGGCCAGAACGGAGAAACGCTGGACGATCTACTCAGTGAAATCGACGTGCGCGACGCCGACTGGCGGCTGGGCAATTATCAGATTCTGGAAGAGATCGGGCACGGCGGGATGGGCGTGATTTATCGCGCGCGGCAACGGTACTCGCGCCGCATCGTTGCATTAAAACGCATCCGTGCGTCTCACGCGGATTCGCAGGAGACGTTGGCGCGTTTCCGGAGCGAAGCGGAGGCAGCGGCGCACCTAGATCATCCAAACATTCTACCCATTTATGAAGTGGGCAAGTGCGAAGATGAGCTGCCGTTCTTCAGCATGAAGTTTGCCGCTGGCGGCAGCCTGGTCGAAGCCGGGCCGGCTCTCCGTCGCGAGCCGCGCCGTGCCGCGCGGTTGATGGCGAAGGTCGCGCGCGCGGTTCAATACGCGCACATCAGTGGCATCCTGCATCGCGATCTGAAACCGGCGAATATTCTGCTGGATGGGCACGGCGAACCGTTGGTGAGCGATTTCGGTCTGGCCACATGGCTCGATAGCGTCAGCGATCTTACGCACAGCCTGACCATTTTCGGCACGCCTGGTTACATTGCGCCTGAGCAGGCGAATCCGGCACTGGCCGAAGCCGCGAAGCTTACGCCTGCGGCTGATGTCTACAGTCTGGGCACGATCTTGTTCGAACTTTTGACTGGGCGTCCGCCGTTTCTAGGCGAGCACGCGCTGGCAGTGATCCAGGAGGCGAGTCAAAAGCCCGCGCCGAAATTGCGTTCCCTTGTTCCAGCGCTGGACAGGGATTTGGAAACGATCTGCGTAAAATGTTTGGAGCGCGATCCGACCGCGCGCTATCGCTCCGCTGGCGCTCTGGCCGAAGATCTCGAACGCTGGCTTGACGGCCGATCGATTATCGCGCGTCCTGTCTCGTTGCCGGTCCGCCTCTGGCGCTGGTCAAAGCGTAATCGGATAACTGCGGTAATGGTCGCGTTGTCGCTGGCGCTCGCAACCGTAGTGGGCACACTGATTTGGAAAGGTGAATTTGCCAGTTCTCTGCCAACAACTGGCATCGCCGTGCTGCCCTTTGAAAGTCTCAGCGGAGATAAAGACAACGCGTTCTTTGCGGATGGCGTCTATGACGGCGTTTCGAGCAAGCTGGCGAAATTAGCCAATCTTAAGGTGATCAGCCACCAGAGCGTGGCACGATTTCGTGGCGCGCATAACACACAAGAAATCGGGCGCGCATTAAACGTCCCATATGTGCTCGAAGGCAGCGTACGCAGGGAAGCTGGCAGAATCCATTTAAACACCAAATTGATTGACACCCGCACCGATGCTCGCGTTTGGGCGAAAGAGTACGACCGGGATTTGACCGACCTGTTTGCCATCCAAAGCGAGATTGCGCAAAAAATCGCAGATAAGTTTGATACCAAAGTCTCGTCTATCGAGAAAGCCGCCATCCAAAAGGCGCCAACAACGGACCTCGTTGCGTACGATCTCTACCTGCAAGGCAAACAACTGGTCGATGGCATTTCGTTTAGCACGCGGGCAAAAGAAGATTTACTTCAAGCCGTGCGGCTGCTTGAGCAGGCTGTGGCGCGCGATCCAGCGTTCGTGATTGCCTATGATCTGGTGGCTGGAGCGCATGACCGGATTTACTTCCTCGGTTTCGATCACACCGAAGCGCGCCTTCAATTGGCCGAAATAGCCATCCAATCCATTCGCCGCCTGAGCCCTGAATCTGGAGAGACGCATTTGGCTTTCGCTCAACATCTTTACTGGGCGTATGGGGATTACGATCGAGCCCAGCAGGAGCTGGCAGCCGCCCAGCGCACACTGCCGAACGAATCGCGAATTCCCCTTATATCTGGCTACATTGACCGGCGCCAGGGTCGCTGGGAGAAATCTCTTGAGGAAATGAACAAGGCGTTGGAGCTGGACCCGCACAATTTTTCCATACTCCAGCAAATGTCTCTTACTTACCAAGGTTTGCGACGCTATAAAGAAATGGCGGTCACTCTGGATAGTGCGCTTGCTATCGCTCCGAAAGATGTTCCCAGCCGGGTAAGACGCGCGTGGGTTGATCTTGAATCACGCGCAGATTCAAAACCGCTGCATACAACAATTGAGACAATCCTAGGCGAGGACCCGAGCGCGGCACCGGTTCTCGTTGACTCCTGGCTCGACGTTGTCTTGCGCGAGCGCGATCCCGCCGCTGCCGTGCGGGCGCTAGCCGCCATGCCAGCTGGCGGAGGCGGATGTTACGAGGAAAACATTCCGTTCCCTAACGGTTGGTGCGAGGGCCTTGTTGCGCGGCTCCGCGGCGATGAGACGGCAGCTCGTGCCGCCTTTACTACCGCGCGAAAAGAACTCGAGGAAATGGTGCGCGATCAACCTGACTATGCAGCGGCTATCTGCGCGCTCGGGGTGGTGGACGCCGCGTTGGGAAATAAAGACGCCGCAATTCGCGAAGGCGAGCGCGCGGTCGAACTGGTGCCTGTCAACAAAAGCGCTATCCAGGGTCCGATGTTGATCCAATACCTGGCCGTCATCTATGCGTGGGGGGACGAAAAGGATCGCGCAATCGAACGATTGACGAAGATAGTGAATTTGCCCGGGAGCCATGTCAGCTACGGCGATTTGCGTCTCAACCCGCTTTGGGACCCGTTGCGGCGGGACCCGCGCTTTGAAGCAATCGTTGCTTCGCTCGCGCCAAAACATTGAGCAACAAGTACCTTCGTTTTGAGCAAAGCGATTTTTGTTGTTGACTACACACGCAAGTATGCGTACCATATGCGCACTATATACATATACATACCATACCAACTTATGAAAAAAGCCTCATCTGGAATCACTAAACGTCTTGTCGCGGGAATGCTCGTGGTTGTGGCCGTTGTCGGGGTTAGCGCCCTTACAATCCATACCCCGGGTCAAAACTCTGCCGCTCGGTCCTTGAACAGAATTCAAACCGATAAAGCCACACTGTTTTATGCCGACTCTAGGTCGAACAACGCTCGTTTCGTGGAGCAGGTTCTGCCCGGCACCGGCGAGAGTAAGGCCGCGACTGAGAATTTGAAACGCGTCGCAGCGGCGTTTTAAGCTGCGGGTTTAGCTAACGATCGATGCGCCAGTCCCGAAAAGTCTCGGGACCGGCAGTCGTGTGTACTGCGGCATTGACTTTCCCAAAATCGATCCGCTTCTCTTTCGCGATCCGTTGCACAAGCTCGCGCTCCTGCCTCGCCAGTTCGTCGCGATTGTGGACATGCACGTGTACTGGCAATAGAATAGCGCCCAGAACACCGGCCACGATTGCGTCGACCCCGATTGCCAGAAGCTTTTTCATTTCGTCTTTGTTTACCTGCCGCGGGCCAGCAGGCGGGCGATGGAGAGCCGTGGCGCTATGGATATCGCTGATTCCAGCTCCAGAAACGCAGTCAACTTTATATCCGCGCGCAAAACGAAACGCTTTCCGTTGTCACGATGTGCGTTTCGTTCGCCGGTTGGAATCAATCGCTGCAACACAGCCCCCACCTCCAACCGGCTTTGCTGAGATTATCAGCACAAAATGCCTGCCCGGAAGAACGAGAGAATTTCAACCGGGCCGTTTTTCCATCAAACACCTTTTTGGCTTGCTCCCGCCGGGGACTCGTCGCTAAAACCGTTGCTACGAAATAATTGGGGGAGGCCATTTGAACATGAAGACACAAATCCCAAACATCAATATGGTTCGATCCGCTTGGCGGCGAGTCAAAAAGGACATAAAGGACGCCATAATTCGTGACCTGAAGCCAGTAAAAGACGTCAAAGGTGGCGGTGTTACGGGCGAATCCAAACCCACCACAGGCGGCATCCGGGCACCACAGGCGGCCACTAATAAGGATAAAGTCGCACCATCGTTCGGTACGCGAAATCGTAATTCAAATTAGACACAACCGATCTACTTTCCGATGCGCTGCCATTGGCTCGCTTGGGTACGGCGAGCCAAACGCAGTCAGCAACGCGGTTGACTACGCGAAAGTTTCGCAGTCGCTCACAACGCGCTCTGATTCCCGTTTATGGTGATGCTGGCAATGTGATCGAAACACACGAGCACGCGGGCGATAAAGTCATAATGACTCACTCACCCAAGCCACGCGCGGGGCACCGAAAAAGCGCGGCATAATAAATATCCCGTCGAAACTAACAACCGCTGCCCCTCACAAATCAACCGAGCGACTGAGTCAACATCCCATTCGCTTATTTTCTGATGTGAAGGTTGCACAGTACGTAAAGCCGATCGATGGATTGTGGCTCAGCCGCGCAGATAACGAGCGCGGCACGCCTTCCGTATTCATCGCGCGATGACGCGAATGCGATGCCAGAGCCGAGAACTGTTCGCCGAAATACTTCCGCTAACGTCAGTGTATTCCAATCTTCTTGTGTGCCGTCGTCCCTAAGTTCAAAACCGTGCTCTAGTGTCTGAATTTGGTCAATATCCGTGAGACACAGTATGAGTACTAATGGCTGGCCAGCGTCAAGACAGAAGGATTCGTAAACCATGCCAGAGCTCTCGCGCTCAGCTCCAATCCGAAATTCAGCGAGCGTCTTGTTGTTCCAGTTGTCCCGTATTTGTTGTGCAGCTTCCTCAATGTCCATGGCTCACGTATTCGATTGTGTGTTTGACTTCTAAGTACCACAGCCCCGCCGAATGCTAGCGCATCGGAAATCAGGTCAAAGCCGCGTTTGTCTTTGCGCGGGCGAATCTCATACGCGTGTTTCACGGAAACTGATAATTTTTCTTTCTAGGCCCTCCTCCTCTGAGTGGTTGGCCACGAATTGTGCAATTGCTTCCCGGATATAGCCTTCAACAGTCAAACCGCTTCGATCAGCCAGCTTTCTAAGCTTTCTCATCATCCTTTGATCGAGCTTGTGCAATGGCGGTAGCCCCTTGAGAACAAAGGGTGTGATGTTTCGCGGCGATCTTTTCACGACTCCGTCTTGCGCCGCTTTGCGCAGCGGTGCAAGAAACTTCTCAGAAATAGTCCTTCAACGACTGCCGGGAGCCAGGAATTAAACGGGGACTTACCCAGGCGGTGTTTATGAATTAGCACGGCGTCCAAGGAAGCCGCCTCTCCGCACCGTTGAGCCCGGTGCAGTCGTTGCTCGCTAAAGTTTCGCTTAAAATAACGGATGCGGTCGTGCGACGGCCACAAAAAGTTGGGCGAGGCGACTACGCCTTGGCCGACGACAACATGAACCTCGAGATGCCGCTAAAAATTAAACTGATCCCGATGAGAGTTCCGATCACCCACACCGAGCTCGACGGCCAACGACGCCAGATCAAGAATCCGAGGATCAGCGTCACAATTCCGTCGAACAAGACCCATCCCGCGTTCGCAGCGCCGTGGATGTTGAAATACAAAACAATCTCCACAATTCCTTCGATCACGAGAAAGATAGCGAGAAGGAGCGTGAGAGAGACCACGCCCAGTAGCGGATGCGTCAACATGTAGAAGCCGGCAACCCCGTAAACAATCGCCAAAAGTAATTTCCACAGAAAACCACCGACGCTGTGCGATTGGAAGGCGAAGACCAGGTGGAAGGCGGCTGCGAAGAGGATCAACCACGCGAGCACGATTACAATTCCTACCGAAGAAGCGAGCGGCACGGCAATGGCAAGAATGCCGCAGATAAACATGAGAATTCCCCAGACCATTGACCAACCGCTGGCCTTTCTCACCGAACCGAGAGTTGTTTCAGAGTTCATGTTACGGAAGAAGCAAACTGTTCCGGCAAAAATTAAGGTGTAGGCGAAGATTCCGCTGCGGGCGATTCGGTCGTCGCCGAACCTGTGGTTGTCGTTTCTGACGACGGGCTTGCGGTTGGGCTTGCCTCCGGCGCGGCAGTTTCCGTTCTCTTCTCACAAGCTACGAGCAAGCCGAGGCCTACAATGATGCAAATGTATTTCTTCATAGCTGGGTTGTAGGTGAGAAGCGTGCACACGTAAATCTTAATTTTCGGCACGCGTGCGTTTCTCCGCTTCAGTATGGCGGGGGAGATTTTCGAGCTGGCGCCCACGAGCCGCGAAAATAGTATTGGATCCCTGATGAATGAAGACACGGAGACACTTGCCGAGCTAATGCTGCACGCTGATCAGTTTTGTTCGAAAGTTGAAGCTGCAACACAGGATGTCGCGCCAAATCCGGAAGAGAAGGAGTTGCGCACCAAGATTGGCCAATGTCGGAACCAGCTTGCGTACCTGCAGGAAGTTCTTAACGACGGCAAACTCAATATAGAAAACCCGAGAGTGCGCGCCGACTTCCGTCAACTAGTCATGGCGCTCCTGTGGATTTCTTTTTATGCGCGCAGCGCAATGGATTTCAGAATTTTCCGAATGCTTGTAATGATTGAGTCTGGCTTTACATATCTCTTAGTCAGTCGATGACGATTCGGCACGAATTCGGCGTTTGAAGCCTACGCATCGTTTCTTGCGACCGTGCATTGAAAACCAGCGAGAAATTTCCCGACTTAGGAAGTACACATCTTCTGGGAAATCACGGAGATGGTGAAGCGGTCGCGCTAGGACTTGCGTCCAGGGTGACAGTTTCACTTTTTTGCTTTGCGCGTTCCCGCACGCGCTGAACCGCAGGGATCAATAAGGCGATCAGAATGGCGATAATCGCAATTACGACCAGCAATTCAATGAGCGTAAAGGCGCTAACGCGGTCACGCAGGTTCCGAAGAGTAGGCGCTGAGGAGGTTTTGTTTGGTTTCATAGGCAACAGTTATGGCGCTCAATTAGCCCAATTTCCACGAAACTAGTCAATAGCTATTTTAACTTCTTGGGTCTTAGGGCGACACGCTCTGACTCGTCTCTACGATTCAACGATGTAACACTTTGATGTCTCAGGTGTGCAAAGCACGGGTGTCTCTAGAGAAAGCGAGCAGACAGCTTTTGTTCTGCTAAATGAAAGGACACAGCTTTGACAGCAGCACTTTGGCGCGGATAGTCGCACGGATAACATTTTGAATCGCATGGACGCTTCGTTGGTGGAAGAGTTGATTTCCAAAAACAAGCCGTTCAAGATCGAAACGACTTCGGGGCGAGTGTTTGAGGTGCCACATCGCGATTTCGTGAGCTTTTCAACCAGAAAAACCTCACTAATTATCTCCTACGAAGAGAGCGGCGCCGAGCACTTCGCGATCGTCCCGCTCCTCAGGATCACAGCAGCGATGGCGCGCGCCTAACGGACAAGTTTCGGCGAGAGCAGCGATTCGTAAAAGCGTTGCATCGGCGGCGCTGAATGAACACTAATCCATCGATGTCAATTTGGGGCTACTGCGACGAGTCCGCACTGACCAATCACCTGGGCTTGCCGTAGTTCGCGAGGGCATCTCTTCTTCGTTGTTCAATCTCGGTGGGCGGCGCGCCCCCTCGACTCCGCTCGGGGCAGGCTCAGATCGCGCCCTACCAGCTTAGCGCACGCGCGACGAGAATGCGTTCTTCGAATTATAGCATGAATAAATCGCAAGGCAGTGAAGTCGAATCCCTTGATTTCTGATTCTTATGAAAAAAATTCTGATTGCATTAGCTATGATTGCTTTTGGTGCGTCTGCTCCTCAGCAGGCGAGCGCCGATGTATCAATTGATTTCTTTTACGATAATCTTTACGGCGGAAACTGGATTGATGTTGAAGGTTACGGATATGGCTGGCAGCCCGACTTAGCCGTAAACGATCAGAACTGGCGCCCCTACGCTGACGGGTACTGGGCTTACACGGACGACGGATGGACATGGATCTCGTACGAGGATTTCGGCTGGGCCACTTATCATTATGGCCGTTGGGCGAATCTTTCGGATTATGGCTGGGTCTGGTTTCCGGGAGAAGATCTGGACTGGGGCCCCGCATGGGTCTCGTGGAGGACTGGAGGCGATTATGTTGGCTGGGCGCCTTTGCCTCCCCGCGGTCCGGGCGTCGTTTATGAGGGAGGATATATTGGTCCTCAGGTTGATATCGAGTTCGATATCGGACCCACGTATTACAACTTTTGCGAGGTTCGTTACATCGGTGAACCGGTCCTGCGCAACTACATCGTTCCGCCAGTGCAGAATGTTACCTATATTAATAACACGGTGAACGTCACAAACATCACCGTTACAAATAATGTGGTCTACAATTATGGGCCGAATTACGAGGTACTGAGCGCGCACTCGAATCGGCCGATTCAACGGCTTAACATTGAACGGCAGTCGGCGACCAATCTCTCTGTAGCCGCCAAATCCGGCGCGCTCACCAAAGTGCAGGGGAACAAACTGGTGGTGGCCGTTCCACCCAAACTCGCCAAGGCGCCTCCTACTGCCAAGCCTCCGACTGTGAAGACTAAAGTCGCGCAGCCGAAGATCAACCGCGGCTGGGCGGGTGTTCAAAATGAAGCGGAGCTAAAACAGAAAATTAAGACTGAAAACCCGCAGAACGTTCCTCCGCCAACAGCCGGTGCTGGACGCGCGCCCGGCGGCCCAACTCCCGCCGCGGCAGGTGCAGCAGGAACGCCTGCAGCCTCACCTGGCAAGCCAACCCGCGCGGTTGCACCGGGCGCTACACCTCGCGGAATCACTTCGCCTTTAGCAAGACCGCGGGTCACACCGCCTCCACGAGGCACACCTCCGGACAGACCAGGAACATCTCCTGCGGGTAAAGTGTCGCCCGCACCCGGAGCCGGTGGCAGACCGTTTGAAAGAGGCAAACCTGCCCTGACACCACACCCGAGATTTACACCCAGCAGGGGTCCGGCCGAGGCAGCTTCTCCGGGCGCCGAACGGAAGCTGCCGCCCGCGGGATTGCCATCTCCGGCGGCCAGGCACACACCGCCTTCAGGACCCGGCGTTGCGCCAGGGGGTCCGGGCGCAGCGCAGCCGATTGGCAAAGAGCGCGGACAAATTCAGCGCGCCCCAGCAAGTCCAACTCCGCATCTTGGCGGCGGCACTACCAACGGGCCAGACCAGGCCAGACCGCGGCCACCGGGCGCGCCGCCAGGGGCTGGTGCAGCCGGTCCGCATGAAGAGCGCGCTACCAGGGAAAGAGCGCAAGGTGCCTACGCTCAGCCGGGCGGCGGAGCGCCCCCAGCGGCTGCGCATGGTCAAGGCCAACCACAACACGGGAAGAAAAAAGACGAGGGGACTCCCCCGCCGCGTCCGCAATAAGTACACGAATCTTCGCTGTAGCCGCCTCGCTGTGTCGAGGCGCTTGCACGGAACCACGGCGACGCAGCGCCGTGGCTACAGCAGCTCTGCAATTTGCACCGCGTTCAGTGCTGCGCCTTTGAGCAGCTGATCGCCCGACACCCAAAACGACAGTCCGTTTTCAAACGCGCAATCAAGTCGCACGCGACCCACCTGACAATTATCATTTCCCGCCACGCCGAGCGGCATCGGATAACGATTGCTCTGCGGTTCGTCCACGAGTTCCAAGCCGGGCGCTTTGGCCAAAACTTCGCGCGCCTGCTCAACTGACACCGGGCGCTCAAATTCAGCACTCACTGCTACCGAATGTGCGCGGTAAACCGGCACGCGGACGCAAGTCGCTGAGACGCGCAATTCCGATAAATGCATAATTTTTTGCGCTTCATCTTGCATTTTAGCTTCTTCCTTCGTGTAACCGCTTTCAAGAAATGAGTCTATATGCGGCAGAAGATTGAACGCGATCGGGTGCGGATAAAGTTCCGGCGGCGGCTGTCGATCTTTCGCTGCCACCTGGCACTTCAATTCTTCAATGCCCCGTGCACCACTACCGGAGACGGCCTGAAAACTGGTCGCGAACACCCGGCGCACGCCAAAGACGCGGTGCAGCGGATAAAGCGCCATCAGCATGACAGTGGTCGTGCAATTGGGGTTCGCGATTACTCCGCTATTTTGCCTGACGTCTTCGGCGTTGATCTCCGGAATCACGAGCGGCACATGCGGATCCATCCGAAAGGCCGACGATTTATCGATCGCAATCGCATCCGATTGGCACGCAAGCGGAACATAATTTCGGGAAACGTCGCCACCCGCGCTGAAAAAGGCGATGTCGATTTTGTCGAATGATCGATCACCAAGTTCTTGCACGGGGATCGGTTCTTCGCGGAAACGAATTGATTTTCCAACAGAGCGCGTCGAGCCAATCGGACGCAGGCTTGCCACGGGAAAATTTCGCCGTTCCAGAACGCGCAACAATTCCGTGCCCGCGGCGCCAGTCGCGCCTACGACAGCGATGTGGTAGCCTTTCATTAACACGCGAATTTTATAGCTGCGTTCAAGTTATGCAAAGCAACAAGGAACAACTGTCGAGCAAGCGCCGCTGCCGACAGTGAGAGTTCGCTGCCAGATATTTGATAGCGAGTTGTCCGGGCGGAACGACTGAAATGAAAGAAATACACGTGTCCATTCGAGACCAGCTGCTCACTCTCAAGGATGATGAGACAGCAGTCCGCACCTATCCAGTGTCGACTTCGCGATTCGGGATTGGAACGCAAAAGGGGAGTCTGAAAACGCCGCTTGGTCGCTTTCGCGTAGCGGAGAAGATCGGCGGCGAGATGCCGGCTGGGACAATTTTTCAAAGCCGCGTGCCGCTCAAGTCCGGCGATCCGCTTCCTCCGACAGAGGACCTGGTGATGTCGCGTATTTTATGGCTCGATGGATTGGACAAGCACAATGCCAACACGCGAGAGCGCTTCATTTACATCCACGGCACGAAACATGAGGGCAAGATTGGCAGCCCCTCGAGTTGCGGCTGCATTCGGATGCGCAACGCAGACGTCGTCGAGCTATTCGATCTGGTGGATCACGACACGCCAGTAATCATTGAAGAATAGATTTGGTAGGGCGCGACCGAGCTTGCCCTGAGCGAAGCCGAATGGGGGCGCGCCGTCTGCATCTGCGTCCCTGAACACATCCAAAAAAGTGGAGAAAAACGTTGCTTCCCTGTAATTCCCTGCCTAAACAGGGCCGGAGCAACCTGCTGCGAAAGGAGGCGAGATAGATTGAAATTTTTAAAAGTGATCATGATTGTGGCTGTTTTGGCCACTGCTTTGAGTTTTGGTGCTTGCGCTCAACATAAGGAGACAGTGACCACGGGCGCGGGCACGACCGGTTACTCGAAGTAAAGTCTGGCGCCCGATTGTGACACGTTCAAAAAACTTGAGAAAAGCATTGCCTCCCGGTTGTTCCCTGTCTAAACAGACCGGAGCAACCTGCTGCGAAAGGAGGCGATATTAATTGAAATTTTTGAAAGTGATCATGATTGCGGTCGTAATGGCCAGCGCTTTGGGACTCGGGGCTTGTGCGCAAACGAGGGAAGCGCCGCCACCTCCGACGGCCAAAAAATAATTACACAGCGGCTGGTTGTTTATTGTGGGCGGTTTCGCCCAAGGGGCCAGGTCGTGTCTCGACCTGGCCTTTTCTCCCCGCGCGTTTTGCCTCAGCGGAGACACGTCCCTCCTGTGACTTACGCGCCTTCACTTCCCATTTTCCTGCGTTCCAATTAAACTGTGTCGATGGAATTAAACGGCCAGAGATTGACATTTACCGACATCGCTGCCGTGGCTCTTGGTGGCGAAGCGGTTAAGATTTCTGATCTCGCGCACCCACGTATTCTGGCGTCGCGTAAACTTATCGAAGAAATCATCGCGCGTGATGCGACGGTCTATGGCGTCACGACGGGATTCGGCAAGCTCTCTGATGTTCGCATCCAGCGCGATGCGCTGTCCGAGCTTCAGCTCAATCTTGTTCGCAGCCACGCCTGCGGAATTGGTGAGCCGCTGTCCGAGCCCGAGGTTCGCGCGATGATGTTGCTGCGCGCAAACGTGCTGGCGCTCGGCTTCAGCGGTATTCGGCTGGAGATAATTCAAATGCTTTGCGAGATGCTGAACCGCCGCGTGCATCCGGTCGTTCCAGAAAAAGGTTCGGTCGGCGCCAGTGGCGATCTCGCGCCGCTCGCGCATCTGGCGCTTACGTTAATCGGAGAAGGCGAAGCTTTTCTCGACGGAGAAAGAATGGAAAGCGGTGAAGCATTACGCCGCGCGAAACTAAGACCAGTACACTTGGAGGCCAAAGAGGGGCTTGCGCTATTAAATGGCACCCAGGCCATGCATGCCGTAGGTGGGCTCGCGCTTCTTCGGGCGAAACGCCTATCACGACTCGCGGACGTTTCAGGTGCCATGAGCCTGGAGGCGCTCAAAGGCACTCCCGCTGCGTTTGATGCTCGTTTGCAAGACGCCCGGCCGCACGCTGGACAAAGAGCCGCGGCAAAACATTTGCTGATGCTTCTGGAGGGAAGCGAAATTCGTCAGTCCCATTTAGAGGGACGATCCACGTGTCCAGGACGCCTACAGCCTGCGTTGCATGCCGCAGGTTCACGGTGCCGTGCGCGGTGCGTTGTCGCACTGCGAAGATGTGCTGCTGGTTGAATCTGCGTCGGCGACGGATAATCCACTGGTCTTTGCTGAAGCAGGAGATGTCATTTCGGGCGGGAATTTTCATGGTGCGCCGCTGGCGCTTGCGTTCGATTACGCTGCGATGGCAATTGTTGATTTGATGAACATGAGCGAGCGGCGAATTGATCGTCTGGTTAATCCGGACAAGAACGAAGGACTGCCCGCATTCCTGGCCCGACGACCAGGCCTCGAATCCGGTTTCATGACTGCGCATGTCGCGGCGGCTTCCCTGGTCAATGAAGCACGCGTGCTCGCGCATCCGGCAAGCGTTGACAACATCACAACCTCGGGCGGAAAAGAAGATCACGTTTCCATGGGAATGACGAGCGCATTGAAACTACGATCGATTATCGATCTTGCGGAAAATTTGGTGGCCATCGAATTGCTCGCCGCTGCGGAAGGCCTGGAACATCGACGGCCATTGAAAAGCGGCGCGGGTGTCGAACGCGCTTTTGCCATTGTTCGCAAATTCGCGGAACCACTAACGCAGGATCGGCCACTCGCGAGTGATATCGCGCGTGTTGCCGAGGCGATTCGCCGCGGTGATTTTGATAGCGAGGACGAACAGTTATGAGCGGAAAGAGAATCATCCAGGCACCGCGTGGCAGCGAGCGAAGTTGCAAGGGTTGGCATCAGGAAGCGGCGATGCGAATGCTCATGAACAATCTCGATCCCGACGTCGCGGAGGACCCTGATCGCCTCGTAGTTTACGGCGGCACCGGTCGCGCCGCCAGGAGCTGGGAAGCTTTCGATTCAATTGTTCGGTCACTGCGCGAACTCGAAAACGACGAATCGCTTCTCGTCCAATCCGGGAAACCGGTGGGCAAGTTCAAGACGCACGATGAAGCGCCGCGTGTTCTCATCGCTAACTCGAATCTTGTTGGCCAATGGAACAATTACGCTGAGTTCAATCGCTTCGAACGGCTTGGCCTGACGATGTACGGACAAATGACCGCAGGTTCCTGGATTTACATCGGCAGTCAGGGAATCGTACAGGGCACATTCGAAACTTTCGCCGCTGCTGGACGCAAACATTTCGGTGGTTCGCTCGAAGGAAAATTTGTCTTAACGGGCGGGCTTGGTGGAATGGGCGGCGCGCAACCGCTTGCCGCAACCATGAACGGCGCGGTCTTTCTCGGCGTTGAAGTGGATCCCGCCCGGATCGAGAAAAGATTGAAAAGCGGATACTGCGATAAGATCGCGTGGTCGCTGGACGAAGCGCTCAAGTTGATCGAGCAAGCGCGCAAAGATCGACAGCCGCTTTCGGTGGGACTTGTGGGCAATTGCGCGGACGTTTTGCCGGAATTGGTCAGGCGCGAAATTGTTCCTGACGTTCTGACCGATCAAACCAGCGCGCATGACGCGTTGAATGGTTATGTGCCGAACGGAATGTCGCTTGTAGATGCGCTGGCACTGCGCGAAAAGAATCCCGACGAGTACATCGAGCGCGCGATGCAGTCGATGGCTGTGCATGTCGAGGCCATGCTCGCCCTGCAAAAGAAAGGCGCTGTAACGTTCGACTACGGAAATAATATTCGCGCGCAGGCCAAAAAAGCTGGAGCCAAAAACGCGTTCGACATTCCCGGATTTGTTCTCGAATACATTCGCCCGCTATTTTGCGAAGGGCGCGGCCCGTTTCGCTGGGTGGCATTGAGCGGTGATGGCAACGATATTGCCCGCACCGACAAACTCGCGCTTGAATTATTTCCGAAAAGCCAAACGCTCGCTCGCTGGATGAAGCTCGCACGTGAGCGAATTCAGTTTCAAGGATTGCCGGCGCGAATCTGCTGGCTCGGATACGGCGAACGCGCCGAGTTCGGCGTCGCCATCAACGAACTGGTGAAGCGCGGCGAAATCAAAGCGCCGATTGTCATCGGGCGCGATCATCTCGACGCGGGCTCGGTTGCATCACCCAATCGCGAAACCGAAGGAATGCTCGACGGAAGCGATGCCATCGCAGATTGGCCGCTGCTTAATGCACTGATCAACACTGCCGCAGGCGCATCCTGGGTGTCGATCCACAACGGCGGCGGCGTTGGCATCGGTTTCTCACAGCACGCTGGGATGGTTGTCGTCGCCGACGGTACCGATAACTCCAAACGCCGCCTTGAACGCGTACTCACGAGCGACCCGGGCATGGGTGTCCTCCGTCACGCGGACGCCGGCTACTCGCGCGCGATCGAATTCGCCGCCGCGCACGACATCGAGATCCCGATGCAGCCTGAACGGCGAGACTAGGATTGTGCTTTAAGACGCGATGCCGGGAAACGATATCAAATTGCACGACGGCAGAATCGTTCGGAGCGAAGAGCCGCTTAACCTGGAGATGCCGTTTGAAACGACCGACAATTTCATCACGCCGACTAAATCATTCTACGTCAGAACGCATTTCCCGATTCCGAAGATCGACAGGGATGCGTGGTGGCTACACGTGGAGGGCGAAGTCGAAAAGCCATTCGCGATTGATTACGAAGAGTTGCTCAAGTTAGAATCGCTGACGGTCCCCGTGACGCTGGAATGTGCTGGGAACAATCGCAATTTTCTCGAACCGAAGGTAAAAGGAGTGCAATGGGGATTGGGCGCAGTTGGCACTGCCGAGTGGACTGGCGTGCCGTTATCGGTCCTGCTCAATCGCGCGGTCGTTAGGTCAAGCGCACGCGAGGTCATTCTCGAAGGAGCGGACCACGGCATGCTCGATGATCCGAAAAGTCCGCCGGGTGAAATGACGTTTGCCCGCAGCATTCCGCTCGAGAAGGCGCGACGCGACGTACTGCTCGCGTATGGAATGAACGGCAAGGACGTGCCGCCAGAACACGGGTTTCCGGTACGCGCGATCGTGCCAGGCTGGTACGCCATGGCGTCGATCAAATGGTTGCAGCGCATCATCGTCACGGACCAGCCATTCGCCGGCTATTATCAGACCCTGGATTACGCGTACTGGAAGAGGCGAGGGGACATCGCCGAGCTCGCTCCGCTCTCCGAGATGCAAATCAAAGCGGAAATCGCTAGGCCGGTTCAGGGCGAAGCCGTTCCGGCAAATTCTAATGTTCGGGTTCACGGCGCTGCCTGGACAAGCGACGGTGAAATTACAAAAGTCGAACTCAGCACCGATGGCGGAGCAACATGGAGCAGAAGCAAGGTTAGTTCGGCACATCGAAACAAAATGCGTGGCGACTTTGGGAATTCAATTGGAAAACGCCAACCGCAGCCGGGAAGCAAACACTTGTCGCCCGTGCAACTGATTCACTTGGCCAAACGCAATCGGCGCACCGCGACCCCGACCGAGGCACTTACATGATCAATCATCTGTTGCCGATCGTGGTGGAGGTGAAGTTGTAGACGCGGCGCTGCGTCGCCGCGCTTCGAAACGCCTCGACACAGCGAGGCGGCTACACTATTGCGATGCCGATCTTGTTGAACTTCGTGAAGCGTTCGGGTTAAATGCCTTCAATGTCGCTCATTTTTAAAACTATTCAGACCGAGGGAATCGCGGAGCTTTCGTACTTGCTTGGTGACGATGACGAAGGTGTGGGAGCGATTTTCGATCCGAGAGCCGATGTTGAGGTTTATGTTGAGATGGCACGCGAAGCGGGGCTCGCTATCACGCATATCTTCGAGACGCATATTCACGCCGATTTAGTCAGCGGTTCGCGTGAGCTTTGCGCTCGACTTGAATCAGCAAAGATTTATTCCAGTGGAGAAGCCGGCGCTGAATACGGCTTTGGACCTGAAAAGATAAAGGATGGCGATCGTTTCACATTTGGCGAAGTCCTCGTCACGGCGCGCCATACACCGGGGCATACGCCGGAGCACATGTCTTACTTGCTGGCCGAAGCAGATCGTCCCGACGAGCCGTGGGCAGTGCTCACCGGCGATTCGCTTTTTGTTTCATCCGCTGGCCGACCGGACTTGTTAGGCGAGAAACACACGACGCAGCTCGCAGAACAACAGTTCCATACCTTGCGTGACTTCTATTTGAAGCTGCCAGATTACGTGATGATCTATCCCAATCACGGCGCGGGTTCGCCCTGTGGAGCTGACATCGGAGCGCGATTGAGCAGCACGATCGGTTACGAGCGAAAATTTAATAAATTTTTGCAATTCACCGACGCGAAAAGTTTCACAGATTACGCGATCAAAAGTGCGCCGCCGGTCCCTCATTATTATCCGATCATGAAAAGAGTGAACGCGGAGGGACCCAAAGTGCTTGGAAGCCTTCCGCGCGTTCCCGCTCTTCCGCCCAAGGCGTTCAAGGAAGCAATCGACAAGAAGGCTGGCGTCCTGGTGGATGTACGCACAATGCTTGCGTTTGGAGGCGGCCATATTTCCGGCGCGCTCAACATTGGCGGGACGCCGATTCTCTCCATCTGGTCGGGATGGATGCTTGATCCAGAAAACCCGATCCTTCTCGTCATGGAGAGCGATGATGATCTTGAACGAATCGTGCGCCTGTTCGTGCGCACCGGTTATACAAAATTTGCCGGATACCTGATCGGTGGAATGAAAGCATGGGACGCGGCGGGATTCCGGCTGGAAAGAATCGGGCAGATGAGCGTACACGAGTTGAATGAGAGGAAGGCGTCATTGCAGGTTATCGATGTGCGTTCGCCCGGCGAATGGAAGAAGGGACACGTTCCCGGTGCGCAGCACATTTTCGTGCCGGAACTTGCCAAACGAATGGCTGACCTCGACCGCAACAAACCGACGGCTGTTTACTGCGGCAGTGGCTATCGCGCGAGCATCGCTACCAGTATTCTGAAGCCGGAAGGATTCACCGATCTTTGGAATGTCCCTGGTAGCTGGGAGGCATGGAAAAAGGCGGGGCTGCCGGTGGAAGGAGCAAATAGCGAATGAACGGGACGACCGCGCTGCCACGCCGATCATTCGGCGAGACGATGCGAGCTGATGTCTGGTGGACCCAACCGCTATTCGTTTTTGTCGGTTTGTCGATCTTTATCGTTTATTCAACTTGGGCGGCATTTCAGGGAACCCATTATTTTTATGGAAACTACATCTCACCGTTCTATTCGCCGGAGCTTTTCGGCAATTCCCCGCACAGTTGGTTTGGGCCCAAGCCTGACTGGTGGCCGGCCTGGTTAATCTTTTCGCCTGCGCTACTCGTTCTTTGGGCCCCGGGGGGATTCCGGCTGACTTGTTACTACTACCGCGGCGCCTACTACAAAGCCTTCTGGGCTGATCCGCCCGCGTGCACAGTCGGTGAGCCGCGCAAGAGCTATTGGGGTGAACGGTCGTTCCCGCTCATCATGCAGAATGTACATCGCTACTTTCTGTATCTCGCCCTCATCTTCATTCTTATTCTGACCTACGACGTGTGGAAAGCTCTCTGGTTCGTCGATCCAGTCAGTGGCAAAAGTTCATTCGGAATCGGCGTCGGCACAATCGTGCTTGCGATCAACGTTTACCTACTAAGTGGTTACACTTTTGGTTGTCACTCGCTGCGACACTTAGTCGGCGGATTTCTCGATCAGCTTTCAAAATCGAGAACGTGTTATCGGGTTTACGCGTGTGTTAGCTGCTTGAATCGTCGCCACATGCTTTGGGCGTGGCTCAGTCTGTTATGGGTCGGTTTTACTGATCTTTACGTGCGGTTTTGTTCCATGGGCATCTGGACAGATTGGCGACTTTTGTAGCCGTACGTGATTCGTTAAAATGCTGCAAAGTTAAAACGACCTGCCTTCGTAACGTTGTAACCTCTTGTAACTCTTTAACCTCGAATCCATGCCCGATTACGAAACTTTCGAACACGACGTTCTCGTCATCGGCTCAGGCGGCGCTGGATTACGCGCGGCGATTGAAGCATCCGCAGCTGGAGTGTCGGTCGGGATGGTTTGCAAATGTCTGCTCGGCAAGGCGCACACTGTCATGGCCGAAGGGGGCGTCGCCGCTGCACTCGCCAATGTTGATGATCGCGACAACTGGAAAGTGCATTTCGCCGACACAATGCGCGGCGGGCAATACGTGAACAACTGGCGAATGGCGGAGTTACACGCGAAAGAAGCGCCTGATCGTGTGCGCGAGCTGGAAGCATGGGGGGCTGTCTTCGACCGCACGAAAGATGGCCGTATTTTACAAAGGAATTTCGGTGGTCACAAATACCCGCGACTCGCGCATGTGGGCGATCGCACTGGCCTCGAAATGATTCGCACGCTGCAAGACCACGGCGTCCATCAGGGAATCGACGTACACATGGAAATTTGCATTATCGCGCTTCTCAAAGACGGCCATCGAGTTGTCGGCGCGTTCGGCTACGATCGCGAGCGCGGGCACTTCAAAATCTTTCGTGCGAAAGCGGTCGTGCTCGCGACCGGCGGGATTGGCAAGGCCTACAAAATCACCAGCAATAGTTGGGATTGCACGGGCGACGGGCATTCGCTCGCCTATCACGCCGGCGCAGCTTTGATCGACATGGAGTACGTGCAATTTCATCCGACCGGCATGGTCTGGCCGCCAAGCGTGGCGGGAATGCTGGTAACTGAGGGTGTTCGCGGCGAAGGCGGCATCCTAACAAACGCCGATGGCAAACGGTTCATGTTCGATTTCATTCCCGACAACTACAAGGCGCAGACGGCCGATAACGAAGAAGAAGGCTGGCGTTACACTCAGGGGGACAAGAACGCGCGCCGCCCGCCGGAACTATTGACGCGTGATCACGTCTCGCGCTGTATCGTGCGCGAGATCAAAGAAGGGCGGGGGACTCCGCACGGCGGCGTCTATCTCGATATTTCATGGATCAAGAAACGACTGAGGAACGCTGAGGAGCATATCAAACGCAAGCTGCCGAGCATGTATCATCAATTCAAGGCCCTCGGCGATATAGACATCACAAAGGCACCGATGGAGGTCGGACCGACCACGCACTACATCATGGGCGGCGTGCATGTGAATGCCGACACGCAAATGTCTGACGTGCCAGGATTATTTGCCGCCGGCGAATGCGCAGCTGGGATCAACGGCGCAAATCGCCTTGGCGGAAATTCGCTTTCCGACCTTCTAGTCTTTGGAAAACGCGCCGGAGAATTCGCGGCAAAATTCGCGAAGGAAAATTCGCATGGCAAGATCGACAACGACAAGATCGAGATATACGCGCGAGAAGCATTGAAGCCGTTTGAAAACAGCGCTGGGAAAAACCCCTATTCGGTGCAACGCGATTTGCAGGAAGTAATGCAACACAATGTTGGGATTGTGCGCGACGAAAGTGAAATGCGATCGGCTGTTGATCATCTAAAAACGTTTTGGGAACGCGCCGCTTGCGTTGGTGTCACTGGCAATCGCGATTTCAACCCCGGCTGGCATACTGCGCTCGACCTGAAGAATCTGCTGACAGTTTCAGAGGCGATCACGCGGGCAGCACTGGAGAGAAAAGAAAGTCGCGGCGCGCAGTTTCGTGAAGACTATCCAGAGAAAGACCAGCGCTTCGCCAAGGTGAACACGGTGATCAGAAAGGCTGATGACGGGAGCATGGAAGTC
The DNA here is from genome assembly GCA_963758425.1 of uncultured Verrucomicrobiae bacterium. Taxonomy (GTDB): domain Bacteria; phylum Verrucomicrobiota; class Verrucomicrobiia; order Chthoniobacterales; family UBA10450; genus Udaeobacter. The sequence goes on from CAVWVV010000020.1 coordinate 30,349, forward strand.
CGATTGGAACCACTGCCGGAAATGCCCGAGTATTTGAAGCAAGTAATTGAGGAGAACAAATGACCGGAGTGAAACAGGCGACCTTCAAAATCTGGCGCGGTGACGCGGAGGGTGGCGAGTTTCGCGATTACACGACCGGCGTGTCAGAAGGAATGGTGGTACTCGATGCGGTCAATCATATTCAGGCCACCCAAGCCACAGACCTTGCCTACCGGTGGAACTGTAAAGCCGGAAAATGCGGATCGTGTTCGGCGGAAGTCAACGGAATGCCCAAACTGATGTGTATGACGCGACTCAGCGAGCTTCCACTGGAAAAACCGGTGACAGTCGAGCCAATGAAGGCTTTTTCAACATTGAAAGACCTGGTTACGGACGTCTCCTGGAATTTTCGCGTAAAGAAAAAAATCAAGAAGTTTAAGCCGCGCCCACCTGATGCGCCGGACGGCACATGGCGAATGCAGCAGGAAGACATCGATCGGGTGCAGGAATTTCGGAAATGTATCGAATGCTTTCTTTGCCAGGACGTTTGCCACGTGCTGCGCGACCATCAGATGCACGAGAAATTTATCGGGCCGCGGTTTCTAATTCATGTCGCCGCGTTGGAAATGCATCCGCTCGATACCGAGGATCGTACCCGGGAATTGCGAAACACGCAGGGGATCGGCTATTGCAACATCACAAAATGTTGCACGAAGGTTTGTCCCGAAAGCATTCAAATCACCGATAACGGAATCATTCCGCTCAAAGAACGCGTAGTGGACGATTTTTACGATCCGTTTGGTTGGATCTGGAGATGGATTAAGAAGAAGTTAAAAAGTTGAAACGTCGAAAAGTTAAAAGAGATACAACCTTTTACACGGTTAAGCGGTACCAGGCCGCGTCGCTCGTTTTAACTGTTTAACTTTGTAACTTTTCAACCGTACAACATGTCTGATCTAAAATCGCTCCACAAAGACGCAATCCCTGCGGCGCTCGAAAAAGCCGAGCGTTACCGTTTGCTCAACGAACCGGGCGAAGCGGAGAGCATCTGTCTCGACATTCTCCATGTCGATCCTGAAAATGAACAGGCGATTATCACGCTTTTGCTCGCGTTGACCGATCGCTTCGAAAAAGGTTACGGGGTCAGCGATACGCAGACCAAGGAATTGCTGTCGCGGATGAAGTCGGACTACGACCGCGCGTATTATTCCGGAATCGTCGCCGAACGCCGTGCCAAGATGAAACTGCGTCAGAACCGCCGAGATTGCCGCTTTCAGGCCTACGATCTTTTGCGTGAGGCGATGACTTGGTTCGAAAAAGCCGAATCGATTCGCCCGCCTGGACACGATGACGCGATCCTGCGCTGGAATACCTGCACGCGAATCATTGGACGAAATAACCTTGTCTCGCGAGAACCCGAAGAGCGCATCGAATTTCCATTGGAGTAGAGGACAGGCTTTTAAGCGGTCTTGGGGCAAACGCAGCCACGGTCGAAGAATCGAATCCTGGTTCCAAACCCTCAAGCACGAATTGCGATCACCGTGGGCATCTGGTGGGCCTAAACCGGCGTGATATTTTTTTCTAAATACAACGGAATAACATGGGTAACAGGCTAGAATGATTGATGTTGTATCTAGACAGCTTCGATTCCAGCCATGGAAAATGCTCGCAGGCAGGCGAACGCGGCCGGGACTACGACACGGATCCCAGCCGACCTAGGGATTTCGGACCGGGTCAACGTAGAACTCCGGGGTTCCCTCAATTTGCATTTTGTAGCCAAAGATGCCGTGAATGACCGCAGCTGCCGGCTGATCAGTGACTTTCGGCCGATACCGGTCATCGGCGTTAGCCTGTTTCCAGACAGTTCCATCTTGCAAACGGATCACGGTCCTGCCGGTCAGCCCGTTAAAGGTCCCATCCACACGGCTGACAAGTAGATCCATCTTGGTGCGTTCAACCTTCGCGGCGCGCGCCGTAGCTTTCTTTTCGGCGGCTTTTTCGGCGACTTCCCTGTAGCCCTGCAGCCAGGCGTTCAGCTTTTGTAGCTCCTCCGGCGAAAGCTTGTTCAAACCTGCGGCCTTGAATTCTCCCGGTGTCATCGCTTGCTGGATGCTTCCCGATGTTTCCTCGCGTGCTGCATGAACGGCTGCAGCACAGGCAAAAATCATGCAAAAGCCAAGCATCGAATAACGAATAAGAACGCTACTGGAAGTATTCATCGTGTCTTAAGGGATAAAACTTGAAGTTCGGGCGGACGCTACCAGCCGAAAGGCGCAACGTCAAGGGCTCGCGGTAGCGACGGTGATTGGTCCCGCAACCTAAACGCCTTGGGGCACCAGTAGCCAAATTAAGGGCCGAACCGCTTTGTGGAAAAGCAGCTGATCCAGGCCTCTGCATCCGATGCCGACAACATCAGACAATATATGTCATATAAAATCGCTAGGCTACACTGCCTGCCATGAACATGTTCGGTCAGACCTTCGCTCAACGAAGCGTCGGCCCTTGGATTTCGGCTATGCAAGGTGTGCGGCGCGCGGCTATTGTTAGACCGATGACACTCGAGCAGCTCTCGGCTCTGGCCCAAATCGTCGGCGCTGGTGCCCTGCTGGCATCTCTCATTTTTGTCGATTGCAAATCCGCCAGAACACCCAATCTCAGCGCGTAGTCGCGGTCGAATCGCTCGCAACGGCGATCGCGGCCATTAATGTTCCGGCAATGCAATCTCCGGCGCTCGGGACCGCCCTTGCCACAGCTCTCAAGGATTGGTCCCTGGCGAGCCACGACGAACGTGTGATCGCGCATTATTTCCTCTTCTGCTTCTTCAAGCTGCACGAGCAGGCTTGGTATCAATACAGGTCGCGCGTGCTCGATGATGCGCAGTGGGCCGGATGGGAGAATTTTAATCCGCGCCTACTACCATAGTCCGGGAGTCCAGCAGGTTTGGTGGCCGAGCCGGCGCCAGGCTTTCTCCCCGCAGTTTCAGGCCTATCTTGCAGCGACGGAGCCACTGCAAGCGATTACCACGCTGGCCGATCTTTTCGGCGAAAACGCTATGACGCCCATCGATGCAGCCAAGGTCTAACGAGAATTAGACTGCAACTTGCAACCTATTTCCGTAGACTATGCGCTGGCAAAGTGCCGTTGTTCGCCAACGAATGAACCCTCGCGCGTCCAACACGCGCACACGAGAAGGATTCTCCTCGATCGCGTAAAAATACCCGACTCCAGGCAACGCCTTGCGCATAAAGCGCTCGTAGATGTGTCGAGTTGAGTCCAGAGAACTTTCCCATCGAAACGTGTGATGAGCACACACCGGCCACGGCCCTAACTCAAAAAAGAAGCCGCCATCTCCTGAACAATTCCGCTTCTGTATTTCGTCCTCATCTGGGCACACCGGTGGGACAAGGATGGGTTTCACCGGTGTGCGCGGATCGCTCCGCGCTTCGCATCACACCGCGGATCCCCACCTGGGGTTCAGCCTGTCGGACCGCAAGCGGTCACCGAACACCAGCGCCTTGTGCGCACACAGGTAGCGGCATGACTATTCCGAAAGCCTCGCGCTGCTTCCACATTAATGGCGGAATCCTTATTAATCTGATTTATTGCGCCGACTCGTATCCGGGGCGGAAGCACGCACGCCTAACGAATGTGTGTAGTTGAGGGAACAGCATCGCCCTGTTCCCCCAAACCCTCTCAGTCTAGGGGGAACACTCTTCCGCTCTCAAGCCTTGGGAGAAGCCGATCTACGTTCCCGTACCTCTATAGGTCAGGCAAAATGCTCGATGTGGCGCAGGGGAATTCGCGGTCATGCCGCGGGCTTCTCGACTCGGGGCGAACAGTTCGCGGTCAATTCAGGCCGGAAAGGCCATTTCCGACAACTCCATTCGATGGGTAATCCGGATTGACGAATCACAAGACTAGCCAACGTCGAATTTTGTCCTCCACCGCTGCCAGCTGCTCCTGTGTAAGAACCCCAAGGCGCCGGGTTGCCTTAACCGCAGGTATCGTGGTCACACCTTGCACCATGAAGGCCCCGCGGGCATCCAGAAACCGAGCCTCAACTCTGACCTCAAAATCAGACCCTCTTATTGCCGTCGTATGCGGCACAATAGTGATCAACGCGCGATCGTTATCGCCGTAATCACAACTTATGACCACTGCCGGACGAGGCTTTTCCGCCATGCTGAGCTCGACGAACCATACTTCACCGCGATGCGGCATTGCCCTCCTCTTGGTCGAGACAACTGAAGATCTGACGAGCTGCTCCAGTAAGCTCGGCGTCCGAAGGGTCGTCCAAGATTACGACGAACTTCATTTCCAAACCAGTCACGTCCCTGGCGAAAGGCACCCAATTATTCGTGTCCACCGTCAAGATATCATCCGTGTAGATAGATGGTTCCTCTATGGTAATTTCGTAGGCTAGACTCATGGTATTGTGGCCGCAGAAGCGGCTAATATTCGAAGGCGTCTATCAGCAATTTTTTCGTTGTCAACGCTCACGGCGACATTCACTGGCCCCGGTTCTCCAAAAATCATGGGCGGGAATGGAACAGGTACGGTAATTACAGCCTCTCTGTCAACTGCCTTCCCCTCAACCAGTGCAACCTTCGCAGTTGCATTGCCGAACACATGTCCCGATTTAGGATCTTCTACCCGGATGTTGATGTTGATTTCTTTGGGACCTTCACCCGTATTGGAGGACAACTGCACGTTTGTAACGCCTACGGTTACAAAGAATTGTGGGCTTTGGAATGGGAATGATGGTGCATTAAAAAACTCAAAAGTCCCGATTAGAGACACCTTGCCCGTTCCATGCTCCCGCAGGACCGAGTCAGAGAATATGATAAACGGTAGTGGCGTTGGCTCAGAATGCGAGTTCATGGGAACGCCCAATAAACCAGCATTATGACGTCGAAGCAAGAGCGACACCGACTCTCAGCAAAATGCATGCCCGATAAAATCGCATTTGCTATATGTCAGGCAAAATCGAATCTGCGTTACGGCTGTTCGAGTATGTTTTTACAATGCCGCGCTGGCCTGCTAGAAATCGGTTGTGGCGGTAAATCGGCGACAGCGCACTTCCGACAAATTCTTTCGCCAGCTTAATAGGTGGCTTCCGCTCGCGATATCCGTAATCAGTCTCGCGTTCTCCGCAATCGCCCTGCGAAATCAAACCCAACAATCGAAAATGCAGCTATGGGAGGACTTCCGGCGCGAATTCGACCGTGAACTTAAACCGGAGCGCATAGCTTTCGCTGAAGGCTTTGAGAAGGGCGACATTACCGAGCACTACGGTCACATCATGACGTTTTTCGAAACACTCGGTTTCCTTGTACGCACTGGACGAATGGATGACAAGGCCTTCAACGAAACATTTTCGTATGATTTCATCGCCTATTTCACCGCGAGCAAGCGATTCATGGACAAAGACAGAGCAGATGACAAACCGCCGATCACAATGTGGCAAAATGTTTATGAACTGGCACGCAAATATCATTACGATTCGCACCTAAACACTCGCGAAAAGCTAAACGAATATTTCGCGGAAGAGAAAAAAATACCTGAAAAGTAACTTAAATCGGCGCGAGAATCTGTGAGAAGCTTATAGCCCGCGCGCCAGTCCTACAAAGCGTATCGCTTTGAGCAAAAGCCGTGCCCGATAAAATCGCATTTGATATATGTCATCTGAACAAATCACCCAGGAGGCAGCGGCGACGACGCAAACAAGAAAGAGGTAAGGGATTTGTGTAGGGCAGCGGTTCTGCTTAGGTTCGGTTACTAAATCCCTGAATACGAACTCGAAATCAACATTCAAAGCTCCCAATGGTGCTGTTTAGTAAACGTTTGAACTCAATGGTAGCTGCGGTCTTTGGCCTTGCCCTGTGCGCGCATGGTGCGCAGGCTCCGCAGCACGTCAATATTAACCAATTGTCCACGACTGTAGAAGATGTCGTGGTGCCGTTACCGAACGAACTTTTCGGGGCACTGAACAAGCTGGGTGCGGTAAACTGGAAGGAACATGTCCGCAGCGATGAAGAACCCAATTTCACCGAGCGACCGCGTATCGCTCTCTTGCTTGGGACAGTGATTGCCGATGGCTTTATCGCGGTGCAAGCGGAGGATGCGCCTGCAGTAAAAGATATTGGCCAGCGCGTCCTGGCACTGGCCAAGGGGATCGGCGTAGGAAATTCAATCACGCCACACGCCAAGGCGATCATCGATGCGGCAGACAAGCGCAATTGGGCAAATGTGCGGCAGGAACTGGATCGCACTCAAAACAGCGTTCAACAGGCAATGAACGAAGTGCACGATGAAAAGCTGTCGCAGCTCGTTAGTCTGGGCGGGTGGCTTAGGGGCACGGAAGTATTGACCTCCGTGGTGAAACAGCATTTCTCCAACGACGGCGCTGAGCTTCTGCATCAGCCGGATCTGCTGACCTATTTTCAAACAAGACTGCAGGCGATGTCCGAGTTTAACCTTCCGATCGTTCATCAAATTCAGGACGCCTTGGTGGAGGTAAAGCCTCTAATCAATATCGGCAATGCTCGCATTTCTGCCGAATCAGTTAAGAAGGTCAACGAGATCACTACGCGGCTCGGCAACGACATCATCAAGAAAGACTGAGAAATTTCGGGTGAACCCTTTCGCAAAGGTCCTTCTCTGCACGACCTCCCTGTTGGCGGCCATCGTTGTGCTACCGTCTGCGATTTTCGCCTCGGTGGACCCCACCACAGTGTACGCGCGGGCATTTGCTCTTCTGGCGGCAGAACCCTATGTAAAACAAGGATTTCACGTGCGCGAGGATTACTGGACAGGCGACCTCGCTTCGGGTGAAAGGAAAGCGGTGCGGCAACAATTGTTTAAAGGGAATGAATATTGGTTCTGGCTGGGAACAGAAGTCGATGGAGCAAAAGAGTCCGTTCATATTTATAATTCGAACGGAGAACTCGCGGAACAACCAGACAGTTGGGCGAAAGGCCACTTTGCGGCTGCGCACATCATTCCGAAAACCACAGGCAGTTACTTTATCATCGTTAGCGTGGAGGAATCGCCAGCAGCCCGCACGCATTGGGCGCTGGCGTATGGTTTCCGATAAAGTTGACTTCCTAGCCGGTAACTGTATGGGCGCGATGCCCGATACTACGAATTGATCATGCTTGGAACTCGGACCCTACAGTTTGAGAGGTACCGCGCTTTCCAGCCGCTCTTAGTCTAAGTAACCGAGATGGTGTTCAGTGACCTAACTAGAATTAGACTGCAATCTGCAATCTATTTCTGCCTCCATAGAGGCAGTTTGCCGGAAAACACTGCAGGACGTCAACCGCGATTCCGGGGCAAAACTCGCGCCCAAAAATTTCCGTAAAAAACTATATGTCAGCCAAAATCACTGGGCTGGTTGCCCGGAGCGCCTTGTCAGGCGGCAGCTGATTCAGAAACGCTTGGATCTCTTCTCCCGCTGTGATTCAGACGGTGGGTTCTTCGCTACCCATCGGTGATCCTGGACCAGCTCGAGCAGGTCGAACGTCGTGATCATTCCGACCACTCTCTGCTCGTGTGTGACGACCAAGCGGTGAATCTTGTGATTTCGCATGATCCGAGCAGCTACGCTCACGTCGTCGTACTTCGGAACCGTGTAGACCTTCTCCGTCATTATCGCGCTGACGCGCGAATCTCCCTCAAGGCTGGGCACCAGATCGGTTGCAGATACAATCCCGACGGGCTGGCCGTCGGGATCAACGACCGGAAGCGCTCCCACCTTGTTGCCGCTGGAGGATACGGCGGACACGGTCGATGGTGGCATCGGGTTCCACAGTGATGACAGATTCGGTCATCAGATCACGAACCTTGGCGTTCATCGTTCCTCCTGTCGAACCTGCCGCCTAACTAGAATTAGACTGCGACTTGCAATCTATTTCTGCCTCCATAGAGGGCAGATTGCCTGAAAACACTGCAGCGCGTCAACCACAATTCCGGGGCAAAACGCCGCGCGGCCAAAATTTCCGTAAAAACTATATGTCATTTCGAATCGCCCTATCCGTCGTGAGAATTCCGAGTGCACGCTCGGCTCTGAGGTCTAACGTCCAAGCTGAGCCACAGCGGCCCGACCCGACGCTCCGATCGCGAACGGCGCATCGGCATACCCGCCCGCAAGCCTCGCGGTAATCGGGGCGGCTGTTGGCTCCAGCGCCTGGTTATGCCTTTCCTTGCCGCAGCTATATGATTTTGAACTTTGATTCATGCGGCCAAATCTCCGATTCAGGTCGATCAAACTGAAGAAACTCTATAGGGGCCCCGTTGTGCACAATGAACGCAACCGTGACGCCCTCCGCTGGACTGTTCGGTTTGATCAATACCTCCTTGCCCGCGATAGCCACCTGGATGTCATCAACGACAAAGGCAACGTGCGGGACAGTCTTGACCAACTCCGGCAGAGCACAGTCGGGGTCGAACTTCATCCACTCCACACCGTAAGGGCTTCGGAAATACCCTGAGGCATAGAGCTTGTGCTTCTGACTGTAGTCCTCTGCTGGCAGCGGTTTGTCCGTGGGAATACCGACGTGATGGTAACGGAGTTCAGGCATAACTAGAATTAGACTGCAGCCTGCAATCTATTTCGGCCTCCATAGAGGGCAGTTTGCCGGAAAACACTGCAGTAGGTCAACCGCGATTCCGAGGCAAAACCCGAGGCTCAAAAATTTCCGTAAAAAACTAAATGTCATATGAAATCGCGCTGTTAGCGTCCACCTTTATTGGCGTAACCCGCCTTCACAGATTGCTCCCGCTCCATTTCAATTTCTGCCTGACCACGCTGAAAAACGAGACATCAGGCAGTGACGCCAGAGGCAATGTCTTTTTTGCTTTGCGAATAGTGACTACCGATCCACGCTCGACATGTATCGGCTTGCGGCCGTCCAGCGTCAGGAACACTGGATAGTCGGGATCGCTCGCTTCGATCTCAATTGTTGATCTCTCGGCGACAATGATCGATCGATTCGTGAGCACATGCGGGCAAATCGGCGTGATTACGAAAACACCCGACTCCGGGTCGAGGATCGGGCCGCCAGCAGACAACGAGTAAGCTGTCGAACCTGTCGGCGTTGCAACAACCAAGCCGTCGGCATTGAACTCAGTGAGTGGTTCGCCATTGACTCGCGTGCGCAACAGCACCAGGCGCGAAAGCTCGCCGCGGCTTAATACCGCGTCGTTTAGCGCGAGCATCTTGGCGGTTTGTTTTTCGCCGAGTCTTACCCGGGCCTCGAGGAGCGCGCGCTCACTAAAATTGATCCGGTCTCTGGCCAGGCATTCCACTGCCTCTCGATAAGTCGCAGAACTTGCGGTGGTCAGGAAGCCGAGGGAACCCACGTTGATTCCGAAAATCGGCTTTATGGCTTCGCCCAGTTGCCCAACTACGCGCAGAATTGTTCCGTCGCCTCCGGCTACAACCAGAAGATCGGCCGCGGCGCCAAGTTCTGCGATGGAATACTCAGATTTCTTTCCAGCAATGCGCGCTGTTTCTTTTTCCAGCAAAGGTGCGATCGAAAAACCACTGAACTCCTCAGCGATTGCGTTGACCAAGTCACCAACGCCCGATTTCCCTGTGTGCGCGATTATGCCGATCGTTTTCGGATGCATGCGAAAAATTCCTGATTGCCGTCTGCGCCTGTGATAGCGGATGGAACAATTCCGGTCACCACATGGCCTGAATCTGTGACAAACGCGGCGATTTTCTCCTGCGCTTTACGGTGCAGGTCCGGCTCGCGAACGACTCCGCCCCTGCCTACGTCAGCGCGTTGCAGCTCGAACTGTGGTTTGATCAATGCAAGAATCACGCCGGTTGGAGTTATCAAGTCGAATGCGTTTGGCAGGATTAAGGTCAGCGAGATAAAGGAAACATCAATCACGCAAAGATCGACAAGCTCCGGAACGTGTCTGCGACAGAGCGCGCGCGCATTGACTTTTTCGAGAACAATCACGCGAGGATCGTTGCGCAGTTTCCAATTCAATTGGCCATGGCCAACATCAACCGCATAAACTTTCTCGGCGCCGCGTTGTAACATGCAATCCGTAAAACCGCCGGTGGAAGCGCCGATATCCAGCGCCGTTTTTCCGTGCACGTCGATTTTAAAATAGTCGAGAGCGCTTTCCAGCTTCAGAGCTCCGCGTCCGACGTATTTGCGCGTCGGTTTTATTGAGATCGGCGCTTCTTCTTCGAGCAGCTCAGACGGCTTCACTGCAATTCGGGTGCCGACTTTTACGTCGCCAGCCATCACCGCGCGCCGCGCCTGCTCGCGGCTTGGGAATAACCCCTTACCGACCAGAAGCTGATCAAGCCGTAACTTCTTCGGCATCCTTTCTTGCGGCAATAACGGTGCACTGCGACACCTCGGCGATCGACACACGAAGAGCCTCCACAGCTTTAGTTAACTGATCTATCGTGATGCATAATGGCGGCATCAGAACAATGACATTCCCCACGGGTCTGGTCAGCAGGCCGTGGCGACGCGCTTCGACACAAGCAGCGGCGGCCAGGTTGGACCGTGGGCCGTTCGGCGATTTCTCAATCTCAATTCCGGCAATGAAACCACACTGCCGCACTTCTCTTACACCTGTGAGTTTCTCCAGATCAGCAAGGGCCGAGGTTAGGTGCCGGATTTTCGGCTGCAAAGTTTCCAGGACGCGTTCGTTCTTGAAAATCTCCAGGCTTGCCTTGGCTGCCGCGCAAGCAAGCGCATTTCCCGTATAGCTGTGCCCGTAAGCAAGGGCTTTGCCCTCCGCTACCGACCCATCAAAAGTCGAAAATAGTTTTTCAGTTATCAAAGTAATAGCTAGCGGAAGATAACCTCCACTCAACCCTTTAGCCATCACCATTATATCTGGAATCACCGCCTCGTGTTCGGACGCAAACATCCGCCCGGTTCTGCCAAATCCGGTCATGACTTCGTCAACAATCAACAGGGTGTCGTTCCGATTGCACCATTCACGAACAGCTCTCAGCATGCCTGGGGGCCACAAGCGCATCCCCGCGGCTCCCTGGATCAGCGGCTCAATCACAACGGCAGCAATCTTCGCTATTTCGGCCGGTTCAAGAGCTTCCAGTGCTCTGATATTTGGAACCTGCATGGCCGGAAAGTTCCAGCGGGTCGATCCGATCTGAAACATTGTTGCCGCCCCTAAGCTCGCTGCTCCAGCTGTGTCGCCGTGATAGGAATTCCGAAAGGCAATAAACTGATGCCTTCTCGAATGCCGTCGCCGCCAATACTGATCGGCAATTCTCAAAGCGACCTCGATTCCCGTTGAGCCGTCGTCAGAGAAAAAAACCCTGCTCAAGGAGTTATCTGGGAAAAGTTCAACGATCGCTTGCGCAAGTTCGATGGCGGCCGGATTCGTGAAGCCGAGGAACGAAGTGTGCGCAACCCGATCAAGCTGACGACGGATTGCCGCATTAATATGCGGGTGATTGTGCCCATGAATGTTCGTCCAGATGGATGAATTTCCATCGATGTATTCGCGACCCTTGCTGTCACGCAGCACTGCCCCGTGCCCTTCGACCAAAATCAGTGGCTCATGTTCCAAGGCGCACCACTCACGCATGTCGGTAAAGGGGTGCCAGACGAATCGCTTGTCGGCTTCGATCAGAGCTTTTGTATTCCATTCAGTCATGAGGCTCTTGCTGGGTTAACTTTTTTAGCGAGTAAAACTGCACCGTAGCTATATCGAAGGCGGGTCCCAAGCAATTAGTTGATCCGTATTCCAATCATTCATGCGTCACTGATAGGCGCGCTGTTCCTGGATTAGCTTCTCGACCGAGGCAACGTCCTCGACTGAAGCGCGTCGTCGTTGATATTTTCGTACAAGGATTTCTTTTAATGTTAACAAGTCCTCCAGCGACGGACGATCGTAGTAGGTCCAGTCAAGATCGCCGGCATCCTTCGCCTGAAACCGCCATGCGCCGCCGAACTTCGTCGCGCGCACCTCGCGCTTTCCGCCATCTTGATTTCTGTCCGTCCATATGTGTTGACTCGGCATCGCAGTGAAACCTTACATTAGCGACCTTGAAAGACGTAGTTAAAATGGCGGTATATTTTATTGCGACGGTTGTCATCGGAGCGATCCTTGCGCCAATTCTTTTTTGGTCTGCTCAGTCACTTGCAGCGCACGGCGTATTTTCTTTTCTGGCAAAGTACGATTTCGAAACATTCTTTCATCGCGCCCTTTTGGTTGCCGCTGTACTTTTACTCTGGCCGTTGCTACGAGCGAGCCACATGCGATGCCTGGCTGATCTGGGTCTTGCACCTAATTCGCGCTGGGGTCGCGATCTGTGCGCGGGCGCTGTTGTCTCGGTGGTTCCCCTGCTCTTTTGCGGGGTTCTACTCATCTCACTTCAGGTTTATGCGTTTCGGCACAGCTTTGCCTGGCCTCGCTTTGGGAAGATGCTCCTGGCATCAATTACAGTTCCGTTCATTGAAGAGGCTTTTTTTCGCGGGATCGTTTTAGGCGTCTTACTCAGAACCGGCCGGAAGTACATAGCGATCTTTGCCGTTTCAGTGATTTTTGCGGCAGTGCATTTTCTAAAGGCTCCGGATCGGACATCCGAGATAGTAACGTGGACGTCCGGCTTCAGTTCGATCGCCCATGCATTTGACGGACTTGGGGATCCGATGATGCTGGCTTCAGCGCTGGCGACATTATTCTTCATCGGCTGGATTCTCGCTGACGCGCGCGTGCTTACTCATTCGTTATGGCTGTCAATTGGACTGCATGCCGGATGGATTTTTGGCAGTGGCACTTTTAGCCTGCTGGCCCGCCAGCGAATACCTGCGCTTCCCTGGATGGGAAAGAATTTGCTGATAGGAATTATCCCGCTTGGTGTGTGCGCCCTCACTTGGGTAATAATGCGCATCTGGGTGAAATATGATCGCGCTTCGCAAGTTTGAATTGTTCGAAGCGGCTGCGTCGCTTCTTTATCCGCCGGTATGCACGCTGTGCGGCGGCAAGACTCGAGCTGGCGAATATCTCTGCCAGCAATGCGAAGCAAAGGCCATGCGTATCGTTGCGCCGTTTTGTCAGCAATGCTCCGAGCCCTTCGAAGGCGCTATTGCGACCGCGTTCACATGCGCCAATTGCGCGCATCGCACAATTTACTTTGATGCAGCAGTGGCCGTGTACCGGGGGCGCGGTATCGTCCGCCAGATCATTCATGATTTTAAGTACGGCCGTCAGGTCCACTTGCGGCATCTCGTTGCACGTTGGCTCTGCGCAGCGCTTGACGATGAGCGTCTTCGCGGACGCGAATTTGACATAATCGTGCCTGTGCCATTGCACCCGACTCGCCAGCGGGAACGCGGATTCAATCAAGCTAGCCTGCTTGCTGAATTGCTAAGACCGAGGATGTCGATTCCATGCAAGCCCATGCTAAAGCGCGTTCGATACACAACTACACAAACCGCGCTTGATCGCGCCGAGCGAATGGAAAATTTGCATAACGCGTTTCGTTTACGAAAGAATGCGGACGTGCGAGGCTTAGACGTGCTGTTAATCGATGATGTTCTTACGACGGGTTCTACCCTCAGTGAGTGCGCGCGTATCTTGAAACGCTCGGGCGCAATCTCTGTTTACGCGGCAACGGCGGCGCGCGCATAAATTGCAATGGCCATCTTCAAAAAACCGGCAATTAAGGCAGAAGGCGGGAAGAAGAAGGAGATTCCGCGCGGTCTTTTTCAAAAATGTCCCGGCTGTTCGGAGGTCGTGCCGGAGATCGAGCTCGCGCAGAACCAACGGGTCTGTCCACGCTGTGATTATCATTTTGCGCAACCGGCCAAGGAGCGAATTCAGAATCTTCTCGACCCGGAGTCTTTTGTGGAAATGGACGCCGGCTTGAAATCAGTAGACATCTTGCGTTTCCAGGGAATGGCCAGCTACAAAGACCGGCTCAAGAAGTATCAGGAAACCACAGGCCTTCTTGATGCTGTAATCAGCGGACACGGAGTTCTTGACGGCTACAAGGTCGCAATCGCGGTGATGGATTTCGGCTTTCTCGCGGCGACCATGGGTTCGGTCGTTGGCGAAAGAATCACCCGCACAATTGAATATGGAACCGCCGAGCGCTGCGCAGTGATCATCGTCGCCGCTTCCGGCGGAGCGCGCCTGTACGAAGGAATGTTGAGCTTGATGCAAATGGCCAAAACAAGCGGAGCACTCGCTCTCCATGCAGAAGCCAGGCTTCCTTACATCTCGGTCCTGACGAATCCGACCACAGCCGGCGTCATGGCCAGCTTCGCGTCACTAGGCGATGTCATTATTGCCGAGCCCAAAAGCATGATCGGCTTCGCCGGTCCGCGCGTCATCAGGGAAACCACGCACCAGGATTTGCCCGCGAGATTTCAGACTGCCGAGTTTCTCGACGAGCACGGTTTGATCGACATGATTGTGCACCGCAAGAAAATGCGCGAGCAGCTCAGCCGATTGCTCAATTACTTCACTGTCGCGCCGTGAATCGAGCCGGCGGGAGCCGAGCGAGATGGACGGGCAGGCCCGTGGGGGTTGGCGCGTCGGGAGGCGCGGCGATCAATTATCGTGAGGCCCTAGCCTGGCTCTACAGCCTCCAGCGCTTCGGAATCAAGCTCGGCCTGGAAAACATCGAGCGTTTGCTCGAGGAACTTTCAAAGCGTGGCGTCTTGCAAGCTGCTCCTTGGAAAGTCATTCACGTCGCGGGAACAAACGGCAAAGGTTCAGTCTGTGCCATGATCGATTCGATCTGTCGGGCACAGGGATACGGCACAGGCCTGTTCACGTCCCCTCACCTCGTCACGTTTCGCGAACGCATTCGGATGAATGGCGACATGATTTCTGAGGACGCGGTCGCGCACGGCCTAACGATTATCCGCAATCTTGTCGCGAACTGGGATCCGCATCCCACATTCTTCGAGGTTGTGACTGCGCTTGCTCTCAAGCACTTCTCAGACACAAGGGTCGAGATCGTTATTTTGGAAACCGGTCTCGGTGGCCGGCTCGATGCTACGAACGCCGTTCAATCAGATGTTTCGGTCATAACGCCAATCGATTTCGATCACGAAAAATGGCTGGGCAAAACAATTCCCGAAATCGCGGCTGAAAAAGCTGGCATTATCAAGGCAGGCGTTCCCGTTATTTCTGCCTCACAGCGACCGGAGGCCGAAGAAGTGATTCGCGCGTGTGCAGCTAAGTGCAGAGCACCGATACAATTCGTGGCCGAGCTGTATGGCGAGACGCCAATCGCACTTGGCGGATCGCATCAAAAGGAGAATGCAGCTCTTGCTATTGCCGCGCTTCGCGCAGCGAAGATCAATATCGACAGCTCAGCAATCGTGCAAGGCCTTAGCAGTATCGAATGGCCAGCACGTTTTCAACGATGGGACGAGCGCACAATAATCGATGGCGCGCACAACCCCGCTGCCGTGCGGACGCTCGTAGAAACATGGCGCGAAATGTTCGGCGATCAGCGCGCCACGCTCGTGCTGGCGGTCCTTTCTGACAAAGACTTGCGCAGTATCTGTGAAGCCCTCGCACCGATAGCTAGCTCAGTTCTCCTTCCGAAAATTCAAAGCGAACGCGCTGCTGAACCAGAAGAGTTAGCAAACGTCTTGGCCAACATTACTCCACCACTCCCCTGCTCTATCACTTCTTCAATCGATGAGGCGCTAACGCTTGCGCGCGCAAAACCGAATCTGATCTTGATCACCGGTTCACTTCATTTCGCCGGTGAAGTTATTGCCCATCTGCGCGGCGAGCCCGCGAGCTTCGAAGAGTGCGCGCAATGATCGGTCTTGTGTTTTTCGTCGAAACAATTACGCCGCTCTGTTGGCACAGTGAGCTGTGATTTGTTATGCTGGGACGTGAAAGAGACTCCTGGCACGCTGCGGACGGTGGCGCGAGTTTTGCCACGACGCACTGGAGCGTTGTAGCGCAGTCTGCTCTAACGGATGTGCCGGAGGCCGCAAATGCTCTCGCCCAATTATGCGAGACGTATTGGCCGCCAATCTATAGTTTTATCCGTCGGCGAGGATATGCTCCTGCTGATGCGCAGGATCTGACCCAAGCATTTTTTGCGTTCTTTTTGCGAACCAAAGCCTACGCGCGCACTGACAGCTTCAGGGAAAATTCCGATCGTTCTTGCTCGCATCGGTAAAAAATTTCCTGGCAGATAATTGGGACCGCGACCAGGCAATCCGGCGCGGACGGCGATTATCAGTTTGTTTCGCTGGACAGAAAACGCTGAAGTGTTTTACGACACTTCAAGCGCATCCGATTCAACGGCGGAACATTTATTCGAGTGTGCGCTGGGCAAAATCGCTTGCTGAGCCGTGCACTCAATTCTTTACGTAGAAGAATTGCAGGCCGAAGGCAAAATCGGCTTTTCGACAACTAAAGGTCTTTATTGCTGGCGGCAGTGTTCTTCCTTCTTACGATGAGGCTCCGCACGCATGGGCGTTCCTAGAGCGACGGTAAAGACGCATGTCCATCGTCTTCGGCAGCGTTATCGCGAAATCGTCCGCCGTGAGGTTGCTCGCACGGTTTCGTCTCCGCACGAGATTGACGAGGAACTGCGTTATCTTTGCAATGTTTTAGCGCAAGCCACATGAACGAGAGCGCAAACAGTTGGATCGAAGGCGACGACAGCCAGTCTGCGCGCAATGCGGTTCGCGACTTGGCTCGATCCGAAAGCACGGAAGAGTTCTGCGTCAGTTGTCTCCTGCGCGCAGCGCTGGGCGACGAGGATATCCACGATGCTGGCAGACCATATCGCTTCGACCAATATGAGCTGATTACTGATGATACAGGGGCCCCAGTCGAGCTGGGCCGCGGCGCCATGGGTGTGACATACAAAGCGTTCGATACAAATCTCCGTTGCGAGGTCGCACTCAAAGTAATTCACCCGCGGTTCCTGGCGGATGAATCGAGTCGCGCGCGTTTTCTGTCCGAGGCGCGTGCCGCCGCCCAACTGCGACATCGCAACATTGCCTCGGTTTTTCATCTCGGCAGCGAGCAAGGCGAATATTTTTACACAATGGAACTCGTCGAGGGCGAGACGATTGAAAATCGCGTTCGTCGCAAAGGACCAATCGATTGCACGACCGCGCTAGACATCACGCTGCAAGTCGCGCGTGCGCTGATCGCAGCAGGCGATCGCAAATTCGTTCACCGCGATGTCAAACCTTCCAACGTTATGCTTTGCACCGAAGCAGACGGCGCAATCGTTGCGAAGTTAATTGACTTCGGTCTCGTCAGGGGAATCACCGAGAAATTCGCACCGGTGAGCGCCAGTCCCGTTCGCCAACTCGCCGGTCGGCCGAATCCGTCTAGCGGCGGATCGCATGAAGTCGCCCCAAGGCCAGTTCGAACCGGATTCATTGGGACACCGCATTATGCCAGCCCAGAACAGTTCGCCGGCGAAAAAACCGATGCGCGGTCCGACATCTATTCCCTGGGAGTCACACTCTGGTTCATGTTGACCGGCAAACTTCCGTATGACGGTATACGTGACGAAATTCGCCAGAAGCAAGTCGGTAACGCGCTGCCGTTGGCTCAACTAAAAGGAGTCCCCCGCGGTGTTGTCGATCTTATCAAGCGCATGCTGCAGGCCGATCCAGCGAAACGCCCGCAATCACCAGCGGTATTGAAGGAGCAACTTCACAAATGCATCGCGGCCATTGATGCCGCAAAGCAAAAGCAGCGCCGCCGATTTGCGTACAGCGCGTTGGCAGCTGTAGCGATTGTCATTGCCGCGCTGGGAGGATCTTACATTCTCCAACGGAAGCCCGTTACCAGCGCAGCGAGCGAAATCGCGGCGGAAAAAAGCATCGCCGTGCTGCCGTTTGCGAATCTGTTAGAAGAATCGGATGGCGCCTATATCGCCGATGGCATGCGTGCGCAAATTGTCGCGCGCCTGGGGAAGATCGCCAATTTAAAGGTCGTCTCTGGCAGCAGTGCTCAACGTTATGAAAACGCTCCGGAAAATCCTGCGCAGGTTGCCGCGGACCTTGGAGTCGCGGACCTGCTGGAGGGCAGCGTACGGAAACTAGGAGAGAAGTTTCAGATCGCGGTCCGATTGATCGACGGAAAAAACGGCGCAGAGCTTTGGACGCAATCTTACGAGCGTACTTTCCCGGAAATCATCCAGGTGGAAAGCGAGGTCGCTCGGCAGACAGCCGGCGCGCTGGGCTTGAAGCTCACGGAGCCTGAGATACACGCCATCAATAGACCCGCAACATCCAATCCGATAGCTAACGAGGCATACCTGAAAGGACGTTACGTGTGGCTGCAACGGACGCCGGATAGTTATCGGCAAGCCAGAGAATATTTCGAGCAGGCAATCGCCTTGGATTCGAACTATGCGCTGGCATATGCTGGATTGGCTGATGCCTACCAGTTCCTCGGGGCCTTTAATCTGCCCGATCGCAAAGAAAACTACGACAAAGCGAAGAGCGCGTACAGACGGGCATTAGAACTGGACCCAACGCTTGCCGAAGCTCACGCCACCGCGGGCCTGGTGGCGATGAATTACGATTGGGATTGGTCGCTCGCCGAACAGGAGCTTCGGCGCGCCATTGCGCTGAACCCGAATGAAGCCCTCTTTTATGACTGGTATGCTGAGTATCTGATGGCGGTTGGCAAAGCTAACGAGAGTATCGATAACATCGAACGCGCACACGAACTGGACCCATTCTCGATCATTATCAACTCCGATGTCGGAAAGTTGCTTTTTTTCGCACGACTCTACGAGCAGGCGGAAGCGCAGCTGAAGGAGACGCTCCGGATGGATCCCGCTTTTATGGAGGCGCACGTTTGGCTTGGCATAGTTTACCTGATGAAGCAACGCTTTGATGAAGCAATCGCCGAGTTCAAGATCGGTGAAGTCAATGGCCTGCAGGGATTGATGGCCTACGCTCACGGCAAGGCAGGCAGAAAAACTGAAGCACGGCAGATGCTCGAAGCGACAAAAAAACTGATGGCGCAACGAGGTGATATGGACAACGTCTGGCTGGCATGCGCCTACACAGGCATGGGCGAGAAAGATCGGGCCATCGCATGCCTGGAGCAGGATTGTGAGAACCACGCCACGGTTGCTGTTTCGCTAAAATCGAATCCGTTATTCGATTCTTTGCGCTCAGAGCCGCGTTTTATCGATCTGATGCGCCGGGTGCACCTCACGCCGGGGCAGAGTGCGGCGAGCGAAATCGTGCCCGAGAAAAGCATTGCGGTGCTGCCCTTTGAAAACCTCAGCGACGATAAAGCGCATCCGTTTTTCGCCGATGGCGTGCAGGACGACATTTTGACCAAACTCGCCAAAGTCGCCGATCTCAAAGTAATCAGCCGCACCAGCGTCATGCAATATCGTGGTAAACAGGATTTGCGTCAGATCGGACAAGTCCTCGGCGTTTCACACGTGTTAGAAGGAACAGTACGCCGGTCGGGCGGCAGGGTTCATGTAAATGCACAGTTAGTGGACGCTCGTACCGACACGCATGCGTGGGCGGAGGAATACGATCGCGATGTGAATGAGGTGTTCGCGATCGAATCGGAGCTGGCGCAGTCAATCGCGAATCGACTTGGAGCCAAAGTTTCCGCTGGCGAAACATTGGCCATGCAAGAGCGACCAACTAAGGACCTGGTCGCCTACGATCTCTATACGCGTGCTCGAAATCTTATCTTGGCGGCGACGTTCGCTGATAACGTAAGAAGGAATTACTTGCTCCAGGCGGCTGACCTGCTGAATCAGGCTGTGACGCGCGATCCATCCTTTTTCCAAGCGTATTGTCAGCTCGCCCAAGTGCATGATCGCATTTACTTTCGTGGTTACGATCATACCCCCGAGCGTCTTGCCTTGGCGGAGGCGGCTGTCCAGGCAGCCTCTCGCCTCCGTCCAGATGCAGGCGAAACGCACCTCGCGCGCGCAGAAAATCTGTACGCAGGACATCTCGATTATGATGGTGCGCTCGCAGAACTGGACGTTGCTCGGCAGAGCTTGCCTAACGACGCGCGAATATTCCACCTAGTGGGTTCTATCCAGAGGCGGCAGGGGCACTGGGATGAGTCCACACGAAATTTGGAGCGCGCAGTCGCGCTTAACCCGCGTGACCTCGAGGAGGTGCGCCAGATCGCGATCAGTTACGATTTTTTCCGCCGGTATGCAGAGGAAGCATCCCTTTTGGATCGCGCATTGGCCATTGAGCCCAACCATGTCGAGATGAAAGACGTGCGCGCGCTTCTCGAGGTGGAGTGGAAAGCCGACACACAACCCCTGCATAAGGCGATTGAAGAAATTCGCGCGAGAAATCCGGACAGCATGCGGGCTATCGCCAGCGATTGGCTTCTTTGCGCGTTGGCCGAACGCAACGCCGCTGCCGCAAAAGAGGCCTTAAAGGCAGGGGGCGAAACGCCCTTCAACGACCTACCCACTAATCGTCTCTTTGTAGAGGGACTTATAGCCCGCATGACGAAAAACGATCAGGAAGCGCGTGCTGCGTTCACTGCTGCCCGAGTGGAACAGGAGAAAATCGTTCAAGCTCAACCAAATTACGGTCCGGCCCTGTGCGTGTTGGGTCTGATTGATGCGAGCCTTGGTCGGAAAGCAGAAGCACTGCGCGAGGGCCGCCGCGCCATAGAACTAGCTTCAGTGAAAAAGGACGCGGTCAGTAGTCCGCTAATGATTCAATATCTGGCTTTAATCGCCGCGTGGACTGGCGACAAAGACCTGGCCTGCGAACAACTTGCCATTGCTGTCCGACCTCCGAGCATCCTTAGCTATGGTGAATTAAAGCTCCTGCCGTGGTGGGATCCGTTGCGCGGCGACCCGCGTTTCGAACAAATCGTAGCTTCTCTCGCACCGAAATAGCCCAGTGTCGCGCCACCGGCGCAACGGGTCCGTCCGAATCGCGGACTTGTCAGGCTGCACCGCGCTTGAGCAGCCAACACGGGTGCCCCAGGAGTTAGTCCTAAGAAAAAGATTTCTTTCTTTCCTGAAACGCTCCCGATATTTTTCCTTTGTAAGGAAGTGATAGACACTAGGCAACCGCCGGTTCTATGACATCGACCTTGGATTTATCAGAAGTTGGCGCCCGAGCGCGGCGACGAGTTGCCTGCCGACTACTTCCTTTCGTGTTCCTTATCTACGTGGTGAATTACATTGATCGGGTCAACGTTTCGTTCGCGAATCTCAGAATGAGCGCTGACCTGGGCTTCAGCGATCGGGTCTACGGCCTTGGCGTAGGGGTGTTTTACCTCGCCTACGTTTTGTTCGAGATACCAGGCGCGATTATCGTTGAACGTTGGAGCGCAAGGAAGTGGATTGCACGGATCATGATTTCCTGGGGAGTAGTAACGATACTGACTGGCTTCGTACACAGCGCCACACAGTTCTACACCGCCCGCTTCTTCCTGGGTCTTGCAGAAGCCAGCTTCTTCCCTGGAATGATCGTTTACCTGACACACTGGTTTTGCGCGCGTGATCGCTGCCGGGCCATCGCCTGCTTCTACATAGCAATTCCAGTCGCTTCTTTAATCGGCTCACCATTGGCGGGGTGGCTACTGGGCGTTCATTGGTGGTCGCTGACTGGATGGCGCTGGCTTTTTTTTCTGGAGGGTATTCCAGCTATTCTCCTTGGGATCGTCACCGTCTTTTATCTAACGGATTGGCCTTCCCACGCCCGCTGGTTACCCGCCCCTGAGCGGGAGTGGCTTTCAGCTCAATTAAAGTCAGAATTACACGCGAAAAAGACAATCCACGACTACACGGTCGCGCAGGCGTTCTGTGACCGTAGGATTCTGTTGCTGAGCGCCGCTGCCTTCGTAGCCATGTTGGGTAATCTGGGGACCATTTATTGGATACCTACCTTCCTAAAGCGCCTGTCGGGACTCTCCGACCGAACAGTGACATTGCTGTTAGTAGTTCCCGCTCTGATTGGTATTGCCGGCATGCTCGCTAATGCATGGCACTCCGATAATAAGGCGGAGCGACGTTTACACACTATATCACCCCTGCTCGTTGCGGGGTTGATGTACTGCCTGGTGATTCTCGCGGGCCGCGACTCGCGCTGGGCGATCTTATTCTTACTGTTCGGCGCCGGGGCGCTTTACGCATTCCTTCCGACTTTCTGGGCAATACCGACAATGATTCTCTGTGAATCTGCGGCGGCGGCCACGCTTGGCCTCATTAATTCGATCGGTCAACTTGGCGGCTTTGTTGGACCCTATTTGATTGGCGTCCTTAATGACCGGACACATTCGCTGACAGCCAGCTTCACATTCATCGCGCTATCATACGTTGCAGCGGCAAGTTTGATTCTCTGTTTAAGAAGTCGTGATCCGCTTCATGCTTCGCAACATAGTCTCGAAATCCCGAGTGCGCTGAGTCCGGCGTCTGACCGAAGCGGCTAGGAGAATGCCCCGTCTCCGCCGTTATGACGGTGCCAGAACCCATTTGTTTGAAACGCTTCCGATTTTTTTCCTTTGTAGTGAAGTGATGAACACCACTCAACAACCGGAAATGACCTCTTCTGGAGAAATCAGAGGAGGCCAAACCAACGATACATCACCAAACAATTATATGGATACAATTGCTCCAGCCTCTCAGGCAGTAACAGTCGTTGCTCAATCGGGTTTTAACTTTGGAGGAGTTTCATTCGGCTCTTCCGGACCAGATATTACTCCAATAAACGAACTGCCAAGCTTTAACGGAGGTTATGAAATTACTGATGCGCCTGCGGATGCAATGCTCTCTGCAAACATTTCAGGCGATACGGATCATTTTTTTGTAAGAGATATTTATGTAATGGAATGGACGTGGAGATTTGTTGATCCTGGCGACCTGCCTCCCGGTTTTCATGGACCTCGTCCTAAAGAAAGAGTTTTGGAAGTCGTAGATTTTTCTGATGGCACAGCCCCGGTTGCAGTGAAACAGCACCAATACGTTTTGGTGAGAGTACTTTACGAAGCAGGCTTTGTAGCGGGAACATTTAACGCAACGCTTGCTATACAAGGCGACACCTGGGAAACGATTACCGTTCCTCTTTCATTATTCATTGCTGATGTAGATGTAAATCCTTCAAGCATTCTGAATATTCCGCAGGGAGGCAAGGCAACATTGCCATTTACCATTCAATCAATTGCAGGACCCGCAGTAGATGGGCATTTCGAAATGTCCCCAACACAACTCGATACAGGCTTAACGCTAGCGCCAAATAATTTTAGTTTGCAGCCTGGAGAGACACAAACTGTTTTACTGGAATTTACTGCCGATAGAAATGCGCCTTTAGGTTCCGAACAAGTTGCACTGGATCAATATGCATTTAGAAGAAAAGGATTTTTCTTCACTGCCAACATTCTTCATGCGCCGATTATTGTAAATCCCCTTATTCCAAATAAAATCTTTGTTCAGAGAAGAGGCACTTCTGTCAGTATTCCAATAGGGATACAAAATAATGGCGCTGCTACCGATGTTGGCTTTCAACCTTCTTCTCTACCGGGCGATGTAACCTTTCAAGCCACGAGCTTCTATGTGGAAGCAGACATGTCAGTAAACCTTAATGTGTTCATAGGAGATGCTGTAATGGATGAATTTAATTTCTCCATTGAATGGCTCGCATGGGATCAAACTGGCACAATGAATTTTTCGGTTGTGATTACAGAGCCGGAAACAATTTCATTGCATACTGATGTAGTTACAGATGATGGCATTCCCATCAGCGGTTGGGTAGAAATGATTTTGCAGAGCAATGGCAACTACACCTTTCACGGAAGTATGCGTGCAACCGGCGGTCCCTCTTATGATTATGGTTTGCAGATTTTCGTTAAAGCTGCCGACGGCATCATCCTTACTGCATTTCATTCCGGCAACATATATGGAACCGATACGCCGGGAGACAGGGATGATCCATGGGAAGAAAATTTGAACAGCGCTCTGATAAAAGCAAGTTGGCCATCAATCAGAAATAGTCCCATTATCCAATATCAGTTTAATGCAGATATCGGTGGTGTTATAGGAACGGTTTGGGATATCGTGAAAGATGGTTTGGAAGTTGTTGTAGGGTTTATGGTTGGCGGGGTTGTGGGTGCAGGGATTGTGCTAGGCAGTGAGTTGGCTTCGGCGGCGGGTATTCCTGCGCCTCCCGGCTTAGTCGCAGGCGTTGCCGTTGTTGGTGGTGCTGTTGTATTATTCGGACCAGGGGTAATTATTCCCGCAACTGTTGCAGGTGCTGTTGTTGGTGCGGGTATCGAACTTCTTATAAAGACACGCCCAATTCGTGATGACGAAAAAGATTTTGCGCGGCTTGTATTTGGCAACACGCTCGATGAAATGTTTAATGAGAATAAAGTATGGATCACCAATCTTTCTCATGACAACGGCAGAAAATTTACTATCCCCAATCTTGACGGTTCCGTATTATTAAATCTCGATGATGCTTATGATGATCCGATACATTATCCAAATGATGATCCGAAACATGTTGCGGGAGCAGGATCAGATTACACACAACCCGGTGCTGTGTTCGCACACGAGCTAACACATGCATGCCAGATAGCCACGAATAAATTTGTACCCGGCATGATATGTAATGCACCCGGCACATACGATTATCATTCTGGCGATGGTGAAGCGCATCGTCTCGATGATATCGGTTGGTCAAGGCTTGCATGGGAAAATGACTTTACAAGAGAACAACAGGCGCACATCGTTGATGATTGGTATGGTGCTTTTTGCGGCAATTTTACAAACCTGCAGGAATTAAATGATAATCTTACTAGCCAAGCTGCATTAATTGATCCTGCATTCTTGTTTATTACAAAGTGCCGGGCAGGAATATTTTGATAACGTGGTTCTCATGAGTCGTCAGGCGATGGCTTTGCGATGGTGAAGGTTCATGTTTTGAAGTGCGGTTTTTTTAATCGGCTCAGGTGTCGGCAACCGCGCACCCTCGTGAAGCCCCCCGCTCGGCAAAGAGCACGGCGGCGGCACTGCACTGCAGGAAATCTTCCGCTTCGCCAGCGTTTGACTCGTCGGATAAGTTCTGCCGCTTGCGAAAAGCAGCTCTCGGTCAGGTTGGTCGCAGCGAAGGCTTTGATCAGGCCAGGATGCAGACCTACCCGATTCACGGTCAAGGTTTCCTCCATTACACTTTTTCAATAAACTAGCGTTTCCACCCCGCTGAAAAGCGGCGCAGCACCGCCGCAGTCCAAAACGCAAGCGCAAATGAACGCTGACAAAAACGCGTCGGCTATAGACAAAATTCGTCGCGCTTTGTGAGGATTTCTTTGAGCCAGCGAAGCATAAAAGGACCCTAGTCTAAAGTTCAGCGCAGACATTCGAGCTATTTTCCTCGCCGTCTCGGCGTATTTCGTAGCATTCTTTATCCGCGATATCCGGGTAATTCGTGGCTTTCAGAACGGGAGAAATTCCTCATTTTCCTGAAACGCTCCCGATTTTTTTCCTTTGTAGGGGAGTGATGAACACCAGTGAACGGTGTGAAATGACCTCTCACGAAGAGCGGCCGAAGAAGATCAATACGCGAAAGGAAATTGAACCATGAAAAATATCACTCAGATTTTGCTAACGCTCGCCTGCTTTGCGCTTTCTCCGATCGCGCAGGCGGTCAGTCCGCTGCCGGACGGAGGCTATCCCGGAGGCAACACGGCGGAAGGCCAAAACGCGCTCTTTGACCTCAGCACAGGGATATACAATACGGCAGTTGGCGTGTTTGCCCTCGAAAGTGATAGCGAAGGCAAGTTCAACACCGCTACCGGCGCTGGGACACTCCTGGTCAATACCGCCGACGAAAATACCGCCACCGGCGCCGGTGCGCTTTTAAGCAACACGACGGGCGGCCCAAACACGGCCAATGGAGCATTCGCCCTGTTCAGTAACATGACCGGTAACAATAATAATGCGTTTGGCTTTGAAGCGCTTTTTAGCAACACCACCGGCCCATTTAACAATGCGTTTGGCAATGGGGCGCTCGCCAGCAATACCACAGGCGACCGAAACACGGCTGTGGGCGAAGGCGCACTGCTTGCCAACACCACTGGGTCCCAGAACATGGCTGTCGGCGTAAGCGCACTCCGAAACAACAGCGCTGGACTTAACAACGTTGCTATTGGCCAGGATGCCTGTAGTCAAAGCCAGGGCGGCCAATTAAACACGGCTGTCGGCTCTCAGACGCTTGAGTCCAATAGTGGTAACTGGAACAGTGCCGTCGGCGCCGGCACCCTCTTTTTCAATACCACGGGAAGCAATAACACGGCTGTGGGTGATGCCGCGCTATCGGACAACACCACCGCCAGCGAAAACACGGCCATCGGTGCGTTTGCACTCTTTAGCAACACTACTGGGGGCACGCCGAGTGGAAATGGCCGCGGCGAAGTAGGCCCTAATACAGCCGTCGGCGCTCTTGCACTCGCCAGCAATACGACCGGCGGCGCTAATACCGCGGTGGGTTATCAAGCACTCGGGAGCATCCAAAACAGCGGTATAAGTACCGCCGTCGGCTTCAAGGCACTTGCCAATTCAACTAGTGCCGAAAACGAAGCGTTCGGATACAAGGCGCTCACGAATAATACCGCAGGCATTGACAACACGGCAATCGGTAATGCGGCGCTCTACAACAACACCAGCGGTTTCGACAATGTGGCGTTAGGTGACTCGGCTGGGCTCAACCAAACGACCGGCAGTGAGAACGTCTATATCGGTGTCGGGATGGCTGGGGTGGCTGGCGAGAGTAACGCCTGCTACATCGGGAGCATCTTCGGTCAAACGGCTGTCAGCGGAGTTCCAGTTCTTGTCAGTTCAAACAATAAGCTGGGCACGCTCACTTCTTCTAAACGCTTCAAGGAGGACATCAAACCAATGGACAACGCTAGTGAAGCAATCCTGGCTCTCAGACCTGTGACTTTCCACTACAAGAACGAGATCGATCCGCAAGGCGTCCCGCAGTTTGGCCTGGTGGCCGAAGATGTTGAAAAGGTGAACCCCGCCCTGGTCGTGCGCGACAAAGAAGGAAAACCCTACACCGTCCGTTACGACCAGGTGAACGCTATGCTGCTCAATGAGTTCCTGAAAGAGCACGGGAAAGTGCGAGAACAAGAGGTGACGATCATGCAACTACAGAAAGAGATGCGGACTGTCGTTGAATGTCTCAAAGAGCAGGATTCAAGAATCCAGAAGGTGAGCGACCAGATAGAACTGGGCAAACCAACACCACGAATAGCTGCGAGCGAGCCGTAAGAGCTATAGCTGAAGGAGAAAAATCTTAGCAAACGCAGGAAGCTTGAGAAACGGAAGGAGAGCAACTATGCTAACAACCGCTGCTGATGTGACCACGAATCAAACGGCTGCCGATTACGTCCTCGGTTACACTGATTCCGAGCAGGAACGGCTGATTCGACAAGCCGCGATAATTGCTCCTATCACCGAGCGTCTCTTCCGCGAAGCAGGCATCGGACCCGGTCAGCGCGTTCTTGATCTTGGATCCGGGATGGGAGACGTAGCGATGTTGGTTGCGCGGCTAGTTGGATCCCTCGGGAGAGGTGGTCGGCATCGAACGCGACGCAGACTCGATTGCCCACGCGCAGGCGCGCGTAGCGGCGGCCGGATTTCGCAATGTGAAGTTCTTAAACACCGACGTCAACAACATCGTTGCCAACCAGCCCTTTGATGCCGTGGTCGGCCGCTTGATTTTGATGTTTGTCCCTGATCCGGTGTCAGTGCTGCGGTCCGCCTTCGCAATTGGTTCGTCCTGGTGGAGTGCTGGCCTTCCAGGAACCATCCTGGACAGCGATGCTCGCCCTCGGCGCCGCGGCTGCCGCTTTGGTCTCGCACACGTCACCTGATCCATGAGATCCTTCTGCGCTCCGGTGCAAATCGGGAGATGGGACTTGCTTTGTATCGTGTGTTTCAAGAAGCCGGGCTGCCTGCACCGAAAATGCATCTGGAAATGCCGCTGGGGAGTGACGCGGATTTCATCAGGCTTACTTCTGACATCCTTTGCAGTCTGCGCCCGTTAGCGGAGCGACACAAAGTCTCCCTGAAAGAGTTAGGCGATCTCGATACGCTTCCGGACAGAATCTGCGCCGAGGTTACTGCAGCCAACACGGTAGTAAGTCTCATCGCGGTGGTGGGCGCGTGGTCGCGCAAGTCCGCCACGGCGGATTCGTCCCGTGGCGAACCGGCCGACGGCCGGGGATCGGCAGAATAGCAAATGGAATCACGTAAGCTCGGCCCATTCGCACTGCCGCTCTTGCTGTTAGTCCTATCGGTATTAATCAACTACATCGATCGCGGCAACCTCTCGATCGCTGCGCCGCTGCTGAAAGATGAGTTGGGCCTTTCTGCCTCACAACTGGGCATTTTGTTCTCAGCCTTCTTCTGGACCTATACCGTTATGCTGTTTGTGTGCGGCTGGTTTATCGACCGCTTTGATGTTAATCGCGTGCTGGCGTTGGGCTTTCTACTCTGGTCGCTCGCCACGGCAGCCACAGGCATCGTTCACGGGTTTGCAATGCTCCTCGCGATGCGGCTGGTGCTTGGCATTGGCGAGTCCGTCGCATTTCCGTGTTATTGTAAAATTTTGGCGCAGCATCTACCGGAACACCGCCGCGGGTTTGCCAATGGCGCCATCATTGCTGGGATGAAGTGTGGGCCCGTCGTGGGAACCCTTGGCGCCGGAGTCCTCATCGCAAAGTATGGGTGGCGTCCAGTGTTCATCGGAATTGGACTCCTCAGCCTCGCCTGGTTACCTGCCTGGATGAGGGCCATGCCCCGCGCTGCAACCTCAGCTCATCCAGGAGTTTGCCCGCGTGTGATCGACGTCTTACGGCAGCGCTCATTCTGGGCCACTGCCGCAGGCGGCTTTTGTCTCGCTTATCCGCTCTATTTCATGATCACCTGGCTTCCCTTCTACCTCGTTCACGAACAGCGTCTCTCAATGAATGACATGGTTAACAAAGCCGCGCTCTACTACACGATCGATGCTGCTTCGGCGTTTGCGACCGGCTGCGTCACGGACTTCTGGATTCGGCGAGGCTCGGCTGCCGGCATTATCCGCAAGTCAGCCATGGCGCTGGGATGGACCATGGCAGCCGTGGGCTTTCTAGGCTGCTCGTCTGCCGGACCTGATTCTTATTTGCCGTGGCTGATCGTAACCGGTGTAGGATGCGGGATCGGCAATTCGGGCATTTGGGCGTTTTCGCAGACTTTGGCGGGGCCGCAGGCCGCCGGAAGGTGGGTCGGCCTGCAAAACGGGTTTGCAAATCTGGCAGGCGTCATAGGACCGGCGCTAACTGGGTTTATCGTGGATTGGACCGGACACTTTACGGTGGCGCTCGTGATTACTGCGGGCGTCTGCCTATTGTCAGGGATTAGTTGGGTGTTTCTGGTAGGTCGGCTTGAGCAAGTTGTTTGGACGCAGCCAGCCGAGACCGATCTAACGCCGATAATTGCTGAAGTTGTTTAGTGAGTCTTATCAAATTGAATTACAGATTTTCGATCGTTGCATTGACAGCAAGAAAAGATCGCGAGGCACTATTGCCGGACATGCCAGACGCGTCGACTACCCGGAAATCTCGATCCGCGGGAATAACGGCACTGGTTTCCCGACCACATGTCCATCCGGCAGCCTCCCCCACTCTGCATCTGCGAGTGAGAACCGTTCTTCTTTTCCGCTTAGCTCCATTTTCCAATTCAGTTGATCAAAAATTCTATGTGCCGCTCTCGGCAACACCGGCGAAATCAAGATCGCAATGATGCGAAGAGATTCCGTCAGGCCGTAAAGCAGACGATCAAGCGGCTCGTTGCTTACTTTTCCCTGGCCAACTTCCAAGGAGCAGGATACTTCAATCTGAACGATTGCACATTTGTGCCAGATGGATCGCGTGCTCGACGTGCTTCATCAACCGACTGATAGGCGAATGATACCTCATCGAATATTGTTCGACAATGCTCTTGATCGAGTTCGGCAGAACGAGGACTTATCAGCAAATTCCACCTTGGCTTGAACGCAGTTAATTTTCCCATGCGATACCGATGCACCATGGTCAGCGTCCGATTAAGCAGATTGCCTAACGAATTTGCTAGATCGGCATTATAACGTTCCACGAGACGTCCTTCAGAAAAATCCGCATCTTTGCCAGTAACGATCGAGCTCATTAAATAATACCGTAGCGCATCCGCGCCGTATTTATCGACGAGCGCAAATGGATCGATAACGTTACCGGCGCTCTTGCTCATCTTTGCACCACCAAGATTCCACCAGCCATGGACTAAGCAATTGCGGCATGGCCTCATCGGGAAAGCCGAGCGCGTGGAGTATGATGGGCCAATAAATCCCGTGCGCGGGAACGAGAATATCTTTGCCGATAATTTGAAGCGCTGGCCATTTTTCCAGAAATTCTTCCGGTTGTGATTCGTATTTGTCGATCGTCGGGTCGTAGCCGGCGAAGCTGATGTAATTGCTAAGCGCGTCGAACCACACGTAGTTGACGTAGTCGCGATCGAACGGCAGCTCGATTCCCCAGCCCAGACGCGATTTCGGGCGGGAGATGCAGAGATCGCCGCTAAGTCGTTCAACGGCGTTCCGCAATTCCGTTTCGCGAAAATCGGGAACCACGAACGGTCGCTCCGTTCTCGATCGCTTGTGGATTAGATCGAGCAGCCATTGTTTGTGTTGCTCGAGTTTGAAATAATAATTTTCTTCCTCACGAAATTCGATCTCACCCCACTCCGGGCCGAATTGGCCATCCGGGCCCCGCTCCTTGTCGGTGAGGAATTGTTCCTGACGAACTGAGTAGTAACCCGCTTGTTTGTCCTTGTAGATCTGGCCCTCATCGAACAGGCGTTGCAAGATTCCTTGAACGACTTTCTTGTGCCGGTCGCTCGTTGTCTCGGCCCATTCGTCATATTTCACATCAAGGTTTTTCCAGAGATCGACAAACTTCTGCGTGATCTCCTTGACGAATTCAGCTGGAGGAACACCAGCCTTGGCAGCCGATTGCTGAACCTTCTGGCCGTGCTGATCAACGCCAGTTAAGAAAAATACCTTGTCACCCTTGAGCCGATGATAACGCGCAATCACATCGGCCAGCACTTTCTCGTAAGCGTGTCCGATGTGCGGCGGCGAATTCGTGTAATCGATCGCCGTGGTGATGAAAAATGTCTTCGGCATTTTGCGATTACATCTGTAGCGGCAGTCTGTGACTGTCGCAAACAAGGCGAGCTGTCTGCCCCGACGACTATTCGGTTTGAGCCGCTACCAACGCTGCCCGCTGGCGTCGGTGCACTATGCGAAAGCCGCGCAAGATGGGAATGAGCAAAAAATAGATGAGACCGCCCCACGATGGGAACCAGGGCATCCGCGCTAATAGACCGACAATTAATCCAAAAATACCCACCGCGAACACCCGACAAATGATGTAACGGGTCTCAAGTTTTTCGAGCTCCGATAAGATCGAGAGCTATCGCGCAATCGCCAGGCGTGCATGTAAAGCAACGTGAATGCGAGATAAATACCGGCGAACCCAAAACTATAAATCGAATACAAGGTCGAAAGTTCGCCGTGAGTAATCCGCGAAGCAGTGTCAGAGGCGCCGAAGATCATGTCGTTAATGCCCAGGGTGAAAAGGAACTTCAGCGGATAGATGTAGAACAAGACAATGAAAAGCAGCACGCAAGTCAGGAAACGTGTGGTGGGGTCATCCAGACCATAGCGCCGGCTGAACTTGTAATGCGTGTTCCAAATCGTAGCCAGCATTAGGAAGCAAACAGCGAAAGCCGGGAAGCCACGCATTGTGTTGATCAAGATCGGCGAAACTTTTCGGCACTTCCAGCGAAACGATCAATAGCGTAAGGGCAAAGGCGAAGATCGCATCGGCGAAGGATTCGAGCCGCGTGACTTCGCGGCCCCGCATGCGAAAGCCGTCAACTACGTCGGGACTATTCTTCATGCGCATCTCGCGCAACGCCGTCATTGCCTAGCCGTATTCACGAAACGCGATTCCTGCAAGACACAATCCGCCCTCAAATTAGACTAGCTTTTGCGATAGCCATGAGGGAGAGTCATTCATGAGAAATCATCTGAAAATCCTGTGTTCGCTCCTGGCCGCCGCGATTTGCACAGTGGGTTTCGCGGCAGACAAGCCAAGTTGTGCGAAGACCGGGAAGAATTGCCCTATGAACGACAATAAGGCGTGCAACTGCGGTAAGAGTTGCAGCTGCTAGACACGTTCTACGTGGCAGGCGACCCGACGACTGCAGTTACAGTCACTGCGGGTCCGGACACGACGCTGCTCTTACGTTCCGCCCATTCATACAAAACAGGCAAAAGAACGAGCGTGAGGAATGTCGAGCTGATGATGCCGCCGATAACAACCGTTGCGAGCGGTCGCTGGACCTCCGCGCCAGCGTTTGTTGAGAGCGCCATCGGAATAAAACCGAAGGCTGCGACGGCTGCAGTCATGAGCACCGGACGCAAACGCGTAAGAGATCCTTCCATCACAGCGGAGCGAACATCGCGTCCCTGTTCCCGCAGCTGATTGAAATAACTGATCATCACGACTCCGTTGAGCACGGCGACTCCGCTCAATGCGATGAAACCTACCGCCGCGGAAATGCTGAACGGCATATTGCGCAGCCACAGCGCGATAACGCCACCGGTGACAGCTAAGGGAACGCCGGAATACACAAGCAGCGCTTGTCGCACACTGCCAAAGGCCGTGAAGATAAGAACGAAGATGAATATGAGCGCTGCGGGGACGACAATTGCAAGTCGTGCCTTCGCTTCGCGAAGATTCTCAAACTGGCCGCCAAATTCGAGCGTGTAGCCTTCCGGTAATTTGACCTGCTCACGCACGTTTGCGTCAGCTTCGCGTACCCAGCTTTCCACATCGCGACCTTGCAGGTTCACCATCAGTGCTGCGCGTCGTTGTCCCGAGTCACGCAAGATCGGTGACACCGTTTTGACCCGTTGAATATCCGCGAGATCGCCTAGCGGCAGGAGACCAGACTCTCCAACGCGGACTGGCAAAGCACGAATCGTTTCCAGGTTTTCGCGATCGGCTTCAGACAGCCGGATGACAATGTCAAAGCGCCGATTCCCTTCGAGCATCGTTCCAACCGTCTCCCCACCTAATGCGGCGGTAATCGTTTGGTTCACGTCGCCCGCGTGAAGGTTGTATTTCGCCAACGCGTCTCGTTTCACCCTGATTTCCAGCATCGGAGCCCGTCCTGTGGTCTCATATTCGACTTCGCCTTCGCCCTCACGAGTGCCCGGAATTTGTTCCAGCACTTCTTTCACTTCGGAGCCGAGTCGCTCCAGCACATCATAATCGTTTCCGAAAATTTTGACCGCGATGTCAGCGCGAATGCCTTCGAGCATTTCGTTAAAGCGCATTTCAACCGGCTGCGCGACCATCACGCGAGCACCGGGGTTTAGCGCTTCAATTTCAGTCGTGATGATTCTTGCCAGTTCCTCCTTGCGGATTGGACGATTGCCGACCTTTCGCCATTCGTTTTGCGGTTTGTAGTAGACGTAAAAATCGCAGTCGCTTGGCGGCATTGGGTCGGTTGCAATTTCCGCGCTGCCGATTCGCGAGAATACATGCGTAATCTCGGGCACACGCTTCCGGATTTCTTCTTCGGTCTTGCGTTGCTCTGCGACGCTTTGAGTAATGTTGATGCTGCTGGTCCGGAAAACCATTATGGTGAACGTCCCTTCGTCGAGCTTCGGAATGAAATCGGCACCCAAATGGCGAAAGATAAACATCGCCAATGCGAACAGCGCAATCGCACCGGGCACAACCAACCAACGTAACCGCAAAGACCAGCGAAGGGTCGGAGAGTAAACCCTCTTAATGAGGCGGATAATCAAGTTGTCGCGATCTGCGATGCGGCCTGCGAGCAGGAACGAGCACAGCGCCGGCATTAGAGTAAGCGCCAGCACCAATGATCCGCCCAGAGCGAGCATCACTGTCAGCGCCATCGGGTGAAACATTTTTCCTTCAATTCCTGACAACGCAAGAATCGGCACGTAAACAATCGCGATGATCAGGACGCCGAAGAACATTGGCGTGCCAACTTGCTTGCTTGCTGTAAGGACCACATGCAGCCGCTCTTCGGTTGTCAATCGTCGCGCGAGCTCGTGTTGTTTTACGCCGAGTTGCCGCACGACGTTTTCGACGATGACAACAGCACCATCGATGATTAGTCCAAAATCGATCGCGCCTAGGCTCATCAGATTTCCGGAAATGCCGAACCGCGTCATGCCTGTGATCGCAAAAAGAAGTGCGAGTGGAATCGCAGCTGCGACGATGAACGCAGCGCGCCAGTTCCCAAGAAGGAAAAGCAACACCGCGATAACGAGCAACGCGCCTTCGAACAAGTTCGTTGCCACGGTGCGAATGGTGCGGTGTACCAGATTCTTTCTGTTGTATTCCGGGCTTATGACCACACCGGCCGGCAGCCGCTTCTGAATTTCCATAATCTTTTCGGCAACGCGCTCGGCGACCGCGTGGCTGTTCTCGCCCATCAACATCATGGCCACGCCAAGCACAGCTTCCTGCCCGCTGTGCGTCGCCGCGCCAGTGCGAAACGCGTGACCAATTTTGACTTCAGCAAAGTCTTTCACCCGCAGCGGCATCACACCGGCCGCGAATTTAATGGGTAACTCCGCTATCTCCTGGGGCGAAGCAACTCGACCAACGCCGCGAATCACAAGTTGTTCGTTTCCCGCGTTGACGATGCCGCCGCCCGCGTTTTGAACATTTTCACCAACCACTTTTACAAGGTCGTTAACGGTTAGCCCCGCATCGTGGAGCTTCGCAATATTCGGCTGTACAACGATCTGTTTAACGTAACCGCCGTAAGCGTTGACCTCAGCGACACCGGAAACGGTACGCAGTTGCGGTTTGATTACGTATTCCTGTATTTCCCACAGCGCCATTAGCTGCGCTTCGCGCGTAGACGGAAGATCTGGCGCGTTCGGAGCGTAATCGACCGTGTAGTAAAATACTTCACCTAACCCAGTCGTGATGGGTATAAGCGTCGGCGTGACTCCAGCCGGCAACGATTCAGCCGCGGTCTGTAGTCGTTCGGTCACGAGCTGTCGCGCTCGATAGACGTCGCTCTTATCAGTGAATTGAAGTGTGATTTGCGATAGCCCGAAGCGTGACAGCGAACGCATTTCAGTAACGCCTGCAACACCGCCGAGCGCCATTTCCAGCGGTACGGTCACAAGCTTTTCTACTTCATCCGGCGCGAGCGCTGGAACCGTGGTGTTCACTTGCACTTGAATTCCAGTAATGTCCGGAATCGCATCCATCGGCAGTTTCGTTGCCGACCAAAGCCCAGCGAGAAGAAGCGCGAGAGCCCCCATCAGAATGAGAACTCTCTGGCGAACAGAGAACTCTAAAATCTTGTCGATCATCGTTGCTGCTCGTCCCGGTAGAGCTTTTGGCCGGTCAAAATCTCCAGCGCCTGTGCTGCTTCGAGCGCCTCCTTGTGTGCGTCGTTAAGTCCACCGAGGGCTTCCAGATATTGTTTTTGAATCTCGACGTAAGTCGTTAGCGGAACCGCGCCCAGGCCATAATTACGTGTCGCTAACTCTGAGGCTTCGCGCAGTTTCGCCATGGCGCCGTCCTTCCATGTTTCAATCTCGGCTCGCTTTGCTTCCAGCGTGGCGGCGGTTTGCGTGACGCGTCTTTCGATTTCACGCTTTGCCACAGCTAATGAGGCCTCCGCTTGTTGCTGACGCGCTTTGCTACTCGCAATGTTCCCTTCGTTGCGGTCCCACAAGGGCAACGGTAACGAGACACCGAGCCCTACTCGCTGTTCCCGGTCGATTGCATTCTCCAGCGAATAGAACGGCCCGACGGCAATGGCCGGAAACCGCTCGTTCTTCGACAAGGCGACCTTGAAGCCCTGCTGAGCGAGTTCCACCTGTCGAATGCGAATATCGAACGCATTTGAGCGGGCCGCCTCCACCAGGCTCCACACGGAGAGCGCGGTGAAAACGATTGGGTTTGCGTTTACCGTTAGCGGTGCGTTAGCGGAACGTCCGCACAACTGATTCAACTCTGCCGCAATCGTTTTCTCTGCTAATATCGATTCGCGTTCCTGGCGCTGAAAAGTCAGCAGATTCGCGCTGATAATCTCCGCTTCCAATCGCGGCGCGATCCCCGCAAGTGGCCGCTGCTTTAACACATCGGTGAGCGATTGAGTTCGGGAGGCAACTTCGTGCACAGCTTTCGTTCTCTCGTGAGCGCTCGTCATCGCGTATGCAAGCGATCGAACACGCGCGGCCAATGTCAGGCGAAACTGTTGCAAATGGAGTTCGGCGACGCCGAGATCATGATTTGCAATCGCCTTGCGTAGCGCAATTCTGCCGGGATACTCAAAAGTTTGGCTGAATGAGAGGGCTAATATCCCGCCATCGCCCCTGGTTCCTGCTGAATTTTCACGTGAATTCTTGTAGCCGCCTTCCGTGCTTAATTCGGGGTTGCGAACGGTTCCGGCAGTTCGCACCGCTCCCTTAGCCGCAGCGATTTCCGCGACAAAGAAGTTTAGCTCTGGATTTCGCTGCAGCGCTTGATTGACCAGTGCCTGCGGCGTTTCAGCAAACGCAGTTGCGCACAGGAGAAGAATGGCACCCGCAGCAACGGATTCGGCTTGTTTGTAAATCGACATTGGTTAAAAAATGGGAGAAGCCCACAACGCGTCTGCGTTGTGGCGACAAAGAAACCTGAGCGAAGAAGAGGCGCGGACACACCGCGCCTGCGCTCAGTTGGTTAGGCTAGCTGAGGCGGATGATCGATGGTGGCAGGCAATCCATCCGGTGCGGATTGCTCTCCAGTCGGAACGAAAACAGATGCCGTAAAAGCGCCGACGATATCCACGGCGAGAGTAGAAGTTATTACTGTGCCATTGTGCACGGCGCACGAGCAATGCCCGCAAGGCGCTTTCTCGTGCTGCGAATCCGGTTGCGAACTTTGCGAGACGCAATGATCGCCTCGTAGATCAGCAATCGAATCGGCAATGATATCACCAGCAAACGCACACAGAGCGAAAAGGCCAGTCAGTGCGAGCAACCGAGTTGTGGCAGCGAAACGCATCGGCTTCACCTGTTAACGTTCGTGATCGCAAGTGTCAAACAGAAGCAGCTCAGTTACAGGGGCGTTTTGCGGAGTCGCAGTGCGTTGGCTATCACCGAAACCGAGCTGAAGCTCATCGCGGCGCCGGCAATCATCGGACTCAGAAGCAGTCCAAAGAATGGGTAAAGCACGCCAGCGGCAATCGGCACGCCGAGCGCGTTATAGATAAACGCGAAAAATAAATTTTGCCGAATATTTCGCATCACGGCACGACTGACATGGATCGCCTTGACGATTCCCATCAGGTCGCCTTTCACGAGCGTGATGCCGGCGCTCTCAATCGCGACGTCGGTCCCGGTGCCCATCGCAATTCCGACATCGGCCGCTGCAAGCGCCGGCGCGTCGTTGATTCCATCCCCAGCCATCGCGACGATCGCGCCTTCGGATTTAAGCTTCCTAACGATTTCGATTTTTTCATCCGGCATTACTTCAGCCTTGAATTCATCGATGCCGTAGTTCGCGCGCAACAGATTCAGCTGTTCGCCGGTTGTCACCGGTGCACATGATGATCTTCAGACCCATTTCGTGAAGCTCGCGGACGGCCTCTCTGGTTGTTGGCTTGATTGGATCCGCAATACCAAGAACGCCGACTGCCTTTCCGCTTACGGCGATCCAGACTGTGGTTTCTGCTCTTTCCTGTAAGCGATGGACTTCTTTCGTTAGGTCTTCTGGGAATGTGACATTCGAATCAGCGAGAAATTTTTCTTTGCCGATAAGGATTATTTTCCCGTCAAGGTTGCCGGAGACCCCGCCGCCGGTGGTGGAGTGAAAATCGGTTACTTCCCGAAATTCGATTTTTTCTTTTTTGGCGCCTTCAACGATTGCCCGCGCAAGCGGGTGCTCGCTCTGGGATTCCACCGATGCTGCAATCCGCAGAAGATCGCGTTCACTAACGTTGTTCACGGCGATCCGGCTGACCACCTCCGGTTTACCGACTGTCAGCGTGCCCGTTTTGTCTGTGACCAAATGCGTGACTTTCTCGGTGACCTCGATCGCCTGCGCGTTTTTTACCAGGATTCCGACTTGGGCAGCACGTCCGACGCCCACCATGATCGACATCGGCGTTGCCAGTCCAAGCGCACACGGACAAGCAATGATCAGGACTGAGACGGCGTTCACCAGTGCATAAGCCATCGACGGCGCAGGTCCAGCGATCGACCAAACAATGAAAGTAATGATCGCAACGCCGATCACCGCTGGAACAAAATAACCAGATACTGTGTCAGCCAGTTTCTGAATAGGGGCGCGGCTGCGTTGTGCGTCCGCCACCATCTGCACAATTTGCGCGAGAACCGTCTCTGAACCGATTCGCTCCGCGCGCATCAAAAACGAGCCGGTCTGATTCACTGTTGCGCCAATCACTTTCTCGCCTGCCTGTTTGCTTACCGGCATTGGTTCGCCGGTGATCATCGATTCATCGATATTGCTTTTCCCGTCGACGATCACACCATCGATTGGTATCTTCTCGCCCGGTCGTACGCGAAGCACGTCTCCTTTTTGGATTTCGTCCACCGCGATTTCATGCTCCTGGCCATCTCGGACTCGATGCGCAGTTTTCGCCGCAAGCCCCAGCAGCGCTTTGATCGCATGCCCGGTGCGACTTCGCGCTTTAGCCTCGATCAATTGTCCCAGCAGGATCAAGGTCGTAATCACCGCGGCTGCTTCAAAATAAAGATCGACTTCTCCGTGGCGCCGGAAAGAAGACGGGAAAAATCCCGGGCGCGATCACCGCAACGACGCTGTAGAAGTAAGCGGCGCCCACGCCCACTGCGATAAGCGTGAACATGTTGAGGCTGCGATTAACAATCGAGTGCCATGCGCGCGTGAAGAAAAAGCCTCCAGCCCAAAGGACCACTGGTGTTGTTAGGCGCAAACTCAATCCATTTTCCGATTTGTCTTGGAACGATTGAACCGATGTTCAGTCCGGGAATCGCGTGGCCCATCGCGAGCAATAGCACCGGAATGGTGAGCACGAGTGCGATCCAGAATTTGCGCGATAGTGATTTGGTCTCGTTCTGCTCTTCTTCTTTGTCCCCCGCCTCAACCCCGCGACTGCGGGGCTCCAGGGTCATCCCGCAAATCGGGCAATTGCCGGGATGATCCTGCTCGATCTGTGGATGCATCGGGCAGGTGTAGATAATTTTCTTCGGCTGACGAAAAACTGGATTGCGCTCGAATGCCATTCCGCATTTCGGACAACTGCCCGGCGTGTCGCTCTCCGCGCCTTCGCACATCGGGCAGAAGTATTTCTTGCCTGACTGACGCGACCCTATAACGGCAACGCTCATCGCGCGCTCGTGGTCATGATCATCGCAACAGGAATGTCCGGTCGCGTCATGTTCAGCGTCACTTTTCATTCGATGACTGTACGGTGTGAGGCAACCTTTAGCGAGCCGCGACGCCAGTCGCAGCAAAATCGGACGGCGAAAGTCGCAGATTTACTGCTCGCTAGTTGGTTTGCCGGTCTCGGCAAACAGCTTGAGCCGGTTGAGTTGCTCACTGAGCATGCTCTCTACAGCTGGCGCGATCTTGTCGAACCCGCCGAGGATGAATCCACCGACACTATACGAGAGTTGAACGCGGGTGTGGTCGCCGTCGCCGGTCAGCTTCCAGGTCATGCTTCCGGCAACACCGGAGCCTTGGAGCGGACCGAGGCCTCCCGAGAGCCGCAAAACTTCCCGCGGCGCGACGTAAATGACGCGCAGATGTTCGACTCCGCCGCCGTTGGGCAGCTTCTCGCAGAAACAACCGCCCGGTCGCGGGTCAATCGAGAGGTTCTTCGCATCGTGTGAATATGTGTGCTCTGGGTTCCACCATAAGCCGACTTGGCCAACCAGCGCGTCGTACACTTTGACTGCGGTCGCGTTGACGTTTACGTCGAATTTCACCACAAAACCGGTCGGCGTCACTTGTGGCGCCGACTGTACGGACGTCCCTGCCAGCATCAGCAGGGATACTGCGCCTAACAAATGTCGCCGCGTGTTTCCCGCGCCAAGCATTACGCGGCCTTCGCGGTTTCCATGTCTTCGGTGTATTCGCCGAAGCGCGCTTTGCTATTGCACCAGGCGCGGTGAAGGAACGCCGTCTGCGCCTTGGTCACATTCGCCTGTTCGCCTTTCCATGCTTTCAGCACTGGGGCTTGTAACGCGCGCCCGTAGGAAAAGCTCAATTGCCAGGGCAAGTCACTCAACTGATTCATCGCGTTGAGATGCTCGGTGGCCTGCTGATCGGTCTGCCCACCAGAAAGGAACACAAGACCGGGAACAGCAGCGGGAACGACGCGTTTCATGCAGCGCACAGTAGCTTCTGCCACTTCCTGCACCGAAGCTTGCTGTGGACATTCTTTTCCTGAAAGAACCATGTTCGGTTTCAACAGCATCCCTTCCAGTGAAACGCGATGCGCGTACAAAGCATGAAAGACGCTTTCCAGTGTTTCCTGCGTGACTTCGAAATCACGCTCAATCGTGTGCGCGCCATCCATGAGCACTTCCGGCTCGACGATCGGCACCAAATCGCCTTCCTGACAAAGCGCCGCATAGCGCGCCAAGGCTTCCGCGTTCGCGGCGATGCAAGTGCCCGTGGGAATGTTCTTCGCCAATCGTGATCACCGCGCGCCATTTGGCAAAGCGCGCGCCCAATTGCCGATATTCCGCCAGCCGCTCGCGCAATCCGTCGAGGCCCTCAGTGATTTTTTCGCCCGGAAAATTCGCCATCGCCTTGGCGCCCTTGTCCACTTTGATCCCAGGGATGATCCCCTGCTCTTCCAGCACTTCGACGAAACGTGCGACCGTCGCGAGTCTTCTGCCGAATCGTTTCGTCAAAGAGAATCACGCCGCTGATAAATTCGCCTGCGCCATTTGTGGTAAACAGGATTTCGCGGTATGCCCGCCGATTCTCTTCCGTAGAAGGAACGTTAATGCTCTTTAGACGCTTTTCGATCGTCCCCGAGCTTTCATCCGCTGCCAGTATCCCCTTCCCTGGGGCGACGAGTTTCCTTGCGATAGACTCCAAATTGTCAGTTTTCATAATTTTCTCCGAGTAACAAAATCAGAACCTTCTTCCTCGCAAATGCATCGAGAAAAGCAAACGAAAATACGCATGAGGCCGACAGTCGTCGGTGTCGATCAAGATATCACACCCAAGTCGGTTCTTCGTTTAAGCGCGAACTACTCGTCGCATTCTCCTCCGACGCTCGCGCTGATCTGTATTCGTCTCATCTGATCCAAAGACGCTGACGCCTGGGGTGTGCCCATTCGATGGCACGCCTGGTCTTCAACCGCAGTCCTGGATCAATGAAAACGACAACTTTTTTTAACTCTACTAGTTGCAAATTTTAGCACGGCTTTGGTTTTGGAAGCTAAACCACTTTCTTACGTCGGCGGCACGATGGTGATGCAGGAAAACGACGAGACCGGACACACGATCTCATTGGACTACACGTTCACCCCAACCAACGCGATTGGCCTTTACGTCAAACAAGAGGAGAACGGCAAAGACATCCTCATGGTTACGTCGGAGTTCAACACACTGCTGAAGCGGTGGAATCTGCCCGACGGCCAAGGGAATATATTCAACATGAGCGGCGCGGGTCTGGCTCATTATCGCGACAACAACCAGCCGTGTCTCTGGACTGCGTTTCTGGTCGACTACGAATCGCGTCGTTGGTTCTTTTCGCCGCGATTTGTGTGGGACGGGAACATCGAAAAATCCTTCTGGCAGAGAGCGCGCATCGGCATTGCGCCATATCTGGCTAACTACAACGACTTGAACACCTGGATCATGTTTCAGGTCGATCATCATCCGGCGAAGCACGACCATTTCGTCGCGACGCCGCTGATCCGTTTTATCTACAAAACTCACCTATTCGAGGTCGGTTACAGCAGCCATCAACACATCATGGTCAATTGGACTGTTACGCATAACTACCGCCCGTTACGCGGACAGCCGGAGAAGGCCGAAGCTGTTTTGAACGCGCTGTTGAAAACCGGAAAAGGAGAATGGGAGCCGGTTCCAACGACAGAAAAAGGGGGACGGCCGACGAGCCGGTTCCGCCTTTTCTCGCCCGGGTTACTATGGTTTTC
The DNA here is from genome assembly GCA_963758425.1 of uncultured Verrucomicrobiae bacterium. GTDB lineage: Bacteria > Verrucomicrobiota > Verrucomicrobiia > Chthoniobacterales > UBA10450 > Udaeobacter. The sequence continues at coordinate 72,573 of CAVWVV010000020.1, forward strand.
TGCCCGCCAGTGTCACCAGAACCAAAACCTTTTTCATTCGTAGGAGGTTTCGGTTTCGGTGACACCCCGATTAGTACGACTGCGAGAATCGAAGCCACTATTAACGTCACGTTGAACTTCGATCTCCCGGACATCTTGAACTCGCGTTTATTGATAGCCTGCCTTACACGGCAATCGCTGCCAAGTAACAGCGCCCCGCGCACTGCCAGCCACGGATTTCCTTTGCATGAATCAAGTGTCGATTAAAACAAGCCCCCGCTGTAGCGCCAAAACGGATCTGAATCTGCCGTGTGCAGTTGGGCAGACGGTCACGCAAACTGAGCAAGACCGTCAATAGCTCCTCAAAATTTCAGAAATGTCCTCCTGCAAAGTCGGGAGATAAAGTTGTCACGCAATGTGATGAAGCCTACAAACACCTATGAGCGCGAACTGGTATGCCTCGGAGATATGCTGAGACAAGAAACATAGTCTTTCCGGAAATACCCTCGCTAATCTATAGTCTTCTCATGAAATCGATGTTGCGCGAATTTTGCATCTTCTGTCTCGGAGCAGTCATTTCAATTCAACCGGTGCTGAGCTGCGACGTCAGTGGCGATACAAATTTCCCCAGATCGGCTGCCTTGGCCAAGAGCACGAACCGACCGCTCCTGCTTGCATTCATAGGCACGGATTGGAGCATTTCCAGCCTTAAGCTGGACCGCGAGGTGTTCGATCAGGCGGAATTTGCCGACGACTCGAAGTACAACTTCCTTCTGTGCAAGCTTCAATTTTATCAAACTCAGGAGCGATCTCCCGAGATTATCCGGCAGAATGAGGAGCTCGCCACGAAGTATAACGTCCAGGAATTTCCCACAGTAGTTGTACTTAGTCCCGATGGGCGAGAGATTGGGCGGCTCGGCTACATTCCGGGCGGGGTGAAAGCGTTTGCCGCCGCAGCAAACGCGATCATTGCAAAATCCCGCCAACAGGAGCAGCACTAGCCGTTTGCTATGTTAAGGCCTAACTCACTTCGGCATCAACTTGGCTGGCTTCTACTGCTAGTGTACATAACTCTACGGCCATGCTATGCCCAGGTACAACAGACCGTAGCTCAGTTAGCCGGCAAAATAGATAGTGAACTTGCCGCGATTCTGAGCATGAGCTCATCGACTAAGAAGCAGCAACTGAGCGCCAGCCTAGTGCAGCACGTCACCGGGCTAAAAGAGCAATCGATCATGGTGTTCGGCGGTCGCAGGGAGCAGCTCGAAGAGAAATTGCAGCAGTTAATCCAGTCGTGTGAAAATTGGCAGTCAGGCTCCTCGGACGAAGCTGGTGCTGCAGCCGAGCGTGCAGAAAAACTTTGGTCGGAGATTAAATCACTTTATCCCAAGGAAGCTCTGCAACTCCTGCCGCCGCTCTGGTCATGCCCAATGCATCAGGAGCTGATGAAGACAGCTGCCGGCAATTGCCCGATCTGCGGCATGCCTCTGGAGCCAATCTATGTTACTCAGCCCCAATTGACAGAGAGCCCAATTATCGGCGCCGAAATACTTGCCGATGGCCCACTGGAAGTAGGTAAACGCGCTGATCTACGAATTCGGCTTTTCTTTTTCGATCACAGCCAGCCCGTGGCCCTCTCTGATTTGGAGGAAACGCATACACGCAAAATTCATTTATTGATCAGCGATATTTCTGAAACTGATTACCACCACGAGCACCCGGAACCAGCCGGTGATGGTGAGTACGCGTTTAGCTTCACCCCGCAGCGGTCGGATACCTACCGCGTCTGGGCTGACTTGCGGCCGGTGCGAACGCATGTGCAGCAATATTCGGTAGCCAACATTCCTTCGAGCACGTGGCGTCAGGCAAAACTGCCTGAGAACGAGGCGGAAAACCGGCGCGCAGAAATCGACGGCTACAAATTCGAGCTTTCGTTCGAGAAGGACGTCATCCACGAACGCGATACCGTGGCCGGCAAGCTGCGCGTCACCGAGGCGGACGGCCAGCCGTGTAAGAAACTCGGCGTAGTCATGGGGGCCTTCGGCCACTTCGTGGGCTTTGGCGATGAGTTCGTCACGGTCCTGCACCTGCATCCCACCGGGCCTCCCATCACCGACCCGGAAGCGCGGAGCGGTCCTGAACTCCCCTTCTACTTTCGCTCGAACAAAACTGGGCTTTTTCGCCTTTTTGCGCAGGTAAAGATAGAGGGCAAGGATTTTTTCCCGCGCTTCGTGCTGCGAGTGCAGCCGCTGCAACGTCTTCCAAACCTGTGAGCTTGCGTATGTGATCCGGAACACATATTGGGCCACGTTCTATTTGTTGATTTTTCGAACGGGAACGATTGCCGCCATAATGTTGATCCCCTTCGTCATAGCCGTCCCGATCACCTATTCGGCAAACGGCTTCCGAATTTGTAGCGGCTACGTCGATGCTGCCCCCGGCGTGCTCAGCCTGACGTTTCGTTTCTTTCTTGTCGATCAGATTGGATTTTGGGACGGGCTGTTTCGATAGCCAATTTGCTCGTTGATGAAATTCCAAATTTTTCGGAAATCGGGCTGCTTAAACGGGGGAATAGATAAATGACAAAAGAGGTGCTTTTTCCGGCTGGGCGTCGAAGAGTTTGTTGCTTGAGGCGTTCGGAATTGACAGCGTTATCGAACTTTTCAGCGCTGCGGTTTTGTTGTGGCGACTGCGAGTTGAAGCGAGCGGCGTTGCGGCAGTCGAACACGTCGATGCTGTTGAGCATCGCGCAGCGCGTTTGGTCGGTTACTCGCTCTACGTCTTGGTCGTTTACGTCGTTCTTAATTCCGGTTACGGATTGTTCATCGCCAAGCGCGTAACCGACACGCACGAAAGCGTCTGGGGCATTCTCATCGGGGCGGTGGCAAAGATCGGCATGCCGATCCTAGCCGCTTACAAATTGAAAGTTGCAGCGCGCTTGAATTCTCGGGCATTACGAGCGGACGCGATCGAATCGATCACGTGTGGCTACCTGTCGGTCGTGTTGATGCTCGGGCTGGGAGCGACACGATTGCTCGGTTGGTAGTGGCTGGATAGCGTCGCCGCGCTCGCGCTGATCCCATTTCTTATTAAGGAGGGGCACGAAGCAATTAGCGGACGGTGCGATTGTGGCGAGCGCTAGGTAGTTCGCTAGCCGATCTTGCTGCGGCACTTCGCATCGCCATCGCAGTTTTCTTCGATTTCTACGTGATGACAGGCCAAGGGCATTCGGACGGAATATCTTGGGCGCGTAATAATTGCCGGTTGTCTATATGCCTAAATAGGTATATAGATCTGTATGACACTTCAAGGTTTACACAACGCGCTCGAGGCGAATCCCAAGCGGTTTCCGCGATTTGTTTTGCCGGATGGAAATTACATCCCTGCACACGTCCACGTCACTGAAGTTGGGCACGTAGTTAAGGACTTCATCGATTGCGGCGGACTAACCGGAAAGGAAGAAAAGGTCTTGCTGCAAACACATGCCGGCAATGACACCGATCATCGACTTCGATCAGATCGCTTTGCGAAAATCCTACAGCTCGGAAGCCGCGTGATTCCGAGTCCAGACCTGGATGTCGATGTCGAATACGATTGCTGCGTCGTAGCGCAATATCCAATTGCTGAAGCCACACCGGATGGCGAGCACCTAAATCTGATCCTGCAACGCGGCCGGACACAATGTCGAGCGCGTGAGCGTAGTGAGGGCGAAACAGCAGCTGGTTGTTGCGTCGCATCCGCGGCTTGTTGTTAACCGATATGAATCTGATCCAGATCTACCAGTGCCTGTGCGATCACACGCGTTTGCGCATTCTCCATCTTCTTACAAGGTCGCCTCTCTGCGTCTGTCATTTTCAGGACATTCTTGGCGAGCCACAGGTGAAAATCTCGAAGCATCTTAGCTATCTTCGAAATCGGGGACTGGTCGTAGCAACACGTGATCAAAATTGGATGATCTACACGTTACCTAAAAAGCGCTCGCGCGAATTGGAGACTAATCTCAAGTGTTTACAGGACTGCGTACAGTCGGACACGACGTTTGCCCGCGACTTGAGGAAACTTACACGACTACGCGAAAGCTGTTGCGAGCCCGCAGCAGTTTCCGCAACCAAACAAAAGCGAACGACAAGATCATGAAAAACAAAGTCCTTTTTATTTGTGCGCAGAACAGCGCCCGCAGCCAGATCGCCGCCGCTTTGCTGAACACCACGTGCGGTGATTACTTCGAAGCCCATAGCGCTGGATTGGAGCCCGGTGTTCTCAATCCTTTAGCTGTAGAAGGCTTACAAGAACTAGGCATCGACATTTCCCGTAACAAGACGCAATCGGTTTTCGATGTTTGGAAATCAGGTCAGATATTCCAATTCGTAGTAACCGTGTGTAGCGAGTCGGAAGCTGAAGGTTGTCCAATTTTCGCAGGCGTCACTACCCGGTTGCACTGGTCGTTTGACGATCCTTCTAAATTCACCGGCACACACGAGGAGCGCCTGGAGAGAACACGTCGCATCCGCGATCAGATCGGTGCCAAGATCGATTCGTTCTGCGAAGAACATTGCGTTGCGGACGAAGTGTGAAGAACCTTGCGGCGGAATTCATCGGAACGTTCGCTCTCGTCTTCGCCGGGACAGGCGCGATCGTGATCGACGAAACGACAGGTGGCGCAGTTACGCATGTGGGCGTCGCGCTGACCTTCGGTCTGATCGTGCTCGCAATGATTTACACAGTCGGTGATATCTCCGGCGCCCACCTAAATCCTGCGGTAAGTCTTGGATTTTTAGCCGCGCGACGCTTTCCACTTCGCGAGGCCATCCCATATATCGCCAGTCAGTGCGGCGGAGCGCTGGCAGCCAGTGGCGTGTTGCACCTTCTTTTTCCGCAAAACAAGACCTTGGGCGCGACAGTTCCCGGTGGATCGGCAATCCAGTCATTTATCCTCGAGCTGATTCTGACTGCGATTTTGATGTTTGTGATTCTTGGCGTCTCGACTGGTGCGGCTGAGAAAGGCATTACAGCGGGTATTGTCGTTGGTGCCGTAATTGGGCTTGAGGCGATGTTCGCCGGTCCCATTTGCGGAGCGTCGATGAATCCGGCGCGATCGCTCGGACCAGCCGTGATGTCGCGCCACTTCGAATATCTGTGGATTTACCTGCTTGCTCCTGTGATCGGTGCTTGTATCGGTGTGCTGGGCTGTCGTTGTGTACGGGAATCCGGATGCTGCTCAGGCAAAATCTCGCGCCGTGCAGAAGATCAGTTGTCGTTCGCGCCGCCCCGATGATCGGTGTGGATCTGCGATTCCAAATTCTAAACGGAAATCAGCTTAATCAGTGCTGATCTTCTCCGCGCACCACTTCACGCTGCCACGGCAATTTTCCTTCGATCTCCAATTGCAACGACAGACTCAAAAACGTGCGGATAAGAACGATCAACCCCAGGACCACCACGTTTTGAAGCGTGGGTGCGACAACAACCGTGCGAATAATGTCGCCAGCAATGAGGAACTCGAGACCAAGCAGGATCGCGCGCCCCACATCCTGACGATAAAGCGAATAATAATTGCCCGTGTCGTGTGCACGATCCCGCAGGCGCGGGACGAGTCTCACGGTGGCAACCACCATGCCACCTGCAACGATGAATACACCCACGCCATCCACGCTAGTGCCGACCACTTCCATGATGTGCCGAAAATATTCCATGGCACCGTTCATACCCGGAAAGCGCGCCGACTTTCAACGTTGTTTGTGAGCAACGCGTTGAGGAGAACCGCGTTCCACCTTCGCGCGCCTATCCTGCAGGAAATATTTTTTGAACCACAGCCGTGGGCCTCAGTGCTTCGACCGGGATGCGCGTAACTGACAATCGGGCCATGTCGGTGAGTCGGGCGCGTTTAGCGGGCTCATCGGTGCTGGAAAGGGCGCCGCCGGATCGGGCACGCCGACGCGCTTGTTTACCCAGTGCACCTGATACGCCCATGCCGGAAGCGGCGCGGCCTTCGGCGTACACGACCAGTTATTAAAGTGGAGGTTCACAAGATAGAAGTTCCGCTTCAGCTTCCGGAGCACCTCGACAATTTTCGGTTCGTCGAAGCCGTGCATCTCCATCGTGATCTGAGGAATCGACGCCAGCAGTTCCTCCGGGGCTGCGAGTAGCGAATCCCATTCCGCACCCTCGATGTCCATCTTGATGATCAGGCGCCGGCCGGTATCGCCGTTCTTCCTGATCTGGTTTTCCAGCGTGTCGAAGAGATGTGAGCCCGTGTAGCCGCTGCGATTGCCGACGCATTCGTTGTGAAACATGAAGGTGCCGCCGTTACAGGTTGGCCGGGCAGGATCAAAACAATCGGTACTGATGCACCGGGACGTGATATCGGCGCGACAGCTCGCATCCCCAGTCGTCGTTGCTGCCAACGCCGTACCAGTACCCTGCGTCGAGCGGCTCAATCAGATTCTCGCACATCAGGTATCCGCCATCATTGGCGCTGCCGAAGCGCTTCAAACGTACAATTCTTCAAGACGACCGGCTGGAGTTCCGCAAGAATCGCCTCACGCAGTCTGCGCGCCGCGGCCCGGCGCACGACATCGCCGATCGCAATGGCAGCCGCCGCGGCGAAAGCGATGACGACAAGCGCGATGCGGATAGCATGTCGTCTCATGAAGACGTTGATTTACCTAAGGACAAAGATGTCGCTTTCGCTCCGATGTCACGTTGACGGCAGCGGTCTTGAAACGATCTGGACGATACGCCCTGAGCATTTCGATCTGGAGCTTGGAGTCATACTTGCGAATGTAGGACACCGGCACTCCCATATAGAACACGGGTTCAAGGTTGCCCTCCAGGCAACGCTGGTATACCCGGGTGTGGGGTCAATGCCGCTCTCGATCAGGCGCCCCTGGCCGCCGATCGCGATGTAATCGACTTTGCCGTCGTAGCACGCGCCCGCAGCTTTGATGAAGTCAGTCCATTGTCGCAGATAAACCCTTTTACAGAATCAAGTCCAATTTGGACTCGATTCGTGAAGATATCCACGGCATCGACTTACAGCCCTTTCTTTTTGGCGAGGTCGATGCAGGCGTTCGCGGCTTTGCCCGCCTTCGTCTTGGTGCTGAATGTGTGCCCGGTGGCCCACGGCTTGGTCAGTGTCCACCAAGCTTCGAGATCAGGATCAGCTGGCGTCGGCGTCGGTGGCGGTTCGGTTAGTGGAACCGATTGCGTAATGTCGCCGCCGCGCGCCATTAGCGCCGCAAGACCAGCGTCATCATAGGCAAACCTGCCGTCCTTGCCGAAGCCTGTTCCCCACGAGTTATCAAACCACCACAGGCCGTGCTCAGCGTCGCGCTCCCGGCAAACATACTCGTGGCCGCCGCGCACATCGCCACTCGCGGGCTTTTTGATGATGCCGTTCGCGTCCGGGTTGTCCATCGCCGTCGTCCAGTCAGTGCCGGTGATAAACGGGCCTTGCTGAATGAGGGTTTTGGCTTCGTCAACCGAAGTCGCGTGAACATAGCCCGAGATAAAGTTCAGTTGTTTCGCTGCCTTGTTCACCGAGAGGCCATCTGAGCCGGTGTCGTCAGGCGGGTATTGACCGGCATACGGGTCAATCTGTGTCGCCAGCGAATAAATCTTGACCGCCATGTCCTCGTTCAACTGGCTCTGAATCGTCGGATTAAGCGTAGGCCAGAAGGGATCGCTCCCGAGCAGGCCGGTTTCGGCGTTGCCGGTGCATGAGCCCAGGTCGCCCTGATCGAGGATGGGAATGTGTCGCGGCCATGCGACGCTTTTGTCCACCTTGGCAGGCCGCACGACGAAGCGCAGCGAGCGCGGATCATGGTTGATGTTTCGTCCGAGCCGACGCCCGGGATACCGAATCTCAGGGATGATGATTTTCATGCTAGTGATGGGCTAGATTGCGATGCTGGCCAATACGCCTGTGTGTTTTCGCGTGCAAGTTCTTTTTAACTTGCATCCCACGAGCGCGTTGTGCGCGTAGGCGATGGCGTCCGGTAAATTCTTGAGGTCATCAGAAAAAACTTCGACGTTGGTGCATTTGTATCCAACCGCTAAATCAACCGCCGCTTTGAACACGGTAGCAGCATCGTTGCTACACGAAGGATTGCCACCATTCATGCGGTCAACTCCCTTCATGGGATCGCCTACGCAATCGCCACACGTTAGCGGATTGTCGTCGTATGCGCGCCAGACATTCTGCGCGAAATGAGGGCCGGGAAACATGTAAAGATCGTTCCACGCCGATGTGCCGCCGGGTGCAGGTGGAAGTACGCCACAGCAACCGAGCCTTTGGTCGCAGCGTAATCGACGACCTGAGTAGCGATGTATCCGCCGTTTCCGGCGTGCGGACTGAGTTGCGTGTTATCGATTCGACCAACTGACGTTGTCAGATACTTGTTCGGAAAACCAGCACGCCAAGCGTCGAAATTCTTTTTGCCGGTGTCAATCAGCGCGTCCTCCATTGTGGCATACCCCGACTTTACGAGCGTGCATTGGCCATAATCTCGATAAGATTGGAGACGGAACCGTTCTCTAAAGATGCCATTTGTTCCAGTTTGTTTCGTTGCTCCTCACGCACCGTCAAGTTGAGCTTCGATTTGTTCTTGTTCTTTTTGGTTCTTACCATTGGCAGCTAAAATTGCGCCTCCCATCTCAAGCGGATGGGGACCGAAGTTTTTTACAACTCGTTCTTCATACGCGATCACGCAGGCTGAAACCGATAATTCTTATAAACTAAAAACGTCGTTGTAAAATTTGGGGCTTGACATACGTCATATATGCGTATACAAGGCTTATACTATTCATCAACCTAAATGCAAACTACACAATGAATAAACTCAAATACTTCACAGCGATATTAATCGCAGTAGCCGGTCTCGGCCTTCAACAATCTCAGGCCCACCTCTTGGATTCCAACCAGTTTTTTACGGCCGGTCCGATCGGCAACCCCTCCGACGAGTTAAGCTACCTTCAATCAAAGAGCTTTCTACCGGCAACCTCGCAGTTTCTGTTCAAGCAAAACGACGACGACTGGAGTTTGGGTCAGTACTTCACCGTGGCCATGACCACAGGCAATACTTGGAACATCTCATGGAACCTGACTGGCAGCGGCCTCGGTTTGGACGGCTTGTTGATTAAGTCCGGCAATGTCAGAGGATCAGGTATGCTCTATAGATTCTATGGCGTCTCGGCTAATGAAAAGGTTATAGGCTCAGGAACGGTGACGTTTGACAATCCGGTAAAGAATATCTCTCACATCAGCTTCTTCGGATCTCCTATGCTTACCCGCAGTGTCCCCGACGGCGGCACAACGGTAATGTTACTCGGAGGCGCTCTGAGCGTCCTTGGGATGGCACGCCGCTACTTAAAGAGCTAAGCCTAAAAAGTTTCCCAACACTAAGCGGCCCGGAAATGAGTTCTCAATGACGAGAAGTCACGGAAGGCAAAACAACCCTCCAGAGTCGCCGGGGGCAACTAGAATCCGAAAAATAAATATGAAACTTCAAGTGACTTATTGCACGACGAAATCGTGAGCAAGATCAGGGACAAATAACAACAACAAACAGAAAGGACACAACAGCAAATGGTAACATTCATCGCAACATTCCTAGCAATACTCGCAGCCGCAGCGGTCATCCTCGGAGGATGGCTCGTAGGAGGATTTGTGCAGCATCAACTACGTGAGGCATCAAGGGTGGATGGAAGCCGTCAACTATCCCTGAAACCAACAACAGAAAGGAACCAAACCCGTTCCGTCGCGTCGGTCTGATGTGGATTGAGCGGCCAACGCACGCGGGCGATTTCAAAGAACCGTGACACGCGTGAAACAAAAAGCCGCCACGCGGTGAAGTGTGACGGCTGATTGTGAACTGCTGTTGCTTTGTTGGGCGAATCCAGATCGTTCGACTGTGGGAATCTACAGTTGAAGACGCAGTTCAACTCGACCGGGGAGGACTTCAACATTTCAAGTCCAAGTCTATCTCGTTGACTTAGGCTTAAAGAGTCGATCCCAAAAACTAGGCGGTGGTGTCGGGCGCTTGTGTCGTGTGCGTCGGGTTTTCTTCTGTTGTGCTGTCGGTGTTGGTGTGCTCACGACGGACATAGTCGGCGAGGCCGCCGGGGTCGGTGTGGTCGTTAGTAATGCTGCAGGCGTCGGTGTGGTCGTTGGTAATGCTGCAGGTGTTGGCGCAATCACGGCTGCCGTTTGTGTAGCTTCTGTAGCAACAGCGGGCACATGCTGGGGAGTCGGCCTGTTTGCGATTCCAAATACGATTGCAACAACAGCGGAAAGAATTCCAACAATTCCAATTCCAATCGCCCAGCGCGCGAGGCGCTGCGTTTGCTCGTGCCGAGCATCGCTATGCCTTCGGTCGATCTCACTGCGTATCAGTGTCAGTCGTTCTGATGCGGTTATTATTTCATTTGGAGGAAGCATTGAGTCAGCCTGGATTTCCGAGAAATAATCCTCACAATCCCGGAGTTCGCTTTCCGCAAAGACCCGAAGCTTGCTGGGCTTAGTGCGATCGACCATTTTCCAAAAGTTAGATCGATCTGCCATAACCCTACTTTCGCGGCGCGGAGAACTGCAGGATTTACGCGCGCCCTTGAAAAATCAAATCGCTGCTGAGCATTTCGTTGGCTGTGCGAGTGGAAGGTAAATGTTTGCTCGTGGCACAGCGCACTCGGCCCTGAGATGGCGCTGCGTGGAAATGGGTTCGCGGTGTTTCCGACAAATGGGTGTTAATGGACCGACAATAATGCTGCGTATGTCTTTCGTCGATCTCAAGCAGATTCGGAACCGAACTGTCTTTGAACGTGCGGTCCTCACGGTGGGCCTCATGACTTTCTTCCTCGTAAGTTACTTTGGTGTGGGATTATCCAGAAATCCGGCGCATGTCTATTCATTGACGACACCGCTCGATGATCGAATTCCATTCGTGGCTGGTTCGGTCTGGATGTATCTCTGGGTGTTTCCTTGTGCGCTAATTCCGTTATTCGTTGTGAAATGTCCCCGCCTTTTTCGACGCACCGTTATTGCTTACGCAGCCGTGATGGCTATTTCCTTCTTATCATTCACGGTATTTCCTGTCACTTCAGCCCGACTGCGGGTGCCTAGAGCAATGTTAGATATATCTAGCCCCTCCCGTTGGGTTGTTTCGATTCTTTACTACCTTGATCCCCCATATAACCTCTTCCCGTCCCTCCATCTTTCGCTCGCCGCTCTTGCTGCGTTTTCCGTGTGGAAAGCGGCAAGGCCTTATGCGGTAGCGCTCTTCGTGAGTGTGGGATGCCTTGGCGTCTCGGTGTGTACCGTCAAGCAGCACTATCTGCTCGATGTCCTCAGCGGACTCGCGCTTGCTGCCCTGGCTAATCTACTGATTATTAAGCCTTACCGACCAGTGGATGGTGCCAGACTGACATACTCTTGGCGTGGACCAGCAACTTACCTCGTTTTCGTGGCCATTCTCTACGCGAGTTTTTACGCCACCTACTTATGGTCCTTGTGAATGCTGACCAGCGTGCGTATCTGTCTTTAACCTCAGAGGTTTAGCCACGTCAGAGATTAACCCGGTCCTGAGCATGTATAGCATGAGGTACGAAACCGTGTCTCTAAGCGGTGGGTCAGAACGCCCGCGGCCAGACCGTTCCCTAGCCTTGCGGTATTGCTCATTGTTATAGCGCTTCAGCTGCATCGCCTCAATTTTCCAGTATGATCGGTTGAAAAAGTCGAGGAGAGGATAGAGCGGGTCATCGCTCGTGCAACGCCGGTTCATCTCCGCGATGAATCCGGGAATGTCGTAATACTCAAAGCGATAGCCATATTCGGAAGAAATCAGGCGGGTAATGTCTGTCATGTTGTAATAATCGTCGGCAGTGACGTGCAGCGTACGGGCGGTAATCTCCCGCTGTGTGAATATGCAAGCGATATTGTCTGCGACGATATCTGCTGGCAAGAAGCTGATCTGATTCTCTGAGTATACTGCGACGCAGTGATTGATCATAAATGCCAGTAACCGTATAGCTATGTCGTTCCTGTCCCAGCTACCTTGGGTTGACGCTGTGATGAGCGACGGACGGTAGACGCGGACCCGTAGTCCCTGCTTTTCGGCCGCAAAGACGAGCTGCTCAGCGACCCACTTGCTTTGTGAATAACCGAAATCGAGGTTCGTCATTTCGACGTTTCTGTCGCTCTCCATCAACATACCCGTCACCGTCCAGCCGAAGATGAAGGTGGAAGAAATATGATGAAATTCCTTTCGTCTGCCGGCGAACGAGAACCGCAGCAACTCCCGCGTCCCATCCACATTGTGCGGTCTAAGCGCTTCGTAATTGAAAACATAGTTCACTAAAGCGGCATTGTGACATACGGAGTGTATCCGAGTGGCAAGCGATTCCCACTCTTCCAAGTTTAGTCCCAGATTAGGCCGAGCTATGTCCCCGCATACGACGTGGACCCGCTTTTCTAACTCCGCAGCGACAGACGGTGTCCATAGCAACGAGCGACGAAGCGAGCTGCAAATACGTTCTAATCCGTGCTCTGGATCCGTGGCACGTGTCACCACGTAGTACGTGTAGGGAGTCTCGAGGAGAAGACTATTCAACAGAAATGGGCCGAAGAAGCCAGTAGGCCCTGTCAACAGGACGTTTTCCAATGGTTCGCGATGTGCAGTAGCGGAAATACGGCTATTTGACTTAAAGATTGCGTCTGACCGCATGCAGTCCTGTACGTGAGTCTCGTATTCCTGCTGAGTCCGCCTGAGGGCGTGCTGCCAGGTGGCAATCGCTTGGTCGGGCATGCTTTCGCACTGATCTAGAAGGGAGAAAAACTCGGCGACAGTTAGTCCTTGCAGAAGTTGAATGTCCACCGCATCGACCAGATCGGTGGCACCTGTCTCCCGGAGCAGCTGTTTAATATCTAAGAGAAACTCTACTAACATGAGAGAGTCCATCCCAATCTCGGCAAAAGTATATTCTTCGCGGCCTGTGAGGTTATACACTTCGACAAGATACCGGAAACGTTCCCGCAGCGCGGCGGACTTCCCTACGTGTTTTTGCTGACTCGCGCAGATGTATGTCGCAATTACAGGAAGTGTTCCGCCCAGAAAACGCTGTCGCGTCAGACTGCGCGCTATTTTTCCTGAAGTCGTTTTCACGATCGTTCGAGAGGCTACGAATAGAATAGTATGGGGCGCTAGGTAGCAGTGAGTGCGAATCGCGCGGGCAATCTCAGGTAGCATCCGGAGGGTCTTTGGCGTTTCTAATCTCTACCGCCACTACAAGAGTTTCCTCATCGGCTCCATTGAAGACAGCGACGCCGCCAGAACGGATCTTCGAAGAAGTCGATTCGACGATCGTCTCGATGTCTTGCGGGTAGTAATTAACTCCTTTGATTATGATAAGATCTTTTATGCGACCGCAGACGAACAGTTCTCCTTCAAATTGGAAACCAAGGTCCCCGGTTCGAAGATAGACGTTATTATCTTCGGAATCGTTTGAGAGAAGGTTACAAAAGACTTTTCGAGTTAACTCCGGACGTCTCCAGTATCCGTGGCAGGAACTTTTTCCATTGAGCCAAATTTCGCCGATCTCTCTTTCAGCAAGAGCCGTACGCGTCTTTGAATCAACAATCCGTAGCTCGACTCCGTCAACGGCTCTACCGCAACTCACGAGACATAGTTTGTTGTTACCGAGTCGAGAAACATGGTCAATATGCAAGACGCCGTGCAACAGTAACCGCTTGTTCACGGTGAGAACCGCCTACCGCAATGGGTGGCTGCTAACGTATTCTCAGCGAGCCCATAGCCAACCACATGAGATTCTCGTTGCAACCCGACTGCGTAAAGCGCTCTAAAAAGGAGAGATATGTACCGGTTCGGACGGGTTCAGAGGCGTTCATCAATACTCGTAACGAACTAAGATCAATTCCATCGAGTTCTCTGGAGGGGACTTTGTCCTCTCGGAGACAGTATTCGAAGCCAAAGTTAGGCGACGACGAACAGGTCGCCCGAACTCGGCTCATGGTCTGTAGCCATAAGATGGGGCGCTTGAGGAAGTCCATAGGGGTAAAGCCGTAAGTCGTGCCCCCAAAGATTAATGGGAATAGGTAAAATCCGATGAGACCCATGTCATGGTACTGAGGTAACCAGGAAACACCTGTTGGTATGTGGTCGACGGTGCTCATTGCATTATGGATCACGTTCTCATGAGACACGATAACACCCTTCGGATCGCTGGTTGATCCAGAAGTGTATTGCAGAAAGAGAATGTCATTAGGCGTGTTGTGGAATCCGTCTATCGTCTGCACGTTCACGTCGTCGGTCGCCACCCACTCGACATCCGGCCGAGTATTCGCGGTTTTCGAGAATGGAGAAGGCTTGCGAAGTTCGAGACGTGGCCCGTAGGACCGGTAATATTCCTGAGTCGTAAGAACGGTTCTAGCCTGGCAATCCTGAGCGACGAAAAGAAGCCTCGCAAGGCCAAGATCAAAATTTACGATTGTAAGGGGGGGTACAGGTACAGGAATTACTCCAACGTGTACGCAGGCATAGAAAGCCACGATAACTTCGAGACCCGGAGGATAGACGAGCAACACCCTATCCCCATACTTGAGCCCTACTTGCCCGGAGAGATACTCCGCGAGCGTGCGAGTACCGATTTGAAAAATTGAGGTAAGTATAGCCAGCCTTTTCCTTCCCACCTACATCGAGAAAGCTGCAGAAACATTTGTTTGGGTGCACCACCGACCATTGTTCCAAGTAATCAATGATGGAATTCATCTGCGGTCAGGTGAAGCGGCGCTCCTTTTATGCGTTTTTGTTATCAGGCGCTTAATAACGGTTGAGAGCACTCTGCATGAAGTTGACAGGAATCGCCGCCAGTTATGCGATTTATAGGTGTCTCAACGCAACAATTATTAAGTTTTTGAATGACCGACGCGGGAGGAAGATTCCTCCAGAGCCTCTGCTATCCATTCGTACTTGATGAACTCTTATTGGCTCAGAGGCAGCGCGCGCTAGATGGGAATGCCACAACTTCGCACTCAAAACAACGCCGACGCAGGTCAGGGCAATGGCACAATACTGGCCTGGAGTAAATCCAAAATAGCGTGGATCTGCATGTGGGGTGTCGGTGGCTCGCAGACTATCAAGGAAGAAGCGCATAGGTCCGTAGCAGAGACATGCGAGCGCTGGGTAGGTGCCCGCAGCCGGATTGCGACGGTAAAGCCAGCGAAAACACACCGCCAAAGCCGCTACAAGGAGCGCCTCGTCAAGCCCGAGGTCGTGGCGCGCCCCGTCTGGAAACGCCACCGCGAGAAAGAAATCCGTGCGTTGACCGAGGTGATCGTGCGTAGCAAAACAGCCTAGGCGTCCAAGGGCCCAAGCCGGCGCGACGCCATAGACCATGGCATCGACATAGGGGAGAAAAGGCAGTCTACGCTGTCTCGTCCAGAAGGCACCGATGAGCACGCCGCCGAAGAATCCTCCGAAAGAGGACACCGACCATCCTTGCCGTGGATCGACTAGCATCCAGGGCATTTTAAAAAGCTCAGAGGGGCGATACGCGACGACATCGAATAAGTGGGCAAAGATAAGACCACCTAGGAGCGTCCAGACAAAAAAGCTCGACATCGAAGCGCGATCCAACCCGAGCTGCGTCGATCGTTTGCTAGCGAAATAAAATGCAACAAAGGTGCCAATGGTTACAAACCAACCCGTTGCGTGTATGTAAAATAGAGGGATCAACGGTGGCTATCTTTCAAGAACTGATCGGTGCGGTTCTCCCCACATTCAAGACGCATTCCTGTCTGATCACTGCTCGATCGCCGGTTTTCCAAGGGAAGATATATAGATGGAATTTACGGGTCTCTGTTTTCAGAAGCTCCTGCAGAAATCCAACTGTTCGCGGGCGACGGCCGGCCTAACCCGCTTCGGAGCTTGCTCGTTCAGCGGCCTACATCTTTCACGTGAACCTTTACCGGTTCCTCCGGGGCCGTCACGTCGCTCTGGTAGAAGTAAGTGAGGGCGACGCACGCGTCCGCCCCAGTGGCGTCGCACGAGCTATTGCAAGACTGCTCTTCGCCCTTTGGCAGTTTGATCGCTCGAATCTCCCATGTGCCTGGCTGGTCGAGCAGGTTCAGGGTCAATAACGACCCACCCTCGGTCGCGTCTTTCTCGCAGTCCGTCCAGTCACCGGGAGACTTGATGTTCAGATCACCTCGCTCGACCCACGCGCCACCGTCCACTTTCGTGCAGATCTTGAACGAATGACCGCCCGATGGCTCGGTGGGACTGCTCGCGTGGTTGCAGTTGAAGAGCTGAACTTTCCTCGCCTTGCCGGGTTCCGGAGCGCCTCCGCCACCGCAGCCCGGCCCGCCCAGAGCCAGCGTCAGAAGGAGCGCACAACCGCTCGCGGCGCCCAATGTTTTGGCGATTTCACTCATTCCTGGATTCATAATTGTTTTCCTTTCCTTTCCCCGCCGAATTGATTTTTAGAAACGCGGGTCCAGAAAAGGCGAAGAACATAGCGGGGAAATGTCCCCCACCCGATTCGAATCCGTTTGGAGACGGCCATTTGGGCAAAACTGGAGCAGTCTGTCAAGACAATTCGCCGCAATACTGACTCGATCCGCCGCTTCGCGCTTTGCTGCGCAAACCGGATGCCGCTTCGGCGCACAAACGATCGAAAACAAGTCGCGTTTTAGTCACAGAAACGTCGCTTGCGGCGACCTGAATTTCAGAGCAACGCGGCTGCATGAAGCACAAACGTTCATCGGCGATTCTTGGATTCGACTATATTCTAAACCTGCCAAGCCTCGGAGACCAATGGGTGAACGTTGATCGGGTTATCGACAGGAAGACAGCAAGAAAACTCCGACGCCTAGCGGCTCAAACCGGTGCAAGCGCCGTTACGGTCCTCGAAAGGTCCATCGAGCTCTTCCTCGCGGCCGACGAAGCAAAAGAGAAGGTTATCCCGTTTCCGAACCGATTGCATGCACCTTCATGAATTACCGAAAAATTGCGCCGACTTTTTATGTCACCCAATTTGAGATGATCGCCAATCTGAACCGTGCGTACACCGTCTCGCAGTCTTAGCCCTTTTCGCTCGCGTGCCGTTGTTGGCTTGACCAAGCATATGCGCTGCCTCTTGTTTAGTGTCTAGTTCGGCGATGCGTTTGCAGAGCCGGTCAATCTCGGCGTTATCAAGCGGCTTATGTTTCCGTCCGTTTGTCGCGATGGGGTCTGCTTCCCTTGCTGCTGGATAGCTAAGCCATCGTCGCAGAGCGGCCAAAACGGTGGCACGTTCTCTTTTAGTAAATTTGATTAGCATCTTGGTCGAACCGGTTTTGACGGTATTTCGATATCAAGCCGCGCGGCGTTGTCACGCAATTGTAACATTGTCCTTTTTGCAAAAGCTGTCCGCTGGCCAAACGAATCGTTGATTCGGTAGCGCCAGCCGGAAAAGGATTGCACTTCCGCTGCCGCCCTAACCAATTGCAGCACCAATGTAATCGAAGCGCACGAACAGATTGATGATTCAGAGCCGCGAATTACATCATGAGCGTTGTGAGCGAAGGCAAGACTGCCAGCATCCTCTTCACCATTAAGTAGCGTTTGTCCGCCCGTAAGAAGTATGGGCAGAAAGAGCCTTACACCACATGCAGCAGGCGCGAATCGTGGGTTCGATTTCCGCTCCGGTTTTTGATTGTGCACGCGCAACTCAGAAATGCGTGAGAACATTTTTAAAGGGCGAACACAACTCCTGTTACAAAGGCGGCACAACCTTGCACAGTATCACTCTATTCATGCAATCGAATCGGCCGCGATCTGAGATCGAGTTTGCCCGATGACATGACTCGCTCAATAAATCCGGTATCGTAATTTCCGGAGCGGAATTCTCCGTTGCGCATAATGGCGGCGTGAAACGGCACGGTGGTCTTGATGCCGGTGATGTAATACTCGTCGAGCGCGCGTCGCATCCGGTCGATGGCATTGATCCGCGTCGCGCCCACCGTGATGATTTTTGCGATCAATGAATCGTAATAAGGTGGCACAGTGTAACCGGTATAAACGTGCGAATCGATTCGAACCCCGCGGCCGCCTGGCGCATAATAAAAGTCGATTCGGCCCGGCGTAGCCTGAAAATCTCTCGCCGGGTCTTCCGCGTTGATACGACATTCGATTGCGTGGAGCCGGGGTGTTGCATGCGCGACGTGTTCCGAAAGCGCCTCGCCTGCGGCAATGCGAATTTGTTCTTTCACCAGATCGCATCCGTAAACCTCTTCGGTGATTGTGTGTTCAACCTGGATGCGTGTGTTCATTTCCATGAAGTAAAAATGGCGGTCCTTATCGACAAGAAACTCGATTGTGCCGGCGTTTTCGTAGCCGACAGATTTGGCCAGTTTCACCGCAGCGTGTCCCATCTTCTTGCGAAGTCCCGGCGTCATCAGCGGTGATGGACACTCCTCGATCATCTTCTGGTTGCGTCGCTGAATGGAACAGTCGCGATCACCCAGATGAATAATGTGACCATGACTATCAGCAACAATCTGAAATTCGACATGATGCGGATTGACGATGAGTTTTTCCAGATACACCTGATCGTTTCCGAAGGCTTTCTCGGCTTCGTGACGCGCACTGTGAAAGGCTGATTGCAGGCTCGGTTCATTATGTGCCATGCGCATTCCTCGTCCGCCCCCGCCAGCGGCCGCCTTGACCATTACAGGATAACCGATTTTCCTTGCGATTTTGATCGCGTCGCTCTCTGTCTCGACAATTCCATCGCTCCCCGGCGTCACGGGCACACCGGCTTTTCGCGCGGCAGCGCGTGCCGCATTTTTATCACCCATGGCCGCCATGGCCTGCGACGAAGGCCCGATGAACTTGATATTGCAGCTTTCACAGACTTCCGCGAAATGGGGGTTCTCGGCGAGAAATCCGTAGCCGGGATGAATCGCATCGACATCGCCGATCTCGGCTGCGCTCATGATGCGGTCGATTTTGAGATAGCTCTCCGTACTGGACGCCGCGCCGATACAAATGGATTCGTCTGCAAGCTGAACGTGCAACGAATCGACGTCGGCTTCAGAATAAACCGCGAGCGTTCGGATGCCGAGCTCCTTGCAGGCGCGAATCACGCGCAGCGCGATCTCACCGCGATTGGCAACTAAGACTTTTTCGAACATTGGGACGCCCGATCCGGCGCGGCCGGTGGTCGCGCCCTACCTTGTCTAGCGAACTTTGAACAGCACCTGGCCAAACTGGACTGGCTTACCATTTTCAGCCACGACTTCGGCGATGACACCACTCGTCTCTGCCTTGATTTCGTTCATCACTTTCATCGCCTCGATAATGCAAACCACTGTTTCCTCCGTAACGGTTTTTCCAACATCAACAAAGGGCGGGGCGTCCGGCGATGCAGCGCGATATAACGTCCCGACCATGGGCGAAACGATTTCTTTCAGCTGTACACTTTCGATTGTTTTTGCAACAACTGGTGCAGCTTCAGCGGTTGTTGCAGCCGTTTTGGACTGACCTGCCGCCGGCGGCGCAGCGACTGGCGCGGCTTGACTCGAAGCACCTCTTTGAAGTTTTAAGCGAAACCCCTCCTTTTCGATTTCGAAGACCGAAAGATCGTTCTTCTTCATCAAATCGATGATGGTCTTGATTTCTTTGATGTCCTTAGGGTCCACCACGTGCTCCTGTCAAAGTTAAAGACGTTAGGTAAAGCAGTTTTGGGAATGAGGTCAAGGCAATCGTGCCTATTGTTGCGATGGAATGATTGAGTCGCCGCCGTTACTCGATTTCAAAATCATTGATGAAACGGACGATTATGCTGTGGTCGATAAACCCCAGTTTCTGCTGATTCATCCCACGAAACCGGATGGCACGCGAACGTTGTGGCAGGAATTGCGCAGGCTCTTCGCGTTCGAAATTGCAGCCGGCGGCCAGGTATCCATTGTGAATCGGCTCGATCGCGAGACCAGCGGCCTCGTATTAGTTGCGAAGAAAGCTGATGTCGCGCGCCGATTTGGGGTTCTGATGCAACGGCGACAACTAAAGAAAGAATATCTGGCGATTGTCTACGGTTGGCCCCAGTGGGAAAGCACACTCGTCGATGCTGCGTTGGATCGACAAGGCAAATATCGAGACTCCGCGATCTGGCTCAAACAAATGATTCACCCATCTGGCGCTCCGGCGCAGACTGAGTTTAAGGTTGAGCGACGTTTTGTGCGATGGCCCCGTATGGCGCGACCACAGCCTGCTCGCAGTGGCGAGGGCGCGCCATTCGAGAGCGCGCGCAACGCCGGCAAATTCACCTTGATTCGCGCGATTCCGCACACAGGACGCACGCACCAAATTCGAGTGCATCTCTCCTCGATTGGTCATCCCATTGTGGGCGATAAAATTTACGGACCTGACGAACAGCTTTACCTCCGTTTCATCGAGACCGGATGGACGCCTGAGCTCGAACGTCAGCTGCTCCTGTCGCGACATGCCTTGCATTCGACGCTACTCGCAATCGAAGGCGAGCGTGAATGGACCAGCCCGTTGCCTCACGATCTCGCGGAATTCTATGGCGGCGGTCCATGACCGCCGATGGGTCGCTCGAAGCAATGAATTTCGGCGCCCATACATAGAGCGTCGCTACAGGAGCGCGCAGCCAATTGCAATCCGATCAAGCCCTCTTATCGTAGGCGCGCCGAATGAAAACGCTTCGCGCTTTCGCTGCCTGCGCAATCGTTCTCGCCTGCTCGCAAATCTTCGCCGGCACTGAACAGACGCGTACCCAGGCAACGACAGAAGAACTGAACCCGCAACGATTCGAATTGGCAGTAGAGTCCGGATATCTGTTTGGCGCAATCAACCCGCCTGACGACTACGAGATTGGCGCGGAATTCTTGACCGCGCGCGTTCGGTGGGGAGTCGTGCAGCGCGACATGTGGCTGCGCGGCTACAACCAATTCTATGTTAGCGCGATCGCGGAACCGATTTTCCGCGGAATCGAGAATCATTATTTTGGGCTCAATCTCGGAATGCGTTACAATTTCGTTAGGCCCGGCAGTCGATTCGTTCCTTACATTTCGGGCGGACTTGGTTTGGGATGGATCGACAGCCACCCGGACGTTCCCGGCGGCCAAGGTCAGGATTTTACATTCAACATTTTATCGGCCGCCGGCATTTCCTACCTCGTGGACGATCACTGGAAGATAAGCGTAGGCGCGCTTTATCAGCATCTCTCGAATGGCGGGCAAACCGATCCCAATCCCAGCCTGAATCTTTTCGGCCCGCAGGTGGGCGTGAGCTATTCGTTTTAGCGCGCCTTTGTCATGTTGAGCGAAGCGAAACATCTCTGATCATTCCTTTGGTGCCGAGTGAGCAAATGCCCAGAGATTCTTCGCTCCACTCAGAATGACAGCACAGAGTAGGTTTTAGAATGAACGCGCCTATGGAAAACGTCTTGGTGATCAGGCGTAGGTTGTTCGACGAGCTCGGCAGTTTTCACGGACTAAACTTCGAGCCAGAAAAATATTTGAAGGCGATTCTGTCTCGCGGAAGCAATTTCTTCATTCCACGTCCCGAGGCCGAGACCAATCCCGCTTACAAGCAAATCATTCCTTATGCGTTGATCGTTTTTGAAAAGAGGGTGCTTCATTATGTGCGCGGCAAAAAAGCAGGCGAACAGCGGCTGGTGGCGAAAGGCTCGATTGGCATTGGCGGTCATATGAACGAAACGGACGAATCGCTCTTTGCCATGGATGAGCAGGCTTATCGCGCCGGCGTCGAGCGCGAAGTGAATGAGGAAATCAAAATCGACACTCCGTTTGAAGATCGAATCGTTGCGCTATTAAATGACGATTCAACCGAAGTGGGACGTGTTCACCTCGGGATCGTGCACATCTTCAAATTGAAAGAACCGAACGTGCAGAAACGTGAGGCAATGATCACAGGTCTCACATTTCTGACAAAGGAAGAATTGATGGCCCGCCGCGAATCGCTAGAAACCTGGTCACAAATTTGTATCGATTCGCTCGAGCGTCTATTGAGCTAACAACTCTCGTGCTTCGGTGGGATTTGACAATTTATCGACGCGAAGCCTATCGCGGCGTCTCCGCCGTGAAATTTATCTCGTCAATTTGCCAACGACCGACTGGATGGGAAACGGCCACGTTGATGTCAGCTCCCCTGGTTGGATAATCAATGTGCGCGTGGAAGTTGCCATTTGGCTCGAAAAAGTGTGACTGAAACACAATATCACCGTCCACCTTTGGCGAAGACAGCGGCGCTCCAAGCTTGGCCAGCTGAGTCATGAGATCCTGTTGTGCTGATGGCGGATACTGGAGACGCATTGCGGGACTCAAATTATCGGCAAAAAATTTCACATTGTGTTGCATGACGAGCTCCTGGATCACCTTCCTCCCAAATTCGTTGCCCGCCTTTGTCATCTCCTGCTTGTTCGAGAAGAGCCACCAAAAGCCGATGCCGACCAACACGAGAACGATGATCACGATAACCAGAATTTGTCCTGATGATTTCGATTGCGGATTTATTTTCATTTTGTTTAAGATTAATTGTTAATAACTGAAACCCAGGCCTTTAATCACCTCGCCATTACGGATCAAGGCGCCATGACTTTGCATTCCCGTGTAAGCGCCGAAGCGATTTCGAGCGTTTACTTTGAAGTTGACCAGATACCCGTAAAGAGGTTTGTCGTTCGTCCCCAAATTTGCTGGTTTTGGATCGGCATCCCATTCGAGGCGTGCACTGGTCGCGTCGATTAATTGTGCGTCGAGCCATTTCAGGACGATCTCTTTGTAATTTGTGGGATACGGCCCATAGCGCTCCGTGTCGGCCGGTGGCGTTTCTGCGTTTAGACTGCCAAGAGTGCACAGTCCCATAAAGGACACGCAAACCAACGACACAAGCTTTTTCATATTGGCATTTTCTAATGGGCCGGGCAGCTAGTCCAGCTTATTGAAGGTTTGGTGCCAATCTGGTCAGGTCGATTTGTCTCGCATATGAATGTCGACCGGGATCGATGATCTCGACGCGATCAAGATCGCGCTAGCGCTGCTTCTTTTTAAATTCCGGCTTATTATGCGCATGATGCCCCAGCCTTCGATGTTGGTCTTGCTCGTTGTTATCTCGGCAATCACTTTGATGCCTGCCTCGGCGCAAGACAGCCCAGCACAAACTGCCTCGCACGCGACCTCTGACAAAGTTGGCTCTTTCGAAAGCGCTGCCCGAGTCAACAATCCCGGTTACAACTCGGCTGCGCCCACGGGCGACGCAAAACCATTCGATCCGGCTGCGGCGACACAAGCATGGCTGGAGAGCGTACCGAGGAATCAACGAGAAAAGTCCGACGCCTATTTTGAAGGCGGGTACTGGCTGATCCTCTGGAACTTTGTTCTCACCACCGCAATTTCGGTCTTTCTTCTGGCGTCACGGTTTTCAGCGCGACTGCGTGATTTTTCCGAACGTGTTACGAAGGTCAAGAATTTCCAAGTCGCCTGCTACGCGATCCCATATCTGCTCTTCGTTTACGCGCTGAGTTTTCCGCTCAACCTTTACGAAAACTTTTTTCGCGAACATCAATACGGCCTGGCGACCCAGAGTTTCGCTCCATGGTTTCGGGAACAGTTACTCGACTTGGCGCTAACTTTAGCCGGCGGAACCTTGCTGGTGGTCGTCCTCTACGCGGTCTTTCGGCGTGCGCCGCGCACATGGTGGATTTGGGGAACTATCGTCATGATTATTTTCTGGGGAATCCTCGTCCTTATCGCGCCGGTTTATATCGAACCGCTCTTTAACACTTACAAACCGCTAACCGATCCAAGAATTCGAGATCCAATTCTTGCGATGGCTCGAGCGAATGAAATTCCTGTGAAACAGGTTTTCGAAGTGGATGCCTCGCGCCAAACGACACGTGTAAGCGCCAATGTCTCGGGATTACTCGGCACGACGCGCGTGGCGCTCAATGACAATCTGCTTAAGCAATGCACGCTTCCGGAAATTCGCGCCGTGATGGCGCACGAGATGGGGCATTACGTGCTCAACCATGGTGCGAAACTGCTCACCTACCTTGGAATTCTTATTCTCGTTGGCTTCGCGCTTACTCGAATTCTCTTCGATGCGGCGGTGAGGCGTTGGGGCGAGAAATGGCGCGTGCGCGGTATCGCCGACCCTGCAGGTCTTCCGCTGCTGGCGCTGATTTTTAGTACCTTAGTCTTTTTTGCCACGCCGGTTCTCAATACGGTAGTACGCATCACGGAACGAGAAGCAGATGCTTTTGGAATCAACACTTCACGCGAGCCCGATGGTATGGCAAAGGCGGCGCTTAAACTCGGCGTTTACCGCAAACTCGATCCGACGCCGTTGGAAGAATTCATCTTTTTCGATCATCCCAGCGGTCGCGCCCGAATCCGCATGGCGATGGATTGGAAAGCGGCAAATTTGCCGGCTGCTGAATCGCATGCGCCCGACAACCAATCCGCGACTCACTAACGAACTACCGAATTCGAAGCCTTCTGCCACTATCCCGTTTCACGCGGATGTTGCGAAGGCGCCGCGGCGGTGAAAGCGAATTTGCGCTTCCGAATCAGCATCAAATTCCGGATGTAAATCAGTCGAGTTGGGAAGATACGCGAGAATGCCAATCGGATCGCGCCGGAAAACGAAGTAAATGCACATGAGTACGCTTCCGGCAATGCTCCAGTACCAAAACGAGACGGGGATAACGCTTTCGCCCTGTCGCTCTGAGGCGAGCCATTGGACAAGGAAACGCATGGAGAAAAGAGCGTTCCCGATGAAGCCGAGGATCATGAGATAACTCCAATCCAGTCCAAAAAATCGGTATTCTTTTCCGATCCAGGTAATAGCGATGAGTGCAAGTGTGTTCATAGGCAATGTGGTTGGTTTAGCGTTTCGCCTCTTCCTTCACAAGGGAGCGTAGGGTGAGGGTTTAATGCTTCAATGGAATAATTGTGAACCCCTCACCTCAATTCCTCTCCCCGTACCAAAGGGGAGAGGCGGATCAGACGCTCGACGACTTACCACGAATCCGACGTCAGACATTTCGGTCACTGGATTTAGCGATTTCATATCGAATTTGTCGCGATTTTATCCAGCACACCGCAAGCAGAGATTTATGATGATGCTTTCAGGCGCGCAATCAGCGTATCGGCGATCGCAGCCGGAGTCTGAGCAACCGCAACGCCTGCTGCTTTCAGTGCGTCGATTTTGCCTGCTGCAGTCCCTTTGCCGCCCGAGACAATCGCTCCGGCATGACCCATTCGTCGGCCTGGTGGGGCTGTCATTCCCGCGATGAAAGCCGCGACCGGTTTCTTGCAATTCTTCTTGATCCACTCGGCGGCTTCTTCTTCCGCCGAGCCGCCAATTTCACCAATCAAGATCATTGCATCCGTGCCGGGATCTTCGTTGAACAGCTTCACGCAATCGAGGTGCGACAACCCGCCGATGGGATCGCCGCCGATCCCGATGCAAGTCGATTGGCCGTAACCGCGCGAAGTGAGTTGCCAGACCGCTTCGTAAGTGAGTGTGCCGGAGCGCGAGATCACGCCGATGTTGCCCGGCTTATGAATGTACCCCGGCATGATGCCGATCTTGCATGCGCCTGGAGTAATGATGCCTGGACAATTCGGCCCGATAAGTCGCGATTGCTTTCCATGCATCAGGGCTTTCACCCGCATCATGTCCATCACTGGAATCCCCTCCGTGATGCAAACGACCAGTTCTACTCCTGCATCCACGGCCTCAAGAATTGAATCAGCAGCAGCCGGAGCGGGCACAAAAACCATGGAGGCGTTGCAGCTAGTCTCTCGTCGCGCTTCCCAGACTGTATCAAACACTGGCACCTTTCCATCGAACATCTGTCCGCCTTTGCCTGGCGTAACACCGGCGACAACGTTGGTCCCGTAATCCATGCACTGGCGTGTATGAAATGCCCCTGCGCTTCCAGTGATGCCCTGCACGACGAGGCGCGTGCTCTTATCGACGAGAATAGACATGATCGGAATGACGAATGACGAATGACGAAGCTCGAAGGAATGACGAAATACGAATGACCGAAAAGCATTCCAGTATCGTCTTCGTCATTTTAGCATTCTGGCTTCCTGCGACATTCGACATTCGAGCTTCGTCATTTCTTTCGTTTGTGAACGACCAGCTTGTTTCCGTCCGGATCGCGAAATTGCGCCATCCAGCACACCGGCGTTTCAGTCTTTTCAATATCGAAGCTGACACCGCGTCCTTTAAGTTTGTCGATCGCAGCGTCGATATCTTCGACCTCAAAAGCGATTGTCGTTCCATCGCGTGATGGTTTCCAGGCCGGATGACAACCAACACCGATTGTGACAGGGCCAAGATCATACTCGACCCATGCGCCATCTATCTGAGTGGGCGTAGGTTTGAGCTCGAGCGTCTCCTGATAGAATTTTCGCGCGCGTTCTTTGTCTGACACAGCGATCGCAATAAATGCAACTTCGTTTGTAATCATTTGCAGACTCCTTTCTCGTTTTCGGGTTTGCGTTTGTGAATTATCAGCTTGTTGCCGTCCGGATCTTGCACGACGGCCATCCAGCACACCGGACTCTCGATTCCTTCCGCGGCAAAACGAGCCTTCGCTTGTTTGAGGCCCTTGATGGCAGCGTCAAAGTCTTCGACTTCAATAGCGACACTGGTGCCGTCTGCGGATGGCTTCCATTGATCGCCCACGCTGCCGATGGCCAGCGTGTCAGGACCAATCTCGTATTCGATCCAAACACCTTCGCCGAATTCACCCGAGACCTTGAGCCCGAGGACTCCTTCGTAAAAGGCTCTTGCACGTTTTATGTCCGTTACCGGGATTCCAGTGAATGCAATCTTCTTCGCTTTCATTTGTTTCCTTCAGCCGCTTTCACCACCTTTTGCGCGGCATCCGCCAAATCGTCGGCCGCAATAACGGCCAGGCCCGAATCCGCGATCAATTTTTTTCCCGTCTCGACATTTGTGCCCTCGAGGCGAACGACCAGCGGCACCGATAACTTCAGCGTCTTTGCTGCGTTGATGATTCCCTGCGCAATGATGTCGCATTTCATGATACCGCCAAAAATGTTGACAAGGATCGCTTTTACTTTTTTATCGGCGATCAGAATTTTGAAGGCTTCGGTTACCTGCTCTTCCGTCGCGCCACCGCCTACATCAAGGAAGTTGGCCGGCTCACCGCCATAGAACTTAATAATGTCCATCGTGGCCATCGCCAGACCGGCTCCGTTGACCAGACAAGCGATGTTTCCATCGAGACCGATGTAATTGAGACCATGTTTGGAAGCTTCGACTTCGCGCGGGTCTTCCTCGGCGACGTCACGCATCGCCGCGATCTCTGGATGACGATAAAGCGCGTTGTCATCAAAGTTAAACTTCGCATCGAGTGCAAGCACATTGCCCTGGGTTGTCACAACGAGCGGATTCACTTCGACCATCGAACAATCATACGCAACAAACGTGCGATAGAGTCCTTCGAACAGCTTGGACGCGCTTTTCAACTGTGACGACTCGAAGCCAAGTTGCTTCGCCAGTTTCCGCGTTTGAAATGGCTGCAGACCTGCCAACGGATCGATTGGTTCACGATTGATTTTCTCAGGCGATTTCGCCGCGACGGCTTCGATTTCAACGCCGCCTTCAGTGCTGGCAACAATCACAGGCGCAGCTGTGGCTCGGTCGAGCAGGACAGCGAAATAAATCTCGCGCGAGATGTCGGCGGATTCGGCTACGAGCACTTTGTTAACCTTGCGACCACTCGGTCCTGTCTGGTGCGTGACAAGGATCTGACCCAGCATCTTCGCCGCGACCTCGCGCACTTCCGCCGGCGTCTTGCGAACATGTACCCCGCCTTTGAATCCATTTTTGAACGTGCCCTTGCCGCGTCCGCCGGCGTGAATTTGCGCCTTAACAACGACGTCAACATCGCCGAGTTCGCGCACGATTTGCTCCGCGTCGTCAAGGGTCGACGCGACCCTCCCTCGGGTGGTCGCTACATCGAATTTTTGCAACAGCTCTTTGGCTTGGTATTCGTGAATGTTCATCGGCAAGGAGCGGCGGTCTCCAGTCCCCCGCTATCGATTTTCAGCAAAGAGCAATTAGCCTGCCGCGCGCGGATCAGCAACGGTTTTTCTCATAAAGGTGCTTGCCTCGTCCAAGTGAAACCCCCTACCCTCACTGTCATGAACAACCTCGCGAAAATCAGCATCTTGGCTTGCACCGCACTAGTCACAGCTTCTCTTTCGCTTCACGCTGGCACGTCCCCGCAAGAGAAGGCGTTCACCGACAAATACAAAACCGCGTTCGAGGGGAAGGACACCGCCACATTGGAATCGTTCCTTTACGCGCACGGGGCCGACCCGGCGATTCTCGGGTTCTACAAGATGATGCAGTCAGGAGAAGCGGGAGAGAAAATATCCAACATCGAGCTTGTCGATCTTACCCCGGAGGACGCGAAAAAAGCCGAGACGCCAATGGAGTCGCCGACGGGCGGCAAAGTTTGCCTGACACTTAAACCGACCAAGAAGCTCATCATCAAGGTCGAGAAAAAAGACGCCAACGGCAGTTCAACCAGCACAAGCGAAAACTTCATCGCCGAGAAAGACGGCAAGTTCGTTATCCCTGTGCCCGGGCCGTGTAAGTAACAGGCTGAATAGATCCGCACGGCGTTAAAAGCGATGCGAGAACGCATCGCACTCCAAAAGCACTCGGTGCGAAATTCATTGGGTGACGCCGTCTCGCAAAAGCGTTGCGAGTGAGCACGTTCATTTGCGTCCCTCTTCGAAAAGCGTTCCCACGGTGCGCTGCTCGGCCGGAGGTTCGAGCGAATTAACAAAATTCCGAAACCGCTCGGAAAAAACTTCAGGCCGGAGCTTCCAGTAATAAGCCATACCGGGCGCGGCAACGTAATGCCGCAGCAGTCCGTGCCAGCCTTCAAACAGAGCTGCTTGTCCATCAATCCATAAACATAATGAAAATGAATCGTCTCGAACGCTTTCAAGAATTGATAGGCAGCATGAAAAAAGCGCGCCCGTCTCTTCGATGGAGAGCGCGCCGATATCTTCCAGGCCCACCCGCCAGATCCGTTCCAGTTCGGCGTTCTCCATGAAAGGTTTGGTTACTTCGCGCAGAGCCGTGGCCGCCGCGTCTTGCGTGGCGAGCTTGGCCACGCGCGTGCTCCGATGCACTTGCACTGCGAGGTATAAAACCGACAAAACGACGGCAATCGAGCCGACTAATTGCGAGATTGCACTA
Organism: uncultured Verrucomicrobiae bacterium; assembly: GCA_963758425.1. GTDB lineage: Bacteria > Verrucomicrobiota > Verrucomicrobiia > Chthoniobacterales > UBA10450 > Udaeobacter. Next base: position 101,849 of record CAVWVV010000020.1, read on the forward strand.
ATCGCGTCCCAATTCATCTGTCTCCTATACACGGGCGACTCGCAGACTATCACAAGCGACCTCATAATGTCATTCTGAGCGAAGCGAAGAAGCTCTGATCATTGCTGGGGCCAGCCGTAGTATAACAGCTTCACATGTTTCGCTTCGCTCAACATGACAGCACATTTAGGGGATGGATCACTACTTTGGCTCGTCAGCGACTTTGAGAACAATCTTGCCGCGCGTATGACCAGTCGCGACCTGTTCCTGGGCTTTCGTTGCGTCAGAAAGCGGGAACGTTTGCGAGACAATCACCTTGATTTTCTTCTCGTCGATTAACTTGCCGATCTCGGCAAGCTCGTCGGCGTTCGGCTCCACACTGAGCACTGCCCCGCGGATACCGTGCTTGTCCAGCTCAGTCCTATCAGGTCGTGCAACGATCGACACTATGACTCCACCCTTCTTTACCACGCCGTACGAACGCGCCAGTGTGTCCTTGCCAACCGAATCAAGAACGACATCGACATCTTTGGCGGTGTCCTCAAACTTTTGCTTGGTGTAATCGATCGCTACGTCCGCGCCGAGTTGCTTGAGGAGGTCCTGATTGGAGGCCGACGCAGTCGCGATCACCTTCGCCCCGCGGGCTTTTGCGAGTTGGATCGCGAAGCTTCCAACTCCACCTGATCCACCGTGGATCAATACTGTCTGGCCCGCGTTCAGCTTGCCGCTGTCGATCAACGCCTGCCATGCCGTCAATGCAACGATCGGCACCGCTGCAGCCTCAACGTAAGTGAGTGACTTGGGCTTGGCCGCCGTGTCATGTTCCGTGGCCAACGCGTACTCCGCGTAACCGCCACCACCCTTCAAGCTTACGTACGCAAACACAGGATCGCCTGCTTTAAATTTCGTGACCTTGCTTCCAACCTTCTCAACAACTCCAGCGATGTCCGCTCCCGGAATTATCGGAAACACATCCTTTTCATATTTCGCAAACATTCCAGACCGAATCATGGCATCGACGGGATTCACGCCGGCAGCGATCACACGAACGAGAACCTGATCCTCTTTGGGTTCAGGGCGTGGCACCTCTTCGTACTTCAATACCTCAGGGCCGCCGTACTCATGCACAACGATCGCCTTCATCGTTGGCTTCGACGATTGCGCAATCACGACGCCCGGTGTCAGTGCTGCTGTAGCCATTGTGCCGAAGAACATGACTCGGCCTACGATTTGCATACAAAGATAAGCTAAACAGCTGCAAGTGACATTACAACGAGTCAAATTTGACCTCGAAACCGCGTCGAATGTAGCCGACAACCCTACTGGCTCTTTATAAAAGCGTGACTGATCAGAACCCAATTCCCCCAGCGCTTTGTCCATACACTGGCGGCGTTATAGGCGCCCGACGTGTCCTGCCCTGCGGCGCTGCTATCGACTCTGGCCTTATACGTTACGACTGCGACACCCGCTTTTGGAAAGACTACTTTCATGTCTGTAAACGAGTAGTTTCGCAGATCAGTGTTCTGCATTTCGGTAACCTCGCTAGTCCTTTTCGTGGTTCCATCTGCATTAATACCAACATAGTTCTTCGCCAGGTGTTTTCTGAACACGTCGGCCTTTTTGTTCTTATATGCTTCCGTGACAGCTTTTTCCAAGTCGACGATTGCTTGCTCATTGGCGGGTACGTTCCCTGGCGTAGTTGAACTTGTTTGTCCGAAGCACATGGCGACACCCGCAACAACGGCCATCCACAGGCAAAGGAATTGGATTTTCATACGCAATTTCGGCTCACTTGTTCATTCCTCCGCTTAAAACCAAATACGATTCTACTTAGCCTTGATCGCGGTGTGGAAAGTGTTAAGCCATCTGTCTCCTTTCTTAACCCACACGCTTTCGTTGTAATAATTGCCAGAAACATCTTTGCCATCAAAAGTCCCTCGTTGCGATGTTTTATAGGTAATGACCGCTATGCTGGGGTTCGGGAACTCAACCTTGATATCAGCCAATGAGTAGCTGTCGATGTCGGTTTTGTCCATGTCTGCAATTTCCATGTCCAGGGTCTTAATCCCGTCCGCATAAACGGCCATAGTAGGTTTTGTATAGAAGCCCCTCGAACGAGCGGAGCTGTTTATTTTTGTATGCCTTCCAAACGGAGTCTTCCAGATCAGTAATCGTACCGGCATCAGCAACCCGCGCAGTTGACGGCGTAGCTGACGGCGCAGCTGACTCTTCCTCTGACAGTTCAGAATCTGTTTGAGCCAGACACATTCTGCTGGTGGCGATTAGTACCACACATAAAAGACTGAGCTTCCTATTCATGATCGATTTTTAGGCTAATCCGTTCGCGCGGTCGACTCCTTTCTGATTGCAGATCTCAGACTTTATCTCTCTTTTTATCCGACTGAAGGCGACGGTGGCTCATGTGGCGGATTTGGAGTAGACGACGCCGGCGGCGTAGGCGGCACTCCGGATAAGATCGGCAAAAATTCCGGTGGCACGAAACTCGCCCACACGTCGTAATCCGGACCGAACTGGCGAAGAAACACAAGGCCGAATGCGCGCAAGCAGACGAACAATGGCAGCAATATAACTGTCCCAACGTAGGGAAGCGCAGCCAAACAACAGGTCGCGCATGTCACGATCGCGCCAATCATTAGCACAGCCAGAATCAAAACAATCCCAAACAAGCAAAGCAAAAAGAAAGCGCCAAGGTGATGCCATATCAGAAGCGTTACATCGCCAAACGCCTCTACTGCTCGACATCGCCTCCGGTACATCACCGGCACCATGAAATAGGTGGCGATACTGACAAAAATGATGATTGAAACCCAAATGACAAAAAGGAAAACGACCAATCCAATAAAGGTCATCGATACCATTTCACCTGCGGGTCGATTGAACAAACCCAACCCAATGACGCTTCCGAGCATTAGTGCCACGAACACCAGCAAGGCGAACACAATTGCGAGCAGAAATAAGAAGTAACTGTTGCCTTCTTTCCGATACTCACGCCATGGTCCTGCGATTACGGCCTGGTTCCGGACGATGCAGTCTGTAAAGATGAAATTGCCACGCGCTTTCAACCACGTCAGTGCGATTACCAACGCGAAAAAAAGCAGCGCAAGCACAACGACGGCCACCACGAGCCACGGTTTCCATTGCTCAAAGTGAGGTGAAATCACTTCCGGAGTCGTCCCATGCGATTGAAAATTGCCAAACGGCGATGGGAAATTGAAGCCAACACCTGCCAAATGCCCGGACAGGAACGCCGCAAACCCAATTACAAACCATTTTTTTAGGTCGAACGGTTGAAATAGAATCTTGTTCGTCAGCTCGAACGCTTCACCAAAAGGTCTGAAGATTTCGATCTTGGGTCTGACATCGTTCATGAAGCGTATTCTGAAACGGTCCGACCAGCGCGATCAAGCGCGTATTGTTCCTTGGTTGCTTCGCTCGCGAGCGCCCGCATCTTTGATGACCCATGTTAAACAGCACGCGAGAAATTCGCCAGGTGCAGCGTCGCTACCCGATTGGCGCCGAAGTAATCGGGCCTGACCAAACGCACTTCCGCGTCTGGGCGCCAAAGACCCAGCGCGTTGATCTGGTCTTGGAAGACAGCGCAGCGAAAAACCCAAGGCAAACATTCCATGCGCTGGAAGCCGAAGAAGGCGGGTACTTTTCCGGAACTGCCAATGCTGGCGCGGGCGCTCGTTATCGGTTCTGCGTAAACAACAATCTTTACCCGGATCCTGCATCGCGGTTTCAACCTGATGGACCCCACGGTCCTTCTTGCATTGTCGATTCAGCCCAGTTTCGGTGGACGGATTCGCAGTGGTCCGGCCCCGCGGCCGCGGGGCTAAAAGGCCAGGTCATTTACGAAATGCACATCGGCACTTTCACAAAGGAGGGAACGTGGCGCGCGGCTTCGCAACAATTAGAAGAGCTCGCGCGCATCGGAATCACCGTGATCGAAATGATGCCGGTCGCGGATTTCCCCGGGAAGTTTGGCTGGGGATACGATGGCGTTGATCTGTTCGCGCCTTCACATTTGTACGGAACGCCGGATGACTTGCGGGCATTCATCGATCGCGCCCACTCGTTAGGCCTGGGTGTGATCCTCGACGTCGTTTATAACCACTTTGGACCTGACGGAAATTATCTCGGCGCTTTTTCCGACGATTATCTAATTCGCGGAAACGAAAATGAATGGGGTGACTCGGTCAATTTCGATGACCGGAATTCGGGACCGGTCCGCGAGTTCTTCGTCACGAACGGATGTTACTGGATCGAGGAATTTCATTTCGATGGGTTTCGCTTCGACGCGTTACACGCCATTCGCGATCGATCCAGTGAGTACATCATCGGCGCGGTCGGGCGCGCAGCGCGCAAGGCGGCGGGCTCGCGCTCAATTATTTTGATCGCCGAGAACGATCGGCAGGAAGCCAGGATGGTTCAACCCCGCAGCGAAGGCGGGGACGATTTGGATGGAATGTGGAACGACGACTTTCATCACAGTGCTCTGGTCGCGTTGACCGGTCGCAAGGAAGCCTATTTTGACGATTACCGCGGCGCGCCTCAGGAGTTTATTTCCGCCGCTAAATACGGTTTCCTTTATCAAGGCCAGGCCCTCTCATGGCGAAAAGCATTGCGTGGATCCTCCACTTTCGGCATTCCGCCGGAAGCTTTCGTCTGTTTTATCGAAAACCACGATCAAATCGCGAATACCGGACCCGGTGAACGAGTCCGTTTTCAAACTTCACCCGCGCGTTATCGCGCGATGACCGCGCTTCTCTTGCTTGGACCCTGGACACCGCTGCTGTTTCAAGGAGAGGAGTTCGGCGCATCGAGCCCGTTCATGTTTTTTGCCGACATAGGCGATGCATCCGTACGCGACGCTATTCGGAAAGGCCGCGCCGAGTGGCTGGCGCCGTTCCTGTCACTTACCGAGGAAGAAGCTTTAACAACTTTGCCGGCGCCGCACGATCCGGAAGTATTCGCCCGCTGCAAACTCGATTTTTCCGAGCGCGAAAAAAATCGACAGCTTTACGATTTGCATATCGACCTTTTGAAATTGCGGACGGAAGATTCGCGCTTTTGCCAGCAAACGCCTGACGGCATCGATGGCGCAGTCTTCGGTAAGACGAGTTTCGTTCTGAGATATTTTTCGAAGGAGGGCGACGATCGCCTGCTGTTGGTCAATTTCGGAAAACGCCAGGTCTTGCACCCTGCTTCAGAACCGCTCCTTGCACCGCCAACCGGCTATAGGTGGGAAACGCTCTGGACAAGCGAGTCTCCCCGCTACGGCGGAGTAGGCACAGCCTTGCTTGCCACAACTGAGAGATGGTCCTTGCCAGCCGAAGCTACCGTCGCGCTGCAAACCCTGCCAGAAAGATGACGCAGCACGAATAACGAAGCCCCGATGCGCGCACCTGGTCGCAAAACACGAGCGGTTTTAATTATCAGGAGAAGTGCGCGACGGTACTCGCTCTCGGGTGTGCGTCAGGTGCGCGCGCTTATGCTCTAGCCCGGCCTACCGCAAAGAAAGCAACTGCAATAGTGAACGTTGTCGTATAGTTCACGACCTACTTGTCAGCAGAAGTAAGACTTCCTTCACTGCGGAGGAATCGGCCGAGGCCATGGTGTTGGGTTAGGCCTCACTAAAATGTAGCGAATCCTGCAGGTGAACTCGAGCACCGGCCCGCCGCCGCAGTCAAAAGCGCCGGCGGCGATATGCATAGTGTTGACGCCCTGCCCCGCAGGCGAGGTCGTAAAGTCGAAGGTTATCGTCATGTTGCCGTTTGATAAGATAAAGTTGTTCGCTGGGATTCCGTTAACGGTAAAATCGCTTGCATCGAGAGTTGCCGGGTCGATTGGGTCGCTCACGTTGACAACGAAATCGGTCGGTAGGACAAAGATACCGAAAGTCCCGCCACAGCCCGACATGGTCACCGTACAAGGTGTGGCGGTTAGTGAGACTGCGCTGTCAAGAAACGCAATGATGGCGATGATTAATGTTGTCGCTCGCATCATTACATTGGCCATTATCATTTTGTCGTTGCTCTAGCGAGAGCAAAAAGGCCAGAATCTAGCCGTGTGAAGGACGGTGCGCCTACAATCAAACCTTGCGACCGAATTTTTTCTCTAACTCTGTAAGCGAAATCTGAATCATGGTAGGTCGTCCATGGGGACAGCAATAAGGCAGATCACACTCGAGCAGATCGCGAATCAGTTTCTCTATCTCGGGGTAACGCAGCGGATCATTGGCTTTGACGGCGTGCCGACAAACTGTCCTGGCAATCATGTCCTCACCTAACCGCATCGGTGAGGTGCTGTTGCCGGCGCTTTTTAGGTCGTCAATCACTTTGCGCATGAATTGCCCCGGATCTGAGACGCTTAAAAAACCAGGGAGACTATCGATCTTGAACGTGCCTGGCCCGAAACTCTCGATCCCGATCCCCATCTTTTGCAGAATCGATATGTTGCGTTCGATCCAGTCGGCATCGCGCGGCGGCGCATCGAATGTCTGAGGCAGAAGGAGCTTTTGCGTTGGAACCCCCTGCTCCTCCATTCTTCGCCGCAACTCTTCAAAGAGAATTCGCTCATGCGCAGCATGCTGATCGACGAGGACGAGCCCGTCGGCGTTTTCCATCAGGACGTAAAGCTTGCTTAACACACCGATGATCTGAAATTGCCGTTGAACAGCGAGCTGTTGCGATCGTTGTATTGCAAGCGCATCGTCTGTCGAATCGGCGCGCGGGGTTGGCAGGCGGTGCGCCTGCTCTACAGTTTCTGGGACTTTCGCGTCGCCGCTGCTGACGACTCCGGCTACCGTTCGACCCAGGTGTGGTAACTCACGATGAATTTCCTGTGGAGCTGCTACATTAGCTCGTAACTTAAGATCAGGAGCCGCCTTTTCTGGAACGGCATTGGGTGCGATCGCAGGCGACCGAAATTTTTCCTGCCACCCCACCCGGCCGCGTTCCAAGGTTTGCTGGATCGAGTGAACAATCGCTTCACGGACTGCGCTCGGATCGCGAAAACGCACTTCGCGTTTTGCCGGGTGAACGTTTACGTCGACAGACGCGGGATCGATCTTGAGAAAGAGGAACGTTACGGGATACTGGCCTTTCATCAGAGCGGTATGATAACCCTCGCGCATAGCTGCCGTGAGAAGCCCGCTTTCAATGGCACGGCCATTTACAAAGACGAGCTGTTGCGACCTTGTCTGCCGGCTCAGTCCTGCCTGCCCGATAAATCCGGCTATGCGAATATTTCGCGAAGGTGCGTCGTTTACCTCAACAAGGCGCTCCGGTAACTCGATACCATATAAGTCCCGGATTCGATCGCCCAGTGTCGCCGCCGCCGGTAGCTGGAATAACATGCGGTCGTCTCGTAATAAAGAAAAACCGATCTGAGGATGACCGATCGCCTGCAAATGAATCTGATGTTCGATATTACGGCTTTCAGTATTTTCAGAGCGAAGAAATTTTCGGCGCGCAGGCAAGTTATAAAAAATCGAGCGCACCTCGACTTGAGTTCCCGGCGCTTCGCCGCCGTCGCGCACGATGTCGATCTTGCCGCCATTGACGACGATCTCGGTTCCTGCAACTGCGCCGGCCTCTCGCGTGGTCAGACGGAATCGCGACACACTGGCGATACTCGGCAATGCTTCGCCGCGAAATCCCAATGTCGCCACCGCTTGCAGATCGGCAGCCGACCTAATCTTGCTTGTGGCATGTCGCTCCAGCGACAGCAACGCGTCATCGCGATCCATACCGCAGCCGTCATCGACTATTCGAACCAGCGAGATTCCTCCGCGACGAATGAGGATGTCGATCTTGCGAGCGCCGGCGTCGATGCTGTTTTCAATCAGCTCCTTCACCACTGACGCCGGGCGCTCCACGACTTCGCCCGCGGCCACCTGACTCGCCACGGTCTCTGACAACAATCGGATTCGGCTCATTTTGTATTCAAATTGTAGATTCCAGATCGCCAATTGCGAAGAAAAAGGGTGAAACCACTTATTGTTCCGCGTCATTCTTGCGCCTGCGGACGGTTGTATTTGCCGTCGCTTCAGACACACCGATCCACCTTTCGCTAATTGCCAAGGGTGGAATGCGTTGTCCTCAACGCGTTGAGAAAACGTACTGATCCGGCTGTTTTGACTTGGTTACGCTGCAGCCGTATTTTCTCGAAGTATGATTAACGTCACGGACAACGCTGTTCGACAGCTCGAGAGTCTGCTTCCGGCGCATGAAGGACATTCGCAAAAAGGTTTGCGCGTCCAAGTTGCGAAAGGGGGATGTTCAGGCCTGCATTATGAAATGACTCTCGACGAAAAAAAGGAAGGCGACGCCGTAGTGGAGCGCGATGGAATGCAGTTTTTTATCGACGCCGAAAGCGTTCCCTACCTGCGCGACGCGACCCTGGATTTTAGCGGTGGCTTGACTGGCACCGGTTTTCGGGTCGTTAATCCAAACGCATCGCGCACCTGCGGATGCGGTTCGTCGTTCGAAACGACGCAATCGTCTTGAAACCGGGGTAATCTTCTCGCGCTGGCCTGATGGATCATGGTTTTTATCCACATGACGAGCCGTACACTCGTCCACGACGACGCATCAATTATTTTGTTTGGACGGTTGCCATTCTGCTTCTGATTGGGTTCGCATTCGCCGCGTGGCTCGGCAGTTTTTACATCTTCAATCAACCGGAGCGCCCTGACAGCTACCGGATTTTACAAAGGCTGCACAAGGTTGAGCCGCCGAAGCGTTTCGAACTGACCGCAGCGCCGGCAGGCGAATTTCTAAACTCGAAGCAACTCTACGAGCGTTATTCGGGAATGGGCAACGCTGAGCTCGCGAGGACGAATGCCGAGCTGACGCGCAATTATATTCGGAATTATCAGATTGTGCGCGGCCTGGTCCCCTATGTGGTAGGCAGGTACAAAATTGTTGCAGCACGAGAGCTCGGACCCGGCGATGTGTTTACCTCTGGCATGGTCGCCTTAACCAATGCCGTCGATAACGGTGAGTTGCTCATGGAACATCTTTATCCAGCGAATCCGGAGACCCTGCCACTGATGAAGCAGACGCTGAATGTTGGATTGGAAATCAAGTTGGAACGCTCACATGATATTTCTTCGGTGATTCACGCTGAGCGATTGGTCGATGGCCGCATCATGATTACTGCCGTGCCATTGCTTTATGGAAGCTATACGGTCACACGTGGTTTGGGGACATTTCGCCTTGAGCCACCGCTCAGTCTCAACCTCGCCGCGGGCTGGCCATTGTTTAAGGCATCAGACCGCGATGGAATCGAACAGCGCTACGCAGAGTACCAGCAAAAAACGGCAGTAGCGCAAGGACGCGCGATATCCATGCCCGGCATCACCCAGAGCGCGACGCCTCCGCCCGCCGCGAATGAATTGGTGCGCGTCGAGCAAGCGATTGCCATTCGAAAACCGCCGACGGCGCCAGTCGTGGCAAAGAATGAAAAGCTGGCTAACCCCACGCCGCCACCAAAAGGCAGAAGATGGGGCAAGAAACCGAAACTCGAATCCCCGCCTCCGGCAATGACTCCGGCGCAGCCAGTGATTGCACAGAAACCAATTGCTCCAAGTGCGACGCCGTTCACCGTTGCATCTGCAGCGACGCCGCCAAACGTTCGTGTGGCTACACCAGCGCCAGCCGCGAACGCCTCCAATGCCCAAGCTTCAGGGATCGCCCAGGCCCCGTCTGTTCCGACAGCGACGCCAGTGCCAGTTCTGCCAGCTCAGCCCGTTCCCGCGGACACTTCCAACGTAGCTCTGGCCTCAAACGCGGGCGGTGGCAGTTGGAAAACATTTTCGCCGGGTAAAATGCCACTTGGCCGGCTCATAGGGACAGGCGATCTGCGTGACGTTGCTGAGCACGGGCTTGCAGGCGAACGCGTTTATTTGAAGGGACAGTTCGTCGTGAATTTTTCTGATGCTAACAAGGCCGTACTACGTCCGCATACGAAGTTGACGGAGAAGATGCTGCACTTCGGCGCGGGTTCTTCTACGCGTATCATTGTCGAATTTCCAGCCGGCTATGTGCCACCGCGGCAAGGAGCGGAAGTGAGCCGTGATGAACAGCGGCCCTATGAGATCACCGAAGTGCGCAGACAGGCAGACGGACAGCTTAACGTCTTTGTACGCGAGATCATGCAGCCGAATTAGCCGGCGGCATGGTGGGGACAGCGCCTTTGCTCCTAACCGGATACGTGCGATGTCCGTACCATATCTCGTTTCGGTGCGCCCGGCGGGAGGCCCCTATCAAAATCCTCGTTTTACTCAGTCCGCGATCGCAGAATCAACTTGCCGTCCCGGATTTCAATCGTGCCGACGCCGGAGCCGTTCCGGTAATCGGCGAGATAATCTCGCAATCGCTTCGAACGATATTTCCAATTCAATAGATCGCGCGGAACAGGCTCGCCGTTTACAATAATCCGGTTCAACTGCGGGTTCTCCAGCGATTCCGCGCTCTTTAGTTCGACCGCGATGTCACCGTTAAAGTAATAACCCGACCTGCCCATAAGTTCTCCAAGCGGCACGCTCGCCTGGCAACGCAGGCGGTCCCCGTCAATCGAGACAAAGATCTTGCCGCGCGTGTCCTGGTTGGTGGCGATCAACGTATTGATGTCGTCCGGTGCCAGCTCAAGCTCAGCCGGCTGACCGGCGCGCGCTTTTTGCTCGAAATCCTCGCACCGCTCGTGGATTGATTGAATTTGCGCGTCCGAAGCGGTGAACTCAGGTATCGGCACTGGCTTTTGAGCGATGGCTTGCGCTTTCGTCAGCCAATAAATGCCGTGCAAAATTGCCGAGTGCCGCTGAAACCCCCAATACATGCCTGCTAAACAAGCGATCGCCAGCACGATCGCAAACACAACAAGAATAAGACAGCCTCGCCCGAAACAACCCAATCCCCTTCTTGGTGGCGGCGCGTCAACCCAACCGTTCATGTCTTCTGACACGACTCCGCGTCAATCTTCGCCTGAGCTTCGATCAACTTGTCATAAAGCGCGCGCAACCCTTCACCGAGCACGCGCGTTCCGGTGAGGATCGGCATGAAGTTGGTGTCACCACCCCAGCGCGGGACGATGTGAATATGCAAATGATCTGGTACGCCTGCGCCCGCGCATTCGCCAAGGTTCAAACCAATGTTAAACCCCTGCGCCTTTGTCGCGGCACGCAAAAGCGCCTGCGCGCGCACGACCAAATTCCACAGCTCGACAATCTCGTTCTCCCCGAGAGCCGAGAGCTCCGCCGTTTTGCGATATGGCACCGCCATCAAATGACCGACCGCATACGGATAACGGTTCATCATCAGGAACGCATTCTTTCGGCGCGTGATCACTAAATGCGCGGCGTCATCGCTTGCCTGCGCCGCAGCTTGGAGAAAGTTGCGGTCGCGTGGTTCTTTCTCGAAATACTGCACCCGCCACGGCGCCCAAAGTGCCTCCAATTCTTTCTTTGGAAATTCGGTCATGTCGCCTATCTTAAACAACAGCCTGTCCAGGATGCGAAGCAAATTTGCACCGCCATTGTCCAGCCGAACGTCAGACAAACAGATTCTTGATGGCCGAACATCGATTTGGCCTTCTCCTGATGCATTTCGAGGCTGGATTTGGACAAGAAACGAAATAAGAAGATCGAATCATGACTTCATTCACTCGAAAAACCAGCTCACAAACGTGCGATCGCTATAGCCATGGCGATGCGCGCCGTCCAGTTACGCCGGTGCAGAAACATCTCAGGCTTTACAAAGCTCTCTTGATGATCGTAGTCGTGCCGTTGGCCAGCACGAGCAAATTGAATGCTTCCTCAGAGGAGGACGCGAAAACTGTGGCCGCGTTAGACACGAAATATCAAGCCGCGGTTAAGGCTAACGATGCTCAGACGATGGGCCAAATCTTGGCCGACGACTTCGTTTTGGTAACCGGTCGTGGCAAAGTTTATAACAAAGCAGACCTGCTTGACTTAGCTCGAAAGAAAGAAGTCGCTTACGAACGTCAGGACGAAGAACTGGGAACACAGAAGGTCAGGGTATGGGGCGACACAGCAGTAGTGACCGCGCTCCTATGGATCAAGTCTGTCCAAGGAGGCAAACCAGCCGATTACAAACTATGGTTTAGCGATACTTATGTTCGGACTCCAAAAGGCTGGCGCTACGTCTTTGGCCAAGCCTCCCTACCCTTGCCTAAAGCGGAGTCCAAGTAAACCCAAGGACTTTTCCTTCTAGTCCAGCGGACTTTTCACGCCGATTCCTGGCTTATTCAGCACGTGGGTATAAATCATGGTCGTGCTGACATCCTTATGACCCAACAATTCTTGCACAGTGCGAATGTCATAACCCTTTACCAGCAGGCGCGTCGCGAATGAATGCCGCAGGCTGTGGCAGTTCGCGCGCTTGACAATCCCACTGCTTCGACGGCCTTCTTCAATGCGCTCTGCAGGATACCTTCGGCCATGTGATGCCGTTGTTTTCTTCCGCTGCGCGGATCGAGCCGAAATCCGCGACGAAGGAAAAACATATTGCCAGGCCCATTCGCGTGCGGCGTTGGGCAACTTTCGACCTAGCGCAAATGGCAGATGAACCCTGCCGAATCCATCTTCCAGATCCTGCTCGTGTTGCGCCTTCACCCGCACCAGATGCCGTCGCAGGGGTTCGGATAGATTTAATGGCAACATCGTGACGCGATCTTTGCCGCCTTTGGCATCGCGCACTGTTATCTGCGCGAGCTCGAAATCGACATCCTTGATCCGCAATCGCACACACTCCATTAAGCGCAGCCCACTGCCGTAAAGCAACCCGGCCATCAGTTTAGGCACGCCATGCAGGTACACAAAAATACGTTTCACTTCCGTGCGCGAGAGGACCACCGGGAGTTTCGGCGGTTTTTTCGCCCGCTCCACTTTCTCCAGCCAGCCAATCTCATGCTTGAGCACTTCCTTGTAGAGAAACAGTAATGCGCTCAGCGCCTGGTTCTGAGTAGAGGGCGCGACGTCGCGATCACGGGCCAGATGAGTAAGGAACCGCGCGACTTCTTCTTCTGCCATTTCGGCCGGATGCCGTTTGTTATGGTAAATAATGAAGCGCTTGATCCAATCGAGGTACGCCTGCTCGGTGCGAATGCTGTAATGTTTTCGCCGGATAACGTCGCGTCTCGTTGAGCAATTTTGGTTTGTTCGGGAACCGGCTGCTCGCTATTATTGTGGGCATGACAATGATTTTCATTTTTCCGGACTCAAACTCAAACAGGATTAGGCCCAAAAATAGGATATTTCTCTTGAAAAGTCCAAAAATTGGGTCGAATTCTCGTTAGGTCTATAGACGCGCATCGACGTCGTATGAACGAAACGATGAGAGAGAAAGTGCGGAAACAACAGTGCGCTGCGACGCTCGTGCGCTGGCTGGCGGCTCCCGTCCTCGCGATGGCTTTTGGGCTTCTCACCGCCGCAGCGCAGGGGCTGCCAGGATCGAAGGAAGAAGTGGCGAAGTTCGTCCGCCTGCGGGCGAACTCTATTGTGCTGGAGAACGTGCGAGTCATAGACGGAACGGGCGCGCCGGCGAAGGAGAACCAGACCGCTGTCATTAACGGCGGACGCATCGCGGCGATCGGAGATGCCGGGCGAGTCTCTGCGCCGAAAGACGCGACACGCCTAAACCTGGCAGGCCGCACCATTCTGCCCGGGCTCGTCATGCTGCACGAGCACATGTTCTACTTCTCCGGCTTTAGAGTTTGGCATTCTCAGGCCGTAAGTTACCCGCGGTTATACCTGGCGGCGGGTGTGACAACCGTGCGTACAGCGGGAACAGACGTTCCCAACACTGACCTGAACCTGAAGCTCGCGATCGACGAAGGGCGCATCGCCGGGCCGAAGATGTTCGTTACCGGGCCCTTCTTGAATGGGTACGAAGGTCACTTCCTGGGCGACACGATCGTGCGAACGGAGGGAGAGGCGCGACGAGCCGTGGCTTACTGGGCGGGGGCAGGATGCACCTCCTTCAAAGTTTACACCGGCATCTCGCATGAAGCTCTCAAGGGTGTGATCGAAGAAGCACACGCACGCCATATGAAGGTGACCGGCCACCTGGCCAGCGTAAGTTGCGGGGAGGCTGCAGACTTGGGGATCGACAACATCGAGCACTCGTTTGGCTCCTGCATGAAAGAGTTGGGCATGGGCGACAATCCCCTTGGGCCGGTAACAGCGCCTGACCACGAAAAGGCTCGCCAGTTGATCGAACACTTGATCAAGGCAGGCGTCGTTCTCACTAGCACGCCCTCCGCGGTGGAGCGGCCCATCAGCAAAGAGGAACTCGAGCTTCTTCATCCGACCGCCCGCGAACGTTACCTGGAAATGATGCTGTCGATCCCGGCCTCGGTCGGCGCTTTGCAGAAATACGTTCGGCAGTGGAGCGAGAGTTTGTCGCGGCAGGCGGTCGAATGGTCATGCGGGCCGACCCTCAGGACGCTGGAATGATCGCCGGCTACGCCGATCACCGCGCGCTCGAACTTTTAGTTGAGGCGGGTTGGAAACCTCTCGATGTCATTCGCATGGCGACGCTCGGCGGCGCAGAGTTCCTCGGCGTCGGCAACGAAGTGGGAAGTTTGGCGAAGGACAAAGCGGCTGATCTGATCGTGGTCGTCGGTGATCCCGTGGCGGACATTAAGGACATCGAGAAAGTGGAACTGGTTTTCAAAGATGGCGTTGCCTACGACCCGAAGCTGCTTCGCGATTCCGTGAAAGACACCGTGGGATGGTATTAGTGCAGCACCCTCTCGCGACGGTGTGTGGTAGAGCGGTATCACGCGTAAGGATCGCAAGGGTTGCGGCAGTGCTCGGCAGCCGGAGAATTCTTGGAAAGACTTATCGACCCGTCGTGAGCAGCCACGAATAGCACCTAACCAGGCGATGCAGCGAACCGCGCCCCGCTCCGATGCGTACCTTTGGTGTCGTAGTTCGTCCAGCTTGCAGCCACGCGCGCTCTCGCGCGCGGTCGCTAATCTTGTTCTCGTTAGCTGAAAAAGTGACCTCGCGACGATGGAACCCGGTTACCAAACAATGGGACATTCCCTACACACCCGCCGCGCGCAATTATCCGCTTCTTTCACCTGCGCTGGCAGCGCAGCTTCAAGACATCGAACCTACGCACGATGGCATGATCGATTATTTTGGTGCTGCTCGCCACCGGCGAGCAGCTTGGCTGCATCTACATGGTCGAGGCTAAGTCATACATCCGCATCTGGGGAGTTTGGCCCGATGATGATCCCGGCAAGAAATCTATCCGCATCGAAGACGTAGCGCAGATTCAGCCGAGCCCTAGCCGACTTCCCGCTAGATTCGCGCGCGAGATGTATTCCATTGGTGAGTCCGGCATGGGATATTGCATTTTTACTCTTCATTTCTCCGATGGCACACGTCAGCCCTACTGCACCGGCAACCTAGTTGATTTCGTCGAGCTACCGGAAGGCAAGTCGATGCGTGATGTGATCGCACTCACACCAAATGAAGGTAAAGGAGAGCAGAGCCCGAGCACACGACCCTATCATTGGTGCTTATTCACGATTCAGCCTCGCCCGAACCTTATGCAACGCCTTCGACATGCGCTACATTTCAGCTAACCAGGCGATCGAGCGAACGGCGGACCGCTGTACACTCCACGTTTTGAGATGACTTCCACACTTCCACCCGGAGCGACCCACGCCCTCGTCCGCCGTCGCTTATCTTGTTCTCGTTGATATGGCTGTGGATTTGTCAAGGGGCAAAAAAAGTCTGGTGCGAGGGTTTGCATCGCTCATTAATAAATAAGTAGGAGCGGGTTTGAGGCGGCCCGATCAGTCGGGGTGAGTTAGGGTCCCGGCGGTTGGTGATGCTGATATTCGCGGGCTGTTCCGGCCTTGCGACGAGACCTATCCGCATTCTTTTAGTTCACCGCAGCCTTGGTCCAACAGTCTAGGTGACGCGTGCTCGGTTGGATTTTGCGTCCAGCCTTAACGCTAACGAGAGCTCGTGGGTTGGCTACCGTGATCTGCCGCCTCAGATCCGCTTCTTCTTGGGTTGAGTGTAGCGCTGACTCTGTGTGTGTGTGACCTCCTCCTTGTTTGTTAGTGCTGTTCCCCTCGAACTATCCTTTAGATCTGGTTTGGACCTGGTAGCAGGGTTGCGTGCGCAACAGCTCCCAGATAAAGCCGCACAGCTCCCGGGCAAGGGCCACGATCGCCTTGTTGCGCTGGAGTCGCCGCCCCAGCAGACGCGTGTAGCGACTGTGCAAGCGGTTCTGGGCGCGCCAACTGATGGCCCGCACCTGAGCCGATTGCGTTTCCTGCCGCCGGCTCAGTTCCTTACTCACCTTAGGCGGCGCCGCGTAATGCTGGGCACACTCCACCAATAACCAGCGGGCATGGGCGTTGCCACACTTAGTGATGTGACCCTGGCGTCGTCTCTCACTGGAACTGTTCTCCGTGGGCACCAACCCCAGATAGGCCATCACCTGACGCGGATGGGCAAAGCGATGCACCTCCCCCAGTTCGCTCACCAGGATCATGGCCGCCACGGTTTGAAAACCTTTCATCGCCATGAGCGCGCGCACCGCCGGCGCCAGACGCCATTTTTCCAAGAGCACCCGCATCGCCTCTTCGCACCGCGCGATGCGTTCACTCGCCGCCGCGATCCCCTGGAGATATTCTTCCAGGATCACCTTCATCGCCGGATGCGGCAGCACCAGCTCGCGCAGGTAACGTTCATGCGCCGCGCTCCAGGCGCTTTTGCCCTGGTAACGATACCGTGGCGCAGCAGGAAGCCTTTTAACCGATGCCGCGAGCGGCGCCGATCATCCACCGCATCGCTGCGCGCCCGGCATAAATCCCGGATCGCTTCGTCAGTGGCTTCGGGAATGTAAACCGGGGTGAGTTCCCCGGCCCGCAACAATCGCGCCAGCTTGCGCGCATCGCGCTTGTCGGTCTTGACCCGATCGCCCGAGCGATTCGGCGTCAGCGAGGGCGCCACCACCTCGCATTCCACCCCGAGTTGGCGCAAGCGTCGGGCCAGTCCAAAACCGCACGGCCCCGCTTCATAGCACGCCCGCAGGATCGCTTCTTTGCCATGCGCTTTGCGCAGCCGTGCAATCCATTTTTCCACCGCGTGCAGATCGTTGCTGATGCACACCGTTCTCGCGCACTTGCCCCTTGCGCCCTTCCTCCGCTACCGCTGTGATGATACAGTCCTTGTGGACATCCAGCCCAAGATAGAGTTCTTTTTTCATTTGAGTGTGTTTGTTTGTTCGACTTGTTTAACTGCAACGCTCCGGAACACCTTTGTTCCGGCCGTTGGTGCGGCTCTGCTCGACCTCAAAAAAGGCGAGTAGCCCGCGAGAAAATATGAACGGCAAACACACTCCTTTTTTCAACCCCGTGCTTGCGCGCTCACCTCGCGCCCGCAGCCATAAGGTCTAGGCGCTTTGAAGGGTAGTCTGCTTCAAGATGTTTCGCGTAACTATCGCACGAACGATCGTTGCAATTACTATATTTGTGGGTTGGGGAGTTGCAGACGCACAGGGGCCGACGCCCGCAGACGTCGCCAAGCATGTCGGCACCGGTATGCAAAAGATGCTGTCGCGCCCGGTCGGCGGGATTTCGGTTGCTATAGCGCGTGAGGGGAAAGTCGTGTTTGCGCGCGGTTATGGCATGGCGAACCTCGAGCACTCAGTCGCGGTCGCACCGGAAACAGTTTTTCACATCGACTCGATCTCAAAAAACATCGTAGCCGGGGTGCTGCTGCAACTTGTTGATGAAGGCAAACTCGATCTCGACGATGATGTGACCAGGTACATCCCGAACGCCCACGCAGGGACGCAAAGTCACGGTGCGGCAACTGCTGAATCACACCTCCGGCATCTATAGCTTCACATCCCTACCCGAAGCCGCTGCCAATGAACGACTAGATCTGACGCATGAACAAGTCCTGGGGTTGATTAAAGAGAAGCCATTCGATTTCGAGCCGGGAACTGCTTGGCGCTACGACAATTCTCGTCCTACCTCGCCGGCATGGTAGTGGAGCGGGTGACGAAGCAAGAGTATGGTTCATACCTGCGCGAGCACGTCAGTCCGCTGGGCCTGAACTCGGCGCAGATGTGCGATGCGCGCATAGTCGTGTCGCATCTCGCGTCTGGCTACGAGCGGAGAGTGGCGTGCTCGTGCATGCAGGATTGATAAGTTGGAAACTTCCCTTTGCCGCGGGCTCAATTTGCGCCACTGCGACCGACGTGTTGAAGTGGCAGGCGGCGCTGGATACTGGGCGCAACTGAGCGAAGCGTCGCTCAAACTGATGCGCACGCCGACGGCACTCCCTGACGGCACCGTGATCGATTACGGCTTAGGCACGCGTTTAGGTCTGCTAGAGAAGCATCGCGTGCTTGGGCACACCGGGAGCGGCGGCGGCTTTGCCGGTGCCCTAGAGTCATTCCCCGATGATCATCTAGCGGTCGTGGTCTTAGTGAACACGGAAATCGGGGCGACGCCGCTTTGACTCTCGGGCGGCTATTGCGCGCCCGCTCCTGGGATTGCCCGAGCCGAAGACGCTGCGTGATTTGCCGGTGCCGCAGCCAAACTCAACGCGCTACTCGGTACCTATGACTCTGACGACGGCAGAGTGGAAACCTTTGCGCGCGACGGCAAGCTCTACTACCAAGCCATGACGACGCGCGTGGAGGGTGTATGCTAAGACAGTCCGAGAACGTCTATGCCGTTAACGAGAATACCGAAATTCACTTCGTTGTGCGTAATGGGCATGCGACGTGGGTTATCGTCCATACAGGGGGGCTAATGTAGATGCACTCCGTCGCGTGGGCTGAGGTCAACGCCTAACCAATCGTTACAATGAAGCCCTTCGGCAGGCGCCTTCAGCCGCATAAAATTGAGGGGCGAAATTTCTTAAAAAAAAGCTTGCATGTGAATTGGTGTTATAGTCAACTATAGCACTAAATGAGATTCAGTGATCAAATCGAAGCGGGGCATCGCAGAGCTTCCACAGGGATATCCGGAGCACAGGATGAATCGTGAATGGAACGACAGTCAGCCGATTTATCGTCAGCTTCGCGATCGTGTCGTCGCATATGATTCTCGACGGCGTGCTCAAAGAAGGCGATCCGCTGCCGTCGGTGCGCAATGTCGCGGCCGAATCCGGGTCAATCCGCTCACCGTTCTCAAGGCTTACCAAGAACTGGTCGACGAGCAACTGGTCGAGAAGCGGCGCGGCCTGGGCATGTTCGTCAATGCCGGCGCGCGCGAACCGTTGCTCAAGGCCGAACGCAGAAGTTTCTCGCCGAAGAATGGCCAAGGGTGCCGCCACCATTCAGCGGCTCGGTCTGAAACCGGAAGGAACTGCTCGAGGCGCCGCAGCCCGCAGTTCGAATACCAGAAAGGAAGGGAGCGCTAAAGCCATGGCAACGATAGAAGCACGCGGTCTCCGCAAAGACTTTTGGCACGACGTCGCGCTGGACGGCGTCGATCTTCGTGTCGAAGAAGGGCGCATCCTCGGACTCATCGGTCCCAACGGCGCCGGCAAGACGACCGCGCTCAATGCGATTCTCGGTCTCACGCCATATCAGGGACAATTGACCGTGCTCGGACGCGATCCGTGGACCGCGCGCGATCAGCTGATGCGCGATGTCTCGTTCATTGCCGATGTCGCGGTGTTGCCGCGCTGGATGCGGGTTTCGCAGGCGCTCGACTACGTCGCCGGCGTGCATCCGCGATTCGATCGGGCGAAGGCGGAAGGTTTTCTGGCGAGGACCACGATCAAACGCACGAGCAAGGTGCGGCAATTGTCGAAGGGCATGGTGGCCCAATTGCACCTCGCGCTGGTCATGGCGATCGACGCGAAATTGCTGGTGCTGGACGAGCCGACGCTTGGCCTGGACATCCTGTATCGAAAACAGTTCTACGATTCGCTGCTGAACGATTACTTCGACAAGAGCCGCACCATCGTCGTGACGACCCACCAGGTGGAAGAGATCCAGGATGTGCTGACCGATCTCATGTTCATCAACCGCGGCCGGATCGTGCTCGAGTGCAGCATGGAAGAATTCGATGCGCGCTATCTGGAAGTGATGGTGAATCCCGAGCATCTCGCCGCAGCGCGGGCGCTTGAAGCCGATTCACGAGCGTCCCGTGTTCGGTCGCAGCGTTATGCTTTTCGATAAGGTGCGATCGCGACCAGCTCGCTGCGCTTGGTGAAGTGCGCCGGCCGAGCATCGCGGATTTGTTCGTGGCGATGATGAGTAACAACCGGACGAAAGAATGCAGTGGACTCCGTCCCGGATCGCGGTACTACGAAACCTAAAGGGGAGCTAACGAAATGAATACTCAATCGAATAATACGCCTGAATCTACCGGGGTCAGCGGCCCCGGCTATGACGATCTTCTACGCGGCCTTATTACTGGTCGGTCTGGCGGGAGCTGTGGGAGAACCGATCTATATATAGCACCGCTGATCGTCGGCGTGGTTCGAGGTGTTCGGGTTTGCGATCAGCACAATTGGCCTGGCGGAGCGCCGGCGGCGTGCTGTTGCTCGATCCCGGCGCACCAACGAGCTATGATCGAATGCCATACGACATGTGGCGGCGATGATGATGATTTCACCGTGTTCATCATTGGCGTGTTTTACTGCCTCGATGCGCTGCACAGCGAACGTCGCGATCGCAGCATCCTGTTCTGGAAATCGCTTCCGGTCTCGGATCTCACAACCGTGCTATCGAAAGCGACCATCCCGTTTGTCGTTCTGCCACTGGTCATTTTCGGCGCTGTCGTATTGCGTGCAATTCATCATGTTGCTATGGACCAGCGCGTTCTGCTACCGAGCGGTCTCGCTGCAACGACCTGGACATTTTCCACTTTTTCAAGAATCGGTGTACTGCTCTACGGCTTGATCGTGCTCGCGCTCTGGCATGCGCCGATCTACGGGTGGGCCCTGCTGGTCTCGGGCTGGGCCCGGCGCGCGACATTTCTCTGGGCGGTGTTGCCGTTCATCGCGATCGAATCCTCGAGAAGATTGCGTTCGGTACGTCGCATTTTGCATCCATGCTCAAGGATCGCGTGTTCGGCGCCGGGGACACAGCTTTCGCGTTCCAGCCGCACCGCGGCGTTCCAGTTGATTCATTGTTCCAACTCACACCCGGAGATACCTGCCACCCCGGGGCTCTGGATCGGGCTGGCAGTCGCTGCTGCATTCGTGGCCCTCGCAGTGCGACAACGCCGCTATCGAGGTCCCATCTGATGCGCATGCCCGTCTGCATGGTTTATCTACCAACATCTCGCAGGAGAAGCTCTCAACTTCCTCGGGAAGGGAACGCTTTGTCTACATGGCGTTTCAATCCAATTGCCTAACGAACACAAATGCGTGCCACCAAAAAAGCCGCCCGCATCGCCGGTGCGATCTATCTGTCGCTCGTTCTCGTTGCGCCATTCGCGATGCTTTATGTCCGGGCAAACTGATCGTCCGCGGGAACGCCGCCGCGACTGCCGACAATATTTTGGCGCACGAAACGATGTTTCGCTTGTCGATCTTCGGCGATTTGATCGGCCACGTAATTTTCATTTGTCTCGGGATCGCGTTGTATCGGCTGTTAAGCAGCGTGAACAAGACCTGGGCGATGCTGATGGCGGCGTTCGTTTTGGTTTCCGCCGCGGTCGGTTTTGTCAATACTCTGAACAACATCGCGGCGGTCATTCTTTTTCGTGGCACCGAGTTTCTTACGGTGTTCGACAAACCACAGCGCGACGCGCTCGCCATGTTGTTCCTACGTTTGCACAATCAGGGAGAGTTCATCAGTGAGATTTTTTGGGGGGTCTGGCTCTTTCCTTTTGGCTTGCTTGTTTTTCGCTCTGGATTTCTGCCGCGCTTCCTCGGCGTCTGGCTGATCATCGCCTGCTTCGCCTGGATTGCACTCAGCATTACAGCGTTATTTTTCCCACTTTATTACGAGGCGGCTTTCAAGTACGTACAGCCTGTAATCTTCGCCGAAATGGCAATCATGCTGTGGCTGCTGATCAGAGGCGCCAATGTCAAAGCGCTGCCCGCCGGAGTTATGACTTGTTAGGCGATGGCAGTCTCGCTACGCACATGATGATAAAGCGCTTTCTCAAATGGAGTGCAGCCGTCATTTTCGCCGGTTTGGTAGTGGTGACTTTTATCGCCTACTGGATGTCGACTAACGATTGCGATCAGAGACCTACTCTGAGTAATTCGATGAAGGCCATTACCCATTGCGAGTATGGAGGTCCCGAGGTCCTTAAGATTGAAGAAATCGAAAAGCCGGTTCCGAATGACAGCCAAGTCTTGGTGAAGGTTCGCACGGCTTCAGTGAATCCACTCGATCTCACTATCCGAGGCCCCGTAGTAATTCGTCCGCTACTCGGGCTCCGCAAACCAAAGGACACTCGCTTGGGTGTCGATTACTCCGGGACCGTCGAAGCAGTTGGCAAGAACGTCACCAACTTCAAAGCCGGTGATGAAGTATTCGGCGGAGAAAATGGTGCTCTAGCTGAATACGTGTGTGTTCTGGGCAGACCGAGCAGTAGTGTTGAAACCGGCGAATATGACATTTGAGCAAGCGGCTTCTGTTCCGGTGTCCGGCAATCACCGCGCTGCAAGGCCTTCGTGACAAAGGACACATTCAATCCGGGACAAAAGGTCTTGATCAACGGCGCTTCGGGTGGCGTCGGTACATTTGCCGTTCAAATCGCGAAATCGTTCGGACGGAAGTGACCGGCGTATGCAGCACGCGCAATGTTGATCTTGTCCGGTCAATCGGCGCAGATCACGTGGTTGACTACACGAAGCAAGATTTCACCAAGACGGATCAACGCTACGATCTGATCTTCGATCTCATTGGCAACCATTCGTTCTCCGAGCGTCGACGCATTTTGAATCCAAATGGGATCTGCGTCATGGCCGGGCTCGGTGGAGCAGGATGGAAGGAAGGTTTTGTGACGCGTTTGCTCGGCGAGCTCAACGGCGATCCGCGGTCACGGTTCACGAGCCAGAAGTTCATCGCCTACATCGCGGAATTCAACAAGAAGGACATGATGGTTCTGGCCGATCTCATGCAGTCCGGAAAGATTACGCCGGTCATCGATAGGACTTACAAATTCAGTGAGACCCCTGACGCTCTCCGTTATCTGGAACAAGGGCACGCTCGCGGAAAAGTCGTAATCACTATCGAATAAATCCACCAACAAAAATGATTGCTCACAAGATCGATAATTCACAACGCACGGCCGCGAAAGTCGCCGGTGTCAGCGGCCTGCTCGCTGTGCTGATCGTCATATTCGGAAACTATGCGTTGCTAGGTCCATTAGTTGTCCCAGGCAAAGCTGCCGAGACCGCGCAGAATTTTGTAGCGCACCAGACTCAAGTTCGAGTCGCGCTCAGCCGCTTTTCTTACTTACGGCGTAATCGTTATCGTTCTACTTGCGGCGCTTTATGTGATTTTTAGACCAATAGATCGGCTACTCGCGTTAATGGGAGCGCTCTTCCGACTCATGTTCGCGTTGTTATGGCTTCTTACGACACTAAATCTCCTTGGCGCCCTGCGATTGATAGGCACCGCAAGCTACCTGCAGGTATTCGACGCGGATCACTTACAAGTTTTGGCGCGCCTACAGATCGCCGCGAACTTCGACGACTACTACGTCGGTCTACCATTTTTTGGATTAGCTGCGACAATTTGCAGCTATCTGTGGCTTAGGTCTGGATATATCCCAAAAACGTTAGCCGCGTTCGGTGTGATCTCGTCTGTCTGGTGCGTTATCTGCGCTTTTATTTTCCTGATTTTTCCGGACTTCAACAAAACAGTTAACGACTATTGGTTCGATTCGCCGATGGCCATCTTCGAACTGATCTTGAGCGTCTGGCTGTTATCTAAAGGGATCCGAACACCAAATCCTGGGGAAGCGGACCATACTGCCGAGCACTCGAGGAAATCCGTTTCGCTACGCTTACCTGTGTTTCTTTAGTTCTATGAGGCTAAAGCGCATATTGAAATGGACTGCGATCGTCATCCTACTCGCATTGATCCTGTGGGGCGTCGCCTACTGGACGTCTACTAACGACTGCAATCGCGACGCTTCAGGTCCGAATAATCCCATGAAAGCTATACGTTACTGCGAATACGGCTCGCCGGATGTCGTCAAACTCGATGAGGTTGAAAAGCCGGTCCCCGAAGACAACCAAGTTTTGATCAAAGTTCGCGCGGCTTCACTCAATGCGCTTGATGCCTACATGATCCGCGACGCATGGCTTAATCGAGTGATTTTCGGATTGCGCAAACCAAGAGACACGCGGCTCGGTCGTGACGTTGCCGGCCGGGTGGAAGCCGTCGGCAAAAACGTGACGCAATTCAAACCGGGCGACGAGGTGTTCGGTGTCTGTCGCGGCGCGCTGGCCGAATATGCATGTCCTTCCGAGCGGTCCCTGGTGATTAAGCCGCCGAACGTCTCGTTTGAGCAAGCCGCCTCCCTTCCGTTGGCCGGACTTACTGCGCTGCAGGGTCTGCGCCAGGGAAAGATTCAACCCGGGCAGAAGGTGTTGATCAACGGCGCCACGGGAGGTGTAGGAACATTCGCGGTGCAAATCGCCAAGTCGTTTGGCGCAGAGGTAACGGCTGTTTGCAGCACGAGGAATGTCGATCTTGTCCGATCAATTGGCGCCGATCACCTCATCGATTATACAAAAGAGGATTTCACCAAGAGCGACCAGCGTTACGACGTGATCTTCGATAACGTTTGCAACCATTCCTTCGCGGAACGCCGTCGCGTGTTAAATCCCAAAGGCATTTGCGTTTTGGCCGGCATGGGCGGAGCCGGGGTAAAAGGAGGCGAGGCGATCGGACGCATAGCTAGTAATATTTTCACAGCGCGCGGATTGTCATCATTCACGGATCAAAAGTTCGCCCAATACATGACCAAGATGAGCAAAGACGATCTCATCATGCTCGGCGAGCTCATACAGGCGGGAAAGGTCAGACCGGTCATCGATCGGCGTTACAAATTAAGCGAAGCCCGTGAAGCTCTTCGCTATCTCAACGAAGGACATGCTCGCGGAAAGATAATAATTACTGCGAACTAACAAGAAAGGACGACTGTATGAACCAAATTAGGAAAGCAGCCCGAATTGCAACAGGAGTTTACCTGGCCCCATTGCTGATTGTGGGTCAGCTCTTTGGCTCGACTTTGCAGGAACAAAACAAGGCAATCGCGAAGCAGGCATTCGAGGAAATCCTCAGCCGTGGACGATTTGAACTCGCTGAACAACTTTACGCGAAGGATTTCGTCAATCACGGCATTCATTCCAACGCCACCTTGGAGGAAGACCAGACAGCACTGAAAGGCTGGCATGCTGCATTTCCCGATGTTGTCGTCACGCCTGAGAAGTTGATCGCCGAAGACGACTTGGTCACGATCTACTGGATTGCGCGTGGTACCAATACCGGGACAGGTAACGGCCTACCGGCAACAGGCAAAAGGGCGGAACTGTCTGGGATTACGATCTGGCGGATCGTCGATGGCAAAATCAAAGAGGAATGGTCGGCATTTGATCAACTTTCAATGATGCGACAGCTCGGATTGCTCCCGGCCGACAAGTAATCAGCGCCAGCTAATGATATAATGCAGCCAACAAGAAAGATGGAGGAAAATTATGAACGATGAACCAAAAGCAAAGCGCCCGCGCAAGCGATGGAAACGCATATTAAAATGGACTGCGAGCATCATGGTACTTGCTCTAGTCCTTTGGGGATTTATTGCCTATTGGCGATCGACCAATGACTGCGATCAAAAGACTGCAAACGCTCCGGCCAATCCGATGAAAGCCATCGTTCGTTGCGATTATGGCCTGGCAAATCTCAAGCTCGCCGACATTGAAAAGCCCACGCCCAAAGATGATCAAATTCTGGTCAGAGTTCGCGCGGCTTCGGTCAATCCGTACGATTGGCACTTCGTCGAAGGCACGCCGAAGATCATGCGCGCGATGGGCATCGGCTTGCGAAAGCCAAAAGATATTCAACTTGGTGTTGATTTTGCCGGAACAGTTGAAGCAGTCGGCAAGAACGTCAGGCAGTTTAAACCAGGCGACGACGTCTTTGGCGGGAGAGATGGTGCCTTTGCTCAGTACGTGTGTCGTCGGGCAGTGGGATCGGTGGCGCTGAAGCCGGCTGGCCTTACGTTTGAGCAGGCGGCTTCCATCAACATCGCGGGCATCACGGCGCTGCAGGGTGTTCGTGACAAAGGCAAGGTTCAACCCGGACAGAAAGTTTTGATCAACGGCGCGTCCGGCGGGGTCGGGACATTCGCGGTGCAGCTTGCGAGATCATTTGGGGCAGAGGTGACCGGCGTTTGCAGCACCCGAAACATCGAGCTTGTCCAATCGCTTGGTGCGGATCACGTGATTGATTATACCAAAGAAGATTTCACTAAAGGTGAGCAAAAATACGATGTGATTTTGGACAATGTTGCCAATCATTCATTGTCGGAATGCCGGCATATTTTAAAACCAAACGGCATTTATGTTATGATTGGCGGTGGTGGCGTAAAGGAGCAAGGTTTCGTCGGAGCTCTTGGTAAGGCGCTGAATGCCGCGGTTTACTCGCGTTTTGTTAAACAAAAAATGGGCATGATGATGGCGGACCCTAGCAGCCAAGACCTGACACTTCTCGGTGATATGGTGAAGTCAGGAAAATTGAAAACGGTCATCGATCGAACCTACAAATCGTTGAGCGAAATCCCTGACGCCATCCAGTATGTCGAAGAAGGCCACGCTCGGGGGAAAGTAGTTGTAAAGGTGGACTAGCAACGAAGCCCAACAACGCGGGATTTGCCCCAGCCTAAGGCGTAATCAAAACGTAACCTGTCCCCTGCTCTTTATTTCTGTCACTTGATTTCAATTGAGAGACAGTAGCTCCTCGAAGCTGGAGCATGAGGCGTGGTGCTTTTTCTGCTGAGGCTACAAGTGCATCGAGGTTTCCAGCATTCCATTCTGCGATCGCGTGATCCGGCTCGATGTAGTGCGTTTTCCGCAAGTAAAGAAGCAGACCCTCGTCTTTCGCAGAAACGGCTTCGTAGCGCCAGTGACGCGCCTCCGCTTCGCGACGAACGTCGCGTCCAAAAATAGCGAGCGCGTCACGATGATCCCGATAGCCGCTAAGTACCTTCCAGGTTGTGTAACCGCCAGTAAGGAAGATTGCGAAGACCAGGGCAACAGCGCTCCAGCGATGGACGTGTTTCCGCTTGTTTTCTGTAGCCACCGGCCTGTGGCCGGTTAGACTGAAGTCAACGTTTGTTAGCGGACGGCTCGCAGAGCCGTGGCTACACGACTTGCGTAAGGAAACCTGTGCGGCCAGCAGCAAACAAAGCGGCGGAATAACCGGAAAGATTCTATCGACGCGCTTGGATGGAATCAGTGACATCACGATCAAGCCGCCGAGACTCCAGCAAAGCAGCCACAAGGTATCCGGAGAGATTTCGCGAAATGCAGCACCGATTCTCCATCGGCGCGACGCAAGATCGAAAATTGCAATCGCGATCAGCAGGATGCTCCACGGAGCAAATTTGTGAACCAGATGCGGCAAATAAAAATAAAGCGGCTGCGGACGATGAATTGTTTCGCCAAAGCGTCCCAAAAATTCGCGCAGGACGACTTCATCAAAGAAGCCGGGCTGAAACAAGATGCCACCGATGACCCATAACAAAAAGACAGCCAGTGAAGCGATCCATGGCCACCAGCCAGACCAGGCGCCCTGTAGTCGCCTCGCTATGTCGAGGCGCTCATCGTGTAAGCTAGGGCACGGTGACACAGCACCGTGGCTACAATCCCTCAGAACGTGTCCCCTACGCCACCACTCAAACACTCCGATCCCAGGAAGCAAGAAGGCATAGACAATCGGACCCTTGATCAGCATTGCGATGGTGAGCAATGCGAAGAGGTATACTCGATCCCGCGGCGTCCATTCTTCCTGCCTTTCAATTTTTTGCCATATCAGCAGACCAATGAGGAAGATTACAAATGCCAGCGGCATGTCTGTGCGCACGAGTGTCGCCAGGCGCGGACTCAGCAGATTTAATCCAAACGCGCTAAACGCAACGAGGCCGGCAATTGATCCATACGCGGAGTTAGCAGTGCGAAACAACAAGACCGCCAGCGCAATGGCAGCCAGGAACGATGGCAGCCGCCACGATACCTCCCATGACCGAGTCATTGCGAAGAGACCAGCTGAAACCCATCCCACCAATGGCGGCTTCGTTGCGACGCTTTCGTGCGGCGTCTGCTGATAGAACCAGCGACCTTCCTTGATCATCTCGAAGGAAGTGTATGCTTGCTTCGCCTGGTCGTAGTCATCGAGCTGCCACGGCAAATTACCGATGAGAAACAAAAGAAAGCTAAAGGCAGCAACGACCCAAACGGTGCGTTGGTCTTCAAGCAGGTTGCTTGTCATGTCGAGCGGAGTCGAGACATCAACTCGAATGTCGAAGCACGAATGACGAATGACGAAACAATCTCGAAGCCCAAATGCTGACTCCAGCGGTCGATGCCTTTCAGCGTACAGAGGCAACGTTCGGCTTTCATCATTGCTTTCGCCTTCGTCACTCAATCTCACTCGCGCCAGAGAATTGCGCGCATCGGTGCGCCATCGCCACCGGCGATTTTTAGCGGCAACGCCGCGAGCTGATAAATCCCGGAAGCGACATCACTCAAATCGAGCGACTCAACGATCGCGACGCCGGCACGGGCCAGCGCGTGATGGTTCTGCAACGATTTCGAATCGATTTCATCGACGGACGGAAGATCCACCCCAAGCAGTTTGACGCCATTTTTCTGGAGCCACGCCGGGACATCAGCAGCGATCACAGGAACTTGGTTCGGAAAAACTGTGGAATCACTCCATCGACCAGTTTTTACAAGGAGCCGGGAGGTTGCCGCTATTGCTTCGGCAGACGGCCGGAGGTCCTCGATTGTGATCAGGTGTTTCTCCTTTGAGTCTAAGAAAGCTTGCCCAAGATCAATCACCGTTGCACGGCCCAGATACGTTTCGAGCGGCGCTTTCTCAATTGATCCGCCGTCCGCTTCGAAATGAAATTGGGCATCACCGTGCGTGCCGTTGTGCACGCTCATGCTAATCGCACCCAGATTAACGCTTTCGCCTTTCGTTTTCTCTCTCGTCAATTGAAAACGACATGGCTCGTCACCCGGCCATTCTGCAAGATCATTCGAAAGGGTTCGCGAAATATCCCAGATTTTCATGGCGCAATTAGTTAAGTCGCTCTTCCAATCTCTTCAATAATCGCTCGCGCGGCTCTCTCGCTGGCTCCGCTGTCACCTAATTTAGGGATGATCACATCGAACTGAGAAATCATCTGCTCGCGCGCGTTCGCATTTTCAATCAGAGGCTGCACGGCTTCGACGATGGCACCCGGTTTTGCGTGATACTGAATGAATTCCGGAACCACTTCCTTGCCTGCAAGTAAATTAGGCATCCCAAGATATTTCACACTCACTACGAGCCTCGCTGCCAGGTAAGTCGGCCACGCAACCTTGTAAATCAGCACAAACGGCAACCGAAAATAAGCAGCTTCCAACGTGGCGCTTCCTGAAGCAACGATCCCGGCCCATGCACGCTGCATGATTACCGCTGTCTCGTCGACTTTAATTCGAATTGCCTCCCGATCTTGTGATTGATCCAGCCCCGCGATGGCCGGCTTCATCTCGCCAGCGAGTTGCTGGGATGCAGCTGCGACTTCAAAACGCAGGTTCCGGTTGTGCTTCCGAAGCTCACTCGCCGTTTCCAGCATCACCGGAAAAATTTTTCGCACCTCGCGGGAGCGACTACCGGGGAAGAGCCCGACTAAATTCGGATCACGCTCCGTGTCGATTTTCCGGCCCTGCAATCGTTCGACCATGGGATGACCAACAAACAACGCGCGCAAGTCCGCCTGGTTGTAGGGATCGACTTCAAAGGGGAAAATGCAGAGCACCAGGTCAATGAAGTACGCCATTCTTTTGATGCGTCCGCGGTTCCAAGCCCATACCTGGGGACTGATGTAGTAAATTATCTTTTGTAGTGGCGCCTGCCGTTGCAACGCGCGCGCGAGACGCAGATTGAAACCTGGATAATCAATCAGGACCACCCCGTCAGGCTTGCTCTCCCGAATTTCGCGGAGGGTTTCTTGAAACTGTCCTCGAAAATAACCATATTTCCTGAGTACTTCCCACAAACCGAGCACTGCTGCCTCGCCGATCCAATTCTTGAATTGTCCGCCACCGCGGATCCGTCCTATGGCGGACTCACCAGCAATCTCTTGCATTTGCGGGCCGCCGCGCCCGACAAACTGGAGTCCGCCGTCCAATTCGCGCAGGGAACGCATTAATGCAGCGCCGTGATTGTCTGCGCTCACTTCACCCGCGACGAAATAGATAGTCTTGGGTTTCATGTAGCCGCCTCGCTATGTCGAGGCGCTCCACCTGCGTGGGTCCCTTCGACACGGCGACACAGCGCCGTGGCTACAACGTCTTCTGCTTGTGCCCACGAACCTGTGGCCTGCTCGCCTTCCGTGCGTCTCAACAAACGGTGCACACGGCGGTGGCTACAGCGTCCGGCTTGAGAATACATCAGTGAGCTGCTACCCACCGGGCGCGATTCGCTTTGTTATTTCGACTGCTAGCTTCAATGCCGCTGTCGCTTGAGACCCCGAAACACGCGGCTCGCGTCCTGTGCTTGCGCATTCGATGAACGAAGCGAGCTGAAGCTTAAGCGGTTCCTCCCGTTCAATGTCGACTCTGTCGCGTGTGATGCGTCCCCCAACCCGTCGATAGATTTCGCCGCTTTGATTTTGATAATCGAGCGAGAGATAGGCGTCTTCTTGAAAGATGCGAATCTTGCGAAGACGCTCGGGGCTGATGCGGCTGGAAGTAACATTTGCCACACAACCATCTTCAAAATGCAGTCGCGCATTGGCGATGTCTTCGCTCCGGCTAAGGACCGGCACGCCGACCGCGTCGATGCTCCAGAGCGGCGAGCGCACAAAATGCAAAATAACTTCCAAGTCGTGGATCATTAAATCGAGGACGACACCGATATCCGTGCTGCGTTCGGAATAAGGCGAGAGCCGATGCGCTTCGATGAACCGGGGATGGGTCAGATGAGTTTCCAGCGCGCCTAAAACCGGATTGAACCGTTCCACGTGACCAACTTGCAAAATGAGACCGCTACGCGTAGCTAAGTCTGCCAGCTCGGTAGCATGCGCGGTATTATCGGTGATCGGCTTCTCGACGAGCACATGTTTGCCTTTTGTTAGAAGAGAGCGCGCTATCGCATAGTGCGTGTTAGTCGGCGTTGCCACGGAGGCGGCATCGACCATCTCAATAAATTCGTCGAGCGATTTGGCAGGTGTCGCACCGAATTTTACACCGATGGTGCGGCTCCTGAAAGGATCCAGATCATACACTGCGGTGAACTCGGCCGATGGAATCTCCGCATACAGCCGCGCATGGTTGCTCCCGATATGACCAACCCCAACAACTCCGATGCGTAGGTTTTTAATCACGGGTCGCAGTCAACGCGGAAAGCTATCGGGGTCAACCCGCGCGTGCGTCCAATGGATCATATAAGTCGTAAGAATCTGCGCTTTGAAACAGATTAGCTCGCATAGTTTGTGAGAAACCATTCATAGGTTCGGGCGATACCCTCCCGCAAGGGAATCGACGGCTTCCAGCCAAGAGCGCGCAGCTTGGTAACGTCCAAGAGCTTTCGCGGCGTGCCATCTGGTTTAGTTGCGTCCCAAACGAGGTCGCCATCGAAACCAACGACGTCGCAAATTAACTCAGCCAGTTCACGAATCGAGATGTCCTCGCCGCATCCAATATTGATGATCTCCGTCGAATCGTATTTCTCCAACAGCAAAACGCACGCTGATGCAAGGTCGTCCACATGCAAAAATTCGCGGCGCGGCTTTCCGGAACCCCACGCGACAAGCTTCCGATCTTTCCGCGTTTTCGCCTCATGCGCTTTACGCAAGAGCGCAGCCAGAACGTGTGATGTTTCCAAATCGAAATTGTCGTTGGGACCGTAAAGGTTCGTCGGCATCGCCGAAATGAAATTCGCGCCGTTTTCGCGAGCAAATGCCTGACAAAGCTTGATCCCGGCAATCTTCGCAATTGCGTAAGCTTCATTGGTTGGTTCCAATGGTCCGCTCAGCAGTGCTGTCTCCGGGATTGGTTGCGGCGCAAACTTCGGGTAAATGCAGGAACTACCAAGAAAGAGAAGTTTACGCGCGCCATTCTCGTATGCCGCGTGAATGACGTTGTTCTGTATCCGCAAATTCTCGAGAAGAAATTCGACTGGAAAGTCATTGTTTGCCTTGATCCCGCCGACCTTTGCGGCCGCGAGAATCACTACCGCTGGCTTTTCTTTAGCAAAAAATCTTGCGACCACAGATTCATCTTTGAGATCCAGTTTCGATCTGTCGCCAACAAGCAAATTTGAGAAACCTTCCGATTCCAGCCGGCGAATGAGTGCTCTGCCAACCATGCCCCGATGACCGGCGACGAAAATTTTGTCGGATTTGTTCATCTGGATGATTCCGGTAAAACATACAGACCCAAAAGCGTTCCGGCAGCGCGCATTCGCGAATCCGTGCTCACCAACCGCGCTGTTCTTGCGATTAGCGCCGAGGCAAGGATCAATCCGTCGAGCGTCCGGAGCGGCACCGGCGGACTCGCTCGATAACAAATCGGAATAATTCGATCAAATTCTTCCTCCACAGCCCGTTCAAACGGCACTATGTCGAGCAGTGCCGTTTCGACGTCGGCGCGAAATTCGCGGTAGGCTTTCTGCGCAAAGTTTGCAGGAACAGCTCGCGCAAATACCTTCGCCCAAAGTGCGCGATGCATTTCCGCCAGAGTGAACTGTGAAATCGCTGTTTTCTCCGGCAGAGTTTGTATCAAGTGATGAAAGCGATCCGAATCACGTTCTCGCACGTAAAGCTTAAGGAGCGCAGACGTGTCCCAGAAAGCCATTAGTTAAAACCGGTCAGCACGATCTTCGTCTTGAATCTCCTGCGCACTCTTCCCGTAACGGCCGGTCCAGCTTTGGTCCCGCAATCGCTCAAGGCGTTTCAGCCACTTTTTCTTGTCGATTTTGTTCCTTTGCCGGGGCACGCCAACGAGTTTTGCCGTTTCCTTCCCATGCACGGTGATCACCACTTCTTCTCCGCGGCTGGCGCGTTTGACCATTTCCGAGAGTTTGGCTTTGGCTTCCCGCAGACTTGTTGTCATGTAGTCACTGTAGTCACAACCAAATCATGATGTCAAAGTCCTTGTCCTGGAATCCTCTTTGTTTTCGTCTTCTTCCTTTGGCAGCAATTCTAGCCTGTGGCGCAACCGCTCCGGTTGCGTCGACGTGTTTGGTAAGCGAAGCGCCTGCCCTTCAAAAATCGCAAGCAGATGCTCCGGTCAACCAATTGATAACATGGTTGCCCGATGAAGGTCGGCAGTTACGCGGAATTCTGTTTGCTGAAGTGATTTTAGACACGACGGGTAAGCGCGTTTTGCCGGTGAATCCGAACGATGAAATCGATCAGCGCGTGATTAAACAGAGCGAGCGAGCGGGTATTCTATCTCGATCCAAAGCTTTATGTTGCCGGGAGCCGTGACAGCAGTTTCCGCGCATTCTATTCGAGGCAAAAACCGGTACAAACAAGGTGCGCGATGATGCTGTGCACTTGGTCGTTGGAATCGAACATGAGCCACGGAAGAAAAATGGCGCATGGAAACTCACACACCGGGACCTGGCCGATCTCGCCCAGTTCAAAGTGGAACTGAAAGCCGAGTTTCAGGGGAGTAACCCTGACATGTACCGGCCGGAGGCGATTGTCGCGAGTAGCGCGAAGTGATTTCAGCTGCTCGCGTTCATCCTCATGCTCACGCTCGTGCTCGAGAATTTTCGATAACGCCTACGAGTATGAAGACGAGTAAGAGTTGCTCAGGACGGCGGGGGACGTAATGGTATTGTTCCGATGATCGCCAACAAGGAGCAGACGTTTCAGTTCGATGCTATTGACGATGTGGTAAGCGACATCGCCAAGGGCCGCATTGTCATAGTGACGGATGATGCCGATCGTGAGAACGAAGGCGACTTGGTAATGGCCGCGGAAAAAGTGACCCCGGAAGCGATTAATTTCATGGCTAAGCATGGGCGCGGCTTGATTTGCGCGCCTATTTCGAACGAACGCGCTGAGCAGCTCGGCTTGCAACGCATGGTGGCACGGAACCGTGAGACACATAAGACAGACTTTACCGTCTCGGTGGACGCCGCGCGCGGTGTGACCACGGGTATCAGCGCTTATGATCGGGCCACTACTATCCTGGCAATCGCGAATCCGAAACCGTCCCCCGAAGATCTAAATCAACCAGGCCACGTCTTTCCGTTGCGCGCGAAGGATGGCGGGGTGTTGCGACGCGCCGGTCACACCGAGGCCGCCGTCGATCTCGCAAGAATGGCGGGGCTACAATCGGCGGGTGTGCTCTGCGAAATCTTGCACGATGACGGTACCATGGCGCGGTTGCCGGAGTTGATGGAATTCCGCAAGAAACACAGCCTGCGCATTTGCACAATCCAGAGTTTGATCGCACACCGGCGCGTTCGCGAAAAACTGGTGGAGCTGGAGCAAATCGTGAAAATGCCGACCGACTACGGCGATTTCGATTTACATCTGTACCGCTCGAAAGTGGACGGCCAGCATCATCTCGCCCTGGTCAAAGGCAAGATCGATAAGGACAAGCCGACGCTGGTGCGTGTTCACAGCCAATGCCTCACCGGAGACGTGTTCAGTTCACGCCGGTGCGATTGCGGAAATCAATTGCACGCCGCGCTTCGACAAATTCAGGAGGAAGGCAGCGGCGTCCTGGTCTATATGCGCCAGGAGGGACGCGGCATCGGGCTCGCGGCAAAAATTCACGCTTACAAATTGCAGGAGGAAGGACTCGACACAGTCGAGGCAAACGCGAGGCTCGGGTATCCCAGCGATTTGCGAGATTACGGGCTAGGCGCGCAGATCCTTTTCGATCTCGGAGTGCGTCAGTTTCGTTTCCTGACTAACAACCCGAAGAAGGTCGTCGGACTCGAAGGCTACGGCCTGGAGATGGTGGAGCAGGTGCCAATACGTAGCGAAGCCAATCCGCACAACGCGAAATATCTCGAGACCAAAAAGACGAAGCTGGGACATTTGCTGTGAATGTCGAAGCACAAATGTCGAATGACGAAGGAATGACTAAAATGCCGAATTCCGAAGGAACATGCGGCGCGGGCATTCGTCATTTGTAATTTCTAGATGTCGAAATCGGTCCCACCTCGTCCGCACGTCGTTGCGGCAAAATGCAGGTTTGCAATTGTGGCGAGTCAGTTTAACGCGCGATACGTACAGGGCTTGGTCGATCACGCGGAAGAGGAATTGCACAGTCTGGCATCGAGCGCGGCAATTTCGATTCAGCGCGTGCCGGGTTCGTTCGAAATCCCTGTAGTAGTGCGCGAATTAGCGCGAAAGAAAAAAAACAACGCGATTATCGCGTGTGGCGTGATCATGCAGGGAGAAACAAACCACGCCAAAAATCTAAGCCGGTCTGTGACTGATGCGCTTCAGCGAATTGCGGTTGATTACGGCGTGCCCGTGATCAACGTCGTGCTCAGCTTCGACAACGAGGATCAGGCACGCGAGCGCTGCCTCGAAAATAGAATCAACCGCGGCACCGAGGCCGCGCGGGCAGCAGTGGAAATCGCCGGTCTCATGTCGGAACTTCGCAGGAAGTAATTTATGGGTAAAAGACGGCGAGCACGCGAAGCGGCGATTCAGTATCATTTCTGGCGCGACCTTCAGCGCGGTGAAGGACCGGAAAAGATTGACGATTTTTGGGAATTCTGTCCGGCAACACCAAGAGTTCGCGAGTTTGCGCAGCCGCTTATCGAGGGAATGGTCGAGCATCTGCCGGAAATCGACGAACGGATTTGCCGCTACTGCGAAAATTACGAATTTCGCCGGATCTCAGCGGTTGACCGCAACGTCCTCCGTCTGGCGATCTACGAAATGCTTTATCGTGACGACATACCGCCAGTCGTCTCGATTAACGAAGCGATTGAGTTGGCAAAAACTTTTGGTGGAGGCGAATCAGGCCGTTTCGTCAATGGAATTCTTGATCGCATAAGAAAAGATTTGGACCGGCCCGCGCGCGAGGCGGTTACCAAACGAGATTCGTGATTCGTTAAAGCGCTGAAGCGTTAAAGCGAAAGCCCGAGACATCATTGTCATTCCGAGCGAAGTCGAGGAATCTCTGTTTATTTGTTTCCACAGCATTGAAACGATTGCCAGAGATGTTTCGCTTCGCTCAACATGACAGAATGGGCGCGACCCGCTTCAACGCTTCAACTCTTTAACTCTGATGAAATTCCTTCAATCTCTCGCCCAACATTTCGCCGGTAAACCCATCGATTGGGACGAGCTCGAGGAATCGCTCATTCGTGCCGACCTCGGCGTACCGATGACCACGCGTATCATCAAGACACTGCAGGAACGAGAAGCCTGGTCGTTAATGGGAATAAATGATGTTGTGAAGGTTGTGCGCCAGGAAATTTCGCGGGTTTTGCCCGCAAACGCTGCTGCCATCCGGCCTCTGGCCGGTAAACCAAATGTCATCCTGCTCCTGGGTGTCAACGGCACTGGCAAGACCACATCGACAGCGAAGCTGGCTCGTTATCTTCAGAAAGACGGACACAGTCTCTTGCTGGCGGCAGCAGACACTTTTCGCGCAGCGGCGATCGAGCAACTGGGCATTTGGGCAACGAGGCTGGGCGTCGAAATGATTAAGGGACAATACAACGCCGATCCAGCCGCGCTTTGTTATGAAGCGTATCAGGCAGCCGCAAAACGCCAGGCTGACTTTCTGCTTTGCGATACAGCAGGACGACTGCACACAAAAAAGAATCTGATGGCCGAGCTTGAAAAGGTGAAACGCACTCTCGCCAAGCACGACCCGGACGCACCGCATGAAACGCTGCTGGTGGTCGATGCGACGACTGGCGGCAACGCGCTCAGCCAGGCACGCGAATTTCAAACCGCCATTGGGTTGACTGGTGTTGTCGTTACCAAGCTCGATGGCAGTGGTAAGGGCGGAATCGTGGTCGCAATCCAGGACGAACTTGGAATCCCAACACGTTTCGTCGGTACTGGCGAACAGCTCGACGATTTCGCGCCATTCGATCGACAGATGTACATCGAAAACTTGTTATAATCATCGAAGCGTTGAGGCGGATCGGAATCATCCTGTCATGTTGAGCGAAGCGAAACGTCTCTGATTGTCATTCAGCGCTGCGGAAGAAATGATCAGAGATTCTTCGCGAAGCCTGTCCTGAGCGAAGCCGAAGGGCTCAGAATGACAATGCTGCCTAATGCTTTGATCTAACGCGCCAATGAATGCCACTCGCGCATTTGTCGCGACCATGCTGTAGTCTCCGGGCAAGCTCATGGGAGAAGCAGTCAAAAACACGTTCGTGCCGGAAAACAACGTCGCTCCGGTCGCGCTGACAGGACTTAGCGGTTTTATCGCGAAGTTTACGGTGCTCAAGGGAGCGCAGCGCGAGCTGTGGCTCACGTTCCTGATCAAATTCTTCATCTACACAGCTTACTCCGTCACGAACAAAACGATGGTGCTGTGGTTGTCGAAAGATCTCGGCTTTAGCGATCAATCGGCGGGAGCACTGGTCGGCTGGGTCTGGGCGCCGGCAATGACCATCTTCACATTGCTTGCCGGGTCGATCACGGATGCGATCGGGCTGCGTCGCACCTTCTTCCTCGGTGTCGCCATCTGCACCGTCGCGCGCAGCGTGATGGTCGTTACCACGATCCCATCGTTGGCACTCGCCTGCGGCGTGCTTCCGTTGGCAGTCGGCGAAGCTCTTGGCACGCCGGTGCTGCTGGCTGCAACGCGGCGCTACTCCACAACGGCCCAACGATCGATGTCGTTTTCGATCATCTACGCAGTGATGAACATCGGCTACGTGGCCGCCGGGTACATATTCGATTACGTCCGCCAGCTGAACTTACATGTCAGCTTGTTTGGGTTTGAACCGACATCGTATCAGCAACTGTTTATTGTGAGCCTGGTGTTCGAGATCGTGCTGTTTCCCGTGATCTATTTTATTCGCCGAGGAGCGGAAGCAACCAATGGAGGACCTGTAGTTGATGAATCGTCCCGCAATCGCGGGACTGCGCGCTCTTTTTGGAGTGGTATCGGAGCGACGGTACGGAAGAGCGCGACGGATACAGCGCATCTTTTCGGAAGGCTGGTCAGTCAGTCCGCCTTTTACCGGTTGCTCCTTTTTTTCTCTTCATCGGATTTCTCAAAGCGATCTTTTTGCAGATGGATTATGTGTTTCCGAAGTTCGGCATTCGCGAGCTCGGACTGAATGCTCCTGTCGGCAAGCTTGCCGCAATCAACGCGATCATCATTATTTTCCTGGTGCCGATAGTAGGCGCGCTTACGCAAAAGTTTGCGGCTTATCGGATGGTTGTGGTTGGTGGAGCGATCTGTGCCGCTGGAGTATTTATCATGGCGCTGCCCACGCAATGGTTCCAGCCCGCCGCCAACAGTCTGATCGGCCAATGGCTCGGGCACGGTTATCTCGGGTTACAGGGGAGTATTCACCCTTACTACATCATGTCTGCTCTATATCTGGCCGTATTCTCCGTTGGAGAATCCTTCTACTCGCCGAGAGTCTATGAGTATGCCGCAGCAATTGCACCGAGAGGACAGGAAGCATCGTACGGCTCGCTAGCGTACCTTCCGTTCCTCGTTGGCAAGATCCTTGTCGGAGCCGGTGGATTTTTGCTGGCTGCCTTTTGTCCCGAACACGGCCCCCGACGTCCCGAAATAATGTGGCTTATCTTTGCTCTGGCTGCGTCAGTCGCGCCGATTGGATTGGTTGCGCTGCGTCGCTACATTCGGGTCCCCGAAGCCGGTCGGCCCAATTAATCGGGAAAATGGCCTACGACAAATGCGAAATCGCAGCCATTTTGCAGGTTGTGTGCGAATTTATTTAAGGAAATCGCGTCCAACGTGATCCATTTTCCGTATATCATGTTGGAGGTACATTGAAATGTTAGCTGCTGAAGGGGGCGACAAACTCAGGGTATGAAAAGCACACATTTAATACGCCCGCATCATGGGTCGCACAAGACGCTGTGGTTCGGTCTAATTGGGACGACGGTTGTGATTGTCGGCTCGATTTTTCTTGCTTATGCTCAAACGCAGAAAAGGGAAGCTGAGAAAATGAATCCAACAAAGTCAATGCCGGCCGACGCTGAACTGCGGAAACAATTGTCCAAGGACCAGTATCACGTTACGCGTGAATGCGGAACGGAAACTCCGTTTCACAACGCCTATTGGGACAATCATAAGTCGGGAATCTACGTCGATATTATTACCGGGGAACCGTTATTCAGTTCGCTGGATAAATTCGATAGCGGCACTGGGTGGCCGAGCTTCACCAAACCCATATCGCCTGACAAGGTTGTGGAAAAGCGGGATTCATCCCATGGAATGGAACGCACTGAGGTTCGAGGAAAAACGAGCGATTCGCACCTCGGTCACGTCTTCGATGATGGTCCCGCACCGACCGGCGAACGTTACTGCGTGAACTCCGCGGCGCTGCGTTTTATTCCTGTGGAGAAGCTGAAGGAAGAAGGCTACGGTCAATATCTCTCGCTCTTTCAATCGCCACAGGGCCAGTAACAGCAAGCACAACGCGATTAGCCAGGAATGGCGAATATTTTCGCCACGTTAAATCGTTAAATCGCGCCTGATGTAATCGAATCACGCCGGGAACGCAGGTTTCACTCTTCATTCTTTCATTCGACATTCGGATTTCGTCATTGGATTTATCTGCGGGTAATCGAGTTCTGCTTTTGAAAGACGTCGTCTGAGCACACTAATTTAGTTTGTTTCATCATGACGAGGGACGATTTCGATTACGCTATTGAAAACACGCATGTGATTGTTGCTCCCGAGCGACAGATCGCGACCTTCGGCAGCACCAGCTTCAATTTTTATCTCATCTCGGAGCTGATGGATCGAGTCGATCAGGTCCGGATTCGCAATGGAAAAATTCACGCGGAGCGCCCGCAGATCCTTGCACCGGAACATTATTACCGGCTGTTGCTGGAAGGTTTCGGAGAAAAAGCGGAGCGATACGTCGATCAACTGCGCGAGCACGCCCGGAACATCGCAGTGCTTCGTTACGGTTTTCAATTTCGCAAAACCGATCTAAGCGAGCACACGCTGCGCGATTCAATCGAGACCGTGATCAATCGCACCAGGCGCCACGTCGAGGGCGCAAACGAACCTCTCAGCGCCGTTATTCAGGGTGTCGATGATGCCTGGGAAGTGTGCCTGCTCAAGTTCACCATCGATCTCGTCGAACGTTCTTCTGGCGATAATCTTGGCGATTTTCGCAAGCGCGGCTTGATCTGATATGGACCTTTTCCCACAACACGGCTGGCATTGTCATGCTGAGCGAAGTCGAAGCATCTCTGTATTTCAGACTCAGGCGCCACCAAGGCCATGAACGGAGATTCTTCGACTCCGCTTCGCTGCGCTCAGAATGACAAGAACAAGTTGGTCAAGCGCTCTTCTGGCGGTAACCTTGGCGATTTTCGCCAGCGCGGCTTGTTGTAGCTGCATGGGTCTGACCGTCGCTGCCGCCTCAAAGATTCTCTCGGATAAACGCCCCGGCACTCGCAAGTGCGCGGCGGCCGGGCTCAAGATGAGCGTTCCATAGAGGCCATGCGTGAATCATGTGCGGCCAGATTTCCAGAGTCACGCGGACATCAGCAGTGCCAGCAACAGCCGCAAAACGAGTCGCATCACTAAGCAACGTCTCGGCTGAGCCCACTTGAATTAGTGTTGGAGGAAAACCCTTGAGATCGGCATACAAAGGAGAAACTCGCGGATCCTTTCTATCAATTCCCGCAGGCAGATATGCGTCGGCCAATTCATTCAGATACTGCTTGTGAATGAGCGGATCGACGGCGTCTTTAGTGAAAACTGTTGAGCCGGACATCGTAAGATCCGTCCAAGGCGAAATCAGCCACACGCAACCCGGAAGCTCTTCGTGTGTATCACGTAGCCGAGTGATCAAGCCCACTGTGAGACCGGCACCGGCGCTGTCGCCACCAAGCGCGATCTGTGCGGCCGCAACATTGTGGTCCCGCAGAAAACGCCAGGCAGTTAGCGCATCGTCGTACGCTGCGGGGAACGGATGCTCTGGAGCCAGTCGATAACCAATGGCCAGTGTTCGCACTCCAGCGGCACGCCCCGCCTCAGTGACCAGCCTGCGGTGACTGACGATTGAACCGGAACAATAACCACCGCCGTGAAAGAACATCAGAACGCGGGAGGAATCACCGCCCGGAGCGATTGACCATTCGCCTGGTACTCCGTTGACGTCGACG
This sequence comes from uncultured Verrucomicrobiae bacterium, assembly GCA_963758425.1. Lineage (GTDB taxonomy): Bacteria > Verrucomicrobiota > Verrucomicrobiia > Chthoniobacterales > UBA10450 > Udaeobacter. Next base: position 143,393 of record CAVWVV010000020.1, read on the forward strand.
GCGGTGAGCTCCACGTCCTCAGCTACAGGCCAAACAGAACCGACATCATCGAGGCGCTTTCGTCGCTCAAGCCATCCAACAGGTCGCGGCTTGGAACTTAATAGCGCACGGATCGCCTCGATTTCACATTGAGCCATTGCGTTCTGCTCCGAGCAAACGACCCCGACCGTAAGGAGCGCTCAGCGTCGAGTCAAGCCGCTCGGTCGTGGCTCAACCTGCAGTTGTGTGTGTCCTCAAAGCTGTGCGTTACGCGAACCGCTTGACGACGCTCAACATCATTGTTGCATCCTAATCATGCCGAATCCTTATGACGCCATTGTCATTGGCGCAGGTCACAATGGCCTGACGTGCGCATGTTATCTGGCCAAGGCTGGGCTCAAGGTTCTCGTCCTTGAACAATATCACACCGTCGGAGGCATGACGGTCACCGAAGAAGAAACCCTGCCCGGTTTTTGGTCGGATGTTCACGCGAGCGGATACCAACTCGCGAATCTCTCGCCGGTCCCGCGCGAATTGGGCTTGCTGGATCGCTACGAACTCATCGAGCCCGAGATCCCTTTCTCTCACGCGTTTCCCAATGGTGACATCATCAGCGTCCATCGCGACATTGAAAAGACAGTCAGCGAAATATCCCGGTATTCACGTACGGACGGCGAGACCTGGCGTGCGTTGATGAACCGGTTTCTCGCGCAAAAGAGCGCCATCATTGCGAGCATGTTTTCACCGCCTCCTTCATTCCCAGCAGCAGCAGCGGACTTCGCCGCATCACCTGCAGGCATGGAAGCTTACCGGTTTAGCATCCAGAGTGTCCGATCGTGGGCGAACCAGACCTTCGAAGCCGCCGCAACGAAAACCTTGTTTAGTTCGTTCGCCACCTTTCTCGGGGCCTCGCCCGATGATGCCGGCGGTGCCGAACTCGGTTGGCTCTTTGCTTCAGTTTTGCAAAACGTCGGCAACAACCTCGTTAAAGGCGGGATGAATCGCGTTACACTCGCCCTTGCTGAATATCTTCAGGCGCATGGCGGTGAAATCCGCACAAACGTGCTTGCCGAGAAAATTCTGGGCGATGCAAAACGCGCCACCGGCGTACGCCTGTCAGGCGGCGAAGAAATCACCGTGGGCCACCTGGTCGTCTCGAATGTGGACCCGGGCCGCCTTGTGGTTGACCTGCTTGGTGCCCCGATGGTGGGGGAGGAAATTGTCAGTAAGATGGAGCAGTACGAGTGGGGCGACTCGGTTTTTGTAATGTTTGTCGCGCTCGAGAGCCCTATCAACTACAAAGCGGGACCTGCTGCTCGCCAGTCCGCGCATGTTCATCTCACCGAACCGTCGCTCGACTTCTTCGCGCGGGTCTATCTGCAATGTCGCGGTGGCGCATTGCCTTCAGCGCCGATGATCGTCAGTTGGAACGACTCCGCCATAGATCCCAGTCGCGCGCCAGCCGGCAAGGCACTGATGAAGTTCGTTGTTCTGAGTGTCCCCTATGTCATCACCGGCGATGCAACCGGGAAAGTTGCAGCACGCACCTGGGATGAAGCGCGTGAACCTTACGCCGATTACCTGATTGAGCTTATTACTGGTAACTACATACCCGATCTGAAGGCCAAAATTCTCAAACGCGTAGCACACTCCCCGGTGGATATCTCGCGCAGGATCATCAGTGCCGTTCGAGGTACGCTCGGGCAGGGTGCCTTTGTCCCCTATCAAAGCGGCGCGCTGCGGCCGATTCCGGAACTCGGTCAGTACAGAACGCCGGTCGCCAATGTTTACCTGTGCAGTTCTGGAAGCCATCCCGGGCCCGGCGTCTCAATGGCGCCAGGAAGAAATGCAGCACAGGTAATCTTCGGCGACCTGGGATTGGATTTCAGGACAATTGTTTCGGACCGTTGAAGGAGCTGTAGTCCACAAGAACTCTCATCGCGTATCGCTCGCACGCCAAACTTTCGGCTTTTGTCAGTGCTTGGACCTTGTCATTCTGCGCGCTCGAACGGCAAGTGAAAAACTATCTACAGCTTAATCTGAGTTTGCTTTACTGGATTCTGATCGCGCCGTTTACCGGGCAATTCTTCAAAATCGGTCCGATCTTCAGGCAAATGGTGGCCATCGGCGTGCGCGCGACGCCGATGGTGGCACTGACGGCGTTCAGCGTTGGCGTAACGCTCGCGATGCAGGCCGCTCATTCTCTCGAGAGCCTCGGGGCAGAAATGTATATTCCCGATCTGGTCATGCTTACGCTCTTGCGCGAAATGGGACCGGTTCTGATCGCGGTAATCGTAATCGGCCGCAGCGGCTCCGCCGTCGCAGCGGAACTGGGGACAATGAAAGTGTCCGAGGAAATTGAGGCCCTCGAAGTGATGGCAATCAACCCGGTCCAATATCTGGTAGTGCCGCGTTTTCTCGCGATGATGGTTATGTTGCCGGCGCTTACCATCTTTGGAAATTACATCGGAATCCTGGGCGGCTGGGCGGTCTGCCGTTTCACGCTTGATTTTAATACCGCCGGATATGTGCTGCGCGCGCTGGAAAGCGCCGATACCTGGGATTTGTATTCGGGGATGATCAAAAGCGTGGTTTTTGCGTGGATTATCATCACAATCTCGTGCAACGCAGGCCTGACTGTCGAAGGCGGTGCGGAGGGGGTTGGTCAGGCAACAACAACTTCGGTCGTGCAGGCGTTGCTGGCGATGTTGATAATGAACGCGGTGCTGACCGGGATTTTCTTTTTTAGCGCATGAGACGAATGACGAAGCACTAATGACGAATGACGAAGGAATGACAAAAACCGCAACGCCACGCGATTCCGACGAAGCGTTCTGGAATGACGCCAAGGCGCTGATGATTCGTGAAGAGCCGAGCGATAAGCGTGTTTATGATTTGGAGGAACGCACAGCGCGATTTGGTGAAGCAGTTATTGATTTCGCAAGAGCGATTCCACAAGACGCGGTTACGAATCGAATCATCAATCAACTCATGGGAGCAGCGACCAGCGTCGGGGCAAATTATGTCGAAGCCGATGACGCAGTTTCAAAGAAAGAATTTCTGAAATCGATCGGGACATGCAAGAAAGAGACGCGCGAGGTAAAGCACTTTCTGCGCATGGCTGTCCGCGCAGTGCCGGAATTAAAACCTAAAGCTCGCAGACTTTGGCTGGAGGCGCGCGAATTGCATCTGATTTTCTCGAAGATTTGGAGGAACGGAAAAAATGAATCGTGAAATCGCAATGACAAATAACCAAAGGATGAGGTTCGTCATTCGAGCTTCGTCATTCGTCATTCGCCATTCGTCATTTTGATCATGCCCACTGACTCTACCATCATCGAAGTTAACAACCTTGTCCGAAAATTCGGAGACCGAGCTGTACTCGATGACATTTCTTTTAATGTTCAGCGCGGCGATACGCTCGTTATCATGGGAGGGAGTGGTTGCGGCAAGAGTACATTGCTCCGGCACATGATCGGCTCCATGAAACCGACCTCGGGTTGTGTGAAACTTTTTGGCGAAGAAATCACAACCATGAAGGAGCGCGAGCTTGAACGGGTGCGGCTGCGATTCGGGATGCTGTTCCAATCCGGCGCGTTACTCGCGTCGCTCACGGTCGGCGAGAACGTGGCGCTGCCACTCTTGCAGCATACTGACAAATCCCCAGATGAAATCGAAGAAATCGTGAAACAAAAACTTCAAATGGTCGGACTGACAGGCTTTGAAGACCTTAAACCTGACGAGATCAGCGGCGGGATGAAAAAGCGCGTGGGCCTCGCCCGCGCGCTTGCGCTTGACCCCGAGTTATTATTCAGCGACGAGCCGACTTCAGGCCTCGATCCAATCATGACCGCGGTGGTAGATCAACTCACACTCAAACTGGCGCATGGAAACCACATGACTGCAGTAGTGGTGTCCCACGATATGACCAGCGCGTTTCGCATCGCATCGCGCATGATTATGCTCGGTCACGGCGGCATTGTGGCGCAGGGTACGCCGGATGAAATCCGTGCCAGTTCAAATCCGGAAGTGCAACAATTTATCAATGGCGAACCAGACGGCCCGACCCCGTTGAACCTTTCACAGGAAGAACACGAGGACCACCAGCACGTTAAGCCGCGCCCCTTCGTTGGAGCGCGTCACAGATTTCACCGGAAAACGGCATAAGAGGAATGACGAAGCTCTAATGTCGAATGACGAAGGAATGATCAAATGACGAAGTCCAAAACTATGGTGCTGGCCGCGGAACAATCTTTCGTCATTCGGGCTTCGTCATTCTTTCGACATTCGGCATTCGGCATTCGACATTGCACACCGATCTTGGGGAGAAATCTGTGAGCTTGATGAAACGCAATCTGTCGGATTATCTGGTCGCGCTGTCTGTGATCGCGTGCAGTGTCGTCTTGCTGGGAGCCCTGACTTTCGCTCTTTCTGGTTATCGCTTCAAAAAACCAACACGAACTCTGCGCATCAATTATGAAGATGTGACCGGCATAAAAGTGAATTCGGAGGTGCATTATGCCGGCGCCCCGGCTGGCCGCGTCACCGCAATGCGTCATCTCACCGCGAAAGAGCGTGAGGCGTCGCCCAACAAAAAAGACGCCGTGTGTGTGACCGTTAGTCTCGATGAAGGAATTCCTGCGCTGCCCGCGGATGTTACCGCAACGCTAAGTTCCGATACGATGCTCTCACCGAAATTCGTAGCCCTTTCTGCCGGCACGCCCGGTGGTCAGACGCTGGCAAACAACGCGGCGATTGAGGGTCATCCCGCGTACGGTCTCGAACAAATCACCGCGGCCGCGGGCCCATTATTCGATAATGCAAACAAGCTGCTCGATAATTTGAACGTGACAGCCACCGGTTTGAAAACTGATCTCAATCAATTTACGCCGAAGCTTGGCCCATTAGCCGATTCGCTAAAATTGGACGTGGATAACTTGCAGAACTTGATCACAAACCTTGAGGGCGTCGGCAAAGGCGCAGACACGTTCCTCGGTAGCGCCGACAGTTTTATCAAAACGACTGACAACCAGCTTCAGGAGCAATTGAAACAACTCCACGTGACCCTTTTGAACCTGAAAGTGGTTACTACGTACGCCAAGGCCCTTGTCGAAGAGCTGGCCCAAAAACCAAACCGCGTCATCTTCAGCGGCAAACCGCCAACGCTCACGCCCGAGTCGGAAATCCTGAAAAGCTCAAAACCCATGCCTGCAAGAAAACCGTAATTAAGCTGCTTTTCGATATCGCCACATCAATTTCAAAAAGCGAACCGCATCGCGCAGTGGACGAATCTTGCTCACCTGATCGGTGTAAACAGTCGTGATTGGAACCGATTCAACCCGGTAGCCTTTACGGCTGGCAATGATGAGCACTTCGGTGTCGTAATCGAATCGGTCTCCGCCGCCAAGCAATTGTGGAATCAACTGGTGATCCAACATGCGAAAACCGCACTGCGTGTCGGGGATTTCTTGCTTACAAACACGGCTGATCTGCCTGCTCATGTACCGATTCACGACGCGCCGGACGAATGGCATGCCGGCTACGTTGTTCATGCGATTGCCCAGGAAAAAGGTGGGATGCGTCGCGGAGGCTGCTGCCGCAAGAAACCGGTCAATTTCTTCCGGAAGATGTTGGCCGTCGGAATCGAGAAGGATTGCCCATGCGCCTTCTCGATCGAATCCGCCGCTGGAGGGAGTCGCTGCGGCGAGCCAGCGGCCTAATCCTGTCTTAATCGCTTCGCCTTTGCCGCGGTTTTCGCCGTGAACGATGACTTCAGCACCGGCTTCGCGCGCACGTTGTGCGGTCTGATCGGTCGAGCCGTCATCAACAACAAGGACATGGTCGAGCTGTTGCCGGACTCGACGCACAATGCCCCCGATATGTTTTTCGTCCTGATACGCAGGAATGACCGCGGCGGTTTGCGAACGAATCTGAGCGAGCGGATCGCGCTCGGTCTTTGTCATCGCGGCGGCACCGGATGAAAGTCGGCCGCGTGATAAGAGCTGCGGACCAGTGGGCCAGAGGCGACATGGAGAAACCCTTTTCTGCGCGCAATATCGCCGTAATAATTGAATTGCTCGGGCGTGATGTACTCGACCACGGGTAAATGTTTCGGAGTCGGGCGCAAATACTGGCCCATGGTCAGAACTTCGCAGCCGACCTCGCGTAAATCGTCCATGGTCTGAAAAAGTTCCGTCTCCTTCTCGCCAAGGCCGAGCATGACACCACTCTTGGTCACCACACTTGGCGCCAAATGCTTTGCGCGCCGTAAAACTTGCAGCGAAGTGCGATACTTTGCGCGCGAGCGCACCAGCGGTGTAAGGCGTTCCACCGTTTCCATGTTGTGATTGTAGATGTCTGGGCCAGCATCAAGAACGATCTGGATGCACCAATCTTGCGCATGAAAATCCGGAACAAGCACTTCGACAATCACTGAAGAATCCATCTCTCGAACCGCAGCAATGGTGCGTGCAAAGTGATCGGCGCCGCCGGCCTTGAGATCGTCACGCGCAACTGCCGTGATGACGACATGTTTTAATTTCATGCGGCGCACCGCCTCGGCTACGCGCTGCGGTTCGTCTGCTTCCAGCGCGAAAGGCTTGGCGGTTGTCACGGCACAAAATCCGCACGCACGCGTGCATCGATCGCCTGCGATCATGAAAGTCGCCGTGCCCTGACTCCAGCATTCCCATCGGTTTGGACATTGCGCGCTCTCGCAAACCGTGTGCAAGCGCAGATCAGAAATGAGCGCCTTGGTTGAAAAGAAAACTGGATTGGATGGCAAGCGCACTTTGATCCAGGGCGGCTTCTGCCCCTGGTGGAGGGCTGGATCAATCTTTGCGCAGGACATGTAAACGAAAATTAATCTACCGTTGAAGCGTTGGAAAGTTAAAGCGTTGAAGCGTTACGACACCATCCTGTCATGTTGAGCGAAGCGAAACATCTCTGATTTATCATTTTCATGCACTGCCGAAGAAACTAGAGATTCTTCGCGAAGCCTGTCCTGAGCGAAGCCGAAGGGCTCAGAATGACAACGCTGCTTAATGCTTTAATCCTTTGTCGCTTCAACGATCACAATTTCGTTCGCCCTGAAAGCGCCGCAGAAAGCGTCAATTCATCCGCGGATTCGAGGCCGCCGCCCGCCGGAATACCGCGGGCAATACGCGTAAGATTGATGGATTTGTCCTTCAAGAAATCGACAATGAAATTTGTGGTGGATTCGCCTTCGACATCGGCAGGCAGCGCGAAAATGATTTCGGTGATCTTTTCCTGATCGACGCGTTCCAGTAATTCCTTAATGCGCAAATCGTCGGGACCAATATGATCGAGCGGAGAAATCTTCCCTCCAAGAGAATGGTATCGCCCTCGAAAGACATTGGTTTTTTCGAGAGGAAGAATGTCGGTGGGTTGCTCTACGACGCAGAGCAGCTCTGTCGAGCGTGACGAATCCGCGCATATCTCGCATATTTCTCCGGCAGAAAAAAATCCGCACAGCTTGCAGGAACGAATCGTCTGGCGGGTGTCCGCGATAGCGCGTGAGATTTGCTCCGGCTGATCGTTCCGTGCTCGCACCATCCAGAGCGCAATCCGTTCCGCCGAGCGAGGACCTACTCCCGGCATTTGTCGCAGTTGCGCAATCAAATTCCGGATTGCCACCGGATATTCCGTCCTTCTCAAAGCGCGCTCAGCTTTCTTCCAACGGCGATTCCGTTAGTTGCAGAACAAGCGGCTCCAACCGCCGCAGGTAGAATTGCAACGCAGGATCGTATTCCCCCTCGGGACCCCGTGCCTTTTGAAATTCAGAATAAGCTTCCGCCCAACGCTTTTCTCGATAGAGAACCACGCCGCTCCAGAAAGAGTCTCTACGCGCGAGATACTCCGCTTTGGCTTCCGTGGCAAGGCAGAGTGGTTCGTAGATTTCAAGTCGATCGTGCGAATTTGTGCCGCTCACAAAATCAATTGGACGGGCGACGATCGGTTCGCTCACGCTATCGAAAGTGGGCGTATCCATCAGAATCTTCGATCCATACCGGTGATTCAAAGCACAAAACCTGCGCGCGAATTCAATCGGTTCGCCGCTCGCCAGGAGCGCGGGATGTACGCTGTCCTTCAGCGCGCCAGCAATTATTGCACCCGAGCTGATGCCGGCGTGCATTTCCCAGTCGCCAAAAATTTCTTTGTTATCCTGCCGCCACTCACGAAATTTCTTTGTTAAGTCGAGCACAGCACGCACTGCCTCCTCGGTATGTTGACCACCGGCATTCGGAAATCCAAAAATGGAAACCACCCCTTCCCCGTCGGCAGCTTGTAGATAAGCTCCTCTTTCGATCAGGCCATTGGCGGTCTCACGAATAAATTTCGCCATTGTTTCGGCGAACCGGGCGGGGTCAGATGAACTCGTCAATCCATGTCGATTGGCAATGTCGCAGACCACGACGCTCGCTTCGTACACTTGCGCCTGGCCATCGAATGCCCCGTTTTTGACACGATGAAATTCTTTTTTCGAGAGGCGATTCGCAAAGAGTGTCCACACTAAATACGAGCGCTCTCTCTGCAAAAAAACGGTCCAGCCCTCCGCGACGACCACTGCTAGTGCAACCGCAAAAATGCAGGGAACAGGCTGGAAAAAAATCCGGTAAAGGGAGCAAACCCACGAAAGGACAAGCAACTCGACCAGTAAAAAACCGAACAACGGGTAGCTTCGCAGCCGCGGCAGGTTCCTCAGGCTGAGCCACGCGACACCGACAGCTGTCACCAAGACAAAAATGTACTGCCATTTTTCGCCCACGACTTTCGTCGCTCGGGCATAATTAGAAATGATCTGCGCAATAGCAGTCTCAAAGCCCGCTATCACCTTGGTTGCGTGCAAGGCGCCCACAACGATAGTGACGACAACTCCAATTACGACCGTTGTAATCAACGAGCGCTTCATGCTGGTACTCGCCGATTGTCAGTTCCGTGATCTTTGTTTCGCCTCTCCCCTTCGGCAAGGGGAGAGGAGCAAGGTGAGGGGTTCGACCTTCGCATGCGCACTACTCCCTGGGACCAACCCTCACCCTCCTCCTCTCCCTGGCTAAGGGAGAGGCGACCCTTGCAAGCGCAAGCGCACCGGCCGCCCGAATTCCAAACTAACAGTTCGCTAACACGAGATCCCTTCATGAACGATCAGGCCTTTTGTGCAGCTGCAGCCGGGTAATAGGATTGCACCACTAGTTCACTTAAGAATTTGTCCGGCGCATCGACGGCTTCGGCATTGATCACAAACCTTGTCTGACCGGTGTTCTTTTTGATCAAGTTTAATCCGAACTGATAATCCTTAAACAGGTGGGCACAAAGATCGCTTATGGTCATCCGCTCAGTTTGCGCGCGCTCGACAAGGCGCCGCACTGCACTTTCATCCAAAACAATTTCCAACCCATGCTGATTGCTGAATTTCTCCGCAAACTGACGTGCGCCAGTTTCGAGCATTTGCGACTCCAGCTTGTGTCCCTCCGCCATCAACCGGTCGAGCACACGCCGTGGCTCGCGCACGAGCGCAGCGGTCACACGTAACTGGCTCAGTTCCGATCCTGCCAGGTAGTATTTGTAATCGCGGAACAATTTTTCGAATACCGTCAGCAATCCACGTGCACCGGTCTTTTCGTTGGCGCCCGCTTCAGCCAGCAGACGCAGCGCTTCGTCCTCGAAACTGATTTCAATGCCGTAGGCGCGGAAGGCGCGCTCGTATTGCCGGAGCAAACTCCCCTCGGAATACTTCATAATATTGAAAAGGTCATCGGCATCCAGGTCTTCACACACCACTCTCACTGGCAGTCGGCCGATGAATTCCGGCTCGAATCCATATTCGATGAAATCGTGAGTCGTCACGTGCCCGAACAATTCGTTGTCCATCACCTGAATCGGTTCAGCGCTGAATCCGATCTGACCGTGCCGAACACGGCGCGCCACCTGTTCTTTTAACTTCCCAAATGCGCCGCTCACCACGAAGAGAATGTGCCGCGTATTAATCGTTTCCCGTTTCGCTTTCCCGCGTCGTTGAAATTCGAATGCCGCCTGCAATTGCGCCTGCAAATCGTTCATGCTGCGCACTGGAACTTCTGTTTCCTCCATTAACTTCAGCAGCGTAGTCTGTACGCCCCGCCCGCTGACGTCCCGGCCTATTAGATTTCCGGCCGCAGCGATCTTGTCGATCTCATCGATATAAATGATCCCGAATTGCGCCAGGTTCACGTCCCCGTCGGCCTTGTGCACAAGCTCGCGCACCAAATCTTCCACATCACCGCCGACGTAACCCGTCTCGCTAAACTTCGTAGCGTCCGCTTTCACAAACGGCACTTTGATCAGGTCGGCGATGTGTTTGATGAGATAAGTTTTGCCGACGCCGGTCGGCCCCACCAAAATCACGTTTTGCTTGATGTATTCGATCTCCTGCGCACGCGTGGCATCTTCTTTCTCAAGACGACGAAGATAATTGGCGTGGTTGTAATGATCGCAAACTGCGATCGCCAGCACCTTCTTCGCTTCATCCTGCTTGATCACGAAGCGGTCGAGCTGTGCTTTAATGTCCCGCGGAAGAAGGTTGAATTCGAATTCCTTGTGATCGATCTTCTGCGGTTTTTCTTCCTCTTCTGCTGCCGCGGGTTCCGGCTCGGCAAAAGTCGCCACTGAGACGCGGTCGCCAAAGTTCTGTTTCATGAAGTCCGTGATCTTGGCCTTCAATTCTTCGGGCGAAGGAAACTGCGGTGGTGGGTTCTGCTCCATATCGCGATCCAGAAAACGTCGCGTCAAAAATCAATTATGGCAATGATTGGTCTAAACTCTGACCCTCCAGGGCCGGGATACGTTCATCCTGTATCTTGCGCCTTCAGCGATCGAACACCATCGTCTTGGAAGAAGTCGAGTCCACCTTGTGCAAAGCGCGACGGTGGAACGCGTTGTCCTCAACGCGTTGCCTGAGACCCGTGGGCAATATCGGAAAAGAGCTGCGGAATCTGTTCTTTGTATTCAGGCTTGGTTCTTGCAGCGGTTTCAGCTAACTCCGTCGCCGCTTCAGTTTGTCCGGTTTCACTGGCAAAGACAGCGCAACGCCATTGGCGATCCGCGGCGTCACGCGCTACCGGGTTGATGAACGACCTGGAAACCATCAATAACGTCTGTGGCGAGAGCTTCTCCCACGTGATCCATGCGATGCCATACGGAAGTTTCATCGTGAGGCCTTCATCCGTGGCACTCACCACGCCTGCGTATTTCGCGCCGGAGCTATCTGTGAGTGTACCTGAGAAATGCGTACGATTAAGATCGTCAATCAGAGTGTTCTTCCAATCGAACATGAGTCGTGCTCTCTTCTCTGCGACTTCTTCAGCAGGCCTATAGTATGCGCCGATCAGTTTCACATTCCTGACCCCCTCAGCCGCTTGAGCAAAGTGATACAGCGCGACTTGCTCTCTATAATTGGCAAGCGCTCTATTCCACGGACTGCGATCCAACCAGCCTCTGCTGCGCGCGATAACGAACAAAATCCCAACCGCCAATACAGCCGGTAAAGCCACGCGAATGAGAAGTGGCAGGCGGCGCTGCCAGCGTAAAACCCCACTTAGTGCTTCAAAGCTGCCCCGAGTAAAGCGAGACAAGGCCGAAGGCCAGCGTCGCCGCCGCGTCTCACCGCCACTGATTGCATCGTCCAATGCCAGCGCACGCCACGCTCGCTCAAGCTCTGCCACCAGATCGTCATAGGAAGAAAAACGCTGCGCCGGATCAGCTGCGATCATTCGCTGCAAAACCTCCCCAGTCGCCACAGAGACATCCGGCACCGTCGCCTGCAAATCGAGCGGCTGTTGTTTTAATTTGACCAATGCTGTCGAGGAATTTGTGCTGACTTCGATTGGCGGTTTGCCCGCAATTGCGTGAAACAATGTTGCGCCCAAACTGTAAATGTCGCTGCGGAAATCCTCGGGATCGTTGTTCAGTCTTTCCGGCGCGACATATTCCGGAGTTCCCCAAACGACACCTCCGATTGCCCAACGTTGGGTTGCGGTGCTGGCAAGACCGAAGTCGCCGATTTTTGCCGCGTGTTCATCGACAAACAAAATATTAGCCGGCTTCACATCACGGTGAATTAGACCTCGCCGGTGCGCAGCACGCAGTCCTCTTGCAACCTGAATGCCAATCTCGAGCACTCGCTTTTCTGGCAACCGGGGTTGCAACGCCATGAGATCGTCGAGGCTTCCATGATCGACCAACTCCATTACCACATAGAACTGGCCGTGATCTGTTCCCGAATCGAATACCTGTATCACATAGGGATGATTCACAGCGGCGGCAATGCGCGCCTCTTCTTGCAATCGAGTTTTATGCTCCTCTTCGCCACCGAGATCTCTGTGCAACAGCTTCAGCGCCACGAACCGATCCAGTTGCATATCGCGTGCCTTATAAACGGTGCCCATCCCCCCGACACCAAGCGTCTCGACCACGACGAAATGATCGAAGATTCTTTCCACGCGTATTTTTTTGCCACACTTTGGACAGGCGATCCGCGCCAATGGCTCTGCCTCTGTCGTATCGACAGTCGTCCCACAGCCGGGGCATGTTTGGGCGGTGGGCTCACTCGCCATTGGGCAGCAATTGTAACATTCAGTGCCCTGGGAGCAACGAATGACACGCAAGCTCGTGTCGCATTTGGTTGTAGAGGCTGTTGTGCCAAACACCTGATAGATCCCTTCCGGTGCTTGACGCCAGCGGCGCTACAACTGTTTCTCTCGACTCCTGTGACAAAGCACGGCCGAGCGTTCGACGCGGTGATCACGCGGTCTAATGTTTCGCAATGCGAGCCTAAGAGCTCGCAGCACGCGTTCTTCTATCTATGAGGCAACTTTCAGTCGAAAATTCGACTTCGATCGAGCTCGTCGTATCGGCGAACGAGGCAAGGCTTCGGCTCGACCAATTTCTGGCGAAGCGACTTCCAGAATTCTCCCGGTCACGACTTCAGCAGTTGATCCGCGACGGGTTTGTTCGACTCAACAACTCGACCAGCCGGCCACGCCAAATTGTTCGAGGTGGCGATAAGATTGAGCTCAGCGAGCCGCCGCTGGAAAAGATCGAGACGCTGCCAGAGGTGATCCCGCTTGAGATACTCTTCGAAGACGACGATCTCATCGTCATCAATAAACCGCCGGGGCTTGTCGTTCATCCGGGTGCTGGTCATCGCGAACACACTCTGGTCAACGCGCTCCTCAACCACTGTGCGACGTTGTCGGGAATCGGCGGGAAAGAGCGTCCCGGCATCGTTCATCGTCTCGACAAAGAGACGAGCGGTTGCCTCGTCGTCGCCAAGAATGACGCCACCCATCGGGATCTATCCAAGCAGTTCGCCGCGCGTACCGTGGAAAAGATTTATCTCGCGCTGGTGGCCGGAAAATTGCCCAAAACGGCCGGTGTAATCGAAGGAAAAATCGGACGACATCCGGTCGATCGAAAACGAATGAGCGCGACTACCCTCCGCGGACGCGCGGCCAAAACCGAGTATCGCGTCGTTCGATCGAGCAATCGGGCAAGTTTGATCGAGTGCCGGCTACACACCGGACGGACTCATCAGATTCGCGTGCATCTTCATCATCTCGGTCACCCAGTGCTCGGCGATAAAGTCTATGCGCCGAGGCTCGCAAAGGATTTTCCGCGACAAATGTTGCATGCATGGAAGCTTGGATTTCGTCATCCTCGCACTGAGGAATGGAAAAGCTTTGAAGCGCCATTGCCTGATGATTTCGCGGCCGCGATAAAACTGACAATCGAATCTCAACAAGTATGATGGCTTTTGTCATTTCGAGCGAAGCGCAGCGAACTCGAGAATGGAGCGGCTGGGGAAGCCGTGACATAGACGGGAAGAGTGGAGGTTGAGCGAGCGGAGAAGTGAGCGAATCAAATCCTTGAAGAGAAATTAGAGATGTCTCGACTCCGCTCGACATGACAAAGAAGGCGTCAGTTTTTTTAGATGAACGTCTAATGTCTTCATTATGAAACAGCGAAAACTTGGACGCGGTGGCCCGATTATCTCGGCGATCGGTCTTGGTTGCATGGGAATGTCGGATTTTTATGGCGGACGCGATGATGAGGAGTCCATCGCGACGATTCATCGTGCGCTGGATCTCGGGATCACGTTCTTCGACACGGCCGATATGTACGGGCCGTACACAAACGAAGAACTACTGGGCCGCGCGCTACGCGGACATCGTGAACACGTCGTCATTGCGACAAAATTTGGGTTCTTGCGTGACCCCGCCCGGCCGGACTATCGCGGGATTAGCGGAAAGCCGGATTACGTCCACAAAGCCTGCGAAGAAAGTTTGCGCAGATTGGGCGTTGATGTAATCGATCTTTATTATCAGCATCGTGTCGATCCAGACACGCCGATCGAAGAGACCGTTGGCGCCATGGCAGAGCTCGTACGCAAAGGCAAGGTACGATTTCTCGGGTTGTCCGAAGCAGGCGCGGAGACGATCCGCCGCGCGCATGCCGTTCATCCGATCACGGCATTACAATCGGAATACTCACTCTGGACACGCGATCCCGAAAAGGAGGTTCTTGGCGTATGCCGCGAGCTCGGCATCGGTTTGGTGCCATACAGTCCGCTGGGCCGCGGATTTTTGACCGGGCAAATCAAGCGCTTCGAAGATCTGCCGGAAGACGACTACCGGCGAACCTCGCCCCGATTTCAGGGAGAAAATTTCCAGCGCAATCTTGCACTTGTGAAGCGAGTCGAAGAAATCGCTCGCGAGAAAAAATGCACCCCAGCGCAATTAGCCCTTGCCTGGGTGCTCGCGCAGGGAGACGACATTGTACCCATTCCCGGAACCAAACGTCGCAAATATTTGCAGGAAAACGTCGGCGCGTTTGATGTTGCTCTTACCAACAATGATCTGGCGCGTATCGATGAAGTCGCACCTCAAGAAGCCGTTGCTGGTGCGCGTTATCCCGATTGGGCGATGGGAATGGTAAATCGGTAGAATGGCAAGGCGCCGAGTGCGAAGCGCAAAGAGGATGTGACGTTAGAGCGTGCGAGAGAAGTTCGTGATCTTGCGACTCTCTTCGTCGCAGTCCCATAGCAGTTCATCCACTTCTGTATTTTCGAGCAAGCCGAGTCTTTCGAATACTAGAAGCATGGACGCGTCTTCAAATAAAGAGCGTCGCGTGATGTTTAGAAATTGGATGAATTCCTGTTTGTGTGTGCTGCCCGATCCTTCGGCAATGTTGTTGGAAATCGAAAGGCCAGCTGCACGCAACTGTTCTGCATAGCGGTGAAGGCGACGCTTGTCGAGGCGGTCAGCAATTCGATGGAATTTTACCGCCAGATTCACCGCCTTGTTCCAGATCTCGAGGTCCTCAAAGCGCCAGTGCGGCCTTCGCCTCCCGCGATGAATTCCTTCGCCTTTCGAACTTTGCTCTTTGCTGTTGTCATTTGTGTGTTCTCTCATAACCGGCTTTTACATGGGTTGGCGTGCGATTTGTAAAGAGCAAAGCCGAAGTGAAAAGCGCTGAGGAGCTCTTCGCCCTTTGCCCTCAGCCCTTGGCTTCAACCCGCCGCGGCACCATCGCGCTTGCCAGCATCGTCTGGACGATTTCACCGCCCTGGTTCGTGGTCACGTTGCGCAACCGAATGATGCCGTAACCCGGCTTGGAACGCGATGGCCTTAGATCGAGAATCTCCGTTTCAACAGTCAGCACATCACCAGGTCGCACCGCGTTAGGCCACCGCAATTCGTCAACACCAAGCCCGATGGCGCCCTCGGCGAAGTTTAACGTTTGCACAAACAGTCGCATCGTGATGGCGGCCGTGTGCCAGCCACTCGCGATCAATCCTTTGAAAAGTGTTCGCTCAGCAGCTTTCCGGTTCAGATGAAACATCTGGGGATCGAATTTGTGGGCGAACTCGATGACCTGCTTCTCGGTGACGTTTAGCGGCTCAGATTTAAACCGGTCGCCCACTTTCATATCGTCGAAGTAATGCTCTTTCATTCTGGTCTCTTTCGTTCAATTCTAGAATGGCGAGCCCAATTGATGCGCCATCCTGCGGGATTGAGCAATGCCTAATGTGCGCGGCGCTGCAGACCAGTGGCCATGAATTATTGACGACGGCGTGGTAGTCCGTGCTCTCGTTATTTCGTATTGGCATAGCGACACACCTCCTTGGCTACAAAACTGCGCTGCGCAGTCACGAGATCGGTCCTGGCCTCACTGCGAGCGAGGTAAAAGTGGACTGTGGCAAAAACACGAACTGGCTCTTGTTCGGTTCAGATCAGCTGCGGAAATTCAGGTAGTTAGAACATGCATTAACAATCAACATCAAAGAGGAGGCAATATGAAAAGAACAATTGTTACGCTCGCCTGCTTGCTACTTGCTCCATTGGCATTCGCGCAGCCGAGCTCGACGAATAAGGAACAAACAACCACAGAACCAGTAACAGTAACGGGGGCGGTCATCAAAATGACGATTGAGGAAGGTGCGGCTGCCAGTTATCAGCCCATCAACACGCTTGTCGTTCGCGAGGACGGGTCCAATACTCCGGGCCGTTATGTCCTGAACGGACGAGGTCACGTGTTGAACAAAGCCGGCCAAGTTGTCCAAACGGCGATCAAACCCGGCGCTCGTGTGCGTGTCTATTACGCGAACATGGGCGATCTGCGTACGATTGATCACGTGGTTCTCTTAGACTGAGTCTGCACGGAGCCTCAGACAACACTAATAAAAGCCGCAGGGTTCTAAGCCCTGCGGCCTTTTTTTAATAGATGATCGCTCTGCGACATCCAGACTTCGTTCGAATTCTCGTGAGCTAGAGGATAGCTCTGTTCGCTTAACCGCCGCTCTCCGATAGCCAGAGACATCCGGATGCCGAAATAAATTCGATCCAATTGGGTCTCAAATAGGAGAGGCGATGAGAACCCCTGTCGTCGCACCTCTTATTTGAATGATTGGAGAGCAAATAATGAATGGCAAATTTCCGTTATTCGGTCGAGATCAGATTGAGAACAGCTTTATGCATCTTGTCGATCGCAGCATCCGCGAACAACGCCGGGACGAGCGACGACTTGCCGAACAGCGCGCTACAAAGCATCGATTCCAGGCAAGAAACTCGTGCATCGCCGATCGCACGTAGTTATCGCGTTGCTCGACGATTGCCGGTGCTAGCCGTCGCGCAATTCCACGGCGGAACATTCAATTCCCTTGAAACGGCGCGAGAGACATTGTAAGCGCGCCTCAAAAAAACTGAACAAGCGGTTAGACTTTTCGCCGAGCGCGTAAAGTGGCGCGCGGAAAGCGCGCTCTACTGCTTATGTCGCCTGGAGTTCCAGCAACATTACCTCGTCGTCGTGGGATTTTTGATTTGGCGTGAACTTATAGATCGCCCCTTCCCCATCAACACCACCGTGGACAGTTGCACCGTAAAAGTTCCCGGAGCCATCAGCTACCATCCCATTGTAAGCGAAGGCTGCGTCTGGAGGCCCCTGAAACCGATGAGGCACACTCTCACTCCACCGCGCGTTTGCCAGGGGTGTTAGTTCGAAGATAACACCAGAACCCAAACCGCCTTCACTCGTCGTGCCGTAGAGGTTACCAGCCGTATCGAACACCAGGTTACTAATGGAATTTTGTCCATCACTTCCACCTTGGAAGTTATAGAGCACCCGCTCGTTCCACTCGCCAGCCGGCCGTGGAAAAAGCTCGTAAACAGCACCAAGATTATAGGCGCCATCATAGTAGGTTGTCCCAAAAAGGTGGCCCGAAACGTCAAAAAGCAGGCCACCATAAGGAAAGCCTGCGTCCGGTTGACCTCTGAAAGAATAAATGGTTCTGAAGATCCATTCCCCACTCTGAGTCGGCTTGAGCTTGAAAACCGTGCCCTTACCATAAATCCCACCAGCCGTGGCTGCGCCGTAAAGAAGGCCACCGCGCAGAAGCATTTGCCCGGCTGAACCCGTCGCGCCGTCTGCACCGCCAGTGAAAGTATGAATGACGTTGAGCGTCCAGTTATTTCCATCTGGATGGATCTGATAGATTGTGCCTAACCCATTTGCTCCGCCAGTAGGAGCCATGCCATAGAGATTGCCCTGGCCATCAATAGTCAGCCGTGCACCGGGACCGGAGCCATCATTCCCTCCGGTGAAGGCATGAATCACAGTCTGCGTCCCGTGTGTCAGCTTGTAAGCTACGCCGCACCCACCCTCGCAACTACCAGAGCCACCTGTAACCGCCGTGCCATACAGATTACCCTCAGCATCCAGGGTAACGCCTTTGTAAGGTTCGCCTCCATCTGCGCCACCGGTAAAGCTATAGAGAACGGTATGAACCCAGCCATTACCTGAAGGAGACAGCTGGAATACGGTGCCCCCGCCGAAATCACCTCCAAGCACTGTCGTGCCATACAAATTGCCAGCTTTATCAATCACCAGGTCCGTATCGGCATATTCGCCATCTTCATCCCCGGCAAAGCTATAGATCACGTTAGTGCCGCCGAAAGCTGTCGTGGGTAATCCGAGCCCGAGGCAGGTCAGTACCAGCGCGACGAAAAATACTAGCGTTATCCGTTTTAGCCCAATCAGTAAGTTCATGGTTCTTCCTCTCATCCCCATTGGATTCGACTCCGACATTGCGAGGGTCCGGATAAGGCGAAGAACCCAGCGGGGAAAAGATCCTCCGCCTGATTCAGATCCGCGTAGCGATGCCGAGTTTTAGAAAATCTGGCCTGTCGGTCAAGCAAAATCGATGCAAGCAAGAAGTTGCGGGCGACACGCTTGGAAATGCACGAGCAAGACGCATACTGTCAGCAAGGAGATCGTAGAGACCATTCTTACGGATTTTCCTGGAGTGCGGTACCATCCCAAGTTCCGTTTAATGACCTGGCAAGTGATGGGAATAGCTGTTGCGGCTTGTTCGTTGCAGTTCTTCACCGCTGACCTGTACGACGTTGGAGGTGCTAGCCTCCGCCGCCCAGCTTCCACTGTCATTAAGTTCGACCCAGCGCCCAGGCAGACGACTTCCAGTAAACGCGGGTATCCAAACCCAATGGCGCCCTTTCCTGGCGGTTACAGATGCCTGCGACGCTGACGCTTTCCTCAGATCAAAATTCAGCTTTGTCGGCTCACCCGATTCGATCGTTGTATTATTGATCGAAGTTTTGACAGCGCCGTGCACAACCAATGTGATTCGGTAATTGCCTGCCGGGAGACCATCTAAAATGTAACGGCCGTTTACGTCCGTCTTAACGGTTGTGAGAAATTTCCCACCATTTTTCGTTTCGATCCGAATATCCGCGCCTTCTATCGGATGACCTTTAGCATCCTTGACGATCCCTTCCAGCACCGAGCTCGCAGCCCGTGCGCTTGCGACAAAAAGAATCAACCCAATGAAACCAACAATTATTTTCTTCATCATAATGCCTCCCATGTTTTACTGAGGAAATTTCTGAAGCTGGTTTGGATTGAACAAGAGCCACTTGGTGTTTTTGGCATAGACCGGTTTTACCTTGCCCGCGGCGCGATGCGTCGCCTTCAAGTTCCATAAACGCAGTGCAATGGACGGTGCCTCTCACTTTGCTCCGCCAGTTTTTCCGCTAAACTGGAGTAACTGCGGGCGGTTAGCTCAGTGGTAGAGCGTCTCGTTTACACCGACTCCCGGATGATTTTCCCTAATTATCCCGACTTGATCTGACGTGCTCAACGCCAGGTAAATCAAGAAAATCGCATCATCTCACGTACGCTCAAATAATGCCGAAAATTTTTCAGGTGGATAAAATAGTGGATAAAGACGGATCGCCTCAGCAAACTTAATGCGCTCAGCCCGTCAATCACCGCGCTTTATCCACTTTATCCACCGCCCGCCCCCCCGGTCAGGATCGCGCTAGAATCGTTTTTGATTGCCGGGCGACAGTCCAAAGAGTGCTGAGCTTGATCGCCCATGAAACAAAAAGCCGCCACGCGGCGAAACGTGACGGCTGAGTGTGAAGTGCTGCCTTGTTTTGTTGGAGCGGGCGGGGCTTTAGGGATTGTTGACCACTTGCGGCGCAGGTTTGCTCGCTTCAAACTGGGCGGTCACTGTCTGGATTTGAGACGCCTGCTCGTCCAGACGCGCAGTAAGCTGCGCTTCTAGAACCGTTTCGTGCGTGCCGTTGGCGATCTCATTTAGCCTGATACGCTCTTGCGCCCTAGCCAGTGACGCTTATAAGCGTTGCTCCCCGTGAATTTGTAGCTTTCAGCTTTACGGTAGCGAATCTTTCGCTTAAATCTTTTGCGCTGTTTTTCTCTGCCCTCTAGGTTTCGCTTTTGTCGGTGCAGCTCGCAGAACACGGTGCCACTAGCTGCCGGACGACTACATTCACAACACAATCCGGCACGCTTGTGGCGCAACTGGTATTTGCGTTGCCGTGACATCGCGTGGAGTAAACGGTGGATCATCTCCGGCATGGCGGTTTCCCTTTTTTTGTTTCGGCCTCGCGTGACTTCTCGTCATTGAGAAGTCATTTGTGGCCCTTCACCTGTGTACTGCAGGAAATCCGGCGTGAGGTTACGCAAAAAATATTATCCAACGCCTGAATGATGTGCAGGATGCGGCCTCACACTGCCATGATTCGCGTTTACGATGAAGCGCTCAACGTGATCGAAACGCACGAGCAAGCGGGCGATTTCCGCGTGTTTTAGGAGTCAGGCAGCGGCAGTGTCTCTCGCGACAGCGTGCTTGCCAACTTGCAGTGTTTTTCGACAAACTGCCCTGTATGGAGGCAGAAAACGAAAAAGAGATTCGTGCTGAACTCGCAGAACTCAGATTGCGTCTCAGGCCACCTGGGGTCCGGGCGGTTTGGAGGGCCGGCCGGACCCACGAGCGCCGGCGTCGCTGAGCTTGGGTCGTTAGATCGAAAACACTATGCTTGCCGACGAACAGATCGAGGCATTTTTTACGTTTGGCTACTGTGTGGCTCGTGTGCCTATCGCTGAAGCGATCATTGCGCACGCGATCAAGACGGTGTGGGACTTTTGCCCAAGCTCCTTTCATCCGAACACTCCGGAGAGCTGGCACGGGGAGTTCCAAGACTGCTGTAAGACACAATCGATCGAGAATCGTCGAGGTCGGGTAAAGTTTCGAGAATGCGTGCGCAACGAGCGATGGCTTTATGAGCTCATCGCGGGAAATAGCGACATACTTCCTGCAGTTGCCGACCTTATCGGCGACCCGGTTGCGCCTCACGTTCGGGGACTTTACCCGGTTTTTCCAACGCCGGTGTTCCCGGTAGAAGGCCATTGTGATAGGCACAAGTTTCAGGTTGGCGTAGTTCTCTACCTCTCAAATGTATTGCGGCAGGGCGGCGGCTTTACAGTCTGGCCAGGGAGTCATCATGTCATGGCAAAGCACCATGGCACACTTGGTGGCAAAGACCGTCTACGAACATTCAACCGAGCCGTCGCACGGGTGGAAGCGTTAACCCAACCGGTCGAAGTGACCGGTCCGCCAGGTACGGTTGTGTTCTGGCATCAGCGGCTCGTTCACACTGCTGGCGTCAACACGCGACCGACCATTCGTCACGCCACTTTATGCGATTTCAAAAATGCACGCTACCTCGCCGGCGCAGATTGTAAGGCGACGGATATATGGGGAACATGGTCATCTCGAGTGAGACAAATCGCTGCAGCTCGGAGTGCCTCTAAACCGTCAAGGTTTTGGCAGTTTCGTAAATGCGTCTCGGCAGCCGCTGCTTGCGGCGTGTAGCTAACTGTTAGTCGGGCCGCGCAAAGTTTTTCAGGCCGTTTCACATCGCGCTGTAATCCCGAGACAACAAAAACGCTTTCCGTTGCCGCGATGTGCGTCTGCAATCCAGATCGTTCGCCCGTTGGAATCAATCGCTGAGACGCAGCCCCAACTCCATCCGGCTTTGCTGAGATTGTCGGCGACGATTTCCCATTACTTCACGCGGCGCGCTCGTTACCTTCGAACAGGAAGCGCTGCTTTCTAATGGAAATACTTCTTGAGCAGCATCCAATAGTTTGACTCCCAACCTTCGGCAAGATGGTCGTGCAGACCCTCTGGAAATCCGATGTGGTCAAACACTAGCCGTGTCCCGGATCCGTTCGGTTTAAGCTCGAACTTCGTGATCGAATAGACACCTTCAGGCCAGGTCACGACGCGCCAGGCCTGAACGATCCGGTGATTCGGAAGCAATTCCACATTCCGCCCGACAATGTGGCCACCAAAGAGCGAGAACGCTCCGCCAACTTCCCGATTGATTTCCGCTGGTCTGCCGGAGAAGGCCGTGAACTGGTTGGCGTCTAACAGCGCTTCATAGAGTAACTGCGGACTGGTGTTGAAATCGATTTCTTGGTGAATTGTGATCGACGTGTTGGCCTGCGCCAAGGCAACAGGCAAGACAAAGACGGTTGCCAATGTGACTAAGAGAGACGATTTGTTCACGGCTTTCGTATTCCGCGAATAAAGTCTTCCATAAGTAGCAGACTGCAAATTGGGCGTCAGTATCGCAATGGCCAGGCAAAGTTTCACAGCCGGTTACATCAGGCTGTGATTCGTGTTTACGATGAAGCGGACAACGTGATTGAAACGCAGGAGCACGCGGGTATTACTTCAGCGTGATTTCGCGCATGATCTTAGCGCCCATGATCTCGCGAATATCGAGGCGTTTCACTGCCATCGCTTGCTGTTGATCGGTTGTGCCTACGATTTTTCTGGCGATCGGATCGAACTTTTCGCGCCCGTTATCGAGCGCAGCCATGTTCTTCGATTCCACCATCAACAGGATGTCGAAGTCCTGCGGTGTGGCGGCGTTGCCGAGCAAGATCTTGTAATCGAGGATTAGATTCTGCTTCTTGGCTTCCTCAAGCGTGCCCTTGAAGCTCTTGGCGAGACCCTTGAGGTATTCGTCGCCCATGCCGGGCTTGGCTTTGACCATCGTGACGTTCCAGACCGGGCCTTCGGTGTAAGGAGCATCGCTCTGTGCGGAGCAGACGCTTGCGATGGTGAGCGAAAGCGCGGCGAGCGCGACGATTTGTAGTTTCTTTGTAATTCTCATTTGGAGCTAACTTTCTTGGTTGGCGTTTCTACCGAAGCTGAGAATTGAGCCGTTCTTGCGAATCGTAAATCTCACGTCAGCGAGCCGTTAGACAATGAGAACGGCATTTTGTTCGAGGAATTCCAAGACTCATGGTGACGCGATGCGCGTCAGCAATCCAGATTGTTCGCCCGTTGGAATCAATCGCAGGGACGCAGCCCCAATTCCAGACCTGCTTTGCTGAGATCGTCAGCGGTGATTTCCCATTACTTCATGTGAAGTGGATTGTGCGTCCTTTGTCCTATACTCCGAAATGACAAAGTGATATGAACAGGCGCAATAACGCGGGCGATAACGTTCACGATTGCCCCGAGTGCGTCTCTCTGGGAAAACTTATTTATCGGGTCGTCGGGTGCACGTAAATAGTCATCGGGCTGGCGGTGGTCGGAATCGACCCCACCCTGTCACAAGGCATAGGAATACCGGAGGTTGTAGTGAACGTGTAGCACATTTTTTTTGCGGTCTTCATGACCCGCTGTGGTTGTGCCTGGCGCACTACGTTCTTGCTCGGATCAGCAGCAAATGCCGATGCGCAGAATACGAGCGCGAGCACGACACTTGCGCATCGAACCGACGAACCGCACAAGCGACCAAACCTGTTTCCTATTCTCACGCTGTAAACGTGATTCCGTTTCGAACTTTGCGCAAGCTTATTTAGAGACAATTCAAGACAAAAAGCGACAGTTTCAGCGTTGCGAATTATTTACGGGCGGGTTTCCGCAGCAGAGCAGCGGGCATGATTCCCAAATTACGTTGTCGTCGCCTGCTTCAAAACATTTCTTCTACGCCGCTTTTGGAGCGCGATTTGGTGAAGACGGGCGTCATCTACCTTGCAACGCGTGCGCGGCGAGCTTCGATTCAGCATGCGATTACGAAATTGGACGCTTCACATACGTATATTTGGCAAAGCGAGACCAACTCAAGACCGTTCTATACGGGATGCACCACTGATCGCAATCGACTCGCTCCCCACAACAGTAGTGACGTGCCGCACACCTCAAAATCGAACAGCACGCAGGCTAAAGCGTTTCGAAAGTCTGCCTGAAACCTGCCTCAGGTCGCGCTTTCTAAAAAAGCGCAATTAGAATCTTGTTCGACCGGTGGGAACGCGAATCGCAGGGTTAAAAGCAAAGCACATTTTGCCGGAGCCAGCGAATATGCGCCTCG
>CAVWVV010000021.1:0-175774 GCA_963758425.1 uncultured Verrucomicrobiae bacterium
AGAAATAGGTCGGCACTCGTTCACGACCTCGATCTTCAAACATCGCGCCAGCCAGCGCAGGAGTGCAGTCTTATAATAGGATTAGGCCGAAGAATTCTGTATAATCCTCGTTAGCCTTCAACAAAATGAGACTCATCCTTCTAGGAAACGCAGGGGCGGGTAAGAGCACAATGGCGCGCTGTCTGATCGGCAGCGCCGACATCCCGCGTCTCTCCTTGGATGAAATTGCTTGGGATCAAGGCCCAAAGCGAAAGCCTCTCGATGAAAGTCGGACGCTCCTTCGCCAGTTCATTGACACAAACGAGCAATGGATTATTGAGGGGTGCTATGGGGACCTTATCGAAGCAGCGCTTCCCTGCTGTACGGAGCTGCGGTTCCTAAATCCGGGTATGAGACATGCGTAGCTCATTGCAAGCGCCGACCGTGGGAGCCATCAAAGTTCTCGTCTGCCGAAGAGCAGGACGCGATGCTCAGTCAACTGATTCAATGGGTGCAAGAGTATCAGACGCGAGACGATGGGTACGGTTTGAAACGACACCGCCAGGTTTTTGACAAATTCTTGGGATGTAAGAAAGAGTACACATCCATTGCTTCGTATGAAGGCTAACAAAGTCGCTCACATCTGGCGTTAGACCTCTGTCGGGATCGAACAAAAGTTTATGCGCAAACTCCTGATTGCTACACTCGTGGTGGGGTTCGTCCTCAATCTGACCGGCTGGGCCGGAAACGTTTTCCTTCTCGGGTCGATATGGGAAGCGGCTGGCACGGTAGCCCCGCCTCCGATGCGTTCGCCTTTCTCGCCGACTGTTCACGCCGTACTGCAATTTGTCTCAGACTTTGTTTTGGCCTTCGTTTTGTGTGTCGTTTATCGCCTTGCCATACCCTCCTGGCGCGGCTCGACGCTTCAGCTTGCCTTTCTTTGTGCGGTTGTCGTCTGGCTCGGCGGTGTACCGATGGCTTACCTCGGCATGGTGAACGGTGGCTATTTACCGCAAGGCGTTTCCATTGCCACAACTGTTTTGGCGCTCGTCACCTTTTTGATAGTCGCACCCTTGTTGCCACGACTAATCCAACGTGCACAGCATTAGATCTAACGAATCTCTGCAGCCAACCGAGCACTTTGTTGTAAACTTTCGATTTATGCGCACATCAATTCCCAAAATGCTGGGTGGCTCATCTCCGTTCTGGTTGCGCTGCATGAACGCATTTCCCGTTGCCTATTGAGGTGAGCGTAATGGCTAAAGGATACTGGATAACCTGTTATCGGTCAGTGACAGATGAGGCGACGCTAAAAAATTATGCGAGGTTAGCCGGGCCAGCGATTGAAGCACACGGCGGCCGTTTTCTGGCGCGAGGGATCCCAGTGAAAGCATATGAATTTGGACTCAATCAGCGGCTGGTCATAATCGAATTTGAAAGTGTGCAGCAGGCAATCGAGGCGTACCAGAGTCCCGAATATCAGGCTGCGTTAGCAATTCTAAAGGATTCCGCCCAGCGCGATGTGCGGATAATATAAGCAATTGTGAGGCGTTTCGGACGGAGATTGACATCTCAATTAATGACCCACTAAACGGATATATGCCGATAACTTCCTTCAACAGTTTCACCGACGGCCTCGAACCGAGTCGAAGAAGCCGTGAACACTTCATTACTAACGTCAATCTGGAAGATGACCGTCTCTGGGTGCCTTACGCGAATGGTGTCTGGTTCCAGCCTTGTTGCTTCAATGTTACGTCTGGAGGATTCAGCGTCGTTCTGAAAGGTCTGCCCGGCTCTATGGTGGGAACCCACTATCACGTTGGCACTGTTCATGGCTATACGATGCGTGGTCACTGGCGATACCTCGAGCATGACTGGATTGCAAAGCCCGGAACATACATCTACGAACCCGCCGGCGAGGCCCACACTCTGGTAATCACTGAGGACTCACCTGAGCCCATGATGACATTGTTCGTCGTTCAAGGCGGCCTCATCTATCTCGATAAGCCGGTGCATGGCGCCGTTGCTGCCTACGAGGATGGATTCACGCTTCTCGAGCTAAGCCGGAAGTACTATCGCGAAGCCGGGCTAGATCTGAGAAAGTTGGACGCGCTCATTCGTTGAGGACGACATCTTAACGGTGTGAACTGGGAAGCACTCGGCGCGATTGCGAACTTGCTCGCGGCGATTGGTGTCATCGCGACGCTGATTTATTTGTCGATCCAGATTCGACAAAACAATAAGCAACTTTGCGCCGCCGCGACGATCGCGTTGACGAGAAAGTGAGAGCGGTGCGACTAAGGCAGGTCGGAAAACCGCTGGAAAATGCGAATGTTCCAGTTCCGGAGATTGGCCCGTCCGAAGTTTTGATTCGCATCGCCGCTGCGGGAATTTGTCATTCCGATGCGCATTATCGCGACGGCATTTCCCAAATTGATCGTTTACCTCTGACTCTCGGACACGAAGTCGCGGGTCGAGTGGAGGAAGTCGGCAGCGATGTGACGCACCTCTCAGCGGGAGACCGGGTTTGCGTACATTATTTGGTCCACTGCGGAAGCTGCGAGTTTTGTGTGCGCGGCCTGGAACAATTCTGTCCTAGCGGACAGATGGTTGGCAAACATCGGGACGGCGGTTACGCGGAATTCATCAAAGTTCCCGGCGCGAATGCGTTTCCGCTTCCCGATGAGGTTCCATTCGAAGCCGGCGCAATCATGATGTGCTCGTCGGCGACCGCGCTTCATGCTCTGAACAAAGCGCGCTTCAAAGCCGGCGATTCGATTGCGATTTTTGGCTTCGGCGGACTCGGATTCTCGGCATTGCAATTGGCACGCGCTTTCGATTGCGGAGATGTCTATGTGGTTGAAATCAATTCTGCGAAGCTCGCGTCGGCCGCTAGCATGGGAGCCATCGCGATCGACGCCAGGTCCGCAGATCCGGTCGAGCAAATCAAAGCGGCAACCGCTGGAACAGGAGTCGATGTCGCACTCGAATTGATCGGGTCTGCAAAAACCATGCGCCAGGCCGTGCTCTGCCTCGGCCCTCTCGGACGCGCCGCTCTTGTCGGATTAACCGCGGAATCGATGTCGATTCATCCGTACACTGAGTTGATCAACAAAGAAGCGGAGATCATCGGCGTCTCCGACCATCTAGCGACTGAACTTCCAGCACTCATCGAATTCGCGCGCAGCGGAAAACTTCGATTTCCGCCAGAGACATTGCGCGTTGTCGACCTCGACGCCGCCGAAATCAATGCGGCACTAGACGCACTTCAGGATTCCATTGATCACGTCAGAACGGTAATTGTTCCAAGTAGTGACAAGTGACCTGCCTTCGCCATCCGCCTTCGCGGCCTTTCGGCGTAGCAACAGGCTACGGCGTGGCAAGCGAGTTAATGAATAGCGAGAACTTAAGCGAATTTGCGAAGCGCTATGCAAAAGCGTGTTGCAGTCAGGGCTTGCCGGAACTCAAAGTTCTGCAACAGCGGCGGTGCGCGCGGCAATAAGAGCCCGCACGGACCGCTCGATTTCCTTCTGTGTAGTGGCCCAATCGCAAACGCTGATCCGAATGACAGCTTTGCTGCGCCAGGATGAGCCGCCGCACCAGCATTCGCCCGAGGCTTGAACCTTGTTCAGCGTTGTTTTCGTTAATGCGTCATTTTCGCATGACACGAGCACTTGATTGAAAACCACGTCGTTGTGGATCTGAAAATCTTGCTCAGCGAGCAGTCGAGCAAATTCCCGCGCATTTTTGCAAAGCTGTTCGACGAGTCGCTGAACTCCCTCGCGGCCCAGAGTCTTGAGAACGGCCCAGAGCTCGACCGCGCGCGCACGACTCGACATTGATGGCCGGAAATTCATGCCGTCACGGTGTTCGCTCCATTGAAAATACGAGGCGGACGCTTTGAAGGCGTTCATCAACGCTTCGCGATGCCGGCAGAGAATCATCCCGCTATCGTAGGGAACGTTAAGTGTCTTGTGCGCGTCGACCGACCACGAATCGGCGTTTTCGATTCCATCACAAATTTCGCGCATGGATGGAACCACGCGCGCCCAAAGTCCGAACGCGCCATCAACATGCACCCAGGACCCGGCCGCGTGCGCGCGCTCGCAGATAGCTCCGACCGGATCGATAGCGCCCGAATTGACGTTGCCGGCTTGTGCGATAACCAGGGCACCCTCATCAAGCTTGGGCATCTGGTCCGGTCGCATTCGTCCCTGATCGTCGGACGGAACGAGTTCGACATTGTCGGACCCGAGACCGAGCATCGAAATGGATTTGTAGACCGCGGCGTGCGCGTCGGCTCCGACGATAACGCGGATGCGCGGCGCGCCGTAGAGGCCTTTCTTGGCCACATTCCACCCGCGCCGGCGAAGTAATTCATTTCGACCCGCGCACAGCCCGGAGACATTTGCAATCGTCGTCCCGGACACGAACCCGGCTGCGGTTTCATCTGGAAGGCGAAGCAGCGAGACGATCCAACGTTCGCAGATCTCTTCGAGGCGCGAATCGACGGGCGACATCACATAATGGGCTGTGTTTTGGTCCCACACATCGCCTAACCATTTCGCCGCAAGACCCACCGGAAGCATTCCACCGTTCACGAAACCAAAGTATCGGCCGGCAGTTTGATTAACCGCGCCAGGCGAACCGATTTCGTGAAGTTGTTTGAGGACAAAATCCGGGTCGCTGGAAGTTTCGGGAAGCGGTTCGTTCAGACTGTTCAAAGCTTGCAATGATGCTTCGGTAGGGAATACCGGCCGTTGTCCAAGACTGTCGATGTATTCGCCGGCAAATTGACGAGCTTTGTCGAGCAACGATGAAAAACTCTCAGGATCAGCCCACGAGGGCGCTGATATCGGTTTCTTTGCAATCATGATCTAAAAGAATTGTAGTGATTCACTAAAGCGTTATGTCTCAACAGCGAAACTACTCAACATCTCAAATCTCAACCGCTCAACTCCCTTAATATGGCTGACACTTGTGTTCCAATGATCAGTTTTGATGCCTCCCAACACTTCGGCAACACGTGACCACTGATGAATTAACCAGATTCGCGCAGCGTTACGCCAACGCGTGGTGCAGTCAGAATCCGGACAGCGTCGCGGCATTCTTCGCGGAGCGTGGCTCAATTAGCATTAACAACGGACCACCCGCGGTTGGACGCACGGCGATTGCCAGGGAAGCGCAAGCGTTCATGACAACATTTCCGGACATGATCGTGACCTTCGACAAACTGGAGCCCCGAGGAGATCGCACGGCCTTTCATTGGACACTAACCGGGACGAACTCGGGCCCGGGCGGCACGGGGCAAACGCGTTCGAATCAGCGGCTATGAACTCTGGCAGATCGGCGACGACGGACTGATCGCGGAGTCGAAAGGCCATTTCGACACCGCCGATTACGAACGCCAGCTCAAGCATGGATTGGACGTAGGTAGGGGCGATTGACCTCAATCGCCTGCCTGTTTGTAATTGGACCACATGAATCTCAGCGACCTGGCAAACCTCTCGCAGATCATTGCTGCTGTCGGCGTTGTAATTTCAATTGCGTATCTTGCAGTTCAGATTCGTGGCAACACCAAGGTCGTTAGTGCCCAAGCGCGCTACGGTCTTTCCGAATTCGCTCTGCGCTTCTCCATTTTTCGCGCGGAGCACGCAGATCGTTTTGCCAAGCTTGAGAGTGGAGTGGAACTAACCGATGGCGATCGTGTGTTTCAGTACTGGAGCCATGTTCAATTGATGCTCCATGCCGAGACCTATTTTCATCACCATCAGCTGGGGCTAATGCCGGAGGGACACTGGCACGGCTATGCGCGGTTTATGACGAAGTACATACAATCGGCTGGCTTCAGGGAAGTCTGGGATGATATTGGCCCAGGTTTTTCGGAAGACTTTGCGGGATGGCTCGATGGGCTGCTTGCGAACGTTCCACAGAAACTTAGTAAAACCAATGACCCGGGGCCGGCCTAAGTCATCGCAACGGTCGAGTTCGAATCGAAGCTCTTCGCCTCTCCTCCTCGATCGAGGAGAGGATAGAAGGTGAGGAGTCGAGTAATCAAATGAGAGTAAGTAGAATTATCTGCTGCGCGTTCGGCGTAATATTGGCTGCTATCGCAGCGCAGGCCGACGAAGTTACCATCGTCAGCGATATCCTTGGACCCGAGGGTCCGTTGTACATTGACGGCAACCTTTACTACGTTGGCTGGGTCTCCAACACGCTGTCGAAATGGGACGGCAAAACGACCACCGTGTTGAACCATACTCCGGGTTGCGGCCATAACGGGTTGGCGCTCACGAAACGAAAGACGTTCCTCCTGGCGTGCACCGAGGAGCATGGCGCCATTGTTGAACTCGACATGACAGGCAAGCAGCTGCGCCGTTGGGATGCCGACAAAGACGGCAAGCCATTCGACGGCGGCATAAATGATATTGTGGTGACCGCCAACGGCGGTGCTTATGCCACGGTCTTTGGCCCGTACAAGGACCTGCCAACCTCCGTGGCGGGAAAAATTCTTTATCTTGCGCCGGGCAGTCAGGATTGGGTGCAGGTAGCGGGCGATCTCAATTATGCGAACGGAATAGGCGTCTCTCCGGATCAAAAGACCCTCTACGTCAGCGAAACCGTCGGAAACTGCATGTTGAAATTCAAGATCAATGACGACGGCTCGTTGAGTGACAGATCGAATTTTGCTCTGCTCAACCTTCTCACGCCAAACAAGGTCGAATCCTGGTGGATTGGACCTGATAGCATGAAGGTCGACAGCAAGGGTAACATTTATGTTGCCCAATGGTTCGGCGGTAAGATTTTGAAGATATCTCCTGACGGCAAGCTTCTACACGTATTTAAGATCGCGGCGGGTGATGGCACGACAAACGTAGCATTCGGTGAAGGCGATAAGGAATTGTACGTGACCGTGGTGAAGGATCCAAAGGACGCGCAGGCAAAGGGCAGTATCGTAAAGATCGGAAATGTGAAGTAACAGATTTTCTTGTGGCGAACCGTCCCAGCGACCGGACGGGACTGGCGGCAAGTAGACGCATTTTTGCCTCTCCTCTTCGGCCGAGGAGAGAATGGAGCCGCGGGAGACACGACATGGCCGGAAAAGCCGCGAGGGCAGCGGTCGAGAGTTGCGGGAGCACGCGAGATACAATCAAGGTGAGGAGTCGACGAGATTTAACGCTTTAATGCTTCAACGATTTAACGGATCGTCATGCGCAAAGCGCATGAATCTCAACGACCTGGCGAACCTCGGACAGATTATCGGCGCTCTTGCGGTCGTGATCTCGTTGTTCTACGTCGCGCATCAAATTCGGCAGAACACCAATGCAGTCCGGTCTGCCACCGCTCAGACCGTGCACGAACACTTTGCCAAATGGTACCATCTGGTCGCCGCCGACGATGAGCTTGCCCAAATCGTTGCGAAAGGGTTGCGTGACTACGGATCGCTTTCTGAAAAGGAGAGAGTTCGGTTTGTCGCAACCTTTATGGCGTTTCTGTCTTACACGCAGAATGCATTTCTGAAGTGGCGCGAGGGACTGCTCGCGTCGCCGCTATGGATGGGTTGGGAGCAGGTGATGATGAACCTCTTCGGCGCACCGGGTGGCAAAGCCTTTTGGAAAGAACGCGGTTATATGTTCGGCGATGAATTCCGTCGATACGTCGAGAATGATCTCATGAAAAGAGAGCCGCACCCGGACGCGAAACCGATGGGGGCCTTTCCCATCGGTCAATCTGCCAGATAGAATCTATCCCGGGCCTAGTAAGCGCCGCCCGCGTTCATTACGTTGTCACACGTAACTGTCGCGGCGAAGCGTGGCGCGTAGGCGGAAGCATCGGTGGAGGGATCTTTGCCCACGAATCACACGGATTACATTGAACCAGACGTCAGAAATCAGAGACCACACGACAGAAATTTTCGCGATATGCTTACTTGAGCCGAAGTCAGGTCGATCTTGCGTGGATGGTGTGATATGATTCGGGCAATGGTAAGGCAGGTGGCAACGCACATTCCGATTTCGGAGGCCAAGATCGACAACTTTTGTCGTAAGTGGGCGATAAAAAAATTCGAGCTTTTTGGCTCCGTGTTGCGCGACGACTTCGATTCCCAACGAAGCGATGTGGATGTGATGGTGACCCTTTCACCTGAACGCTCCTACACGTTGTTCGATATCGTGCATATGGAGGAGGAGTTGGCCGGGCTGTTCGGACGACCGGTGCATCTGACGGAGCGATCGACGGTGGAAAAGAGCGAGAACTACATTCGCCGAGAATCGATTCTGTCCGAGGCACAGCTTGTGAATGAGCGATGAGGCCAGCTTGCTCGATATTCTGACTTTCGGACGGCGGGCTATTCGGGCGGCAAAAGAAAAGGATTCATTCCTGTGCGATGAAGTAGCGCAAAGCGCGGTTGCATATTGCATCAGCGTGATGGGCGAAGCGGCAAAGCGGCTCTCGCCTGAGTTCAACAGAGCCATCCAGAAGTGAACTGGTCCGATGTTGCGAAAATGCGCGATTTGCTTGTGCATAAGATCCGCGGCGCAGATTTTACGGGCGGTCGTTGTAGTGGCGGCTGTGTCAGCCGCAAAAATAAATCGTCGCCTCGAGAGTAAATCGGACCTTTTACTGCTTGTCGTATGCCGCTTTCTCTGTGGGCTTCTTGCCCTGCTCATCAGCTCCGTGCGCGGTTACCATGCGAGACTTGCCATCGGCTGCCACAACAATGCGGCCTGTGATGGTGGTCTTGCCATCCTTCTTTACGGTGAACGCCAGGATGTGGTCGCTAATCTTCTTGTACGACCGCATATCGGACTTTGGATCACCGGTGACGGCATAGTCCTTTCCGTCAAACTTACCGGTCCACTCATTATGCGTCGGCTTACCGTCTGCGTCAGCGCCGTCGATGGTAACCTTCACCTCGTCGCCAGCGGCCTCATAAACAACGGTATTGTTCTTTCCGGTACCAGGGGTGAGCTTCGATTTAGTTTCGTTTAGCTTCCAGGTACCCATCTGCGGGTCATCAGCGAAGCACGCTGCTCCCGCGAAAAAGCAAAGCGCCAGAGTTAATCCAATAGTTCTTAGCTTCATGCCTCCATCGAGCACGGATTTTCAGGTCCCGTCAATTTTTCTTTTCGAACTAACAAACTGGCGTGAGAAATCTCACCGTTATGCGGTGGCGTAATCAGCAACCGCTTTAGCCAAGTCGAGCGTGGAGGCGTTGCCGCTCTCACCACAGCGAGTCCGTGTCGCCGCGGCGACCGGACATGTTGTAGATGCGAACGTCGATGTTAAGCTTCGCGCGAAGGTCCTTCCTTCACGGTCAGCGCATTCTCGGCAGCAACAGTTTCTGCCCATTTGCTGGCATCTTCTACCCTCGGATGTGCCGGGTCTTCTGCGCCTTTGCGCATTATGAGATCGGCAAAAATCTTGTGAATGTCGTAGTTAAAACGGCTCGCCCGTTGTTCCCGAATCCGCCGCACCTCGGCCACGACCGGATCCTCATTCATAAGCCGACACTCCCATCAGTTCCTCGGGCGTGCAAACCCGGGGCAACTTGAAGCCGGCCGTCGCTGCGATCGGCTCGATCCGGTCCAATAGCTGCGCGTTGGCAAGGTGTGTACAGTTCCACGTCAGCAGGTATTTCACCTTGCCGACGGTTGCGATCGCCAAGTGTGCCGCATCTCCAGCTGCTTTTGCAGGCAGCGCGCCAGCGAGAAACGCGGCGGCCAGACGTTCTCCTTCAGCAGTTGCAGCCAGTTTTGGAATACCGTCGAGCGCTTGCAAGCGCAAGGCGGCCTGCTCAGGATCTCCTTCGCTAGCTTCGTCCAACACCGCGTCCGAAATAAAGCATGCAAACAATCGTCGTCGCCGCTGCCACCATTCCCGAGTTACTTGCTAATGCGCCGCGACAACCAAATCCTGGCCAGAACGCGAGACGAGATAACTCACAACGGTTGTCTCGATATAAACCGTCTCCATGCTTCATTCGTCCGGTTTGGCTTACGAACCAGCGTAATCGCCAATGGCTTTCGCTACGTCGAGAGTTGACGCTTTGCCGCCCATATCGTACGTGCGCACTTTGCCTTCGGCGATGACACGCGCGATGGCGGACTCCAATCGCGTCGCCATTTCGTCTTCCTTGAGCCAATCGAACATCAGTTTCACAGTCAACAGCATGGCGATCGGATTCACCTTGTATTGACCGGCGTATTTCGGCGCCGAACCGTGCGTCGGCTCGAACACGGCATAGTCGTCGCCGAGGTTTGCGCTCGGCGCGAAGCCTAGTCCGCCGACGAGGCCTGCGCATAAGTCGCTGACGATGTCGCCGAACATGTTTTCCGCCACGAGCACCGAGTAATCCTGGGGATTCTTGAACATCCACATGCAGATGGCGTCGATGTTCACTTCGTCGGCCCAAATATCCGGGTAACCCTTGGCCACGTCGCGGAAACAGCGCGTCATCAAACCGCCAGTCTCGCGCAGCACGTTCGGTTTCTCGATCAGCGTCACGCGTTTGCGTCCGGTTTTCTTCGCGTAATCGAACGCTTCTTTGCAAATATTGGTGCATCCCTGCACGCTCATGATGCGTGTGGAGAGCGCAATGTTCTCGAGTCCTGCTTTGTCTTTCCACTTCTTCATTTTCGGATTCGCACAGAGCGCCGTGTAAACCGATTCCGGCAACGGGAAAAACTCGACGCCGCCGTACATGCCCTCGGTATTTTCACGGAACACGACCTGATCAATCGGGACATCCGCGCCGCTCGGGTTCGTGATCTTGTTGCCGCGATAATTTAACGGATTGCCTGGATAACTTTTACACGGCCGCATGTTCGTGTGGAGGTTGAACAACTGCCGCAACCCCACGATGGGCGAGAAATAGCTCAATCCTTTGCCCTTGAGTTCCGGGCTCAATTCTTCTTTCGCTTTGTCCTGCGGCTTGCTGGTGATTGCGCCGAATAGCGCGCACGTCGTATCCTTGAGCGCCTTCACTGTGCGATCGGGAAGCGCGTTGCCTTCCGTGCACCAAAATTCCCAGCCGATATCGCAAGGCACGTACTCGGCATCAAATTTCATCTGATCGAGAACGATCCGCGTCGCTTCCATCACGTCGTTCCCGACTCCATCGCCAGGCATCCACGCAATTCTGTATTTAGCCATAGGAAGGCGACTTTATCGGCAGGCGTCACGCCCGCAAGCGAGCCCTGCAGTTTTTGGAGGCGACCGCGGATTACGCGGATAAGCAGTAATTCAGTGGAACAGTCACCGTGGCGATACGCCCCGTATGTGGAATATGCGGTCACAAATTGAGACCGCATCCAGCGTCCAGTTGACGATTGATATCTTCTCGACGCTTGACCAGTAGCGAGCGATAAAACGGTCTCTGTTAGCAGGATGAGAAACGAGGCCCCGAACATAAGAATTCTTACCGTTCGCGATCAAAAGGTCGTGCTCGATTCTGATCTTGCTGTGGTTTACGGCGTAACGACGAAACGTCTAAACGAGCAATTGCGCCGCAACCGAAGACGATTTCCTGAAGACTTCGCTTTTCAACTTACCGCGGAAGAATTTGAAGCTCTAAGGTCGCAGTTTGCGACCTTAGAGGAACGTGGCGTCCGAAGGGCAGGATCGAACTGGTCGCAAATTGCGACCTTAAAGACCGGACGAGGTCAGGACCCGGAAGTATCGGCCCTGGGTGTTTACCGAACACGGCGCCTTACAGGCGGCAAATATCTTGCGAAGCGATCGTGCGATTGCGATGAGCGTATATGTCATTCGGGCGTTTATCGAATTGCGCGAAAGAATTGCGAGCGAACGCGGCGATTCTGAAGCGCCTCGCCGAGATCGATAAAACGCTATTGGAACACGACACCGCCTTGCGCGAAATCTACCAGAAGCTTCTGCCTCTACTGACGCCTCCGCCGGAAACTCCGCGCCGGCAAATCGGATTTCATGCCGCATCATAGGCGAGCGGCCCCAATATGTGGTCGCAAATTGCGACCAGTTCAGGCGCTGCGGTGCTGTAGCCGGGGATCGCTGATCCCGGTTGGCTTTGCCCGCATTAGCCCGCAGACGATTTTGCGCGAAGCCGACTGGATCCGTCGCTACATCTTGGGTTTCGCGCGCAGTCGCGACGCCACGAGGTTTTCGGCGCCGCCAGCGACGATCAGCTCCTGTGCAGCGGGACTGAGCGGGGGGAAGGCAAATGATTTTCCATCGACACTCAAGATTGATTTCGCGTAATCGATGGTGATTTCAGGCCCTACAGTCGTGGGCGTGCGATTGGTCAAGGCAGAGCGCACGTACGTCACTAACTCGGGGCACTCGAACACTACGAAACCGTTGTTAAACGCGTTGCGCTTGTAAGTCTCCGAGAAACTGCCAGCGATCACGCAAGGGATGCCTTTAAACTTGAGAGCCGTGGCGGCTTGTTCGCGACTCGAGCCCGTACCGAAGTTGAATCCAGCAACAACGACATCGCCCTTTTGATAGAGCGCGTTGAAGTTCGGATCGTAATTTTCAAATGTGACCGCGGCCATCTGCTCCGGCGTCATATCGTCTCGATACGTGTGTTTGCCGGCGTAAATGCCGTCTGTGTTCAAATTGTCTTTGTCGATAAACAGAACGCGACCGCGCACACTGGACGGGAAACCTTTCATGATCTGCACCGATCCCGCCGGCCTTGATTTTTTTTCAGGTCGTCGCACGGCGGTGCCAGCTGGGCGTTCGCTGAAATTTGTCGGCGCGCAAATGAATCCGGCCAACGCGCTGGCAGCGACTACAGCAGGCGAGGCGAGATAAACGAACGCGTCACGGTCGCCCATGCGTCCTTTGAAATTGCGATTCGTCGCGCTGATCGCGGTTTCGCCTTTTTGCACCAGTCCGCGTCCCAGTCCAATGCATGCGCCACAACCGGGCGGTAGCGGAATCGCTCCTGCGCCCAGTAGAGTTTGCCAATCGCCATTCGATTCCGATCGGGCCTGCACTTCTGCGCTCGCCGGAGCAAGATAAAACTCGACACCATCGGCCACACGTCCGCCCCGGACGCGCACGACTTCTGCAGCGTCGTGCAAATCTTCAAAGCGCGCGTTCACGCACGATAACAAGTAGGCTTTCTGAATAGGCACGTGCTTCCGTTCCATTTCTGGCAGCGATACCATGGTTTTGACTTCGTTAGGCCCCGACACATGCGGAACGACAGTCGCAAGATCCAACTCCAGCTCGATCGCGTATTCCGCGTCGGGGTCAGCGCTGAGTTCGGTTCGATTCTTCCACCACTCGTCGATATCGCCATTCGTGTAACCGGAGCGACTCGTCGCACCGCGCGTTCCCGGGCGTTTCGGATTGGAAAACTCGGGCACGCGCGAGCGCAGATAATTCACTGTCACTTCGTCAAACGGAAACACGCCCGCCAGCGCGCCCCACTCAGTAGTCATGTTGGCAATGGTCATGCGCGCGGACATTGGAAGATTCGCGACGCCGTCGCCTACAAATTCAACGGCGTGATTAAGCACCTCGTCTTTGTTGAAGAGTCCGCACAACGCGATGATCACGTCCTTACCGGCCACACCGGGGGAAAGTTTTCCCTTGAGCACGACCTTTGCCACCGGCGGCACCTGCCACCATGTCACTGCTGTTGACCAAATACTCGCGGCATCGGTCCGCACAACCGGCGTGCCTAGGGCGGCGATCGCGCCATAGAGATTCGAGTGCGAATCGCTCGCCACCACCATGGAACCTGGAACGACATAACCCTGTTCCACCATCACCTGATGCGAAATGCCTGTGCCTGGCGGATAAAAATCGATGCCATGCTCGCGGGCGAACGCCTCGATCTTCGCATACTTGGCCAGGTTTTCCGGTGAAGTATTTTGGATGTCATGATCGATGGCGAAGACCGGCTGCGCAGGATCTGCGACCGCTGTCGCCCCGATCTGCTTGAACTTTGGGATCACCGCGCCCGTATTATCGTGCGTCATCACATGACGCGGCCGAATTGAAACAAAATCGCCACTGCGAACCACCGTGCCCGGAGGAAGTCCATCCGCATGGCGTCCCGCAATCTTCTCAACTAGCGTGATACCCATATCAGTTCGCTTCTAAAATAAAGCCCCCGACTCTTATATCAATTTCTTCCGCCGAAGCGCGGTGTGCCCTGCCGGTGTCACTTCCTGACAGCGCGCTTGCCGAGAAGCTTGGCGATATCGAAGTCCACGAAATCAGCGTGGTGAAAGATGATCGATTCGATTGAGCGCTCCACCTTGTCGCCCTCATGGCTGTGCGTGGCGATGATGTGCAGGACTTCGCCGGG
The DNA here is from genome assembly GCA_963758425.1 of uncultured Verrucomicrobiae bacterium. Classification (GTDB taxonomy): domain Bacteria; phylum Verrucomicrobiota; class Verrucomicrobiia; order Chthoniobacterales; family UBA10450; genus Udaeobacter. Next base: position 14,285 of record CAVWVV010000021.1, read on the forward strand.
AATGCCATGCTTGTAAGCCAGCGCGACACCGCTGAACGGGTGCCGCACTTGCTGCCCAAATTTTCCCTGAATCACGTTACCTGACGCGTCCCTATCGGTACTCCAGCGGCTTGCCCACGTCGGCAAGCAGTGCGCCAGCGATTAGATAATCCCGCTGAATCGGAATGCCGCACCGGAACGATTTCTCCAGCACATCGGCGATGGCAATGCATTGCCGGGCGCAGGAATTGAGATGCTCGACAAAGGTCATGTCGATGTCGCCGGCCAGCAGCGTGAACTTGACCGCGCGCAGTTCGTCGAAGGTCCAGCCTTTCCCTCCGCAGCCCGTGGTAATGGCTTCGTTCCACACCGCTGCGACTTTTTCCCGCAATGATTTATCCTCGATCCTCTTCAAGCTGGGAAAGAGTTGCGCAATTTGAGTGACGCCGTAATGGGTTCCTTGGGTTGTCATGGTGATCGCATTGATTTCAGCCGATATTTCTGAGGTTTTGAAGACGTTCTTTCTATAATCCTTCTAGCTTCCAAATCGAGTTTAACGGTTTCGCCGTACCAACTGACATTGCCTGCAAATCTGCCTCTTAGGGTCCTGTTGAGGTGGTCGAATAGTTCCGTGTGAGTGAGCTCGTTATTTTTCAAAGCCAATAGGATAGCTCCCTTGAGCGTGTCGTACTTTTGCTTGCTGATGTTCTTCCCGCTTTTGCCCAGTGGATGTTTAGTAAGAATTTTTTCTTCTGACATCTGTCCTCTTTCTCTGGAATAATCGTTTTTTAAATTTGGATTGAGTTCCGCTGAACTCACAAGCATGCGTTGGCGGAGGCTGTCGTCAATTAACCATCTGCTTGGGGTTGAATTGCACGTCGTTTAATGCAGACTTCCCAGCGTTGTCCGCAGAGCGGTCCCGATACATATTCCTGATGCCAACTTACGAGTATTCTTGTCAAAAGTGCGGCCAGAATTTCGACGCGTTCCAGTCGATGCGTGACGAACCGTTTCGCGAATGTCCGAAAGAGCTTTGCCGGTTGCCGAAGTGGGGACACGGGAAGGTGAAGCGGTTGCTCGGTACCGGCGCGGGTCTGATCTTCAAAGGATCTGGATTCTACACCACAGATTACCGAAGCGATTCCTACAAGGAGGCAGCCAAAAAGGAATCTCCTGCTGCCTCGGGCGTTGGCGAGAAATCTGCCACGCCGAAGGAATCTGCGAAAGGTTCGTCGCCTGCTCAGACTAAGGCGCCTGAGAAGAAGCCGGCCAAAGAATCCGGCTCATGATGTTGTAGCCAGCATCGGTGATGCCAAGCGGTGGAGGCGATGCCCCACGTCTCGGAAAATTAACAACGGCGTTACTTTTCGTCACAAAAATTGTTTTGCCGCAATGCTTGACAGCGATGCGGCGCGCTGTTTTAGAAAGGAAGCGCGGCGCTTCGCTGATCTATGAAGTCTCTAATTTCCTCTTCATCACTCATCATTGCTTTTTTGTGGACTGCGATCCTTCCGGTAAACGCGCAGGTCAACGTCACTCAGAAAAACAATAATCTTTCCCGGGACGGCCTCTATATCGACGCCGCGTTCACGCCGGGCAACGCAGCCAATCTCGCTCGCGATCTGAGCTTCAACGGAACAATCTCAGGCAACGTTCACGCCCAACCGCTCTATATCGAGGGCGGTCCAAGCGGTCCAATTGTCGTTGTTGTGACGGCATCGAATAATGTTTATGCACTCAATGCCACGACTGGCACTGAGATTTGGCACCGCACAGACCTCGGCCCGGCGGTAACATCAGGTCTTCCGTGCGGGAATATCAATCCGGTCGGAATCATTGGCACGCCCGTTGTCGATCTTGCATCGCGATCGCTTTTCTTCGACGCATTGATCGATGGCGCGACCAAAAAGCATTTCGTTTATTCGCTGAACGTGGACACCGGCGCTACTAATGCCGGCTGGCCTGTGGATGTGAATACCGCTGTACCGGGATTTGATTCCCCGGTGCAGGAAGATCGAGGTGCGCTGGCTGTTGTGAACGGCATCGTATATGTGCCTTACTCTGGATATTTCGGTGACTGTGGGGATTATCACGGCTCGGTGGTCGGCGTGCATATCGACAACCCTTCGATCGTGGGCGCGTGGCGCACGGTGGCAGAAGGCGGTGGGATCTGGGGGCACTCAGGTGTTGCCAGCGATGGCAACAACATGTTTGTGATCACAGGAAACACGTTTACAACTCCACAATCCCCATGGAGTGGTGGTGAAGCCATCATCCGTTTGCAAGCTGGGCCGCTCTTTAGCGGGCAGCCGACCGACTTCTGGGCGCCGGCCAACTGGCAGTCGCTGGATGGCAGCGATACCGACCTCGGCGGGTGCAGCGCAATACTCATCGATGTGCCTGGCGCAACTCCTTCGCAGTTAGTTCTGGCCTTGGGTAAAGACGGCAATGCTTATCTGGTTAATCGTAACAACCTTGGGGGCGTCGCCGGACCGGTATCATCGGCAGGCGTTGATGGAACTCTCAGGGGACAATCGTCTGCCACCTACACCACGACGCAGGGAACATATTTTGTTTTTCGCGCTGATGGAGGAAGCCAAATCAAGGCTTACAAGATTACTGCGACAAATCCGCCGAGCATAGTGCCCGCTTGGACTGCGAACCAGAGCGGCCAGGGCTCGCCGTGGGTTACAACCACTGATGGGACTAATAACGCGATCGTATGGGTGGTCGGTGCACAGGGGGACAACCGGTTGCACGGCTACAATGGTGACACCGGTGCCGTGATTTATGCCGGCGGGGGGACTAATGAATTGATGACTGGCACGCGCAAATGGAATAGCGGCATGGTAGCTCGAGGCAGCATCTACGTCGCCAATGATAACAAGGTTTATAAGTTCCGTGTGCCAAAAGGGACACCTACACCTACTCCAACCGCTACTGTAACACCATCCGCGACACCGACAGCAACGCCAACAGCAACTCCGACTTCGACCCCTTCTGTTACACCAACTCCGTCAGTCACGCCTACGCCAACGACTAGTCCCACGCCAAGTGCAACGGCTACCGCTACTCCCAGAGTGACGCCGAGGCCGCGCCCGACGCCGAGACCGCGCCCGACGCCGCTGACCCGGTCACAAACCATCAATCCGCGATGACGCGTGGTCAGTGATTGAAAACTATCTGATAATTACGCGGTTTGTAGCCACGGCACAGCCTGCCTGCCGTGGCGGGTGTCGCGTGCTGCCAGGGGCTACGACAGCGGGGGCGTTTCCGACCCCGGACTTCGGTAAAGATACGGCGTGCTAGAGGACAACGCGTTCCACGTCTGTAGTGGCAGCAGTGTCGGCTGCGATTCCTTCACGTTCGCAGGGGGAAACGCCCGTCACGACAAAGCTGTAGGTGCAAAAACTTCGGCGGAAAGATATTGACTTGTGTCTTCGCTTTTGGCTAAAAGGGTCTGTCGTTTTATTCAACAACTAACCAGGTCAAAACATAGCGGAGGTTCGATGGCAACAAATCGAAACAACAGATTCACGCGGTTGGGATTACGGTCTGTCTTTTGCTTACTTTTGTTTGTGTCAGCTGGCATCGCTGCGTTAGGGCCAATCTGCTCTTCGCGCGCGATCAGCCAACGCGTTGGGGGCAACCCGGTAAACGTTGTGAACAAGATCGCACCGTGGGTAGTTGCACAAACTGCCAATGGCCAGCAGGCGGAATTTTTTGTCGTGCTGGCTGACCAAGCCGATCTGAGCGCGGCTAGAGCCTTGCGTACGAAGAGCGAAAAGGGTCGCTTTGTGCACGATGCTTTGTGGGACAAGAGCCAGGTCACACAAAGACTTGTCCTCCGATGGCTGCGTGAACACGGCGTTGAACATCGTTCTTTCTACATTGTGAATGCGATCCTGGTGAAGGGCACTCGTGAGATCGCCCAGGCGCTGGCAGGCCGACCCGACGTGGCGCGCGTAGAAGGCAACCCGCAGATTCAGAATGTCATCCCTGAGCCCGTTTCTGCTGTTGAGACAACTTCGCAGCCTAAGATTCCTGCGACCATCGAGCCGGGAATCAACTACACGCACGCCCCCGACGTGTGGGCGCTGGGCTTTAGGGGACAGGGCATTACAGTGGCCGGCGCTGATACCGGCCAGCGTTGGACGCACAACGCGCTCAAGCCGCATTATCGCGGTTGGAACGGACAGAACGCCGATCACGATTACAACTGGCATGACTCTATTCACGACGGTGTTGGCAACCCTTGCGGAAACGATTCGGCGGAGCCTTGCGATGATAACGGGCACGGAACCCACACCATAGGCACAGTGGTTGGCGATGACGGAGCTGGGAACCAGATCGGAATGGCGCCGGGAGCCAAGTGGATTGGTTGCCGTAACATGGACCAGGGAAACGGGACACCGGCGAGGTACATCGAGTGCATGGAATTTTTCCTAGCGCCGTATCCGGTAAACGGCAACCCGAACCAGGGTGATCCACTTAAAGCGCCGGATATTACCAGTAACTCGTGGGTGTGCCCGCCTTCGGAGGGCTGTTCGGCTAACACATTGCAAGCTGCTGTGGAAGCTCAAGCAGCAGCTGGCATCATGATGGTCGCAGGCGCTGGCAATGATGGTCCAGACTGTTCGACGGTCATGTATCCGCCAGCTATCTACGCAGCATCCTACACAGTCGGGGCGTTGACTACTGGAACTGACACCATTGCTGGCTTTAGCAGTCGTGGGCCTGTTACAATCGATGGAAGTAACCGGATAAAGCCGGATATTACTGCTCCGGGTACGAACACTCGCTCAAGTTATAACACTTCCGACAACGCGTATGCGACTCTTAGCGGCACGTCCATGGCCACACCGCATATTGCCGGGGCAATGGCATTGCTATGGTGTGCCCGCCCGGAGTTGCGCCACGAGATTACTGGCAGCCGCACGGTCGTGGATAACGCAGCCCATGTTATCTCTTCGACCCAATGCGGCGACGCAGGCCCGCCAAACAACGTGTATGGCTGGGGCCGGGTTGATATCTCTGCCGCGTGCAGCCCCTACACCGCCTCCATGCAATGGCCACAGTTGATCACTGATGTTGGACGAAAACTTCGATAGCGTGACGCCGCCGGCGTCTGCCTCCCGGATTGGACGGCGACGAATGCGGATCGATCCCGACGGCATTTTGTGGCAAACGTCGAATTCTGGAGTGCCGACCCCGCCTGCTGATACGCCGCCCAATGCCGCATGGGTCAATGACCCGGACTGCTGTTAGCGACAAGTACCTCGACTCGCTAGGCATTTCTGCAACGGAATCGGACTTCGTGCGGTTGACGTTCCGGCACAACTTCAATCTTGAAGCGTCGAGCGAGGATCCCAACCTTGGCTTCGATGGCGGCGTGCTGGAACTCAGCATTGACGGTGGACAGACGTTTCAAGACATTACGTGTGCTGGGGCAGCTTCGAGAGCGGCGGCTACAACCGCACGATCAGCACTGATCGGGGAAGTCCGATTGCTGGTCGTCGGGCATGGAGCGGCAACTCGGGTGGCTTCATCACGACGGTGGTGAACCTGCCCTGGTGAACTTCTAGAATGCGTGCTGCGCTGGCGGATGGCCAGTGACAACAAGCGGCTCCGGCGAAGGTTGGCGCGTTGACACAGCTAACGTGGTTTGGTGCCACTTCTCAGGAACGCCTACACCGACGCACCACGCCGCACACCCACAACGCCTACGCCGACGCCCACACCTACGATAAGTCCGACTGTTACTCCAACGGTAACACCTACAATTACGCCCACGCCTACGATTACTCCTACACCGACGCCAACAGCCACCAGCTGACTCCTAGAGTAACACCGCGGCCTCGTCCCACGCCGCGGCCGCGGCCAAGTCCATAGTGATAAAGGCAATGATGGTTGCCAAATAAGAATATCGGAATTCCATGCCAAATCCGAAACGCGAATTCATGTGGTCGCGATTCCGGAATGTTTCCTGCCTGCTTTTGTTGATTGCAGCTGGTATGGCTGGTTTCGGGGCGATCGGTTCCTCGCGCGCGATTAGTCAACGCGTAGGCAACCCCCTGAACGTTGTGAACAAGATCGCGCCATGGGTGATTGCGCAAACTGCCAATGGCCAGCAGGCTGAATTCTTTGTAGTGCTGGCTGATCAAGCCGATCTCAGTGGGACCACAGACTGTGCGCACGAAGAGCTGAAAAGGGTCGCCTTGTGCACGATGCTTTGTGGAATAAGAGCCAGACCACGCAGGGACCTATTCTTCGGTGGTTGCGGGAGCGCGGCATTGAACATCGTTCCTTTTACATCGTGAATGCGATTTTGGTGAAGGGGAACTCGTGAGATTGCCCAGGCGCTGGCAGCCCGCCCCGATGTGGCGCGCGTAGAGGGCAATCCGCACATTCAGAATATCATCCCTGAGCCAGTTGGTGCAGTTGAAACAATTTCGCAGCCTAAAGTTCCTGCAACGATCGAACCGGGCATCACCTACACCCACGCGCCGGACGTGTGGGCGCTGGGATTTAGGGGACAGGGCATTACCGTGGCTGGAGCTGACACGGGTCAGCGCTGGACGCATAACGCGCTTAAGCCGCATTACCGCGGTTGGGACGGACAGAACGTCAATCACGATTACAACTGGCATGACTCGATTCATGATGGCGTCGGCAACCCTTGTGGAAACGATTCGCCCGAGCCTTGCGACGACAATGGTCATGGCACCCACACCATTGGCACTGCGGTCGGCGACGATGGCGCTGGTAATCAGATCGGGATGGCGCCGGGCGCGAAGTGGATCGGTTGTCGTAATATGGACCAGGGGAACGGCACGCCGGCAAGGTATGTCGAGTGCATGGAATTTTTCCTGGCGCCCTACCCAGTAAACGGCAATCCGAATCAAGGCGATCCACTCAAAGCTCCCGATACCACTGTTAATGCATGGCACTGCCCGCCGTCGCAAGGTTGTTCAGTCAACACATTGCAAGCGGCTATTGAAGCTCAAGCCGCTGCTGGCATTATGACGGTGGTTAGCGCGGATAGCACGGGTCCTAACTGTTCCACTATGGACGACCCGCCGTCCATCTACGAAGCGTCTTACACAGTCGGGGCGTTGAACACCGGCCAGGACGTCATTGCTTCCTTTAGCAGCCGCGGCCCGGTGACAATCGATGGAAGCAACCGGATTAAGCCGGATATCACCGCTCCGGGCACGAACACCCGTTCAAGTTATAACACGTCCGACAATGCTTATGCGATTCTTAGCGGCACGTCCATGGCGACGCCGCATATTGCCGGTGCAATATCGTTGCTGTGGTGCGCCCGGCCACAGTTGCGTCACGACATTTCTGGTAGTCGGACGGTCCTGGATGACGCCGCTCACTTTATCGCCTACAAGCAGTGTGGCAGCGCGGGCCCTCCAAACAATGTTGCCGGATGGGGCCGGGTCGATATCGGGGCGCCTATTATCCCGAGTCCGGTGCAGTGTAAGCCCTGCTGGCAAGAAGAGATCATAAGCGAAAACTTCGATGCGGTGATCCCACCCGCGTTGCCTCCAAACTGGCTTGCGACGAACGCACAGGGCCCGCCACCGCTGTGGGTGACTTCTGATTCCGGAGTACCGATGCCGCCTGCGGACACGCCGCCTAATGCTGCCTTCATCGATGATCCAGCCGTAGTGAGCGACAAAGTGATCGACTCACTACCGTTCAATCAATTCGAGGGCAACGCAGGACAGCTGACATTTCGACACAATTTCAATCTCGAAGCCTCCGATTCAGATCCTAACCTCGGTTTTGATGGTGGCGTGCTAGAGTTCAGGTACTGACGCCGGAAATACGTTTCAATACGTCCCTCCCACCGCTTTTGTGATGGGCGGGTACAACCGCACCATCAGTACCGATCGAGGTAGCCCGATTGCTGGGCTTCAGGCATGGAGCGGCAACTCGGAGGGTTTTATTACGACCGTCCTGAACGTGGGGCCTATTCAGAAAGATGGTAAGCTGCGCTGGCGGATGGCTAGCGATACCGGTGGCTCAAGCGAAGGCTGGCGCGTAGACACCTTTAACATTACCTGGTGCCATGGACCGCCGTGTTCGCCTACGCCGACGCCAACGCCCACACCTTCAGGCACGCCGACTGTTACTCCAACGGTAACACCTACAGTTACGCCCACGCCTACGATTACTCCTTCACCTACTCCAACAGCTACGTCTACTCCTAGAGTAACACCACGGCCTCGTCCCACGCCGCGTCAACGCCCCACTCCGCCGTGATAGAAGAGTCGTGATTACGAAACCAACACCGCGGCGGATTCCATGACAAATCCAAAGCGCATACTGACGCGCTCGCGATTGCGGCTTATCCTTTGGTCACTCTTTTTCATTGCGGCTGTAGTAGCTATGTTAGGTGCGATTGGCTTCTCGCGCATCAGCGCTTCGACTGGATCGGCTTCGACGGAAACTGGTAATTGGCGGGATGTCCTTGGCGCCGCCGGGCCAACACCGACTCCGCTGCCATGTCCGCTTTGCTGGTTCCCACAGACACAAAGCGACAACTTCGATTACCTGACGCCGCCCGCGTTGCCGCCCGATTGGCTGGCAACAAATGCGCTAGGTCCACCGCCGCTTTGGGTAACATCGGATTCCGGGCTGCCGATGCCGCCAGCCGATACAGCTCCCAATGCGCTCTTCGTCGATGACCCGGCCGTGGTTAGCGATAAACGACTCGACGGATGGTTCCTTGATTTTTTCGAAGACTGCTGTGTCCGATTAACATTCCGGCACAACTTCAATCTCGAAGCATCTGATTTAGATCCTAATCTCGGCTTCGACGGTGGCGTACTGGAGCTCAGCACTGATGGTGGAAATACGTTTCAAGACATCCTTGCCGTTGGGGGCAGCTTTGTGTCGGGCGGCTATAATCGCACAATTGCCACCGACCGCGGTAGCCCGATTGCCGGTCGTCAGGCGTGGAGCGGCAACTCCAACGGCTACATCACGACCGTGGTAAACGTACCAGCAATTCAAAAGCAGGGGAGACTTCGGTGGCGAATGGCCAGCGACAAGAGTGGTGGCAACGAGGGCTGGCGCGTTGATAGCCTCTACATGACCTGGTGCGTGGGGATGGGGACACCGTGCCCGAGCCCAACACCCAGCCCTACTGCCACGCCCACGCCTACGCCCGCTCCGAGGGCAAGTTGTCCCCAATACACGATAGCCGAAAGCGCCGGTGCTATCGTGCCAGGGACCACCGACACGGGCAATCACTGCGTCTGGTGCAGCACACTAATTACCTTGCCATTCCCATTTGTGTTGTATAACCAAGCCTTCAACGCCGTGAACGTGACCTCCAGTGGGCGGCTTGCCTTTGTGTGCGACAATGAACCGGGTGGGTACAGAGAGAGGTGCCTCCCTGCGTCGCCCTATAACTGTGACTATGACTTCACTATTTTCGCGCTGTGGTACGAGTGGGGTACGCTCACGTATCCGGAAGGCTGCTCCACCTGGGCGAACGGGTGCGGCATCTTTACCTCAATTTCAGGCACTGCCCCGAACCGGGTGTTTAATATCGAGTGGCACGTGATCGACCGTAAGGAAAGCACGCAGACCGGGAACTTCGAGGTGCGGCTGTATGAGAACGATCCGAACCAGCGGTTTGATGTGATCTACGGACAGAGCCAGAAACTACTGTACACTCCCGCTGTGGCGGGTGTACAAGGACCTCCCGAGTTTTTCACGCAGGATTTCTGCAGCGTTCCCGCGCCACAGAACACGCTTCGCACTTACCAGTTGGAGCCATGCACAACTCCAACACCAACCGCTACTCCCAGAGCTACACCGAGACCACGCCCAAGTTCGCATCCGCGCCCGACTCCGCCGTAGTAAAAAGGTTAGAGATCGGAGTCAGTAATTGCCCGTAGTTACACCGGCAACGCGTTGAAGACAACGCGTTCCACCTTCGAAAGACGATGCCAAAACAAATTCGCCTAAAGGCCCAAACTAGACTGGAGTAAGCACCGTCTTCGGGTTAATGCGGTAGGTCCATTCACGCCAATGGTAGCTAGATGAATTCAGATCGCGCAGGACCTCGTCCACTCGCGCGCGATTCGGCGAGAGTTCGCAGACCGGGTCCGTGTTCCGAGCGTTACCGGTTAGCAACGCGGCCTGACAACGGCAACCGCCAAAATCGATTTCTCTTTGCGGACAACTCTGACATGGCTCCGGCATCCATTCTGTGCCACGGAACCGGTTGAAACTCTCCGATTCCCGCCAAATCCAATCAAGAGCGCGCTCCCGGACATTTTCAAAGCGTAAATCCGGAATGGCCGATGAAGCAGTCGGGCAGGGGAGCACCTCGCCGATCGGATTAACTGTGAGATAACGCTGGCCCCAGCCGCTAAGGCAGGGTTTGGGCCTGTTTTCGTAATAATCCGGGAGCACATAAAAGATGTCGATCTTGCCAGCAAGTCGCGCCTTGGCTGCTAGGGCGACTTCTCGCGCACGAACAACTTGTTCGCGGGTTGGGAGCAACGCCGCGCGATTGAGAAATGCCCAGCCGTAAAACTGGACGTTGGCCACCTCGACTCTCTCGGCTTGGAGCGATTCAGCGAGCTCAATCATTTGTGGCAAGCGGTCGATATTGCGCCGGTGAATGACAAAATTGAGGCTAAGCGGAATTCCCACTGCGCGGACTCTGGCAGCAGCATCCAACTTGTGCTGATGTGCCCGAGCGCCGGCGATTTCGTCAGCGAGATCGGCCGTGTCCGATTGAAAACTTAGCTGGACCGAGTCCAATCCCGCATCGCGCAACGCGCGCACGCGATCGTCGTCGAAGCCGATGCCGCTGGTGATGAGGTTGGTATAAAGGTTTGTCTCGCGCGCTGCGCGAACGAGATCGGGCAGATCACGCCTGACGAGTGGTTCGCCTCCGGAAAAACCAATTTGCAATACACCGAGCGCAGCGGCTTCGCGAATTACCCGCGTCCATTCATTAGTCGTCAATTCTCGATCGTTTCGCGCTTGCGTCGGGTTTGAACAATAAGGGCAATGTAAAGGACACCGATAAGTAATCTCGGCGAGCAAAGCATATGGACGCGGCGCGATCATGTTAGTTCGATCAGCTTACGTCGTTGCAAATCCGCAAGGGTCTCCCCCACATCGGCGGAAAGCATTTGAGAATCGACGTCATATTCTTCAGCCAACGCCTGGATGATCTCGCTCACTGTGCGCCCATCGCAGCGGGCAAGAATTTCCTGAGCTGTCTCGTTTAGTTCGAGGACGCCTTCTGGAAAAAGTAGGACGCTGTTCCCGGTTTTGGAATCGGTTTGCAACCGTACTCCGCGAGCGAGTGTTGGCTGAGCAGAGCCAGCGATCATGGGAGTTTGCATTCAAGGAGCGGCGGCTTCCAAGCCGCCGAGATTTCCCGTGTTAGGGCGGACTGAAGACCGCTCTTCCTCCAGCTTCGCGTACGCGTGATGGATCGCATCGAGCATGGACCAAAGCACATCGCATTTAAATTCGAGGGCGCGCACCGCCTCGCGCTGCAGCTCAGGCGTGTTGCAATGGTCCAGCGTAATCGCGAGCGCTTCATCAGAGTCGCGTCGCGCCTGGGTGACTCGGCGACGGAAGTAATCAAGGCCGCGCGAATCGATCCACGAATAATATTTTTCGAACGCCGCGAGGCGCGCCGCCATTAGATCTGGTGCGAAAAGTTCCGTGAGCGATGATGCAACGGCGATCGGCCACGGCCGAGTGCGAGCGAAATTCACATAAGCATCTACGGCGAAACGAACTCCAGGTTGCAGAAGTCGATTCTGCAGCAACTCGTCTCGCGATAAACCGCATGCCTCGCCCAGGCGCAGCCACGCCTCAATGCCGCCTTCGTTCTCGCCAGTGCCATCGTGATCGAGAATACGGTGAATCCAAACCCTGCGTACTTCGCGCAATGGACAGTTGGAGAGAATCGCGGCGTCTTTGATTGGAATGTTTCGCTGATAATAGAAGCGATTGGCTACCCAGCCGCGCAATGCATCCCCTGAAAGCCTGCCTTCGTTCATACCGACATGGAACGGATGTTTGTCGTGATAAGCGCGCGCGCCGATCGCACGCAAATTTTCGAGAAAGGTTTCGCGGTCCCAGAGTCCGGTAGTCATATGAGGATTTCCAATCCGTCACGCGCGATTTCGATTCCTGACTGCTTTAGGTGGGCGCGTTCCCGGGAGCTGGGCATAAGAATAGGGTTCGTATTGTTTATGTGGGTGTAAATCTTCCGGCGCGCCGGCGATTGATGCAAGAAATCGAGGCTCCCGTCGCTGATGGGCAGATGGTTCATCTGTCGCGCGCTCCGGGCGCCCGGCCGAATAGCCGCCAGTTCGCCGTCACTCCAGAATGTGCCATCGAACAAAACAACATCGGATTCGTGAACGATATTCCGCAATTCGTCCGTTAGTTCACCGACACTGGGCGCGAAGAGTGCGGTTGCTCCCGACGAGTCGTCCCGAAATTGAAACGCGACGCTCCTGGGCAGTTCAATCGCACGAAACGCGACGGTGCCGCTCAGGGTTTGAAACTCAGGGCTCGTTTTGCGCCATTCGATTCCGCAGAACCTCGCAAGGAGGTCATCGAGCCAGGCAAGCGCGGCTCGCGTTTCGTCGGCCGCGTAAACAATCAGCGGTATCTCCTGTTCCCGCAGGAGCAATAAACCCAGAGCATGATCGATGTCGGCATTTGTCAAAAGAACGCCTGCAACTGGAGTGTTGCGTGGCGAATCACGGCGCGGCTGCAACCTCGGCATGCCTTCGATTTGCCGGGTCAAATCAGGCGACGCGTTAATCAGGAACCAGCGGTGAAAACCTTCGGAGTCGCCACTGATAGCGATGCTCGATTGCGTCTGCGGCGTAATCTTTCCGGTACGCGCAGCCGAGCAGTTCGCGCAGGCACAGTTCCATTGTGGCAGGCCGCCGCCGGCTGCGCTGCCTAGAATATGGATGCGAATCAACCCAGAGTTTTCGGAGTCAGATAATTACGTTCGATCAAACCGCGCCTGCGTAACAGGTGCATTCGAAAAAGATCGGAACGGTTTTCAGCATCGGTTTGACCCACCGCTTCTTTGTTCGTCTCATAAGTCCCGCGGAGTCATAGAGCAGATGGGCCATACGGGCAAATTATTTTTTGATAAAACTAATGTCGCCGCTGCGTTCTACGCGGGCGCGCCGAACTTGCGACAGGTCGTCAATGTTGCCGTTGAGACGCATGTCCTCTTCAAGATCATGAACTGAAACATGATTGCGGCGCATCATTTCGAAATCACATTCACCATCGCGTACGATGATATCGGGCTTGCCTTTGACCAAGATTCCGAATCGGTGTGAATAGTAAGCGAAGCGGGCGAAAAGTCGGTGCAGCATTACCAGAACTACGCCTCCGCCAAGTGTGGCGAAAAAAGCCGCTGAGCCGTTGATAGCGCGCGAAAGCACGGCGGCAAGAATGATCAGCAGAACGGCGTCGAACGGAGTCTTGCGCGAAAGTGAGCGTTTGTGTCCAAGCCGCATCGTGGTCAGTGTGACAAGGAATACAATGATCCCGCGGAGCGAGATTTGAATAAATGTCAAATCCTTCGGTTCTACCCCCAAACCAAGCAAAGTTTCAAAAGAGTTCGAAAGTGCATTCATAGGTAAGATTGTATCGCCGCAAAAAGCCTGGTCGAGCGCGTGCAGGCCTAGTACCGCTTGCGCGAGAAACCATCGCGTGGCATAAGACGACCGCTCGCCCTGTTTGAATCGGCGGAGCACGTAAAATATATGCCGACAGCTCCACCTCCTTCTCGCGATGTTGCGCTGGAAACGCGCTTCTTCTTGGAGCGCTTTAAAAAAGAGATCATCGCGGTGCTGATCGTAGTCTTGCTCGCTGTCATCGCCTTTACTGGTTACCGTTATTATTCCGATCGACGCGCGGCGTCGGCCGCCGCTTCGCTGGCGGGCGCGAAGACGGGACAGGAATATCAAGCAGTGATTGATCGCTACCCAAACAGCCCAGCGGCCGCTGATGCTTACCTGTTACTCGCTGAAGCTCTGCGGAGCGAAAAGAAATTTGCTGAGGCGAACACAACACTTCAGGCGTTCATCGCCAAGTTTCCTCAACATGAGTTTGTGAGCACGGCACGGATGGCGATGGCTGCCAATCTGGAGTCGATAGGAAAAAGTGATGAAGCGCTGGCGGCCTACCAACAGGTCGCAACAACTTATCCGAACAGTTACAACGCGCCGCTGGCTTTGCTGTCGCAGGTGTACATTCTAAAGGGAAAAAATAAGAGCGACGAAGCGCGCCGCATTTGCGAAACCATCCTCACGCAATATCGAACGAGCTTTTGGGCCGGCCAGGCCATGCAGGAACTGCGCTTGCTCAAACCGAGCAGCACGCCGGTCCCGGCTACAGCACCGGCTGCGACAGTTCCGCCGTTCCTAGCGCCTCCGGCGCCAGCACCGGCCCCTCAAGGCGCGCCGTCGCCAAACAACCCGTAACAATCTGGTGCGCGTGCCGCCGGTATAAGGCCCGTGAGACATACGGGTTCTGCTGGATCCATTGGAGCGAATTCATAACGGTTGTAGCCACCGGTTCGCCGCAGGACGAATCCGTCCCGTGAGCGGACCTGTGGCCGGTTCACTCTGGCGCTGCTTGAGATGGTGGGAGACGGCCCACAGGGCCGTGGCTACAGCGGCTGCGATTTTGATTAACGCGCTTTAACGTTTCGAGAATTGGAAGCGTTTACGCGCGCCGGGTTGACCGGACTTTTTGCGCTCTTTCATGCGTGGATCCCGGCGGAGCAAACCCTCAGCTTTCAGCGTGCTTCGGAAATTGCCATCGACCTGAAGAAGGGCGCGTGCGATCGCAAGTTGCGCGGCACCGGCCTGCCCCATGATGCCACCGCCGGTGGCGTTAATCGACAAATCGTAAGCATTTACTGCCTTGGCAGTTTGAAGCGGTTGAAGCACGACGTTCTGTAAAGGCACAGTCGGGAAATAATCTTCAAAGCTGCGACCATTGATATCGATCTTTCCTGTCCCCGGCGTCATCCGGATGCGCGCGACCGATGTTTTGCGGCGACCTGTGGCAACGAATTCCTCAGTTTGTGGCATAAGACTATTTTCCGGCGAGTTGAACAGCCTCGGGCTGTTGCGCCGCATGCGGATGAGAATCACCGCTATAAACTTTCAACTTCCGATAAACATGGCGACCGAGCCGATTGTGCGGAATCATTCCGCGGACGGCGCGCTCGATTAGCAGTTCGGGATGCCGTCCGCGGCGTGCCCGGACGTTCTCCGATTTGTGGCCGCCCACGTATCCTGAAAAACTCATGTAGGTTTTTTGTTCTTCTTTCTTTCCGGTGAGTCGCACTTTGTCCGCATTGATGACGATCACGAAGTCACCTGTATCGACGTGCGGCGTGAAGACGGTCTTTTGCTTACCGCGTAACAGATTGGCGGCCTTCACCGCTACTTTTCCCAGCACTTGGTTCCTGGCGTCGATCACCCACCATTTGCGGGGGACTTCGCTGGCTTTGGCAGAAAACGTTTTCATCACAGCAGAAAAAGGGCACGAAAACTACGAGGAGTGCAAGCGCCTGTCAACTTATCGACTCCAAACAAGATACGCGAGTCCGATGAGACAGATCGATCTGATCGCGGAAATGCTCGCTGGTCAACTTGCGCTTGTGCGCTTAATTCTCTGCCCATGTCCAACTCGAGCCAAAAAACTGCGATCACGCCACGGCGAGACCAGGACTTTCCGGAGTGGTATCAGCAGGTAATCCGCGCGGCGGAGTTGGCTGAGCCCTCGGACGTACGCGGTTGCATGGTGATTCGACCCTGGGGTTACGGGATTTGGGAAAACATGCAACGTCAACTCGACGCCATGTTTCGCGCCACCGGCCATCGCAACGCTTATTTCCCGCTTTTTATTCCATTGAGTTATTTCGCGAAGGAAGCGGAACACGTCCAAGGCTTCGCCAAAGAATGCGCCGTCGTCACCCACACCCGGTTGGAAGTGGACGCTGATGGAAAAATGAAGCCAGCCAGTCCGTTGACAGAACCGCTCGTGGTCAGGCCCACTTCGGAAACGATCATCGGCGCCAGCTACGCGAGATGGGTGCAATCCTACCGCGATCTGCCAGTGCTCATTAATCAGTGGGCAAACGTCGTTCGTTGGGAAATGCGGCCGCGCCTGTTTTTGCGGACAACTGAATTTCTCTGGCAGGAGGGCCATACTGTTCACGAAACGGAAGCCGAGGCGCGCGAAGAAGCGAAATTGATCCTCGATCTTTATGAACGGTTTGTCCGCGATCATTTGGCCGTGCCCGTTTTCACTGGTGAAAAATCCGAGAGCGAACGTTTTCCCGGTGCGGTGCAGACCCTTGCCATCGAGGCAATGGTGCAAGACCGAAGGGCAATTCAGGCCGGCACATCGCATTTTCTCGGCCAAAACTTTGCGCGTGCGAGTGGCATCCAATTTCAAAATCGAGAAGGCAAACAAGAATTTGGCTGGACGACCAGCTGGGGCGTAAGTGCGCGACTCGTCGGCACCCTTGTGATGACACATGGTGATGATGACGGAGTCGTTCTCCCACCACGCATCGCGCCGACTCAGATCGTCATTTTGCCGGTCACGCCCAAGGAAGAGACGCGCGCAAAAGTGCTCGAGGCTTGCGACAAGCTTGCAACGCGCTTGCGCGAGACTCGATATGCCGATTTTCCAATCGAAGTGGCGGTCGACCGGCGCGAGCTCGGCGGTGGCGTCAAGAATTGGGAGTGGATTAAGAAGGGCGTGCCGTTGCGTGTGGAGATTGGCCCGCGCGATCTGGAAAAAAACTCCGTCGAAGTCAGCCGGCGCGACCAAGCGGTGAAGGCAAAGGAGTCAATGCCCGTGGAAGAATTCGTCGCGGGCGCCCCGGAAATTCTCAGCTCAATCCAGGATTCTCTATATGCGCGTGCGAAGAAGTTTCGCGACGCAAACACGCGTGTGATCGAATCAAGAAAAGAGTTCTACGATTTCTTTACGCCTAAAGACTCCGCGAAACCGGAAATACACGGTGGTTTTGCTTTTGCACACTGGAACGGCTCACGGGAAATCGAAGAACAAATCAAGAACGACCTCAAAGTCACTATTCGCGTTATTCCGATGGATAATTCAACCGAACCCGGGAAATGCGTCTTCACTGGCGAACCCAGTGCCCGGCGCGTTGTTTGGGCGAAATCTTATTGAGGTGACGGAACGCACGCGACGCACGAGGAGGATCGGATACAACGCAGTTGACGCCGCAATAGGTTCCTGTTTATTCCCCGCTGCTCGATGGAACTGACGCTATACAGTCGCAAGTGGTGTTCGTGGTGCATCGATGCGAAAGATTATCTGAAAGAGAAGGGATATCGTTTCCAGGAAATTGATGTCGGTAAAGACCGCCAGGCATACGAAGCAATGAAGCAGCTTTCCGCGCAGACTTATGTGCCCACGTTCGTGGCGGGTGATAAAGTTTTGGCCAATTTTGATACCAATCAGCTCGAGAAATTTCTCACCGAGCACCACATCAATCCGCAGGAAACCAGTTCCTGATGCTTTTCGGCTTCTTCCTTACACTTGGCGTAGCCCTGCTCAGCGCGGGCTTGCGGAGTTTTCAAAACTCGTATGCGCAAAAGGCCGGCGCTCTCGGGATTCTCGCTGCCACTTTTCTCGGCGTTTATTTTATCACCGACAGCTGGATATGGGGTTTTGTCGGCGCAATGAGCTGGCTCTTTCTGCCGTGGCTGGAAATTCTCACTCGGATTCGGGCCCTTCGGCTTCCCAAGGAAAAACGGCTTCGACCGAAAAGCCCGCCGTCTTCGGACACCTTTCCAGCGCTGAGCGAAATCACTCGCGAGATCGAGGACGAAGGATTTGTCCACGTAGGGGACGCGGGATGGGATTGGGAAGATTATCGGCAATTTTTCCGATTATTTTATAGAGAGGAAGATCGAGCCCAGGCTGCTATCTGCCTGAACGAACAGCGTGATTTCTCGTTTTATTATCTGCGCATTTCATCGCGCGCCAAAGGCGGCACGGTTTGGACGACGTGGAATTATCCTCTCTCCTATGGTTTGAAGCTAACTCCCCTGTTCCGGACTAATCGACAGCGTCCTGACAGATCATTCTGGCAGCTTTATCAAAGCCATCGCGAATTTCTCCGGCGAAACGGTGTGAATCCCGCCGCAATCGACCCGCTCGACGAAGAACAGATTGAAACGGAAATGGAGAATGATCTGCGCGACCAGATCGCGCATAACATTCACAAGGGCGTTCTCAAGCAAACGGCAGCAGGCGACGTAAAATATTCGTGGCGCGGGATGTTCTATCTTTGGTGCCAGTTTCTGGTCGACCTGGTGCGCTTGTAGTTCGTTCTGCGTCATCGCGACCAGCTACTTGGTCGGTTTATTTTGCTGGATGACCGCGTCAAGACGTGTTGCAAGTAGCTGGAGCGTGACCTCACACCAAAACCTTCGGAGACCACGCTCACGGCCGTTAAAATGTCATTCTGAGCGAAGCGAAGAATCTCGGATCCAACTCAGAGATGTTTCGCCTCGCTCAACATGACAGGTACTATTCGACGCGCCAACGCAAGGCGACTTCGTCATGTTCATTTGAACTTGCCTTTCCATCGGCTCGGGCGATGATACAAACATGCTGACCGACCGGCAAAGGAGAGTTCTCGATTTCATCCAGCGCGAGCAACGCCAGAAAGGGATCACGCCAAGCACGCGTGAAATCCAAAACCATTTCGGGTTCGCCAGCCAGACATCGGTAATGCAGTACATTGCCGCGCTGGAGCGAAAGGGTTTTCTCGACCGGCATGCACGCAAGGCGCGAGCGTTGATCACTCCAGCCATGAAGGTCAGGATTAACGATATTCCGATCTATGGGCAGATTCCTGCGGGCATGTCGGCGTTGACCGAGCAGACCATCGAAGGCCACGTATCGCTCGATGCCCGTTCAGCCAATGTGCAAAGAAATCGGGGCACCTTTGCTTTGCGTGTCCGCGGCGACTCAATGATCGGCGCGCACATTGTTGATGGGGACATTGTGATTTTGGAAGACGCCAAAGACGTGCATGACGGCGACATTGTTGCGGCATTGATCGACGGCGAAACGACATTGAAACGTTATGTCGTCGAGCGCGGCCGGTCATATCTCAAAGCGGAAAACCCGCGGTATCCAGATCTGGTTCCCGCGCGCGAACTCAAGATTCAAGGCGTGATGGTATCGCTGGTTCGGAAGCAAGAGCGCAGGAAACGGCCCTGATAAAGAAGAGTCGAAACGGGAGAAGCCGGACACTTTCTCGAATATTGCTTTATTGCTATATTGCTTTACGGTAATAAGGGCGCAAAGCATGAAGACGACCGTTGACCTACCAGAGTCCCTGCTGAGGCAGGCAAAGCACAAGGCCTTGCAAAATAACACTAGCTTGCGAGCCCTGATGATTTCTGGCTTAAAGAAGGAGCTCGCTTCACCGATGAAGACTGTGGGCGATCCCATCGAACAGATTCGAAATGCCGGGAAGGAGCTATGGCGTGGCATCAAGGCGGATCGTTACGTCCACGAATTGCGCAAGAACTGGAAATAATGCGCGTTTTTTGGGACACGAATCTGTTCGTGTATTTATGGGAAGGATCGATCCGTACCCGCCAGGTGGAAGCGCTGATAAACTGGCAACACCAGCATGAAGCCGAACTGGTCACATCAACTTTAACTATCGGCGAGCTATTGGTTCATCCCCTGCGGCAAAACCGTGAAGACCTGGCTGATCGCTATCTGGCAAGCTTTTCGCAACTGCAAGTGGTCGCATTCGACGAATCTGCGGCATATGCGTTTGCACAACTCCGTGCGCAATACGGGCGACTCGCTCCGCCGGATGCAATTCAGCTGGGATGCGCCTCGGTAGCTGCGGTGGACCTTTTTATCACAAACGACCGGCGCTTGGCCCGATATTCTGTGCCGCGAGTTAGCGCCATTCGTGCGCTGGCAGATGTAGAGATCGGCAGGATATAGTTCAAAAGTCCGAACCCCTGGGGAGACAGCGATCCAGTATAAATGTTCGCTTGAACATATAATTAGTTGCTGCCATTTTCTGCGATGGCTATGAGCGGGAAGATTATTGATCTGCGCAATCTTCTTGCGATTCGTTTCCCGCAGGCGCCCATGCTGGTGGGAACGCGTCTAGTCACAGGTTTAGCTTCCTTCGATCAACCTATTGGCGGTGGTTTGCCCAAAGGAGCGATCACCGAATTAATCAGCCCGCCAGAAAGCGCGGGGAGCGCAGCGCTGATTCACGCCTTCATCCATGGCGCATATCGCGATAAGTATTTCGTGGCGCTGATCGATGGGCGCGATTCGTTCGATCCTTGTGCGCTGGCCAATTCCATTCTGCGTCAGCTGCTTTGGGTGCGTTGCACTAAAGCCCTTGAAGCAGTTAAAGCAGCGGATCTGCTCTTAAGAGATGGCAACTTTCCCCTGGTGATTGTTGATCTGATTCTTAATTCGCTGGAAGAACTGCGCAAAATTCCGCAAACCACCTGGTATCGCTTGCAACGACTGGTCGAATCGGTGCCCACAGCATGTCTGGTTCTCACCCGGTATGAAATGGTCAGCAGCGCGCAACTGAAGCTTGTTCTCGAAAATTCCTGGAGCCTGAAAACTTTGGAAAAGGATGATGCGATTTCTCAACTGCGGATCGTTGTAAAACGATCGCATCTCAAATCAGTGGTCGCGCCTTCGCTGCGCTATGGCGCGGCAAGCAATGGTCAGTGGTGAATTAAATCGATGTTTGCGACGATTTATTTGCCGAACTTTTATTTGCAAGCCTCTATGCGGCATCAGCCCGGACTTTGCGCAAAACCGGTAGCCTTAATCGAAGAACAGGAAAAGAAACCTGTGATCATTCAGCTGAACGACGTCGCGGAAAAGGCGGGGATCTACAAAGGAATGACTCCAAGCCAGGCTCTGGCGCGATCTTTACGGGTCGTGATCAAAGTGCGGGCGCGCACGCAGGAAAAATCGATCCAGGAAATCTTGCTTCATTACGCGTTTACGCTCAGCCCATTTGTTGAAGCAACCGCACCGGGCATTTGCACAGTTCAATTTACAACATGGCATCGGCATCCTGCCGATAATCGATTGGCTCGCGACGGCGAGTCCGTCCAATGGCGGACTGGAAGCCAACCCCGGGACAACGTCTTGCGTGTTATCGAGCAATTGGCCGAATGTGAGATCTGGGCTCAAGCGGGGATTGCTGCTACGCCAGACACCAGTTTTCTTGTAGCACATCTGGCGCGACCGGTTCTGCAGATCGAGAATGCAAAAGAATTTCTTGCTCCCTTGCCGATAGAAGTTCTCGAAACAGTTTCGCCGGATTTTTGATAAAGACATTGCGGCGCGATCTTCAGCTCCGCGCGCGAGACCGCTGATCAGTGGTTCTTCTTCGGTTTCCCGATCGTTTCAGTTTGCTTTACAACGAACGATTTCGCGCGGCCATACTCCTTCTGAAC
Organism: uncultured Verrucomicrobiae bacterium; assembly: GCA_963758425.1. GTDB lineage: Bacteria > Verrucomicrobiota > Verrucomicrobiia > Chthoniobacterales > UBA10450 > Udaeobacter. Next base: position 35,833 of record CAVWVV010000021.1, read on the forward strand.
GCCATTGGCGAAATCTTGTGGCCCGTACTCAAACAGCACAACGAAACAAAAAGTTAGAACGATGAACAGAACCAACCAAAAAAGGCCGCGCAGGAGCACCACGCACACAGGCTAACGCGTGCGGACACGGCGATCAATACCGCCCGGCGGAAGGACAACCTCTTGAATGGCATGGCGAAACTGCCAAGCTATTTGGCCATGCGCGTGCCGCTGCTCGATCTTAGCGAACAATATCGTGCCCTGGGCGATTCAATTCGCATGGCGATTAACGACGTTCTGGCGAGCGGCCGTTTTATCCTTGGCCCAAAAGTCGACGCGTTCGAGAGGGCGATGTGCGCATATTGTGATACGCCACACGCGATTGGTGTTTCATCTGGAACTGATGCTTTGCTGGCTATTTTGATGGCGCTTGGAATTGGACCGGGCGATGCCGTTATCACAACGCCTTACACATTTTTCGCTACAGCTGGATGCATTGCCCGCGTCGGGGCCCGACCACTTTTCGCCGACATAGATCGAGAGACATACAACATCCGGCCATCCGCGATTCAGGAATGCATCGAGAAAAATTTTCAGCCTGACGCGGGTGGCACATGGAAAACAACGAGCGGAGAAAAACTCCGTGCAATAATTCCGGTTCATCTGTTTGGTCTGTGCTGCGAGATGGAAGCGCTCCGGAAGATGGCGGAGCGTTACCGTCTTGTTTTGATCGAAGACGCGGCGCAGGCGATTGGCGCAGAATTTCCACTTCCTGAGAGAATCGCTAAAGCTGGAACGATGGGCGAAGGTGGCCTGTTTAGCTTTTATCCTTCAAAGAATCTTGGAGCTTCTGGCGATGCCGGCATGGTCATTTGCCGGGATGAGGAGCTGGCGCAAAAGCTGCGCACGTTCAGAGAACACGGAATGGAACCGCGCTACTTTCACCATTTCATTGGAGGCAATTTTCGTCTGGACGAAATGCAGGCTGCAATACTCGCGGTTAAGCTTCCACATCTGGAAACATGGGCGGCCGCGCGCCGCGCCGCTGCGGATTTTTACGGGGCCGAACTCGCCCGCTTGGAGTTGACTGAAAGTATCGTTGTGCCCGCCGAACCCTATCGCGATCGTGGCCTAACGAATCATCACGTTTATCATCAATATGTCATTCGCACACCCATGCGCGAGGCTTTGCAGGAGCACCTGGGCAAATGCAAAATCGAGACGGCAATTTACTATCCGCTCGGGCTCCATGAGCAGAAATGCTTTGCCTATCTCGGCTACAAAAAAGGTGATTTTCCCGAGACCGAACGTGCCGCTCGCGAAACGCTCGCGCTACCCATTTATCCCGAGATTTCTCGCGAAGCGCAGCGGTATGTCGTCAGTGAGATTGCCAAATTCTTCAGCTGAGGCCACGAGGGTTGGCCAAACTACTTGCGAGCCGCATAGTGCGAGCTATATCAACGCGGAAAGCTTTCGTGGTACTAACGGGTAGGTACCGAAGTGGCCAAACGGGGCAGACTGTAAATCTGCTGGCTTTACGCCTTCGCTGGTTCGAATCCAGCCCTGCCCAAACTTTCGTCAAAACGTTGATGCGATGCAGCCGCCTCGTTGCGACGAGGCGTCTTCGGCGCAATCACCCTGAGCTCGGCGACACCCGCCACGACGGGCAAGCTTTACCGGGGCTACAAAAATAGCCGACAGCCGTGTGCGAATTCCTAGTAGCCGCCTCTTCGCTGGCCACCTTCGCGACGTCCGCCATATCCTCCACCGCCGCCGTAGCCTCGGCCACCACCGCCGGGTGGTCGCGGTTCCCGCGGGCGAGCCTCATTCACGGTCAGCGCCCGGCCTTCAACGGTTTGACCATTGAGTTTCGAGATGGCGTTTTGAGCGTCCTCTTCGGAACCCATGGTGATAAACGCAAAGCCACGCGATTTGCCGGTGAATTTGTCTTGCATGAGGGTAACTTCCTGCACAGTGCCGGCCTGTGAGAAAAGCTCCTGCAGTTCGTTTTCCGTCGTGTTGAAGGAAAGATTACCTACGTATAGTTTAGTTCCCATTGAGTTTATTCTGGAAAAGGCCGCCAGGTCACTGTTCCCGCTTATCGGATTTCAAATCGCCACTGAATAAACTCAACTGACAATCCACCAACTCCCGGGCTTCCGTTTCCGTTTTCGGCTCACTTGTAAAATGCTTCCCTTAGGAAAGCAATAGAAAATAGCGTAACAATTTCTGCCTCCTACATGGCCCAATTAGGTAGTACCGACCGGAGAAAAACCCCCTGAACGGGTAGCAGTCGTGGCTGCGGGAGTGGTGAGCCCGTTGGGGTTTGGACTGGCGGAAACGCTCGATTCGTTACGGAGGGCGAAAGATGGCGTCACCGCTGTAACCCGATTTTCGGTAGCTGAATGTCGCTGCAAAACCGCCGGTCAAGTACCCGATGATCGCCTCATTGCCGGCTTGAACAAAAGGCTACGCGCCAGACGCTTGCATCGAGCGTCCCACATGATGATTCACGCGCTAAGAGAAGTCGTGATGCAAGTGCCTCAGTTTGAGTCTGAGTTAACGATAATCGGAACGACAAGCGGCGGCATGTCTTATGGGGAACAATACTACCGATCACTGTGTCGATCAGGAAATCTCCGACACGCGCCGACGTGGATCGCTAATTATCCGGCACAAAAACCGGTAATCGATGCGCAGGAGGAGGTTTTTGGATTTTCTGTGCCATGTCAGGTGATTGCGAATGCCTGTGCCTCGGGCACAAATGCAATTGGTCATGCGTTCGAATGCGTCCGGTCAGGTCGCTACCAGCGCGTATTGACCGGAGGCTATGATGCTCTTTCGGAACTGGTCTTCACGGGCTTCGATTCACTGCAAGCCTCGACGTCAGAAAAATGCCGCCCGTTTGATCGACATCGTGCCGGCATGGTGCTGGGAGAAGGTGCCGCCATTCTCGCGCTGGAAAATCTTGAGCTTGCTCGAAAGCGGGGCGCGCTGGTCCTCGCAGAAATTGTCGGCTACGGGATTTCCACGGATAATTTTCACATCACGCAGCCGGATCCTTCCGGTGTTGGGCCGCGACAGGCGATGGAACGAGCTCTCCAGAGCGCGCAGATTTCTGCAGACGAAGTCGATTACATCAACGCACACGGAACGGCCACGATATTTAATGATGCAGCCGAAGGCAAGGCGATCAGCCAATTGTTTAATGGCGTGCCTGTGAGTTCGACCAAGAGCATGATGGGTCATTCGCTGGGTGCAGCGGGTGCAATCGAAGCGGTCATCTCTTTGCTGGCGCTCCGCCATCAATTTCTTCCTCCCAACATCAATTTTGACGCTTTGGATGAGCGCCTCGACCTAAACGTTGTAGCGAACGAATCGCGACCGGCTGTAGTACGTATGGCGCTTTCGAATTCCTTTGGCTTTGGCGGGACGAATGCTTCGATTCTGATACGTAGAGTTGAAGCATGAGTCTGGCGATCGCCGGAATGGGGTGGGTGACCCCTCTTGGAAATGGCGTCGATGCCGTATGGGAGAGTCTGCTTCGTGGCGATGAGGCCTCCGCAACAGCGGTTTCTGAGCAGTTTGGCGATCGCTCTTACAGCGCTTTCCGCGTACCTGAATCGGCGGTGACTGGTTTGGCGCATCCACGCCTTCGTCGTGCCAGTGTGATTTCCCGATTTGCTGCAGCAGCAGGTTTGGAGGCCTTGCAGGTTGCCGGGCTAAAGGTGGATTCGCAAAATGCGGGACGAATTGCGCTAATCTTCGCGATCTCCAACGGAGGTGTGATTTATACCAAGCGCTTCTACCGCGATGTCGTTGAGACCGGTGCGCAGTCGGCCAGTCCTCTCTTGTTTCCGGAAACGGTTTTTAATGCCCCGGCGAGCCATCTCGCGGCAATTTTGGGTGTTACCGGGGCAACCTACACTGTCATCGGCGACGGTGCCGTGGGCCTTCTGGCGATAAAAATGGCAGAAGACGTGATGACGGATAAGTCGCTTGATTATTGCCTGGTCGTCGGCACCGAAGAGATCGATTGGATTTTATGCGACGCCTATCGGCGATGGCGTTTGCTTCGTTCGGCGCCTCCGATTGAACCGTTCGGCAAACAAAAGCGAGGAATGATTTTAAGCGAAGGCGCTGGAGCAATCCTGCTCGCACGTGAAGGGACGATTATAATCGAACGCGCTCATCCAGGCGGCTGCTACGGAAGGCGGGGGGAAGCAGAGGAAATTTTGAAGGGAATACTGCGTGATCTCAGCCAAGTCGAAATCGACTTTGTGATCTCGAGTGCTAACGGCACGTTTATCGACCAAGCAGAGCAGGCAGCGTTGGAGCAGGTGATTCCGGATGCAATTGCTTACACGGCAAAGCCAGCGCTAGGCGAAAGCGTAGGCGCCTCGGGGTTGTGGCAAGTCATTTTGGGAGCCCAAGCCTTGCTTCACAGGGAGCTTCCACCTGTGCTTCACGCGGACCTCGCCACTTCGTTGCGGCTTTCGCTTTCACGCATGGCAGTGCCTGGCGCGGGCCGGGCAATCATCTTAAGCTCTGGAGTCAATCAGCAAATTGCAGGTTTACGCCTGGCAATCGCGTGATGTTGTAGATGTTGGTGTTTTTTTGGGCGCAATTCAGTCCCGGATCAAACGCGCCTCGGTAAACATCGCATTACCCTAGCGGTACGAGTTTCCAGTTGATTGCTCCATCCGCAACCTGCAGCCATGCCACGCTTGGGGGTGCGCCCTGGTTCGCTCGCGTCACGCAACCCGGATTCAGAAACAGCACGCTCCCGCGTCTTTCGTTTCGCGGAACGTGCGTGTGTCCGTGCAGGACAAAATCAACGTCATCCGGCAAATGGTCGGGCGGTATATGTTGGAGACGGAATTTCAATCCGCCTCGCGCAAGATCGACAACGAGCGGCCAATCAAAGTTACTATCGCAATTGCCTCGCACCACCGTTACGCGAGGCCCAATCCCGCGGAGCTCGTCGAGAATAGTCTCCGTGCAAACATCACCCAGGTGCCAGATTTCATCAGCATCTTTGGCAATTTCTCTGACCGTTTCCGGTAAGCGATTGTGCGTGTCCGCCAGAACGAAAATACGCAACGTGTCCTTCAATTTCTCAGACATTGTCATAGCGGGCAAAGTTGCCCTACACACTGCTACGCGCCGCATGTCTCGATGCACGCGTTGATTTGCGCGATGGTGAATGCTACGTAGCCTCGCCCTCCCTGCCATGAGTCGGAACTACAAAAATACTCTTAATTTGCCGCGCACGGAGTTTCCGATGAAGGCAAACCTCGCCGCGCGCGAACCGGAAATGCTCCGAGAGTGGGAAGAGATCCGACTCTACCAACGGATCCAGAAGTCGCGAGAGGGTAGGGAATTATTTGTCCTGCATGATGGGCCGCCGTTCGCCAACGGAGACGTGCACATGGGCACCGCGCTCAACAAAATCCTCAAAGATTTTGTGGTGAAATCACAGACCATGCTTGGCAAACGCGCGCCGTACGTACCGGGCTGGGATTGTCATGGACTGCCGATCGAATACAAGGTCGTGAAGGAATCCCGCGGCCTTTCTCCCCTGGAAGTTCGCAAAAAATCGGAAGCGTTTGCCTGGAAGTTCGTCAACGTCCAACGCGAGCAATTCAAACGGCTCGGCGTCTTCGGCGATTGGGAGAATCCGTATCTGACGATGGATCCCAAGTATGAAGCAGAAATCTTGCGCGCTTTCGCCGTATTTGTTGAGGAAGGTCTCGTTTATCAATCGAAGAAGCCGGTTTTTTGGAGCACGGGTGCGCAAACCGCGCTGGCTGAAGCCGAAGTGGAATACCAAGACCGGGACGACACCGCGGTTTACGTGCGATTCCCGCTTTCTCCCGATCAAGTGACGAAAATCAGTTTGCCACCTGGTAAGCCAGTGAGCGTTGCGATCTGGACAACAACGCCATGGACCTTGCCCGCAAACCTCGCGATCGCAGTGGATCCGAACGCCGAATACGAAATTTTGGGCAATCAGGACGAGCGGGTGATTATTGCTCGCAAGCTGCGCGAAAAATTCATCCAACAAACTGGTTTTGTTGCCACGGAAGAATCAATTTTTCGTGTTGGCAAACAGCTGGTCGGACTTCAGGCGCAACATCCATTTCTGGATCGAAAATCAACCATATTCGCAGCTGATTTCGTGACCATGGATACCGGCACGGGCTTGGTGCACATCGCGCCCGGTCACGGCGAGGACGATTACTGGTTAGGCAGGGCCAACGGTTTGGAAATTCTTTCGCCTGTCGACGATCACGGACGTTTTACCGATGAAGCCAGTTTGCCAAATCTCACCGGGAAATATGTGTTCGATGCCAACACGGACATCATCAATTTGCTGCGAGAGCGGGGGATGTTGCTTGGTGAACAGAATTTTCATCATTCCTACCCGTACTGTTGGCGTTCGAAAACGCCGATTATTTTTCGGAATGTCGAGCAGTTCTTTATTCGGATCGATGAGCTCCGCGGCAGGGCGCTAAGTGCAATTCACAACGAAGTAAAATGGATTCCAGGGTGGGGCGAAAATCGTATCGCGGGCACAGTTGAATCTCGTCCCGACTGGGTGATTTCGCGCCAACGCAGCTGGGGTGTGCCGCTGCCAGTTTTCTATTCGAAGGACGGAGAAGCCATTCTCGACGCAAAAATTATCCGAAAGCTGGCCGATCTGGTTGCCGGGCGAGGCTCAAACGTTTGGTTTGAATTGAGCGATGCCGATTTCGCTCGAGATCTTGGTCTTCCACCAGGAACAAGGAAACGCAATGATACGATCGATGTCTGGATCGACAGCGGCGTTTCACACAGAGCGGTTTGCGCGGTGCACCCGGAGCTGCGCGATCCGGCCGACATGTATCTCGAAGCAACAGACCAACATCGCGGCTGGTTTCAATCGTCGCTCCTGACGAGCGTCGCGCTGAATAATCGAGCACCGTACAAAACTTGCGTTACGCACGGTTTCGTTGTCGACCTCGACGGAAAGAAAATTTCCAAATCGAGCGCTTACGAGAAGCCGGTAGATGCCGACCATTTTGTAAACGAACACGGCGCGGATCTCGTTCGCTTGTGGGCGAGCAGCATCGATTACACCACAGACGTCCCATTTTCTGAGGAGATTTTCACACGTCTGGGCGACACATATCGCCGGATTCGGAACACGCTGCGCATTTTGCTCGGAAACCTTTACGATTTCACCCCTCACCCTACCCTCTCCCCTTCAAGGGGAGAGGCGGAAAACCTAACGGTGCCCGCCAATAATCGCCTCTCCCCTGGCAGGGGAGAGGATACAGGTGAGGGGTCGATAGCGATGACACTCGTCGACCGCTGGATTTTGGAGCGTTTGAACCAGGTGATTGCTGATTGTCGATCGGCATACGCGGCGTTCGAGTTCCACAAGGTTTATCACACGCTCAACCAGTTTTGCGCAGTCGATCTGAGCAGTCTCTATATCGACATCACCAAGGACCGGATGTATTGCGACGCGGCAGATTCGCCCCGGCGTCGCGCAACGCAAACTGGTCATGCATGAAATTTTCGGCGCACTGTGCCGATTGCTCGCGCCGGTCCTTGCATTTACTGCCGAGGAATCGTGGCGGCATTCAGTGCTGGGCGGTTCGGTCCATCTGCAGGAATTTCCCCCATTCGAACATCGAGGGCACGAAGCGAGCGATCAGGTCGCAGAGCTCCTGAAATTGCGTGGCCTAGTCGGTCAGGCGATCGAACATGCGCGACAGCAGAAGCTGATCGGGAATGCTCTCGAGGCAGCGGTTGTTTTATATTCAAACTCCGATGTCACGACGAAAATTGGCAAGGAAGAGCTGGAGGAATTTTTTATTCTGAGTGATCTGACGATCCGCCAGACAGACGAAGCGAGCGCGTCCGTCACTAAAACAGCATACAAGAAATGCGCCCGCTGCTGGCGTCACCGTCCAGCTGTTGGCACAAGCAAAGAGCATCCCGATTTATGTGATCGATGCGAAAGCGTAGTGCGAACAATGACGAAATCCGCAATGACGAATGACGAAGGAATGAATCAAATGACGAATGATGAAGTCATCGCAACGAGTAACGTCATTCGGGCTTTGTCATTAGTTCGTCATTCGTCATTCGTCATTCGTCATTCAACAGCGCCGCAGCATCGACAGTGAAATTTATCCTCTTTCTTTCACTGCCGCTTTACGCAATCGATCAACTGACGAAGCAGCTGGTTCTACGGTACATCAGCCCCGACGAGCCGCGCGTTCTGGTCGCCGATTTCTTCAGTCTGGTTAACGTGACCAACACCGGCGCGGCATTCGGATCCTTCAGAGGCAACAACACCTTTTTCATCGCCATTTCATCTGTTGCGCTCGTGGTTGTTCTGGGCCTCCTCCTGCGGGCGCGAACAGTTGATCGTTGGCGCGATCTTTCACTGGCGCTTCTTCTCGCCGGGATCCTGGGAAATCTTACTGATCGCCTTCTTTATGGGCACGTGATTGATTTTCTTCTTTTCGATTTGCACATCCCCTATGCGCATCCCTGGCCGGCCTTTAATGTCGCCGACTCCTGCATCTCGGTTGCGGTGGTGTTGTTTGTTATTCATTCATTCTGGAAGCAGAAAATGCCTGAGTAGGACGCCGCGTGCATTGCGCTTCGCATAGCGTCACGGCTACAATAGTCGGGTGAAGCCATCACCCATGGAAGAAGCGGCGCGCAAGATCGCTGCGCGCTTGCGCGAGGATGGTCACATGGCGTACTTCGCCGGTGGTTGTGTGCGCGACATGGTGCGCGGGCTGGCGCCAAAGGATTATGACATCGCGACCAACGCGCGCCCCGAAGTGGTGCAGAGACTTTTTCCACGAACCTATGCGGTCGGTGCGCACTTTGGGGTCATCATTGTTCTGGAAAACGATTTCCAATTTGAGGTGGCAACTTTTCGCTCCGATGAGGCTTACATCGACGGACGGCACCCAACTGCAGTTCATTTTTCATCGCCAGAAGAGGATGCGCGGCGCCGGGATTTCACGATCAACGGAATGTTTTATAATCCGCTTGCTCACGAAGTGATTGATCTCGTCGGTGGCCGCGCCGATATCGCCGCGAAATTGGTGCGCGCTATTGGTGACCCCGCGCAGCGTTTCGCGGAAGATCGGTTGCGGATGCTGCGTGCCGTGCGATTCGCGACGGTACTCGATTACCGGATTGACCCAAGAACCTGGGACGCTCTGATAGTCAGTGCTGCCTCAATCCATGAGATCAGTGCGGAACGAATTCGTGATGAACTGGTGCGGATTTTTTTGTCACCGAACCGCGGGCGTGGCTGGGACTTGCTCGATTCAAGTGGACTAATGCGTGCCATTCTGCCTGAGATCGAGGCGATGAAGGGATGCGAACAACCCGAGCAATTTCATCCCGAAGGGGACGTCTTCAAGCACACCCGATTAATGCTCGACTTTCTGCCGGACAAAGTTTCTGTCCCGCTCGTTTTCGCCGTGTTGCTCCACGATGTGGCCAAACCGCGCACAGCAACCGTTGATAACACGGGGCGAATCCGCTTTAGCGGTCATGATCGCCTGGGTGCGGAAATGACTGAGGAAATCATGCGGCGTTTGCGATTTTCCGGCGCTGAAATCGAGGGCGCGGTCGAAATGGTGCGGCAGCATATGGTTTTCAAAGACGTGCCGAAGATGCGGGTGGCGAAATTAAAGCGTTTCATGGCACGGCCAACGTTTGACGACGAGCTCGAGTTGCACCGAGTTGATTGCCAGGGTAGCCATCGCATGCTCGACAACTACGAATTTCTCGTTCGGAAGCGCGAGGAATTCGCTAACGAACCGATTATTCCGCCGCCGCTGGTGCGAGGGGACGATTTGATCGCCCTCGGTCTAGAGCCGAGCCCAAAGTTTAGCGAGATCCTCGAGGCGGTTGAGACACGACAGCTCGAGGGAAAGTTGCACAATCGGGAAGAGGCGCTCGAGTGGGTTAAACATGAGTATTCGTTAGGCAAGAACGACTGACGGACACACCGATCGTAGAATGAGAATTCTCATGATTAGCGCGGAAGGGCCGCCGCTCCAGCGGGCGGGAGCGGTTATCGATGTCATGGATGGGCTGCCTGCTGCACTGCGTTCCCGAGGACATGAGGTTTGCGTGGCTCTTCCATTTTACCGGGAGATTCGGGAGAATCGCGCGTTCAAGAAAAAGGATACGGGGATCGCTGTCGATGTGCAGGTTGGCGAAAAAGTTTACGTTGCGCGGTACCTCGAGGGACGAAGTGCCAGTGGCGTGCAGTTGGTCTTGATTCGCTGCGATGAATTCTTCGATCGCGACGGAATTTACGGCGAACGGGGGAAGCCCTATGAGGATAACGCCTCTAGATTTATCTTTTTTTGCAAGGCGACGCTCGAGTTATCTCGCCGACTGACGCCGCAATTGCAGGTTCTGCACGCACACGATTGGGCTGCCGCGTTGGTGCCAGTGTTTGTGCGTGCGCAAGGACTGCCGTTCAAGACCGTGTTGACCATTCATCATGTGGCTGACCAAGGCAGTTTTTGGGGACTCGATTTCGGGCTTACAAATCTGCCAGAGCCGTTTTTCACCCTGCATGGAGTGGAGTTCTTCGGACGGCTGAATTTCCTCAAAGGCGGAATTCTGTATGCCGACAGGATCACCACCGTGAGCGAACATTATCGCCGCGAAATCCTGACGCCATCGGGCGGCTGCGGCCTCGATGGGGTATTGCGCGAAAATGCGCATCGTCTAAGCGCCATTTTAGATGGCGCAGATTACAAGCTCTGGAATCCGGCGTCGGATCGTTTGCTACCGGCACGCTACGATGCGAAAAAACTTCGCGGAAAACAGGTTTGTCGTGATGTATTGCTAAAGGAGATGAAACTTGCACCCGAACCGCGCGGTCCGGTCTTCGGCATGGTGACTCGCGTCGTTCGCGAAAAGGGTTTCGAAATTCTGGTGCCGCTTCTCGATCGACTTTTGTGGGATGATGTGCGCTTGATCATTCTCGGAGAAGGCGATCCCGCCTATGAAACTGCGCTCGCCGTCGCAGCCAGAAAATTCCCGGCGAGGTTCGCATATCAAAAAGATTACGACGCAAAACTGGCGCACTTGATCGAGGCAGGGATGGACATCAGCCTGATTCCATCACAGGTCGAGCCAGCGGGTTTGAGTGCGATGTATAACTTAAAGTACGGTGCTCTCCCGGTTGCGCGCGCGACCGGCGGAATTCATGAGATCATCGAGGACTACGATCCGACCTCAGATAGCGGGTACGGTTTCCTGTGTTACGAATATTCAAGCGAAGCTTACTGGGATGCGATTAAGCGCGCGCGGCAAATCTTTCTCGATCGGGAGCTCTGGACCAAACTGATGAAGCGGGCGGTGTCGCGCAATTTCTCCTGGGACGCCTCCGCACAGCGCTACGAAGCTCTTTACAGAGAACTTGTTGGCGGGGCCGACAAAGCTGCGGTGTGATCTGTGGGCCGGGTCTCCGGCGTACTGATCAAGCTTTCTGCTTGTCAAACCGACCCATCTGTGGAAGTTTGGGCGGCTTTTTCTCTCCGGCTCATGGCTTACGCAATTATCAAGACTGGCGGCAGGCAGTTTCGCGTCGCGGAAGGCGATACGATCGATGTCGATCTTCTGGATGTCGATCCGGGTAAGACTACGACCTTCGGCGAGGTGCTGATGTTTGCCGACGGAAAGGACGTGACACAGGGGAACCCGCTCGTCTCCGGGGCGAAGGTCACTGCTGAAATTCTGGAACAGCGGAAGGACAAAAAGGTCATCGCGTTCAAGTATAAGCGGCGCAAAGGATATCACCGCACGGTTGGGCATCGTCGCAAATTGACGCGTGTGAAGATCAAGAGCATCAGTGTAGGAGCGAAAAAGGCATCGACAAAGAAGACAGATACCTAGGCGATCAACTCTTAATTTTCCTATGGCTCATAAAAAAGGACAAGGCAGCGTTAAGAATGGCCGTGACAGCGTCAGCAAACGGCTGGGTGTGAAAAAATTCGGCAGCGAAATGGTTGTCGCCGGCAATATCATCGTTCGCCAGCGTGGGACAAAATTCTTGCCTGGAAAAAACGTCGGACTCGGCCGGGATTACACGATTTTTGCGCTGATCGACGGAAGCGTGCGCTTCGACCGTGCTGGGCGCCGCGTTAACGTAGATCCATTGCTGACCGGGAACTAGTCCGGTCGATTCTGCTTCCCCGCTTCGAGCCGCCTGCGCTATAAACGGTTTTCCTCTATGCGATACAACACTTTTATCCTTTTCGGCGCGCCGGGCAGCGGCAAAGGCACTCAGGGCAAAACGCTCGGCACGATCCCGCGCTATTACCATTGCGCATGTGGCGACGTCTTCCGCTCCATCGACACGCGCACGAAAGTCGGCAAAGCGTTCCTTGAATACTCGAGCAAAGGTCAGTTAGTTCCGGACGACATCACGGTTGAGCTTTGGCGAGAGGCGATCGATGCGGCCGTGGAAGCGCACAAATTTAAGCCGGACATCGACACGCTGGTGTTAGACGGTATTCCGCGAAATGTTGGGCAGGCCAAGATTATGGAGGAAATGATCGACGTAAAAAAAGTGTTTCATCTCGCGTGTCCAAGTCGCGAAGCGCTCTTTTATCGGCTCAAAAAACGCGCACTGAAGGACAACCGCCTCGACGACGCAAACGAGCGGGTCATCCAACGACGCCTCGACATTTACGAAACGGAATCGAAGCCAGTGCTTTCGTATTATTCGAATGAGCTGGTGACCGTGGTTGACGCGACTCAGCCGCCCGCCAAAGTTCTGCTCGATATTCTAAAGAGCCTGAACGGCGCGTATGAGCCAGCAGCAGTTTGAGAATTTCACGGCTTCCAGCCTCTACTGTGAAAAGTGCAGGGCCGCGATGCCTGTGCGCGAGCGGTTGCTTTTAGTCCTGCCCGACAAGGAGATTTTCGATTATCTCTGTTCCGGCTGTGGATCGTCGGTAGGCCGGCGAGAGGTTACGACCGGCGAAAAACTGCTGGCGCAAGCGATGGCCGGGCGGCGCCCACGTCGCTCCACCGCGGTGCATCAACTGACGCCGTAACCCGGCATGCGAATCGTTTTCATCGGCACGGGCGAAATCGGCGTGCCGACATTGCAAGCTTTGCTGAAGTCGGAACGCGAAATCGTGGGGGTCGTGACCCAACCCGACAAACCAGTCGGGCGGACTCAGTTGGTAGAGTCACCGCCGATTAAGAAAGCACTCGTGAGCCGCGCGCCTGAGGCCAGTCCGGCTCGGACCGGTCACGCCCTACCAATACCGGTTTTGCAACCGAGGCGGATCAAGGATCGCCAAGCAATTGAAGAAATTCGCGCGTTAAAACCGGATGTGATCGTCGTTATTGCTTATGGGCAAATCTTGCCGCGCGACGTTCTCGAAATTCCGAAGATTGCCTGCCTGAATCTGCACGCCTCGCTTCTGCCGCGTTGGCGCGGCGCCGCGCCGATCCAAGCAGCGATTGGAGCCGGAGATCGCGAGACGGGAATTACGTTGATATATATGGATGAAGGACTCGATACTGGCGACGTCCTCTTACAGCGCACAATCGATATTGTGCCCGCAGACACAGGCGGATCATTGCATGATCGACTGGCGAAGATTGCGCCTGAAGCGCTACTCGAATCCTTGGAATTGCTCGCGAAAGGAAGTGCGCCGCGCATTCCGCAGGACAATGCACTTGCGACTTATGCCCCGAAGCTGAAACGCGAAGACGGCAAGATCGATTGGACCGGTCCAGCTGACGCCATTGAGAGAAAAATCCGCGCGTTCGATCCATGGCCGGGCGCGTTTATGACCATCTCAACGAATGGCACGCACAATTTGAAGATCTTTTCCGCGACGATCGTCGGTCTTCGAGGGGCACCGGGCGAAATCCTCAAGCGCGAAAATGACCTGGTCGTCGCCGCGGGTAAAGACGCGTTGTCATTGCGCGAAGTCCAGCTAGAAGGAAAACGGCGGATGAGTGCGGCGGAATTTCTGCGCGGATACCGTGTCTTGTCATCCTGATCCCGCAGACGCGGGAGAAGAACCTCGCACAGAGTGGTTGAAGACATTTAACCATTTTGTGAGTTGCCAGCGAGATCCCTCACCGTCGAAGCCTGCCCTGAGCGGGCGAAGTGAGTCGAACGGGCGGCTCCGGGTGACCTGTGTTTGTGCTTTCCAAGATCGATATCTTCTGTTGATCATTGTAGGTCACTCATGCAAACCGAGAAGCCGGCGTATAAACGCATCGTTCTGAAGCTAAGCGGTGAAGCCGTGCAAGAACGCGGCGGTCGCGACAACATTTCGCCCACCGTCGTGCGCGAGATTGCTGAACGGATAAAGGAAGTCCGCGATCTGGGAGTGCAAGTATCAGTCGTCATTGGCGGCGGAAACATCTGGCGCGGTGCGTCGGCGTCGCATCGCGGTATGGACCGCACTACCGCGGATTACATGGGCATGCTTGCTACCGTGATCAATGCATTGGCGCTACGCAGTGCGCTCGATCAGATGGGTGTCGAAACGCGTGTCCAGACGGCCATCGATATGAGAAATGTGGCAGAACCATTTATCCTGGGACGCGCCATTCGTCATCTCGAGCTCGGCCGGGTCGTCATATTCGCTGCTGGCACCGGCAACCCCTACTTCTCTACCGACACAACGGCGGCTCTGCGTGCAAGCGAGATTCGCGCCGATGTGATCCTGAAAGCTACCAAGGTTGACGGTGTCTACGATCGCGACCCAAAGAAGCACCCAGACGCACGACGCTTCGACCAGCTCACTTTCTCGGAAGCGCTTGCGAAACGCTTACAAATTATGGATTCCACTGCGTTTAGCCTGTGCATGGACAACAAGATACCGATTGTCGTTTTCGACATGAACAACCCCACCAATATTCGCGATGCCGTGCTTGGGCGAAAAGTCGGGACACTGGTTTGCGATGAGCTTCCATCGAAGTAACAATCCAGCAACATGAACAGAGATGACATTCTTTTAGAAGCCGAGATGTCGATGGAGAAGAGCGTCGATTATATGGTGCACGAATTTGCTGCGGTGCGCACTGGCAAAGCTTCGCCTGGCCTGGTCGAAAACGTCGACGTCCACGCTTACGGATCGACCATGAAACTAAAGCAGCTTGCGTTGATCACCACACCCGAGACGCGTCTGCTCGTTGTTCAGCCGTTCGATGCCGGCACAGTGCAGGACATCGAGAGGGCGCTCAAGGAATCCAAGATTGGCATTACGCCTGCGGTTGACGGGAAAATAATTCGGCTTCCAATCCCAGAACTATCAGAGGAACGACGAAAGGAACTGGTCCGTTCCCTCGGCAAAATGGCCGAGGAAGCGCGTGTGCGTGTGCGCGCCAACCGGCGCACCGCGCTCGACGAAGCGAAGAAGCTGAAGGCCGCCGGCGGACTGACCGAGGACGGTTTTCGCGATGTGGAAGAAGAAGTGCAAAAACTCACCGATCGCTTCGTCAAATCCGTCGATGATCATCTCAAGCACAAGGAAACGGAGATCTTGAAGGTGTAGCTCATCTTATCCGCGCTCACACTTCCATTTTTTCGAATTGAATCTTCGTATCAGCATACACCTGCCATAATTTGATTTTTCCATCGCGCGCGATTGCCCGCCATGCGGCCGGGATTTTCCAGGCTTTTTCTCCTGTCCCTGAGCCGGCGTAGCCATGCGCCATAGCCAGGTCGCCTTTACTAAAAATCTCTTCGATCTCGATGTAGTAATCCGGAAAGAGTTGAAAATAATTGCGCCATCCTCCCTTCATCGTCTCTTTTCCGACCATTTCGTTGCCGTGCGCGTCGATGAACTTGTGATCGTCGCTCAGAAGGACGGCGATCTTTTCAAGATCGTGGGAGTTAATCGCAGCAGCGAAATCCGTGATGGTTTTCATGCACAATACAGAACGCGGATGGCGTTATGCCAATAGGTTGATCCCGACTGCAGCGTTTTCCTCCGGTCTGCCGAGCCAATGATGGTAACGAGTCGCTACCTCGGCGAAACGTTGAACATCCGCCGGGGATGGGGTTTGCGGCGACGCGTCGGGAGCAACTGGTCTTCCGACTTCCTGAAAAAATCTGCCTAGCCTCGGAGTTGTTACTATGATTGCGACCGCGGGCTCGTTCGATTGGTTTTTCCAAGCGTGCTTGACTCCTTGAGGCATATGACAGAAATCGCCCGCCTCCATGTTTATCCATTCGAATTTATCCTCCTGCTGCTCCAGACCCTGAACCAATCCAGAGAATAGAAAAAAACTCTCGTCGTCTGGATGACTGTGAATGGGGACGGAGACGCCCGATGGGATGGTGCCCCTGATCACGCAATAATCACCCGCGCACTCGGATGGCAGAACCAGGAATTCGACTGTTGGTCCCAGCACATCGAGAACCGCGTGCGACTCCTTATTGAATCCATGCGAAGGCTCCATGAGGGGTCGGTATCACTGCGTCTTCCTATTTCGCATCAGACGGCGAAACTTTCGCCGCAAGAGCAGTGCGCAACTGCGTTCGGATTCGTGACTTTGAAGCCGCCTTTTTGCAGGTCTTCGCTATAATCGAGCACTGAGCCGCTGACAAATAGCGCGCTCTTTGGATCGATAACCAGGCGGACATTTGAGATCGGGACGAGAATATCGCGCTCCTTCGGGGCATCCACCAGATCCATGACGTATTGCAGGCCGGAACATCCCCCGCCGACCACAGCCAGGCGCAACGCTCCCTCAGGCTTGCCTTTTTGCTCAAGTAACGACTCCAGTTTGCGAGCCGCTTGCTCCGTAATCCGAATCAGGCGTTCATTGCCAATTTTATAATTAACAGTGGATGTTTCCGTAGTCATTCAAGCAGATTGGACATTAACATCTTTGTTTTGGTTCGCTGCACCGAGTAGTTGGGAAACTTCGCCTTGCACAGTTTCCAGTTCGCCCAGGCGTAATTGTGGATCAGGCACCACGAAAACGTCACCGGTTGCAGGTTGCTCATAAATCAAGACGCGTCTCCCGCCATCGCGGGACTCAATCTTCACTTGTTTCAGGACGCGCTTGCGCTCAAGCATCGCGGCTAAGACGTAGCAAGCATTTGCCGGGGGATTCTCCGATCCAATTAAACGGCGAAAGAGTTGTTCTGCATTTTCCCTCGGCAAAGGTTCGGGTGGCTTCGGTGGCAATGGCTCGTAGCGCGATTTCCAAAATGAAAATGGCTGAATGTTTTCATTCCGGTTTCGCCACGCTTCTTCGCTCAAATCCTCGCGCACGTAGCCATCGGCGTCGTGATAGAGCAGGGTGTAAAAATATTCGCCAGGAACAAAGGGCCGATGGGTCACGGCACAGGCGTCTGCCCGATGAGTGATCGCCCATTCGTTTGGTAGCGGGTTCATCGTGATACTATACGGCGCGCGGTGAAAAGATGAAAACTAGGCGGTTCGCGGTTGGAAGCTCGCAAATAGAGCAGATAGAGGCCGATGGCGGCGAAAAGAAGATTAGGCGTCCATGCCGCCACCCATGGAGAAACGCGGTCACCTTCGCCGAGCGCGAGAAACAGGTGGACCAGGAAGTTCATCGAAAAGACGAGAAAAACCGCGGCGGCGACACTCGACAAAACACCCCGGCGCGAATAGCCGATTCCGAGCGGTGCAGCGATGCAGACAACAACCAGGCAGGTCCACGGCAAGGCAAGCCGATACTGCAGATGTGTTCGAAAGGGTGCGAGCAACGTAGCTGGGAAATCGGCGTTGAAACGCAGGTACTCTCGTAATTCTGGCAGACTTAGGAATTCTGCGCGTTCATTTGCGCTCCCGAGTCGGAACGGGGTCTCACTCCAGTGCTCAATCTTGAGGGAAGGATAAATCTGCTCGTCAACGATATTTCCCGCGTGATCATAGTGAACGACCTTCACGTTCTCCAAATCCCAGATTTTGGTTTCGGGGCGGTAGGAGGCGCGACTTGCGACGTAATTTGTAACGATATTGTCGTTCGTGTCCTGTTGAAGGACCTGAACGTTGTTAAACGTGCTACCCCGCGGAAGGAAATTTTGAATAAACCAAGTGCGCAAGTCGGTTCGATTGCGAAAAATTTGCCCTTGGATATAACGACTGGGGCGGGACTGCGCTTCGGAAAGAAAGTTCTTGCGGGCCAGTTCTGAATGCGGTGCAAGCGAATAGTTCAGTGCCATGGTGGCTCCCACAGTGAGCAGCCCCATGCCGATCAACGGCAGCAAAACACGTGGGAGACTTATGCCCGCGGTGAGCATGGAGACAATTTCGTTGGCCCGCGACATTCGACCCAGAGCAAAAAGGAGTGACAGCAGAAGCGAAACGGGCAGCAGAATGATGAGAACCTGCGGGATTTGGGTGCCGTAATAACGAGCGACCAGAAGAAGACCGACATGCTCATCGATGAACGTCGAAATGTTATCGCTTACGTCGAAGATGAGCCAGATGGAGATGAAGCCGGCGATGCAGTAAAGATAGACCTGCAAAAAATTGCGAATGACGTATCGGTCGAGAAGCTTCATGACGATTTGGATGGTTCGGTGGTAATTAGCGTACTCAAATCAATGGCGCGCGCCAAATTACAAGAGAAGAATGACGAATTCCCAATGACGAAGGCCGAAGGAATCACGAATGATCAAACGACCAAGGACGACGACGTCGGTTCTTCGTCATTGGGGCTTTGGGCTTCATTCGTCATTTCCTGTTGCTCGTCATGATTGCACTGAAGAACAGCTTGGGCAGCGATTTTGTCGAACGCGTCCGCGCATTTTTCTCGGAAAGCGGGCCATTATCGAAGGCGAAGAATTTCGAGTTCCGTCCGCAACAGCAGGAAATGGCGGCGGCCGTCGCGAACGCGCTGGAGGAAGAGCGCCATCTGGTAGTCGAAGCTGGAACCGGCGTAGGCAAATCACTGGCTTATCTCACGCCGGCAATTTTAAGGGCGATCGAAGAGCATAAGAAGGCAATCGTCTCGACCCACACGATTAATCTCCAGGAACAACTTCTCTACAAAGACATCCCCATTTTGAAGAAGATTCTGCCGGTCGAGTTCGAGGCCGCGTTGGTGAAGGGGCGCCAAAATTATCTTTGTCCGCGACGATTGGAACGCGCTTTGCAGCAAGCAAATGAACTTTTCACCGGACCGGAGCAAAAAGAGCTGAACAGGCTTGCGGAATGGGCGCGCACTACCCGCGACGGTTCGCTTAGCGATTTGTCGGTCGAGCCTGACCCGAAAGTATGGATCCAAGTCTGCAGCGAAGCGCACATCTGCACACAGAAAACATGCGGCCAGGATTCGCGCTGTTTTTATCAACAAGCGCGCAAACGTCTACTGGCCGCCGACATTCTCGTGATCAATCACACGCTGCTCTTCATCCTGCTCGGCGACCCGGAATTACAGGCGGGGCGC
Source organism: uncultured Verrucomicrobiae bacterium (assembly GCA_963758425.1). Taxonomy (GTDB): domain Bacteria; phylum Verrucomicrobiota; class Verrucomicrobiia; order Chthoniobacterales; family UBA10450; genus Udaeobacter. Next base: position 55,267 of record CAVWVV010000021.1, read on the forward strand.
GAGAGCGGTTTCATTTTTCCAAATGATTTTCTCGTTTTGGATGAAGCACACACCGTCGAGCAGGTTGCATCACGGCGAGTCGGCGTCGTTGTTTCGCAATACGGGCTACGATCGACAATTCAGCGGCTTTATAATACCCGCACGCGCAAGGGACTTTTCACGGTGACGCGCGATGCTGAGGGCGTAATGCTCGCGGCCGAACTGGTCGATGACGCGGAGAAGTTTTTCGCCGCGGTTGAATCGAAATGCGATTTCAAGAAAGGCCGCGAATATCGTGTCCGTGATGCAGATCTTGTCCGCGACACAATCACAGGTCGCCTCACAACCTTGCAGGCGCGGATTGCCGAGGTTGTAAGACGCGCAGATGACGAGTTTCTAAAAGCGGAATTACAGGAATACGGCCGTCGAATTCGTGAGGCCCGTACCGGGATCGCAGCGTTTCTTGAGCAAAGCTGCCGTGAAAATGTGTATTGGGTGGAGCGCACAGGCAAGACGGCTCAATTTCTCACGCTCAACGCCGCTCCCATCGACGTCGCCCCGACGCTGCGCAGCATGATTTTTCGCGACAATTGTTCGTGCGTCATGACCAGCGCGACGCTTTCAGTCGGTCGCTCGGACCTGGCTTATTTCCGGCGGCGCATCGGGGCGGGCGAAGTTGAGCCGGCGCTGCTCGGCAGTCCGTTCAATTTCCAGAAACAGATGAGGATGTTCCTCGTGAAAAAAGTGCCCGATCCACGGGAGGCTGCCTACGGGGAAGCGCTGGAACATTGGATCGCGCATTTTGTCGAGAAGACCGATGGCCGCGCGTTCGTGCTTTTTACAAATCATCGGGGCATGCAGCAGGTGGCCGAGCGAATGGCGCAATTCTTTTCGCAAAAGAAATTCAATCTGCTGGTGCAAGGCGGCGGCGCGCCGCGCGGAAAACTTCTGGATCAGTTCAAGACCACGCCGCGCAGCGTTCTTTTTGGCACCGACAGTTTTTGGATGGGCGTCGATGTCCCCGGCGAGGCGCTCTCGAATGTAATTATTACGCGTCTGCCATTTGCCGTGCCCGACCATCCATTGGTCGAAGCGAAACTTGAATTGATCGAGGAGCGCGGGGGCGATCCCTTCACTGAATATTCGCTGCCAGAAGCGATCCTGAAACTGCGACAGGGCGTTGGTCGCTTGATCCGAACAAAGAGTGACCATGGTATCATTGTCATCCTCGACAGTCGCGTTCTGACCAGGCCTTATGGCCGGGCCTTCCTGCAAGCGCTGCCGAAGTGTCCAGTAGAAGTCATTTAAGGGGTTCCCGTTCTAATGTTCACTTGAACATATAAACGGGTAGTTTAAATTGAGCGCATGGAGCGCTCTGATTCGTCGAATTCTGCAGCAAAAACTCGGCAGAGCGAGATCCGCCGAATTCTGACAATCCTGCACAAATGGGGCATTCATACGGTTGGGCAGCTCGCGGTGCTGGATAAGCAGCAACTCGGCGCGCGACTTGGCCCCGAAGTAATCCAAATGTGGGAACGGGCGAACGGGCAATCGAATCGAGTGCTTAAACTGATCCGGCCCCCGGAGTCATTTGAGGAAAGCTTCGAATTTGAAAACGAAATTGAAACCGTCGACCCACTTCTCTTCATGCTCCGCCGGTTTTTGGACCAACTCGCCATCCGGTTGAGCGGAATTTATCTCGTCGCAAAAGAACTGACCCTGCGTATCACGTTCACGGATAAACAAATTTACGAACGCATTTTCAAGATTCCCCAGCCGACCAACAATGTCGATCTTCTCTTCCGGATGCTGCATACGCATCTGGAGAATTTTAAATCCGAATATCCGATCGTTGCGGTCGCGCTGAGCGCGCAGCCGATCAAACCTGCGAGGGAACAATTCGGGTTATTTGAAACTACATTACGCAATCCACATCAACTCTCAGAAACGCTAGCGCGTTTGATCGCTGTTCTGGGTGCGGACCGAGTTGGTACGCCAGTTTTGGAAGAGACCCATCGACCGGATGCATTTCGTCTGCAGCCGTTTTCGTGGAGTTCCAATGAACACCCCTCATCCTCACCTTCTCCCCCACACGGGGAGAAGGGATCGCCTCTCCCTGAGGGAGAAGGTAGGGTGAGGGGGCCTCTTGCAACGTGGCAGCGAGTTGCTCTGCGCCGATTTCGTCCCGCAGTGTCTGCATCAGTCTTGTTGGATGCAGATATGCCGACGCACGTTCGTAGCACAGACATTTGCGGGAAAGTCATCGAGCAACGCGGTCCTTATTTGATTTCCGGAAACTGGTGGGACGAAAAATCGTGGACGCGCGGCGAGTGGGACCTGCAACTGGAGGCTGGAGAACTGATTCTCGCTCATGAAAGTCAAGGAACTTGGAAGTTGGATGGGGTGTATGACTAGCCAGTCGCTATCATTCCAAGCGAAGTCCAGGAATTCCGGGATCAAGCTTCGCTTCGCTTAGGATGACACGCCGTGAACTACGTCGAACTTCATGCCCGCAGCGCATTTAGCTTTTTGCGCGGCGGTTCATTCCCCGAGCAATTAGCTGAGGTCGCCGCCGAGCTGGAAATGCCAGCGATGGCTTTGCTGGATCGCAACGGGGTTTACGGCGTGCAACGATTTTCCGTCGCTGCGCGCGAACATAATGTCCGCCCGATCATTGGCTGCGAATTGTCGATGGAAGACGGTGCAGTTCTTCCCGTGCTGGTTGAAAATCGCACCGGCTACAAAAATTTGTGCGAACTGCTAACCAAGGCGCATCTGCGCAGCGATAAAGGAAAATGCGCCGTGCGATGGGATGAGCTGTCGGAATTTTCGAAAGGGTTAGTCGCGCTCTTTGGATCGGGGAGCGCAGGCGTCTCGCGTGCTGGTTTCGGCGTCGCGCCGAAACAATCTTTCAGAAAAGTTCGCAATGGCGAGGACGCCCTCGGTCCGAGCCGGACTGGCGTTAGCACGCGAGACGCGTGCGCTCTCCAGAATCTCGCAGACCGGGCGAAACTGCTGCTCCACACGTTTGGCCGCGAAAATGTTTTCGTTGAAATTCAGCGGCATTTCATTCGGGGTGAAGAACGCATCAACCGCGAACTGATCGATCTGGCACGGGCACACCGATTATCGCTTCTCGCAACAAACGGGGTGAAATACGCGAAGCCGTACGGGCGCGAAGTGCTGGATGTTTTCACCTGTATTCGAGAGCACACGCATTTGGATGCTGCGGGAAAATTGCTAACCCAAAATGCTGAGCGGCATCTGAAGAGCGATCAGCAAATGCGAGCAATTTTCGCCGATTTGCCAGAAGCAATTGAAAACACGTCGCGCCTGGCCGAGCGGCTCATGTTTTCGCTCGAAAATCTTGGGTACGAATTTCCCGAATATCCGGTTCCCGCTGGTCATACAATGGATTCATTCTTGCGCACTATTGTCTGGTTTGGCGCGCAACAACGTTACGCTGCGATCAGCACCAAGGTGAAGCACCAGCTCCAAGAAGAACTTGCACTTATTACGAAGCTCAAGTTTCCCGGTTATTTTTTGATCGTCTGGGACATCGTCAATTTCTGTCGCGAACACAATATCATGGTCCAGGGCCGGGGCAGCGCCGCGAACAGCGCGGTTTGTTATTGCCTCGGAATTACGCCGGTCGATCCGGTAGAAAATCATCTGGTCTTCGAACGATTCTTGAACGAGAGCCGTAAAGGCTGGCCGGATATCGATCTGGATCTTCCCAGCGGCGATCGGCGCGAAGCAGTGATTCAGGAAATTTATCGCCGCTACGGGAAACACGGCGCCGCGATGACAGCGAACGTGATCAGTTACCGCGGGCGTAGCGCGGCACGCGAGATCGGGAAAGCGCTCAATTTTTCGCCAAGCATTATCGATCGTTTCTCACATCTGTTTGCCAGTGGCGATTTCCCACACACGCTCGAGCTCGAATCGCAGATCGAACAGGCCGGCTTGCCGAAAAACCATCCGCGTATGCCGACGTTCATCAGGCTCTATCGCGCAATTTATGGATTGCCACGACACCTTGGTCAGCATTCCGGTGGCATGATTATCTGCCAGAACAAGCTCAGTTCGTTTGTGCCGCTGGAAAACGCCTCAATGCCAGGTCGCGTCGTGGCGCAATGGGACAAGGATGATTGCGAAGACCTAGGCATCGTGAAGGTGGACTTGTTAGGCCTCGGCATGATGTCGGTGATGCAGGACGCGTTTCAGTTATGCCGCGAACGGGGCCGTCCGCTCGACTTAGCGCACCTCCCAAAAGATGACCAGAAAACGTTCGAGATTATGCAGCGCGCGGACACGATCGGGGTTTTCCAAATCGAGAGTCGAGCGCAAATGGCCACGTTGCCGCGGATGAAACCGAAATGTTTTTACGATGTGGTGATCGAAGTGGCGATCATCCGGCCAGGACCGATTCAGGGTGACATGGTACATCCGTATCTCGCGCGGCGGGCTGGACGCGAACCGCCCACATATTTCGATCCGCGTCTGGAGCCTGTTTTAAAACGTACCCTCGGCGTTCCGCTTTTCCAGGAGCAAATGCTCAAGATCGCAATGGTGATGGCCGATTTTTCCGGCAATGAAGCGGAAGAGCTGCGACGCGCACTGAGTTTTCATCGCTCGGAAGAACGGATGAATAAAGTCTGCGCAAAATTGCGCATTGCGATGGAACGCAAAGGTGTGACTACGGACAAGATCGACAAAATCGTCCAGTCCATCTCATCATTCGCGCTTTACGGATTCCCGGAATCGCACGCAATTAGTTTCGCCATTCTGGCGTATGGCAGCGCGTATTTAAAAGTGCATCGCGCGCCGGAATTTTACGCGAGCCTTTTGAACAATCAGCCGATGGGTTTTTACACACCCGCGACGATTGTGAAAGATGCGCAGCGGCACGGGTTGAAAATAAAGCAGGTTTGCGTTTCGCAATCCGAATGGCGTTGCACAGTCGTTTCCAACGATCAACCCTCACCTCAATCCTCTCCCTGGCCAGGGAGAGGCGGACGCGAAGCGCCGGTGAGGGTCGGCGAGGCTGTCCGCCTGGGGTTTTGCGTCGTAAACGGATTACGCGAGGAACACGCCGAAGGACTCGTTAGGCAACGAAAAAATCGACAATTCGATTCGTTGGAGGATTTCAAGCGACGCGTTCCGCTCTCAAAAGACGAATTGCGCACATTAGCGGAATTGGGCGCGCTCAATTGTTTTGCCGAACATCGACGCGCGGCGATGTGGGAGGTAGAAGAGACATTGCATGACGATCTGCTTACACACAACGTGAGTCATCCTGAGCGAAGCGAAGGACCTCGCTTACGAAGCTTTGATCACACTGGAAACATTGAACATTCCATTTCCCTTTGTGAGGTCCCTCGCTCCGCTCGGGATGACTCGCCTTTATCCCGTATGACCTTGCCCGAGCGAGTGAAAGCGGATTACGACATGATGAATCTCACCACTGGACCGCATCCTATGAAGCTATTGCGCGAAAGTTTGCCGAATATTTGGCGCGCAATCGATCTTCCGCACGCACGACATGGTTCCCTCATCCAAATCGCCGGTAACGTGATTTGCCGCCAGCGTCCCGGTACCGCGAAGGGCTTTGTTTTTGTCAGCCTGGAAGACGAGACCGGTGTTTCAAATGCAATTGTCGATCCTGACTTGTTCGAACATTTTCGTCTTGTGATCACTGAAGAAGCCTTTCTGCTCATCGAAGGCGAAGTTCAATATTCGGACAACGTTGTTTTGATCAAAGCGCGCGAGATTAGGCCGCTTCTCCACGAACAACTCGTGGGGAGCGAGTCGCACGATTTTCACTAACTCTGTAGCCGCTTCGCGTGCGAAGCGCGGCGCTGACATGACTAACATACGCGTGTCGCGTCGTACAGAGGTCGACGGCTACATCTACTCTCCAGCGTGGTGAGGTTCGTGTGTTTTCGGTTCGGTCAGTTTTTCCGCTGGTTTCTGATCCGACTCGATCCATTCGGTGTGAAAAACGCCGGGCTTATCGATGCGCTCATAAGTGTGCGCGCCGAAGAAATCGCGTTGTGCTTGCAAGAGGTTTGCCGGCAACCGGGCCGAGCGATAACTATCGAAGTAAGCCAGTGACGCAGAGAATGCTGGCACAGCGACGCCGTGCTTAATGGCTGTTGATACCGCGACGCGCCAATTACGCTGTGCCTTTTTGATGATCCTCGTGAAATACTTGTCGAGCAGCAGATTGTGGAGCGCGGCATTGCGCTGGTACGCTTCGACGATCCGGTTCAGAAACTTCGCCCGAATGATGCAGCCGCCCCGCCAGATGGTGGCGATGTCGCTGAGGTTGAGGTTCCATTTGTATTCACTGCTTCCCGAGCGCAGAAGCTCCATTCCCTGTGCATAAGAAACGATTTTCGATGCGTAAAGCGCGTCGCGTACTGCATCAATGAATCGCGGCCGATTGCCTTTGAATTTTAGGGCCCTCGGTTGGGGGAGAATTTTGGATGCAGCCACGCGCTCTTCCTTCTGGGCGGAGACAACGCGCGCTTCAACGGCAGCGTTAATTGTTGAAATGACGACAGATTGCCTGATAGCGGATTGGAGTGTCCAGATGCCCGTTCCCTTTTGTCCGGCTTTATCGAGAATCATATCGACCAGGGGTTTCCCTGTGTCAGGATCAATCTTTCGAAAAATTTCTGAGGTGATTTGAATCAGATAGCTGTCGAGCTCTCCTTTGTTCCATTCTGCAAAGACGTCGGCAAGCTCCGGGGCCTGCATCTCCAGAATATCTTTAAGGATCGCATAAGCTTCGCAGATCAATTGAATGTCGCCGTACTCGATGCCGTTGTGGACCATCTTCACATAATGACCGGCGCCATCCGGCCCCATGTATCGGCAACACGGCTCGCCATCTACCTGCGCAGCGATCTTGCGAAAAATGGGGGCGATGATGTCCCAGGACTCGCGCGAACCACCGGGCATAAGCGAAGGCCCCTTGAGGGCGCCCTCTTCCCCTCCCGAAACGCCCATGCCCACAAAATGAATTCCTTTCCCCTCTAATTCTTTGCCGCGTCGCTGGGTGTCGGTGAAAAGAGAATTTCCGCCGTCGATCAGCACGTCGCCTCGCTCGAGTAACGGCGCGATTTCACTGATAACAATGTCGACCGGCTTGCCGGCCTTGATCATCATCATGGCTATGCGCGGCTTTTTGAGCGCAGCGACAAATTCCTCCATCGTGCGCGTCGAGTGAATGTTCTTCCCTTTGGCGCGTCCTGCGGCGAATTTCTCCGTGACTTCAGTCGTGCGGTTGAACACGGCGACAGAAAAGCCCTTGGATTCCAGATTCAGAACGAGGTTCTCGCCCATCACAGCCAGGCCGATTAGTCCAATATCACATTGATTCGTATTCATTTTGATATCTTCTTTCTAACAGTTCGAAAGGGGGGCCGACTTACTGTAGCGAGCACTTGAACCTTATGGCAAATCCGGTTTGTGAAGTTTTAGTGACGGACGCGCAACTCAATGCGCCTGGGAATCGCGTGGATCTCGCTGCAGGTGCGAGAGTTGATTTTCACGGGATTGTTCGCGGCTCTGAGGATGGGCGCGAAATCGAGGGAATCGACTACGAAGCACATTGGAAAATGGCCGAACATCAGCTGAGGCAAATTGCAGAGCAGGCCATGATCCAATTTGAACTTCGATCGGTCATCATTCATCACCGGATCGGATTTGTCGCGGTTGGAGAGTCTTCGCTCTTTATGCGAGTGTTCAGTGGACATCGCCAAGCAGCATTTCAAGCGAGTCGATGGATAGTGGATGAGTTGAAGAAAAAAGTGCCGATTTGGAAACGTCCCCGGTTTAAAGTCCGGAATGACATGCAGCCGGGGTTATCGCTCCGGGCTACAGTAGCAGCGCAGACTACAGCAAAATGAACTGGGCGAATCGGATTACTCTGAGTCGGCTTGGCCTGACGGTGATTTTTGTCGTGGCGCTTAATTCCTCCTGGCAATACGCACGCACTACGGCGCTGGTCATCTTTCTCATCGCAGGCCTGACTGATTTTATCGATGGAGAAATCGCCCGGCGTTACGGAGTGATAACAAACTTTGGCAAATTGATGGATCCGCTGGTGGACAAGATCATGATGGCCGCCGCTTTTATTTCGTTGGTTCCTCTTAAAGCTGTTCCAGCGTGGGCAGCTACAACAGTGGTAGCGCGGGATTTCTTGATCACGGGTTTTCGTCTGATGGCCAGTGCCAAGGGGCGGATTCTTCCAGCAGAACGACTGGGCAAACAGAAAACTTCGTGGCAGATCATTACTATCGTTTTCTTTCTAGCGCTGCTTTCGATGGCGGAACTGCGGTACGCCAATGAGAAATCGATATGGTGGGTGCGAGCTTGGACCGAAGCCGGGCCCGTCCTGGTATGGATTACCGTAGCGCTCACGATTTACTCGGCTCTTGGCTTCACTTGGCGGAACCGCGAGCTAATTTCGGCAGACCAATAGCAGCTAACGGGAATCGAAAGACTGAACCGTCGGGAATCCTTACGCGCTCAATTGTAACGCGTAATCTGTTTGTTTGGAGCTTGTTATGTCCAGTTTTTGCTGGGCGGGCACATAATTCTTTGGCGTCCTCCCGGTGCCGCCCCCCTACGGGTACTTTCGGCGCATTCTTTGGTGCGACGGATGTCGACTTTGACTCGATCAGCCAGACCTTTGTCACTACGCCGGGCGCTTTCTACGATCTGAGCTTTTTCTATCAGGTGGTGGAACCAGGCTCCCCGCCAAACAACGGATTTCGCATCCTCTTTAACAACGTAGTCGTCTTTCAAAATCTCAATGCGATTTCGGGCTTCGGTACCTTCAGCTTTAACCACCTTCAGGCGACCGGCACCACGACTACCGTCGAGTTCCAAGGCCGCAATGTACTGGGCACCGACTATCTGGACGATGTTTCGGTGACTGCTGTGCCTGATGCCGGATCGACATTTTCCCTGCTTGGTTTTGGTCTGGCCGGTCTTGGTATACTGCGTCGCAAATTCAGCTGTTAAGAACGGTTCGTAAAAAGCTGAGTTCGAGGTTAGCCGCGCGAATCGCCGATTCGAGTTCCACAAAACGCGGTCAAGTTTTCATCTGCTCGCACGACGAAACGCTTTCCGTCGCCGCGATGCGCGTCTGCAATCCAGATCGTTTGCCCGGTGAAATCAATCGCTGAGACGCCTGAGGTTGGCAGCGATGATTTCCCAATACTTCCCCTTGGATAGCGTTAGGACATTCGCCTAGATTTTGCCCGCGACCGCGAGCCCCGACGTTGGGTAGTTTTTTTCCTTGCTGCGCTCTAACCCACTTCGGATGCAAAACGGGGCCAAATCGCTAGTGGCGGAACACTGGGTCTTAGCAGTGGAGTTAGCCCGTGGGGGATGGCGTCGCGCTTAAGTCCGGTGCAGGCGTTGTCGCCGTTGTCGCTGGCGTCGGAGTTGGGGTTGGACTGGCTCCCGCTGAATCCCGTTTTCGGGTGGCCATGTGATGATGCGCTTGCATGTGCTGGACATGTGCGCCGCCTCCTGGCGAATGCTGGCCAGGCATCGAATGAGGTGCAGGTCCGCTGTGACCCGCCGTCCGTTTGCCATGCCTCGCTGCGGGCTGAGAGGGCTTCGCGTTCGCTGCACTTTTACTCGCTGTGTTACCATGGGCGGCCCATTGGGCACTGAGCGCGTAGGCTCCGACTGGAACGAGCAACATCAGCGAGCGGATCGTTGTCACGATAAGTTTATTCATAAAACAGTCAGCGACTGCGAGGCCAAGATTACGGGGACTTCCTTGGCGCGGCGTCCACATCCTCAGCACGGCCCACTTCAATAACCGCCTCCCCGACACCGAAGAATCCTCGCAGTCGCTACCAAAGAACTTCAACGCACAATCCTCGACTTTGTCCACGCAAAAAGCATTATCCAACGCCTGAATAATGTGTAGGATGCGGCCTGACACCGCTGTGATTCGCGTTTACGATGGAGCTGGCGACGTGATTGAAAACAGACGAGCACTCTGGCGAGTTCAAAGAAACATAAGCGCGTGACCGGAATTTGGATGACCAGGTCAGTCGAAATTGTCGGTTTTCCTTACGGTTTTTCAAATTTTCCGACAAAACAGTGGTACGCAGCCTCGTGGCTGACAACGGCATAATTTTATGCCGCTTATCGGGCGTGGCCTCATCCAAGCTCGTACTCGCTTTAGCCATAGCTACGGCGTTTTGTTTCGCCCAACCTGTTAAAGCAGAACCCAGGGTGCAGGCCGGACCTTCTCACATAAACGGGGTCGTTCCGGTTCCCGATGCGGGCTCGACATTACCGCTGCTCGGTTCCGCCTTGTTGGCACTGGCTGCGCTGCGGCGCAAATTGAACCGCTAAGACCGGTTTGATAACAAGCTGAGTTCGACCGTCGCGGGGTAAATCGCCGATTGGAGTTCTACAAGCGCAGTCCCCTTTTCATCCGAACGTACAACCAAGTGCTTTCTGTCGTCGCGATGTGCGTCAGCAACAAAGATTGTCACTAAGGTTTTACGACCACTGTTGTCCCGATGTGAGCGGCGTTATAAAACTGGCGGGCCTTCCAATAGGGCATCCTAATGCATCCGTGTGATGCGGGAACCCCTGGCAGGTAGCCCTGGTGCAATCCGTAGCCCGGTGAGAATTCGAGAAAGTAGGGCATCGGGGTGCCCACAAAGTGCGAATGCGGCGGTCTGCTGTCACGCCTGCTATCGACGTTGGCCTTAACGATCCGGCCCGAGTCATTAACGTAGTTACCATAGAGACTGGAGCGATGATCTTCGTCCCTACGGATGACCTGAAAGTGACCAGTCGGAGTGCGGTATCCTTCGCGACCGCTGGATATGCGGGACGACGCAGTTCTATAACCTCCGCGGTAGAGATAGGCTTCCTGCTCCCGCAAGTTCACGACGATTGTTGGCCTACCCGAATGACTCTCCGGTATGTTTGACGTAACGAGGTCCGTGACAGTGCTACAGCTGCTCAAGGCTATGAGGATCGCGCTGAGCGCAGAAAATTGTGGAAGTCGATTCATCATTGGCTCAGACCCAATGCATGTTTGCTCCAAATCCTGACGCGGCCAACGGAAGTTATCCAGGGGACGATACCCGTAGTGTGACTGGCAGCCCTAGAACTCAAGCACTCGTACATCCGATGACTATCGATCCACCTTCTTTCGTCTTAACTCTTCAGCGACCTTCACGCTCTTCTTGCGATCGTTAATGACGAAGGTGTTGTTTTCTCCCAGGACGGACCACGGTCCAGGCGGCACTTCGCTGAAATCAACAAACCTCCAGTCCGTTACGTCCGTTTGTCTGAGCCCGAGGTAGTCGCGCACAGCAGGTGAAACATCAAGACCCGCACCTTTGTTCAGATTGGGTTTCGGGCGTTCGTTGCCAAAGACATATTGCCAATAATCGGTGCGGAAAGGTCCTGCGTCTTCCCATTGTGCATAAACCGTTCGACTCCCTTTGCGAATCGCGACCCATCGATCCTTGCACGTAGAAAAACCGGGGCCCTGGTACGCGTCCTTAAACCACGGAACAACGCGTGGCGCTTCCGGCCGATGGCCGGTGTGCGCCTTATCGTTGTAGGGAAGCGCGCAGTAGAATGGATTCTGTCGCGGTGTGAATTTCACCGGAATGTAATTGCTGCGATGCGCGGGATTTGGATCGTCAAATCCGCCATAACTTCTACTCCAATTTTTGTCCCAAGAGCTCGTCCGATTCGGCACAGGGTTGTTTCCGCTCGGTCGTTCACCGATCCAAAAGACAGTCGTCACGATACTCGTTTTCCATGGATACCGACGTGCAGGCCGAGAGCGCGTCGATGGCTGTTTGGTAGACAATGCGTTTGAATTCTCCGTAAAGACGCGATCGCCGGATGAGTTTCTGATGTGAGGCTTGCCGTTTTCACTGACCGCTTCGATTTGGGCAGCAATGGCCGGATCAAATGCGATGAAGAGCGCGAAAGAAAAGACGCCGAGTGAACAGCGCTTCTGCATCGCTTTTGAAATCGGTTCCCTTTCAGACATCGCGTGGACCGTCGCGAAGATTTATTCCCTGTTTGCGAGGTAGTTTATCATTTAGACCCAAGACAGCCAAGATTTTTATCGTCGCATCACAATCTTCGATCTGTCTCATCAAACGGAATGACGCGCTCGACAGCACCGTTTGATTTGAGAATCCGGATCTCGCCCGAGCGAAAGCACGCTCGGCAAGTGGTGTAATCAATCGCTTGCTCTTGACTCAGGAACACCGGCTGAACGCCTGGCGCCTCATAGACTTGCCCGCCGACAACGTCCGCCGACATTTGTTCATGTTCGCTTACGAGGGTAAAAGAAAACGAGCGGGCAACGGGAATCGAACCCACTTTGAAGTTTTCGCGGCTTTGCGTAATTCCGCCACAAACATGCGCTAGACTGCGCGTTACGAGCGAAAATGCAAATCGGCTAGTTTGCACGATTCGCGCAGAATTACGCAGTTCCAGTGTCCGACTTTGTCCGAAAAACAATTGGTCGGTTTTTACGGCTCCTGTTTTGGTGAGCCCTCTCGACGCGCCAAGGGCCGCCAGAATCGTTTTTGATTGCCAGGCGGCAAATGATTTCCGGCCAGCATGTCATCGAAGCCATGGAGCCACAACGTCCATCACCCGAAGCCAACGAAGGCGTCACTCACACAGAGTTTGCGGCCCGTGACGGCGGCACCGGCCGTCTTCACTCAGGAAGAGCTTAGTGTTTGGATCCTGGTAAAACCCTGAGGGCTTTACTTCAACGGCGGCTCCGTGGGGGTGCTCGGCATTTGTTCGTTGGAGGCCGGCCTCAACGGCACGTCTTCCGGAATCAGAGTCAACGCGGAAGCTGCGTCCAGGTAACCTTCCTTTGCCGACTTCGGCCGCGGCGACAGTGCCGGCGGTATGTGTTCGGCTGACTCCGGTGGGTTTAACTTTAGGTTCACGAACCTTTGCACCTGGTAAGCCAGTTCCTTCAGCTGCTTTTGCTGCTTTAAATCTTTCGATTTGTTCTTGGTCTTGGTCGTCTTTTTTCGCCTCGGTTTCATCGCTTGTTCCGGCGGAGTCTGAGGCAGCGAGGGCGCGGTGACATATGAAGACGTTGGCCCGATCAAGGCTAACCGGGCCAACAAACCGCTTTCCCTCGCCGCCAAAGTTTATTCATCGTGATTTTCATCCTTCACCAAGATCCGCCGTTGTGAGTTCCATTTCATTTGCCCTCCTCTCGTAAGGTTTGTCGTCCTCAATGCTGTGATCGCTGTTTGGTTCCGAGCGGGGGAATACGAGCAACAGCAGCACTACAATACCGATTGCGCCGAGCACGAAGAGTTCGTGTGGGTGTTGCAACAAAGCCAAAATCATCCAGCGACCGATGTAAAAAATTATCACGCATTGCAAAACGCCAGCCGCTAGGAAAGTGGGCAGGAGAATCCAGCCGAGAATTTGTCCGACGATTTTGCCTTCGCCTTCGCGTTCGCCTGCAGTTGGTGCTTTTATTTGCTTGTCTCCTCGCATTGTTGCTTGAGGTCCTCGATGGCTTCCGCTTCAGTCGCTTCGTGTCTCATCGGGCATCCTGGTTCGTAGCCGTCGTAATAGGCGCACCAATCCAGCCCGCGCACTGAGTTCAACTGTAAGCGCCTTTTATGCGCATCTATAGTGCACATCATCTTTTTCTCCGGAAACGATGAGACACAGTTCCCGAAAAAGTTTAAATTTCCGTGAAACCGCCGATTCGTCGGGGCCGTGCTTCAGTTTTTCCGTACTCGTAGCCGTGCTCGTAAACACCGCCACTGAACGCGATTGCCCAGAACAGCATCCAGCCGACACGGCCGGAGTACGCACAGACGAGCATGTTAAAGAACAGGAGAATTAGCAAAATCCGCGAGCCTACGAGTGCACGGTCTGTCAGGTCTTTCATTGTTGCTACTAAGGTTGGCTGTGACTCACGATTAGCCAGATGACGAGCGCCGTCAGTGCGCCTATCGCTAGCAGTAAGATCGCGCCAGCTTCGAGAGACGTAAGGTGGCAATCCCTACGCTTGGGTGGCGACTCCAACGGATGATCGCCCATCTTGATAACGAAATACTCCGGCTCATCCTTATGCAGTCGTATCCAACTCATTGTATTTTTTTTCCCGAGTAACTTTGCCGTACGCGGCTGGTTCTGATTTGCTTCGTCAGAATGGCCGCATGTTCTCGAGTTGTTTCTGCGCTTGGTTCAACCGTTGGCGCAAACCTTTAATGTATTCGTCCGGCTCGTGCTGTTGTCGGTGCGTTTCCAGCAACGCCCGCAAGACTTCGACGCGACGCTTTTTCTCCATCACACGCTCTGTGTGTTCAAACTCGCGTACAACAGTACTGTATCGGGTTGTTTTCATAGGTTTGCAGGCTTTTATATCGTTTGGCCTTCCGTGACTTCTCGTCATTGAGACCTCACTTCTGGGCTAGTCCTAGGGACTGGGCCGCGGCGCTGGAGTCGGGCGAGGCCTTGGCGTTGGATGCGGTCTCGAAGTAGGTGTAGGTCTTGGCGTCGGAGTAGGAGTCGGCGTTGGCGTTGGTGGAGGACCGGATTGGGCGCAGTATCTCCCGCCGGTGTTTAACCAGTGGGTGCCGAAGGCGTCGCTAGCGATGCCGCCCCAGACGATCATTTCATTGCCAGTCCAGACCGCCGAGTGATCGCTCCGTCCATCTGGTGCGTTGCTGGTGGTGGTGGCCGTCCAAAAATCCGTGTTGGGATTGTATCTGCCGCCGGTGTTCAAAAAGATCGTTTGATTACTTCCGCCCCAGACGATCATTTCGCTCCCGGTCCAGACCGCCGTGAAGCCCACTCGGGCTTCGGGCGCGTTGGTGGTGCTCGTGGCCGCCCAACTATCCGTGCTGGGACTGTATTTCCCGCCGGTGTTTAAACGGCCGCTGATCCCATTACTTCCGCCCCACACGATCATTTCGCTGCCAGTCCAGACGACGGTGTGACCGGCACGGGGATCGAGGTTCGTCGTGCTGGTGGCCGTCCAGCTATCGGTGCTGGGATTGTATCTGCCGCCGGTGTTCAAATAGCTGTCTTGGGGTTGATGATATCCGCCCCAGACGATCATTTCAGTGCCAGTCCAGACCGCCGTGTGACTGTGTCGGCTTTCGGGCGCGTTGACAGTGCTGGTTGTCGTCCAACTATTCGTGTTGGGATTGTATCTGCCGCCGGTATTCAACGCATTGCCGTTAAAGAAGCCACCCCAGACGATCATTTCACTGCCAGTCCAGACTGCAGTTTGAACTTTTCGCGCAGTGGGCGCGTTGGTTGTGCTGGTGGCCGTCCAGCTATCTGTGCTGGGATTGTATCTGCCGCCGGTGTTCAAAAAGATCGTTTGATTACTTCCGCCCCAGACGATCATTTCACTCCCGGTCCAGACTGCCGTGTAGTCCCACTCGGGCTTCGGGCGCGTTGGTGGTGCTGGTGGCCGCCCAACTATCTATGCTGGGATTGTACCTCCCGCCGGTGTTCACAGTGCTGATCCCATTATATCCGCCCCACACGATCATTTCACTGCCAGTCCAGACCGACGAGTAAGCGCTCCGTCCATCTGGTGCGTTGCTGGGGCTGGTGGCGGCCCAAGTATCATCGGTGCATCCGCCGTCCGATATTGTGGGAAGCATATAGTTGGCATTCACCGCTGCGATGACATTCGGCGTCTGGTTTTCGGCTCCGGCTCTCCAGGATCCCGCCGACAGCTTTAGTTCGCCAAAATATCTTTGGTCCTGCGCATAACAATTCGTTAGCAAACGCTCCGACAGCGCCGGTCGGGCCAGACACTCGGCGATGACAAAGGGATCATTCCCTAGCGCTTCAAAGAGTTCATGCAACACCTCGGGTTGCTTGGTGTGCGTTGCCATTCGGTCCATTTCAGCCTGCAATTGGTCAGCCGTGATCGGCCGTTTCAAGTAATCCTCAAGCGCCTGTGACTTGCGCACATACTCCTGGACCTTGTTTTCGAGCTGCGCCGGAGACATCACTGCATCGAGCGATGGCTTGGGATCTGGACGCTCTTTCGGCCAGATGCGATGACGCCAGTAAACTTCCTCGATAACTCTTTGATAAGACACACGCTCTGCGAACGTCAGAGTTCTGTCAGGAACGTTCGACGGCGCTTGGGGCTGGGAGAAACCCAGCAATGGCACATTCAAAATCGAACAAGCAGCAACTGCGCAAAACAGGAGAGCGATTAAGACGTGCGGGTTAAAAAAGGCGGAATGAGATGTGGGTTTTTTCTGCATTGATAGTCCAGGGTGGAAAGTTGTTTGGCCCTTCCGTGAGTTCTCGTCATTGACAACTCATTGCTGGCCGCTTATGATATACGGTGATTATACGTATCTATGGCGTATGTCAAGCCCGAAAATGGCAAAATCCAAAAAGAATAAGAACAAACCGAAGCTCAACCTGACGGTGCGTGAGGAGCAACGGAACAAACTGGAACAAATGGCATCTTTAGAGAACCGTTCCGTCTCCAATCTTATCGAGATTATGGCCAATGAACGCTGGGAGCGAATGGCTGAGCAGCAGGGCATTGCTTACGCTAAAACCGTCGCGGAGGCGATGAATCTTAAACTCGACATGGACAATCCAGCAGACCGCGAGAAATTGCGCCGGGCAATTCTCGGTCTTGTCGCCGAGAGAAAAATGCCAAAACAAAAACGGCATCGTTAAAATTCTCTCGTTCTCTCCTTGGAGGGAAAGAGTTGTTTGGCCTTCTGTGACTTCTTGTGATTAAGAACTCATTTCCGGCCCGCTTATTGCCATCCGCCGTTTATACGGGGCTATGGCGCATGTAAAAAACAATCTTTTTCGTCGGGCTTCTTGACGGTTTTACAAAAGCCTCGCCAGCAAATGATAGCCTTGGAAAATAAATTCATCGCCCTGTTTTCCTTCAACAGAAGCTAATTGGCATGAGTCGCACTCCAATTCTGGCTCGAAAACTGCTTATTCAGAACAGAACAACAATGAGAACTAAATGACAACGAGGAAACATGCGTTTTACGGCACCCTGGCACTGGTGAGCTTGCTCAGGCTGGGCATAACTCAATCAGCAAGCGGGGTTGAAATGTTGGTGCGATGAAACCCGAAGTGGAAGCGAAAACAGAAAAGCTTATTGGAAAATACTTCCGCAGCGCAAACGAGACTAACAAAGTTGAATGGCAGGGCGCGGTGATCGCAGAACCGCACTCCGGCTGGTATCTCGTGCAACTGTTGGAGTGGGGTTCAGGCGAGCCAACAGAGCAAAAACTAGTACCAATCGAGAAGATGATCAGCTGGTCATTTTATCCCGATACGGACGCGATGATGTCTGGCTCAAAACTTGATTGAGCAACACGGGCTGCACGCCTGGGCCATTATCCGAGTGTTAGAGCAATCAGGCGCTATAATTGAGACTCACTAGGTCAAGGACCATTTCAAAGCACTGGCACGCCCACATAGAGTTTCCATGGTGTTGCTCATCAGTACCACGTTGATAATTGGGACGATCACAGGATTCGTGTTTTTCAACGAAGGCGATTTGTTTAACGGAGTGGCCGGACAGGTCCTACATGGATTGATGAGCATTGCATGTTTCGCGCTGGTCGGAGTTGCCTTCTGGCGCTTCGGCTGGAAAGTCGGCGTGATTGATCTCACTCTCCTTTTCATCACGTTGAACGCAGGGCTCATGTTTTACAGATACGTCAGAAAGAGATCAGGTTTGTGAGTTTGGGCCAACTAACCGCTAGCGAAGCGAATTACCGATTCCAGGTCCACTGAGACGCAGCCCCAACTCCAGCCAGCTTTGCTGAGATTGTCAGCGATGATTTCCCAGTAATTCACGCCCAATTCACAGCCTTCGATCCTTCTCGTTAAACGCGATGGCGCGTTCGACCTTGCCGGTCGAGTCCAGAACCTATGAAGATGGGAAAAGCGGGCAACGGGAATCGAACCCGCATGGCCAGCTTGGAAGGCTGGAACTTTACCATTAAGCTATGCCCGCGCTTTCTTAGAGCTGGAAAAGTGACTTGGGACTCGTGAATAGTCAAAAACGATTGCGGCCACACATTGCGACGCGCCCGGCGGTCGCGCCCTACGCCTCAAATGCGGCCGCGACTAGGGTGGCATTGTGACCACCGAAGCCAAAGGAGTTGTTTAAAGCAACTCGCACTTTCTTTTCGCGTGCGACATTGGGTGTGTAATCGAGGTCGCATTCTTCTCCCGGATTTTCCAGATTGATTGTTGGCGGGATGACGGAGTCGCGGATAGCGAGCGCGCAGGCGGCCATTTCGATTCCGCCGGCGCCGCCTAACAAGTGGCCGGTCATCGATTTGGTAGAGCTGATCGCGACCTTGTAGGCATAGTCTCCAAACACCTGTTTGATCGCGCGCGTCTCGCAGATGTCGCCGATACCAGTCGACGTAGCATGCGCGTTGATATAGTCCACCTGATCAGGTGATAGACGTGCATGTTCTAACGCCGACTGCATGGCACGCGCAGCACCTTGGCCATCTGGGGGCGGAGCCGTCATGTGATAGGCGTCGGCAGAAAGACCGTATCCTGTGAGTTCACAGTAAATCTTCGCTCCACGCGCTTTGGCGTGTTCCAATTCCTCCACCACAACGATTCCTGCGCCTTCGCTGACAACGAAACCATCTCGGTCACGATCAAATGGGCGCGAGGCGCGTTCAGGTTCATCATTGCGCATGCTCAACGCTTTCATGGCAGAAAATCCAGCGAGCCCAATCTCAACGACGGACGCCTCTGCGCCGCCGGCGAGGAAAATGTCGGCATCGCCAAATTTAATGATTCGCCAGGATTCGCCGATGGCATTGTTTGCTGTCGCGCAGGCGGTAACGATACACATGTTGGGCCCGTGCAGGCCGAACTCCATCGAGATGAGGCCGCTCGCCATGTTGCTGAGCAGCATTGGAATCGTGAACGGCGAAGTCCGGGAGGGTCCCTTGGTCAAAAGGATTGTTAATTGATCCTGAAGTGTTTTCAGTCCGCCGATTCCGCTGCTGACGAGGACACCGAAACGGTCTCGCTGTTTCAGGTTGGCCACATCAATCCCGCTGTCCGCGAGAGCCATTTTTGCTGCTGCCATCGCGAGCTGCGAAAATCGATCGGAGCGGCGGACATCCTTTGGATTTTTGAAGAATAGCTTCGGATCGAAGTCGCGGACTTGCCCGCCGATTTTGCAATCGTAGGCCGTCGTATCGAATGCATCGATTTTATGGATGCCGCTGACCCCGTTCTTAAGATTGGACCAGAACGTCTCCACGTCGTTGCCGACTGGCGTGACGACGCCAAGGCCAGTAATAACAACTCTGCGATCGGTCATGGCGATGAATCGTTAAAGCGTGAAGCGACGAAACGTCAAAACGTCAGCTCGTTCCCATCCCAACGCTTTGAACTGTTTGAAAGAGTTTTCCTTCGGTCTTGATAGAAGGCGCTATGATAATCTCCGTTTGCTGAAATTCGGCAATATTTCGAGCGCCAACGTTGCCCATGCAGGTAGTAATCGCACCGACCAAATTTTGGCTGCCATCGTCAACTTCTGCCGGACCAAACAGGATCTGTTTCAGCGAGCCCGTGGCGCCCACCTTGATGCGGGTCCCTCGCGGGAGATTGGCGTGCGGCGTGGCCATTCCCCAATGGTACCCACAGCCGGGCGCTTCGTACGCCTTGGCGAAGGCACTTCCCACCATTACAGCGTCCGCACCGCAGGCGAGTGCCTTGCAAACATCGCCGCCTCTGCTCATTCCGCCATCAGTGATAATTGGCACGTAGCGCGATGTTTTTTTAAAGTAAGCGTCGCGCGCCGCCGCGCAATCGACTGTCGCAGTGACCTGCGGAACACCCAGTCCAAGCACACCGCGTGAAGTGCAAGCTGCCCCTGGGCCGACACCGACCAAAACCGCAGCCGGCCCACACTCCATGATTTCGAAAGTCACGTCATAACCTACAGTGTTTCCCACAATCACAGGAATGCGCATCTCACGGCAAAACTTTTCCAGATCCAGCGACTTGTACTCCGACGAAATGTGTCGCACCGTCGAAACCGTGCTTTGCACGACGAAAACATCCGCGCCAGCATCTTGCGCGATCTTGCCGAATTCGGCCGCTCGCTGAGGAATGGAACTAACCGCCGCCAATACACCACCGTCTTTGATCTGGCGCACACGCGCCGCGATTAGATCTTCCTGGACGGGTTCCTGGTAAATTCGTTGCAGCAGCGCAGTGATCTCGGATTTATCTGCCTCGACGATTTTTTGCAGCACTTCCTGCGGATTTTTGTAGCGCGTCTGCACTCCCTCGAGATTCAAAACAGCCAACCCGCCCAATTTGTTCATGGCGACGGCGAAGCGGACGTCGACAACTCCGTCCATGGCGCTGGCAAGGATGGGAATTTTCAATTCGAGCGGCTCCGCATCTTTGCGCGGTAAGCGGAAGGTGATATCGACCTCGTTTGGATTGATCGTCACGCGCCCGGGTACCAGCGCGATTTCATCAAATCCGTAGGTCACGCGTGCTTTGCGATTCCGGCCTATCCACATTCCCATATTAAATTGGCTCCATTCTAAATCGTTCGTTTAAACTTCCACAGCGCGGGCAGCGGGGAAGCAGAGCGTCCGTTCGATCTTCAAATTCGAACGCGCAAATCACACAGCGCAGCCGATACTGCAGAGCCCGTCGCTCCCGCCGCCGGCGATTCCATTCTCCCACTATCCAAAGGAGAAAAACCGCCGCAAGAAAAAGCAGCAAATAAATCGTGACCAGGGCGGCGAGACTGACTCGAATCACGGCGTAGTGCTGCCTGGCTGCCTTGCGTGCGGGCGCGTAATATCGCTGCCCCACTCAATTGTCGCGATCCCCCAGGTCAAAAGCGCATCGGGCTTGCCGTCGCCTGGAGCGCTTCTGGCGAAACGGCAACGCGCGAGATAAAGGCGCGCCTGTTTGTCCAGGGCCGCATCCCCTGAGGAATTCATAGGAAAACAAAACCGAATTTCTCCAAGTCCGCTTACGGCTACGCGAAAACGAATTGCTTCAGGCGTTTCTCCGGTTGAAGCGTCGAACTTGAGCGGCGGCAAAGTCACAACGCCCAAGCCATCGAGCTCACTTGAAAACGAAACGGATGTTGGGATCGGGCCGGCAGCAGGAGGGCTTTGTTGGCGGATGAACGGTACAGGGCCCGGCGGCTGAGAGTCGGGGGCGCGCGAACCGACTTCGAAGGGTGGAAGTTCCTTCAGAGTTGGTTCCATCGCGTGATAGGACGGAACATGCTCAACCTTCGGTAGAGCACGGGGCCTCGCTTCCGGTGGACGATGAGTCGTAAAAGCAACCGCAGGATCTTCCGCGTCGATCCAGCGAAGCAGCGTGCGGCCCTCTTCAGATGCAGGAGTGATCAAAGCGACACGGGCCGGCGGTGGTAGAAGCGTGACTGTCGGCGGATAAACCACTTGGAAAATATAAAAGCAGACGGCGTGGGCCAATAAGGAAAGCGCCAGAAAGGCCAGGAGCGCTGCTTTTTGTGTCCCAGGTGAATCCCAACTAAAAAGCAGCGGTTCGGGCTCGGGACTGAGATTGTTCATCGCGGTGGAGCGGCGGCAAGTGACACGGATGTGATGCCGTGTTCAAGAGCAGCATTCGTTACTTCGGCAACCGTCTCGTAAGAAGTGAAACGGTCCGCCTTGATGATAATTGATTGGCCTTCCCGCTTGGCCGCGTCCAACAACGGCTCGAGTTGCTGCATAGTGACGCGCTGGTCGCGGAAATAGATGGCTGGAACTGCGCCACCGGTGATGCTGATGATCTGCTGGTTAGTTTGTGGACCAAGCGTAAAACGAGAAAACGGCATCGAAACGGAAATCCCCTGTTGCAAAATAAAATTCGAACTCAGCAACAGAAAAAAAACCAAAAGGAAAGCGACGTTCACCAGCGCCACGAGCACAAGCCAACCGAAGTTATAGTTAATCGTTCGCGTGAGTTTCATGCGAGGGTTAAGAGGTTGTTCACCTACAAACGATTATCAATGCCGAAATCCGAATGACGAAGGAATGACGAAGCTCGAATGGCGAGAAACGGATCGGAGCCTTCAGCCCCATTTGGGCTTCGTCATTCGGATTTCCTTCGTCCTTCGACATTTGTGCTTCGTCATTGTTACAGATCCCGGCGTGCTTCAACCTCACGTGCCGTCTCACCAGCTGGTTGAAAGCTGATGATCCCGCTGATTGGGCGGCTCTCGGTCAACATGTGGACAATCTCGATCCCTGCCCGCTCCATGTCATGGAGCATGTTATTTACGCGGGAAGAAAGGTAACTGTAAGCGACGAAAGTCGGAGTAGCTACAACCAGACCAGCTGCAGCCGTCAGCAAACTCTTGTAGACGCCGCTGGAAAGCTCAGTCACCGTGGCGTAGCCGCCGCTTGAGGCGATTGTCGCAAACGCATCGATCATGCCGGCGACCGTTCCCAGCAACCCGAGCAACGGCGCCAGAAAAGCTATCGTAGCGAGCACCGGGAGAAATCGCTCCAGTTTCGGCACTTCGAGCTGGGCGGCTTCTTTCACGATGTCGCGCAGTTCTGCACGAGGTGCGTCGTGTCGGATGATCGCTGCATGAATCACGCGTGCTACCGGGCCGGGAGTCCCGGCTGATTCATGGAGCGCCTCTGCAAAATTGCGTCGCCGAATCAGATTCGACAGTCCCTTCAAGAATTCGCCCACGTGAATCGTGGCACGATGAAAGTAAAAGAGGCGTTCGGCGAACACCGCGATCGAGATGATGCTACACACCAGAATCGGCCACATTAACAGCCCGCCCTTTTGGATGTAATCAATCACGCCGGTTTTGTAGTCTTCTTTACGGGTTGTGGCAAGCGAACAACCAGATGTCGATACGGCTGTTCGCTCGACGCAACAGTTCGCATTTGGCGATTTCCCAAATGGCTTCCCTTATCGGGAACCTTTCTCGCGAGCTTTCGGAGAAGAAGATGGGCGGACCTTGGCCGGGCTCATGCCACCCACCAGTTTGCCGGATGCATCAAACACGGAATAACCGATTTGCTTGCCAGACGCATCGTAACTGTAAACGATCTTGTGCAAAAGCGTGCCGTCTTCGGCGCTTTGGGTCTCTTCCAAAAGGCGGCCAGCATCATCGTACTTGTAACGGCTCTTGAAACGCAAGCGGCCATCAGGTCCGGAAATTTCGCCGCTGGAAAAATGTCCTGCCTCATCCAGTTCGTAACGAACCGTCTCGCGGAGTTTGCCATCTGGATCGGTGGTTGTCGCCACGGCCTTGTGCTGCGCGTTGTCGAACTTA
Organism: uncultured Verrucomicrobiae bacterium; assembly: GCA_963758425.1. Lineage (GTDB taxonomy): Bacteria > Verrucomicrobiota > Verrucomicrobiia > Chthoniobacterales > UBA10450 > Udaeobacter. The sequence continues at coordinate 78,614 of CAVWVV010000021.1, forward strand.
TAAACCGTGCGTGAACCGTCTGGGTGCATTGAAACGGTCACCCGCACAGCGTCATTCCCAGTTTGTTCTGTAGACTGACTTAATCCGATTTCGGTGCCACAGACGACAAGCGTACAAGCCACTGTCAGCCCTACTTTGAAAAATTTCATGATCCGAGGAGCTTACGGTTGAGGTCAGAAGGCGCAAATAGGCTGAAATTTTTTATTGACCGCGCCGCGGGAAGGTGGTTAAAAGTGGGGTCAAGTGGAGCAAAATGGATGAATTCTCCACTCGATCATGGACAACGATTCTCCACCCGAACGCTTCTATGCCGGAGAGTTTCGGCATTCCATCGACGAGAAAAATCGAATCACGATTCCTTCTCGCTGGCGTCGGGACAAGGCAGAGGAATTCATTCTTTTGCCGGAAGCAACTCATCAATTTCTGCTCGTCATGTCGCCATGCGAGTTTGCGCGAATGGGATTCGGCGGCAGAAACAAACCAGGGCGTTTCCGCGCGGGATCGCCGGATTTTTTTGCGCCATCTGCATTCACGCGCGCAGCACGCGATTGCGGACCGGCAGGGGCGTCTTGTTCTGCCCGAAGAACTTTGCCGGAAGATCGGGCTGAAAGATGAAGTTGCTTTGGTCGGTAACCGAGGACGCTTTGAGATTTGGAATCTGCAACGCTGGAAACGAGCGCACGAGGAGGAAACGGCTACTTACCAGCACGTGGCAAACGTCATTGGCTTATAATCAGATGGCTGGTCAAAACGTTATCAACACATTTTGGTTTGAGCGGCCTTTGTGGGTGGCCGTTGATCCGTTTACCGCCGAAGAGGAGGCACCCGAAGTGGAGGAATTCATGTATCACCGTCCAGTGCTCGAGAATGAAGTACTGGAATTACTCGCCCCGAAGCCGGGCTCGCTCATCGTAGATGCCACATGTGGTGGCGGTGGTCACACCGAAGCGTTTTTGGAGAGCGGGGCCAATGTCCTGGCGTTGGACCGGGATCCCGACGCTGTCCAATACGTCAGTCAGCAACTGGCGCGCTTCGGCGAACGCCTTGCCGTGCGAAAGGCGAATTTTAGGTGCGCACTCAGCCTCCTCGATGAGCTTGAAATTCGCACGATTGGGGGCGTACTTCTTGATCTGGGTGTCTCTTCGCGGCAACTCGAAAATGCTGAGCGGGGATTCAGCTTCATGCGGAACGGTCCCCTCGATATGCGCATGGATCCGCGATCCCAACTGACCGCTGCCACGATCGTAAACGAATACAGCGAGGAACATTTGACGCGGTTGTTTCGCGAACTGGGAGAGGAGCCGGCAGCGCGTCGTATTGCAAGCCTGATTGCAAAGATGCGAAAGACTGTACCGTTTCGCGAAACTCTGTCGCTGGCGCACGCGATCGAAAAACTGGTTGGCCGTCACGGCCGTCATCATCCGGCTACGCAGGTGTTTCAAGCGCTGCGGATGGAGGTAAACGACGAGCTTGGCGCACTCGAAGAGGGCTTGCGAGTGTTCACTGCGCGACTCGAGCGCGGCGGGCGTATTGCGGTGATTGCTTTTCATTCACTGGAGGATCGGATCGTGAAGAATTTCTTCCGCGATCGTAGCCGGGAATGGCTCGACAAGCCGGAGTGGCCCGCGCCGCAGCGCAACCCGGATTACGATCTCAAGCTGATTACGCCAAAACCAGTTGAGCCGACCGAAGAGGAACGGCGCACTAACCCCAGGTCACGCAGCGCAAAATTGCGCGTGGCTGAAAAGACTTAAATGAACCGTTCGCGTCGAAGAAATTGCAATACAGTAAACGCGGCGTCGCTGGCGCGCTGGATTGTGGTGACGGCCTTTCTGGCGTTGGCTGGTCTGAGCTATGTCTATTTAACGCTTCAACTCTACCATCTGGGCGAGCACAGGAAGTCGATCGAAAACGAGCTCGCTGCTCTCCGCACGCAAAACGACATAGCCGGTGCACAAATCGCGGCTTTGACCTCTCGGTCGGCATTGCAACGCCGTCTGAAAGAAGGCTATTTGAAAATGGTGCCAATTTCGGAAGCCAGCATTGTGCGGCTCACCATGCCTGCCCGCACAGCGGATGACGATGCGATCCAACCTGTAGCCAACGCCTCCGGCACAAAATGAAATCACACAGTCGAACCCGTTGCGTGCTCGTGTGCGCTGCTTTTATCGGGCTGTTCAGCATTTTTTCATTTCGTTTAATTTATCTGCAGGCAATCAAGCACGACGAGTACGCCGGTCTTGCCGCCGAAAAGCACGTCTATAAGCAAATCATCCACGCAGAACGCGGCACGATCCTCGACGCGAATAACGAAGTCCTCGCGCATAATATTCCTGTTCAAACCGTAGTGGCCGACGCCACACATCTTAACAACCGGCAAGCAATCGTCGATCTCGTGAGCGAGGAACTCAAGCTCCCGCCCGCGCAGGTCACGGAAAAGTTAAGCAGTGAGCGCCGCTACATCGTCATCAAGCGTGAAGTGGCCCAGGCGCAGTCAGGCGCGCTGCGTGAAAAACTTCGTGCCGCGAATCTGCGCGGAATTTATTTCGAGCACGACGCCACTCGCGTTTACCCAAACGGCTCGATGCTTTGCCATGTCATTGGATTCACCGACTTCGACCATCGTGGTATCCAGGGAGTGGAAGCTTCGATGGAGGAATATCTTCATGGGCAGGATGGTTTTCGCTTCATCGAACACAACCGCGCTGGCCAGGAAATCGTGCCTTATCGTGGGCAGGAACGGCCGTCGCGCGACGGCTATCAGGTTCATCTGACTATTGATCTTAGCCTGCAGAACATTGTTGAGAACGAGATCGACGCTGCGATGGAGGAATATTCTCCTCAAAAAGCGACTATTATTCTGATGCGGCCGCAGACGGGCGAAATCCTGGCAATGGCTAATCGGCCGGATTTCGACTTGAATCTTCGCGCCGAGGCGAAGCCTGAAGAAATGAAAAACCGGGCCATCATCGACATGATGGAGCCGGGCTCCACCTTCAAGATCGTTGCCGCCGCCGCTGCTCTCAATGAACGCAAGCTTCGGCCCGATTCGACGATCTTTTGCGAGAACGGTCTCTGGAATTTCGGCGGCGCGGCCTTGCACGATCATCGCGCATTTTCGTATCTGAGCGTCCGCGACATTCTCGTCAAATCGAGCAATATCGGCGCAGCCAAACTCGCCCTGAGCGTGGGCGAGCAACGATTCTACGAATACATACGCCGATTCGGTTTTGGCGAGCGGACCGGAATCGAACTGCCGGGTGAAATCGGTGGAGTCATTCGGCCGCCGAAAGCGTGGAGCAAAATCTCGATCACGCGTATTCCGATGGGGCACGAAGTCGGGGTGACACCGTTACAAATGACAGTGGCAATGGCGGTGATTGCCAATGGCGGCAAATTAGTCACGCCACGCATCATAAAATCGATTACCACGCCGGAAGGAAAAACCGTCAGCTCACTTTCCCCTGTAGAGCTGCGTCAGGTGATTTCTCCAGAAACCGCAAGAGAAATCGGTGATGCCCTCCGCGGTGTGGTAAGCGATCGCGGTACCGCTGCCGCCGCTGCTGTTCCCGGTTTTACGATTGCGGGCAAAACGGGAACCGCGCAAAAGGTTGATCCTCGAGGGGGATACGAGCAAGGGAAGTATGTTGTTTCTTTCGCTGGCTATCTGCCGGCGGACCATCCCGAGTTTGTCGGTCTGGTGACGCTCGATGATGCGCACACCAGCAAACCTGAGCTTAACTACGGCGGACTCATCGCCGGACCAATTTTTTCCCGGGTGGCGGAAAAGGCGGCCCGCTACCTAGATCTTGAGCCGCATGAGCAGATTCGCAAAGCGATTCCCGTAGAGCGAGTCGAAAAAACAACGCCGGCGCAACGAATCCGCAAGACCGGACCGGCGGAACGAGTCGCCTTAACCAATGCGCCCCGCCATTGAACACCTCGCCATGGTTCGCAGCTGCGAATCCGTCCCATCGCGGACATGTTAAAGCCTCATGCAGCTCAAGACTCTCCTCTCCGCGACTGCAGTTCGCCAGGTCATCGGGACACACGATCGCACGGTGGAAAACATCGCGTATGACTCGCGGCGAGTGCAAAGGAATGGCATGTTCGTGGCATTGCGGGGCGAGAAATCCGATGGCCACGAATTCATCGGCCAGGCAATCGAAAAAGGCGCATCGGTAATCGTTGCCGAACGCGAGGAACAAAATCCCCGCGCAACTTGTCTTGTCGTCGAGAATACGCGGACTGCGCTCGCTGATTTCGCGGCGACCTTTTACGGGTACCCATGGGGCAAATTAAAACTCGCGGCGGTCACGGGTACAAACGGCAAAACCACCACGACATTTCTTATCAAGCACATTTGTGAAAATGCCGGTTTGCGTTGTGGATTAATTGGAACGGTGCGCTACGAGATCGGTGAGCGGGTGCTGCCGGCCATTCGCACCACGCCGGAATCGCTCGATTTACAGGAGCTGTTGGCCCAGATCGTCAACGCGGGTTGTAAGGCAGCGGCGATGGAAGTTTCTTCGCATGCGCTTGCGCAGGATCGCACTCGTGGACTCGAATGGAACGTCGCAGTCTTTACAAATCTTACGCAGGACCATCTCGACTTTCATGGGACCATGAAAAGCTATTTCGAATCCAAGATGAAGCTGTTCACAGGACTCGTTAGCCAGAAAAAAAAGCGCAAACCTGTTGCGATTGTAAACATTGATGACCGCTACGGGGAACAACTGCTCGACAAAATCGACAAGCGCGTTGCAGTGATCACTTACGGAATGGGGATGCGCGCAGATTTCCGCGCTTCAAATTATCGCGTTGAGTCCAGCGGCACCTCCTATCAGCTCGATGCTCGTGGCAAGAGCTATCTGGTCCGCGTTCCGTTGATTGGCCGATTTAATGTCACAAATTCGGTGGCGGCACTGGCTGCGGCCAATGCTCTTGGAATCAATCTGCGGGACGCTGTGTTTAGCCTTGGAAGGTCGCCGCAAGTGCCGGGACGCCTGGAGCTGGTTGCGGCAAAGCGGCAGTTTCAGGTTTTTGTCGATTATGCCCACACACCCGACGCCTTAGGCAATGTTCTCAAAACTCTGCGCGAGCTTGACCCGCATCGGTTGATTGCCGTTTTTGGTTGTGGTGGCAATCGCGACCGGCAGAAACGCCCGTTAATGGCCGAGATCGTGGATCGCCATGCTGATTACGCCATCATCACCTCGGACAATCCGCGCAAAGAAAATCCGGAGACGATAGTCGCCGAGATCGAAAAGGGATTTCGATCGACCCACTATGAAAAACTTGTCGATCGCACGCAGGCCATTAATCGCGCTATTGAGCTGGCACGGCCGCACGACATTGTTTTGATCGCCGGCAAAGGGCACGAAAATTATCAGGAGTTCGCGGACCACACCATCCCGTTCGACGATATTCAAGTCGCGCGACGCGCGATCGAGGATCATCCAGTGGAGTTTTCATCATGACATTTTTGTTTGGGAATACGCCAGCAGGTGACGTGCGTCTTCGAATTCTCACGCTATGATTCCACTTCCGCTTTCTCAGATTGCGCAATTGTCCGGAGGCTCGCTTTCGTCCGGAGACGGAACTGTTGTAATCGATAAGGTCAGCACGGATTCGCGCACGATTAAGCGCGGTGAACTATTCGTCGCATTGCGCGGCGAAAATTTCGACGGACACAATTTCATAGAAGCCGTCGCAACAAGCGGCGCGGCTGCCGCGATCGTTGATTTCAATTGGAAAGCAAAGGTGCCGCAGAATTTCGCGCTTATTCGTGCAAACGACACGTTGCAGGCGTACCAGCAGCTCGCTGCCAACTACCGCAAGTCACTGGCACTACGTGTGGTCGCAATAACCGGAAGCAACGGCAAAACCAGTACGAAGGATTTCGCCGCGGCGGTTCTAGCCCGCCGGTTTCGAGTTACGAAGACACAAGGAAATTTTAATAATCATGTCGGCTTGCCTCGAACAATTCTGGAGGCCACGTCGCGGGACGAAGTCGCAGTTTGGGAAATCGGAATGAATCACCCCGGCGAAGTTGCCGCGTTGGCGAAAGTAGCTGCGCCCGATGTTGGCATCATTACAAACATTGGTGTTGCGCATATCGAGTTTATGGGATCGCGCGAAAGAATTGCCGAGGAGAAAGGCGCGCTTGCAGAGGCCGTCGGCGCCGAAGGAACGGTTATTTTCAACGCTGACGATCCTTTTACGAGGGAGATCGCGGCTCGCACGCGAGGCAAAGTGATTTTGGCTGGCACAACTGCTGGTACGATTCGCGCCAGCGAGGTCAATCAGAGCGGAAGCGGAACAGATTTTACGATTCTCGAGGGCGCGCATCGCTGCCGGGCCCAATTACCTGTCCCCGGTTTGCACATGGTGCAGAACGCACTGTTGGCAATCGCGGCCGGTCGTGTCTTCGGTCTTTCTCTGGAAGAATGCGCCGTCGGCCTCGTCGCTGCTCCGCTCACCAAAGCGCGTTTGCAAGTCAAGGAAATCCGCGGCGTGCAATTTCTCGACGACAGCTACAACGCAAACCCCGATTCCATGAAAGCGGCATTGCGAACATTAGTTGAGCTGGATGCGGAAGGGCAACGGATCGCTGTGTTGGGCGAGATGCGTGAATTAGGCGACGAATCGGAGCGCCGACACCGCGAAGTAGGCGAAACCGCGGCCACGTTAAAGGTCGATCATCTGATTACCATCGGAAATGTGGCCGCGACCATCGCAGAAGCGGCAAAACGGGCCGGCCTGGAGAACAGCTCAACGGTAGCGTCAACTGCTGAAGCCGCTGAATTATTAGCCGAGCTCGCCACGCCCGGCGACCTGGTCCTGGTCAAGGGCAGTCGCCTGGCGCGCACAGAGCAAGTGATTGAAGCATTCCGCGATCCACAAGCCACAATCGCCAATTCGCCATGATGTACTTCCTCCATCACCTGAGCGATCGGTTCATCGGGTTCAACGTTTTCCTTTATGTCACGTTCCGAGCCATTGCCGCGGCGGTGACCGCGTTCTTGCTCACGTTGATTTTTGGAAACTTCATTATTCAAAGACTGATCGCACTAAAATTGGGGCAACCGATTCGCGGAGCGGCGGAAGTTCACCGCCTGGCCGAATTGCACGGCGGTAAACAAGGCACGCCTACCATGGGTGGCGTGCTGGTTATCGGCTCCGTCTTTGTGTCCAGTCTTGTCTGGGCGCGCCTCGATAACCGTTTCGTGTGGCTGGTTCTGTTTTGCATGATTTATCTAGGCGCTCTCGGTTTCGCTGATGATTACCTCAAGGTGACGAAGAAGAAGTCTGATGGCATCAGCGGCAGGATCAAACTGGTTTTTCAGATTGCTCTTGCCGCAATTGTCACTGCTGTTTTTCTCAGCAGTCCGCTGCTGGAAGTGCAGGCGCGCTCGCTCTACGTGCCATTCGTCAAGGCGCCAGTCATTGCGAATATGAGCTGGTTTACCTTCATATTTTTTCTGCTCGTCATTGTAGGTTCCTCGAATGCCGTAAATCTTACCGACGGGCTCGATGGGCTGGCGATTGGGTGCACCATCACCGTGGCGTTTGCTTATGCTCTGCTTTCTTACGCAGCTGGAAATTTCCGGATTGCCGAATATTTACAGGTCCCGTTTTATCCATTTGCCGGGGAACTGACTGTTGTCTGCTCCGCACTGATCGGAGCGGGTCTGGGCTTCCTCTGGTTTAATTGTTTTCCAGCGAAAGTTTTCATGGGCGATACCGGGTCGCTGTCTATCGGCGGCATGATTGGCGTGGTGGCGATTTGTTGCAAGCAGGAGCTGCTTCTGGTTGTCGTAGGCGGCGTCTTCGTGATCGAAGCTGTCTCGGTGATTTTGCAGGTGATGAGTTTCAAACTCACGGGCAAGCGGATTTTCGTCATGTCTCCGCTTCATCATCACTTCGAATTGACCGGCTGGAAGGAAAATACGGTCATCGTTCGGTTTTGGATTCTCTCGATCATCTTTGCGTTGCTTGGTTTGGCGACGCTGAAACTGAGGTAAAACGTGCGCTACAAGAATCAGAATATCGCCGTTCTTGGTGCGGGATTGAGCGGGAGCGCTGCAGCGCTGCTGCTCAGATCGGAGGGTGCGCAGGTTACGGTGCTCGATAGTGCCGAAGAGAAGAACTTACTTAAATCGACCATCGACAATCTGCGAGCGCAGACTGTCCGCGTAATCTGTGGGGCGGTGGCGGACGAAGACTCGTCTAGTTATCACATGGCGGTCTTAAGTCCGGGCATCGATCCGGCTTCTCGATTGGTGTGCAATTTCTCATCCCGCGGAGTCGAGATCATCGGCGAGCTCGAACTCGGTTGGCGCTTTTGCGAAAAAATGCCGGTCATCGCGGTCACGGGGACGAACGGTAAAACGACAACTACCGAATTGCTCGCTCAAATGCTGAATGCTTGCGGCCAGCGAACCATTGCCTGCGGAAATATTGGGAAACCGCTGTCCGAAGTGGCGCGCGAGAAGCGGCCATTCGACGTACTCACAGTAGAGGTGAGCTCGTTCCAACTGGAAACGATTCGCACCTTTCATCCATCCATCAGTCTCTGGCTTAACTTCGCTCCAGACCATCTCGATCGTTATCGCTCGGTATCGGAATATCGCGCGGCCAAGCTGCGCATTTTTGAAAATCAAACCACTGCCGATGTGGCAGTCGTGAATGCCATTGAAAAAATACCAAATGTCCGCCCGCGCACGATCACGTTTAGCGCCTATGCCAATGGCGGAGACTTCCGACTCTCAGAAGGAGCGATTCTTTACCGCGACGAATCAGTTTTGCGAATGGCGGATACTAAGCTGCGCGGCTTGCATAACATCGAGAATTTGATGGCGACCCTCGCCGTCGGCATGGCGCGCGGATTGTCCTTCCGGGAGATGGTGCCACCGCTCTCCGCTTATGAGCCGCAGCCGCATCGCTGCGAATTCGTGCGCGAAGTCAACGGCGTTGCCTATGTGAACGATTCCAAGGCGACCAACCTCGACGCCATGGACAAAGCGTTGCGCGCGCAAATCAAACCTGTCGTCCTGATCACCGGTGGCAAGGACAAGGGGTTTAGCTTTGATCCGCTTCGATCGCTCGTGAAGGAGAAGGTCACATCGACGATCTTGATCGGCGAAATGGCCGAGAGCATCAGCCGCTCCTGGGATGGTGCGGTCAAAGCCGAAATCGCCACCTCACTGGCCGACGCAGTCGAGCGTGCGCATTCCAGCGCAAAGCCAGGGGAAATGGTTCTTTTCTCTCCAGGGACATCATCCTTCGACATGTTCAAAAGCTACGCCGATCGAGGCGATCAATTTCGCGCGCTTGTCCGCGCGTTGCCTGAAACCTGATGATGAAAGTTCCGCGCTTCTTCAGACATAGAAAACTCTGGGCCGCAACTGCGCGCCGCTCGTCGGCGGCGTCTGCCGGAATGGGCTTTGAAGAAATGCCGGAACCGAACATGAAATTGTCGCGAGCGCTGCTGGTTGTTTTGCTTCTTCACATAGTCGCTGTGTCCGGAATTATCGCGTTCAACGCGATCAAAACCCGGGAGAGTTCGTTTGTTCCGGCGTCCTCGGCAAGCGCGGAACCTAAACCCTCCGCGACAGTGAGCGCAGCAATTCACACTGATGGCGCCAAGCCGCAAACTGCAGTGGCGCAAAAAGAGAACGCGCCCCGCGAGGATTTAAAACTCTCACATTCGCCTTCGAAATTGTCTTCAAAAGACGACCGCGCGAACGCGTCCTTCGTCGCCAAGGCTACCGCGGACAAGCCCGTGTCTTCTGGAAAAACTTACGTCGTGAAGAAGGGCGATAATCCGGTGACGATCGCAAGAAAACTAAAGGTCCCTTACGACGATCTGATCGCGCTCAACCATATCGAGGATGCGCACAAATTACGGATTGGCCAAAAGCTGTTAATCCCCAAGACAACCAAGTCAAAAACGACGAACGGAAAGGCAGCGAACCCCAAAGAGAAGAAAAATGAAGCGCGCCAGACAAAGCAACAAGCGCGCTCGACCTGATTATGCATCGTAAGAGCGCCTATATCATTTTTCTCGCCGTGCTGGGACTGCTCGTTATTGGGATTGTCATGCTCTTTAGCACGAGTGCATTTGCGCGCGACAGCCATGGAGACGTCTATTTTTTCATCAGACGGCAGGCGATCTGGTTCGGAATTGGCCTTGCGGTCTGCGTCGTTGCCGCACTGATTGATTATCATTTTTGGCAGCGCACATGGTGGCTGTGGTTTGTGTTGGCGCTGGTCGCATTGTCGCTTTGTTATTTTCCGCACATCGGGATGCGCCTTAACGGATCGCGCCGTTGGATCGGTCTCGGCCCGCTAACTTTTCAGCCGTCGGAACTGGCGAAGCTGGCGGCAATTGTTTTCCTCGCCGCCTGGTTTGCGCGACGCGAAGACGCAGGGAGCAATGTCTTCTTTGGACTTATTCTTCCCCTTGCAATCATTAGCCTCCCGGCGGCACTTGTTCTGGGAGAAGTCGATTTGGGGACGACGGCCTTGCTGGGAACCACTGCGTTTGTGGTCATGTTCGTTGCCGGCACGAATCCCTTATGGCTCGGTATGATATCGTTCGCCGGCCTTGGCGGGCTCCTGATCGTTGCCACCCGAATCTCCGAGCGAATGGGGCGGCTCTCCGCCTTTCTTCATCCGCAAAACTACAAGGAAGACGCTGGCTTGCAGCAGATGCAGGCATTGATCGCCTGGGGCAGCGGGGGAATGGAGGGACTGGGCCTGGGTAACGGTCGCCAAAAAATGCTTTATCTGCCGTACGCGCATACAGATTTCATTTTTCCAATTATTGGCGAAGAGCTTGGCCTTCGGTTCAGTCTGCTCGTGATCTTTTTGTTCGTGGTCATCATTGTCTGCGGCATCCTGATCGCGCTGCACTCCAAGGATCGGTTCGGCCTGCTTCTTGGCTGTGGCGTCGTTTCGCTGCTGGCTTTGCAGGCCGCAGTCAATATCGGTGTGACTACATCGCTCCTGCCGAACAAAGGATTGCCGCTGCCGTTCATTAGTTATGGCGGTTCGAACCTGGTCGCGTCGATGTTCGGGATCGGTTTATTACTGAACGTATATCGGCAGGGCATTCTGGAGCCGCCGCACAAGAAACCTGTGGCCATGCGAGTGCGAGTAACGCCACGTATTTAGCGCCGATGAGTTTAATAGATTGTATAAATCGTATGAGATGGAGGTGAAGAATCAGATCTTATGAATGCAGTAATCGCATGTGGAGGAACTGGCGGACATCTTTTCCCTGGGATCGCCGTGGCGGAAGTGCTGCGCGACCGCGGCCACAAAGTGATGTTGTTAGTTTCCGAGAAAGATATTGACGCTCTGGCGCTCTCCGGCCGCGAAAGTTTCCGAGTGGAGAAATTGCCGACCGTGGGACTGCCGTCGCCATTTTCTCCGGCATTTTTTGGTTTCCTTGGCCGTTTTTACGAAAGCCTCGCGCTTTGCCGGTCTATCTACCGGACATTTAAGCCTCAGGTCGTTCTGGGTATGGGGGGATTCACTTCTACTGCGCCGGTATTGGCTGGGCGGATGCGCGGCATTCCCACCTTTATTCACGAGTCAAACGCCGTGCCTGGAAAAGCTAATCGTTTGACAGCCCGAATAGTACGCACGGTCATGCTGGGCTTTAAGGAGTGCGCGCCTTTTTTTCCAAAAACCAACACGGAAATTACAGGCACTCCAGTCCGGACCGAGCTGGTGCGTTTGGATCGACGGGAGGCGCGTCAACGACTCGGACTCCAAGAAGATCTCATGACGGTCCTTGTGATGGGAGGCAGCCAGGGCGCGAGTGGAATTAATCAGGCCATGATTAAGGCGCTGCCGTTTTTGCGGGGCGTTTCAGTGCAGGTAATTCATCTTTCCGGCGCACGCGATGAACGTCTGGTTGCAGATAACTATCGACGCGAAAATGTTCCCGCCCGCATTGCTGCTTTTCATCACCGAATGGAAGAAGCTTACAGCGCCACTGATCTCGTTGTTGCGCGGGCGGGTGCGGCTAGTCTCGCGGAGTTCGCTGCCTTTTCGTTGCCCGGCATCCTGATTCCATTTCCCTATGCGACTGATGATCATCAAACCCGCAACGCGGAGATCTATGCTCGCGTCCAGGCTGCAATTCTCCTCAAGGAGTCAGAAGTCTCGGGGGAGTTACTCGCGCGCAAAATCCGGGAGTTGATCGAGGATCCAGAGCGGATTCAACAGATGGCTGCAAATTCTTCGCGACTGGCTCCGAAGGACGCGGCCGGGCATGTGGCCACGACTATGGAGAGATACACGACTCATGAAGCCCGTCTCTGAAAATTGCAGCGTGACTGCGCAGCGTCCGCCGCAGACCGGCTCTGCAGCAGGGAGCTCTCGTACCCTGCCGCTTGACCTGCCAGCATTCCTCACGCGTGAGCAGCACCGGATTCATCTCGTTGGTGTCGCAGGCAGTGGCATGAGCGGTATCGCCGCGCTTTTGATCGAACTCGGGCACACAGTCAGCGGCTCGGACAAGGTTAGCAGCATGGAAACTGATCGATTGCAGCGGCTCGGTCTGCGTTTTCGGGAGACGCACCGACCGGAGGACGCCGGCACTGCTGATCTCATTGTCTTTTCTTCTGCAATCAAGAACGACAACCCGATACTTGTTAGCGCTCGCAACTGCGGAAAGCCGATCGTGCGCCGCGCAGAAGCGTTGGCCGCAATCATGCGCAGCAAACGCGGCATCGTCATCGCTGGAATGCATGGCAAAACGACGACCTCAGCAATGACCGCACACGGCCTGCGCGAAGGCGGACTGCATCCATCGCATTACGTTGGCGCCGAGATTCCAATTCTCGGAACCAACGCGCATTGGGATCCGCGTGGCGAACATTTCGTTGCCGAAGGAGACGAGAGCGACGGCACCATCGCGCTTTTTCACCCGGAGCACGCGCTCATTCTGAATATCGAGGAGGAGCACCTGGATTTTTATGCTGACCTCGACGCGATTGAAAAAGTATTCGCGCAATTGATCGCGCAAACTGCCGGCAAGGTTTTTTATAACGTCGACGACAAGAATGCCGCGCGGTTATGTCGATCTGTCACGCGCGGAATTTCCTATGGCTTTGACGAGATGGCCGATTATCGCGCTGTGGATATCCGGTTGAAGGATTTTGCTTCGACATTCCGGGTCAATCATCGGGGACAAGATCTCGGCGAAGCAGTCTTGAATGTCCCCGGACAACATAACGTTCACAATGCGCTGGGAGTCATCGCGCTCGCGTCAGAGCTCGGCATCGCGTTTGAAAAAATCGCGAAATCGCTGGCAAAGTTTGAGCACGCGCGCCGCAGGTTCGAAATCAAGTACGACAGCCCGCGATTTCTTTTGGTGGACGATTACGGACATCACCCGACGGAAATCCGCGCCACGCTCAAGGCGGCCAGATCGGTCGGGCGCAAGCGCGTGCTGACCATGTTTCAACCGCACCGTTATTCGCGCACGAAAGCATTGCGGAAGGCATTTGGCCGCGCGTTCGATGATGCGGATCGCGTGGTAGTGACGGATGTTTATGGATCGAATGAAGCGCCGATTCCGGGAGTGACCGGACAAATGATCGCTGACGAAATCGTTGCGCACGGACATCGCGGTGTCAGCTACGAATCCCGTTTGGAATGGGTCCACCGGGCTATCGGAAACATGCTCGAGTCCGGCGATCTCGTTTTGAGTCTCGGTGCCGGAAATATTCACGAGCAGTTATCCGGCCTCGCTGCCGACTTGGTTATTGCAGAAAAGTTGAAAGAAATCGTGGGCGAAGACGGTGACGTTTGTCTTTATGAGCCGCTCTCGAAGCACACGACTCTTCGCGTAGGCGGTCCGGCGCAATTTTGGGTCGAGCCGCGAAATGAGAAAGCCTTTGCGGAGTTGATTCGGTTTTGCCGGGACGAAAATCTTCCGCTCTTCGTGATGGGTCGCGGATCAAATCTTCTGGTTCGGGATGGCGGCATTCGCGGCGTAGTCATTCATCCGTGCGGTGGCGAATTCGACAAGATCGAGATCAACTGCGCCGAGATCACCGCGGGCGCTGGGGCGAAATTGAAAGAAGTCGCCTACGCGGGCAAAGCGGCCGGCATTGGCGGGCTGGAGTGGTTGGAAGGAATTCCGGGCACGGTCGGAGGCGGCTTGCGCATGAACGCGGGCGCGATGGGCGCGCAAACTTTCGAGAACGTTGTGAGTGTTCGCTACCTCGATGCGAATGGCGAGGCGCACACAAAAACACGGGACGAATTGGAAGTGTATTACCGGAATTTCCCGTTGCTGGAGAAAAATTTTGCAGTGTCCGCCGTTTTTCGCGGCGAGCCTGCGCCGCTTGAAGAAATTGTTCGCAAACTGGAAGCGTCACAGGAGAAACGGCGCACATCGCAGCCCGCAGCGAAAAGCGCGGGCTGCATTTTCAAAAATCCAGACGCATGTCCTGCGGGAAAACTGGTTGACGAGTTGGGATTGAAAAATTCGTCCGTCGGAAAGGCGCGAGTCTCGGAGGTGCACGGGAATTTCATTGTCAATGACGGCGGCGCGACAGCGGCAGAGATGCTGGAGCTAATCGAAAAGATCAAGGCGATCGCCCGGGCTAAGCGCGGGGTCGAACTGGAGACGGAAGTGCAAATCGTGGGAGAGCCGGGGTGACGATGGCAACAAATCAAAGTTTACCGAAAAAAATTGCAGTGTTAATGGGCGGCCCTGGGTCTGAGCGCGATGTGTCGTTGGCGACTGGTCGCGGCGTTTCTAAAGCGCTTCGCTCGTTAGGTGCAGAAGTCGTCGATGTCGATGTTCATGATGAAAACTTCGCGCTTCCGAAAGATGTCGATCTTGCGTTCATCACCATTCACGGAACTTTCGGCGAAGACGGTGAGCTCCAAAAAATTCTCGAAGAGCGCGGCGTGCCTTACACCGGTGACGGTGTTGAGGCAAGCCGGGCGGCATTCGACAAAATTTTGTCGAAGGAAAAATTTCGCGAGCACAACGTCGTCACCCCGGAATGGGAAGTCGTCGAAGTCGGCCAGCGCCCAACGATTTCGGTTCCGCTGGTAGTAAAGCCGGCGAGACAAGGTTCTACCGTTGGCGTGGTGATTGTAAAAAACGCGAGCGAACTTGATTCGGCGATGACGGAGGCCGGCAAGTACGATCGCAAATTGTTGATAGAAAAATTTGTGTCGGGGCGCGAGTTGACGATAGGCGTTCTTGGTGATCAAGCCCTGCCGATTCTTGAAATAATTCCAAAGGGCGGTTTTTACGACTTTAACAACAAGTACCCGTTTCTGAATCCGCAGGGTGGCGGCGGCGCCGAGCACGTTTGCCCGGCGAAAATCGATCCAACCAAGACGAAGCAAATTCAGGAACAGGCGCTGCGTGCTTTTCGTGCGCTCGGCCTGGTTGTTTACGGCCGTGTCGACATCCTGCTTTCCGATTCAGGCGAACCGTTCGTGCTGGAAGTGAACACGATTCCGGGTATGACAGAGGCGAGCTTGCTGCCCGAAGCCGCTGCGGCTGCCGGTATCAATTATGTCGATCTTTGCGCGCGCATCATCGCGCTCTCTCGCGCCAGAATGGAAAGGAGCCCGAGATGAGACCCGCTCAGAGACGCTCCCAATCGCGCAATCGGCGAGTCTCCAATGTGCGCCAGCGCCGCCAGCAACACTTGCTTGATGTGAAAGTTCGCTCCCGCAGAGTGGCACAGCATCGCGCTCGAAGGGCACTGGCGGTTCTCTCCCGAGTGGTATTGCTCGCCGCGCTCTGCGCCGCGATTTATGCGGGAACACGTGAAGCCGCGAGGCGTCTGTTTTTCGAGAATACGGATTATCAGCTGAAGACAATTGAATTTCAGACGGACGGAACGTTGCAGCGCGAGCAGATTCTAAACGCCGCTGATCTACGCGAAGGCAAAAACGTATTCCGCATAAATCTGGCTCGCGTCCACGATCTGATACAGCAGCTGCCTCAGACCGATGAGGTGCAGGTCGTGCGAAAATTGCCTTCCGAGATCGATATTCGTGTCGTGGAACGAAAGCCTGTCGCGTGGATCACGAGCGAGAAGGAAATTTCCGATCCATTTACATCAGACTCGGCTTTTCTAGTGGACGGGCGCGGTGTTTTGATGAAAGAAAAGAAGTTGTTGCCCGAATATCTCGGATTACCGGTCATTCTGGGATGCTCGAGCGAATGGCTCGAGGTGGGCAAAGTCGTCGAATCGCTCGAAGCAAAGACGGCGCTTGAGCTGCTGCGGTTGAGTTCGCGCAGCTTTTTGCAAATGCGCTTTCAGATCCGCGAGATCGACGTTTCCGAGAGTTATCGCCTGCTGGTGACCGACAAAAATCATAGCCGCGTAATGTTTGGTTATAATGATCTCGAAACGCAATTACGCCGGCTCGAGCAATTTCTTGTTTATTGTGACGATTCAAAACAGGAACTAGCGACGTTAAACCTGCTTGTGCAGCGAAACATCCCGGTGACGTTCGCCCCGCGACCGGTCACGGTTATTAACGATACCATCGAGCCTGCGGTAGAGCCGCGGATTATGAAGGCAATCCCGGTGAATCCTTCTGAAACCCGCCCTCGTCAAGACTCCGGAGGGCAAGAGACCGTGTCACCAGCGCCCAAGGCGCGCACCAGTTCAAAACCACCCCCCAGGGCAATTCTCACTCAGCGACAGAAAACGGATTAACATAATGGCGAGCAATAATTTGATGATTGGTCTTGAGATTGGAACCTCCAACATCTGTGTGGTTGTCGGAGAGAGCCGGCACGACGGCACCGTCAAAATTCTCGGTGTCGGGCAGACGCCGTCGCGGGGCGTGCGCAAGGGCGAGATCGTTGATTTTGAAACGGCAATGAAATGCGTGCACGAAGCGGTGGTCGATGCCGAACAAAAAAGCGACGTGATGATCCGGAGCGTTTATGTGGCCGTTGCGGGGTCGCACCTTCAAAGCTTTAACAACCGCGGATGCGTCATGCTGCCCGAAGACCGCGATGAAATTGACGAGCAGGACATCGAAGACGTGAAAATCAATGCGCGCGAGGTGAGCATTCCCGCGCAAAACGCGTTCCTTCATTCCATCATTCAGCATTATCATGTCGATGGACAAAACGGCGTGCTGAGCCCGCTCGGGATGCTCGGCCAAAGATTAGAAGCCGATTTCCACATTATTCACGGCGTCCGGACGCGCATCCAGAACACAATCCGGTGCGTGAAGGAATTGCCGCTCGACGTTGAGGATGTCGTTTTTGGCGGGCTTGCTTCTGCCCAGGTGGTACTCACGCAACACCAAAAAGAGCTCGGGGCACTGGTGATCGATATCGGCGGTGGGACGACGGACTATGTCTTGTACGCGGACGGCGTAGTGAAGCAAAGCGGTTGCATCGCGATCGGCGGTGACCATATCACAAACGATATCTCCATGGGCCTGCGCATCCCAATGGCACGCGCGGAGAAACTCAAAATCGAGGAAGGAAGTTGTGTGCTGGGCAATTGTTTCCCAGGTGAAATGATTTTGCTGAAGGACGATTCCGGCTTTGCGGGGAAGGAGATCGAGCGCGAGACCTTGAACACGATTATTCATTTGCGCCTGCGCGAAACCCTCGACTTGCTCAAACGCAGACTCGACGAAGAACCATTCATGAATTACCTCGGCGCTGGTATTTTCATCACAGGCGGATGCAGCTTCCTCAATGGCATCGATAATCTCGCGGAAGGGATTTTCGAAATGCCCGCGCACGTTGCGCACGCTCAAACAACATCAGGCGTGACCTCTGCAGTAGAGAACCCGCAATTTTCCACCGCAATCGGGCTGATCAAATATGCGCAGGCGGTGCAAACAGAGCGGCCAGCGCGAGGGATTGGGCGAATCCTGGGGAGAATTTTCAGCGGAAGACGATGAAGAAGTTGAACGCGCTCTCAATCGGTCATCCCGAGCCGCGCAGACGGCAAGGGACCTCACAAATACGCTCAGCGTTTACTTGGTTTCATTTACCTGCACACAAAGCGAGGACGATGCCATTAGGGCTTCGTGTGACCTCTTGGCGAATTGAGAGGTTCCTCGCTTCGCTCGGAATGACAAATCTGCAATGGTGATTGCAGTATCAGAAGCAGAAAGATCAATATGATTCAACTTAGCAAAAATTACAGCCTCCCCGACCGGGCGGATGAATTTATTCCAATCAAAATTGTCAGTGTTGGTGGCGCCGGTCTGAATGGGCTCGACCGGATCGTGCTCGACGGATTGGAGGGAGCAGAAGTCCTTGCCCTCAACACCGACGTGCAATCGCTGGCTAGCTCCGTTGCCGCACACAAGGTGCAGCTCGGCCGGACGGTTACGCGCGGCTTAGGCGCAGGTGGCGACCCTGAGGTTGGTTATCAGGCCGCCTTCGAATCGACAGAGGAGATTCGCGAGGCATTGACTGGCGCGAGAATGATCTTCATTTGCACAGGACTGGGAGGTGGCACCGGATCGGGAGCGGCGCCGTATGTGGCGCATCTCGCTCGCGAGGCGGGAGCCTTGGTGCTTGCGTTCGCAACGCTGCCGTTTGCGTTCGAAGGAAAGCGCCGCAACGCCCAGGCGCGGGAAGCTCTGGGCCGTCTCAACGAGATCGCCAACGCAGTAGTTTGCTTCGAAAACGATCAGATGGGCGACATGGTCGCGCCGCAAGCCGGTATTCATCAGGCGTTTTCCAAGGCCGATACGACTATCAGTCAAAGTGTCCGTTCGATTGTAAATCTGATTCAGCGACCAGGACTCATTCGCATTGGTTTCGACGATTTGCTTTCTGCGCTGCGTAGTCGGAATGGCCGATGCCTGTTCGGCTTTGGCGAATCCGATTCGGACAATCGCGCGCATGATGCGCTGGCACAGGCGCTCAAGAGTCCGTTAATGGATCGAGGTCGCACGCTGGCGGACGCCGCGCGGGTACTCGTCCAAGTGGCAGGCGGGCCGGCCATGACCTTGTCCGATGTCGAAGTTGTGATGAAGGAGCTTGGCCGGCACGTGAACGAGGATACGCAGATTCTTTTTGGCACTGCTGTGGACGGGCGGTTGGGGGACCGCTTGAGCGTGACGATTATCAGTTCGCTTACAGCGGATGAGGGTTTGCCGCAGACTCAGCCTCCGCTGAGCGCCGCGCCGCCAATGCCGCCAGTGTGGGAAACAGCCTCAAGAGGCTCCGACCAAGGTTGAGGTCGAGCCCGAACCGGTGCCAATCGAAGATTTTCAGTCCGCGGAGACGACTCCCATTGAGGAGCCCGAGTCTCGCTGAGGTCGAAACCGCGCCGGCGCCATCTCTGGAACCCGTCCCGAGCGCGTTTGAGGCTCTCGACACGTCTGAACCGCCTGTGACCACGCCGCGAAGTAAGCCGGCGCCCGCAAAGGAGGAAAAAATGTCCACAGAAAAATCCATGCAGGCCAAACAGGAAATCTTGCAGTTCGAGCCGATCAACCGTGGTCGCTTTGAGAAAAGCGAGCCAACAATTGTCGAAGGCGAAGACCTCGACGTGCCGACCTATCTGCGAAAGAAAATCAAAGTGAAGTGATGGGACAACCTCGGCGATCTGGCCACTCAGAGAGCATTCTCACGCTGACTGGTTGGAACTGGATTCGAAAAGAATGACGAAATCCGAATGTCGAATGCCGAAGGAAACCCGAATGACTAAATCCGAAACGACAGTGCGCCGACCAAACAATGTTGGCCATTCGAGCTTCGTTATTTTTCTTATTTGTTCATCAATTCGAGCACGGCGCTCGTCATTCCGATGATCCCAACGCGGATCGTTGGTTCTGGAACCGGCGCGAACTTGCTCGAATGCAGGGTTGGCAATTCTTTTCCCTTCTGTTTGTACTCCGCGATCTTCGCTGGCTCGACCGCTCCGAAATGAAAATAAACCGCCGGAATGGAGTGGTCCGGTAGGCTATATTCGGAAAAATCGTCACCGCCCATCGTTGGATCGACGATCTTGACATTGTCGTTGCCTAACGACTTTTTCCAAACAGCGACAAGCCGCTTCGTGAGTTCCGGATTGTTGTAAGTCGCCGGGCAAAATTGATCTTTCGATACGCTGACAATCGGCGCTCGCTCTGGCGGGATTCCACCGGCCGCTGCGATCCCTTTGGCGATTCTCTCAATCGCGGCCAGCACGCGCTCGCGCGTTTCAGCTTTGTAGGTGCGCACTGTCAACTGCATTTTCACTTCGTCCGGAATGATGTTGTGCTTTGTCCCGCCGTGGATGGAACCGACCGTGACAACGATTGGATCGAGCGGATTATTTTCCCGGCTTGCGATGGTTTGCCAGTTGTTGATCATTTCCGCTGCGAGGACGATCGGATCTTTCGTTTTGTACGCATACCCACCGTGTCCGCCCACGCCTCGGACGGTGACGTCGACCGAATCGACATTTGCGGACGTGTAACCTTCGGTTACACCAATGCAGCCGGTTTCAAGATCGGCCTTGTCATGGAAACCGAGCGCAAAATTCGGTTTTCCGAATCGGTCATAAAGTCCGTCTTTGAGCAACGCGCGTGCGCCGTTGCCAGTCTCCTCCGCTGGTTGCGCAACGAACACGATCGTGCCGCGCCATTGATCTTTTAACTTCGCCAGAGCGCGCACGGTACCGATGAACGCCGCAATGTGTGTGTCGTGCCCGCAGGCGTGCATCACATGGACATCCTTACCTTCGTCATTTTTTGCGACGACTTTGCTGGCGTACGGCAAAGCAGTCTCTTCCTCAACAGGCAACGCATCCATGTCCGTGCGTACAAGTACCAGTTGGCCCGTCGCCATTCTTCATCACTCCCACAGCGCCGTAACCTTTGAGTTTGGAGTTTTCGTATTTGCCAAGATGCTCGGTGACCTGGCAGCCTGCGGCGCGCAATTCCTTAGCGACCAACAGTGCTGTGCGCTCCTCATGTCCGGATAGTTCAGGATGACTGTGAATGTCCTTGTAAATCCCGAGCAATGAAGGCAGCTCGGAATCAGCCAGGGATTGCGGCGTTTGCTGTGCAAGCATAAGAGCCGGCAGGAGGATGGAGAGTACTGCGATCGACGATGAAACGGTCTTCATTTTGTCATGCTGAGCGAAGTCGAAGCATCCCCGAATTTCTTACTGCGTGCAATGACTTAAGAGATTTCTCGACTTCGCTCGAAATGACAGAAACTTGGATGGCTCATGGAATTCGAGAAAAACATACTGCTCTTCGGCGCTGATCCAACGCCACGCATTGTCGCCATTGAACTTGGTGAAACTGGAACGGTTAAGGTTTATCGCCGGGAAGCGGATGGATCGACCATTGCCGACGTTGAGCCTTTCCACCCATTTGTTTGGTGCGATTCGGACGTTGTCGACCTTGGTATCGAATCGGAGAAGCTCGGAAGCGATCTCAATTACGGCTGGCTGGTCACGGTCGATAGCTGGAAAGAACTCATCAGCTTGCGTAACGGACTCAAAAATGCCGGACGTGATTTCTTCGCCTTTACCGATCCAGTGCAGCATTATCTCACCGGGACCGGGCGCACTTTGTTTAAAGACCTGTCGTTTGAAGAACTCAAACGCATGCAGATCGAAGTGCTTTCTGTAGCCGGCATCGGTGATGCCGGCTACAACGATCACATCATGAGCATTGCGCTCTCCGATAACACCGGCTGGGAAGAGCTGCTTATTGTCGATCCAAAAAACGTCGAGGAATCGGAGCACGCGGCACTGAAGCAGCTGACCGCCATCATCAAAGAGCGGGACCCGGACGTGATCGAAGGTCACAATTTGTTCCGTTTCGATCTGCCGTATCTGGTCGCACGGGCGAAGAGAGCAAAGACCAAACTAGATTGGGGCCGTAGTGATGGATTCCTACGCTCGCGGCCCTCACGACTCCAAATCGCCGAAAAAACAATTGATTATCCGAAGTTCACAGTTGGTGGCCGCCATTTCGTTGATACTTTTTTGCTCGCTCAATTTTATGACGTCGGCATGCGTTCCCTTGCCGGTTTCGAACGGACCGATGTCGCCCGGCATTTTGATCTTTGCGACAGCGAAGAGATTTCCGCGCTCACAAGCAAGGAATTGCAGCGCGCGTACCTGGAAAATTCGGAAGTATTTCGACGACGCGCACTATGCGGTGTCCGTGAGACGCGGGCGTTATCGGAACTGTTAAGCGCGAGTTACTTTATCCAGGCCCAGATTTTTCCATATAACTATCAGGATGTGATCGTACGCGGCAACGCTACACGGATCAATGCGCTGTTTCTGCGCGAATATTTCCGGCAACGCCATTCCATTCCAGAGCTGCCGATGGTGCGCGCATTCGAAGGTGGATACACCGATATCTTCTTCACCGGAGTTGCGCACAACGTCTGGCACTGCGACGTCGCTTCGCTCTATCCGTCGATCATGTTGAAGTTCGATTGCTTTCCGGTGACCGATCAATTGCAAATTTTTCGACATTTGCTCACTGATCTGCGCACGTTCCGATTGGAAGCGAAGTCAGAAATGCGCGCGGAGAAAGATCCCGCGAAGCAGCATCACCTCCAGGCTTTACAAAACACGTTCAAGATTCTGCTGAACAGTTTCTACGGTTATCTGGGGTTCGCGCAGGGACATTTCGCCGATTTCGATGCCGCTGCGCGAGTTACTCAGATCGGACGCGATTTGTTGAAGAAAATGATCGACTGGTTAGTCGCGCAAGGCGCGACGGTGATTGAAGTTGATACGGACGGAATTTATTTCGTCCCGCCCGCTTCTGTGGAGGCAGGCGTGTCGCCTGCGAAGGAAGGTAAAGCAGCCGACACGGCTGCCACTACAGCAGGTGAAATCGACGAATTGCGCGAAGGTTTGGCGAAGGAATTGCCTGAAGGAATTGAAATCGAGTTCGACGAGCAATTCGATGCCATGTTCAGCTACAAGGCGAAGAACTACGCGCTCCTCACCAAAGATGGCGACGTGATCATCAAAGGCGGCGCTCTTAAATCGCGCGGACTCGAAAAATTTCAGCGCGTGTTCCTGGAGGAAATGATCAAGCTGATCATGGAGGGAAAACCGGAAGCGATTACGGATGTTCGGGATGAATTCGAGCGGAAAATCCGAAACCGCGAATGGAAGATCGACATGCTGATGAAGACCGACACCCTGCAAGATTCGCTCGATAAATATCGCGCCAAGATTGCCGGCTCCGCGCGTAATCGCGCCGCAGCCTACGAGATTGCCCTTGCCAGCGGTCGTAATTACAAGCCGGGGGAACAGATCAGCTACTACATCAAAGCCACACCGAAAAAAGTTCCTGTCTACGAAGCTGCCAAGCCCGCAAGTGAATTCGATCCCGAAAACCGCGACGAAAACGTCGATTACTACGTTGCGAAACTCGATGAGCTAGTGAAGAAATTCCGCGGCCTCACAGAGACGACTTCCATTCCGAAGCAGGAGAGTTTGGCATTTTAGTTGAATAGCAGGCGTGAAGATTGGCTGCTGTTGAATTTACATTTTTCCGCCGTGGCCGGTCGACACAGGCACGAGCTGGTGATTTTCACGTCAGCTTTGGCCCATACTTTGTTGAACCGGGCGCGCGTTGCCTCAAGTTCTGCGCCGTCTTTTTGCTGCGCAGCGAGCGCTTGGGACAACCCGAACAGAGACCACCCGTTCTCGGGCAGACGCTTCAGATCATCACGATAGACCTGCTCGGCTTCTGCGAAACGGCCAGTAGCCATCAGGTTTGCCCCGATAGTATGCCGCAACGGAATCATCCAGGACGGAGGCTCGTCGTACTTCAGGGCGTCTTCCAATGTGAGCGCGGCGCGCAGTTCTTCGAGCCCTGGGTCAAGTTTCCCTTCGGCTATCAGTAGTTCGCCTTCAATCATGTGATTGGCTACTGCGATGATTGACTCGGCAGTGTTGTTGCTGACCCCCGTTTCTTTTGGAACGCGTTGGACAAGTTCGCGGAAGATCGCCTGCTCCTTCCGTGCGTTTTCGGTGTCACTTTTGGCGGCGAAGGCGACGGCGCGCGCCCCATGATGAAACGCGCGCGTGAACGGCATGTAGTCAGGATAATTTTCCGGCTCGGCGAGAATGTCGTCCCACTTTCCGAAGCGCATCATCACTTCCATCGGTACCGCGCCGAATGCCTCTACCAAGGTCGCGTTTTCTCTCACAAACTCTGACGGCAGATCTTTTATCATTTCGCGCACGTAACGCATCGCAAGTTTGCTTTGGCCAGTCATGAGCGCGGCGTACGCGAGCATGTGTTGGTTGTGTGCGGCGTACATGGGGAATAGACCGAGCGGTCGATTGCCCGTCGCGGCGCGGTAACGTTTATCGGCCTGGACCGCCTTGGCGTTCGTAGCGATCGCCTCATGCCAGCGGCCACAACGGATATCGATGTGCGATGGCATGTGCACGTTATGGGCGAGGCCTGGTTGGAGCTTGCGCAGGCGATCGGCCGCAGCATCGGCGCGTTCTGGATGTGGCGAGGCTTCGACGGCGTGGATGTAGAGATGATTCGCGAACGGATGGCGCGGGTTCAGCTTCAATACCGCATCGAGCGTGGCGATGATCTCCTCGGTGCCCGGGATTTGGTTGACCTTCAGGTGTCCATTGGTTCCACGGCCGAAGGTCCATCATCGCTTCCGCGAACAGCGCACCCACATCAGCGTCATTAGGGAATTTCTTCCAGACTTCGCGCATTGCGTCGGCATAAGCTTGGTCTAACGAGCTGCGGTCCTCCGGCTGCGGATGATGCGTAGCGTTTGCTGAGGGCATCGATCAACGCTCGCTCGACTTCTGAGGCATTCGACGCGTTTTGTTTCGCGAGGGTAAGTTCCTTCCATGCCAGCTCAGCCATCGGCGGTGGCACAAGTGGATAATTGATATGCGGACCGGCAGCGAGGGCGGCGCCCCAATGAGCCATGGCGCATTGCGGATCGAGGCGCGCCGCTTCCTGGAACGAGCGGATTGCGCCCCTGTGATTGAAACCATGAAGCAGCGCCAGGCCTTGGTCGAAATAACGCTGCGCTTTTGCGTTTTTCGTTGTGATCTTGCGCGAGTACGTGCCGAGCCCGTCGTAAAGTGGCTCGCTCGCATTGCTGCTTGCACAAAAGACAAGCGCGAGAACGGCGCTCGTAAGTACATGACGGGTGGTGTTCATAACGAGAGGATGACTGTAATCCGCTCCACTATCGCGGCAAGATGCTGGTCGCGAACTCTGAAGGGCTGAAAACCTGCAGCGTTACCGACGGCCGCTGCGCGCCGGAAAAATCATCAGTTCGAGTTGCATGCGTTGCGCCGTCACACGATCAGGTTCTCATGAAAGCGCTCATCATACACGCAGCTGTCCTTACCGTATTCGCCACTATTACGACCACCCCGAATTTAAGCTATTCGGCAGAAAAGGATCTCAACGAAATCAAAACCGAGATTACCAAACGCCATGATGAGGCGGTGAAGCGGTTACAGGATTGGATCGCACAGGTTTCGATCGCGGCGGAGAATCGCGGATATCCCGAAGGCGCCGAGTATATGGCGAAGCTGGCGCGCGACGCGGGATTTCAGCAAGCGACGGTGATCAACACCGATGGCAAACCGGGTGTGTTCGCGACGCTCGATGCCGGCGCACCGAAAACGGTCGGACTTTATTTCATGTACGACGTGAAACAGTTCGATCCGGCGGAATGGACGTCGCCGCCGACGGAAGCGCGAATCGTGGACAAACCGCCGCTTGGGCAAAGTGATGATCGGTCGCGGCGCAGTAAATCAGAAAGGACCAGAAGCAGCGTTCCTCGCGGCGCTGCATGCGATTCGCGGCGCAGGCAAGAAAATGCCGGTGAACCTGGTGATGGTAGCCGAAGGCGAAGAGGAGATCGGTTCGCCGCACATTCCACAACTCGTTAGGCGCCCGGAAGTGCTCTGCGGCGCTGAAAAAATGTGTCGGCGTGTTCATGCCGCACGCGACTCAGGATCTGGATGGCATCGTTACAGTGAACCTCGGCTCAAAAGGCGTGATTGAGCTCGAGCTCGTCTCGAGCGGCGAAAAGTGGGGACGCGGTCCGGCAAAGGACATTCACTCTTCGCTCAAGGCGATGGTGGACAGTCCGGCGTGGCATTTGGTGAAAGCGCTCAACACGCTTGTCTCGGAAGACGGTAACGAAATCACGATCGACAATTATCCGAAGCCGCTTCCGCTGAGTGCCGAAGAAAAGACGATGATCGAAAAAGTGTCGAAGACGCGCAGTGAAGCGCTGGCGAAAAAGCAATTTACCGTCCAGCATTGGATCAACGATTTGCCATGGGAACAGGCGAACGAACGGCTGGAATCGCAGCCGACAGTGAACATTGAAGGCTTGGTCGGCGGTTATACCGGCCCCGGCGGCAAAACGATTCTTCCGCATCGCGCCGTCGCGAAGATCGACATGCGACTCGTGCCCGATATGAAAGCGGCGGACGCGCTTGCCGCGTTGAAGGCCCATCTGGCGAAGCGCGGCTTCGGCGACATCGAAGTGAACATGACCGGCGGGTACGATCCGACGGCCACATCGAAAGATTCGGCATTGATCCAGGCGCAGTTGGCAACTTACAAAAAGTTCGGAATCGACGCGTTACTCTGGCCGCGCAACGCCGGTTCATATCCCGGATATGTTTTCACCGGCGAACCGCTGAAGCTGGCGGCCGGACATTTCGGACTCGGTCACGGCAGCGGCGCGCATGCGCCGGACGAGTATTACATCATCGAATCAGCGAATCCGAAGATCCAAGGATTCGACGGCGCGGTGATGTCGTTCGTCGAATATCTGTACGAGTTGGCGAAGTGACCATGAGCGCGGAAAACGCGCGAATGGGATTTGCTGTAGCGGCGGCTGTGTCAGCCGCATGAAACGCACGATTCGTTGCCACTTCGCCCACAAAGATTGAAATTGACATCGATGAATCAGTGCATCACTGTATCAAACCATGAGAACGACGGTGACCCTGGATGACGAAGCATACGAAGCTGCCCTTACTCTCGCCAAGACCTCCGGCAAACGATTAGGCCAGGTGATATCCGATCTGATCCGGCGCGCCGTGCAAAAGCCGCAAGGCCATGCAACCAGAGGCGGCAAACGCTTTCCCACGTTCGAGGTCCCGCCCGGTGCTCCCATGATCTCGCTCAAGGCCATCCGGCGGGCTTGGGAAGAGGAATGAAATTATTTCTGCTGGACGCAAACGTCTTGCTCGCGCTTGCCTGGCCTAATCACCCGTTTCATCACCGCGCTGTCGCCCGTCTCGCGCGACGTGAACGCCGCCGGTGGGCCACCTGCTTGCTAACTCAAGCTGCTTTCGTCCGACTCTCCAGCAATCCCGCAGTGATTCCTAGCGCGAAGTCTCCTGCCGAAGCTGGCTATCTGCTTGGCGAACTGATCGACGATCCGAATCACGTGTTTCTCGAAGCTAAAAGCAGGCAGCTGGCACGGTTGCAAGAATTGCTTGCCCGATGTCATGGACACAATCAGGTCAATGACGCTTTCCTGATTTGGCTGGCATTATCACACGGAGCAAGCGTAGTGACTTTCGACGCGCCCCTGCGCCATTTAGCTCCGAAACCCGAATTGATTGAACTGATCGCCTGAGACAAACAGTTAAAGCCTGTCCCTTCGGCTACGATGCAGACTGTAAGTTTTAGCCCGTAACGCAGCCGAGTTATTGCGCGACGGTTACACGATTCATCGGCGAACCGCTTAAGCTGGCGGCCGGACATTTCGGACTCGGCCACGGCAGCGGCGCGCACGCGCCAGACGAATATTACATCATCGAATCGGCCAATCCGAAGATACAGGGATTCGATGGTGCCGTGATGTCTTTTGTTGAATACCTGTACGAGCTGGCGAAATGATGCTTCGAAAAATCTTTTGCGCAGAGTCGGCTTACCATCCTAAAAAACAATCCGTATGTTGAAGAACTGAAGACTGTAACTTCTGTCAGAGGTACGTGAAACAACACCCCTAGCCACGGGCCTTAAATGCAAACGATCACTTCATCGCAGCGACGCTAGCACTACCACGGTCGCGCTTGCCTGCCTTGAGTGTCACTCGCGTCCGTCGCCGTGTATGTGACCGTGTAAATGCGACCGCGTCGGCCGCTCCCGTAGCCCTCGGCGCGAAGGTCGAAGTCCTGGTCGAAGGTTCCCAAGTCTGCTTGCCGAATATCGCCTCTGAGATCGCCATTGCCGACCCCACTGTCCGGCTCACTGCTGGTAATTGACGTAAGAACAACGTGGGGCGGCGCGTCGCGTATGAGTCCGCGACACCGACCGTGGCATGAATGCGCCCAAAACTATGGTCGGCCTCCGAAAGTATAGTCGGCGTGAGCGTTACTTGTAATGACGGCGCCATCCCGTCTCTCACTGCTACTGTCATCGTGTCGGAGGCCGACGCTGCTCGCCTGACGCGCCCTCGCTCTACCGCAGAATAACGCGTTTGAAAGCGGAACCTCACTGTTCCGGAATCGCATTTGTTCTTCGAAGCACGATTCGAAGCTCTTTAGATCCACTGGAACGCGGGGCTGCGCGCCTTTTGGGGCCGCGCTGAGATATTGGACAGGCCATGCGATTCGTTGGTCTAGTTCTCGAGGCGCTCGCAGCGCCCAATACGGATCGTGCAAAAACTCACGCCCCATAATCACTGCATCTGCCTGTTCCGTCCGAATGATGTGCACCTCCTGAACTGGAGAAGTGATCATCCCGACCGCACCGGTCATGATTCCAGCTTCGCGACGAATCCGTTCGGCGAAGTGCGTTTGGTAACCGGATCCACTGGAATTGTCGCGAGAGGCACATTGCCACCGGAAGAACAGTCGATGGGATCGACGCCCATCTGCTTCACCTCGCCGGCAAGTTTGACTGACTCAATAATATTCCAGCCACCATGGATCCATTCCTTCGACGAAATGCGCACAATTAACTGTCATCGTGTCGGGGGCTGGCCAAAACCAGCCATCCCACACCACCAGCGTGACGGTGCTCATTCCCAGAGGGACAAAGACTACGGGTTTCTGCCCGAACGCGTTACCGAACGGGCCTGTCCAGAAATAGCTGAGGACATCGCAATCGACATCCTTCGAGCGCGAGCCATCCAGTCTGATCAAGCCCCAATTGCCTCTGGCCTCGGCGCTCAAGTCGCTGCCGGCGTTGGCGATCGGTGTCGAACTGGCATAATAGTCGCCGGTGCCCAGGATGCAGCGCCAGGCGGGCTCGTAACCTATCGGTTCGTCCCCCAACTCCTTGCATTCTTCCTCGGTGTATCGATGCAGTAGCGGTCAACCCCGACCGACTTATGCGCTTCCCTGTAGTCGGTGCCCTGATCGGTGCTGATTAACATATGCGAGGCGCCAAAGTCCCGGGTTACGCCGGGCGTGGGGTCGAACTCGACACGATCCGCGTTCAGCGGCCCTTCCATCCCGAAGGTGAGCCAATTCTTGGTGACCCGAAACACGACCGAATCGTTGGGGCTGGGGCCTTTAGCCTTGTTCAAAACATGGACCAACCCGTAGTAGCGTGAACCCCTGGCCGGGTCGGCTTCCTGGATGTAGGTCGCCGGATTCCACGTCGCCTCGGTCATTTCTCCTTCACCGTCGTCGGGGCCGGCGAAGAGTGCGATTCGCCCAACGTCCCGAAACTCGTCGAGCGTACCCATGAAGCTGACATGTGAACTGCCGTTGGAACTTCCAGCGAGGTGAACCTTTGTCCAGTCCACTTCACCGGTGTCAGTGAGGTAGCGTCCCCAGCCGTCATCAGGGTATTTGGCGGCGCCCCACTCAAGGGCATTGACGAGACGATTCACAATGCAGTCCTGAGGATGTGTGCTAACAGCCGTTACGTCGGCCCCGGGAGCGGAACCAGCGTCTTTTCCGGTGACAACCTCACAGAACGCGTTTCCGTAACATTCCAACTTTTCCTGGGTAGTAAGACTATCTTCGGCGCATGGAACATTGGCTCGAGCGGCCGGATAAGTTAGCGAGATGACGTGGTAGCCCTGCTGCGCCGCGACGGGACCGATATACTCACCACCCTTGGAGCCGCCATTGCCTCCGCCGAGAAACACAAGGAGCTTGCTCGTGTCGGTTGACACAGGGGGCAGATAAAATCGATGCTCAACGTTGATAGCGTTGGGCCACCGATTTTCGCAGCCGATTCCGGTGGCAATCCCCTTGTCCGGACAATCGTCGGAAGCGCCATCAGTCTCGCTGGGCAGCACCGTGTATGTCTTGAGCGGAAAATATGCCGGCGGAGAAGTTGAAGCGGTATATCCGTTTCCTGAGCGGAAGATGCGGGCCGTCATGAACACTGTGATACGACGAGCACCGTTGCGATTGCTAGAGTTAATTTCGTTTTCATTTTCTACTTCCTCCGTGTTGCTGAGTTTTAATGAAAGAACTGCCTTAACTGCTATCCAGTTCCCAGGCGGAGCCAGGAAATTAGAGATCGCGTAAAGCGGTGGTCCTAGCGTAGGTCCAGCCCCTCGGGCTTATTCAGCCGCGCCGAAGATGCATTGAAACGTCCGGGTAACGTAATCAAGCGCGTTTTTACCCACACAGCGAAAATTTGGCGAGCTTAATTTTTACGGGTTCAGCGCCCGTGTTTCTTTCACAGGATCGCTAATTCGAGCTCCAGAAACGCGCTCAACTTTTCATCTGCGCGCACGATGAAACGTTTTCCGTCGCGATGCGCGTGAACGATCCAAACTGTGCGCCTATCATCGTCGAGGGCTGAGATCCAGCCCACGCTACGACTCCGAGCGGCTTACGCCCCGAGTGCGGGCATATCGAAGTGCGGGAATAGGTCGCCACCGTTCCAGTCGATCGTCGCGGCGATGGCATGCAGGTCGGTATCCCAATTGATCAGTGTGACGCCATCCACTTTCTCGCCATTGCGGGCGATGACGATGAAACGACTGCCCGTCGTGCCGTTGAAGCCGGCCCCCACGCCGGGATTGCCGCCTCCCTTCTCGCACTCGACGCTGGGGTAGGTCCCCCTTGCCCAGTCGAAGCCGTAATAGCCATGATCGCTGCCAGCACTGGTGGCCGCGATGGCGTCGCTCAGGAATGCGCTGAGGAAGTTCTCCGTGAAGAGCGGATTGCTGAGACCGGCACGAGAGCATGGCGCAGATCCTCGCCACGTCGACGACCGCAGACGACAGGCCGCCGGCGCCATCGTAAACCTCATAATTCTCGTTGCCATATTGAACCGGCACGATGCGGCGGTCGTTGTGGACCGCGCTGATGCCGGTCTCCAGCGCAGGCATGTGGTGGAGCGCCTCGTCAGTCTTGCGATCCTCGATCCGGCTCCGCGAGCCCCGCGTGCGAGTCATCTTCAGCGGATGCAGCACCAGCTTTTCGAGCGCAGACTCGAAGCCCGTGACTCCTGCGAGTTTGGCGGCGACCAACCCGAGCAGGAAATAGTCGGTACTGCCGTAGTGGGTATCTTGCTTACCGTTCGACAGTGTGGCACCCGGCTCGCCGGCCATGGGTCGCGCCGCGATCCGGCTGGCGGCCTGCGGCGAGGTCAACGGCTGCGTCTGGTTGAGATCGGCTTTCACCTCGCTGACAATCGCGCGGAGGCTGCCCTGGTCGATGCCGGAATTGCTTTCGAGCAGGTGCCGGACCGTGATTTTGGCGAAACGGTGGTCGGGGTTCGAGCCGTTGAATGGGGTCAGGCCCAGGATCGCCTGCATCTTGCTGTTGTGCGACTCCTGCGGGTCGTCGGCGAGCGCCTTCCAGACCGACACCCCGCAGAAAGCCTTGGACACGCTCGCCATGCGGAACAATGTCGTCGGGTGGATATCGCGATAATAGGGCTCGGGTTCGGCCAGCTTGTAGCCCTTGGCGTAGACCAGTCGCGTCCCCTCGACGATCGCCATCGCCGCGCCGCGGAAATTGTGGGCGCGAACATAATCCTCCATCCACTTGTCGAGCTGCTGCGTCTTGGCCTGGTTGGCCGATCGAGGCCCACCGGGTCGGGCCCGCGAATCTTCCAGACGCGTGGCACGATCTCGTCGCTCTCGGCAAAGATCGCGGAGTAGCTCAGCGCGCCATTGACCGTCGCCGTGCCGATGCAGACCGGGAAACGGGGGGTCTCCAACGCGGACTGCTCGTCGATGAGCGCGTGCATTTGATCGAGGTTCAGGTAGGGCTCGGCGTGCCAGCTGTGCTTCAGCCGGCTCTCGACGAACAGGCGAGTCAGGCCGCCGTCCGGCGTCATCGCTACCAGCGATTCCCGCGCGCCCACCGAAACCAACGCGTTGAAACGCTGCTGACGCGCCTCGCCTTTGTCGTTGGCCGAGTCGGCGTTCCAGGCGATCCTGTCGGGATTGGCGGCCCAGATCGCGCAACAGCGGATGTCGTCGGACGTGCCGAAGGCGTCGACGGCGATCAGGATCAGGTCTTTGGCGCGCTGCTTCGCGTGCTCGTCCTGATATTGGTCGAGGGTCAAGTTCGGTTTGACTACCGGTGCTGCATCCATCTCGCGAAAGGCGACGGCGTAGACCACGTTCGCCCCGCTTCCCGTCGCTGCGATGAGATAGGGATGCAGCGACTCGTCGCGCGCCATCTCGGTGATCGTCTCATCGAGTTTTTCTCGGTCGAGCCGGGGCCAGGATTTGCCGCGGAACGGCGGCTTCATATTTCACCATCACCGCAGTGTAGAGCGGCTCCGAGGCCCGCCCCGCGAGCGACAGCGAATGCGTGCGGAAGCCGTCCTCGCCGTGCTCGTCTCGCCACTGCGTGTACGTGTCGAGGTTGACGCCGAGGCAACGTTTCAGATTGTGGTGAGTGAAGATCATGACGAGCACCCTTCAAAAAGAGAGAACGTTTTTTGCGTTTTCATAGAACCTCGAGTTGTGCGAGCGAACCATTGCGCTCGCGGTTTCCCTGCGGAAAGAGGGTGAGGTGGCTTTGCTGGAGTCCCCTAACGGACTTTGCGCGAGTGCAAGCTCCCAAAAAGTCCAATACTCTGTCAACAAAAAATGCAGGGCCTCGTCCTACATTGCGGCCCGTCGGGATAAACGGCGATTCCAGTTCCACAAACACAGTCAATTTTTCATCGGCACGTACGACGAAACGCTTTCCGTCCCCGCGATGCGTATCAGCAATCCAGATTTTACGCCCTTCAGTAGTGATCAGCGTTGATCGAGCGCCTTCGCCGCGGCGTTCGCATATGTATTCAAGACGTTGACCCGCGCCAGCGCGCGTTGCTTTTGCTCGGGTGTCATCGTTTGTACCACCTGGCGAATCTGTGCCTCAAGCTGCAAAGGCGGCGGAGGATCAGGCAAAGAACACAAGGGGAATCGGATTGGCCAGTGCAAGTGCGATCGGGTCAATTTTCATGGAGGATGTGCCAGGACGCTACTTGAGGCAGCGAGCGAATGCTGCGAGAAGAAATCCCAGATCGCGTCAGTACCCGGGAAGTGGGCCGCACTTTGTAGCGTTGGCCATTCGTGTTCGCCGTTGACGAGCGTGATCAGGGTCACTGCACTGTTTTGGGAACCCCCCGGTAAAGTCCCAACGGATGACATTCGGGCTTGCCTGCGTAATGCTTCCCCATTGGCACTGATTTTGTTGGACCCAGAATATCACGGCATCCGCTACTGATTCGGCCCATAGATTCCCCGGTCCAGCGCTTCCCTGACCACCATGGTATTGAACGTGTGTGTCTTTCTCGCCGTGAATCATCATCACTGGAATTGGACCCATGGCATCGGGAATCGTCGCGAAACTGCAATCGGATTGTCGGATACCTATCGTCCCCTCGACGATGGCAACGGCGGCTAACTTGTCCGATAGCGATGCCCGAGGCGATGGCACATGAAGGCGCCATTAGACATCCCGGCGGCATAAACGCGCTGGCTGTCTATGGCCCTCTTGGTTTCGAGGTAAGCCAAGAGGCCGCGAACATAGTCCACATTCATCTATCGTTACGCCGAGTGTTGGTGTGAGGCCTGAATTCCAGAGGAGCTCACCCCCTGCACATCCCCAGTGTGGGTTCTGCCAACATCCCCATCTTGGGGCTGGGTTCGGAGGGGGGTCTGGATAGAGCTTTCTGCAGGGGCCCACGTCGTTTGGTTGGATACAGCCGGTGGCTTCCAGGTAGGCGACGAAAAAGCCCTCCTCTTCCGCCTTGGCCGTCATGCCGGTGGGGTCATTATTCCACATGTCGTCGGCGGTTTCATTAAAGCCGGGCAGCATAAACACGAGCGGCAGCGCTTGTGTACCGTCATAGCCCTGTCGGTTCGTGGAGAATGTAGGTTCGCGTCGTCCCGTTCTGGTGATACTTCCGATCGTAGTCCTTACCCATACGTTAACCTCCTTCACTCTGTTTTGTATTGACCTTTGGGTGTACAAGAAGTGAGGCAAAATCGAAAGCGTCGGTCAGACAACGCGTAACTTCGCTGAAGGCACCCAGGACGAAATCCTGATCCGCCTTGCGAAAAGCCCTCCTCGCAGACTTGGGGGTTCACAAGCGAAGATAGTGATTAGCTCCTTTTTTCGATACAAGCTTAAAACGGTAGATAGCTTACTAGCGGCAGGCGCTGATTTGGCGGGACGACAAGTATTGGACGAGCGCGAATGATTTCGCCTTTGCAGGCGACACGCCTGCCACTACAGCAGTTTCGCGTCGAGATTAATCTGAGACACGAATTTCACGAATTCACACGAAGGAACTCTCCAACGAGATTTCTCGCAAATCGTCATCGTAAGATTAGTGAAAATTAGTGTAATTGGTGTCTGGCCGTTAGAGCTACAGCAGCTTCGCGTCAAGATTGATCTGCGCGCCGGCAAGCACCACTGAGACCGGACAGGTCTTCTTGGTGTGTTCGGCTTGTTCGCGAAATTTCGCTTCGTCGATTCCTGGAACTTCGGCTTCGGTTTTAACGTCGATGGTGGTGATCTTTGGTCCACCACCGACCATTTCCAATTTCACAGTCGCGGTAGTGCTGATGCGCTTCGCGGGGTGGCCGGCTTTCTCGAGATTGGCCGAGAGCGCCATGGAATAGCAACCGGCTTCCGCTGCGGCAATCAACTCTTCGGGATTGGTTCCCTTTCCTTCTTCAAAGCGCGATGAAAACGAATACGGCCCTTCAAACGCGCCGCTGCCGAGTTTCATGTTTCCTTTGCCTTGTTTCAGTGTGCCTTCCCAAACAGCCGATCCAGTTCGTGTTGCCATTGTTTTATCTCCTTTAGTTGTTGCTTAGTTAATTCGCTCTTGAACGGAACACGCGCAACTCGTTCAGACCTGATTGAGTAAAAAAAGCTGAATGCAGATGGAGACTAGCGAAAACGGCTATGCCGGTTCCGGCGCCGAAGTTTCGGGGAACGGAGCAACGTCACGATGTTGCGCGTCAGCCAAAGCGCGCTGCTTACGGGCGAGCCAAAGGCTAAGGACACACCAGCCGGCCACGACTGGAACGGCAACAAAACTGATGCTCGCGAGTCCCAAGCCAACCGCGTGCAGACCACCATACGACCAGGCGCCTAGCTGATCACCGACGCGGTATCCTAATGTGTCTGTCACACTTTTGACTTTGTACTTATCTTCACGCCGCAAAACCGTGAACAGGATTTCGCGAGAAGGTCGTAGCAACGCATAAGCGGCGGCTCTGCGCACCACTTGAAAGGCGGCGAGCAAGCCAAGACTCGGCGCGATGCCCATCGCACCGAACCCGACCATGCTCAGAAAAGGCATGGCCACGAGCGTGAAACCAACACCAAACCATTTTAGTAGGTGTCCGGTCAGGAAAATCTGGATCAGCACAGTGACGCTGTTGACCCAGATATCCAGCCCCGCGAGAAATGCCGTGCGAGCGTTACTGTCCTGAAGAGCCGCACGCGTCAGCTCAGATTGTTGAAAATAGGCCCAAGTCGACGTGGTCGTGTAGATGAGCATCGAAGCGGCTAGTCCGGCCAAATAGGGAGAACGCGCTATGTGCGTCAGGCCGGACCAAATCGATCCCCCGATAGGTTTCTCTTCAACAGCGGTCGCCCTGCCCGCCTCTGTGAAACCGCGCGGGAAGAATCGGACAAGTAAGATTGCCATGAAGAATATTAATGCGGAAATCGCAAGAAGATTGGCGGGACCAATTTGCTGAACGTAATGCTTGGTAATGTAAGGCCCGAGAATGCCGCCGAGGGAGCCACCGACCGCGATGAAGCCATAAAGCCGCTTACCCTGCTCGACCGTGAACAGGTCCGTCATGAAGGCCCAGAAGATGGCGGTGTTAAAGAGATTGAAGACGCTGACCCAGACAAAGAGGGCTCGTCCGATCCAGACTTGCTGCTCCGGCGAACCGGTCCTCATCAAGACGAAAAACAGAGCAAGATTGAAAATGAAAAATCCGTAGGCGAGCGGGATGAACCTTCGGCGCGACATGCGCGCAACGACGGCAGCGAAGACGACATTGGCGATCAGCATCGCCACGAGCGTGGCCGTAAACATCCACGGTAACGTTTCGAGCTTATTGCCGCCCGCGATGCTGTCACGGATCGGGCGCATGATGTAATAGCCGGTCAGAATGAGAAAATGGAACAGAAACCCAAGTAAAAGCGCGCGAATCTCGTCAGGTTTTACGTCAACGATTTTGGTGAGGATGTGTTTCACATCAATGACGAAGCACGAATGTCGAATGACGAAGGAATAACGAAGCCCGAAGAATTATTCGTCATTCGAACATTTGAGCTTATTTCGTCATTCGTCATTAGGATTTCGTCATTTCTTTCTTCTTCCACGCGGCTAGCACTTCGGCTTCGCGCTCCGGTGTAATGCCGGCTTTCATGTGGGCCTGTCGATCTTGCGGCCGGGATTTGAACCAGGCAAGCGTGTCACGCGCTGTTTCATCAAGCGAGCGAAAGGTTAGCCCTTTGGAAAGTGCACGACTGATGTTAGTGCGGGTGATCCCGTCCTCCGCACCGGCCCAAACGGGCATATCAGACCAAGCCTGCACCTTTTGATCGGTCAAAAATTTCTCATCCGCCCAGATAAACTTGGCGTTGGATTTCAGGGCGGTTTTGATTCCATCGAGCATTCTGCCAATGCTGATCGGCCTGGCCGGTCCGGTCGCATTGTAAATTCCAGTCTCGCCATTTTCCGTCATGCGGATCGTCCATTCCGCCAAATCGCGTCCATCGATGTATTGAACCGAATCCTCTGGCTTACCCGGCGCAAGCACTTCGCCGCCGCGATCGATTCGAACCGGCCAATAGGTAAAGCGATCGCTCTCGTCCCGTGGCCCAACGATTAATCCAGGCCGGATGATGAGCGTTTTTCCTGGAAACCATTTCTCCGCCTCCTTTTCTGAAAGCACTTTGAGCGGTCCGTACAACTTGAAACCATTCGCCTTCATTGATTCGAGCGTTTCTTTGTACGGATCGGCCCCCTCGTAACTTTGCAGCGGAGCGTTTTCATCCAGACCGGTCTTTGAGTCCTGATAGACGGAAATAGTAGAGGTAAAAACGTATCGATCGACGTTTCCCTTCAAAATCTGCGCGGCATCACGCACCCAGACCGGCAGCGTTGTGGGATTATCGATCACCACATCCCATGTTCGGCCTTTCAACGCGTCCAACTGTCCGTTGCGATCGCCGATCAGTTGCTCGACCTCACTCGGCAACTCGCCCGGATGGCTTTTGCCACGATTGAACGTAGTGACCTTATGTCCGCGGCTCAGCGCATAACGAACTTGGTATGGCCCGGTGAATCCGGTGCCGCCAAGAATAAGAATGCGCAGAGGTTTCACGGATTTCTCTGCGAGCAGCGTTGTCGGTCTTGCGCTTACTGCAAGAGCAGTTCCGGCGGCGGTTTTGATAAAACGGCGGCGTTTCATAGGTTTGTCATGTCGAGCGAAGTCGAGACATCTCTAATTTTCATGAGGCAATAGCCAGAGATTCCTCCACTTCGGTCGGAAAGACAAAAGGATATGACGAGACGCGAAGCTGCACGACTAATTGGCGCAACGGCGGGTGGCTTGCTTTTGCCGATTGAACGCGCGCAAGCGAAAGCCGAATCATCAGCGATGCTGACGCGCACAATTCCTTCATCGGGTGAAAAGCTGCCGGTGATCGGCCTGGGAACGTGGCAGGCGTTCGATGTCGATCTCACTGCGGACAACCGAAGACAGCTCGGGGACGTCCTTTCGCTTTTTTTAAAGCTCGGGGGACGCGTAATCGATACATCGCCGATGTATGGTCGCGCCGAAGATGTGATTGGTGACCTGACGGCTGCGCTGGGCATTCGCGACATAGTTTTTCTCGCCACGAAAGTTTGGACGCGAGGCAAGGAAAACGGAATTAAATCGATGGAGCGTTCAATGACACTTTTACGAGCGAAAAAAATCGATCTGATGCAAGTCCACAATCTCGTCGATGTCCAGACGCAGCTGGCGACACTGCGTGAGTGGAAGTCGCAGGGCCGCATCCGTTACTTTGGGATAACGCACTACGAAGCGGGCGCATTTGCTGACGTGGAAAAAATCATGCGGAGCGAAAAGCTCGATTTTGTGCAGATCAATTATTCGATCATGGAACGCGAAGCAGAAGACCGCCTTTTGCCGCTCGCGCAGGAACGCGGGATTGCCGTGATCGTTAATCGGCCATTTGGTGGTGGCGATCTCTTCAGTCAGACGCGCTCAAAGCCATTGCCTGATTGGGTCGCTGAATTTGATTGTCGTTCCTGGGCGCAATTTTTTCTCAAGTGGATCGTGGCTAATTCCGCTGTCACTTGCGCCATTCCTGCGACCAACAAACCGCGCCATCTTGAAGATAATATGATGGCAGGAATCGGACAGCTTCCTGAGGCAAAAATGCGCCAACGAATGGTTGAATTAGTCTCGGCGCCGTAGCGGCCGGAGATCAAAAATCGCCTCTCAAACTGCTATTGCGGAGGCCCTGTCCACATCCGGTAATTGTCAACCGAAAAAATTTACGTTTTCTGAAAAAAATCGGTTGCAGAAGCAAGCGACCTCATCGATAGGACGCGCTCTTTATGCGAAAAATAACCCCCTATCTTATTCTCGGCATTTGTTGCGTAACATTTTGTCCGCGTCCGGCCGCGGCGTTGGTATTTTCAGCGCCGAACCCCAAAATTGTTTTGAAGGATGCCTCGGGCAAAAATCAGTCGATTGAGATCGTGGACAAATATTATCCGAAAAAAATTGTGCAGCCCTTTGCTGGGAACTCCACGATCGATCCGAAGCTGCGCCGAGCTGCGACTATTGCAGAGGAACGCGCTCGTGCACATTCTCTTTCTAAGTGCTGGGGCTACGTAAAAGAAGCCCTGGTGGCCGCGGGCGTGGTGAAGTCCCGACCGCAGACGACCTTGGCGAAACAAGCTGGTCAAGAGCTCGTCAATAAGTACGGGTTCAAGAAACTCCCGGTGTCCGATCCATATCAGGCACCAGTTGGCGCAGTGTTGGTCTATGACGCGAAACGCGCTGCCGGGCACGTGGAGATTCGCACTGAGAATGGTTTTGTGAGCGATTTCCGCTCCAAGACGCCATCGCGCCGGCCGCTACTAGGCGTTTTCGCCAAGAGCTAAGTCGCCCGCGCGATCTCCTAGCGGTTCAAAAGATGCGGTTCGCACGCCATTGCGTTGCGCGTCTTCGAATTGACGCAATTCGCGCTGAGGAATATTTTGCGCCATGCGAAAGCTTAACGCCGCGATTCAATTTGACGGCAAATGGTTTGTCGCTCGCTGCCTCGATTTGCCGGTAACGACCCAAGGCGAGACTCCGGAGAAGGCAAAGGCGAACCTGAAGGAAGCAATTGAACTATACATTGACACTTGGGGCGTGGACGATGTCGAGCGTACGATCGGTGAACCTGAGCTCGCGAAGGTCGAAGTTGCAGTATGAGCCGACTGCCGGACGTCTCCGGCGAAGAGCTCATAAAGGCGCGTCAGAAAGCTGGATTCGTCATTCTGCGCCAAAAAGGCAGTCACGTCTCGATGGAGAAAGTTGATTCCACGGGCGCGTGGCGCACGATCGTTCCGATGCACCGCGAGATCGCGAGAGGCACATTGCATGACATTCTCAAGCAAACCGGGCTCAAGCGGGATGAACTGCGGAAACTCTTGTAATCATGGATCCGGGCGATCCAATCCGCATAGCCATGTGGTCGGGCCCGCGAAATATCTCGACCGCGATGATGCGCGCCTGGGGCAATCGACCTGATACTTTCGTAATCGATGAGCCGTTTTACGCTTATTATTTAAGGGCGACCGGCAAAAAGCATCCGGGCACGCATGAAGTGATCGCTTCTGGCGAGACCGATTGGCGAAAAGTTATCGCGCAACTGACGGGCCCGATTCCGAACGCCAAGCGGATTTTCTTCCAGAAACAAATGGCGCATCATCTCTTGCCGGAAGTGGATCGTGAGTGGCTCGGTGCAGTCACGAATTGCTTTCTTATTCGCGAGCCGCTCAAGGTCATCGCGTCGTACGTCAAAAAGCGCGAAGACCCAGCACTGCAGGACTTGGGCTTTGTGCAGCAAGCGGAGATCTTTGATTTTGTCCGCGTTCGCACAAGTTCGATTCCGCCAATTGTCGACGCAAAAGACGTGCTGGAAAATCCTGAAAGGATGCTGCGCCTGCTTTGCGAGGCGGTAGGCGTGGAGTTTAGCGAATCGATGCTCTCGTGGCCGCCTGGAATGCGTGAGACCGACGGTGTATGGGCCAAACACTGGTATGGTGAAGTGGCAAAGACAACATCGTTTCAACCATATCGCCCGAGGCACGCCAAGGTGCCCGCGCATTTACACGAAATTCACGAGCGCTGCCGCGAATGTTACGAGCGCCTCCACGAGTACCAGACTGCGTTGAAGCACATGGCTTTCGCGATTTTCGTAGCGATTCGTAGAGCGCTTCACCGCAGCGAGAAGGTGGATGACTCGATGAGCGTTTGACACAAACGCCGCTACAACGAAACAATCCGGGTTATCAGCGTAATCTGCGGTCGAACCAATGCTTCAGAAATTTGATGAGCGAAATCGCAACCTGATCGTTAATATCAACGGTCAGCTCGTTCATCGCGATAAAGCCGGGATCAGCCCGTTTGATTCTGCTGTGCAGGGCGGCGATGCGGTGTGGGAAGGATTGCGATTATACAACGGCCGGATTTTCAAACTTAACGAACATCTCGACCGGTTGGAGCGTTCGGCGCGCGCTTTGTCATTTGCCGAAATTCCGCTGCGCGAAAAAATCATCGAGGAGATCAAACGCACACTCGCTGCAAACAAGATGAGCGACGGCGTGCATATTCGCCTCACGCTTACCCGCGGGTTGAAGATCACGTCTGGAATGGATCCACGTCTGAATCAGAACGGGCCGACGTTGATCGTTCTAGCGGAGCACAAGACGCCAGTTTACGCGAAAACGGGTCTGACGTTGGTAACAAGTCGAATCCGCCGCCCGCCGCCCGAGGTTCTTGATGCGCGAATTCATCACGCGAATCTGCTGAATTCGATTCTGGCAAAGATCGAAGCAAACAACGCCGGCGCGGATGACGCCTTAATGCTCGACACGCGCGGTTTTGTCGCGGAAACAAACGCCACGCACGTCTTTATCGTCCGCAACTCCGATAAATCGCGAGCGAGCGGCGATCTTGCGACCAGTCGCCTTGTGGCCTGCCCCGAGGGAATTACCCGGGCGACAGTGATCGAGATTTGTGCCGCGGAAAAAATTCGTTGCGTCGAGACCGATCTGTCGGTGGTCGATGTTTACAGCGCTAATGAAATGTTTTGTACAGGCACAATGGGCGAGCTGGCTGCGGTCACCATGCTGGACAATCGCCAAATTGGCGATGGCAAGGTCGGCCCGATGACAAAACGGCTGAGCGATCTTTACGCCAAACGAACTGCGACCGAAGGGGTGCAGGTTGTCTAGCTGGGTGGCTCATCGACACCCAATCATTAGTGACGCTGTCATGTTGAGCGAAGCGAAACATCTCAGTTTGTTCCCGCAGAAAATCGCCCAGGAATGATCAGAGATTCTTCGCTTTGCTCAGAATGACAGGCGCGATGAAATTGGCCGTTGGATGTTGAGAATCTTTATTCTCTCCACGTTTTCTTTTTGAACGAGACCCGCCCTGAGCCCTCCTCAAATGCTTCAAAATGTTCCGGGTTTTGCTGGTAGTATTTCTGGTGATACGCCTCAGCCGGATAAAATTTCATCGCCGGCAGAATTTCGGTCACGATCGGTTTGCTGAACTTACGCGCGCGCGCAAGCTTCTCCTTTGAAGCCTCCGCGATTCTTTTCTCGTCGTCGTTGCCATAAAAAATGGCGGCGCGATAACTCGGTCCGATATCAGTAAACTGTCCGTCCGCCTGAGTGGGATCGATTTGGCGCCAGTAAATATCGAGCAACTGGTCGTAAGAGATCTTCGCCGGATCATACGTAATCTGAATCGACTCGCGGTATCCGGTTTTTTCGGATGAAACGAGCTCGTAAGTCGGGTTCGGTTCGGTCCCGCCGCAATACCCCACTACGGTCTTGATGACGCCTGTTGCCTTATCGAATGCCGGTTGAATGCACCAAAAGCAGCCGCCCGCAAAGATCGCAGTCTTGGTTTCCGCAGCAGGAGAATTTTGTGCTTGGCTACTTGCGATAGTGCACGCAGCAATCAACGCGTAGCTGAGTAAGAGAATAAGTGTTCGCTTCATAGTTTCGATGTTAGACAGCTTCTCAATCGGGGCGTTGTGAATAACTCAGCCTATTTTTTTGCTTGCCATCAGCAGGGCGACCGTCATAAACCGGTTTAACCTTAATTCAATGCGGGCCAGACCAAATTATCAAAACAGCCACGCTTCTTTCGGCATTGTCTCCCTGTTCATTCGAATTCTTGGATTCCTCCCCGATTCACTTTCTCCTCAGCGTGCCTGCGGATGAGGGCAGCTTAGCTCACCGCAGGCACGTCCCTTCTCGGCTGGTTACAGTCGAATCGCTCACGGATCGTTTGGATCTGGACAAGATTTTCGGACGCAAAGCGCCTTTGCACGTCGATCTTGGATGCGGCGATGGTTTGTTTCTTTGCGCGCTGGCGCAGCGGGTGCCGGACAAGAATTTTCTGGGGATCGAACGGCTCCTCAATCGAGTGCGCATATCGGCGCGCAAAGCCGCCACACTGGATAACGTACGACTGTTGCGGATGGAAAGTTCCTATGCAGTGCGTTATCTGTTGCCGGCCGAATCGGTGGAAAGATTCTACCTGTTGTTTCCGGATCCCTGGCCCAAACGCCGTCATCATCGACGCCGGATTGTGACGCCGGATTTCCTAAGCTCGATTCATAGCGCCCTTCAGAGATCGGGGAGTATTTACATCGCGACAGATGACGTTGATTACTTTCGGAAAATTAAAGAGTTCGCCGAATCAAATCCCGGTTTTGCAATCGGTGTCGCTGATGTCGATTTACCGCAGAGTAAATTTGGACGCATCTTCCGGGAAAGAGGCGCGCCCATTCAATGGCTGGAACTGCGAAAAGTTTCGCCGGTGAAATAGCTTTGCGCTTCCCAACTGTCTTGACGAAAGCTCAGTGTCACTGCGCCCGCGTCATCCTGACGAAAGAGTTTAATGCCGCGTTTTCGTATGTTGTCCACCCAGGCGTCGCTGATTCGCTCGTAGCCGGGGAAGTCCCGCGAAGTGGCAATGATCAGGCGCGGTCGCGTCGCGTCGAGGAATGCGTCAGAGCCTGATTCTCCGGAATGATTCTGCCCCTTGATGATGATGTCGCTCTGGAGATTCAAACCGCTCGCCAACAATGCCTGTTCCGTCTTGATGCCACTGTCCGACATGAACAAGATCCAGGTCGCCGGCGCGACTACCAAGTGAATAACGTAGGCCTGATCATCGGCGATCGGTGAGCTAAAGTTCCGTGGAGGGAACAGGACGTGCGCGGTGATGTCGCGCGACAGACGAAAACTGTCCCCCGCGAACAGATTATCGGGTTTGATTCCGCGTTCTCGAAACAAATGTTGCGCGTTTCTATGAGCGCCTGAGTGGTCGGGTGTGGCGTTGTCTACAACACGGATTTGAGAAAAATCGTTCAGCAATTGTGCTGTGCCCCCCAGATGAAGTGCGTCGCCGTGAGTGAGCAGCAAGCCGGAAAGGCGGTTTATCCCGGCCCAGTGCAAATACTCACGGACGATCCGCTGGTAAGTACGCTCGTTACCACAGTCGAGCAGCCAGTTCGCGCTTCCGGTTTGCAAG
Source organism: uncultured Verrucomicrobiae bacterium (assembly GCA_963758425.1). Lineage (GTDB taxonomy): Bacteria > Verrucomicrobiota > Verrucomicrobiia > Chthoniobacterales > UBA10450 > Udaeobacter. The sequence goes on from CAVWVV010000021.1 coordinate 122,850, forward strand.
TGAACGGCAGCTCCCGCGCCGACGTCCAGGACCGTAATCTTTGCAACGAGCTTTTCGGGCCAATGCGGATGTTCGACGTAAAAATGCCCACCCGGAACATGCGCGAGGAATTGCACGATTCCCATGACAAGCTGTGCCAAAAGCCAGTTGGCATTATTGAAAATCACCGCAAGTCCGGAGAGAAACGGCGTGGAAAGAAGGGAAAGAAGCGCGATCGCGAGAATGAAGAAAGCAATCGGCACCACGATCAAATTCGCCACCAAAGAAATCGGTGTAACGATGTAAAAATACCAAAGCACGAGCGGCAGGGAACCGACCCATGCCGCGAGGGAAACGCCGGTTCCGCGACAAAGCCATTCAATGGCGGCATGCATCCGACGTCGCGGACCGCGCAACAGGCTTCGTGGCAGGAAAGGGTCGGGCGCGGTCCAGCGCTGCAAAAATTCCGCAAATGGATCCGCAAACAATATGATGGCGCCAACGACCGCGAAGGAGAGTTGAAAGCCTGTCGAAAAAAGTTCGTTCGTGTTGCAGCAGAGGAGAAAGAACGCCGCCGCAGCGAGGCTGTTGAGAACGAAAACCTTGCGTTCGAAAAACAAACCGCCCAATAAAATTGAGCTCATTACCGCAGCTCTTATACTCGAAACGTGTAATCCCGTGACTGCGGCGTAGAAGAGGAGCAGAGGTATGATCAGCGCAGCCGCCCATTTGCGTGAGAGCCGTGCGACCATTGCTAGCATCCACAACAGCGCGGCAACAATTCCCACGTGCAAACCGGCGACGGCGAAAAGGTGAAGCGTGCCGGTTTGTTGAAATGGTTCCTCGATGTCTTCGGGTGTTTGGTGCCTGAGGCCAAGCACGATTCCGCTGAGAAAATTTTGCACCTCAGGCGCGTTCTCCAACCCTCTGCAAATTGCCTTCTGCATCCATGCGCGCGACTTCTGCGCCAGGCGCAGAATCAGGTTGCCGCCGCCGTGGCGAATCAGTGTGCCGTCCTCCGAATAGCGAACAAAGAGCATTCGACGAACGTCGTGACGCGCCAGATAAGAGCGCATATCAAATTCGCCGGGATTTCGCGGCGGCGCGATCACTTCCGCGATTCCAAAAAGCTTTAGCTCATCGCCAAATTCCGGGGCGCCTTCCCAACGAACCTGCCAGATCGCGCGTGTTGGTTGTTTCCGGCCTTCAAATTCGATTGATTTGAGGTTTAGCAGGAACGTCGCAAACCCGCTGGGAGCGATCTTAGGCTCAGTGATGACGGACCCGGTGGCTGTGACGACCCGCGGCCGGCCGCCAAGTTCGTCAGCAAGTTGCTGTCCTTCCGTATTGCTTGTCTCAAGGTTGTGCAGCAGGAAAAAGCCAAACCCAACGATAACGTAAGTCGCGAGCAGCCTGGGTCTGCACGCGACGATGACAATGCAGACCGCCAGAACGATCGTCACCGCAATCAAGCCGGCGCCAGGAAGTGGAAAAACGTCCCCAACGATAATTCCTATTGCAGCCATGAGCGCCAAACCGACAAACGGCTGACGCAGCGCGTTCAGGAATTTCATCCATCGGCTTTTCGCTTATCAGGCCTTGGCAAGGCAAGCCACAAACGCGCGATCGCGATCACCAAGGTATTAGAAGTGAGGAAAAACTTTCAACGATGTCATCCTGAGGGTAGCGAAGGACCACCCAATCGAAGCCAAGGTCCCGTACAGTCCATCGTGTGACCGGCAGCCCGAGCGTGAGGTCCCTCGCTTCGCTCGGGATGACCGCATATTAAAGCGTTGGGCGTTGAGAGTTGAGCGTTGGACGTTAAACCCTTTTACGAAGATTTGGGAGCTGGCACCAGGAGCACAGGACAAGTGCTGCGTTTCAAGACGCCTTTAGTTGCGCTTCCTACCAGCAAGTTATACATCGCGCCGTGCCCGTGTGTACCCATTACGATTAGATCGGCATTAAGTTCATCAGCCTTGATTCAAAATTTCTTCGGCCACTGTGCCCGTCGGCTCATGTGAACTGACCTTGATGCCGTCCTGAGCTATCTGTGCTTGCCATTTGGCGAGCTTCGAAGTGTGACCTTCATCCTCCGGGATTGTTTCCGGCATCGATTCAAAGCCTGGAACCCCCGACATCGGCGCAAGCTCAGGCATACCCGCCAGGTCGTAGCCGAGTGTGCCCGGCATCGCTGCCGCAGTGAATTCTTTTACGTGAAGAAGATGAACCTCGGCACCGAGAGCCCTAGCTAACTGTCGGGCCAGATCGATCACCGGCGGTGTCACGTCGGAAAAATCGATTGGAACGAGAATGCATTTCATGTTTGCGCCCTCGAGCTTAACTGGCGCGTCGCGCTATCTCAAGATCGTGACGCAAACATTCCTGCTTGCGACGTGCTTGCAAGGAGCGGCGGTCTCCAGTCCGCCGCTGGGGCGATCTGCTGCATTGGGATACACGCAGACACGATTGCCTGCGTCACGGGCGCGCCGTAATTTCCCTCGTGCAGGATCTTTTCGGAGATGACGAAGATGTCAAAGTCGAGCGCGCCGATAGTGCGCCGCTTGCCACGCGCATGCGTCCGCGCTCGCTCGATGAACTCGTCGGCCAGGAGCACATTCTGGCGCCTGGCAAACTGTTGCGCCGCGCCATTGAAGCCGATCGATTGCCTTCGGTGATTTTCTCCGGGCCGCCCGGCACCGGCAAGACCACGTTAGCCCGAATTATTGCGGAGATGACGCACGCAAAGTTTATCCGGATCAGCGGCGTGGAAAGCAATGTCGGCGAGATGCGGCGGGTCATCGCCGCAGCCGCGAATCGTCTGCGCACGTCCGGGCGAAACACGATCCTGTTCGTTGATGAGATCCATCATTTCAACAAGGCACAACAAGACATTCTCTTGCCAGACGTCGAGGCAGGGACTCTTCGCCTCATCGGCGCGACCACCTACAATCCGTTCTTTTATGTAAACAGCGCACTCGTGTCGCGATCGCAGGTTTTTCGACTTGAGCCGCTCACAGTCGAGCAACTCGAAGTGTTGATCGATCGCGCTTTGGCCGACAAAGAGCGCGGACTTGGAAATTACAACGTGAAGGTGGAGAAGAACGCGCGTCGGCATCTCGCAAAGCTTAGCGACGGCGACGCGCGCAAATGTTTGAACGCACTCGAGATCGGCGTCCTCACGACGCCGTCAAAGGGAAATAACAGCGCAATTCATTTCACGCTTCAGATCGCCGAAGAAAGCATTCAGCAAAAAGCGATCGTTTACGATCGCGCCGGCGACGCGCACTACGACACAATCAGTGCGTTCATTAAAAGCATGCGCGCATCAGACGAAAAAGGCGCGATGTACTGGCTCGCTAAAATGCTGCATGCCGGCGAAGATTTCCGTTTCATCGCACGGCGCATCGTCATCTTCGCGAGCGAAGACATCGGCCTCGCCGACCCGGACGCCCTGCCACTCGCGATCGCGACACAACAAGCGGTGGAATTTGTCGGCATGCCCGAAGCGCGAATTCCTCTGGCGCATGCCACCGCTTACATGTGCCGCGCCGCGAAGAGTCGAGAAGCGTACGATGAGCTGAATGCCGCGAGCGAAAAAGTGGAAATGGAACAAACCAGGCAGGTCCCGGAGCGCCTCAAGAACAAACATTTCCCGGTGAATCCAAAAGGGTAGGGGACGATCGCCTGGCGCGCCGACTGAACTAACAAAAGAAAACAAAGACAACGAAAGACTCGCAACGCGATTACAACCTTCGTTTTCTTCGCTGCCTTCTGTAGAAATCTTTCGGCATGCAGCAATCAGGTGAGGAGATTGGAGTCGGTGGATCGGTGTCGCGTTTTCTGCGACTGATTCGTTTTTCGCACACAATTTTTGCGCTGCCATTTGCTCTCGGGGCGCTCATTGTGGCCGCGAACGGCTGGCCGTCGTTAAGAATTTTTGTTCTGGTTGTCGTCTGCATGCTGTTCGCGCGCACCGCAGCGATGCTTTTTAATCGACTGGTTGATTGGTCGCTGGATCAGCGCAATCCCCGCACTGCCTCGCGGCATCTGCTTATCTCCAAGTCAGGAGCAATCGTGTTGCTTGCAGTCAGTTCTGGTGGCTTTCTTCTTGCGGCGGCTGCAATCAATCGACTGACTCTGATTCTTGCGCCAGTTGCGCTGGCTCTGATTTTTTTCTACTCCGTCACAAAACGGTTCACGAGCGCAACGCATTTTTTTCTCGGCCTCGCGCTGGCTATCGCACCGATCGGCGCATGGATCGCGCAAACTGGTCGGATCGATCTCGCCCCAGTTGTGCTCGCGGCCGGCGTAATTTGCTGGGTCGCAGGGTTTGATCTCATTTATGCGACGCAGGATTACGATTTCGATCAGCGCGAAGATATTCGATCGCTTGTTGTGAAACTTGGAATCGCGCGAAGTCTTCGTCTGGCGCGGTTATTGCATCTTCTGACATTTGTGACGCTCATCGCTTTCGGCGCGGTGGCAAAGCTTGGCCCGGTTTATTACTGGTCGATGCCGCTCATTGGAGGAGCGCTTTTTTACGAGCACAGAACCGAGAAACTGGATCTCACCGGGATCAATCGCGCTTTTTTCCAAAGCAACGCATTCGTGAGCGCGGTTTTCCTGATTGCAGTCTGCGCGGACCGATTGATCAGGTAGGGGCGATTGACCTCAATCGCCTCGGGCGGTTCGGGTGAACCGCCCCTACCTACATCGCGTTTAACATGACGACGCGGCTCTCATGCCGGCCGCCTTCGAAACCCGTTTCCAACCAGATCCGCACAATTGTAAGCGCCAGATCTTCCGGAATCAGACGCTCGCCAATGGAAAGTACGTTGGCGTCATTGTGTTGCCTTGAAAGACGCGCCGATTCTTCGCTCCAACAAAGGGCGCAACGCACGCCGTGGACTTTATTGGCTACCATCGCTTCGCCGTTGCCTGATCCGCCGAACACAATACCCCGTTCGCATTCGCCGCGAGAAACTGCTTCTGCCGCCGGGCGAATAAAAAGCGGATAGTCCACGGGTTCTTCGCTGAATGTGCCGAAGTCTTTTACTTCGTGACCGAGCGAGCCGAGCAGTTCTTTAACTTTTTCTTTATAACGAAAACCGGCGTGATCCGAGCCGAGCGAAATTTTCATAATCTGTCATTCCGAGCGAAGTCGAGGAATCTCTAATTGTTGTTTCGAATCCCGTCGAGCAGAAAAGATAATAGCCAGAGATGTCTCCACTCCACTCGACATGACAAACGTTATCCGCCGTGCAGTTTTGCCAGTTCGTTCCAGATTTCGCGTTCGCGTTCGCTCAGTTTCTTTGGAACGTTGATTTGAACTTCGACGTAGAGATCGCCGCGCTTTCCTGAGACTCCCGGCAAACCTCGTTCTCGGAGGCGAAACCGCTGACCACCCTGTGTACCTGGTGGAATTTTCAGGCGCACCTTCCCTTCGAGAGTAGGCACGAGCAATTCGCCGCCAAGCACTGCCCTCCACGGTTCGATCTTCACTTCATGAATCAAATCGCTGCCCTCGACCGAAAAGTCGGGGTGGCGCGCAAGCCGGACGCGCAGGAAGAGATCACCGCTTTTTCCTCCGCCCGCACCGGCTTCGCCCTGCCCGGCCAGACGAATTCGCTGGCCCTCGCGAACGCCGCGCGGGATTTTGACCTGATAGTTTTCAACTTTGTTTGAGCCGGCCCGACGCAGTGAGACCGTTCGCGTGGATCCGTTCAGCCCTTCTTCCAGTGTGACCATGATGTCGGCTTCGACATCGGCCCCGCGCTCCGCTGTCGCCTGACGTCCGCCAAATCCACCGAAAGCCGAGCGGCCGCGGCCTCCGCCGAAAAACGCTTCGAAGAAATCGCTGAAGCCGGTCCCGCCAAATTCGAATTGAACGCCGCCGCCATCGCCGCCCCATTGATAATACCCGCCTTTCGACGGTTGCGGACCCCATTGCGGCGGCGGTTGAAATCCGCCCGGTCGATCCCAATCAGCGCCGAGTTGGTCGTATTTTTTCCGTTTCTCTGGGTCGCCCAATACTTCGTACGCTTCGTTGATCTCCTTAAATTTTTCTTCGGCAGCCTTCTTGTCCTTAGCGACGTCGGGATGGTGTTTGCGCGCCAGCTTACGAAAGGCGCTCCGAATCTCGTCTTCGCTGGCCGTCTTCGGCACGCCGAGTGTCTCGTAATAATCTCGGAATTGTACAGGCATTCGGTTTCAAGCTTGTGCCTCCGCGTGATTCGCGCAACTTTTTGAATGATGCGCGAGCTGGGCAAATTCGTCGCAGCCATTGGTGTGATCATCACTCTGGTGGGGTTAATAATATGGGGCGGGCTTGTGCCAAAATGGCTGGGACGATTGCCTGGCGACATTCGAATCGAGCGAGAGCATTCTGTATTCTATTTTCCGATCGTTACCTGCATTGTTCTCAGCATCCTGCTCAGCTTGCTATTGTCGATCTTCCGGCGCTAGGAAGCGTTTTAATCGCCTCAGTGTTCCAAGCACTGTAGCCACGGGCCTGTGGCCCGTCCGATCTTGCGCCTTGTCCGGCCGTGTGCGAACGGCCCACAGGGCCGTGGCTACAAGAGCTATTCAGACTCAACTCGATCAGCACGTGACGTGCCTGCTGCGCTGCTGTCGTTGCCCGCGCATGCAGTCCTCGCCGGTCTCGGGCGGCGCAATCGTGAGCGACGTAATGATTATTGGTCAGGCACCCGGTCCGCGAGAACCGGTTTTGCAAAGGCCGTTTGCGCATACCGCTGGCAGGACACTTTTTCGCTGGTTCGAGGAATTCTGTGGGATGAACGAAGCTGCAGTCCGTTCGAAAATTTATTTCGCAGCGGTTTGCCGCTGTTTTCCCGGAAAAAATTCCGGCGGCACAGATCGCGTTCCGGCTCCGGACGAAATTCGCAACTGCTCTTCCTGGATGGATAGTGAAATCGAAATTCTGCGGCCGCGCCTCATCATTCCCGTCGGTCGGCTGGCTATCAAGCAATTCATCGATTGTGCGAAGTTGGAAAAAGTGATCGGCCGCAAATTTCGCGTTGAGCGCGCCGGGCATCGCTTCGACGTGATTCCGCTTCCGCATCCCTCCGGCGCCTCGCCCTGGCATAAGATTGCGCCGGGGAAAGAATTGCTCGGACACGCGCTGAAACTGATCGCGCGTCATTCAGCTGTCGCGGCGAAAGCGGCGAGCAAGCGCTAGATGATTGCAGAGACTCATTAGGACTGATTTAGTGCGTGACCGGAAAATATGCCCGCACGTCGAAAGCCAAATTTGGTTCTTTTTCTGCCGGACCAACAGAGAGCGGACACCATCGCTTGCTACGGAGGCGCAAGAGTGCACGCGCCGAATCTAAACAAACTTGCTTCGGAATCGGTGATTTTCGAGCGGACGTACGTCACACATCCCGTTTGCACTCCCTCGCGCTCTTCGCTCATGACGGGCACCTGGCCGCACACGAACGGATGTACACGAAACAGTGTCCCACTTGACCGCCGGTTTCGTGTTTTCCCTGAGCTGATGGAGGACAGAGATTATCGCGCCGCCTACATCGGCAAGTGGCATCTGGGCGAGGAGGGGCCGATCGGACGAGGGTTCGAAGAATGGGTTTCCACCGACGACCACGGCGACTATACGAATTTTCTCGTCTCAAACGGCATCGCTCCTGACAGACAAAACGGCCGATTCTCGGAGGTATCCATCAGCAATCTGCCGATCGAACTATCACGTCCAAAGTTTCTCGAGAAACATGCGTGCGAATTCATCGAAAAACATCAGGGCGATCCTTTCATTCTGGTTGTTGCTTTTGTAGAGCCGCATTCGCCGTACAACGGTCCGCTCAACGATGAACATCCGCTCGATCAGATTGAGCTCGATGCGACGGCCACGCGTCCTGAGAGCGACGATATACCGCTGCGTTATCGGTTGATGCGGGAATGGCAGCAAGCGGAAGGTGTTCTCGACCGGGAGCGGCTGCCCACTCAATTGTTTTTTGGCGTCACCCCTGAGGAATATCGGAGTATTAAGCAGCGTTATCTCGGCTTGGTTACGCTGGTGGATCAAAGCATTGGTGCCATTCTCGCCTGCCTCGAACGATTCGGTCTGGCTGAGAACACTATTATCGTGCACACGAGCGACCACGGCGACAGCCTGGGCGCCCATCATCTCTTCGGAAAAGAAACAATGTTCGAGGAAGCTACGCGCGTTCCTTTACTAGTTCGGCTGCCTGGCCAGAGAGCGAGCAAAACTGTGCCGCACCCAGTGAGTCACATCGATTTCGTGCCAACGTTGCTTGACCTCCTCGGTCAGCCGAATCATCCCCAGTGCGCCGGCAAAAGTCTGCTACCGCTAATTACCGAAGAAGCGTCCGAGGGAGAGAACGTGTTTCTGGAGTGGGCGCCAAACCGGACGAAAGTAAAAAAGGGTACGAAGTTGGCTCGCCGACGCTTGGTCAAACGTGCCGTCGAGGAATCCACTCGGACGATTGTTACTCCAGATGGTTGGAAGCTTTGTTTGCGCGATAAGGATTTGAATGAGCTATACAATCAGAAAGACGATCCGCTGGAGACGCGCAACCTTTATGCGGACCGCCAATACGCGTCAGTGATTTCACGTCTTGCCGAGGAGATTCATCGCTGGCAGGAATCCGCAAACGATAACCTCAAAGTGTGACCAGGCAGCGCGCCGACGATGGATCAATCGATTTGAGACATCAAATCAATTACTGTTTCGAAAATCTCTTTTCTTCCAGTAGAAGCGTTTTCACATCGGCTAGGACAAGGCGCGGATCGAGGGTCGCGGAACTGTAGATGTTTCGGATACGGCCGTCGCGATCGATGAGAAACACGCGGAGAATGTGATACAGCGGGCCCTGCGGGTCATTCGGATTAGATCGCTTGTCCACGGCTTGACCGTAGCCGTTCAGAATAGACTCAAGCGCCGCGTTCGATTTCGCCGTCGCGAAGTGCCATTCGCATCCCGATTTTTGATCGCGTATAGCTTCCGAATACTCGGCGAGCCGTTGTGGCGTATCATGGTCTGGATCGAAGCTTAGGCTGACGAGGCGCATGTTTGTTGCCAACTCCTTGTCGTCGGCGCTAAGCGCGTGCAGTTGGCTTAAAACACTAACGGCGTATGGGCACGCTTTCGACGCGGCGCAACGAGTGTAAATGAAGCTCAACACAGTGACACGCCCATGCGTAAGCTGGCGCAGGTTTAGTGATTTGGAATCTGAATCAATTATCGCGCCGTCGGGCGCCATCTTGATCACCGGTAGCGCATAGCTACCCGCGCACGGGCGGATCGTAATCGTAGTCCGCATCGTGTGACGAAACAGTATCGGCTGCGAGCGCTACCGTCATATGAGACAAATAAAGCGTAAGCGCGAGTGCCAACACTCGAGCTCGATTCGTGTTCATGACACCGGGCTATGGAACTGATGCAACTACGCGATTTGCACCGAGTTTTGTCGCGCCGAAGAGCATGTGATGCGGCCGGCCCAGTTTCAGCGCGGTGAAATCGAGATCGAAACTTGGCTTCAGTTCTTTGCCGTCCCATGCGTAGGCGCGCACGAACTGTTCGTTGTCTTCGCCTTTCTTATCCCAGCGCGCCAGGAGCGAACTGGTAAAGTAGAGCCGTTTCCCATCCCAGCTCTGCGATACCATGTTAACCTGCCGGCCAATTTGCTTCTCGTAAATCTGTTTCGGCTTATGCGGATCCGAAACATCGAACACGCGGCACTTGCCATCGCCGAAACAATCGACGAACAATGTTTTGTCATCGGCGCTAAGACTGATATCCACTGGTAACACGCCGCCTTTAACGTCACCGATCGTGGCAACCTCCTTTGCCTGCCATTCGCCGCGGTCGTCCAGGTAAACCAGCCAAAGTTTCGATGTCAGCGCGGCAGCAGTGAAGGCATAATTGTGCTTGTCGCCCCAGGCCCAACGGATCTCCAGCGGCGCACCTGGCACCTCGAAAACTTTCTTCGGCTGACGCGCATGGAAATCCCACATGACCATGGTTGAACCGAAATGCTTCATCGCCTCGGAATCAGCGGTCAGTTTGCCGAAGTCCATCATGTAATTGTTCCAGCCGGTAAACGATGAGGTAAGCAGCGCGTTCTTTCGCGGCAACACACGCGCATCATAGCCATAGCCATCAGCGAACTTGGCGTCCGCCGCGCCACGCGCGTCATCCTTTGTTGGCAGCCAGTGAGTAGTGATGTAGTTGCCGTCATTGCTGTATTCAACTAATGCAGTCCGCCCTCCGTGATCTTTCGCGTTCGAGAGGCATGGAATGAGCACGCGCCCCGGCAAAGCATATGCGCCATGAGGTCCGATCGCCCCGCCGGTGGCTTCCGCGAAATTGTCGATCGTTTTCGCGTGTTGGGGCTTGGCCGGATCAGTATGCACGTCGAAAATAAACACGCGGCTGTTTTCGAGCCCGGCCAGCCATAGTTGGCGCCGGTCATCGGTGAATCCGCCGTGGTGCGCTTCGTTGCGTCCACCAACGGAAGTGGCGCTGATGACTTTGCCGTAGTTAGGCGATCCGGGCTTTACATCGACGGTGACTAGTTTGTCCGAACCATCGCCGAGACCTTCTACCCCGAGCGTCCAAACATAGATGAACTCTTCCTGGCCCTCGATGCGGGCAAGGTAGGGCGAAGAACAGGTCTCATCGGCGCGCACAGTGCTGAGACTGCAAGTGAGAATCAACCCCAGCGCGCCAGCAAAAACTGCGTTTGAGATTTTAGCGATATATAACTGAGTATTTATAGGTGCTTTCATGTTCGTTTCCTTCTTGGTACTTTTACGGATTGATTACCATGAGCGGTGTCGGCCTGTTCATTTTGATTTGGGCAGTCACCTTTTGGATTTGCGCGGCTTGCTCTTTGAGCTGCGCCGTCAAAACTCTCCATCCCTTTTTGTTGCCCGGCAACAGTTGATTTCAACTCGGTGATCGTCGCTTGCTGGGGCCTCGACTTTCTTGTGCTCTTTGAGGAACTCGTTGAGTAACATCGCGTTGAAGCGGAAAGAGCATTGTTGTGAGGATAGTATTTCGATTTTTCATAAACGTGGATGCGTTCTCGATGACTTGGGCTTCCCTTTACAAAGGGATTCTGTAGCGCGCGCTGCAACGAATCGACGTAGATGCTAACGATCGCTATTGGCCCCGGCTGGTGGGGTCTACGCCGGCAAAGGTCAGGAAGTCGATCATACGAAAACTTTCGGGCGTTCCGTCGTGGGTCGGCAGCGTTGGCACCCAACTGGGTTGCACGCTAAAATAAGAGTCAGGATCAAGCTGAAGCAGTCCGATAAATACCTCGGCCACGATACGCGCACCCACAGGACCAAGACGTAGTCCGTCTTCTCTTAGCTCAGCTTCTTTCAAGATGTAGTAGAAAAGCGGCGTTGATTCGACAAACGAGGCACGGATCGGCTGCAACTCAGCTAACTCGGCGCTACTGAGTTCGGGGATACCCATCTCGCGCGCTATGCGCTGGCCGGACGGTAGCGACCATGTCAGGCATCTTAACAAATTGCGCTGCATCAAAGAAACCGGCGGTGTCCCACTGGGTATCGTCTCAAGAGGAAGCTGGAACAGTGGCGTCGAAACCTTGGTATCGATTCGTTTGTTCGGGCGTACATCGGCGCTGTAAGCGCCGCCGAAATCGAAGAAGGTTTGCCAGCCGATAAAGCGCCTCGGAGCTCTGGCAAAGCCACGCAAGTCCACTGGGTCGGGGGTGCCTTGTTCCTCCGGGTCAAAAATCAGACCAAAGAATGGCTGTCCGTTATCGCCATGAAGATTGGCGCGGTAAGACGGCCGCACCATGCTGTGCCCAAATCGGTAGGTGATCTGAAACTCTACCGGAATAAACGCCTCGTTGTGTCGCGGGTTATAGAAATGGCGCCCGTTTGTTAGAACATCATCGATCACCGACTGAGGGACAATATGTGGCAGGAACTCGTGAAGGATCATCCACTGGTAATGCCACAGTGTCAGGCGACGGGCCTCGACGTAAGCGTCACTGTCGGGGATCGACGGGTCCTGTGATCGGATGAGATCCACGGCATGGTTATGAAACAACAGAAACGCCGCGTGCAGTCCGGCGATCATTAGGTTTTCATCATTGCGTGGGTCACTGATAATCGCTGCGTTGTTGGTCGGATCTCGTGGCAGGTCCTCGAACTGACCACCGCTTTCAACCCGGAATTTGATCGGATCAGCGGCGATCGTATAACTCCGGGTTACCGTCTGGTCCGTCACCATATACGGAATCCAGATCAAAGAAGGCAGTCCGAGCGTTGGGTGATCTTCTGGGTTGAGTCGGGAACCCGAGCCGGGACGTCAGGTCAAAGGTCATATCATGGTCAAGGAACTGACCGAAAAATGTTACCCCGGCAGTATCAGTTGGATTATTCCGATTCACCAGACTGAGATTGGGATCGACGATAAGCGCCACAGGACCCGCTGCCAAATCATCATTCGCATCCAGGATCCCACCCAGCCGACCAAGCTCCATAAGAGCGTCGCGAACCGCATTCGTTGGCGGCGCGAACTTCGGCAAATGGAACATCCGACCAAAATATCCTGACACTGTTGCATCCGGAGGCTCCTCCCGATGCTGGTGGCCATCCCCTAACAGGACCGGCACGACTATCAACGCGGTGAGCGCAACAAGGGCGGGTGCGATGAGAGGCGGTAGAATTGATATTTTTTTGAACTGAGGCTGCAGATTCATTGTTTTTCCTTTCTACATATTGATTTCGAAATGATGTTTGCTTTTCTCTCTACAAAGGGATTCCGGAGCGCGCGCTGCACAAAATTGTAAGAAATATCGACGGCTTGCTTTTTTTCTGCGATCTTGATACAAACCGCTGAAATGAAGGGCGTGGTCGGGAATGGGTGTCGTCAGAGCGATTTGTTTCCTTCGACCCATTGGAGCGTGGTCGTTGCAGCGGGGAAAGGCCAGGCCGAACCAGAGACTGCTCAAGCCGCACTAGCGGAGCTCTGCCAAACGTATTGGGCGCCGCTCTACAGTTTCGTGCGCAGCCGCGGACACAGTGTGCACGATGCACAGGATCTGACCCAAAGCTTTTTCGCTTACCTGATCGAACGTAAGATTTACGAGCGCGTCGATCGACAGAAAGGCAGGTTCCGTTCGTTTCTGCTTGTTTCTCTAAAAAATTTTCTGGCAGACGCTTCTGACCGCGAACGAACGCTCAAGCGCGGCGGCGGACAAGACTTTCTGCCTCTGCATGAAGAGCAGATCAAAGAGGCGGAATCGCTTTTCCAGAATCACCGGGGTGCAAGCACTGAAGACGGCCTCTTCGATCGCAGTTGGGCAGAAGCGTTGGTCACCGCTGGACTGGAACGGCTGTCGGCAAATTACAGAAGTGAGGCCAAGGAGAAACTCTTCAACGAATTGAAGATTTTTATTGCGGGGTGCGCCGGTCCGCCACCGGCTTACGCTGAACTGGCGGTTCGTTTGGGCATGACGGAGTCAACCCTTCGCAGCCATGTCACTCGCCTCCGGGCGCGCTACGGGAAGTGTTGCGCGCTGAAGTTCGCCGAACAGTGGACACCGAAGCGAGAGGTGGACGAAGAGCTGCACGAGTTGCTCCGTGTGTTAACAAGAGGTTGAAGGAGACCCGCCATGGCAACATCCAGAGGCATCCGCCGTCGCGATCTGCTCGATATGCGGTGAGCCGTTGAACGCGAACGGCGACTGCGTTGGCTTGTCTGCTCCGGACGGGGCTAGAGGAATCAGACGCGGCGAACCAAGTCGGCTGCCCTCGTTGGTCTTTCGGCGATTTCGAGATCGCGCGTCGCGAAGACGGCTCCTTCTGGGAACTCGGTCGTGGCGCCATGGGGGTGACCTATCTCGCCAGTGGACAAAGTATTGCGTCGCAAGGTGGCCCTGAAAGTGATCGAGGTGCCATCGGCGGCACGCGGCTCACAAGCGGTGCGCGATCGTTTTTTGCGTGAAGCTCGCGCCGCCGCTGCATTGCGGCATCCAAATGTGGCTGCTGTGTTCCAGTTCGGCGCTTCACCGGATGCCAGCCGCTGCTATTACGCTATGGAGTTGGTCGAGGGCGAAACCCTGGAGGCTCGCGTGCAGAGGGATGGGCCATTTAAGCAGAGCTGGCTCTGGAAATCGCGATCCAAGTCACGCGAGCATTGATCGCTGCGGCGGCGCACGGTTTGATCCATCGTGACCTGAAGCCAGCCAACATCATGCTCGCACCTGACGATTCGCTCGCAGGCGGAACTGGAAGTGAAAGTCATCGACTTCGGTCTCGCCAAGGCGATCGCGCGATGCCGGAGGAGAAATGGACCTGACGCACGGAGGATTCGTCGGCACACCGAATTTCGCGAGCCCTGAGCAATTTGGAAGCGGCCCGGTCGATGTGCGCTCGGACATTTATTCGTTCGGCGTTACGCTTTGGTTCGCGCTCACTGGTCAAGACGCCATTATCGCGGCAGAAACGATTGAGGAAATTCGTGAACGCTCAAAAACAGACTGATCTGCCAATCGAACAATTGATCGAGAGAAAAATCCCCGCTTCTTTAACCGGCGTGCTGCGCGAACCCTCGCGCTGGATCCGACTCAGCGGCCCGCGTCGGCTCGGGAGTTGATGGAGGCCTTGGAATCCTGCCGCCGGAATGAACGCGTTTTTAAAAGACTTTTTCGCCGAGCTGAAGCGGCGCAAGGTTTATAAGCGTTGCAATTGCTTACGGCGTCGTGGCGTTGGCTACTAATGCAGGTTGCGAGTCAGATTTTTCCGTTCTTCGAAATTCCGAATTGGGCCGTGCGTCTAGTGGTATTGCTGCTCATCATCGGATTTCCAGTGGCGGTCGATTCTTGCCTGGGCGTTTGAACTGACGCCGGAAGGGATCGAACGAACACATGAAATGGAGCCTGGGCAGCGATCGCGCAATCACTCATGGATTTACGTGGTTGTGATCGCCGGTGTGATTTCGATTGGATTGTTTTTATTGGGCCGCTTCACCGCGCCGCCCAAGCAGAGCGCGTCAAACGGCGTTTCCGCCAAATCCATCGCGGTGTTGCCTTTCGAAAACGCGAGCAACGAACCGAACACCGAGTATTTGTCGGAAGGAATTTCCGAGGCGCTGATCAATAGCCTGAGCGAGTTGCAGCAACTGCGAGTCATCGCACGCCCGACGGCTTTTCGTTACAAGCGAAAAGATGTCGACCCGCGCCAGGTGGGGCGCGAGTTGGGGGTGACGGCGGTGCTGACAGGAAAAGTGCGGCAGATGCAGGACGTTTTGAACGTTCAGGTGGATTTGGTGGACGCCGTGACTGGCGCGCAGATTTGGGGTGCAGGATACGATCGCAACATCGCGGACTTGGTTGCAGTCAAACAGGCAATTGCGCAAGAGATCACGGCGAAGTTGAAGTTGAAATTATCCAGCGAGGAGCAGCGGCGGCTGGTCAATCGCGACAGCACGAATGCAGAGGCGTATCAGTTCTACCTGCGCGGCCGCTATTTTTGGAATAAGCGCACTTCGGACGGAATTAAACAGGCGATCGAGCACTTCCAGCAGAGCGTCGAGCGCGATCCTAATTTCGCTCTTGGCTACGTCGGCTTGGCGGATTCCTACATTGGACTGACGTTTTACAATTTTGCCGCCCCACACGAAACAATGCCAAAGGCAAAAGAATCGGCAATAAAGGCGCTGGCACTGGATAACACACTCGCCGAAGCGCACACGTCGCTGGCGCATGTTCTGATGAACTACGATTGGAATTGGTCGGAGGCGGAGAAAGAGTTCAAGCGCAGTATAGAGCTCAAGCCAGATTACGCGACGGCTCATGAGTGGTATGCGATTCATTATCTAACGGCCACAGGTCGGTTGAAAGAAGCTGTCCAGGAAATGAAAAAAGCGCTGGAACTCGAGCCGGCGTCGCTCGTAATGAACACGTTTATGGGAGCGACCCTCTACTACGCAGGCCGGTACGGTGAAGCGATAGATCAATGCCGCAGGACCATCCAGATGGATCCGAACTTCGCCGTCGCGCACTGGCATCTTGGTCTGGCTTATGAGGAAAAGCAGGCTCTTGATGCGGCCATCGAAGAGTTTAAAAAGGCAATCTCTCTGTCAGGAGGTAGCCCGCTAATGAGAGCTGCGCTCGGTCGTGCATATGCGAATTCGCAGAAGAGGCATGAGGCGAACGAAATGCTCAATGAGTTGAATGAGCTTGCGAAGCGACAGTACGTGTCGGCCTACGAGATAGCGACGATCTACGTCGCGCTTGGTAACAATGAACAAGCATTTCAATTACTGGAAGAAGCATGCACGGAGCACTCGTTCCATCTCGTTTATCTGAACGTTTCGCCCCAGTTCAAATCAGTCAGGTCGGATCCGAGGTTTCAGGATCTGGTGCAGCGCGTTGGCCTTTCCCGGTAACTCCGCCGAGGTGCGCCGAAAGGTGGACACTGACGCGGAGGTGGACGAAGAGTTACACGAGTTTCTGCTTGTGTTAACGGGAGGCTAAGGAAGACGCGCTATGGCAATACCAGTGGCATCCCCCGTCACGGTTTGTTCGATATGCGGTGAGCCGTTGAGCACGAAAGGCGACTGCCTGGCTTGTCTGCTCCGCACGGGCCTCGAAGAATCAACCGTCGAGACCAAGCCGTCACTGTCGCTGGTTTTCGGCGATTTCGAGATCGCGCGACACGAAGACGGGTCCTTCTGTGAACTCGGTCGCGGCGCGATGGGGGTGACCTATCTTGCCAGTGACAATGTGTTGCGCCGCAAAGTCGCCCTGAAAGTGATCGAGGTGCCGGCGGCGGCGCGCGGCTCACAAGCGGTGCGCGAACGTTTTTTGCGCGAAGCCCGTGCTGCGGGGGCTCTGCGGCATCCGAATGTGGCTGCCGTTTTCCAGTTCGGCGCTTCGCCGGATGGCAGTCGCTGCTATTACGCAATGGAATTGGTTGAGGGCGAAACGTTGGAGACTCGCGTGCGGAGGGATGGTCCGCTGAATCCAAAGCTGGTTATGGAGATTGCGACTCAAATCGCGCAGGCGTTGATCGCTGCCGCAGCTCAAGGTTTGATCCATCGCGACCTAAAGCCTGGCAACATAATGCTTAAGCCGGGTAACGCTGGAGCGGCCCAACTGGAAGTAAAAATCATCGACTTCGGCCTGGCCAAGGCAATCGCGGATGCCGGAGCAGAAATGGACATCACCCACGGTGAGTTCGTCGGGACGCCAAACTTCGCCAGCCCCGAGCAATTCGAAAGCGGACCAATCGATGTGCGTTCCGACATCTACTCGTTAGGCGCTACGCTCTGGTTTGCGCTGACGGGGAAAACACCATTTACCGGTCGCAACATTGAGGAAATTCGCCGCGGTCAGAAATCGGCAGCACTTCCGACGGAGCAACTGAAAGCGGCACACGTTCCGTTTCGTCTAAGGTCGCTGCTTAAATCCATGCTCGCACTGGAGCCGGCGGCCCGGCCTGGTGTACAAGATCTGGCAGCGAGGCTGCGACGTTGCTCAGCGCGAGCAAGCGATGCACGCCGATTCGGCGTCGCCATCGCCGCCGCTGCCGTCTTGATTCTCGGCGCGTCTTCATTCTTCATTTTTCATTCGCTGCGTACGCATCCGGCAGCTGCCGAATTTGTCTCGAGTCCGGTGCCGCTGGAGAAGAGCATCGCGGTTCTGCCGTTCGAAAACTTAGCGACGAAAAGCAAAACGCCTATTTCGCTGTCGGCGTCCAGGATGAAATTATGACGAACCTAGCGAGGATCGCCGATCTCAAGGTCATCAGCCGCACTTCGGCGGATCATTATAAGAGCGGCAATGGGCACAACTCGCGTGAGATCGGCGACAGCAACTCGGGTGTTGCGCACTTGTTGGAAGGCAGCGTGCAGCGAATCGGCAATCGCGCTGCGAGTCAACGCCCAGCTGATCGACACGCGCACCGACACGCATGTGTGGGCGCAGCAGTACGATCGGGATTTGGCCGATCTCTTTGCAGTCCAAAGTGAAATCGCGCAAGAGATCGCCGAGCGCAACTTCGACGCCAAAATATCAGCCGCGGAAAAAATGGCCATCGAGCGATCACCAACAGCCGATCTCACAGCTTTTGATCTTTACAGCCAGCGCCAAAAATCTTCTTCTGACTGTCGGGCAAAGGAGCAATGCTGACTAAGAGGGAGAGAGATTTGCTGCGGGCAGCCGATTTGTTAAACCAGGCTGTCACACATGACCCGACTTTTTTCCAGGCGTATTGCCAACTCGCGCTGGACCCATGACTGAGCTTTACTCATCTATGGTTGGACCGCACGCCTGCGCGTCTGGCGTTAGCTGAGCAGCCATTCAAGGCGGCGTTTCAGCTCCGTCCCGACGCGGGCGAAGCGCACTGGCGCGTGCGGGGAAATCTTTATAGGGGATACCGCGATTATGACGGAGCGTTGAGCGAACTGGAAATTGCTCGCCAGACCCTGCCAAACGACGCTCGCGTTATTCGAGCTGAAGGGTTACATAGAGCGTCGCCGCCCAGATGGTGAATCAGGAAGAAGCACTACGAAATCTCGAGCGCGCAATCGAGCTCGACCCGCGCAACATTTCACTTTTACAGCAGATCCTCGATCAGTTACGACTATCTCCGGCCGCTATGGCGATGAGGAAGCCATCTTGGATCGCGCGCTAGCTATCGAGCCGAACGACGTCGAGACGAAAGTCACGCGGGCGTTCGTGTGATTTCGATTGGAAGGCCAATACACAGCCCTTGCATCAATTGATGGATGAAATTCGCGCGAAAGATCCTGCGCGCAATTCAAAATGTCGCCGATACTGGCTCTGTGTGCGCACTGGCAGAGCGCGACTCTCTGCCGCTGCGAATGCCTCAGCCGCGATGGGCGAAGACAGCTTGGCAATGAAACAGTAAAATACAGCTCCCGTTTCATGGAAGGTCTTATCGCCCGGATGACAAAAGATGATGTCAAAGCACGTGCCGCTTTTACGTTGCGCGCGCTGAGCAGGAGAAACTGGTTCGCGCCCATCCCGATGATGCTGGTGCTCTATGCGTGCTTGGGTTAATCGACGCAGGCCTTGGGAGAAAAGAGGAAGCGCTACGCGAGGGCCGGCGCGCGGTTGAGCTTCTTCCGGTGGAGAAAGACGCAACGCAGCGGGGCGATGATGATCGGCGTGCTTGGCTCGAATCGCTGCTTGGGTTGGCGATAAACGATCTCGCCTGCGAACAACTTGCCGTCGCGATCCGCCACAGCGAGCGAGATCAGCTATGGCGAATTGAAACTGATGCCGTTTTGGGACCCGCTGCGCGGCGAGCCATGCTTTGAACAAATCGTCGCCTCCCTCGCGCCCAAATAGGCTTAACGACAGAATTAGTAGCGAGGGCGCTGTGTCGCCCTGCCAGCCACAACGCCTCGACACAGTGAGGCGGCTACAACAAGATCGTGGAATTAGGAATGCCTGCGGCTTACATGATTCAAAAACGGTAGCCGTGCAATTCGATTTCTTTGGCAAACGCTTTTTCCACGATTCTGCCGTTGCTTATCATTAAGTACTTCTGATACGGTCTGCGATCGGTCCGGTATTCTGATTTGGCTTGCACACCCAGCGTGCCTTCGAAAGGAATGTTTAATTGTGAGAATACGTCGCTAAGCTCGGCAAGCAGATTCTCATAGCGCAGAATACGATCGACGATGATTTTTCTTCCTGAGCGATCGTGTATCGGAAATAGTTAATGGGGAATCTGCCTCGAGCGAGATACTCATCCAGCGAAAGTGAACCGCCCTCGCGGGCCGCATGCATGTGGTAATGAGACAAGACTTTGTCCCACGGATTTCGTTCCACGCAGAACTTGAAGTAGCTGTTCCAAACGGCGCGAGCAACGCGCTTCTGTACCTCAAATGCCGGCATATGGCGGTAAAATTTCTCTCGGCTGGCGATTGAATGCTGCAATGCAGAGAAGAGTTTGCCCGGTCTTTCCAGGATTTCAGGGATTGGGTTAATAAATCCCTCATAATTGCGCGGCTGATGTCCTTGGATTCGGCGGCTCAATGGGTGTCAGGACGTCGGTTGGTCCGCAGTGTTTCGAAAGAAAAACTTCAATGCTGGTGCCCGCGGTCTTCGCGGTCTTAATGAAAATGAATTTGTATTTGTGCGATAGGATCATCGAGCCGTGACAGCCTTCCGAGCAACAGGTCGCACGACTGCTCAAAAACCGCCAACACTCGCGCAATCAAACGATGCACTGTAAATTTGGAAGACCCGCCGCAGATGATTTCTTTTCAGAAACGTTTTCTCTTCGTTCACATTCCAAAGACGGCTGGTAATTCGATTCAGAGCGTCCTGCGTGATTATTCCGAAGATGAATTAGTAGCTTTACGGAGTGAACAGGACGGGGTCGAGCGCTTCGGGTTGCGCAATCCCAAGTACAAAATTAAAAAACATTCAACGCTGGCGGAGTATCGCAGGGCCCTCGGAAATGAGCAGTTTCGCAGTCTCTACAAATTCACCTGTGTGCGAAACCCGTGGGACCGGATGGTGTCGTATTATTTCACGCCAACCCAAAGTCCGGAAACTTGGAATCGGAAGAAATTCCAGGGGATTATTTCCAAAGCTGTATCGGTTGTAGACTATCTCCGGCTGAGTCCGCGTGAAGAAGATCCTTTTGCCAATGTCGACTCTATCATGCGCTTCGAGAATCTCGCGGACGATTTTCGCACCGTCTGCGCGGCATTGGACATCTCGCCAACAATCCTGCCGCAGTATAACCGCTCCAACCGCGAACATTATTCGAAATATTACGACGACGAGCTTCGCGAATTAGTGCGCGAGCGGTTCGCCGCGGAGATCGAACGCTTTGGCTATGCGTTCGAGCAGCGATAAGACCTACAATTTTCCGAGCGTCACGTATTCTCCATCCGGATGGCGAAACCATTCGGGTAATTCAATCCCTGCCGCGACCATGCTCTCGTAGCAATTTTGCGTGATCACACCCCGCCGGGTGCTTTCTCCAAACACCGCGAAATTTTCCCTGGTCACAAATAGCCGGTGCTCGGGCAACTTTGGGACATCGTTTTTCAGGTCGTCCATCGCTTTTGCCGTGGAAATGTGGTCTGGCAAATGGCTGAACAGATACCGAAGCACTTTGGCGCGCAGGATCTGATGAATCCATATTTGGAACCAGGCTTTTCGCTCGAAATAAACGTCGCCAAATGGATTCTTAACCTTTCGCGGGTGGAGCGTTAGCTTGGGGCTATTTAGGGTCGCTCGGCATCTGCAGAATAAAAGACCATCGACTTCCGGTGAGCGCATGGCGTGGGAAATCAGCCTCGCAATTTTATCGGTGACAAGTTGGATGGGGTATTTGTCATCCACGCACCAGTAGATCCACTCTTCATCGTCGATCTCCGTCAGCAAATGCAAGACAGTCCCTTTAATATCCGACGGCGCCGTGAGATACTTGACCCGTTCGGTATCGACTCCGCCAAGCTCCTGGTAAGGAACATGAAAAACGAACGGATGATCCGGCCATAACCGGTCATATTGAAAAATCATGTGCTCTGTGATCGCTCGATAGCGGTCGCACGTGAGCACGATAGATTTTATTTTATCCGGCGAATTCATAGTCAAACCGCTCTATATCGACCTTGAACTTATTCGCGATGATGTCCCTGGTTCGCGGCGTATAATATTCAGTGTAATGCCGCGCTCGCGGATTAGGTCTTTGATGAGGCAACTTCTCGCTCACACCCAGCTTCTTCGCCACAAAAGCCCAGTCCTCGTCGAGGCGCTCAAATTTCCCAATGAAATCGGCCAGCACATTTCCATTGGGATCCACGAACCAATCCAATTGGTAACGGTGAGGGGATGAGTGAACGCAGGTGGCGCTGCTGTATTGGATCCAATCGACAAACTCATCGAACGTTGTTTTCTCTCTGAGTTGTAACGCCTCGGTGCGCTCGTAAAGAGAGACGACGCGATCCCACGGATTGCGAACGAATCCGAATTTGAAGTAGGCCTCGAATTGCTTTCGTCCGATTTCTCTCCGGCGCTCTTCTGGAAGCAACAAATGCAAAGAAGCCAGAATCCGATTTTTTCTTCCGCCGTAGCGCGTCCAATAGGTCTCCATCTGGTTTTTGATCTGCCACAGATTGAGATGTGGTTTCCACGCTTTGCCCAGAATGGCCCTGACGCTGGTCGAGCCTGTCTTGGGTACTTCTACGAAAATGCACTTGTACTCATGAGAGATCATGGCCGGCGGCGTGTCATTGTACATTGAAAAATCTCGCAGGCATTAGAAAGTGATGCTCCGCGGGGGTCGGTAGCTCAATCGGTAGAGCAGCCCCGAAAGCTTTCGGGGTTGGTTCCGGATTGAAAAATTGGAGAGGTATTACAAACTGAATCTCCCACGGGTCGGTAGCTCAATCGGTAGAGCAGCCCCGAAAGCTTTCGGGGTTGGTTCCGGGTTGAAAAATTGGAGAGGTATTACAAACTGAATCTCCCACGGGTCGGTAGCTCAATCGGTAGAGCAGCGCCCTTTTAAGGCGTTGGTTCCGGGTTCGAGTCCCGGCCGACCCACAATTCTTATGGCATGGGTTTACATCTTGCGCGGTGCTCGCCGGTATTACATCGGTGCGACCGATAACCTTGAGCGCCGGATCATAGAGCATAAGCGCGGTAGCAATCACACGACACGTCGCTTAGGCGGGCAAATTGAACTCGTTGCGGCGAAGGAGCTGCCATCAATGCACCAAGCGCGTAAATTGGAACAGACCCTTAAGCGGAAAAAGAATCCACGGATCGCGATTTCAATCGGTAGAGCAGCCCCGAAAGCTTTCGGGGTTGGTTCCGGGTTGAAAAATTGGAGAGTATTACAAACTGAATCTCCCACGGGTCGGTAGCTCAAACGGTAGAGCAGCCCCGAAAGCTTTCGGGGTTGGTTCCGGGTTGAAAAATTGGAGAGGTATTACAAACTGAATCTCCCACGGGTCGGTAGCTCAAACGGTAGAGCAGCCCCGAAAGCTTTCGGGGTTGGTTCCGGGTTGAAAAATTGGAGAGGTATTACAAACTGAATCTCCCACGGGTCGGTAGCTCAATCGGTAGAGCAGCGCCCTTTTAAGGCGTTGGTTCCGGGTTCGAGTCCCGGCCGACCCACAATTCTTATGGCATGGGTTTACATCTTGCGCGGTGCTCGCCGGTATTACATCGGTGCGACCGATAACCTTGAGCGCCGGATCATAGAGCATAAGCGCGGTAGCAATCACACGACACGTCGCTTAGGCGGGCAAATTGAACTCGTTGCGGCGAAGGAGCTGCCATCAATGCACCAAGCGCGTAAACTGGAACAGACCCTTAAGCGGAAAAAGAATCCGCGGATCGCGATTTCAATCTTGCAGTCTACCGATTAATAGAGCAGCCCCGAAAGCCTTCGGGGTTGGTTCCGGGTTCGAGTCCCGGCCGACCCAATCCCTCTAAAATGGGGATTTGCCTATGAAAATAGGTAACTGGTCGACGCGCAGCGAGCCGCATTAAAACGCACGAAATGGCAATCTATTTGCCAAGTATTCGTCAAATCGCTTTTGGCAATTCTTCTCCGCTCTAGCAATCGATCATCCAGCATCGCCATTTTCAGGCGGACCTTGTGAACTGTCTCCTCAAGCTTTCGAACCATCTCGGCATATTTGGCGTGTAACGCTTGGGCATTCACCTGCAAATTCACTTGCACTGGTACTCCGCCTCCCGTCTCGCCCAAAAGCAGCATTATTTTCTCTGTAGCCACGCCGAACGCGACAGGGCCTGGGTAATGTTCGCGCCGTCGATTTGATCTTCGACGCGATCTGCAGCCTTACTGCCAATGCGCAGGGCCTTGTCCAACAGCCTTTGTTTTCGCTCCGCTATCGAAAGCGATTCTGCCTTCTCAATTGCCTTGAGGGTGTGCTCGCTCATCCGCAGCTTCCGGCAAATGTGATCATAGGGAACTTGCTGGCGCGGTTCCGGCAATAGCTCTACGGCCGCCTGGCGATAGGTTTCTGGCCGGAGCAGCTTGAGCCGTTGGCCGGTGAAACGGCCTCTGGGTTTAGGTTGCTCTGGTTTTGCCTGTGATCGACCGTTTCCAAGCTGGATCATGTTCGCCTGAACATTTACGCTGATTTGGAGCAAAACGCAAAGCTTGCCGATTTTTTCCTGTTGCTCGTTAATCTTTCCGGATGATCCGTCCGCGATTTAGCCCTGATACCATCGCGCTGCCGTGTATCGCTGTTGCGCCCTAGCCAGTGCAAACGCTGTTATCGCCAGCAACGCCAGTGCCAGCGCCAGGAGGACCGTCAGCACTCGTTCCGTGTCTTTTCTCATGTGTCTATCCGCTCCAGTTCGTCGTATCGTTTTGGTGCGCCGGCAAGAAACGTCTGGGCGTCGAAAGTGTGACAGAGATGTGACTCAAAAAGTTTCCCTGCTGTTCACTGCCAAAACAACAACATCGTTTGAAACAACGGTTGCGGTCCCTGGGTTGTGGAAGGCACTTCAGATTCGGCTAAGTCCAGAGTTTTTTTGATACCTCGCTAGGACTACAACCTAGGGACTTTTTTTTGCTTTTTTGCTCTCGTTCCAGGGTTTACAGCCGCACCAATTCAGAGGACATACACGACTCCTGCGAGCAATATAAGGTCGATGCTTTGCGATATGGACTGACCGCGCCGCAAGAGGGGTGCGGCCCCGAAGGCTTTCGGCGTTGGTTCCGGGTTCGAGTCCCGGCCGACCCATTTATGTTGTAGCCGCATCTCTGTGAGACGCGTGCCGCATCCACATTGATTCGCATTCATCCGTGTCGGTTCGTGGTCAAAGTGGCGAGTAAATCGCGCAGAGAATTCTTTGGTCGATCCAATCGAAAGATCGACAAACCAGCGGCGCTTGCGGCTTCCCAATCACGTTCCGGATCGTCGCCGACGTGAAGGACCTCGTTCGCTTTCAGGTCGATCAGCTTCAACGCGCGCCGATAGATTTCCGGATCAGGTTTATCCGCTCCGATCTCGCTGGAGATGAAAACGTGCGTAAAAAATTTCGAAATTCCGAGGTGTTTAAGAATGAACCGCAAACGCCCATCGAAATTTGAGATTACGGCGAGCTGAAAACGCGGTCGCAATTGCTGCAGGACGCCGGGAACTTCAGGGTAAAGTTCCCAGACACCGGATTCCGCAAAATGTTCGTAGGCAATTTCGAAAAAATTATCCCGATCCAATTCACTCAATGAGGACGCAGCCTCGTCAAGCACGAGATCGACCAGTTCACGCCACCAACCTTTGTCATCATTCTCACGCGGGCCGAGGATCGCAGCGCGGCGCGGCATTTTCTTCCAGGCTGAATAAAACGCACGATCGAGCTGATGCGCATCGAGCGTAAGGCCCACATCATTGCCCACCAGTGCGTAGTGATGACCGACCGTTCCGTTCAAATGAAACAGCGTTCCGGCTGCATCGAAAAAGATCGCTTTCGGCGGTTTCTCTCTGTTGTTGGTGGCCATGAATGCGCTGCCTCGATGGAAGGTTGTTTTGACGCTAATTGCAACTTTCGCCCGAGATCTCGCCACTAACCCGTTAATTTGTTTTGCAAAAGTTGATCGACCGGCGTTGCATGGTGCTGTGGCTATGAACGTCATCGACGAGCCGCTGGCCTTGCCGATGTGGACGCAATCAACCGGTGAGGAGTTGGCGAACAGTATCAGCCATGGGATCGGACTCGTAGGTGCGATTGTCGGCACGCCGGTTTTGCTTCTGGCGGCTTTTCATCATGGCAGTACCTCCTTTCTTATCGGTACGATCGTTTTCGCCGTAACGATGTTGCTGCTGTATTTGGGATCGACGCTCTACCACGCCTGGCCGCAAACGCGGGTAAAATCTATCCTGCAAGTGCTGGATCACTCCGCCATTTTTTTGTTGATAGCGGGCACGTACACGCCGTTAGCGTTGGGTCCGCTTCGCGACGCAGGAGGCCCGACGATTCTTGGAACCGTCTGGGCGCTTGCGATTCTCGGCGTGCTCATGAAGGCGACCCGCGGAGCTTCGCGGCATCGGATGCTAGCGCTGTTTCTTTATCTGGGAATGGGCTGGCTGGCTCTTATTTTCATCCGGCCGCTTGCTTTGGCGGTTCCGCTCTCGGTGTTACTCTGGCTTTTTGCCGGTGGAATCGCTTACACGACAGGCGTCTTGTTTTATGTTCGGAAAGGCGCGCTGCTATTCTCATTTTGTCTGGCACTTGTTCGTCCTTACCGGCACGGGCTGTCATTTTGCAGCCGTGCTGACCTGCGCGCTCTGACGCATAATTTCTGTACTACCGGGCAGAGCGCTGCGGGTATCGGTTGGACAAGCTTGCCCGCGCGTCGGATTAATTGGCATGCTGCCGGTTGAGCACAACGATCCAATCAACGCCAAGATTCTCGCGATTTCAGAGGACAAGATCGAGGGATTCGCGCCTGAGCCGTTCGACGAAATTGCGCAACGCTCAGGCATAGGTGCTGATGTGGTCATGGCGCGGATTGCGGCGATGTTGCGTGCGGGCACCATCCGGCGCGTGCGGCAAACGTTGCTTGCGACGAACCTGGCTGAGGGCGCCCTGGTAGCGTGGAAAGTTCCCGGGGAGAAGATCGACGCCGCCTTCGACTGGATGTTTCAGCACGATCCTTTTTCGGGACACGTCGTGTTGCGTTCCACGGACACTATCAGCGCTGGGTCGGACTACAAACTTTGGACTACCGTGAAGGTCCCCCGGGGATTCTCATTGGAAGCGCATTGCCAGCTCCTAGCGGAAAAAGTCGGCGCGGAGCGTTTTCGCGTTATGCCGGCGAAAGGAATTTTCACTCTGGGAGTGGGACACGTTCGCCGGAAGACGATTGAGCCGGGCAGTAAGGCGGACGAGCCGGCAAAAATGATTCCGGTGCAGATTGTCAATCTCAGTGAAGGCGAATGGGATGTGCTGCTCGCACTCAAGCGCGAATTCACTCCGGAAGAGATCAAGCCGGCGCCGTGGGTCGCACGCGCCAAGGAAGCTGGCGTCTCGGTGGAAGAATTCTTTCGCGTAGCGGAAGAATTGAATGCGAAAAAAATCATCGGCCGTTTTTCAACGTTTCTGGAACACGTCAAGCCGTCAGCGGGCGGCGTGCGGGTCACCCGATTCAACGCGCTGTTTCATTGGGCTGTGCCGCGGGGTCATGAAATTGAAGCAGGCGGCGAGGTCGGCCGCCACCATATTCTGACGCATTGCTACTGGCGCGACGCCGGCCCGGAATTCAAGAATGTCAACATCATGGCCGTGGCGCACGGCACTGATAAACAACTACTGCTCGATCACAAAGCAGCTATCGACCAGCGTCTTCACTCCAGAGGTATCCCCGTCTCGTACACAAATGTTTTCTGGGGTGGACGCAGCGAGATTAAGCCGTCCGAAATTTCGCCGCACATCTACCGCGACTGGGTCGCGCAGCAGTCAAAAGTTGGAAGGTTGAAAAGTTAAGAGAGTTATCCGCCTCACGCGGCTTATAAAGGCGAATCAAACCGGTATTCCACCGTACGACCTTTTTAACTATTACCGAACAACTCCCGATAAGTCCGATCCAGGTCTCGCAGTAGCGCGACGGCAAATTTTCGGCGATCGACTTGTTTGCCAAGGGCCATCGCCAGGGAAATTGCCCTGCCTTGCAGCTCCTTCGGAAAATCTTCGCGGGATTGATTCACATTGATCCCAATGCCGGCGATTGCCAGATGTGGCGCGTTTTTCTGTGCGCGCATCTCTACGAGCACGCCGGCGACTTTGCGCTCGTCGATTTGCACGTCGTTTGGAGGTTTAATAGTGGGTGTGAGAGGAAATTCGTTTTGGATTGTGCCGGAGATGGCTTCGGCCGCCCAGGCAGTGAGTTGCGGTGAACTCGCAAGGTCGATCCTTGGTCGCAAAAGAATCGAGAACCAAAGTCCTTGCCCTGCCGCGGATTCCCATCGATTGCCGCGCTGGCCGCGCCCCGCGGTTTGGTGTTCGGCGAAGAGAACCAGTCCGTCGTTTGAATCTGCTGCGAGTTCCAAAATCGCATCATTTGTCGAGCTGGTTTGCTCGACCACGATGATCTCCCGGCCAATGACGGCGCTGCCGAGGTCGGCCTGCAATTCCTCCTCGACCAACCGGTCTAACATCTCAGCCGGGAACATGGGTCATTTCCAGCCCAATATCGATGGCCCGCGCAGCGTTCGTTAGGCCACCGATGGAAATGTAATCCACTCCTGTTGCTGCGATGCGCTTCACGTTTTTCAGTGTAATTCCGCCGCTTGCTTCGAACTGGACATTGTCCTTCCTCAAAGCGAGGGCCTCTCGAATCTGGGCCGGCGTCATGTTGTCGAGAAGAATGACGTCTATGCCTCTAACTTCGGCAAAAGCGCGCGCTTGCTCCAGATCATCAGCTTCCACTTCAATGCGGATGTTTGGTCGCTCCCGGCGCAGTTGGTGAATTAGATCTGCAAAACTGGAAAGCCCTCCGAGCGTGGCCAGATGATTGTCCTTTACGAGCACCATGTCGTACAAGCCAAAGCGATGATTAACACCACCTCCTGCAACCACTGCAGCCTTTTCCAATGCGCGGAGGCCGGGAGTGGTTTTGCGTGTATCCAGGATTTTGGCTGAATGGTTTCCAATGGCATCGACAAATTGGCGCGTAAGGGTCGCGATGCCGCAGAGACGTTGCAAAAAATTCAGCGCGACGCGTTCCGCTTTCAGAATCGAACGCGCCAGGCCGCGCACCTCGATAATAACATCGCCAGCGACAACTTCGTCGCCATCAGGGCGAATAATCTGGATGTCTATTGAGGGATCAACCTGCCTAAAAACTTCCGCTGCTGCTCCGATGCCGGCAACGATGGCTTTTTCACGCGCAGTGATGCGTCCCGTTGCGTGAAGCGTCTCCGGCACGAAAAAATCAGTCGTAATATCACCCTCACCGATGTCTTCCTTGAGAGCAGCGGCAATCGGATCGTAATGGTCTGTCTTCATCGAAATTTGCTGAGCACTGACTTGACGAAATGGACCGTCCGGATTCAAAAGTTTCCCCGGGAGCGAAGGAGGATAAGCTCGAAACCAAAGCACGTCTATCAAGCACGAGCCAACAGGAAGCTTCCAGCGGGAGAGTTGCTTAGATGTACAAAAAAAGATTCGGGCAGCGCACGCTAAGGAGAAACAACGAATATAAGAAAACGTGCCACTACCCGAATCGCCTTAACCTGTTAAGTTTGACACTCCGTAGCAGCGCGCGTTCAAGTTTTTTACGAAAAATCCGTGTCTGAGCCCTAATTTTTGGAAGTCAGGCAATTACGGAACGCCAGCATTCCGCTCGGCACTACAAAAGATTCCTCTGGGCACCGCTCCCCATTCGCGCTGCTTCGTCGCGAACCTCTTGGAGCAAGGATTTAAATTCGCACTGTTCTAGCGCCCGGACCAGATTGGGATAATCGGGCTCGATTCGGAGCTGATCGATCGGTACGGGCAGTTCCAAATGGCAATCTAGATCGACCATTTTTCGGTTTTCCAAAATTTGGTCGCGGGAGTTCATAAGTTTCTCGCGAGTTCGCGCGCTTTTCACCTTGTCGATGTTGGCCAGCAACGACTCGAGTCCACCGAATTCACGAATCAATGCGGCAGCGGTTTTGCGGCCCAATCCAACGCCAGGGATATTGTCGACTGAATCGCCGGCCAACGCGAGGACATCGCCGATAAGATTTGGCGGAACCTCCCATTTTGCGGACACCTGATCCTCGCCTAGCAAGGCGAATGCGTCCTTGGGCGACGCGAGATCTGCCTTCGCGGTGGTATAAACCCTAACGCATGGGCCAACGAGCTGATACAAATCCTTGTCATTGGTTGCGAGTACAACTTCCATTTCGGCTCTCTTACAGGCGGCGATGGCGTAACAGCCAATCAGATCGTCAGCCTCGGTGTTTGGTAGGGAAATATTTCGGAAACCCAGCAAAGGCGTGAGCTCTTGGATAAAATCAAGCTGCGGAACCATCGGCTTAGGCATCTCCTTGCGCGTCTCCTTGTAAGCAGGCTGCAGCTTCACCCGGCGCTCCGGCATTCCTTCGTCCCAGAAAACTGCGCCTAACTCGGGTTGCAGGTGTTTGAGCATTAGCCGCAATGTCTTCGTGAAACCGAAGATGGCGTTGGTCGGCTCACCCTTGGAATTCGAGAGATTCGGGATGGCGAAAAATGAGCGATAAACGTAATAGTGACCGTCGATAAGCAGGAGTTTCATCGCAAAAGGCTGATACTGGATTCTGAATGCATGATACCGGATGATCAAGGCGTGACCGAAGAGTGGATTCTGCGTGTTGATGGCAGGGAATACGGGCCGGCCAATATCGAGACGCTACGTGAGTGGAAGGCGGAAGGCCGGGTCCTCCCTGCAAACGAAGCCCGCCGCGCGGATACCGAGCTTTGGAGCTTAGCCGCGGAAATTCCCGGGCTATTCGGTTTAGAGACGCCCGCCTCAGCCAGCGCCTCGCAGCTGACCCATTCGATAAGTTCAGGCCAGGCTCTGCCATCGTTACCACCTCGCGGCTTTGGACAGATTTTGGCCGATACGTTTCGAATATTTGTAAGAGGTTTTCTTCAATTCTTTTTCCTTACACTCCTGGTAGTTTTGCCTTCGGTCTGCGCGCAACTGACGGCCATGTGGATGCAGACCGGACAGGCATCGGATGCTGATCTACGCGTTCTCGCTGCAGGGGGCTTTGCTTTTTTGATGTTCATTTTCTCGATGGCGATGTGGCCTGTTTACGTCGCAGGCATTCAAATCATTACCACTGAAATTGCTGCCGGGCGCCGCATCGGATTTTTAGCTGCCCTCAATGAAGCCGTGCGGTTCTGGCCGCGCATCGCGGCGCTGTGCATCTTCGTCTATGGCGTTTTCTTCTTGCTGATCGTATTTGCCTTCCTGATTGCAGCTATGATTGTCGCTGGCGCCTCTTCGGTGTTCGTGATCCTTCTCGCGCTGGCTTTGCTAGGCGTGCAGGTTTGGATGTTCGGTCGCTTTTTCGTCAACGTTCTTTTCTGGCAGCAATTTGCCGTTCTCGAAAACGCCGGAGTCATCGACTCGTTGCGCGAAAGTCGAAATCTAGCCCGCAGCGGCCGCGAGCTTCCGTGGTTTCAACGTCCGTTGTGGCGCGGCGTTTTTATTGCGTCTCTCTGGTTTGCGTTTGTGTTGGCGATCACGCTCGTTTCGGAGTGGACGACGCTGCAGCATTCTCTCAATGAATTGATGACGATACAGGATCCGCAGACGCTTCTGCAAAAACTGACTGAAGCCCAGCAGGCACACGGTTTTGACGTTTTAACGTTCGTCCTTGGGATTGTACAGAAAATTCTTCAGCCGCTGATCGGGATCGCGTTCGTCCTACTATACATTGATAGCCGAAAGGAGTGCTAGAATTGCCACTCCACAAACCGGCGCGACTCACGTTGCATCGATTGGGGCACGACGGAATGCGCTCAATCCACTTGCCGGCTCTGCAAGAGAAGCTGCGCAATCTTGCTGAAGTGACGACCAATGTAAGCAAGATAAGTAATGAACGAAATCAGTTGAGAGCTGATTAACCAGATGTGACCACCGCGAGTAATGAAGAAATCAGGCCAGATCCAAATGGCAAGCGCGCAGGCGAGGTTGAGGAAAAAAAGCAAAGGAACCAGCACATAAATATTGAACAATTGATCGGCTTTGGCCCGCCCGTAAAGAACCCGTTCGGCATCGTTACGCGCTTCTGCGATGCGGGCGTGAATGAGTCGCATGTCATAGATGAAAAGCAGCCATACAGCAGCCGCATAAGTGGCGCTGAGCTGGAACCACGCCAGAGGATCGTCGAGGCGGGTAAAAAGAATCGCTTCGCCCAATGCGCAACCGATGTAGAAAAAGTTATGCCCAAATTCCATCGGCCAACGAATCAGCGTGAGCGTGTGAATGATTGACCGTGACCAAAAGATAAAGATCACACACAAACCTGCGGCGACATAGAGAAACGAACCCCAATGCCGCATCGTGATAATCGCACGAGCATTGTCCGTTAAGAAAAAGAGGGCGACCCCCTGGATAATACTGGCAAGCGTAAGCTCGACGTTGATGACGACCGAATCGAGCTCGCGGCGGCCTTCACTCTGTGGGTTCACGATGCGACTCGTAACCGCTCGATGATTGGAATGTCAAGGTACTCGGAATGTTCGGCCTTTTGATTTGTTCCGAATCTTTTCTGCTTGGCGAATCGAGGAGGGCGTCGTACTTAGAGTCATCTTGATATGGCGGCGAAAACCGAGCAAAAAACCAGCGAAGACAAAGTCACTGCAGCACGAAACAAAAATCTCGACCTGGCGATTCAACAGATCGCAAAAGACTACGGCGAAGGCGCGATTATGCGCCTCGGCGATGAGAAGATTGTCGATATCGATGTAATTCCTACCGGGAACATTTTGATCGATCGAGCCCTCGGCGTCGGCGGATTTCCAAGAGGCAGAGTCGTGGAAGTTTTTGGCCCAGAGTCCTCGGGAAAAACGACCTTAACATTGACTGTAATTGCGCAGGCGCAAAAACGTGGCGGACTTGCGGCCTTTATTGACGTCGAACATGCGTTGGATCCTGCATACGCAAAAAAGCTCGGCGTTGATCTTGACGATCTGCTGGTTTCTCAACCGAGTTCTGGCGAGGAAGCGCTGCGAATTTGCGAGACGTTGGTGCGTTCCAACGCCCTCGATGTGATTGTCCTCGATTCCGTGGCAGCTCTCGTCACTAGAGCGGAGCTCGAGGGCGAGATAGGGGACACGACCGTCGGCGCGCAGGCACGCTTGATGAGTGCAGCGCTGCGCAAGCTCACCTCCCTCATTTCAAAAGCGAGGACCTGCTGCGTTTTCACAAACCAAATCCGGGAAAAGATCGGTGTGATGTTTGGAAATCCGGAAACAACGCCCGGCGGAAAAGCATTGAAGTTTTATGCCAGCGTGCGCGTCGATATTCGCCGCATCGGAGCGATTAAGCAGACTGACGGTGTCGTTACTGGGAATCGGACTCGCATTAAGATTGTGAAAAACAAGGTCGCGCCGCCATTCACCGAAGCCGAGTTCGACATCATGTACAACGAGGGAATTTCGTCGACCGGCGCGCTGCTCGATCTTGCGTTGGAAAAACAAGTCGTCGAAAAACGCGGTTCCTGGCTGAACTATAAAGGTACTCAACTCGCCCAGGGCCGCGACGCTGCGAAAGAAGTTTTGAAGAACGACAAGGCGCTCTACGAAGAAATTGAGTCGGCGGTCAAAGCGCATCTTGACGAAGAAAAAGACTAACATCACGGCAAACCCTGTTATGTCGGCTTAGCGCCGAAGGCGCTTTTTTCATAGTTAGTCCGCCACGGGACGGATTCGCTGCGGCGAACCTGGGGCACCGCCCCAGGAATTTGATCGCCCGCGCGCACAGGCGCTGAAAGCGCCGTTCAATCCGGAGTTGCGCTTTCAGCTTTCCTCAAATTCGTGTTTATTCGTGCTTGCCAAGCCGTAACGATGTGAAGGCTGGTTTGTTAGTGATTAGAAGGATGACTTCGGCGCAAATCAGACAATCATTTCTCGATTTCTTTCGCGAGAAACAGCACACGATCGTGCCGTCGTCGTCGCTGTTGCCGGACGCCCCGAACCTGCTTTTCACCAATGCTGGCATGAACCAGTTCGTGCCGATTTTTTTAGGACAACAAAAAGCTCCGTGGAAACCGGCACGCGTGGTGGATACGCAGAAATGCATACGCGCCGGGGGCAAACATAACGACCTCGAAGATGTCGGACTCGACACTTATCACCACACATTTTTCGAAATGCTGGGTAATTGGAGCTTCGGTGACTATTTCAAAAAAGAAGCAATTGAGTGGGCTTGGGAATTACTGGTCGAACGCTGGAAATTTCCGCCCCAACGGCTTTATGCGACGGTTTATCAGCCCGGCTCGGGCGACCCGAGTGAATTCGATCAGGAAGCGCACGATCATTGGGCGCATGTGTTTCGTGAAGCCGACCTCGATCCCAAGATTCACGTTCTCAATGGCGGCAAGGCCGACAATTTTTGGATGATGGGCGACACGGGCCCGTGCGGGCCCTGCTCGGAAGTCCACATGGATCTTACGCCCGATGGCGACACGCGTGGCACGCTTGTGAACAAAAATGATCCGCGCTGCATCGAGATTTGGAATCTTGTTTTCATCCAGTTCAACGCGAACCCGGATGGCACGTTTTCGCCGCTGCCGCAACGTCACGTCGATACTGGAATGGGTTTCGAGCGCGTCGCAGCGATCATTCAAGGCACGAAGAATCTCACAGATTTCTCGGGAACGATCTCGAATTACGACACCGATATTTTTCGCCCAATCTTTGATGAGATCGAAAAGCTCGAGCGAGAAAGAAGATACGCAAGCACGTTGCCGAAACATGGCAAGCGCCGACTGACAGACGAACAGGAAAAGATCGACATCGCGTTTCGAGTGGTCGCCGATCACATCCGCGCGCTGAGTTTCGCGATTGCGGACGGAATCATTCCTTCCAACGAAGGTCGCGGTTACGTCTTGCGCCGAATTCTGCGGCGCGCGGTGCGTTACGGTCGCTCGTTGGGATTTCACGAACCGTTCTTCTTCAAGCTTGTCGACGTCGTCGCGAAAACCATGGGCGACGTTTTTCCAGAGGTGCGCGAGAAACAAAAGCACGTTAAAGAAACGATTAAGCGCGAGGAAGAATCGTTTAACAACACGCTCGATAGAGGAATTGAGCTATTCGAAGGCGTAGTTTTGTTTAACAGCATTTCTGCGGCAGCAACAGAACAAGGGTATCAGGTCAAGAAGGAATATTTCGGTCGATCGAGCGACCCGAATCTAGAAGAGTTTACGATCTGGCTGAGTCAGGGCCCGCAGCCAGTTGTGGATCTAGATGCTTCACAAGTTCGCGCTGGGGAATGGCGCGAATTCATTAGCCGTACGCCAGCGGTCTCAGCGGAGGATGCCTTTAAGTTGTACGACACCTATGGCTTTCCGCTTGATTTAACGGAACTGGTGGCACGGGAACGAGGGCTAACCGTTGACGTTGCTGGCTTTGAGAAGTTGATGGACGAACAGCGCAAACGCGCGCGCAAAGCCCAGAAAAAAGAAACGATCGCGGTTGAAGGTGAACTTGGTGCGACGCCTACGAAGTTTCTCGGTCACGATTTCTTGGAAACCGAATCAGTGGTTGAAGCGGTCCTACCTGGCCAAAAATCTGAAGAAGTCGCGGTGGTTCTCGATCAAACGCCGCTTTACGCCGAGATGGGCGGACAAGTTGGCGATCGCGGACTGCTTCACGTGCCCGGGCACGATCGGACAGAAGTTGGTCAGCTTCGCGTGATCGATACCCAGAAACGCGGCGACGTCTTCGTTCATCGCGCGCAAGTGATTGAAGGTCGCGCGCCGGAACCGGGCGAAGCAGTGCGCATCTCAGTGGATGCTGATCGGCGCAAATTGATTGAAGGACATCACACCGTGACGCATTTGTTGCATTGGGCGTTGCACGAAGTTGTCTCACGTGATGCTTCGCAAAAAGGGAGCTACGTCGGTCCGGACAAACTGACGTTCGACTTTTCAAGCGCGCCGCTCACGCCGGAACAAAAGCGCGACGTGGAGAAATTGGTGAACGAGAAAATCACCCAGAACGCGCCGGTTTCCTGGAAGGAAATTCCATTTGAAGAAGCGAAACAGCGAAAAGACATCATCCAATTTTTTGGCGAGAAATATGGCGACATGGTGCGCGTGTTACAGATCGGTGGAGAGCCCCGCGCGCTCAACGGCTACTCAATGGAGCTTTGCGGTGGAACGCACGTGAGATCGACAGGCGAAATTGGCCCATTCCGAATCGTAAAGGAAGAAGCGATCGCGGCAGGAGTTCGGCGGATTGAAGCAGTTGCCGGCGATGCCGCGCGTGCTTGGGCGAAACACGAAGCTGCGCGTCAGCAAGAGAAGTTTGAAACCTTGGCGCGCAAGAAACCTGACATTCCGGCAATACACGCTTTTCAAAACGACGCCGACACCTCTGATGTGCTGCAACAGATCGATGCGCGCGCGGCGGATCTGGAAAAACTCGAAACCGAAGTTCGCGATTGGGAAAAGCAAAGCGCCAAATCGGTCGAGGCGGAACTCAAAAGCCGGGCTGCGCAAATCGCCAACTGAACTCATGCGATCGCATGCTGGAGAAAGATTTTGTGTTGCCGAAGTGAAAGACGGGGACGGGAAACTGCTGCAGGCCGTCGCAGATGCACTGAAGTCGAAATTCAACGGTCCGATTTTTCTCGTCGGTGCGACGAATGGATCAGTTGCACTGGTCGCATCCAGTACCGAAGGAAATGAGCGCGAATTTCAGGCGAACAAATTGATTCAGCAGATCGCGCCGATTGTTGGTGGCAAAGGCGGTGGCCGGCCGGAAAACGCCCAGGGTGCTGGCAAAGACCCAAGCAAGATCGCCGAGGCGCTGGCAAAAGCGCGAGAGCTTTTAAGCTAAACAATAAACGAACGCCTAGAACTCGTCGGCCCACCTCGTGAATGGTGTTCTGTCATGTTGAGCGAAGCGAAACATCTCTGGTTCGTTTCCGTTGCGGCCCCGCAAAAAAAATTGATCCGAGATTCTTCGCTTCGCTCAGAATGACACTGCGATACGACTTCTAAGGTGCACTCACACTTGGCGTTCGCGCATGTTTCATGCTCAGCTTCGCGTTCTTTCCATCTACCACCGCCATGTGACGCACGTAAGTCGTGTCGCTCGTCTTTTCGACGGTGTTAAACGCGACACGAGTTCCGTCTGGCGAGATCGCTGGGAAAATTCCATCTGCGATCTTTTTCTCTGCCGTACCGTCAAGATTGGCGACGTAAACGGCGTTATCGCGTTCAAAAGCGATGTGCCGGTCACCAGAAAATCCGGTTGCCAAAGAGGTAGCTAATGCAGCAGCAAGAACAATTATTCCTTTCATGGCAGGACGACGGTGATGAAGAAAGTCGCGGCGAGCGCCAATACGAGGACGATCAAATACACAAAGCCGCCAAAAAGGAATTTTAAAATGCTAATAAACCAGCCCTGCCGATACACGCGACGGATCGACAGGAAAATCTGCACCAAGAACGCAATCCAGAGCAGCGCGATAATCCAGCCCGCAACCGGGCCGGCGGCAATTCGGTTGAGTCCGATTGTTGCGAGCACGATCAACATGATCCCCACGTAAGCGAATGTGTGGATATGAAGCGCATAAACCAGGTGATCGATGTAAAAAATGTGTCGACGAAAGTAGAGAACCTTTAGAACAAGAGCGAAGAGCGGGATGCAGCAGAGCATCATGTAAGGCAGATTGCTGAAGAGCGTGCCGATGAAAAGCCCCATTTTCGTTCCGTGCTCACCCATCTTCTCCTTAGCCCGCGCTTCCAACCATTTGCCAAGGTCGTTAGGCTTTTCCTCGCTGTCGGCTTCGAAAATGGTGGCCTTGTCCTTCGCTTTTCTGAGCGATTCCTCAACTTTTGTCCGCACGTCGGGCGTCAAACCTTTCATCGCGTCTTCCAGTTTCGCGCGCACATTCGGCGAAGGATCACCGTGTTCGAGGCGTTGTTGAATCGCGTCGCGCGCTACCTTCGGCAGGTTCTCGTTCTTCAGTTGCTCCTCTAAAGCAGCGCGTTTTTTTGGCGAGATGGGCTCGCCGCCAAGCGCCTGCTCAATTTTGTCTCGAACCTCAGGCGTTACGTTGTCGCGCTCCAAGTCACCGCGGATTTCCGCGAGCGCGCCGGGTGAAACATCAATCGGCTGGAAGTGCGCCGACTTTATTCCGTAAGTAGCGGCGAAGAAAAACAAGATACTTGCAAGGAGATAGAGTCGGAGCGGATGTACATACCGCACGCGATGCCCGGCGAGAAATTGGTTCGTCAGTTTCCAAGGGCGAACCAGGAGGAGGCCAATCGTCGCGAAAAACTTCGAGTCCCAATTCAGGAATTCGTTGAGTAAATCGGCAATGACGTGCCGGAAGGAGCGCCGATAATCGATTGCCGGTTGGCCGCATTTGGCGCACCAATGTCCCTGCAGTTGTGTTCCACAATTCTCACAATGCGTAATCGGCGTGCGCTGAATTTTGCGCCGGCCAAAAAAACGCCCACGGCGTGACGACGCCTGTTCGATTGCCGAGATCGCCGTATCGCCCAGGATAAATTTTTCCAGTTCATCGGGCATGTTGAGAGCTTAGGAAAATCGGATGCGAAGGTCTATTCCGAATGCACCCCAGCCCGGAAGTCTGCGCTCGCAAAAAGAATTTACCCGCCGAACTGCTTGGTGCCACAATCTCGCGTCGTGGCGCTTCACTGTTCAGAACAAAAAGTCCGGAGCGTTTGATCGCCGAAGTGGCTGCGCCGGAGCGGCAAATGAAACGCACGCTGAGCCTGACAGCCGCAAGTACCGTGGCGATTTTACATCATAAAAGCGCTTCTCGGGCTGTGCATGATGGGCATTCATCGGCTGCAAAACCGATGGTGAAGACGCACAGCCTACTGATACTACCGGGGCGAAAACGGATTCGCTCAGAGCCGTCTGCCTTGAATGAGCTGAATAACGAGCACGATGACGGCAATCACGAGCAGAAGATGGATCAGAGCGCCGCCAAAGTGGCCGATAAAGCCCAGAAGCCAGAGCACGACTAGTATTACAATTATAGTCCAGAGCATATAGGTGTCCCTTTCCGTTAAATTAAGCTGTTGTCGGCCCATTTATCCAACGTTGTATTTCACTTGCCAAGATTTTTCAGCACGTTCAAGTCGATTCGTCGTTCCTGCTTGGAGCTTCCGAACGTCACAATGCTTTATCGTCCGCGACCTGAGCGAGAATGCCGTTGAGCCGAGCGGCGCGTCTTGGACTGCTTGATTCCCGTTTCTTTTTGGAAAGGCGTAAACGCCGTTTGATCGAAGTCGCGTTTTCCTCTTCTAGCCTGATTTTTCGATTTGCGCTTTGATTTTCACACGGCCAAATCCTGCCACAGTTCGGTTCAACGGATGCTCCGGCCAACGTGCTCGACGATTTCCACGTAGGCTTTCAAAGGAGCAGACGGATTTTCGCCTTTCCATGCGACACAAGCCTCCGTCGCCACGGCCGGCGCGATCGGGCGAAACACGACATTTTTGTGCGGGAGTTTTTTTAGCTGCTCGGGGACGAGGGCGACACCCAAACCGGCGGAGATGGCGTGGATCATCGTTCGTTCAAGATCGACATCCTGCAAAACCTTTGGGGTAAAACCGGCGCGGTGACAGGTCTTGCTCAACCATTCGTGATAGTAGGGATAGCTCGCTTCTGACATTCCGATGAAAAACATGGGCGCGAGAGCTTTCAGCGCGACCGTCGCTTTGCCCGCCAGCGAATTGTCTTTGGGCAAGGCGGCGACGGTTTTGTAGGACGCAATGGTCCGGAATTCCAGTCCGCGCAGCGCAATTGGCTCGTGTAATCCAACGAAACCAAGATCGAGCTTGCCATCTGCAAGCGCGCGAAATTGATCACCGCACGACATGTCAAAGAGGTTAACCGAAACAGCGGGAAACAATTGATGGAACGAAGCGAGAGTCCTCGGCAGTAAATCGTAAAAGAGATTGCTCACGTACCCGATATTGAGCGCGCGAACCTCGCCGCTGTGCAATCGCCGGACCGACTCGACCGTTTCGGCTGCGAGACCAAGAAGGCGCTTGGCATCGGCGAGAAACGAGCGGCCCTCGTCTGTTAGGCTCACCTGTTGCTTTGTCCGGTTCAGAAGCCGGACACCGAGTTCCTCTTCCAAATCTTTAATTTGCCGCGTGAGTGAAGGTTGCGCGGTGTGCAGCTTTTTGGCGGCTTTTGTAAAGCTCAGCGCTTCCGCAACGCTGACGAAGTAGCGCAGATGACGAAGTTCCATTCAGGCTAAGACACCTTAGGTAAACTGATTCGACACGGTAATGCCAAAAATTTTCCGATTTGTGACAGACGTCTCT
This sequence comes from uncultured Verrucomicrobiae bacterium, assembly GCA_963758425.1. Classification (GTDB taxonomy): domain Bacteria; phylum Verrucomicrobiota; class Verrucomicrobiia; order Chthoniobacterales; family UBA10450; genus Udaeobacter. The sequence continues at coordinate 162,871 of CAVWVV010000021.1, forward strand.
CGCATATGCAGACGGCGATACCTAAAAAGTATTACGTGCTACCAAGAAGATATTGGCCGGACAAATGACGCAGGCGCATGCTGGATGCTAATTTATGTGAAAACGATCCGTCAACTTACTTTTACTGTTATTACGGCCTTGTTTATTGTTACGGCTGCGTTGCTTTGGGCCAGCGCATCTCCGAAAGTGACCGGACAAACCACGCCGACCTCTGCTTTCGCGCCACGAGCCCCAACCAGCCTCGCACCGTATGCGGTCGCTTTGGCCTCCCTGGATCGTTTGTTTCAAGCGCCTTGGCGAGGATTCGACACAGGAGTTTTCGGTAGCGGTTTCGGCCCGAAATCATTCGCCGTGGGCGATCTCGATGGAGACGGACACCTCGATATTTTGGTCGGCGACAGCTTTTTTGGCTCGCCGGGTATTTCTGTTTTGAAGAATAACGGCGATCAAACATTTGCCGCGCCGGTCTATTATTCGCTTCCTCTGAATCAAACAGTCGGAGAAGTGGCCCTTTCGGATTTTGATTTCGATGGCGATCTCGACGTGTTTGCAACTATCCGCGGCGATTTCGATCAATTGACGAAGATCATGGTCTGGCGCAACAACGGAGACGGCACTTTTGCCGCTCCGATTGAATTTCCCACCGGCCAGGGACCGGCGGGAATCGTGATCGCTGACTTCACGGGCGACGGTAAACCGGACGTTATTACGGCAAACTACGGCGGTTCATCGATCTCGCTTCTGAGGCATAACGGCCTGAAGGGACAGCAGGCCGCTTTCCTCCCGCCGGTCAATTTCAACGCGATAAATCACGCGGAGAAAATCGCGGCTGGGGACGTCAACGGTGACGGAATCTTGGATGTGGTTGTCGGCGAACTCGTGGGCATCGGGCCCCTGGCCACTCTTGCGGTTATGATCAACACCGGCGACGGTAATTTCGCAGCGCCGGTTATTTACGACGCAGCTCCCGGCGGACGTTTCGGCTCGACCGCCGTGGCACTGACCGATCTCGACAACGACGGTGACCTCGATCTAATCGGAGGCGGATTGTACAGCAACGGTTCCATCGACAACGGAGCGGTAACGATTCGGCGAAATAATGGAAACGGTACCTTTGGCGCAGCCGAAATAATCCTGTTTACCAACCCCAACTTCGTTCCGAATCCAAAAGAGATTACCACCGGCTTCATCAACGGCGACGGTTTTCCGGATATCGTGGCTGCGGTTCCTTCGGGCAGAGCGATCGAGGGTTTTGTCGTCGTCAACAGCAATGGTTCCGGCGGTTTCAACACCCCGATTTATTACGAAGCGTCGCAGCAGACATTCGACGTCGCCATTGTTGACCTCGACAAGGACGGTCACGCTGACGTCATTACGCTCGCAAACTCCTCAGCGGCGGTCACTGTTCACGAAAATCTTGGCAATGGTTCATTCCAAGTGCTGCCGCGATATGAGGTCGCATCCCTTTCCGATGCGGTTGAAAGTGCTGACATAGATAATGACGGCGATATTGATATCGTGGTGAACGGAGAGGTTGACGTCGCTTCGAACGACGCTGTCGTAAAAATCCTAAAGAATAACGGGAACGGCACATTCGCTCCCGCGATTGATTACACACCGGCGCGAAATTTCGCCGACATGAAGCTGCGGGATATCAACGGCGACGGTTTTGTCGATCTGATCTTCGCGCCCGACGCGAACGATCCTCCATATCATTTTGGTACGGCGTTGAATCTCGGCAACGGAACATTCGCTCCGACCGTTGTGACAGAGGTTTTTTCCTGCGGTGACGGGACCATCGATGCTGCCGACCTCGATGGCGATGGTGACCTCGACATTGTGCTGACCGAAGAAGAAGGCTGTCCCGGAATCGACCCTCACATCTTTATTTTCCGGAATGACGGCAACCAGAACTTTGTTCGAATGCCTGATATCGTCCTTCCGGGTATGTTGCCTCACGGCCTAGCCCTGGCGGATGTAACGGGCGATGGCAAGATCGACATTATAACTGCCCTGCCAAAGGGTATGGGCGTGTTTCCGGGGAACGGAAACCTTACGTTTGGAGCCCCGATCATCAGCACCACCCGGCCGTACAAGTTCAAAATGTGCGATTTTAATCACGACGGTTTGCTCGATGTGGGAATGATATTGCAGCAGGATGCCTTCGGCACGGACGTGATTGCGACGGCTCTTGGTAATGGTAATGGTACCTTTCAAGCGGTAAGAACGCAGACCGGTTCGAGTGTTTTGGAAAATCTTCGGATCAGCGACGACCTCGAAACTGGTGACCTGGACGGCGACGGAACGCCAGATCTCCTGGTATTTAACTATGCATCGAATGATGTGTCGGTGTTTCTTGTCAATCCGGACGGCAGCTTGCGCCCACATCAGCGGTACGGCATCGGTAACACACCCCAGTATGGAACAATGGCTGATTTTGATGGGGATGGTCGAATCGATATTGCGGCAGCGATCGGGCTACCTCCGAGCGGGCTTCACAATGCGATCGTGATCCTTCGTAATGCTGGGACGCCAGAGCCGACGCCAACGCCTACTCCAACAGTCACGCCTACGCCTACTCCAACCCCAACAGTCACGCCTACAGCTACTCCGACGCCTACTCCGACGCCTACTCCGACAGCTACCACTACCCCAAGAGTGACACCGCGGCCACACCCGACTTCGCGGCCTCGCCCGACCCCGCGGCGGTAAGGGATCAAGACCAGTGGTCAGTATCAGGGATTAGTGATAAGTGATTGGACAGACTTGAGAAAGTCTCGGTTGTTAGGGTGCACACATAGCGAATGTGCATCGATGAGGTAAATTACGTTATTGATAGTGAAAAACAAAAGGCTCTACATGTTGGCGTTCGCAGCCCTCGCGCTTGCGTCACCATGCCAAGCGCAGCAAACTAGTCGGCAGCAGAATTCTACGCCGCAACAGGCGTTGGATAAGAGGCAAGACGCTTTTCGAGCAGACAAGGCAAAAGGAGTGCATGCTAGCTATCAGTGGGAACTCAGTGGTCCAAACGGAGGCGAATGGTGGCTGAGTGTAAATGATGGAGCTTACAAAATGGGTAGGGGAAAGATTGACAATCCAAATGTCACGTTTGCAGCGAGCGATGAAGACTGGGTTTCTATGTCAAATAAAACCCTTAAAGTCCCGTGGGCATACTTGACTGGCCGCTTAAAGATTCAAGGCAGCCATAGTTTGGTAAAGAAATTAGACGAGATTTTTCCTTAAAAATTGGAATGACTCTGCGTAGGGTCACGGCGGTTGCCTCTGATAACTCCCGTCGTTGCCATGGAAAAGCGGCGGTGGTTTCAGGCGCTCAGGGTCAATGTCGCCTTTCACTGGGAAGCTGCGCGTCACGCTGATCAAGGCGGTCGTCAAAGCCACCGTGACGGGTTAAAGAATCTACTGATTCTGAACAAAAACAGCGTGAACAAATCTCGCCCAGGTCCTCGGATGGGATTAACTCTCTACAAATCGGCCCATCTGTTGGGGCTAAGACATCTAGGTAAACCGACTCGACGCGTTAATGCAAAAAAAGAATTTCGATTATGACAGACGGCTCGCCCGCAGGCAGACGGCCATACTTAAAAAGTATTACGTGCTACCAACAAGATATTGGCCGGACCACGACCGGAGGCATATCGATCTGCACCCGGCCGATGTTTGGAATGCTGGACACTAATTTATGAACCGAAACGCTTCCGCTGTTTGGAAGGGAAACCTTCATGAGGGCGAAGGGACTTTAACCACCGAAAGCGGCGTTCTTTCTAAAACGCAATATTCTTTTCGGACGCGATTCGCGGAAGGCCGAGGCACCAATCCGGACGAACTGATCGCGGCTTCGTTAGGCGGGTGTTTTTCGATGGCCCTGTCCAATGAGCTTGGTCTTTGCGGTTTCCACCCGCAGCGCATTGAAACCACCGCAACCGCGACGCTGGAAGATTTAGCCGCGGGCTGGACGGTCACGCACGTGCAACTCGACGTCCATGCAAATGTTCCGGACGCCTCTCAAGCGCGTTTTATGGATGCGGCGCTCGCGGCAAAAACAAACTGTCCTATGGCCCGCCTGCTTAAAACAAATATCTCGATGACCGCGAGTCTTGACCCATGATAGCAAATGGGTCGATTAGCCAAGCGAATCTAATGCCGGCCAGCGGCAGAGGAAACTCGTTGGAGCTCGCCTTGGAAGTATCAGAGCTTCGCTACCGCCGGTTATTCGAAACCGCGCAGGATGGCATCCTGATTCTCGACGCCGACAGCGGCAAGATCATCGATGTAAATCCATTTCTCCTCGATTTGCTCGACTATCCGTTCGAAAGCATAATCGGCCTCCAGCTCTGGGAGATCGGCCTATTCGAAGACATCGCAGCGAATCAGGCAGCGTTCGAAAAGCTGCAAACAGAGGAGTACATCCGGTACGAAAACCACCCGCTCCGCACGAAGGCCGGCAAACAGATCCAAGTCGAGTTTGTCAGTAACGTCTACTTTGTCGGCTCAGCCAAAGTGATCCAATGCAACATCCGCGATATCAGTGTGCGGGCTGAATTTCAGGCGGCGTCCAAGAGCCACGCCGATACACTCGAGCTCGCAGTCAGAGCAAGAGATGAAGTCGATCGCTGTGCTATCCCACGAGCTGCGCAATCCGCTCGCGGCTATCTCTTCAATTATCGACGTGCTCGAGCTGGGTCACGGTGAGATCGGCATGCCCGACAAGAAAGATTTGCCGCCGCAGTTCGATAAATCCGCCTTGGCGTTCATCCGCCGCAATATTCAAACTCTTGTGCATGTGGTCAACGAGTTGCTCGGCTTCACCCATCTCGCGAACGATGCCTCGGGGCTGGAGTTCGAGATGGTGGACGCGCACGAGGTGATCGGCTTTGCACTCAAGAATCTCGAGAGCCAGCAGAAAGGGGACGGGGATTGGAATCGACCTCCGGTTGGAGGCTCCGCATAGCTACATCCGAGCCGATGCGCTCAAGCTCGAACAGGTTTTCTCGAATCTAATTGGGAACGCGCTAAAGTTCACGCCGGAAGGCGGCAAGGTTTCGATCGCCACACGGAACGAGGCAAGCGGCAAGCTGGTCATCGAAGTGAGCGATACCGGCATTGGCATTCCGGCAGACGCACTCTCGCGGATTTTTTCGCCGTTCGAGCAAGGGGATTCCTCCATCCACTCGCGTTTCGGCGGTCTCGGTCTCGGTCTTTCGATTGCGCGTACTTTAATAAAAGCGCACGGCGGCACTTTGGAAGTGGAGAGCGAGGGATCAGGTCAAGGCGCGAAGTTTACCGTCCGTTTCAAAATAGACGATTCGCTTTTCGATCTCACTGCGCAAGATCCTCTTCCGCTCGAAAGCAGTCAGCCTTGTGGTGCGAAGATCGCCGTTGCCGCGTCTGGCATCCCTGTTGCTTAAATTTCACGGCAACAAACCTACTCCTATCTATGCTTTTACAAAAAACACTACACATGAGTCAGCCGGTGGCAGAATGCAACGCCCGTCTCGCCAGCATCCAATCATATCGGCGGCAGTTCCTTATGGCTACAAGGGCAACAGTGACTTCATCTAAGACCGTTGATTTTAGCTTTCGCGGTCCGCTTGGTTTTGAGGCTCACACCGTCCTTCTGTCGGTCGAGAGCGATTCGCCCGATCAGTATGCGTTTGAGTCCGTGGGCGGGAATATCAACCTGATGGGAATCGTTGAGTTCGCTGAGATTCGGCCAAGCTGCACGGAGGTTACGCTTGCAGTTCACTACGAGATCCGGAACAAGTTGTTTGCCTGGCTCGACCGGCGCTTGGGTTTTGTCGATACGTTTGTGACTGCCGAACTGCGCAGCATCCGCGCGCTGGAAAACGGCACGACGGGTTTCCGCATGTGGGATGCGTTAGAACGCAGGACTGCTGGCGCTCAAATCGGTACGCTGAGCCGCTGGAACAAAGGCGAGCAGACGGCGTGAACGACAGTTCCTTTATCGCCAACGGAGGGAACTTCACGTTTCCCGATAAAGCGAACGTGCGGCCGGAGCGCCTGTTTTTCCGGTTGCCACTCGATCGCATCAATTGGTTAACCAGTTCCTTTCTCATTGGCACGCTGGCTCTCACATTGACCGCCGTCCCGCTCTATCTCTGGTTTTTCGGGCTTGATTGGTTTCAGGTCGTGCTCTTCTTTGCGATGCTTGCCGCTTGCGGATTTAGCGTCACGTTAGGTTATCATCGGCTTTTCTCGCACATTACCTTCCAGGCAAGCTGGCCGATCCGGCTTTTCACACTTATTTTTGGCGCCGGCGCGTTTGAAAATTCGGTTTTGATGTGGGCGAGCGAACATCGGCGTCATCATAAGCATGTGGATCATGACGATGATCCGTACTGTATTTCGAAAGGTTTTTTTTTCGCGCATATCGGTTGGCTGCTTTTCAAGCTGAAGACCGATCAGCCGTACGACAACGTAGCGGACCTGCAGAAAGACAAGCTCGTTTGCTGGCAAGATCGGCACGTCCAGTGGATCGCCGTCCTGGTCAGTTTCGGCATCCCGGCCATCCTCGGCTTTCTGTGGGATGGGTGGCATGGAGCACTCGGTGCTTTCTTGATCGCGGGGGTTGCGCGAATCGTTGTGTTGCAGCATTGCACATTTCTGATTAACAGCGCGTGTCACACGATCGGACGACAGCCGTATTCAACCAGGTGCAGCGCGCGCGACTCTTTCTTCCTCGCCCTTTTCACCATGGGCGAAGGCTATCACAACTACCACCACGAATTTCAGCACGACTACCGTAACGGAGTGAAGCCATGGCAATTTGACCCGACCAAGTGGCTCATCTGGACGCTGTCGAAACTAAGACTTGTTCGAAATCTGCGCCGCGTCCCGGCAGATAAGATTCGCTCGGCGCAACGAGAAACTGGCGAGCGAGTCGCTTGCGCGCCGGCCGGACGAAACGCGCTGACGTAAAACTTACAGGCACGGGAGTGCCATAAAGAGTTTCCCCGAGTTATCGAGAAGGCTTGTATAGGCTGCCGACTTGAATCGACTGGATACCGACGTCTCCTATACCAAGAAAGTATGACGCCGAGCTTACGAAGTATTGGCTAAATACAGACGGAGCCGTATTCAGAGTTCAGAGTTCCTGCCGCATCCATTTACCTAACTGGTTCGCCGATTTAGGTCGGAAGCACGAATCGGATGGCCTTTAGCTGCGATCACTGCAGCAACTTGGTAAAATAGAAAATTAATATGATTAAATCATTCCTCACTGTCACGTTTGCCACAGCCCTAATGGGTTTAGTGGCTTACGGGCAAACATCCACATCCTCCACCACCGTTGCGACGGGGACCAATGGAGCGACTGAAACCACGACCACGACAACGGAAAGTACTGGCACCGTCACGGAGTTTACTCCGGGCCAAGCGCTGATCCTAAAAACTGAAGCAGCCGAGCCCGTGCACTACAAGTTCGGCAAGACTGTCACATACGTGACTTCAGATGGACAGGTTATCGAAGCTTCGAAAATCAGAAAAGATTCGAAGGTTCGCGTTCACTACATCAAGGACGGCGACGACATGGTAGTTGACAAGGTCATCGTGACGCGGAACCGCTACTAAGATGGCAAGTTTGCTTGGTTAATTTTTAGACCAAGCTAGCAATTCAGCGCCTGGCGGATCGAGATTAGTGCTCGCCGCCAGGCGTTTTGTTTTCTTTGATTTCAATCTGGAAAGCCAAAGCGCTGATTTTGGCTGCGCTTGGGTTGCGCTGGCCTCGCGTACGAGGCAACGAAAAATGGCGGAAACGGTTCTTTGTCTACCAAATCTCTGATTCTCTCACCCAGATCATTCAGGATTACCCGAGGCACCGCAGGGTGTAGAGGAAGACCGCAATCACACGCGACGATTATATTGCTTGCCGCCGGGGATAGCGACGTGTTATCCACGATCCGTGAACAGAAACATCTTCTACATCATCGGAGTCATTGTTGTTATCGTCATCGTCCTCAAAGTGCTCCACGTGTTTTAGCTCAAGGCTCAGATTTCAACACCTCACGACGCGTAAAACCGGCGCGGGCGACGTGCCGCGCATTTGCGAGAAGCCGCACTGTGGACGACGGATGACATGCCATGCGAGCGACGAAGAATGCCGCTACCGCGGCGGCCATAGGAACCTGGGCGATTCTGCTGACGGCGTTCGTCGTCACGATTCTTTACGTCGGACGCCAACTACTTATTCCTCTCGCGCTTGCCGCGATGCTGACCTTCCTGCTTGCACCGCTGGTCGGCTACATTGAACGCTGGATCGGACGTATCGCGGCTGTTCTGATCGTCGTCGCGATCCTCTTCGGCGTCTTCGGCGGCGCCGGCTGGTTGTTGACGCGTCAACTGATCGACCTCGCGGCGAAGCTTCCCGATTACCAGACGAACATCGACAACAGATTGAACGCGATCCGACTGCCCACCGGCGGTGCGTTTGGCCGCTTTTCGCACAGCGTTTCCGAGCTACAAAAGCAATCACCGGACTCGGTGGAGCCGCCGGCGAATGCGACCGGTCCGATGCCGGAAACAAAAGCCACTACGACCGCGCGCTCTCGCAACGTGCCTGCGGGTCAACAGCCAATGCCGGTTCGGATCGTCGAATCGCAAAGCCGTCTTCCGCAAATCCTGCAAACCACCGCGACCGGAATGCTCGGACCGCTCGGAACGGCCGGCCTCGTTTTCGTCCTCGTCATCTTCATGCTGTTGAAGCGCGAGGACCTGCGCGGCCGAATGATCCGCTTGATCGGGCAAGGCCGGATCAGCGCGACCACGCGGGCGATGGACGACGCCGGGAGCCGCGTCGCCCGTTACCTTATAATGCAGCTTCTGGTGAACGTGAGTTTTGGCTCGTGCATCGCGATCGGACTCTACTTCATCGGCGTGCCGAACGCTGCGCTCTGGGGCGCGTTCGCGGCGATGATGCGATTCGTGCCGTACGTCGGAGTGTGGATCGCGGCCGCGGTTCCTGTGCTGATTTCGTTTGCAGTTTCCACGAGCTGGCTCAGTCCGCTTCTGACGCTCGGTCTTTTCGTCGTGCTCGAATTGATTAACTTCAACGCGCTCGAGCCGTGGCTCTACGGATCCCGCACCGGCGTCTCGTCCATCGCGCTGATCATCGCGGCGGTTTTCTGGACGTGGCTTTGGGGACCAATCGGGCTCGTCCTCGCGATCCCGCTGACTGTGTGCGTTGCCGTGATGGGCCGGCACGTGCCGAAGTTGCAATTCTTGAGCGTCCTTCTCAGCGAAGAGCGAGCACTCGCTCCGCACGAGGAATGTTATCACCGGCTGCTCGCGTTCGGTTTGGATGAAGCGAACGACCTCGCGGAAGCGTACGTGAAATCAAATTCACTCACTTCTCTTTACGATTCCGTTCTGATCCCGACAGTCACGCTCGCGGAAATGGACGCGCAACGCGACGAGCTGGGCCCCGAACAACGTTCCGCGATTCATCGTCACATCCACGATCTGATCGAAGATCTCGGCTCGGCCCCGCCATCGAAGTCGCAGTTAGAAGCGGACAAGGAGGTCGCCGAACACACGCCTTTCCCTCTCTCCAGTCCCACGTGCCGCGTGCTTTGCGTGCCGGCTCGGGCCTACCGTGATGAACTTGCGGGAGCGATGCTCGTGCAGCTGCTTCGACAACAAGATTTCGATGCCGAGAACGCCTCCGCGGCGCTCAGCAGTGGCGAGCTCCTCGAGATGGCGGCGAAGTCGGATCCCGAAGCGATTTGCATCTCGGTTGTCGCACCATCCACCCTGATCCATGCGCGCTATCTCAGCGCGAAACTTCGCGCTCAATTGCCACACGCGAAGATCGTGGTCGGAATTTGGGGCGCGACCGAAAACATGGCGGGCGCGGGAGAACGGCTGCGGTCTTCCGGTGCGGACGAAGTGGTAGTGTCCCTCGCCGAAGCAGTGGTGCAGCTCGCGAAGTTTTCCGTTTCGATTGCCGATGAGATGATCCCCGGCGCGATTCCGGAAAACGAGGAAACCCGCCTCGAAGAGCTGGCTCGTTTGCATCTGGCGGATGGCACGCGTGAAGAAGTTTTCGACCGCATTACGAAAAAATTGGCGCGCATTTTTGAGGTGCCGATTGCGCTTATCACGTTCATCGATCGCGATCACCAGTGGTTTAAATCGCAAGTCGGGCTGCCGGAAGAAATCGCCGAAGCGCAGCAAACGTCGCGCGAGCTTTCGGTGTGCGGCCATGTGGTCGCGAACGACGAATTACTCGTGGTCGAAGACCTGTCTCGCGACCGAAGATTTGCAAACAATCCCTTATTAAAAGAGCACGGTTTGCGCTTTTACGCCGGCGTTCCGCTCCGCAGTAACAACCTTCCGATTGGCTCGCTTTGCATCCTCGATATCAAGCCACGCCGAATGACCGAACGCGAAAAACGCCTGCTGGAAGTCATCGGCGAAGATGTGATGGAGGAAATTAAGCGCCGCGACAGTGTGGGTCCGCCGAGCGTGCTGGTAGCCTAAGCGGTGATCACACACGCTGGCCGCAATCACTCGCGACAAATCAATGCCGAGCGAACGAATCACGGCTGAGTGTCTGAAAAATCTTGGCAAATGAATAAAACCCTGGATAAATGGGCCGACGAAAGTTTAACCTAACCGAAAGAAACATCTATGCTCTGGACTATAATTGTCATCCTAGTCGTGCTCTGGCTTCTGGGCTTTATCGGCCACTTTGGCGGCGGTCTGATCCATCTTCTGCTCGTGATTGCCGTCATCGTGCTCGTTATTCAGCTGATTCAAGGCAGACGAGGGCTCTGAGCGAATCCGTTTTCGCCCCGGCAGTATCAGTAGTGCATCCTCACAATCGGTTTTGCACCCCGAAGACAACTCCCCTCAACAGTGTTCTGGGCAGCACGGATCATGAGGGAACCACGTCTTCCAAACTCAAGAAGTGATCGGTCACGCCCGTTTCCATCGCTGGCATAAGGCCCAGGATTGAAAACGGCAGAAATTGGGTGCTATTACCGTTTCAATTAATCTATTGGCAGCCTGGCAGCCGGACACGTGCGATCCCATAATTGGAACAACCAAAGGGGGTGAACGAAAATGCGGAGGACACTAAAAAAAACCAAGAGCAAGAAGCAGCAGGGCAGAGTGCGGGATTTGAAGCCCGTGAAGGAGGTGAAGGGTAGTGGCAAGATTGAGCACGCCGTCGAGCACCACGAGACCGCCGTCACCGAAGATGCGAAAGAACTCAAAAAGCTTCGGGAAGAAGTCACACAAATTAAGTCCGACATCGCGCATATCTTAGAGGCATTACAGACTTTAGAGACGTGGGTACCAATGTCGCGAGCGAGACACAGCAGTACGGATGGGCGTGCAAATCAATGCCGAGCGAACGAGCCACGGCTCAGTGTCTGAAAAAATCTTGGCAAATGAATAAAACCCTGGATAAATGGGCCGACGAAAGTTTAACTCAACCGAAAGAAACATCTATGCTCTGGACTATAATTGTCATCCTAGTCGTGCTCTGGCTTCTGGGCTTTATCGGCCACTTTGGCGGCGGTCTGATCCATCTTCTGCTCGTGATTGCCGTCATCGTGCTCGTTATTCAGCTAATTCAAGGCAGACGAGGGCTCTGAGCGAATCCGTTTTCGCCCCGGCAGTATCAGTAGTGCATCCTCACAATCGGTTTTGCACCCCGAAGACAACTCCCCTCAACAGTGTTCTGGGCAGCACGGATCATCAGGGAACCACGTCTTCCAAACTCAAGAAGTGATCGGTCACGCCCGTTTCCATCGCTGGCATAAGGCCCAGGATTGAAAACGGCAGAAATTGGGTGCTATTACCGTTTCAATTAATCTATTGGCAGCCTGGCAGCCGGACACGTGCGATCCCATAATTGGAGCAACCAAAGGGGGTGAACGAAAATGCGGAGGACACTAAAAAAAACCAAGAGCAAGAAGCAGCAGGGGAGAGTGCAGGATTTAAAGCGCGTTAAGGAGGTGAAGGGTAGTGGCAAGATTGAGCACGCCGTCGAGCACCACGAGACCGCCGTCACCGAAGATGCGAAAGAACTCAAAAAGCTTCGGGAAGAAGTCACACAAATTAAGTCCGACATCGCGCATATCTTAGAGGCATTACAAGCTTTAGAGACGTGGGTACCAATGTCGCGAGCTGAGACAGAGCAGTACGGATGGGCGCATAGGAAATTTGTAGACATTACGACTCACTTACGGCAAGAGGCCCGTTCCCGGTAGCGCAGGGTCTTTGTTTCTCGACTAACGGATTCGAGTTGTGCGGTGGGGCTCAGATCGCTTAGATTCTGCACGGCGTTGGCTCACACCGTAGCGTCGGCAAACCCACGATAGAAAAACTATGAACTACAACATCGCAACAATCCTCGCCGTCATCGCGATCATCTTTGTCCTGATTACTTACATCACCAGCGCGCCGCTTGTGCCGGTCGCAGTCATCCTGCTCGGGCTGGCGATTATTTTCGGGGGACGCGGAAGCGGAACTTTGAGAAACAGCTAAAAAATAACAACTTTTCGGGCGACCGAGCTGAAAGGCCCGATTCGGCGACCCTTTCGCGCGACGACCTTCGTCTTCTACTGCGCTCGGGGATGGGCACGCGAATTTCTTTCGCGACGCGGCCTTAGCTGCATCGCTTGGTCAGCGTACATCTCTGTCCCCGCAAGGTTTTATCAGACGGGATTTGGTAGTCCATGAAGGCCCAGACCCCAACTTTTCTATCCCTCATTCCAATTCTTAAGGAAAAATCTCGTCTAATTTTTTTACCAAACTATGGCTGCCTTGAATCTTTAAGCGGCCAGTCAGGTATGCCCATAAGACGTTGAGGGTTTTATTTGACATAGAAACCCAGTCTTCATCGCTCGCTGCAACCGTT
>CAVWVV010000022.1:0-443327 GCA_963758425.1 uncultured Verrucomicrobiae bacterium
CGGCCGGGGGAACGGACGATTTCGCCAGTCGGCAACGGGATGCATTTCCAAATTATCGGTGGCTCATTGTCCGGATGGTCACGATGAATCTCCGTCGTGTACCTGCTCATTTTGTGCAGATGCAGCGCTGGGAATTCGCCATCGGCCACGATGGAGAAGTCCCAGTCTCCGGACAATTCTCGGCGGACTGCCGACTTGATCTCGTCCAACGCTTCTTGAGAAGGCGCTTGATAAAATCCGACGGTGACGCCGTGATCCTGCGAATTAAGCCGGACCTGCTTGACAGCAGGATGATCCGCGATCAGTCGGGCCACGTGCGCCCACGTCTCGTGGTTTGTGTCGGCGGTAGACCGACCCACACTGGATTCTTCTCCATGCGAAACTATTTCTTTGCGATTGCGCATATCATCTCAGCGGCATTTGTCATTCCCTCCGCATTTCTTGCTGCCTAGCGCAGAACCAGCGCAAAAAATAATCGAATACTTCGCAAGCGAAGACTGACGCGAGGCCATAAGATCCGTCCCGCAAGTGGATATTATGACAACGGTAATTGTAATTGCTGCCAAAAGCCAACTCCCGCGGCGATGCGCAAAAATTCAGCTTGAGGACAAACAAACCGCAGCTGCAACCGAAGCAAGAGCAACGGACATTGAGGTTGTTCTTCTGCTAACGCGTGATCGCAGTTTCGAAAAATCGCTGTCCGAAGCGCTGCACAACCCTGTCATTCTAATTGCCCGAGACATCGATGAAGCTCTGCAAATCTGGCTGTCACAGCGACGAACTGAGCCTCGTTGTAATCGATTTTGATGATGGCTGTCACGGGATGACGTTACTCAGTGCGATCAAGAACTGCCTGGAAAAGCTGCCAGTGATTGTCGCCACTTCGAGTGACACATACCACGGCGCGGCCATCGCATATGCCAATGGTGCCGCCGCCTGTCTGGCAAAACCGATCACCACAGCGGAACTGAAAGTCGTGATCCGGCAACTTCGCCAGGCGAAACTCGAACTAACCGCGACTTGCGTCAGGAGGATCAATATGCAAACGATGAGAGCCAACGTGTTTCATGGACCAAATGACATTCGCGTCGAGGAAGTGCCCCGCCCAATTGCTGGGGCAGGCGACGCAGTCATTCGGATAACGTTAACGACCATTTGCGGCACCGATCTCCACATTCTTCGAGGTGAATATCCGGTAAAGCCCGGACTCGTGATCGGACACGAACCGGTCGGCGTGATCGAAGAACTGGGTGAAGGTGTTACTGGTTACAAAATTGGCGATCGCGTTTTGGTCGGCGCGATCACGCCGTGCGGTCAATGCCGCGCTTGTTTGTCCAGCCAATGGGCGCAATGCGGCCACGGGGAAGGCGTCGAAGCGATCGGCGGCTGGCGTTTCGGTAACACCATCAACGGCGCGCAAGCTGAATATCTGCTGGTTCCAAATGCGCAGGCGAACCTGGCAAAAATTCCAGATCAACTAAGCGACGAACAAGTTGTCCTGCTCGCCGATATCGCATCGACCGGATTCAGCGGCGCCGAATCGGCAGATATTCGCATTGGCGACACTGTAGCTGTCTTTGCTCAGGGACCGATCGGCCTTTGCGCGACCGCTGGCGCAAAGCTGATGGGCGCTTCGTTCATCATCGGTGTCGAAAGCGATCCCGTGCGAATGGAGATGGCGAAACAAATGGGCGCCGATGTTGTACTCGACCCAAAGCAAATGAACGTCGTCGAAGAGGTGAAGCGGCTTACCGGCGGTGGCGCGGATGTAGCGATTGAAGCGCTGGGCATACAGGAGACCTTTGAAAATTGTCTGCGCTGTTTGCGTCCGGGAGGAACGCTAAGCAGCCTCGGCGTTTACTCGGGCAAACTCCAAGTGCCTTACGACGCATTTGCAGCGGGAATCGGCGATTACAAGATCGTGACGACCCTTTGCCCCGGCGGGAAAGAACGGATGCGCCGATTGATGGCAATGGTGCAAGCGAAGCGCTTCGATCCGACGCCGCTGCTGACGCACAATTTCAAGCTCGATCAGATCGTCGAAGCGTATGATCTCTTCGGTTCGCGCCGCGATGGCGTTCTGAAGGTCGCGATCCGACCATGAAGCCAATCTTCCCATGAGAATGGAAATCAACTCAGCAAGCACATCCAGGTCACAAACCTCAACACGCGACGAAGCCAGCGAACAACAGCGGCGATCCTTGCAAATCCAGAACATTCTTGTGCCGCTGGATTTTTCCGCGCCATCGTTGCGCGCACTTGAGTTTGCATTGCCTTTGATAAAACATTTCGGCGCCGATCTGCACCTCGTTCACGTTTTTGCGACGGATCATCCATTTAGCGGCCTTGTAGGCATGCCATTTGTTCTTCCAGAACTTGAGATCAGTCGATCAATTCATAAGCAGCTGAAAGACGTAGCGCAGAAATATTCGATCGCCATACGTCCGGACAACCTTCACGCGATCAAAGGCCAAGCCTTCGAAGAGATCTGTCGCCTGGGCCGCGACACGGGCATCGATCTAATCGTCCTCGCAACGCGCGGCAATACCGGTCTGAAACACCTTGCCCTTGGGAGCACAGCCGAACGCGTCGTGCGTTATTCCTCGTGCCCGGTGCTGGTCATGCATGGTGCCAAACCGGCTGGCGGGGTACCCGGCTTCCATAAAATTCTCGTCCCAGTCGATTTTTCCGAGTGCTCGACGCAGGGACTGGCGTACGCAAAAGCTTTCGCCAAACACTTTAAATCGAAGATTACTTTGCTGAATTCGGTTCACTTCCCATACTACGTCGCGAGTGATGAGTATGGGCGCTTCGACTTACCGCAGCTCACGCAGCACGCCGAGATCTTTGCTCGCGATCAAATGCGCGATCTGTTTGAAAAGACGGATTGGAACGGGTTGGAGGTGGAAACGTCACTGCAAACTGGTCATCCGGGCCAGCAAATTTGCGAACATGCGAGAGATAGCGATGTGGATTTGATCGTGATTTCCACGCATGGATCTACTGGCTTGACGCATCTTTTGCTCGGTAGCGTTGCAGAATACGTCGTCCGGCACGCACATTGTCTAGTTCTCGTTGTCCCGGCTCGCTTATCTGAACTCCAAATCCATCCCACTAAACAAGAATGAAAATATTCATTTCGATCGTTCTTTGCGTCATAACTTTATTCCTTCTGAACGACTTAGCACTTGCCGTGGAGCGGACAAAAAGCGCATCACGCCCGGCTGCGACGCAACCGCTTACCTACGCGAACGTCGTTTCATCCTTTAAGGAAGCTCACCTTCGCGCAACCGAAGTCCAACCACGTTGCACCATCTTTTTCGAAGGCAAATGGAAGAACGCGAACGTCTACGATTATTGCGTAATCATGGTTGAAAACTCCGATGAAGATGTGCAAGTCACCTTTTATCTCACCGACGCCCATGAGATGAATTGGGTAACCGAATTCCTCGACGCGCCGTTCTTCGCCCAATCTGAAACTCAAAAACTCTTTGGGCTTATGAACTCCGGACACGATATCCGTGGAGAAAAGATCGGCCGGTTTCGTGTCGATTTTCATCGCTGGCAGCCGCGGCACGCTGAGATTCTCGTTTTCAGCTTTACGCCGCTGAGCAAGTCATCGACCTGATCAGCGGCGCAATTTAAAGAATAGCGCCGGAATCTCGATATTTGTCGAGCCTTGCTTTACGTCGCGCGCAGGCAGTACGCGATGATCAACACATGGAGCCCATCATCGGGACGACGCCGAATGCAATCATATTCCATCTTGTTCGCGTCATTTGTTTGCGGAACAAAAATCTCACGGCGTGCCGCCTGTTTACGGCTTGCGCTCAAGGCAAGCCGGACAGGGATGACCCCAGCGGTCGCATCGGCAACCGTGCGCCTCGCTCTTAGGACGAATCGCGCCTTCATCTGTTATCGGGATGTGACGCGCATCGCCAGCTGGTGGATTCACGTGCCTGGGAATGCTACAACACGCATCGAGATATTCATTCATCGTCAGAACTTGGTCCGTTTTCATAACCGTTCCTTTCACGTCTGAGGCTACGGTGGTCGTGAGAAAGGGTCTCCGCGTCGGTTGGCTTTTCCTTTGCAAAAATTGTGAACCCCTGATTTTGATCGGAAGCGATTACGATCGTCGACATAATTGTTTTGCGACGTTAACAGAGAATGGTTTTCAGGATTTCAACCAGACTCACACTGCATCCCTGATTACGAATAATCCAGTTTCGCCCCCACTAGAGGTGACGATTGGCGAACCGGACGGACGAACCATCGCGCTGCAGACGTTGTCTCCAAAAAGAAATGGATCCGCATCAAGAACATCGGCAGCATCCGGTCGGTATCGGTGAAAATCGGAAACTCTTCCTCGTGCAATTCGCGTCGCTCTTAGAGCACAGCCGCACTTTGCCGTTCTTTCGCTCCGGCTAGCGCAATAACTGCACAGCAAAACGCAACGGACGTGCATCGGCCAGACACCGTAGCGAATAGGTTCGCAGCACTGTGAAGAGCGGCTACAAAATGTTGGATGCGAACGAGGCGGTGGCACGTGTCGCTTACGCGCTTAATGAGGTCATCGCTATTTATCCGATTACCCCGGCGTCACCGATGGGCGAATGGGCGGATGCGTGGGCCGCAGGTGGCGTGAAAAATCTGTGGGGCACGGTGCCGTCTGTGATCGAAATGCAAAGCGAAGGCGGCGCGGCCGGAGTGATCCACGGTGCACTTCAAACCGGTGCGCTCAGCACCACGTTTACTTCCTCGCAGGGATTACTGCTGATGATCCCGAACATGTACAAGATCGCCGGCGAACTGACGCCGAGTGTTTTTCACATCGCGGCCCGGTCGATCGCCGCGCAAGCGTTGTCGATTTTCGGCGATCACAGCGATGTGATGGCTGCTCGCGCTACCGGGTGGGCAATGCTCTGTTCGGCATCAGTTCAAGAAGCGCAGGACTTCGCATTAATCGCGCACGCGGCAACTCTCGAATCGCGGATTCCGTTTCTGCATTTCTTTGACGGGTTTCGCACGTCGCACGAGATCTCGAAGATCGAGGCGGTATCGGACGATGTATTGCTAGCGATGATCGACGAGCTGCGCATAATCGAGCATCGCGCTCGCGCACTTTCGCCGGACCATCCGGTGATTCGCGGAACGGCACAGAACCCAGACGTTTATTTTCAAGCGCGCGAAACGGTGAATCCATTTTACGCCGCATGTCCGGCGATTGTGCAACAAACGATGGATCGTTTCGCCGAGCTCACCGGCCGACGATACGGTTTGTTTGAATATCACGGCGCAACCGACGCCGAGCGCGTGATTGTTTTGATGGGCTCAGGCTGCGAGGCGGTGCATGAGAGCGTCGATTTTCTCGATGCACAGAATGCGAAGGTCGGCGTACTGAAGGTGCGGCTGTACCGGCCATTCGACGCAAAAGCGTTCGTGAAAATGTTACCCATGACCGTACGCAGCGTTGCTGTTCTCGACCGAACGAAAGAACCGGGCTCGGTTGGCGAGCCGCTCTATCTGGATTGCGTGAACGCCCTCTACGAAGAGGGCCGACGGGACGTGACGGTGATCGGCGGCCGCTATGGATTGTCTTCGAAGGAGTTCACGCCTGCCATGATTAAGGCGGTCTTTGACAATCTCTCGCAAGCGTCGCCGAAAAACCATTTTACGATCGGCATCGACGACGATCTCTCGCACACGAGCCTGCCGTTCCATCCGGAATTTTCCATCGAACCCGACGAAGTTGTGCGCGCACAGTTCTTTGGCCTCGGGTCGGACGGCACAGTGGGCGCCAACAAGCAGTCGATCAAGATCATTGGCGAAAACACGGATCACTTCGCGCAGGGATATTTTGTTTACGACTCGAAGAAAGCAGGCGCGATAACGATCTCGCATTTGCGCTTCGGACCGCGGCCAATTCGCTCCACGTATCTGATTAGCGAGGCCAATTTCGTTGCCTGTCATCAGCCGTTTCTTCTCCAAACGTCTGACGTTCTGCGAGACCTCACCAAGGGCGGAACGTTCTTGTTGAATTCGCCCAATGATCGTGAGCGAGTTTGGGAACATCTCCCCGCAAATGTTCAAGCAAGGCTCGTCGAAGCGCAGGCGCGTTTCTTTGTCATCGACGCGAACAAAGTTGCGCGGGATTGCGGAATGGGAGGCCGCATCAACACGATCATGCAGACCTGTTTCTTCGCGATTTCCGGCGTTCTGCCACCAGAGCAAGCAATCGCCGCGATCAAGGAATCGATTCGCAAAACGTATGCGAAGAAAGGCGATGAAGTGGTCGAGATGAACTTACGTGCCGTGGACGAAACGCTCGCGCATTTGTATGAAGTGGAAGCACCGGCTTCCGTGACCGCGGGTGCTCCGAATACACAACGGCCACCTTTCGGGCGCGCCAGCGTTTGTGAAGAATGTGCTTGGCAAGATCATGGCGGGTCGCGGTGATAATGTGCCGGTGAGCGCGTTGCCTAACGATGGCACATATCCGACCGGCACAACTCAGTGGGAAAAACGAAATCTCGCGAGCGATGTCCCGGTTTGGGATCCGCAAGTTTGTATCCAGTGCGGCAAATGCGTGATGGTCTGCCCACACGCAGTCATCAGAAGCAAAGTGTATGAGGCGGCTGTTCTCCAGGGCGCGCCTTCGTCGTTCAAGTCGGCGGAGGCACGGTTGCCGGAGTGGAAAGGGTTGAAATACACGCTGCAAGTGGCGGTGGAAGATTGCACCGGCTGCGGGATCTGCGTGGATGTTTGCCCCGCGCGAAACAAGTCTGAAGCGCGTTTGAAGGCAATTAACATGCGGCCGCAGCTTCCGTTACGCGAACCGGAGCGGGAGAACTGGAATTTCTTCGTTTCAATTCCCGACACGGATCGCCGCCAGGTGTCAACTGATCATGTGCGCAAAATGCAGATTCAACAGCCGCTCTTTGAGTTCTCGGGAGCATGCGCGGGTTGCGGCGAGACGCCGTATATTAAATTACTCACACAGCTCTTCGGCGATCGCTCAATTATCGCGAATGCAACCGGTTGCTCTTCCATTTACGGCGGCAATTTGCCAACCACGCCTTACACGAAGGATCGAAACGGACGCGGCCCGGCATGGTCGAATTCGTTATTTGAAGACAACGCGGAATTCGGTCTCGGGTTCCGTGTTTCACTCGATAAACAGCAAGAGTTTGCTGGCGAACTGCTCCAGCAGCTCTCCCCGCAGATCGGACGAGTATTGACAACGGAAATCTTAAACGCGCGTCAGCGTGATGAAGCGGATATCTTCGATCAACGCGAGCGCGTCGCCGAGCTGAAGCGCAGACTGGAATCGCTACGTGATCCACTTGGAAAACGCCTGCTCGCGGTGGCCGACACGCTTGTGCGCAAAAGCGTCTGGATCGTCGGCGGCGACGGCTGGGGCTACGACATCGGTTACGGCGGCCTCGACCACGTCCTGGCCAGCGGCCGTAACGTGAAGGTCCTACTGCTCGATACGGAGGTTTATTCCAACACGGGCGGGCAATGTTCCAAATCGACGCCGCGCGCTGCGGTCGCAAAATTCGCCTCCGCCGGGAAACGCGCGCCGAAAAAAGATCTCGGACTCATGGCAATGACATACGGCACGATCTACGTCGCGTCGGTCGCAATGGGCGCCAAAGACGAGCACACGTTGAAGGCGTTTCTCGAAGCCGAAGCATTCGACGGCCCGGCGCTCATCATCGCTTACAGCCACTGCATTGCGCACGGCATCAACATGACCACAGCCATGCAAAACCAAAAAGCGGCAGTGAATACCGGGCAATGGCTGCTTTACCGTTACAATCCTGAGCGGCTTCGGCTGGGCGAAAATCCGCTCCAACTCGATTCCGCCGCGCCTCGCATCAAAGTCGCTGATTACTTCAAGCTCGAACAGCGGTTCAAGATGCTTGAAAAGAGCGAACCGCGCGATGCGAAGGAATTGTTCGCTCAGGCGCAGGGGGACGTGAACGCCCGCCGCGCATTCTACGAATTTCTCGCTGCGAGAAAATTCAACCCGACCCCAAACCCATGAACCTAACGACCAGATACCTGGGCTTTAAGCTGCGCACGCCGCTCGTGCCGTCGGCATCGCCGCTTTCGGAAAAAATCGACAACATTAAACGAATGGAGGACGCCGGCGCTGCAGCGGTCGTGTTCCATTCGCTATTTGAAGAGCAAATTCGTCGCGACCACCACGACCTGAATTACTATCTTGAGCAGGGCACCGAAAGTTTTGCTGAATCGCTGACCTATTTTCCTGATCGCGCCGAGTTCAAGATTGGGCCGGAAGCGTATCTCGAGCACATTGCCCAGGCGAAGGCCGCGGTCGCTATCCCAATTATCGGCAGCCTTAACGGCTCAACGTTTGGCGGTTGGCTGGCCTATGCCCGGCAGATCGAGGAAGCGGGCGCTGATGCGCTTGAGCTGAACATTTATTCCATTCCGAGCGATCCGGACATCAGCGGGGAAGACATCGAAGCGCATTACCTTAGCATTCTTGCGGCGATCAAAGCGCAGTTGAAAATACCGGTGGCGGTCAAGCTCAGCCCGTTCTTCACGAACTTCGCGCGGTTTGCCCGCCGGGCTGACCGCGAGGGCGCCGATGCATTGGTGCTGTTCAATCGTTTTTATCAACCAGACATTGAACTGGAGACTCTGGAGATTTCGCCCAACGTGCTGTTGAGCACACCGATGGCGATGCGCTTGCCCATGCGCTGGATCGCGATGCTTTACGGGCGTATCGGTGCGAACCTGGCAGCGACCAGCGGAATCCACCGCGCGACTGATGCGCTGAAAATGTTAATGGCCGGCGCCGATGTCACAATGCTTTGCTCAATCCTGTTGCGCCGCGGAATCGATCACATTCGCGTGATCGAACGCGAGATGCGCGAATGGATGGAAGAACACGAATACGAATCGGTCGAGCAACTTCAAGGCAGCATGAGCCAGAAGAATTGTCCGGACCCGAGCGCGTTCGAACGCGCCCAATACATGCGGGCGCTCGAGACGTATCCTGCGGCGGAAGTTTAGGGGAAAGGTGGCGACGCAGCTCAAAACTCAATCAAGGGAGAGCGTCGTCCACTGCCGACGATCCGATCGCGTTGTTCCAAGTATGGTTAGAAGGAGCGGCTGCCTCCGGATTGAAGGAACCCACAGCGATGACAGTAGCGACTGTTGGCCCCGATGGCTATCCGGACGCGCGATTGCTTTTGCTAAAAAGCGTGGATGAACGCGGCTTTGTTTTTTTCACAAATATGGAGAGCCCGAAAGGGCAGTCACTGCTTCGCGATCCGCGGACAGCACTCTGCTTTTATTGGATGCCGCTCGACAAGCAGGTCCGCGTGCGCGGACGCGCCAAAGTAGTAAGTGACGAAGAAGCAGACGCATATTTTGCGACACGGCCGCGGTTGAGCCAGATCAGCGCGTGGGCGTCCAAACAATCACAGCCGATGGAAGGCTATTTCGAGCTGGAAGCCGAAGTGGCCAAAGCCGCCCTGCGATTCGGAATCGGAAAGATCCCGCGCCCACCATTCTGGTCGGGTTTTCGCGTCGTGCCGGAGCGAATTGAATTCTGGACGGGAAAACCATTTCGCCGCCATCACCGGATCGTTTACGAACGCACGCGGGAGGGCTGGCGAAAGCGATGGCTTTACCCGTAGTCATTAAGCCCTGCGCAATAACTGCACAGCAAAACACAACTACGGTACATCGGCGCACGCGAGCTCGACTATGATTTCGCCAATGACAACGCATTTAAATCAACCTTGGAGGCAATCCCATGAAATTGGCCACTACTTATCTCGGTTTTAAATTGCGGACGCCGCTTGTCCCATCTGCGTCCCCGCTTTCGGAGAATCTCGATAACATTAAGCGAATGGAGGACGCCGGCGCGTCGGCAGTCGTTTTCCATTCGCTGTTTGAAGAACAACTTCGTCCCGGGAAATACACTTTGCGCCGAGCGTCTGGGAATGGCGACGAATTTTCGTCCGACGCGCTCATCTGATTTTTCCGACGAGCCTGACTTCAAGGTGGACCCGGAAGCCTATGTAAATCATATCGCAAAGGCAAAAGCTGCGGTGCGAATTCCAATCATCGGGAGCCTGAATGGCTCGACCTTTGGCGGCTGGCAACGGTACGCCCGGCAAATTGAACAAGCAGGCGCGGATGCATTGGAACTAAATATCTACACAGTGCCGACCGATCCCGATCGTACCGCTGAGGATATCGAGACTGATTACTTGACGATTGTCGCGTCGATAAAGGCACTGTTGAAAATCCCGGTGGCGATGAAGCTCAGCCCATTTTTCACGAATCTTTCCCGGTTCGCGCGACGTCTCGATCAAAACGGCGTTAATGCGCTTGTTTTGTTCAACCGCTTTTACCAACCGGACATCGAGCTCGAAACGCTCGAGGTCAGCCCCAACCTGCTTCTCAGCACGCCGATGGCGATGCGGCTGCCGATGCGCTGGATCGCACTTTTGTATGGCCGCATTGGCGCAAACCTGGCTGCGACTAGTGGCATTCATCACGGCGTGGATGCGCTGAAAATGCTGATGGCTGGCGCCGACGTCACGATGCTTTGCTCAGTCTTGCTGCGGCGCGGGATCGATCACATCCGCGTGATCGAACGCGAGATGCGGGAATGGATGGAAGAACACGAATACGAATCGGTCGAGCAAATCAAAGGCATCATGAGCCAAAAAAACTGCCCGGATCCGACTGCGTTCGAGCGCGCACAATACACGCGCTCTCTCTCGACTTATCCGAAGGCAAGCGCCTAAACGGCAACACAGTGCGTGCCTCGATTTGAAGCAGCGGGAGTTTAAATGCACAATCGATGAGGTTTTGTGCCGGAAAATTTTCGTTTTGCCATTTTAGTTTTCGCGCTCGCGCTGTCCGTCACGCGGGTGCCTGCTGCGGATGAAGCCGATCAAGAGTCGCGCTTCATCACGAATACGCGCCAGTTGATCTTCGAGGGGCGGCGCAGCGGGGAAGGATATTTTTCGCCGGACGGCGGCAAATTGATTTTTCAGAGCGAGCGCGAAGAAGGTAATCCGTTTTATCAGATGTACGTGCTCGACCTGAAGCACTGGCGACACAATGCGCGTCTCGCCCGGCACCGGCAAAACCACTTGCGGCTTTTTCCAACCCGGCACGGATCACGTGCTCTTCGCTTCAACGCATGCCGATCCGCAGGCCGTGGTGAAACAAAAAGCCGAGCTGGAATTTCGGGCCAGTGGCAAGCAGCGCCGCTACTCGTGGGATTACGACGACACGTTCGAAATTTATTCGGCAAAACAGGACGGGACAGATCTTGTCAACCTCACCCATTCGCCCGGCTACGACGCCGAAGACGCGTTCTCGCCGGACGGAAAACAAATCGTTTTCTGTTCGCTGCGCGCCGCGTTCCCGCTCGAAAACTTTCCCCAGAGCTGCACGCTCGATATGAGAAAGACCCGTCGTGGTTTGGTGACATTTACATCATGAACGCGGACGGCTCGAAAGCGCGCCGTCTGACCGATGCACCCGGCTACGATGGCGGCCCGTTTTTCTCGCCGGATGGTCAACGGATTATTTGGCGGCATTTCGAAGAGAACGGAATGATCGCCGACATCTGGACGATGAAAACGGACGGCTCAGACAAGCGGCGCATCACCGATTTCAAATCGATGTCGTGGGCGCCGTTCTATCACCCGAGCGGCAAGTACATCATCTTTACGTCGAACAAATTCGGTTTTGAGAATTTCGAATTGTTCATCGTCGATGCGAACGGTGAGCGCGAGCCGGTGCGCGTAACCTTCACGCCCGGGTTCGACGGGTTGCCGGTGTTTTCTCCGGATGGAAAAAGACTTTGCTGGACTAGCGGGCGCACGAGCGACGGAAAAGCGCAGCTTTTTCTCGCTGATTGGAACGACGAACCGCGCGCGCCGCGCTCGGAGCGGCGCCGAAACGATCGCAAGCGAGCGGGGACGCCGGGACATTTTCGCCGGAGATTACTCAAGCCGATCTGCGACACGAGGTGGAATGGCTCGCCGATGAAGCGCGCGATGGGCGCATGACCGGCAGCACGGGCGCGCAGGCCACAGCTAACTGGCTCGCAGATTATTTTCGTCAGGCCGGCCTGCAATCGTTTACCGGGAATTTTGCAATGCCGTTTCAGTTCAATGCCGGCGAACGCGTGCTGGCTGAAAAGACGCGGCTTGAAATCATGACGGGCAGTTCTCGATCTTCGCGCGCCAAACTGGATCAGGATTTCCGGCCGCTTTCTTTCAGTGAGAATGGCGAAGCAAGCGGCGAAGTGGTATTTGCCGGATACGGTCTCGTCGCGCCCGGCGATGGCGGCCGGCGCTACGATTCTTACGCCGGCCTGGACGTGAAGAACAAAATCGTTCTGATCCTCCGCTACGTTCCGGAGAATGTGGAACCGGCGCGGCGCGCGCAGCTCAATCGTTATGCAGGACTGCGCTACAAAGCCATGCTCGCCCGCGAACGTGGCGCGAAAGCTGTGCTTGGTCGCAACTGGGCCGAACTCGCCGCATGCCGGAGAACTCGTTCCGCTCACGAGTGATTTCACAAATTCGGCCAGTGGCATCATCGCCGCGTCAATCAACGGAAAAACGGCAGACGCGCTTCTCGCCTCCAGCGGAAAGACTTTGAAAGAGTTGCAGACCGCGCTCGACAACGAGAATCCTCACGCTGAAACCGCCTTCGTTTTGCCAAAGGTCAAAGCGACGCTCGCCTGCGGCGTCGAGCATTTGAAAAAAAGCGATTCTAATGTCGTCGCGTATCTTCCGCCGCCACAAAAATCGAGCGGTGACGAATATGTTGTGGTTGGGGCGCACTACGATCATCTCGGCCACGGCGGCAGCAGTTCGCTCGATCGGGCTGGCGAAGAAAATAAAATCCATCCTGGCGCCGACGACAATGCGTCCGGCGTTGCCTGGGTGATGGAACTGGCGGCGTCGCTGGCCAGGGAGGGCGCCGAACATCCAGAAAAATTTCGGCGCGGAATCATCTTCGCCTGTTGGTCGGGTGAAGAGATCGGGCTGATCGGCTCGGCTGCATTTTGCGAGCATCCCCCGGTGCCGCTGGATAAAGTTGTTGCGTATGTAAACGCGGACATGGTCGGCCGGATGCGCGACAACAAGCTCACCCTTCAAGGGGCTGGTTCATCGCATGCATGGCGACGATTGATCGAGAAAAGAGATGTCGCTGCCGGATTCAACCTCGCGCTCCAAGACGATCCATATCTGCCGACCGACGTGACCAGTTTCTACACGAAGAATGTTCCGGTTTTGAATTTCTTCAGCGGCGCGCACGAAGATTATCACCGGCCAACTGACACGGCCGATAAACTTAATTACAAGGATCTCGAGCGCATAACGAAGTTCACGCGCGACATCGTTCTCGATCTTGCGCAAAGCTCGGGCCGTCCCGATCTCGCCAAAGTGGAAAGAAGCGGCCAGGCGGGTGGCGGTCGCGAGACGCTACGCACTTATCTCGGCACGATTCCCGATTACACGACTGAAGTAAAAGGCGTGAAACTCAGCGGCGTGCGCGGCGGCAGCCCGGCGGAGAAAGGCGGGCTTAAAGGTGGCGACATCATCGTGGAATTTGCCGGCCAGAAAATCACCAACATCTACGATTACACTTACGCGCTCGACGCGGCGAAAATCGGCCAGCCCACGCGTATGGTGGTGGAGCGCGATGGCCGGCGGGTGACGCTCGAAGTCACACCTGAAGCGCGAAAATAACTGCGAGCGCGCAATCAGGTGTTTTTGCCGCCACGCATTTTGCGCACTTCTGCTGCGATTCTTGCGAGTTGGTCACTGACATCACTGCGCGGGATCTTGAGTTCGATCACATAAACGCGATCGGACTTTTGCGCATTCGAGAGAGCAGCGTCGAATCCGCCTTTTGTAGACGCGGTGATACTTTTGCCGCCGCGCACAAGTTCGCAGATCTTACTGTAGTTCCACTGGGTGATGACATTGAAACAGCCCTCGCGGATTTTTCGCATCGTGCCGTAACCATCATTGTTGAGAACAATGATGATCGGATTCAGGCCGAGGCGGACGATGGTTGAGATTTCGACTCCGGTCATTTGGAAGGCGCCGTCGCCGACGAGAACGTAGGGTCGCAACCTTTTGGCAGCGGTGGCGACGCCGATACTCGCTGGGACCGCGAAACCCATCGACATGTAATATGCGGGCGCAATGAACTGCGCTTGTCTTGCGCTGCGAATGCTGACTGCGCCGAAGATGGCGTCGCCAATATCGGCAATGACGCAGCAACGCTCGTCGAGATGCAACGAAAGAATCCGAAAAACATCAACCATGGTCAGTGCATGCGAGCGCTCGACGTTTGTCAGCGGCTTGGGCAGCGCGTGAGGATTGGGATGTTTAAATCGCTTTGGCTTGACCTTTGCAGCGCCGAGCGCTTCGAGAAAATCGCGAAACTGAATCGAATCGTAGCGATGATATTGAACACTCACACGCTCCGATGTCGCCAGGACCGTGCGTCCGCGGTCGAGCTTTGCTGTGTAAAAACCCATACTCATGTCGGTGATAAAAGTGCCGAGCATGAGCACCAGATCGGCGGACTCGACGTACTTTCGAACGTGCTCGTCGCTGCTCATCGCGCCGCCATAGACGCCAATGTAAAGAGGATGGTTTTCAGGGACCGCGCTTTTGCTCAAAAGATCAGCGGCAATCGGAATGTTCATCCGCTCCGCCATGCGAACTACCAGAGAAGCGGTGCGATAACGTGCGAGTTCGACCCCGGCGAGAATAACCGGTTTCTTCGCCGCACGAATCAGGCAAAGAGTCTCATCGAGCGCCGCCCGGAGCGTGTGTGGGTCGGATTTCTCAGGTGCCGATGCAGAAATGCCGTTCACTGGAATTTCGCGGTCAACAATGTCGTGTGGAACCTCAATGTAGACCGGACGCTTGCACCGCAGGCACGCTTCCACGCAACGCACAATCTCGGAAGCAGCGCGCTGCTCGTCGAGCAAGACACTGCTCGCGACCGTGACTTCGTCGTAAATGCGGCGTTGGGTTTCGAATGTTTTGACCTTGTGATGGAGGAGCGGATCTTTTTCACGATCTTTCCGTCCGGGAGCGCCGCTCACAACAACAACCGGCGATTTTTCGGCGTACGCGCCAGCGATGGCGTTCAGAACATTGAGTCCTCCTACGCAGTAGGTCACACAGACCAGACCGATCCCATTAATGCGAGAATAAGCATCGGCGGCGAATCCCGCGGCGGGCTCGTGGGTCATGGTGATGCTTCGGATTTTCGATTTCTCGAGCCACGTAAATGTCGGCAAAGCGAAATCACCCGGCACGCCGAAACTGTGACGAACGCCCCGCCGGTAAAGGTACTCAAAGAGAAATTGCCCCAGCGGCATCGTTGCGGGAAAAGAACCGCCTCGAGGGCCCAATGTTGTTTTTGCGGCGACGCGAGACGAAACTGCAGCCGCTCCATTGCCGCTGGGCAAGCGAATCGCTTCCCCTCTAGAATGTATTTAACGAATTAATCCTGCGACTCATCGTCAGCTTCCGACGTCAAATGATGATGATGACGCCTGTCTTTCTTCCTGTAGGCATCATACGCAAGAGCTGCCCAGCACCCGATTGGGAAGAGTAGCCCAAGACCTGCAGTACCAAGGATAGATATGATGCCGACGAATATGGCAATCGGCATGCCAAGAAACATCCAAATAAGACCCATTCCATAGTGGCCCTTGTAGATGTGCCCCAATCCCGGAACAATGCTGAGCAGCGCTGCGATTTCGTTATGCGCATGCTTCTCTTCTTTGCTGAGTGGCGTTGATAATGTGTTCACTTAATCACCTCCTTTGCGGTTGGCTGTTACCATTCGGGCTGTTTTCAAACAGCCCACGATGATTAGCGCGTACAGCGCCATCATCGATACGACAGCAACTAAAATTAGGTATTCCATACCGACCTCCTTTGTGGAATTTATTACAGCGGCAATGAATTCCGCGCTGCGCGTCGATTGGGTTTTCCTTTGCAAAACTTGCTCAGGCTAGAAGCGGGCGCTGGCTGCGCCGCGCCAAGATCAGACCAGACATTACCAATAGAGGAACAGCCTGACAACGCGGGCTGTGGCTGAATAGGTACGATGATACGAGTAGTCACAGATCCATTCCCCAAATCGGCGCGCGATGGCCATCGGGCCGAACCGGTAGAGATTTGGAAAGCGCGAAAGTTCATCGAAGACCATTGCGTTGAAGAACTTTCGTTAAGGAAGGTGGCGAAAGCAGCCAGCATTAGCGCGAATCATCTCAGCGAGAAGTTCAAGCAGGTCACCGGCACAAATTTTGTCGACTACGTTGCGCGTACTCGCTTTCAAAAAGCGTGCGGGCTCTTGCGGGATGTCGATCTTCGTATCAGTGAGATTGCATTTGCAGTCGGGTTCCAATCGCTGTCGCAATTCAATCGGGTTTTCAAAAAGCTTTCTGGAAAGTCTCCGAGTGCGTATCGCGCAGCTCATTTAACGTGCGCAAAACGCCGCTGAATCCGATCTTGCTCCTTAAATGCTATTTAAGGTAAAAGCCCATTGGCAATCATCATCCGGCGGGCAAACAGACAAACATCACAATGCTGATCATGAGGATGGCGGCAGCACATAGTTGCTTTAAACCGGCATCCGGAAATATGATGAGCTACACAGCATGGCGATTTCGAATCCGATGGCACCGCCGATCACGAACAATAATTCCTCTTCGAGAGGCACTCGTTATCCGGTGAGAAACTGGCCGATCGTTGCCGGCGCGCTTGCCAGAGCGACAATCGTGCTCGCGCTGCGCTTGAATTCTTTATCTAGCAGTACTGGTTCATTGAGAGGGAAAGGAAATGTCTGAACAAACCTTAACGGCTACGGACAATCGCACCGGCAAGTCGTACACGTTGCCGATTGAGAATGGGACCGTACGCGCAATGGACTTGCGCAAGATCAAAACGGACGAGGACGATTTCGGGCTGATGACCTACGACCCCGCGTTGATGAACACTGCGTCCACCAAAAGCGCGATCACCTTCATCGACGGCGACAAAGGGATTCTGGAATATCGCGGCTATCCCATCGAACAACTCGCGGAGAGTTGCACCTATTTGCAAGTGGCGTACTTGACTCTGTTTGGCGAGCTGCCGAATAGCGAGCAACTGGCGGCGTGGATGCACGACATTACGTATCACACCTTCGTCCACGAAAACATCAAGACGCTGATGCAAGCGTTTCGCTACGACGCGCATCCGATGGGAATGTTCATCAGCACTGTCGCGGCGCTCTCCACGTTTTACCCCGAAGCGAATAAGGTGAACGACGCCGAGAATCGCTTGGCGCAAATCAAACGCCTCATCGCCAAAGTGCCGACGATCGCCGCGTTCTCGTATCGCCACAATCGCGGTTTACCGTACGTCTATCCCGACAATGACCTGACCTATACCGGCAACTTCCTAAACATGATGTTCAAGATGACGGAGGCCAAGTACACGCCGAACCCAGTGCTCGAACGCGCGCTCGACGTGCTTTTCATTCTGCACGCCGACCACGAACAGAATTGCAGCACGAACGCGATGCGCACGATTGGTTCGAGTCGCGTGGATCCGTACAGCGCGATGGCGGGCGCGGCAGCCGCGCTCTACGGTCCGCTGCACGGCGGCGCGAATGAAGCAGTGCTCAAGATGCTCTCGCACATCGGCGACACGCGCGACATTCCCGAATTCATTCAGCGCGTCAAAGGCGGCGAAGGCAGACTGATGGGCTTTGGGCATCGCGTTTACAAGAATTATGACCCCCGCGCGCGCATCATCAAGCGCGTGGCGGAGGACGTGTTCGAGGTGACCGGGCGCAATCAGTTGCTCGACATCGCGCTGGAACTCGAACGCATCGCGCTGGAAGATGAATATTTCATCTCGCGCAAACTCTATCCGAACGTCGATTTTTATTCGGGCATCATCTATCAGGCGATGGGTTTGCCGGTCGCGATGTTCCCGGTGATGTTCGCGATTCCGCGCACGGTGGGTTGGCTGGCGCAGTGGCAAGAGATGATTACCGACCCGGAGCAAAAGATCGCGCGCCCGCGCCAAATCTTTGTCGGACAGCCGCGTCGCGAGTTGAGTGATGCAAAAGGTTTAGCGGCGCGAGCGAAATCAAAAAAATGAATTCTCGCTTTCTTCTGGCCTCATCGATTCTCGCGCTCCTCTTTGCCGGGCCTAAATCAACCTATGCTCAGGCAGAGAAGGAATCGGGCGTTAAAGAAGCTATGCGGCAAAAGGTGGCTTATTCGCAGCAGGTGCTAGTTGGGATCACGCTGGAGGACTACAGACTCATCGCGAACAACGCGGAGAAGCTGGTGGAACTCAGCAATAAAACGAACTGGTATTCGCGCCAGATGCCGGAATACGAGCTATTCCTCAACGAATTCCGACGTAATGCCCAGCAGTTGAAAGAAGCTGGCCAGCAGAAGAACCTGGACGCTGCATCGCTTGCCTATGTTCAGATGACGTTGAGCTGCGTAAGTTGTCACAAATTCATTCGTAAAAGCTCGGGCACCTTAAGCCACTGAATTGCGTGTCAATTTTAGCTAGACTGATTCAACGGGAACTGAGCGCCGGAAATAGTGCGGCTATCAGGCATAACTAGCGTATTGCGGATCGAACATCATCGATCTGATATAGGGATCGAGGTCCTCCGGCATCTCACGCGCAGCAAGATTTTGGAGACGAGCTGTTTTGGCAACGGCGGCCGCTATGGATACTGAAACTTTCCGGATCTCATTTAAGCGTGGATAGACGCGCCCAGCCTCGAGATCGCTCGCTGAAACTTGGTCCGCGAGTGCGCGCGCGGCAGCAAGAAACATTTGGTCGCTAACCAGCCGGCTCGCGCTCGCAATCACTCCCAGGCCAACGCCCGGGAAGATATAAGAATTATTACCCTGCGCGGGCGCGAAGGTTTTACCGCCAATCGTGACCGGATCAAAAGGACTTCCGCTGGCAAAAACGGCGCGACCATCGGTCCATCGGTAAGCCTCTTCCGCCGTGCATTCCGCCACCGACGTCGGGTTCGAGAGCGCGAAAACAATTGGTCTGTTGTTGATCTTCGCAGCGGCTTGGAGAATGGCGTGCGAGAAGGCGCCAGGTTTTCCGGTCGTGCCAATCAAGGCAGTCGGCCTGACCGTTTCGATTATCGAAACTCCGTCCGACAAGAATTCCTGGTCGCGCGCAAACGGCCGCTTATAGTCTGCAAGATCATCGCGCCTGTTTACGACCAGACCCTTGGAATCCACAAACCAGCAGCGCCCGCGCGCCTCGCTTTCAGGCAAACCGTTCTCGACCATCGCCGCAATGACTAAGTTGGCGATTCCGGTTCCTGCTTCACCTGTGCCGAAAAACAGAAGCCGCTGGTCGGCCAAAGTCTCGCCGCTTATGCGCAGCGCGCTATACAAACCGGCTAACACCACCGCGGCCGTCCCCTGGATATCATCGTTAAAGCAGCAGACGCGCTGGCGGTATTTAGTGAGCAAGCGAAAAGCAGTTGTCGCGCGCAAAGTCCTCGAACTGGATAAGCGCCTGCGGAAAAATCTTTGTCGCTGCCATGATAAACTCATCGAGGAGGCTCTCGTATTGTTCGCCGCGAATCCGTCGCTGGTGCAAGCCGAGATAAAGCGGATCGGCCAGCAGGGCGGTGTTGTTTGTGCCGACATCGATTGTCACCGGAAGACATTGCGACGGAGGAATGCCCGCACACGCGGTATATAAAACGAGTTTGCCGATCGGGATTCCCATCCCATTGGCGCCGAGATCGCCCAACCCGAGAATCCTTTCGCCGTCTGTGACCACGATTACGCGAACGTCACGGTGTCGGCCAATTCTCCAGCACTTTGGCGACGCGTCCTCGATCGGTCGCCGAAACATAGAGCCCGCGCGTTCTCCGGAAAATATGACTGAATTCCTGACAAGCTTGTCCGACCGTGGGCGTGTAGATCAGCGGCAACATCTCTTCGACGTTGTCGATGATGGTCCGATAAAAGAGCGTCTCGTTTCGGTCGAGAAGCGCGATTAAAAAGATATAACGCTCAAGAGCCGCCGGTTTTCGTCGCAAATTCGCGAGCACCCGTTCTAGCTGCTCCTCCTCAGTTTGAACATGCGGGGGCAATAACCCGTGGAGCCCAAGCGCTTCTCTTTCAGCATCCGTGAACGCCGTTCCTTTGTTAAGCGTCGGATTATGCAACAACTCCAGCCCGCGGGGAAATTTCTCATCCATCATGGTCATTATTGGCAATGGTGATCATACCGTTCGATAATGCTCCACGCAGGTCAGCGACACAAATTTTGTCGAGTGCGTTGCGCGTACTCGCTTCGAAAAAGCGTGCAGACTCTTGCAGGATGTCGATCTTCGAATCAGGGAGACTGCATTTGCAGTCGGCTTTCAATCGCTCTCGCGATTCAATCGCGTTTTCAAAAAACTGTCAGGAAAGTCTCCGAGTGCGTATCGCGCAGCTCATTTAAAGCGCGCAAAACGCCGCTGAACTCCCCAAAATTGTTGCTAACCATTCGTTTTTGCCGAAGAAATGCGTAGTCACGATTTTCTCTTTCTGCCAATACTCTCCATCTGTGTGGCATTCGAGGCTAACTCGATGGATCCACGGTAAGCGCGAAAAAGTGTTTTGGGGCGTCGGGGGAACAGCCGCGCTGGCCGTGATTCTGCTTTCATGCAGCACCACAAATAGAACAATTCTGGCGCCGCCCAGCATCCCGGGCGCGGAGTTCGTCGGCTCGGAAGAATGCCGGACCTGCCACGAAGAGATCGTGCGCGATTTCCGAACAGCCACTCACGCGCGACTGCAGACAAAAAAGGTCATCGTAAGTAAGAGCACCGCAAAAGGCGGCGGCGAAATTTCAAAGGAGTCCACGGACATGGGCTGCGAATCGTGCCACGGGCCCGGAAGTTTGCACGTTAAAAGCGGTGGCGCGGCGCGCACGATCATCAATCCGAGGAAAGATCCGCAGACTTGTTTCCAATGTCACTTGGAAGTTCGCGCAGCGTTCGCATTGCCTCATCATCATCCGGTGCTCGAAGGCAAGATGAGCTGCGCCGATTGTCATGAGGTACACAAAGGCATCGCGATTAAAGGCGCGCCGACAAATATCCAGCAGAAACTCAAAGCCGGCGGGCTCGCGTTCTTGAGCCGAAACGAAACTTGCTTTGAGTGCCACACCCAGCAACGGGGCCCATTTGTTTACGAGCACGAGGCAGTGCGGCAAGGCTGCGTGGTCTGCCATTCGCCGCACGGCTCCGTCAATCAGCGACTGCTAAACGAACGCAACGCCACGCTTTGCCTGAAATGTCATTTTCAAGAGCAAAGATCGCCGGGGCAAATCTTCATTGGAGACGTCGACCACTCCAGTTTCCTGCAGCAGGGAACCTGCTGGTCGGCTGGGTGCCACGAGGAACCGCACGGGTCTAATGTGACTCCGCTGCTTAGATACTGACATTAACATTATGATAAGTACCACCTCGCAAATTCCTGATGCTGGTTTGCGCGGGAACTTTTGCCGCCACTGGGCTGCGCGCCGGCGAAACCACCGATGGCAAAGCAGTGACGACAACGACAGAAGAAGCCCCTGAGTACAAAAACTGGATCGAGCTCGGTGTTGGCGGCACCATTGTAAACGGCGACAACGCTCAGTTCGAACAGGAGCATCGGCTCCCTGCCGATACCGCTTACGGCGGGATCCAGGACCTGCACTTTGAGGGACCTTTGGGCAAAGACGGCCTGTTTTCCGTAGACGGCCACGCGATTTTTGACACCAACGATTACGATATCACGCTGCAATTATCGAAGGCTAAGCTCGGTTATATCAAGGCCGGTTTTACTGAATTTCGCAGTTGGTATGATGGGAACGGCGGGTTCTTTCCGCACGATGGCGGCACGTTTTTCCCGCCAGCGTTTCCGGAAATGCACATCGATCGCGGGGACGCCTGGATTGAACTTGGTTTACGAGTGCCAAATTGGCCGGAGATAACGATCCGGTACGAGCACGAGTTTCGCTTTGGCCAGAAAGATTCAACTATCTGGGGCGACACAAACCTGACCGGTCTGCAGCCGCCATTTAATTCCACGCGAAAAATCGTGCCCTCGTTCCGCGACATCGATGAAAAGCGCGACATAGTTTCGCTTGAGATATCGAAAACAATCGGCAACACCGACGTTCTGCTCGGGATGCGTTACGAACACAACACGAACGATTACTCGTTGAATATGGAGCGTGGTGCTGGGCAGCTCCCGCCAGCAGTTCCCCCTCCGGGCCAGCAGCGCAAAGTCACTCAAACGCAGAACGATGACGTGGATCTGTTCAGCGGCCATGGCATCACTGTGACTCGAATTACCGATAACCTCTGGTTCACTGCTGGATACTCCTATACGACGATAACAAACGATCTCTCCGGTACCCGCATCTTTGGTACGCATTGGGACGAGGCGTTTGGAGAACCGGTGCCGACGCTTGGCAACCGCGACCATGCTTTCATTGACTTGGCCGGAATGGCCCAGATCAAGGAGAATTTGTTTAACGCCAACCTATTTTGGATGCCGTTCGATAATCTCGCTATTTTGAGTGGCTTCCGATACACCCATCAGAATAACGACAGCGAATCGACCTTTATTGCGGAGGAACCAGTGCGGAACACGCCGCCGTTTACTCCTACCAATCCCCAAGGCGGATTTCACTACGGAGTGGGGGAACCGGCCAACGGCGCACGCAATTCCGATTACAACCTCTTCGCCCAGAGGCTGGAGCTACGTTACACGGGCATCAAGGACTGGCTGTTCTGGGTCCAAGGAGAGTGGGAAGAGGACTACGGGAGCGTGAATGAGTTTCAGACGATAGACGAAGAGGTGCCTCTGGATAAAAACACAAATGCGCTTGGCCAAAAGTACACGATCGGCGCCACATGGAATCCTTCAATGAGATTCAGTATGGCTGGCCAGTACTTTCACAGAATTGCGTCCTACAACGAAGACATTATCACCGCAGACTTTCCAAGATTGGTCGACCAGGATTGGAATATCGATGATTTCAATATTCGGATGACTTTCCGGCCGAAGCTTCCAGCTCGCATGGGCTCGTTAGCGCTGGTTACGCGCTACGACTTCGTGCATACCTCGATCGACAGCCAGTGGTTCTTTGACGGCGACATTCCTGGCTTCAACCGTTCGCCGGTTGGAACGCTTGCAGAATTGCAAAGCGGCGAAATCAAAAAGCACGTTATCAGCGAGGCACTGAACTGGAATCCCCTGCCCCGTTTTTTTCTGCAGGCGAACTTCTCGTACGTTCTCAATCAAACGGACACACCGGCGAACAACATCGAATTGGTCCCCAATGCAGGTCCAACGGTCGTGAACTTTAGAAACGACTACTGGACGGTTACCAGCGGCATCGGCTACATCATCGACGATAAGACCGATTTCTACGCCGATTATTACTTTTACTGCGCCAACGACTACTATAAAAACGCAGCCGTCGCTGTGCCATATGGAATGGGCGCGACCGAAAATGCCGTCTCGGCGACTATCACGCGCCAACTGAACAAGCAAATGCGCCTGCTATTGAGGTACGGTTATTTTAATTACAGAGACGTGACCTCTGGCGGTCATAACAATTACCGGGCGCATTCCCTCTATTCCGGTCTGCAGGTTCGATTCTAATTTTGTAAGCACTACAGAAACCTAAACAATGAAAACAATTATCATACTTACGATCAGCGTTCTCATCGCGGCGCCGTTGGCAGTGCGCGCTGCAGACGCAAAAACAAACTGGGCCAATAATTGCGCCCAATGCCACGGTCCTGACGGCAAGGCCAACACAAAAATGGGAAAAACATTGAGCGCGAAAGACCTGACCGATCCGAAGGTTCAGGCTGCTTTCACTGACGCGAAAGCGACTCAGTCAATCAAAGATGGCGTAAAGCAAAACGGCAAGACGACGATGAAGGCTTTCGGCGGGAAGTTGACCGACGACGAGATCAAAGCACTTGTTGCCTACGTTCGTACATTGAAGAAGTAACCAGGCGCTCCTTCTTAAGAAAGAAACCAATCCGATGAAACGAGAAACATTTTTCATAATCACAGCCATTATCACGTCGGCCAGGATTTCGTTCGGAGCGGACGCGAGCGCGAACTGGAACGCAAACTGTGCCTCCTGCCACGGCAAGGATGGCAGCGGCAGCACCATGATGGGCAAAAAATTGAACATCAAAGATTATCGCGACGCCAAGGTCCAGGCAGCCTTCAGCGACGCGGAAGCGGAAAGAGCAATCAAGGAAGGCGTAAAAACAAGCGGCAAGCAGACGATGAAACCGTTCGCAGGCAAACTTTCCGATGCCGACATCAAGGCGCTTGTGGCCTATATTCGCTCTTTTAAAAAATAATCGCGCCAAATTTCGCACGAAGTGCTTTTGGAGTGCGGCGGTGCTCCGCCGCTTTCCAGCTTAATGGGCGGCCTCGTGTATCGGGTTTTTGACCTGACTTTTCACGCCGCCCGTAAATAATTGCCGCGATGCCTGACGCTCCAGTTCCCGCGCAGCCCCGGCCTTTTAGGCGCAATTTTCGCAACTGGCTTAGCTGGTCTGGAATGGTGCTCGCCGCCAGCGCGCTTTTCGCTTTTCTGCTGCTCTTTGCCTTTGATCTGTTTGCGGTCCACCGCAATCCCTACATCGGCATCCTTGCGTACGTTGTTGCGCCGCTATTCTTCATTCTCGGAATCTTTCTCACGTTCCTCGGTGCGCTTATTCGCTGGCGCACGCGGCGTCGTGCTGTGCGAGAGGCCGAGCCACTTGCGATCAAAATTGATTTGTCACGGGCGCGCGACCGAAGAATTCTCACGCTCTTCGTTGCGGCGAGCGTTGGATTCTTGTTTCTGACCGCTCTTGGGAGTTATCAGACGTACCAAATTACAGAATCTGTTCAGTTCTGCGGCAAGACATGCCATCTTCCGATGGAACCGCAGTTCGTTGCGTTTCAACACACCGCGCACGCAAGCGTGGAGTGCGTGGCGTGTCACGTCGGCCCGGGCGCGGCCGCGTACTTCAAAACGAAAGTCAACGGCGTGAAACAGCTCTATCACACGGTGCGGAACGATTTCGATCGCCCGATTCGTATCAGCGCAGCCAACCCGCGCCCCACTCAAGCGATCTGTGAGCAGTGCCACTGGCCCAAAAAATACGTCGGCAACGTCGAACGCACGTATCAACATTATCTTTCAGATGAGAAAAACACGCCGTTCGCCGTCCGCCTGCTGCTCAACGTCGGCGGTGGCGATCCATCAAATGGTCCGCAAGGCGGGATTCACTGGCACATGAACATTGCCAATAAAATTGAATACATCGCGACGGACGACCAACTACTCTCGATTCCGTGGGTGAGAATGACGAATCCGCAGGGCGTTACCACGGAATATCGCGATCCGGACTTCAAGGACGATCCAGCGAAGTATCAAATTCGGCGAATGGATTGCATGGATTGCCACAGCCGGCCCGCGCACAAGCTGCATACGCCTAACGAAGCGGTTGACCTGGCCTTATCGACTGGCCGGCTCGATCCAAAGACTCCGTGGGTGAAATCGAAAGTGGTCGCGGCGTTGGTCAAACCCTATTCCACCAAAGCCGAAGGGGAGCAGGGCATCGCGAATGATCTGCGCGAAGCTTATCCCGATGCCGCGCAGGCGAATCCCATCATCACCGAAGCTCAGGCAATCTATCGGCAGAATTTTTTCCCGGAAGTAAAGGTTGATTGGCGCACGTATCCCGATTTTGTCGGACACAAAAATTGGAACGGATGCTTCCGCTGCCACGACGGCAAACACGTTTCGGCCGACGGCAAGATGTCGATCAAAGCCAGTGATTGCCGGTCGTGTCATCTCATTCTCGCGCAAGGTAGCGGTGAAGCACTTGAACAAATCAACGCCAAAGGCCACGATTTCATCCATATCGACGCCCCGTATGCGGAGTTTTCCTGCGTCGATTGCCACACCGGCGGACTTCAGAAATAATTTTCTTGTGAAGACCAGGGCAATAGATTCACCTCTCTCCTTTGGCAAAGGAGAGAGGATGAAGGTAAGGGGATTGCGAGCGCGATCTCTCGCAAGATATCCAACCCTCACCCAACCCTGTGCTTTGGAAGGGAGAGGCGGCGAATGGTGCAACTTGCAGTTTACCTTCTCGCTTTGCTCGCGACCTTGCTGTCCAGTTGTGAGAAGAACTCTGAGATCAAGGTTTATCGCGTTTCCAAGGCGCCACTCGAGGAATCCGCATCCCAGCAGCAAGACGCGATGCCGACGAACACGGCCGCGCCTCGAATGCCGGGCGGTCTCGCGCCGACAGCCGAAACGGCGGTAACAACTCCTCCGAATTGGGAACCGCAACCCCTCTCGCAAATGCGACAGGCGAGTTTTCTCGTCAAAGGCGACAACGGCGCGATTGCGGACATTTCATTTGTGAGCCTGGGCGCAGCCGCCGGAAATGTTCTCGATAATGTCAACCGTTGGCTTGACCAGCTTGGTCAACCGCCAATTACCGAAGAAAAGCTCGGTGACATTGAGCAGCGACTGCTCACCTCGTTAGGTGATGCGACCATTGTCGATCTTGCTGGACTCCCGGAAAACGCCGATCCAGCAAAAGACGGCAGAATCATTGCTGCGATGGTGACCACCGGTGGCTCGACGCTCTTTTTCAAAATGCGTGGCAACGCCGATCTCACCGAGGCGCAGAAAGGCGACTTCATCAAATGGGTCGCTGCGGTTTGCAACGCCCAGACCGAAACCCAATCGCCGAAAATGGCAGCGATGCCGCCGCACGCTGCAGGCGCGCCGCAGATCAAATGGGAGACGCCGAAAGGCTGGATGGAAGGTCCGCCATCTTCGATGCGTTACGCCAGTTTCAGCGCGGCGGATGGAAACGGCGGCAAGATCGATATTTCCATCGTAACGTTCACCGGTGATGGCGGAAGCGATGCCGATAACGTCAACCGCTGGCGCGGACAGATTGGTCTCGCGCCGATCGACGCAAGTGCCATCACTTCGCAGGTCACTCCGTTGAAAACGGCGGACACAACTTTCTCGACAACCGACATCGCTGGCGCCAAAACTCGGACTATCGCAGCGTGGACGCGCCGCGACGGGCGTGTCTGGTTCTTCAAAGCGACGGGCCCCGATGCCGCAGTTGAAAAAGAAAAACCGAACTTCGTAAAGTTCATCGAGTCAGTACCGATTTTAGGAACATGTTGCGCAAAATTGTTGATCTCATCACGTCGCTAAAGCTGACGATCGTCTGTCTGGCGGCGGGCATGGCGCTGATTTTCGCGGGCACGATTGCGCAGGTGCATCTCGGGATCCATGAAGCGCAGCAGCGTTATTTCCAAAGCATGTTTGTGTGGTGGCCGCCGGAAGGACGTGGCTTCCAGATCCCGATTTTTCCTGGTGGCCATCTCATCGGCGCGGTGCTGCTGGTTAATCTTATCGCTGCGCATGCAAAACGTTTCCGCTGGACCTGGCGAAAGCTGGGCATTCATCTCACCCACGTCGGTCTTATTATCATGCTCGCGGGCGGACTCTTTACGGATCTTTTCGCGGTGGAGAGCCATATGCGGCTCGCCGGCGGTGACACGAAAAATTATTCCGAGGACATGCGCCGCATGGAACTGGCTGTGATTGACACGAGCGACAGCGATCTTGATCAGGTGACCGCGATTCCGGACAGCGTGCTGCGACGTAACCACACGATTGATCATTGGAGTTTGCCTTTCCGGATTGTCGTCAGGAATTTTTATCAGAATTCCCGCCTGAAAATGTTGAGTGAAGCGGGAGACGGCGCGCGACCGATCGCGAATCAAGGGCCGGGCGCGATGATCGCGGTCGAGCCGGCTCCGCGCGCGACCGGTGTTGATGAACGCGATGTCCCGAGCGCAGCCATCGAAATTCTGCCGAAGGATGGTGGTTCGTTAGGCACTTGGCTGGTCTCGGATGCGCTCGGCGCGCCCCAGACATTTTCCTGCGGCGGCCGCACATGGATGATCACGCTGCGCCCGTCGCGCTACTACAAACCTTACAGCGTCACGTTGCAAAAGTTCACGCATGAAAAGTACGCCGGCACCGAAATTCCAAAGAATTTTTCGAGCCGCGTCACGTTGATTGATTCCGAGCGATCGGTGAACCGCGACGTCTTAATTTACATGAACCATCCGCTGCGTTACCGGGGCGAGACATTTTATCAGGCCGGATTTCAGAAGGACGATTCAGCGACGATTCTGCAGGTCGTGCACAACCCGAGCTTCATCGCGCCTTATGTTGCGTGCGTGATCGTTGCTGCAGGTCTGCTTGTGCAATTCGGTTTTCATCTCGTCGGATTTTCGCGACAA
Organism: uncultured Verrucomicrobiae bacterium; assembly: GCA_963758425.1. GTDB lineage: Bacteria > Verrucomicrobiota > Verrucomicrobiia > Chthoniobacterales > UBA10450 > Udaeobacter. The sequence continues at coordinate 28,463 of CAVWVV010000022.1, forward strand.
CGACGGAACGCAATGGCATGAAACGGTTTTTGCCCTGGATTATTTTTGCGGTTGCTGCCGGGTCGATCGCGGTCAATTGGCTGCCGCCCAAGACTGCAAAGGGCAATATTGATTTTACAACGTTCGGGAGAATTCCGGTCCTCGTCGGCGGCCGGGTAAAACCGCTGGACACCGTCGCGCGAAACTCGCTGTTGATCATTCACGGCAAACAGGAACTGCACCTCGAAGGCGGTCCCGCAAGCGCGGGAAGCGCCATGCACTGGCTCACCGACGTTCTGTTCAATGCTCCCGTTGCCGATCAATATCCGGTTTTCGTCGTGCAAAATGCCGAGGTGCTCGGCTTATTCGGCTGGGAACAAAGCGACCGGAAATATTTTACCTTCGCTGAGTTTATGCCCTTCCTTCGACAGATTGATGAACAGGGCGCCCAATCGGATAAACTTGAAGCGGTCCAGCGCTCGGCCTATCAAAGCGCGATTCTGAATCTACGCAACGGGCTGGCGCTGTATCAACGCTTAAAGAACAGCATCCAGCCAGAGGGCACGCAAAATTTTGCTGCGCGAGCTGCAGAGCTTCGAAAGCAGTGTCCCGGGCGCAGCGAAAGCGGCGCGCGAACGCGAGAACGGCGAGACTTTCGATAAGGCGAAGCTCAATGATGTGGCCGAGTTGATTCAGCGCTACGAAAAGTTGTCGGAGATGGCATACATCCTCACGGTTCCCCCGAGTGATCAAAACGACCAATGGCGCTCAATTGGCGACAGCTTGCTTCACTCGGTCGGCACCGGTGAAATTCATCCGGTCGTAAAGGAATATGCCAACATCGGGGAAGCGTATCGTGCCGATGATCACCTGGTCTTTAATCAACATGTCGACATTCTAGCCGATTGGTTCGCCAAAGAGCAGCCGAACGCGACGAAGCGTGCTTCGTTCGAGTTCCTGTTCAATCGTCTCCAGCCGTTTAGCCAAGCAATGGCACTTTACGTCCTCGCTTTTTTATTGGCGTGCGGATCGTGGCTCGGGTGGAGCCGGCCGCTCAACCGTTCGGCATTTTACATTTTGCTGCTCGCGCTTGCGATTCATACCTTCGGCTTGGTTTCGCGGATGTATCTCCAAGAGCGTCCGCCGGTCACCAATCTGTACTCCTCCGCGATTTTCATCGGCTGGGGCGCCGTGATCGTCTCACTCATACTCGAGCGGATTTTCAGAGACGGAATCGGCGCCGCGTGTGCGGGAGCGATTGGCTTTGTCACGTTGATCATTGCGCATCATCTCGCAGGCAGCGGCGACACGCTCGAAATGTTGCAGGCGGTGCTCGACACGAACATTTGGCTCGCGACGCACGTGGTCGCGATCACGACCGGTTACTCAGCGATGTTTCTCGCCGGGATGCTCGCAATCATCTACATCGTGCGTGGCGTGTTCACGCGCTCGTTGAAAAAGCAAACTGCCGATTCGCTCGCGCGCATGACTTACGGAGTGGTTTGTTTTGCCACGCTGTTCAGTTTTGTCGGCACGGTGCTCGGCGGAATCTGGGCCGATCAATCGTGGGGACGTTTCTGGGGCTGGGACCCGAAAGAAAATGGCGCGGTACTGATCGTCCTGTGGTGCGCAATTATTTTGCATGCGCGCTGGGGCGGATTTATCCGACAACGTGGCCTGATGATCATGGCGATTTTTGGCAATGTGGTCACCAGTTTTTCCTGGTTCGGCGTCAACATGCTCGGTGTCGGCCTGCATTCCTACGGCTTCATGCAAAAGGCTTTCCCCTGGCTGGTCGGATTCATCATTAGCCAACTGGCGCTGATGGCAATTGCGGCAATGCCACTTGAAAGGTGGCGAAGCTTCCGCATGGCGAGTGCTTCGTCTCGCGGCGGGAGTCCGCGAATCTCGCCCGCTCCGTCTGCTGGTTAAACGCCGGGCAGGAAAACTGAGTTTCGGCGCAGGCGGGCGGCCAATAAATGCACAGCGTTTGCCAAGGCTTGCGTAGGCGCTGTCTTCGCTGGTGCGATCATGAGTTCGATGCAAGCAGCAATTGCGAGTTGGCCAGCAAAGCACAACTGGCGCTACATCACGCGTGAGTCTCCGCCAAAACGCGCTGTCAGCGAACGCATCTGCGACTTTGATGAGATCTACGGTTTGTTCGATGAAACCACCGCGCGCGCGCAGGCGAGTCGCTGCATCAATTGCCCGGACCCGCCCTGCGTCAAAAACGGGTGCCCGCTCGCGAATCGGATTCCAGAATGGCTCGCACTCACTGCCGACGGTCGTTTTCTCGAAGCGGCGGCACTGTCTCGTTCGACCAGCAACATGCCTGAAATTTGCAGCCGCATTTGCCCGCAGGACCGGTTGTGCGAAGGGGCGTGCATCCTCAACGCACGCTCGGCCCCAGTCTCCATTGGAGCGGTGGAAAAGTTCATCAACGAATACGCGTTTGCGCATGAGACGCTTGACGCAGGAGTAGCTCCGTCGAACGGGCGTAAGGTCGCCGTTGTTGGCAGCGGTCCCGGCGGAATGGCGTGCGCGGATGAATTGGCGAAGCTGGGCTACGCTGTCACCATTTTTGAATCGCAAAGCCGTGCCGGCGGTCTGCTCGTCAACGGCATTCCGTCATTCAAACTTGAGAAAAACATCGTGGAGCGGCGCTTTGATCTGTTGCGCCGGCGCGGTGTGACTGTTCGATGCGGAGTCACCGTTGGTCGCGATATCCCATTGTCGGTCTTGCGAGAAAAATTCGATGCCATCTATCTCGCGATCGGTGCCCAGAAACCAAAGGAGCTCGATATTCCTGGCGCCGACTTGAATGGAGTATTTCACGCGCTGCCGTTTCTGATTCAGAAGAATCTCCCAACGCCGGACGGACCCACAATCGACGTGCGCGGAAAACGCGTCGCGGTGTTGGGAGGCGGCGACACAGCAATGGATTGTTTGCGCACGGCGATTCGCTCCGGCGCGCGAGAAGCGATCTGCATTTATCGACGCGATCTCGACAACATGCCCGGCAGCCGGCGCGAGTACTTAAACGCGGTCGAGGAAGGTGCGCGGTTTATGTTTCTAACCAATGCGGTTTCGTTGTCAGGGAACAGCGATGACGACGTGACCGAAGCGCGCTGTGTGCGGATGGAATTGGGCGAACCGGACGCGAAAGGTCGCCGCAAACCGCGCACAATTCCGGGCTCCGAATTCAGTGTGCCAGTCGATGTCGTGCTGATTGCCTATGGGTTTGATCCGGTCCCGATTTTCGCCGCTGGAAATTCGGACAATATCACCGTCAACAAATGGGGCGGCGTGGTTGCCGATGAGTACCAAATGACCAGCGTGGCTGGCGTGTTCGCGGGCGGAGATCTTGTGCGCGGCCCGGATTTGGTTGTGCGCGCCGTGCGCGACAGCCGCAAAGCCGCCGCAGGCATTCACAGATACTTGTCGTCACAGCAATCTGCTCGCTCTTGACCTCTTGTTCCCGCCAAGCCGGGCCGTTGGCGCGCCGAAGTAAAGACTTGAAATAAGTTTGTGCGGCGAATAGAAGATCGAAAATGAACGAAGGCGTGGGAGAAGCTCCCAGTTCAATAACGTCGCGCCGCCATTTTCTCGATCTTCTTTTGGGCGCGAGCCTGCTCGGCTGGCTGATCAGTATCGCCTACCCAATTATTCGTTACCTCAAGCCGCTGCCGCAGACGGGACCTACGGGGCCGACGCGTTTGACTCGCGATGAAGCGTCCAAACTGGAGCAGAACAAATTTGTTATCGTTCCGGTGAGCGGGCAACGCGTAATAGTTTTGCAAGCCGCCGATCAACTGCACGCGTTCAGCGCGAAGTGCACGCACGAAGGATGCACCGTTACGTTTTTGCCAGGCCAATCCGTAATTTGGTGCCCGTGTCATGATGGGCGCTTCGATCTTAACGGGCGCGTGTTGTCGGGGCCGCCGCCGCAACCGTTGCCCAAATACCTCGCTCAACGTCAACCCGACGGTGGAATCGTCATTTCTGAAGAAAGAGCCTGAGACTTCATAACTCGCGCGAGCAACTCTCGTGGAAACTTTGATCCCTCACCCTAACCCTCTCCCCTTGGAGGGGAGAGGCGATAAATCTGCGCAGCGGGTAGCGCGTCGCAGTTCGCGTTTCATTTTTCCGCGTTGGGATCTCCTCGCCCCTCATAGGGGAGAGGATGAAGGTGAGGGGTTCGAATGCGCCGCGCTCCTCTGCGATGAATTCTGACGAAAATGTAACAGCCAAAACTCGAGGCCTGCGCGGCTGGTTCGACCGGCGTTATCAACTCACGCCGTTGTTCGAATTCCTGCGTCACAAGGAAGTGCCGTTGGGATCGCATTGGATGGGTTGGTACTACCTGGGCGGGATCACGATGTTCTTTTTCATTGTCCAGGTCATTACCGGCGTGCTTCTGCTGATGTACTACCAACCAGGTGAAGCGACCGCTTACGAAAGCATTCGCTTTCTAACCACCAAGGTCCCCTTCGGCTGGCTGATTCGGTCAGTGCACAGTTGGAGTGCACACCTGATGATCATTTCGCTCGTGCTGCACATGTTTAGCACGATGATGTTGAAAGCTGTACCGGCCGCCGCGCGAGGTGACCTGGGTTTCCGGATATCTGTTGTTTCTGCTGACGATGGGGTTCGGTTTCTCCGGATATCTACTGCCGTGGAATAAGCTGGCGTATTTCGCAACAACGGTCGGCACAAACATCGTGCAAGTCGGTGCCATTGTTAGGCAACTGGCTGTTGCAGGTGTTGCGCGGCGGACAGGACGTCACCATCAACACGCTCTATCGATTTTTCGCTGCGCACGTGGTGATTTTGCCATTGGCGTTCGTCGGTTTGATCGGGCTCCATTTACTTTTGATTCAACGCCAGGGAATGGCGCCGCCCCTCGGCGAAAAAGTTGCCCCACGGGGTATGAAGTTTTTTCCAAGCTTTGCCCTGCGCGACGTGTTGTTGTGGCTGGCCTGTTTGATGGCGTTGGCGGCACTGGCGGTTTTTCTCCCATACGGGCCAGGCATTCCGGGGATGGATTGGGAACTGGGCGAGAAAGCAGATCCGCTCGCCCCGGCGTATCCCGGAATAAAACCGGAATGGTATTTCCTATGGGAATATCAATTATTAAAAGAATTTCCGCCGCACCTCTTTGGTTTGGAAGGTCCGCAAGTCTGCTTGTTGTTGATAGGGTTGTTATTCGGCATTTGGGCCATTATACCCTGGCTCGACCAGCGCGCCTATCACGACAAGCCGTCGCCGGCTTTTAGCGACCTCGGTTGGGCTGCGATTTTGTTTTTGACTTTTCTCACCCTGGCCGGCTGGGACATTGGAGCGCGCGGAGCAAGCAATGAATTGGCTGCGATCCATAACGTCGCACGAGTTTGCGCATGGTGGACTTTGGCCGCTGGCGCGGTCGTCATTGTTGTTCGATATTGGCGCTTCGAACATCGCTGGTTCGTCCTGACTGGGGCGGCTCTGTTGCAAGTGATGCTGCATGGCTTGGCTGGTGTTTCATATCTGCTTGCGGGACTGATCTCAGTCCTGGTTGCGGGTATCGCAATTGCAATTTTACGCATGACGAGTTCGCGAGCTGATTCGAGTGAGGCAAGGTGAGAACGATCGCAATTGCCCTTAGCGTGTTCTTGATTGCCGCTGGCAGTTTTGCAGCAGAGCAAACTTCCGCCGGAGCAACTTCGAAGCTGGCCGCGATGCTTGCCGCGAAAAATGAGCAGGGCCAACCGATTATCACTCCAGAGGAGCACGCCTATTTCGACGGTCTCAACGATAATCTGAAGGAACTACTCACCCAGGCGGCGCAAAAAGAAACCATCACGCGACCGGAGCATTTGGCCGATGCTGTTGTCGTTGCGACTTGCGCCCACAAAAGATGGAGTTGCTTCTCCAAAACAATTGCGTGCTCTGCCACAGCGATTCAGCAAATCAATCTGCCGATACGCTTCTCACAATCGCACCGGCCGCGACGACGCCAGTTTCGCACATGAATCTGAAGGAAGTGGTGGAGGACGTTCATTTTCGCCGTGGAGTTTCGTGCGCGGGCTGCCACGGCGGTGATCCTACCGCCGACCTCGGCCATGATTTCGTCAAGGAATGGCCGGAGAAAGATCGCCAAAAAAATCGGGCATGGGTCGTTCAATTTTGCGCGCGTTGCCATTCCGATCCAGCCAAGATGCATGAGTTCAATCCTTCGCTGCCGACCGATCAGTTGGCGAAGTTCAAGGATAGCCCGCATGGCCGGACATTGCTTGAGAAACACGACGACCGTGCGCCGTCGTGCGTGAGTTGTCATGGTGTTCACGGCATTCGCCCGGCCAAAGATCCACTGTCGAAAGTGTACGCGCAGCGCGTGCCGGAAACGTGCGGCGCGTGTCACGCCGATCCCAAAATCATGGCCGGGTTCATGCGCGCGGACGGGTCGCCGCTTCCGACGACGCAGCTTGCTGAGTATCGCACCAGCGTGCATGGCCACGCCCTGCTCGTGCGCGGCGATCTGGGCGCACCAGCGTGCAACACTTGCCACGGTAACCACGCCGCCAGTCCGCCGGGCGTCGCACAGGTGAGTCAGAGTTGTAGTCTTTGCCACTCAGCCAACGCAAGTTTGTTCGACGGCAGCAAACACAAACACGCATTCGATCAACATAACTGGCCCGAATGCGGCCAGTGCCATAATAATCATGCCATTGCCAAAACGCATGATTCCATGCTGGCGACGGGACCCGGCCAGTTATGCGGCGATTGCCACCGCCAATACGCCAGGGATAATCCCGACTGCATCAAGACCGCAGATTATTTTCACGGCACGGTCACTCGAATGGATCAGGCGCGCACAAGATTGATTGCGGCCTCGGAAAAGGTCGCAGCCAGAGGCCTGGATGTGGACCCGATCAACAACGAATTAACCGAGCTCGGAGATGCGTTGAAAAAGTCGCGGACGTACGTGCATTCGTTCAGTCGAAGTACTTTTCAGCAAGTGACCATGCCTGGTGAACAGGCCGTTCAACGTGCCGACGCGCTGGTCAGCAAAGCCCGCGAGGAATACAAATACCGTCAGATCGGTCTGGCTGTGAGCATCGGCTTGATCGGACTCCTGATGGTCGCCATTTACTTGAAACTCAGGCAGCTCGAAAAGTAGCGCGTTTGCGATCTTTTCGCTTTTGTGTTGTCGGGCATTTGATGCTCGCCGTTTATTTGAAACTCCGTCAGATGGAGAAGGGGTAGCGCATGCGTCACGCTAGAGGTTAAGGTGCCAGCCTAGCTCAGCCGGCATGGCCGACACTTTCTCGAAAAAGAGACCGACCTCGCTCAGCGACAACGGCAAAATTCGCCCGGGAAAACGCAATCAAGGCTTGGCACTCCACGCCGGAACGAATATCGCGACTCGGTAATGCAAGACCGATCGCGAATCGCGTTCACTATCGCGGCGGGACTTTTTCTTCTCGCGTTGTTGAGTATTCTCTCGGTAGTTCCAATTCGGCGCGGTTACACTCCAAAATACAACTCGCTGGAATCTGTAACATCGCTCGAGCAATTCTCGCTCGGCGGTCGACGGCAGTACGATTCTGATTCGCGGCAAGGAGAAACACAATCCAATTCTCCTGTTTCTCCATGGCGGGCCGGGAATGCCCACAATGTACCTCGCGCATGATTTTCAGCGGGAGCTCGAGCGCAATTTTGTTGTCGTCCAATGGGATCGCCGCGGCGCCGGCAAATCCTACGCAGCTGGCGTGTCTCCACCGAATCCCAGCGTCATTCAGGAAATTAACGATACAATTGAGCTGATCGATCAGCTTCGCTCGCGATTTCACCAGGAGAAGATTTATCTCGTCGGCTTTTCCTATGGCACGTACCTCGGAATTCTTGTGGCACAGCGCGTGCCGGAACGGCTTCACGCTTATGTTGGCGTCGGTCAGTTGGCGTGTTCGGAGGATCAGAATCGACAACTTCAAGATGAATGGCTCCTAACCGTGGCCTCAAAGGCACATGACCGTGACGCGATGGATGAGCTCACTGGCAAGAAAGCGCTCGATCGGGAGAAATGGTTGTTCAAATACGGTGCCGAGATCTATCCGCGCACAACTGGTGGCCGCTGTTATGGAGTGGTATCCGTTCGCCGGAGTACACCTTCCGCGATATCATGAACGTAAAGAAGGGCGTGCAGTTTACCGCCAGCCACTTGCGCTATGATGCGATCAACGGATCGATCCTGGACAATGTCTCAACCATTCGCATTCCGGTTTACTTTTTTAGCGGCCGATTCGATTACACCGATCCAACCATTTGTACTGTTCGCCTCTTCGATAATCTCGCCGCGCCGATTAAGAGAATGGTCTGGTTTGAGCATTCCGCGCATTTTGTCTTTTTCGAAGAGCCTGAGCAGTTCGCGTTAGCGATGAAACGCGTCGTAGCGGAAACTAGCCGTTGGGAATCTGAGCAAAGGAGCCACTAATTTGCCGTGTTGAACGGGGCTAATGACCAAGCTTATGGTTGGGCGTGGGTGGCCCTTTGTGCGGCGCTGGGCATCCATGTCGTTGATGAAGCGCTGACCGACTTTCTCTCTGTTTACAATTCAACAGTCAAAGCACTTCGTCAGCGGTGGAGGTTTCTTGCGCTGCCGACCTTTAGTTTCAAAGTTTGGCTGAGCGGCCTTATCCTGGCGGCCATTTTCCTGTTCGCACTTTCTCCCCTTGCCTTTGCAGCCGCAAAGAGCCTGGCTCCGTTAGCCTATTTCTTCGCTGCGTTTATGATGGTTAACGGTCTGCAACACATCGCTGCGTCGATTTATATGAGGAGATTGATGCCGGGTACTTATTCGGCCCCGCTGCTGCTGATTTGCGCAACGTATCTGTTCGTGCACGTCCGGTAATCAAACTAGAATCGGTCGCATTTTTCGCTTTGGTTATTCACCCAGAGTTGTCAATATCGGCTCGCGGGATGAAAGGCGTGACGGCTGCGATTCCTATGTGATGGCGCCAGGCGAACCAGAAAACGGGAACGTTTTTTCCCAGCGGCGCGATTTTCTTTTTCGCGCTTCTAATTCTGTTTTACGCCGCGCTTTGGCTGGTCATTTACTGGATCATGATTGCGCGAGCATGAACATGCTGAGCGTTACGCAACTGGAAAAGCGAATCATTTGGATCTCGCTGGCATTTGCGGTGGTGCTGCTAGGACTCTCCGCGTTGGCAATCAATCTTTTTCACGTCGGTCTGCCAACCTGTCTCACCGACATCAAGCCGTTCCAGAAAGGCGAACTTATCACTCATTCGCCGACGCATTACGAGCTGCATTACGTCGCGCGAATGTGGAAGTTCGAGCCGGAGGATGTCACCGTGCCGGCAGGATCAACAGTGGACATCTATCTGAGCGCGGCTGATGTGACACACGGTTTGATTTTGCTGGGCACAAATCTGAACCTGATGGCCGTGCCCGGCGTGGTGAATTATGCGCGCGTAAAATTCGACAAGCCGCGCGTTTATCAGCTGCTTTGTCACGAATTTTGCGGCACCGGCCACGACCGCATGGCTGCCGAATTACACGTGGTGGACATGGCGACCTTTACTGCAAAGCCTAGTCCGCCGCCTGCGCCCGAGCCTACGCATCCAGGTTACAAACTTCTCGATGCAAACCTGTGTATAACGTGCCATTCGATTGACGGCCAGCCAGGCATTGGGCCGACGTTTAAGGGCTTGTACGGCCGAACCGAAAAGTTGAGGGACGGCTCAACGGTTGCCGTCAATGACGCTTTTATTCGTGAAAAAATCCTGCACCCCGACGCGAAGATCGTAGCCGGGAGGTTTGAGCAGGAAATGCCCAAGACCGATCTGACCCGGGAGGAGATGGAGGAAATCATCGAGTATATACAGACGCTGAAATAGGTAGCCGATGGAACCGAGCGAACGCAAAATCGACATCGAACCTGGCCTGCGAAGAATGATCCTGATCGAGATCATCTTCCCGATGGTGCTGTTGATCCTGGGAATTTATCACGGCTTGATGCAGGTGCTTTACCGCGCCGGAATGATTCGCAGTTCGCAATTTCTTGGGCTGAGCTATTTCCAGGGTCTAACGCTGCATGGTGTCGTGAATGCAATTGTATTCACGACCTTTTTCGCAGTCGCTTTCGGTTACGCTGTCATCCGTTACTATCTCGGCCGGCCGCTCAACATGAAGGTGGCGTGGCTCTCGTTCGCGCTGATGATGGTTGGAACGCTGCTCGCGGCAGCGGCAATTCTCTCGGGGAAAGCGACAGTTCTTTACACATTTTATCCGCCGTTGCGCGCGCATCCGGCTTTTTACATCGGGGTGGTGTTACTTGTCGTCGGCTCATGGATAGCGTTCTTCAATTGGTTGCCGCCTTACTTTGCCTGGAAGCGCGATCATCCGGGTGAAAAAGTGCCACTCGCTGTTGTCGGCATTTTCGCAACGTTCATTGTCTGGCTGATCGCAACCACGCCGGCAGCGATCGAACTCATCTTCTTGCTTATCCCGTGGTCGATGGGCTGGGTCGCCACTGTGAATGTGCCGCTGGCACGGATGCTATTTTGGTTCTTCGGTCATCCGCTCGTCTATTTCTGGCTGCTTCCGGCCTACGTCATGTATTACACGATGCTGCCAAAGCTTGCCGGCGGAAAACTTTTTTCAGATTTTGCCGGGCGCCTGACTTTTCTCTGGCTGGTGCTTTACTCGGCGCCCGTCGGGATCCATCACCAATTCACCGAACCGGGAATCAGCAGCACATGGAAATTCGTGCACGCATTTTTTACGATGCTGGTGGCGGTTCCCAGTTTTCTCACGGCCTTCACCATCGCCGCGTCCCTGGAACATGGCGGGCGCGAGCGGGGCGGCCGCGGACTAATGGGATGGTGGACCAAGCTCCCTTACTTCGACAAAGATCGCTGGCTCTTTTCCTACCTGTTCGCGGGATTAGTCATTTTCATTTTTGGCGGAGTGACCGGCGTCATCAACGCCTCCTACAACCTCGATACTGTCGTCCACAACACGTCCTGGTTGCCCGCGCATTTTCACCAAACAATCGCCGGTCCAGTTTTTCTTTCCTACATCGGCATGAGTTTGTTTCTGGTCGCGGAACTTACGGGCAAAAAGGTCAGGTTGCCGACGTGGAATATTTGGGTGCCATACATCTGGACGCTCGGAATCATGATTTTTTCCACCGGGCTGTTCATCGGCGGCGCCGGTGGCGAGCCGCGTCGCACGAACATGGGCTTGAGTTACACCGATCCGGGATCGCATCTGTACCACCCCGATTGGGTCTATGCCAAAATGCTTGGCAGCATCGGCGGAACTATCATGACGATCGCAGCGCTGATGTTTTTCATTGTTTTCTTTGCCACGCTTTTCAGGAAGCCGGTCAAACAAGCCGCGCTGGAGCTGATTGTTTCCGAGCCGTATCACGACGAGCGCGTTCCTGCGGTACAAACTTTCACGCCGTGGCTGGTGGGCGCCGCGCTCTTGCTCGTGATCGCTTATGCACCTCCAATCACGCAAACGATCCGAAGCAATTTCCCCGGCGCACCGCCGTATTCACAGGACAATCCACGACCGATTAGCGGCGCAACAAATCGGTGACTTCGTTGTAATGAAATTTTTCTTGCCTGTCATTTTTGCCGCTTTTGTCTCGACGAATTCCTTCGCCGCGACTGTCCAAGAGGTTTCACCACAGCGCGGACGGCCAATCGCGCAGATCAAGTGGACCGATGACGCCGGTCACGTCCGTCGATTGTCGGAATTTGCCGGTTTCCCCGTCGTTCTGTTACCCATTTACACGCGCTGCCGGACGGCGTGTATCGCCAATGTCGATCAATTGAAAAAGGCGCTGGCTGATTCTTCTGCCGATCCCCGACAATTTCGCGTGCTCTTGTTCTCATTCGATAGCGCTGAGACTCCATCAACCTTGGCCAGGTATCGCACGCGCGAAAACATTCCGCTGGGCTGGTCGGTCGGAACGGCCTCCCAACCGGACATCGACGCGCTGCTGGAGTCGATCGGCTTTCAGTATGGCAAAGCCGGAACAGAATTCGTCGCATCCAAACCTTTTGATCTTTCTCGATTCGAACCTGCGCATCGCGAAATGGATTTATGGGACGGACTACTCGGGTCGCGATGTCGATCTTGCATTGAAAATCGCAGTCCGGCGAGAGCGACTGGGTCGGCCAACATTCCGAATGGCTTTACGCGCTATTGCTCTTTGCTAGGCTCGCTTCTCTGCGTCGCTCTCGCTTATTACACTGCTACAGCTTCGCCCTGTGCGACGAGCAAGCCGCCGGCGGAACATTTGACGTAAAAATGCATAGTCATTAATTAAAGCTTCAGAGACTCTGGCTAATTTCCACTATGGTCATCAATACTGGGGAATACGTTCACATCATTCATCGACAGCTCTTCCAAGGGGACGCGCAGCGTCATTTTGTCGGGACAGTGGAAGGCCACGAAAGCAATCTTATTCGTGTGAAAGGCTACCTTTTTGCCATGGATTCAACGCACAGCCAATTTGTCCGGCGCGAACAGCTCCGCACGCGCGTAGTGGCGCTCGATGATGCTGTCATCGTCAATGTGCTTCCTTCCAGCGTGAAGATTGACCATATCACCTACACACACCGGCCGAACGGCGACATTCACATTACAGACGGGACCGACTGGCATCTCGATATCACTCATTTGTAGGCTACGGGGCGTTGATTCAATGCATCGCCAGATGTCGCTTTGAATTTCAGACCTATGAGCGAGTCGAAGAGTCAAAGTCGCGCGGGCCTCGAGAAAGACGTCGCTGCCCATCCCTTTCTAATTGGGCTGGCAGAATCGCATATTCGATTACTGGCCGATTGCGCCATGCGCGCGCGTTTTCGGGCCCAGGAAGTGATTTTTCGCGAAGGCGAAATCGCTAACCGTTTTTATTTGCTCAACACTGGGAAGGTTATTCTAGAATCAACTCAAGAGATTGGGGGTGCGCCGGTGGTGATCGACACCATCGGCCCAGGCGATTTGTTAGGCTGGTCATGGATTTTTCCGCCGCACACCTGGCATTTCACAGCCCGCGCCGCCGAGCCGACGGCGGCGATCTTTTTCTACGGCACAATTCTGCGCGAGTACTGCGATAAGGACCCGGCGCTCGGCTACGAGTTGTTCAAGCGGATGAGCGAAGTGATGATGCGCCGTCTGCAGCGCGCGCGGGACCAGATGATCGCCGTAATGAGAAAAACGGCGCAGGGAAATAATAAACCACCGCGCTCCTCCTCATATTGATTCCTAATTTCCGCCGGTCCTGGATATATGCACCTTCGCACGAGACCGTGGTATCGATCTGATCGCTACCTCAACTCATGGGCTGACCGGTTTCCGCACATATTGATCGGCATTCTTGCTGGTCGCGGGTCAGTCGCAAGGCTTCCTATTCGGGCGGGAACAAGAAACAGCAGTTGGTAACAGAGGGCCGATTCCTCTGCTTTGCCGGTATTGAAGTTATAAAGAGACGCGCGATCAACTGGTCACCGCGGCGCGTCCGGATACGTCGAGACCTTCGTACGTTTCCTCGACGATATGATCGACGACGGCTTTCATGTCCTGCGTGCGTTCCCAGACGGCCAGTTGTCGATCCGCGCCGGTGCCTTCGCGCATGATGCGTTCGATATGCGCCATTTCGCTGTCGCGTGCCGAGTTCGTCCACTTCGGTCGAGACAAACTCAAGCAACTCGTTTAGCAAACTGCGCGTCTCGACTTCGCTTTCGCGGCCGAAATCGATCAGTTTGCCGTCGATGCCGTAGCGCGACGCGCGCCAGCGGTTTTCATCGAGAAGACGGCGGCGATAAATCCGGAAGGTAATGTTTTGCCGGAGCAATTTGTAGAGCTTGGCGATGACGGCCTGAATCAACGCCGCGATGGCGAGCGTGTCGTCCACGCGCGATTGCGCGTCGCATACCCGCACCTCCAGCGTATCGAAAAATGGATGCAGCCGAATGTCCCACCAGATTTTCTTCGCGTTATCGACGCAGCCGGTCTTGACCAGCAGTTTGCAGTAATCTTCGTACTCGGAAAGACTTTCAAACGCGTCTGGAATTCCGGTGCGCGGAAAACGCTCGAACACTTTGAGCCGATAACCTTTCAATCCGGTGTTCTGGCCAACCCAGAACGGTGAGTTGACCGAGAGCGCGTAAATGTGCGGCAGAAAATAACGCGCTTGATTCATGACGTGGATGGCCGTTTCGCGATCGGGAATTCCGACATGGACGTGCAATCCGAAGATGAGATTGGCGCGCGCGAGCAACTGCATGTCCTTGACGATCTCCTGATAGCGCTCGCCTTCGAGTGATGAGTTGATCGTGCCAGTGCGAAAACGGATGCGTGCCCACCGATGCGATCTTTAGTCCGCTGCGGCCGGCGAGTTCCGCGAGTTTGCTGCGCAATTCGATCACATGGGCGCGCGCATCGACAATCGACTGGCAAATTTCAGTGCCCAGCTCAACGACCGATTGGTGCATCTCCGGCTTGATTTGCTCTTTGAGCGTAACTTTCCCGCCTTCGAGAATTTCCTGGATATGCGACCGAAGCTCACGCGTCTCCGGATCGATGATGGCGAATTCCTCCTCGATGCCGAGAGTAAACGTGTGGTCCTTCGCGCTCATGCGAGGAGCAGCCAATGTCGGTCAAAAACAGCTCGCTGTCATCCCGAGCGGAGCGAGGGACCGCACACAATCTTGCGGAGCACACAAGTTCACCTGTGTGGTCAATGTGTTTGAGTGGGGTCCCCTCGGTCCGAGCCGGACCTGGCATTCTCTTCGCGACTCGGGATGACACGCGAAGTTGATTGTGGATCCTATGCCAGATCGCTGAGCGAGCGCCTCGTCACTGCGGCTTGCAGGAATTTACCCCAACTTAGATTGTCGCGCCCGGGAATGTGTTCGCGCGCTTTGCGGATGGCCATTTCCGAAATTGCTTCCACGACCCACTCGAAATTTCCCTGACCGATCCACGCCGCTTCGCAATCGGGCGCAGGATTGCAAAAGTCAATCGCGACCGGCACGCCGTCGCGAATGGCAAATTCGACTGTGTTCAAATCATAACCGAGATACTCATTCAACCTCAGCACACCTTCTTCCACTCTCTGGAGAATCTCGCGTGGCGCATCCCATTCAGTTTGGTAACGCAAATGAAACGGATGCCGCGGCTCGTAGGGCATGACCCGGACGTGGCGCTGATCAATCGAATAGCAGCGGAAGTACATGTCGAACTTCACTTCCTCCTGCAACATCATTACGAGCTGGCCAGTCTCGCTGTAGGCGCGATAAAATTCCTCCGGGTTATGCAGGCGATAGACATTCTTCCAACCGCCGCCTGCGAACGGTTTGAAGAACGCCGGCCAGCCGACGTAAGCGAAAATCGCTTCCCAATTAAGCGGGTATTCGAGATTGCGAAATGATTTGTCGTTCGTGTCCGGCGGCGGTTGATTCGATGGGAGCAACACCGTCCTCGGAACCGCCACGCCGATCTTGGTCGCCAGCGCGTTGTTGAAGAATTTTTCGTCGGCGCTCCACCAGAAAGGATTATTCACGACCGCCGTGCCGGTCAGCGCTGCATTTTTGAGCCAGGCCCGATAAAACGGAACGTCCTGCGAGATGCGATCGATCACGACGTCGTAACCGCATGGCTCGCCCTGGATCACCTTGTCGATCTTTACAAATTCTGCGACGATGTCTTTGCCGCCGGTTTTCTGATTCACCCGCTCGACAAACGCCGGCGGAAAGCTGTGTTCCTGGCCAAAAAGAATTCCGATTTTTTTCATAGTTGAGCTAATGTTATTTCGAGCGAAGCCGGAGGCGAAGTCGAGAAATCTCTGGAACCTTCAGACCTCAGCAAGAGATGTCTCGACCCATTCGACTTCGCTCAGGGCAAGCTTTCGCTCGACATGACACAAACGGAATCGAGTTCGTGGACTCTCATTAACGCCGAGGCTAAGCCCGGTGCTCCGCGGCACGCGCAATCAAGCCGTTTTAACGGCTTTGTCCAGAGCGAGAGTTTGAATCCATCTGCCGCAACAATAAGATAAGCCATGGTCAAGAAATTGCTGCACACGCGATACCGCGTACAGGACTTGGAGAAAACGGTTTCTTTCTACAAAGATGTGCTTGGGCTCAAGGAGCTTCGCCGTCACACCTCCGGGCGCGGATCGCAGCTCGTGTTTTTAAAAGCACCCCACAGCGATGAGGAGATTGAGATTTGTAAATTTGACGAGAGCGGGCCGATAGTGGTCGGCCCCGACCTGACGCACCTCGCATTTGAAGTGGACGATCTGGAAAAGTTCGCGAAGGAAGCGGAAGCAAAAGGTTATCCGCTCTCCGATGGGCCGCATTCAACTGGCAGCGGTAAAATCGCGTTCATCGACGCGCCGGAAGGCTACGAGATCGAATTGATCGAGCGCGCGAGAGAATCGTAGCCACAAGAAAGACGTACGCGCTGGTGCTTGCGCCGTTGAAAGTTTTGTCGCTAATTTCCGGACCCATGAAATTGTCGCGCAATTGGCTCTGCTTCCTTTGCGTTTTCATCCTGTCATCAGTTGCCAGCGTATGGAGCCAGGACGCCGCTGACTCCGAGTCCGTGCGCCCCAGTGGGGTCTCCGGGTCTGTTCGGAAGGCGAAGGCCGTTACAGCGAAAGCCGATGAGGATACTGATACTGAACCCACTCCGAGTCGCAAAGCAAAGACCTCGAAATCGACTCATGCCCGCTCGCACCGGACGCACGCAAAGTCGAAAGAAACACCGGAAACAATCCCTGCGCCGACCGAGTACACTCCCGAGGGAATACCAAAGACCAGCGCGGCTTCAGTGATTGTGGTGGACGCGAATACTGGCAAAACGTTGTACGAAAAGAATGCGGATCAGTTCAGGGCCGCCGCGAGCACACAAAAATTACTTACGGCGCTCGTTGTGGCGGAGAGCGGTTTTCTTGATCGCCAGGTCACAGTCCAACCAACAGATACAATGGCCGACCCGGTGAAGTTGAATATCAAGGCTGGCGACACTTATCAGCGGATCGATCTTCTGCGCGCCTTGCTGGTAAAAAGCCCTAACGACGTCGCACGATGTCTGGCCCGGGATAATGCCGGCAGTATCGAAGCGTTTGCGGAGGTTATGAACAGACGCGCCCAGCAACTCGGAGCCGTGCATTCGCACTTTGTCAATCCAAATGGCTTGCCGGTGCCGGGGCAGTACTCCACCGCGCGCGACCTCTCGCTCATTGCGCGGGCTGCTTATGCGAATCCGACAATCCGGTCGATTGTTTGTCTTCCGCAGCTTGTTTTTCGCTTCTCTAACGGTCGCACGCGCGAGCTTGAAAACACGAACAAGCTTCTCAGGCGCCTTCCGTACTGCAACGGAATGAAGACTGGTTATACCGACGCCGCAGGCAAATGTTTGATCGCCAGCGGCACGCGTCCCGGTAAGGACGTGATCGTCGTAGTGCTGGGCGACAGCTCGAGCCGCGTCTGGCGCGATGCATCCGCGCTACTTTCCTGGAGCCTCTGGATGTAACACCTCCGCTGCGCCAGCCAGGCTTGCGCTTCGTTTCACGCCGAGACGCACGTGCGGACGAGATGCTCGAAGGTCGCGTGCAGCCAGTGGAAAAAAATCGCAGCGCAACGCCGAACGACATTTTCGATTTCCCGTGTACGCGTTCACGAAAGACGACGGGAATTTCGGATACGCGCAGCGTTCCGCGGCGCGCGCACCATTGTCTCGAAAACAATTTTGAAACGGGTGGTTTGCGGCGCGAGTTCCAGCAACCAGCGAACGACTGGTCGCAAAGAAGCCGCACATGGAATCGTGAAATGCTTCTGTGAAAGAAGTGAGCCGACGACGGGATTCGAACCCGTGACCTGCGGTTTACGAAACCGCTGCTCTACCAGCTGAGCTACGTCGGCACGCGCGGCCAAACATTACATCGTGGCAACGGCGTGGCAATAACACTCCACGGGTTGGCGCCCTCTCTTACTCATGCTCGTGTTCATGATCGAGATTGTTAAGAGATCACGGCAAAACGAAAGTCTCACCAATTTCGCGCAGCGCGATGCGTTCAGGCGTGTTACTGAGCGCGGCTTGGAAGCGTTCGATGGGTTCCCGCAATGGCTCGAAACTGAGCCGGAACGTTTGGTGATGCACCGGCATGATAAATCGCGCACCGGCAGCGGTTGCCATTTCCACCGCCTGCTCGGGTGTGCAGTGCGATTGAATCCAGGGGTTGTACGCGCCGATTGACATGATCGCGAGATCGATCGGGTGTCCTAGTTTCGCGAACGTGTCCGTCATTGCGGTGTCGCCCCCGAAAAGAATGCGCCGTCTCCCGCGACTGCGGGACTCAATTACATAGCCATTGTAACCGCGATGGGTATCGCGCTGCATTCGCGCCCCCCAGTGTTTCACTTGAAAGGCTCTGATCCGGATGTTGCCTTTCGTTTGGCTGGCGACGTTGAGCAGTTTCGTTTCACCCCAGCGAAGCTCGGTGATGTCTCGGAGACGTGTCCATCTTAGCAAGTCAGCCGTATTCGGAGCAGTGATTACGCTGGTATCTTTATTAAAGCGGTGGAGCGTTCGCAAATCGAAATGATCGAAGTGCGCATGGGATAGAAGGATAAGGTCAATCCGAGGCAATTCGTGAAATTCGAGAGCTGGCGCAGTCAACCGCTTCGGACCAATGGTCAATCCTGGCAGTCGAATCCCGACACGCGGGAAAAGCACCGGGTCGGTGAGGATCTTGATGCCGAAGAAATTGATGAGCACCGTAGCATGACCTATCCAGGCCGCCGTTACTTCGGCGTCGTTCCACTTCAAAGGCTCCGGTTTGGCGCAAGCGGGAACAACCGGGCGCCAACTTTCGATTGTCCATTCACGCCAAAGATGCCCAAGCCAACGCCGCACCCGCGCGCTCCGAAAACTTGGTTGGTCGGGTGGTTTCATTCAGCGAGGGCACACATGATTTTTGAAAGCGATGCGAAAGGCATCGCGTTCTGCAACACTTCGTGCGAAATGTGTTGAGAGGGTGTTCCCCGATTGAGGCTTGGGAATGTCCGCGCGCGTCCTCGCGTCCCTTATAATCAACGTCTCCTAAGTAATCCTTTGAAGGCTGTCCAGAGAGTTCTGGTTGGTGTTGGTTTACCGGCACGCGCAACGAGAACGGGACAATTTGCGCGATTCAAAATGCCGCGGGTCAGGTCGCCCATAATGTAATGGCGAAGAAGACCGCGTGCCTGTGAGGTGCCGGTCACGATCAAATCGTAATCGCCTGCGAGCACTTCTTCGAAAACTTGATCGATTACAATGCCGTGCCGAAGACGCACTTCAGCGGAAACACCGAGCCGCTCGAGCTCTCTTCTTTGCCGGCGCAGGTTGGTCCCAAGCTCCGATTTCGATTTGAGTAACTGATCGACGTTCTCTTCCAAGCGGACCAGGTCGGCGTACATGGCAGGCGGCTCAGCCATGACATGCAGCAAGGTGACTGAAGCATTTACGGCAGCAGCGAGCTTGCCTGTGAATTGCACCGCTTGCTCGATGAATTCCTTTCCGCCCGTGCAAACCAAAAAACGTTTGAGGTGTTTGCATTCGCCGATTGCCACCAACACTGGCGGCTGAATCGCCTTGATTACTTCGTAGGTCTTTTCAGAGCGCCAGTAATGTCCGGTCGCTCCAGTCCAGCGAGCCCCGATGACGACCAAATCGTAACTGGTCTTTGAGGTTTGATCGACAATTCGCCGCACGGGATCGCCAGTTTGGACGATAATGTCAGGTGATATACCGGCTCCACGGAGTGATTGCGCCTGCTTCTCGAGAGCGTCGCGCAGTGAGGGCTCATCCTGCGATGTTTCCGCAATTCCAAGGACTGTAGTCTGGGCATTGAGTGGTTTGGCCAACGATCCTCCAAGGCGGATCGCTGTTTCAGCTGACGATGTTCCGTCGCTGCAAATCAAAATCTTCATTGCTAAATTTTTTGGCCGGTCACGAGCGTATAAATGACGATAGCCACGCCGATCAATGGCAGTGGAACAAAAGCGAGCCGAATTTTTGGTCCGGCAAAATATTGCGTAGCGACTACACCAATCTGCGCCCCGATGACTGCCCCTGTGTGCATGACGAGCGCGATCAGAATATCTACGTTCCCTTTAATCGCGTGGGTAAACGTTCCGTAGCTGGCTGAAATCACGATCTCAAACAAGTCGGTTCCCACCGCCAGATGGGTAGGTATTCCCAGCACGTAAACCATCGATGGCATCCGGATGTAACCGGCGCCCCCGCCGAGAAACCCGCTGAAGAACCCACCGACAAAAGCAACCAGGAGAATAGTCCAGAGTGAAATTTTTACACCTGACGTGGGTAGCTCGATCATTGGCCAAATTTTCAGCCGTTGAATAGACTGCGTGACGGGGTAGAACGCTGAGCGATCTTCTTTTGATTGTGCACCCTTTGCCGCAGATTGCTTCCGGGACCGCTTCTTATCTGATCTCAGTGTTTTTTGGCTTTCCCAAAGCATAAATACCGCGATGGAAAAATAAACAACGATAGCTACAAAGCTGACCACCGTGTTCACGTGGCCTGCACGCTTCAGCGCCTGAATCAACTGCGCGCCACCTTCCGCGCCGGCGATGGTTCCTAAGGCCATGTACAGTCCCAGTTTAAAATCGACGTTGCCCAGCGTGCGATGCTGTCTCGCCGCTACGATCGATTTGCCGACGATATGCGCGAGATCTGTGCCCACTGCGTAATTCCAATCCACTCCCATCAAGCGCAACGCCGGACCGGCAATGAAACTTCCGCCCACGCCAAAAAAGCCGCCTAAAATCCCAATCAGAAAGCCCACAACGACCAGATAGATCGGATTGATGTGCGTGTTGGAGATTGGGAAAAACATGAGCTATTTCCAACGGCCCCGCGCAGAACCGAAATAAAAGCGTCGTCACTGCGTCCAGAGCAATGGCCTGACCGGCGATGAGCAAAAGGGCGACGCAGGCATACAGGTAGCGATGATGCGCTTCCAACCGGTACAGCCAATCGCCAAGGAGATGAAGAACCAGAAAGAAATAGCACGTCACCAGCGCGGCATACACTGCCAATTCGATGGCAAAAGCTCGCAGACTCTTGGCAGCTTCCTTTTTCATGGGCAGAGATGATTGAAACGTTGAAGTGTTAAACCGCGGAATTGCCAGGCTGTGAAGCCGCTAAATGAGTCGAGCGATAATGAACTTTCTGCTTCAAGGTTTCAACGCTTTAACGATCTAACGCGCCAACATCAACTGCCGGTTGCGTGCAAGATAGGCAACTGGCAAATTGAATTGCGTGGGGCGCGTTTCTTTCTAACGTTCCACTTCACTTTTTTGGGAAAAAGCCATGGCCGATCTTGCGAACAAATACGCCGAAAACGTACCGGGCAAATTCTACGTCGATGATCAATGCATCGATTGCGATTTGTGCCGAGAAACCGCGCCTGCCAATTTCAAGCGGAATGATGACGGTGGCCATTCCTATGTCTATAAGCAACCAGAGACGCCGGAAGAAGAAGGACTTTGCAAAGAAGCGATGGAAGGCTGCCCGGTTGAAGCGATAGGCAACGACGGAGCGTAAATGGTAGGGCGCGAGGAGGCCAGTCCGGCTCGGACCCGGGCGCGCCGCAAACGCGCCGCTTCAAAGAAAGACAGCCAGCGCCGGATTCAAACAGTTCCCGTTGCGCTGAGCATCGCAGGTTCCGACAGCAGCGCGGGCGCTGGTATTCAGGCTGACCTCAAAACCTTTTCCGCGCTTGGTGTCTATGGATTGACCGCCGTCACCTGCATCGTCGCGGAGATTCCCGGAAAAGTTTCACGGATTGAGCCGGCCAGCGCGAGAATTGTTCGCGAGCAGATTGAAGTACTCGCGAAGAATTTTCGGATTGCCGCAATCAAGACTGGCCTGCTTTGCTCGGCGGAAATCGTTTCCGCTGTCGCAAAGACACTAAGACACATAGCGAGAACGGTTGCGGCGCAGATTCCGCTCGTTATCGATCCGATCATCGTCGCGACAAGCGGTGATCCTCTCCTCGAACCAGCGGCCATTGAGGCTTACGCCAAGGAATTGTTCCCGCTCGCCAGCTTGATTACACCAAATCTCGACGAAGCCGAGCAGCTACTTGGAACGAAAATTAAGGATCAGCAATCGATGCATCTTGCCGGCAAAGAGTTGGAGAAGAGATTCGGAACTGCGATCCTTCTCAAAGGAGGTCATCTGGCGGGTGACCGCGCTGTCGATCTTCTGTTCGCCAATGGGGAAGTTGTCGAGTTCTCAGCGCCGTTCGTGCGCGGCGTCGCGACTCATGGCACCGGCTGCACATATTCAGCAGCGATCACGGCCGGTCTTGCCAAAGGCCTGTCTCTCCAAGAGGCGATCACACAGGCCAAGAAATTCGTGACCGACTCAATCGCGCGACATTTCGGATGGGCTTCGCACTCTGGTGACACTCTGCAAGCGCTCACGCATAGCCACGATCGATAATCACGGCTGCGGATCTGGCTACAATTTCTTCTCCCAATGCTTTAACTGCATCGCTTCGAGTGCAGCCGCAGTTTCCGCCTGTTTTTTGCTGCGGCCGCTGCCCTGGCCAAGGACAATTCCCTCCCAAACAACCTGTGAGACAAACATTTTTTCATGCTCAAGCCCGCTTTGCGAAACCAATTCATAGACCGGACTGCGCGGCGAGATGCTTTGCAGCAACTCCTGAAGCTGGCCCTTGGGATTGACGTCCACTGGTGTTTCCGCCAGTTGCTCGAGATCACCACGAGTCTGCATTAAAATGAACTCTTTCGCCGCTTCGAGACCGCCGTCGAGGTAGATGGCACCGATCAGCGCTTCAAACGCGTCAGCCAACGTGGAGGTGCGTCCCCGGCCTCCACTGCTTTCTTCGCCGCGGCCCATCAAAATGTAACGTCCCAAGTCGAGCGTGGCAGCATGCGCCCGCAACGCTTCACGAGAGACGAGCCGCGACCGTAGTTTCGTTAGCTGACCTTCGGCTTCGGCTCGAAAATGGCGATACAGATACTCGGTGATAACAAGCTGGAGAACAGCGTCGCCCAGAAATTCCAAACGCTGATAATCAAAATGATAACGTTGCGCCTCATGACCCAGGCTCGGGTGCGTGAGTGCCTCCGCTAGCAAAAGTGAATTCCGAAATTTGTAGCCGATGCGTTCTTCGAGCGGTGTCACTTTTTTGCCATTCTGAGCGAAATCGAAGAATCTCTCAACTAAGTATAACGATTACAGTTCGCCCGGGCGAGAATACGGCTCGGCAGTTATAACAAAAACCAACGGACAACCACGTCGTCGAAGGCAGTCGGCTTATCGCTTTTGATAAACCTCGAGCGAAGTGACCACATCCAATGCGCGCTGTAACACTGGATCGTACGCTGGCGGCTTCTCCGCCGCGCGGCCGCGACGTTGCTGCGCCGCCTCCGCTGCTTCAACCTCGGGATTGGTCCCGGCTAACAGCGCTGCCTCGTTCATGTGCGGCCGGCCACCTTCGTAAACAAACGGCCCCATTCCTTTTTCGCCGCTCAGTTGGAAAATCTGCCGCTTGTCTGCCATCGACATTTCAACAGGCAAATCTGGTTTTATCCCCTCCGGAAACAGGGGACGACCGTCGGGGGAAACCATTTCCGCGACAGCAACGCGTAGAATTTTGCCGCTCGGCAGTAACAAATCGGAGTATTCGGCTGCGCGACCGGCAGTCGTTTGTCCGATGACTAAGGCCTTGTTGTAAAATCTCATTGCAGCAGCGATCGCCTCAGTCGCCCCAACCGTATCGCCGTCGGTGAGTACCATGACCAGACCGCGAAACGCCGGATCCCGATCCGAACTGAAGACGCGGTCTTGACGTCCCGTCGGCTTGCGCAAGGTAAAAAGCGTTTTGCCTTTGGGACAAAACCGCTTTGCAAATTCGGTGGCCAGCGACAAATCAGTGGTTACCTGGCTGGCGCGAAGGTCCACAATGATCTGGTTCACGTTTTTCGCGGCGAAGTTGCTCAGGCTCTTGTCCAACGCCTGAAGGTTAGCTGCGTTTAATGAACCGACGCGCACGTACCCGATGTGCCCTCCGATAACCTCACTGTACAAAACGCTCGGCGCTTCCGCCGGCGCGTTCTCCTTGGCGGGCAAAAGCATTACGCCGCGCGGTAGCCGCATTATGAGGCCCTCAACAGTCGCCCGATTCAACTCGGTATCGGTAATTGCATCTGGATCTGTGAAATTAGCTTTCAACAGCGTGACGACTGCCTGCAAGTCAGCCGGACTTAATGAATTGACCAGATCTTCTGTTGTTGGGTTGGACGACGGCGAAGGCGATGAGAGCGCGGAGGGTCTCGCCGAGGCGGCGGTCCTGCCTGGAGACATTACAGTCGGCGTCGGAGTTTGCGCCAGCGCAGTTATCGCAGTGAAGAAGCTAATGAAGGACAACGACGTGAATTGAGACATTTGAAACAGATGCCGACCTATAACGCATTTTCTAACTGCGCGAAAATTCGAAATCCGAATATTGAATTTGGCGTTCTCTCAGTTAGTCACACCTAGGGCAATGTCACGCCGGTAGTGGCAGTTCTCGAAATGAATGCGGGAGACAGCATCGTACGCGCGTGCGCGTGCGGCTTCGAGCGTTGATCCAAGCGCTGTCACCGTGAGAACGCGACCGCCAGCGGTCTTAACTTCGCCGTCGGCGCGCTTAGTTCCGGCGTGAAAAACCTGAACATCTTCGACCTTTGCCCCGTCATCGAGACCTGAAATCGTTTTTTCAGTTTCGTATTTGCCAGGGTAACCACCGGAGGCGAGCACGACCGTGACGGCAGCACGGGTATCCCATTCAATTGCACACTTGCTGAGATTTCCATCAATCGTCGCTTCCAACAGCGGTAGCAGATCGGATTTCATCCGGGGCAAAAGCGCCTGTGTCTCTGGGTCGCCGAAACGGCAATTGAACTCCAGCACACGCGCGCCATCGGGCGTGATTATCAAGCCTGGATAAAGGAGTCCGCGAAACATGATTCCCTCTTGCAGGAGACCGCGTAGCAGCGGTTGCATAATTTCCGTCTCGACTTTCGATTGCAGCTTCTGGTTCCAATTGTTCGCAGGGCTGAACGCGCCCATCCCCCCAGTGTTCGGGCCCTGATCGCCGTCCAGCGCGCGCTTGTGATCGCGCGCCGATTCCAGCAGACGATAACTGCTTCCGTCCACCAGGGCGTGCAGCGAACATTCTGTTCCGCGCAAGAAATCCTCGATCACGATCCGTCGACCCGCGTCGCCAAAGCGGCCCTGATTCATCATTTCGTTGATAGTGGATTGCGCCGTGGCAGCATCGGGAGCAATGATTACTCCTTTTCCCAGAGCAAGACCGTCTGCTTTGATCACAACGGGAAATTTCACTTGCTCGCAGTAATGCAGCGCTTCGCTGCTGTTGGCAAACGTCCTTGCCCCGGCTGTTGGAATCTTCTGCGCGCGCATCAGTTCTTTCGCAAAGATTTTGGACGCCTCAATGCGTGCTGCCGACTTCGTCGGACCAAACGCGCGCAATTTTTCAGCGGCAAAAAGGTCGACAATGCCCGCGGCAAGGGGATCGTCGGGACCGACCACCGTCAGATCGATACGATTTTCCTTGGCGAACTGAACGAGGGCTTCCAGATCACTGGCGGGAATCGCGACATTGTCGGCAATTTCGTCGGTGCCCGCGTTTCCTGGCGCACAAAAAATGCGCTCCACCTGCGGCGATTGCCGCAGCTTCCACGCAAGCGCATGTTCACGGCCGCCACTACCAACAACCAGAATCTTCATTACAAATTCATTTGACTGTAGAGGCAGCCGTATCGCCTGGAAAGTGTTCGAAATCGTAGACGGCACGCCTAAATTCCGAAGAACCGTCACTCCGACCGCGATTCAGTCGGTAAGATCGACAACTCCAATTTCTCGGTGTGCCGGACGACAGTGAGTTTCGCGCTGACTCCAATTTGTTCGCCGACCAGGATCTTGTGCAGATGGTGCACGCTCCCGATGGGCTGATCATTGAACGCGATAATCAGATCGCCCTCACGCAAGGCAGCGCGTTCTGCGGGACTGTTTTTCTCAACTGAAACAACAAGGACACCTGTCTCAAGAGGCAAACCATAAAATCGGACGATGCGCCGGTGAATTGGCACGTTCTGCCCGGCCACGCCGATGTAACCGCGCCTGATACGCCCGTCGCGGATGAGCCATCCAGCGACCAACTTGGCCGTATTACTTGCGATCGCGAAGCAGATGCCTTGCGCTGGTCGAATCATTGCCGTGTTCACGCCTACCACCTCGCCGGCCGAATCAACCAGTGGTCCACCGGAGTTCCCTGGGTTCAACGCAGCATCGGTCTGAATAATATTGTCGATCAACCGACCTGATTGCGCATGCATGGAGCGGCCGAGTGCGCTGATCACGCCCGCAGTGACGCTCGCCTGGAAGCCGAGCGGATTACCAATCGCGGTTACGAGTTGACCTACGCGCAAATTCTCCGAGTCTGCCAGGCGCACATGAGTGAGTTGCGGGGCATCGATTCGAATCACAGCGAGATCGGTGTCAGGATCGTCGCCCGCCACTTGCGCCGGATATTCGCGTCCATCCGGCAGATTTACGGTGATAGAATTCGCCGCATGAACGACGTGGCTATTAGTCAGAATGAATCCGTCAGGCGTGATGATGAAACCAGACCCATTGCCGCTGGCCTCGCGGGCTCCGCGCTGGACGTTGATGCGTTGTTTGACGTCGATGTTGACCACGGCCGGGGCAACACGCGCGACTGCACTCACCACCGTGCGCGAATATGCATCGAGCAAGGCGGAATCGTCCTCGCCTGCGATCGCGTCGACGTTCCTGATCGTCGCCGATGGAGTACCAGCGTCCATCTCGTTTAAGAGAAAATCCACCGGGACAGCGTCTTCTTTCGTAAGAGAGTCAATTGTCATAGCGTAAATTTCGGATGTTCAAACCAACAGTCAACTACATATGTCTCCAGGCTATACATATCTTTTTGAATGTTACTCTCTGCTTGCGCGTCAACAGGAATCGTTTTACACAGGGGTGTGCGAAAAGTGGCCTCCGCCCCGTCCGTTCTGGACGCGCAGTGTCCTTCCCGCCTCGTGCTCGACCGAATTGCTGACAAATGGACAGCTCTCATTATCCAGATTCTGGCGCGCGGAACGATGCGTTATGCCGCGCTACAGCGCGAGATTGGCGGCATTTCGCAAAAAATGCTGACCCAGACACTGCGGAGCCTCGAGCGCGATGGCTTGGTGCAGCGCACCGTTCATCCCGTTGTGCCTCCGAAGGTGGAGTACTCTCTCACGAGATTGGGCCGGACTTTGATTGAGCCGCTGCACGCCCTTTGCCGCTGGTCGGAAAAACATCTCTCTGAGCTTCAGGCGAATCGCGCGCGGGCAAAGGCTGTAGCTGCGGTCGTTGACCGCGGCTGATTGAAGTAGATCGGAAATGCGCGCAGAGTTGTAGCCACGCCGCTGTGTCGCCGTGTACGTGCGAGCGCTCTAAGCGCCTCGACACAGCGAGGCGGATACAGCAATTAGCGATCTGATCATGCACCAAGCTGAGATCATTGTCCTTCTGTTCGCTTTGGTGGCGGTTCTCGCTGTGCTCGCGTGCAAAGTTGCGCTTCCGTATCCGATCGTACTCGTCATTGGCGGACTTGCCCTGAGTTTCGTGCCGCGATTGCCGGAAGTGAAACTCAATCCTGACACGGTCTTCTACTTCATTCTCCCGGCACTTCTTTATCCCGCTGCGTTGTTCACATCTTGGCGCGATTTTAGGCGGAATCTGCGGGCGATTCTTCTCTTGGCAATAGGACTTGTGCTGGTGACAACGGTCACTGTCGCGTGGATTGCACATACGATCTTGCCGGCGCTGCCCTGGGCGGCTGCTTTTGCGCTTGGCGCAATTGTCTCGCCGCCCGATGCGATCGCAGCCACAGCAATTCTTCGCCGCCTTGGCGTTCCCCATCGTATTGAAGCAATCCTTGAGGGTGAGAGCCTCGTGAACGACGCGACTGCACTGGTCGCGCTGCAGTTTGCGATTGCGGCCCTTATCACCGGGACCTTCTCACTCGGCGATGCGGCGGTTCGTTTTGTCTGGGTAGCGGCTGGCGGAATTGCCTTCGGGTTGCTTGTTGGG
Source organism: uncultured Verrucomicrobiae bacterium (assembly GCA_963758425.1). Classification (GTDB taxonomy): domain Bacteria; phylum Verrucomicrobiota; class Verrucomicrobiia; order Chthoniobacterales; family UBA10450; genus Udaeobacter. Next base: position 56,675 of record CAVWVV010000022.1, read on the forward strand.
CTGGCAATGCGGTGGGTGCAAAGCCATCTGGATGATCCACCGATCCAGACCACGGTCTCTCTGCTGACGCCATTCGTCGCGTACCTGTCAGCAGAACGTCTGCACGTGTCGGGCGTTCTGGCGACGGTCACCGCCGGAATTTTTATCGGCTGGCATTCGCCGCTCATCGTCACTGCTCGCTTTCGTCTGCAAGCATTCGCGTTTTGGGAAATGGTCGTGTTCCTTCTGAACAGTTTCGTCTTTATCGTTATTGGCCTGCAACTTCCTGGACTTCTGCGCGCACTGAATCGCGAATCGCTTGCTGGCCCGATCATCACTGCGCTTGTTATCAGCATTACAGTCATTTTGGTGCGGTTTGCCTGGGTAGTGCCAGTGACATATCTGCCGCGTCTGCTCAGCCGCAAATTGCGGGCGCACTATCCAATTCCACCATGGCAGGATGTTGCCGTCGTCAGTTGGACGGGTATGCGCGGCGTGGTTTCACTGGCGGCAGCGTTTGCGCTGCCGCTGGCGCTAAGTAACGGCAGCCCATTCCCAGGGCGCGATTACATTTTGTTCTTTGCTTTCTCAGTGATCCTGACCACGCTCGTTCTTCAAGGTCTGACGCTGCCGTACTTGATTCGGAAACTCGGAATCACACATGATGGAGAGGCGGATGAAGAAGAACGCCGCGCGCGTTTGGAAGCAAACAAAGCCGCAATTGAATTGATCGAGGAGCTGCGTGCCAACGGGAAGTTTTCGCCCGACGCAGTGGGTCGATTGCGCGCGGAATACGACGAACGCGTGGAGCAACTGCAACTCTGCGCAGAGAACCCTGATGATTGCCGCGGCGAAATTGCCACACCGCAATATCAGCGTTTGCAACGCAAAGCGCTCCGCGTTGAAAGGCAAACCATCATCCGTTTGCGAAACGAGCGCGTGATCAACGACGACGCCTTGCGGCGTATTCAGCGTGACCTCGATCTGGCAGAAGCACGGCTAACGGGAGAGTGAAAGCTTTAAGTTTTAAGTGCCGCCGCCCGATTTGTGCCGCGGCCGGCGCTATCCCCTGGAACCTAACAGTCAAAACTCAAGACTTACCGCACTAAAAACCGTACCGTGCCGGCCAATCTCTCGCTGGCCCGCCGAGCCGCGCTGCACAGGTCTTCAGTTCGTTCTTGAAGAACTTGGCCAGATGCGATCGTACCTTGTTTGTGAGCGGAAGCTTTTCCATTTTGGTCCAGCTGTTGTAATCCGCCGTCAACCGGCTGCCTGGTTTATCCGGGTCAGCACCCAAGAAACAAAGGATAGAGCGCCGCAGTTCAGCGGGATTGCTTTGCAGGTCATCAAAGAAATAAACACGAAACTGCTCTGGATGGACATAGCGTTTCCATCGCGCTACGACGGCACTCGGGTACGAACGCAAGAGCATCCCCCGGCGGAACAAATTCCGATTGACTTCGTCGATGTTGGTTACGTCAAACGGCTCAATCTGGCGGTAATGCACTTCCATGGACAAGTGCGACCACGCTCGCTCAACTGGGTCACGCGCCAGAAAGATCACCTTTAAGTTTGGGAAATATCCAACAACCTGCCGAATGACTTCGTTACTTAGCGTCGAATAATTTGGCGAAATATCACCTGAAAGGAGCGATGCCTTGGGTTCAAACAGTCGCCCATAATTCTCGAGGTCGATGCCCGGTTCAGCGCTGAGACTCTGCAGCCGCTCCAGAAATCGAAGATCGCGTTCATCTCTGCAGCGCGGAGGAGCTGCGCGTTGAACCCTGCTCAATTGATCAAAGTAATGCAGCTCCTTTACAGGCGGCATCCAGAAATCGGGATGCGAATCCAGTTGCTGATAAAGCCAGGTGCTTCCGGCTTTGTGGGCTCCGATACACAAAAAATCAGGCTCTACAGGGCGAGTAGGAAATCGGTGCCCTTCCTCATGCCTGTCGCCACTATCGCGAGCGTTGAACGGCCAAGCCCATCTCACCTCTCATTATCTCCTCATTGGAGTTTATGGCAGGTACGGCCACCGCAGCACGCCGTCCCTACCTCAGGCGACCCAATCGCACCAGAAAAAGATATCAAAATAGTCAGCTAGCTCCGATAAAAAGATGAGTGCTGAAAAACCATATCGTGCCGGCCATTGTTTCGCCGGCCCGCCCAGTTCTGCGGCGCAGGCCTTCAACTCCTGCTCAAAAAACTGAGCCACGCGGGACCGCACTTTGTCGGTAAACCGAAGTTTGTCCCTGTTGGCATCCTGGTTGTCGTCCGCCTTCAATCTGTCACTGGGCTTGTTCGGATCGGCGCCTAAAAACAGGAGGATCGAGCTGCGCAGTCCAGCAGGATTTTTCTCGAGATCGTCAAAAAAGTAGACGCGCACAAGATCTGGATGAACGTAGCGCTTCCAGCGCGCGACGACCTTACTGGGATGTGAGCGCAGGAGCACCCCGGGATTCAGCAAATTCCGAATCACTACGTCGGCATCGGTCACGTCAAACGGACTAATCATTCCGAGACGAATGCCCATTGACAATTGTGACCACGCTCTCTCAACAGGATCGCGAGCTAGAAAGATCACCTTCAAATTTGGGAAGGAATCGACGACTCGCTGAATGATCTCATCGCTCACTGTCGAATAGGCTGGCGAGATATCACCAGAGACAAGCGATCCCTTGTGCTCGAACAACCGGCCGTAATTCTCCAGGTTGATGTAGGACAGGGCACTCAGGTTTTTCATGCTATCCAGAAACGAAGCATCGCGCTGGTCTCTGCAGCGCGGCGAATGGAGCCGTCTTGTTCTATTTAGGCTATTGAGATAATGCAGTTCCTTTACCGGAGGCATCCAGAAATCAGGGTGTCGCTCAAGCTGCCGATAAAGCCACGAGGTTCCGCCTTTCTGGGCCCCCACACACAAGAAATCGGGTCGGGCATCGCCCAAGTGATTATCTTCTCCGTTTCGATCTTCACTAACGCGAGATTTGAGTGGCCAGGCCCAACGCATGGCCGCATTATTTTCCATCGCGCAGTCAAAAAGCAAGATCGGAGCATGAGGTAGGTTTCCGATCGGTAGCTGCGGAGCGCGAATTGAGCCGCTTGCGCCGGTGGCCGGTACATTTGAAAATTGCCATCAATGAATTACACCGCACGTTGCCGCATCTTCCTTCTCTCACCCGCTTACGCAGGCGGTGAACGAGCGCGGATGATTCTGAGCGACCGGGCGGAATTCGAACTCGCGCGAAAATTGCGCTGCAAAGCCGGCGCGCCGATCGCGGAAGTGTTCACCTTTCTCAGCGCCCTCTACTTTCGCGGCAAGATCGCGTATGCGACCGCGTTTGCGCGGCCCGCGCCCGGAATCCCCGGTGTGTTCGTGATCACGCCCACTCGTGGCCTTGTCGATGCCAAGACGCGTATCCGTCTCGATGACCTGCGTAAATTCGCTACGGTCGATATTCACAATGACGATCCGCGTTATCGAGCGCCGATTGAGCGAGACGCGCGTGTTCTCGCAAACAAACTGCCGCCTCGGAGCGAGATCATCCTTCTCGGCAGCATTGCCACGGGAAAATATGTCAATGTTCTGCTGGCGAGCTTTGGCGACCGGCTCCGATTTCCCGCCGACTTCGTTGGTCGCGGCGACATGAGCCGTGGCGGATTGATGTTACGCTGTGCAGTAGATCGGCGGGAACTTCCATACATCGCAGTGGCAGGTGCGATTGTTAATGGAAAACGCCCGCCCAAGCTCGCGCCGCGGAGATACCAGGCTACGTTCCGGTAGGGCTTGCTAGCGCGAGGAGACTTCACAAAGCGGGCGACGGTCCGCCACAGGACGGAATTCGCAGTTGTTTATTTGTTTTGCGTCGCAGGCCGGTGTTGCCTTATCTTAAAGTCGTTGCTGTTTCGGTAGCAAAAATTTTCTGGATGATATGGATGTTAGCGGCACCATCGGCGCGATTCTGAGTCAGAAAAGCAAAGATATTTTTTCCATTCGGTCCGACGCGCTGGTTTCTGAGGCGATCGAAATGATGGACGAAAAAAATGTCGGCGCGTTATTGGTGATGGATGCGGATCGATTGAATGGGATCATTTCCGAGCGCGATTACACCCGCAAGGTTTTCCTTCGCGGCAAACGTTCCCGGGAAACCAAAGTTTCCGAGATCATGTCAACCAATTTGACCGTTACGCATCCGCGCGAACCAGTGGAGAAATGTCTGCGGCTGATGACCGACAAACATATTCGCCATCTGCCCGTGGTCGAAGGCGATCAAGTGGTGGGTGTGATCTCGATCGGGGACCTGGTCAAGCACGTCATTTCCTGTCAGCAGGCGGCAATCGCGCACTTGGAAAACTACATCCAAGGCGGATACGCCGCGGGGTAAATCTGTAGCGGTAGACGTGTCGCCTGTGGTTGAAGATCAAGCAGCCGACACGGCTGCCACTACAATTTCCAGGCGGTTTTTCCCGGCGACGATTGTTCGCACTACGCTTTCGTGTCATGTCGACCGAAGTGGAGACATCTCAAGATTTTTCTGAACGCGCTGAGTGTGCTGACGTCCTATAGCGCAGAAGAGATCAGAGATTCCTCGACTTCGCTCGGAATGACAATTTTGGCGGTTGTCGCTACAACTTCCATACAGTTTTCCCGCCGACGATTGTTCGTACCGCGCGACCTTTTAGTTTCCAGCCATCAAAAGGCGAATTGCGAGAGGCCGAGTGAAATTGATCGACACTAACGGTCCACTCCAAAGCCGGATCCATTAGCGTGACATCGGCGCGGGCGCCCGGCGAAAGGGTGCCAGCGTCCAACTTCAACAATCGGGCGGGCTCAATCGTGTACATCTCGATCAAACGTACGATGTCGATCTTGGCCTGTTTGTGCACGAGAAGATCGATAAAAAGACCGAGCTCAGTTTCCAATCCAATGATACCGAATGGCGCAACGTCGAACTCAACTTCCTTTTCGAAATCGGCGTGCGGCGCATGATCAGAACATAGGATCGACAAGGTCCCGTCGGCGATGCCTTCCAGCAGTCCATCGACATCTGTCTGCGAGCGGAGCGGCGGATTCACTTTGTAGTTCGTATCGAAATTTTGGATCGCTTCGTCGGTTAACGCGATGTGATGCGGGCAAACCTCGCCGCTTATTTTTACGCCGCGCGCCCGCGCTTCGCGAAGCAGTCGCACACTGCCGGCTGCCGTGAGGTGTTGGCAATGAATCGGATGATCGCAAAGTTCGGCGAGCAAAATGTTGCGCATTACTATCGCTTCTTCACCCGCAGCGGGCCAGCCTGGCAATCCGAGCAACGTGCTCCAGTAGCCCTCGTGCGCAACTCCGTTACCGACCAGATTGTAGTCCTGACAATGATCGAGCACAGGCACGCCAACCATGCGCGCGTATTCGACCGCGCGCCGCATCACCTCGTGATTTTGAATGCAATGACCGTCATCTGTTATCGCAACAACGCCCGCCTGCGCGAGGGACCCGATCGGTGCGAGTTCTTCGCCTGCGAGATTTTTTGAAATTGCGCCGGCTGCCAAAACATTGACGCACGCCGTATTGCAGGCCCGATCTTTGATCCACGCAATCGTGCTCGGATTGTCCGGAACAGGCGACGTATTTGGCATGCAAACAATGGTGGTGAATCCGCCGGCGGCTGCCGCACGCGCGCCCGACTCAATCGTTTCCTTGTGGCTAAATCCGGGCTCGCGCAAATGCACATGCATGTCGATCAACCCAGGCGCAACGATCAAACCTTTCGCGTCAATCTCTTCGACATCTGACTTCGGATCGCTGACGTCTGATTTCTCTGCGATTCGCCCCTCGACGATATAAAGATCGGCGATTTCATCTCGCTTGTTTGCGGGATCGATCACGCGTCCGTTTCGAATGATTGTCGTGCTCACGCTGAGATCCCTCCGCAGAGATAGAGAACAGCCATGCGCACAGCCAGGCCGTTCGTGACTTGATCGAGAATGACGCTGTGTGATCCATCGGCGACTTCGCTGTCGATCTCGACGCCGCGGTTGATCGGGCCGGGGTGCATGATCAGGCAATCGGCCTTCAAAAGTTTGGCGCGTTCTTTGGTGAGACCGAAGAAGCGAATGTATTCGCCGATTCCGGGAAAATATTCTCTGCGCTGGCGTTCGTGTTGAATGCGCAAAAGATTCACCACATCGGCTTTGGGTAGTACCTCATCGATCTTGTGAGAAACTTCGACTCCGAGTTTCTCAAATTCGCGCGGAACGAGTGTACTCGGGCCGACCAGCGTAACGCGCGCCCCGAGCTTGAGCAGACCAAAAATGTTCGAGCGCGCCACGCGGCTAAACAAAATATCACCGATGATTGCCACGCGTAGCCCAGCAATTTGTCCTCGCTTCTCGCGGATTGTGTAAAGGTCGAGCAATGCCTGAGTGGGATGCTCGTGCGCGCCATCGCCGGCGTTGATCAGGCTGGCCTTCAACCGATTCGCCAGAAATTGCGGTGCACCAGCTGAGCCGTGACGCAGCACGAGAATATCGGCATGCAATGCCTCCAGATTGCGCGCGGTATCTTTCAGCGTTTCGCCTTTGGTCAGGCTGGAAGTGCTTGCCGAGATATCGATCACGTCCGCGCTCAACCGAAGCGCGGCCAGCTCAAACGACGTGCGCGTGCGCGTGCTCGGCTCGACAAAGAAATTCACCAATGTCTTTCCGCGCAGCGCCGGTACCTTCTTGATCTCGCGGGTGCCGACTTGTTTGAACGCGTCAGCGGTCTGCAGGATAAAATTGATTTCGTCTGCCGATAGCTCGCGCAGCCCGAGCAAATCTTTTCGTGTCCAGCGCGTGGTCCCGAAAATTGCGCGTTCACATTCATTCCCTCTTCAGCCATACCGCGTCCGGTTTCTTATCGGTTTCTTGGAGTCGGACCTGCACCTTGTTCGCCGCACTGCGGTCGGGAGATTCTTGCCAACATAATCAGGTCGAATTGGCAGCTCGCGATGTCCGCGGTCGATCAGGACCGCAAGCTGAATTCGTGCAGGTCGCCCAAATGAATTGATGGCATCCATGGCGGCGCGCACAGTGCGGCCGGTGTAAAGAACGTCATCCACAACGATGACGGTGCGCTCCTCCAGCGGCAGTGGAAGTTTCGATTCACGAACGATCGGCAATTCAGAACGCGTTCCCACATCATCGCGATGCATCGCCACATCGATGATACCAGTCTCAACGTTGATCTTCTCGATCTCGTGAATAAAAGCGGCGACGCGCTGGGCGATCTCCACTCCGCGCGACGGAATTCCCGCTAGAACGACGTGTGTCAGTTGCGGGTTCCGTTCAATAATTTCGTGCGCAATTCGTCGAAGCGCTCCACGAATTGCCTCCGCGTCCATGATCGGAACAGCGGTACCGAATCTCTTTTGTTTTGCTTGTTTCATGTGTTTCCTTGGCGACCTCACAGGATCGCATTAAAGGAACAAAAAATTAAGAGGCGGACTTTTCGGTGCGCGCCTCCTTTCTTCGTCGGTCTCGCCAGTCGGAACGATATTTCATGATCCAATCGAGCAAGGCCTTTTCAAAGCCGATGTCTCTTCCGGCTTTTTCGCTTTCGATCCACTTGTGTCTCAGGATCTCGGCACGTTCGGCGAGAAACTCCTTATACAGGACCGAATTCTTAACGAATTGAGATTGATCCTCCTCTAAAGACGGCATCTCAGGATTGTCTTTCATAAAATTGGGGACAAGTCAACACAATCGGCGCTTCCGCATGGCATCGGTATCCCTGCCGATCTTTTGGCTCGAAGCCAATGCCACAGCCATTTCGACGGGATTACGACGGTATTTATTTAACTCTTGTTGCGCTGGCGAGTTGCGGACATCTCGTTAGGGAAGGGTCTTACGGAGATTTTGGGCAACTTTTTTGAACTCGGCTGCTACAGCGGACTCTGGGTCTTCTCCCACGATTGGGATCCCGCGATCCCCCGACTCACGCGTGGCGATATCGATCGGAATTTGGCCAAGCAACGGGACACGGAGCCGCTTCGCCTCGCGTTCGCCGCCGCCGCTGCCAAAAATATGATAGCGTTTGCCGTCGGACGGAGAAACGAAATAGCTCATGTTCTCGATGAGCCCGAGCACCGGCACATTGACCTTCTCGAACATGGTGGCGGCTTTGCGAGCATCGATGAGCGCAACTTCCTGAGGCGTGGTTACGACAATCGCGCCAGAAAGTGCGACCGTCTGGACAATCGTGAGCTGAATGTCGCCAGTGCCAGGAGGCAAATCCAGCACCAGATAATCCAGTTCGCCCCATTCCACTTGTCGAAGAAATTGCTGGGTGTAACGCGTGACCATCGGTCCGCGCAAAATTGCGGGTGAAGTGTCGTCCAGCAAAAATCCCATGGACATAAGCCGCAATCCGTATTGTTCAATCGGGACGATTTTGTTTTCTTCCGTCGCCATTGGCCGCTCGCGCGTGCCGAACATCAATGAAATGCTCGGCCCATAGATGTCGCAATCGCATAAGCCAACGCGCGCGCCCGTTTGCTGCAGTGCGACCGCCAGATTTGCCGCGACAGTCGATTTGCCCACGCCGCCTTTGCCGCTTGCCACTGCGATCACGTGCCTGATTCCGGGGATTCGGGTCGCGCCCATGCCGGTGCCTGCGCCTGCTGGCGGCGCATGAATATCGATCAGGACCTTTGCGCTCTTGACACCGTCGATACTTCGCAGCGCTTTTTCGGCGTCGTTTTTAATTGCCGCTGGAACATTCGGATCATTCGTCGCCAACGCGAGCTGCACTTTGACTTCGCCACCGTCGATCTGAAGCGATTTCACCAGGCCGAATGAGATAATGTCCCGAGTGAAACCGGGATACTTCACCGACTTCAAAGCGTTCTTCACCTGTTCCTCAGAGATCGACATACCAGAACTTACGCGCGCCGCGCTAGAGGTAAACCATGCGCTCGTGCGCAACAAGGCAAGGGTGAACCGGACTCTGCTGAAAATGCCAGTCCGGCTCGCACCGATGGCGGAGGAAACGCCGAAGGCGCCAATATAGGCGGCAAGGCCGCAGTTTTCTTGCCCGACGCGTTGAGGACAACGCGTTCTACCGAGTGGCAATCAAGTTTTATCGGTCCTGGTAATCCATTTTGTAGCGAATTTGATATTCGTTTCCGCCAGAGGGGCGAGAAGGTTGCTCGCCTCCTTTCGCTACAAAGTCCGGGTTTTGCCAGTCGGACCAGACGCGGTATTTCGCTCTCATTGGATTTGCCGGCAGCTTGAGCCGGAAAATTCGATCTGTGGCGCCAGGAAATTTCAACACGAAGAGCCGTTGCGAAGTGCGGAAATACAGTTCCACGTAACCGGCGCGCACACCTGTGTCTTTAGGTGCGTCGGTGTGCCAGTATCCCGGCATCGGCATCCGATTGCGAGGTGTATCGAGCTCGGGCTGAACATCAGCGAGAGTTTCGACGGACTGACCAGCCGGTGGTTTCACTTCAAATTCGAGCAGCGGTGTCGGGCCATTGATGTTCAAAACATGCGGTTGACCGGCATACCAAATTCCAAAACCGGATACGGCAATCACGCCAAGCGACAAACAAACCGCTATCAACCCGAGAAATAACCAAAGACCTCTTGTGCCGCGCCAGTAAAGCGTCAGAAGAATCAGGCCTGGCGCGACGATGCACGTCACGAGCAACGCGATGGCAGCAGCAAAGTAACCAGCCTCACCTTCAAACGTGGAGACATGAAACGCGGCTGCGAGAGCTGCACCCAAAGCGAAGCCGAGAAATAGTCCAGCCGCGATGCCGATAATCCCTGCGACAATTCCGAAAAGAATTGCGCTGACGGAAAGTTTTTTTGTCGCGGGTTGCACGGGAGTAGTCAGGGCGAACTGGCCGGAACGGGGCTGTGGAGGAGGTCGATTCGTTGATGCGTTTTTGTGATCTCTACGATGAGACCCGAATAGTTCCATTGGCCAAGCGATTTGCTTGCTGCCACGTAAATCGTCCCTTTTCCATTTGGGCCAGAGATGGGGATGGAGAGGTTTGTTTCTCCGGCTGCGCCATTAACGTTTGTGTTTCCCGAGACGAGAAATCCCTCTGTGATGGGAGAGCCGAGGGCTTCAATTACGGCAGAGTTTGCCTTGGCTCGCGCCAAGGCCTCTTTGTAGACGTCAGTGGATTTCATCGCGCTGAACACGATCAACGCGACCGAGCCAACAAGACCGACGAACAATACCAACATGCTCAAGCAGCCAACCGGCACGAACCATTTCCAGTTTCGCAACCACCAGTTCCGCCCTGGCACTGAGTGAACTGGCGGCGAGGTTTGCTCCACGGAGCTTTTCTATCTCAGTCGAAAAGCTTCCTGCAACTCTGAAACCTTTCGGGGCTTGGAAGCCGCTCCTTGGTAGCGTTCGCTCTGATCGACGCTTGACGGGGTCAGTCGTTACGAGGCAGGATGGCCACCACGAAAGTACAACCCTCTCTTCGAATCATTTTCACTGCGGTGTCGATCGCCCTGTTGACTGCCTGCGCAACCACGTCGACTTCCGGCCCGGCTGGCCTCACGGGCACGTGGACGAACCCCCTGGGAACTGTGTGGACAATCAATGCTGACGGTACATTTCACGTCGCGGCTACGAAGCCAAAGACGGAGATTTGGGGCACTTGTACGGTCGCAGGCGACACTGTTACAATTCAGGAAACACGCCGATCAACCGCGACCCCCAAATCTTGCAAAGGTCCCGGCGTTTATAAGGTTAGCCACCCGGACCAACACACTTTGTCCTTCGTTTTGGTCAGTGACACCTGCAAGCCGCGGATCCAAAACGTGACGCAGCCCTGGCATCGGAAGTAGTTTACAAGCAAGTTGCTGCCAAGCGAAGCAATACGGCGAGGCGCTCTTCCTTCCAGCGCGCTTGCGTGCGCAGCTGCCAGGTTTGGAACCAAACCAGCGGCGCCCCGCCATCGAGCGGCTCTGAAGGCTTAGGCGCGGTCATTCTTTCGCACCTCGGCAGCTTTGCGGCGGTGTCCACTTGTTTTGAGAGAGTAGAGATCAGACGGGAAAGTGATACCTTTCGATCGGAGGCGGTTATGGAAATTCCAAAGCAACTGATCGAGTGTTTGGGCGAAAACAAAGTCTCTTATGAGGTTCTGAATCATCCGGAGGCAGTAACCGCGCAACGAATCGCCCAGGCCGAGCACGTGAAAGGCCGGCATCACGCCAAAGTGGTGATAGTCAAATCGGGCGACGAGCACTTAATGATGGTGCTGCCAGCGGACCATCACATTGATCTGGAGAAGATCGAGAAAGCGATCGGCAAACCCGTCTCGCTGGGTAAGGAAGAGGAATTCAAATCGCTCTTCCCCGACTGCGCGATCGGAGCGATGCCGCCCTTTGGGAATCTCTATGGTCTCCCAACGTATGTGGACCGGGATCTGACGGAGCAAGACTACATCGTGTTCGAAGCAGGCACGCACACCGACGCGATAAAAATGGGCTACCGCGATTACGAGAAAATCGTGAAGCCAGAAGTGAAAGATTTGGCGATTAAGCTTCAGCCGATGAAAGGAGCATAATTTTGCGCATCGCAGCGCAGCGCGTGGGGAAAGGCCGCCTGACGAGCGCGTTCCGCTGTCTCATTTCGTGGCTCATCTTGTCAATAGCTCCGGCAGTCTTCGCAGCGGAGAAGGTTTCTCTTATTAATATCGACGGAGCCATTGGACCGGCGACGGCAAGCTATATCTCGCGCAGCATCGACGAAGCCCGAGCGCAGAATGCTCAGTGTCTTATCATTCAACTTAACACGCCCGGTGGCTTGCTCGACTCGACGCAGAAGATCGTGCAAAGCTTTCTTGGGTCTCCGGTGCCAATTGTAGTGTATGTGGCTCCAACGGGCGCGACTGCAACCAGCGCGGGTTGTTTCATTACGATTGCGGCCAGCGTCGCGGCAATGGCCCCGGCAACGACAATTGGCGCGGCACATCCGGTCTCGATAGGCGGGTTTCCCGGTGGCGGAGAAGAAAAGACCGACGAAACGATGAAACAGAAGTTGGAGAATTTTTCTGTGAGCTACATCGAGACAATCGCTGGTAAGCGCCAGCGTAATGTCGAATGGGCCAAGTCTGCGGTCAAAGAAAGTGCATCAATCACCGCTGAAAAAGCGCTGCAATTAAAAGTCGTTGACCTGATTGCCTCGGATATTTCCGACCTGTTACAAAAATTGAACGGCCGCGTGGTGGATGGGAAGACGCTCAAGACGGCGGGGGCGGAGGTTTCGGAGATCAAGATGTCGGCCTCGGAACACGTCTTTCAAAAGCTCTGGCGACCAGAAGTGATGTTCATTCTCATGCTCATCGCGATCTATGGAATCATTGGCGAATTGACCACGCCGGGAGCGATTCTTCCTGGAGTCGTTGGAGCGATCGCGCTGGTCCTTGCGCTTTATCTGGCGGCCGTTTTGCCGGTCAACGTTACCGGCCTCGCTTTGATCGCCCTCGCGCTGCTGCTCTTTGTCTTTGATGTTTATGCCACCACGCACGGCGTGTTGACGGTCGGTGGAATCATTGCGTTTCTGATCGGTTCGCTCATGCTCTTCAATCGTGGCGACCCGCTCTTTCGTTTATCGTTAAACTACATTATTCCGGCGACATTGGTCACTGCGGCGTTCTTTGTTTTCATCATCGGCAAAGGCCTGCGCGCGCAACTCTTGCCGGTGAAAGTGGGAGCGGAAACGTTGATTGGAAAAACGGTGACCGCATTGACTCCGATCGATTCGCGCGGCGGCAGGGTTTTCGTCGAAGGCGAATATTGGAACGCGGTCAGCGACGCGCCGATGGAAAAAGACGAGGTAGCCGAGATCGCAGCGGTGCAGGGATTAACTGTAAAACTGAAAACCAAAGGAGCATAAAGCCATGCAACTACTCGAAGCACTGCCGAAATTAATTAGTTGGGTCATACCCCTCATCATTCTTGCCGTAATCATTCTGCCGCAGGCCATCCGCATCCTGCGCGAATACGAGCGCGGCGTGATTTTTCGTCTGGGAAAATTACTCGGCGCGAAAGGGCCGGGTCTGATTTTTCTCATCCCGATTGTCGATCGAATGGTGCGAATGGATTTGCGCGTCGTCACCATCAGCGTCGAGAAGCAGGAGGTGATGACGCGTGACAACGTGCCGGTGACGGTCGATGCGGTTGTTTATTTCCGCGTGATCGATCCACAAGCGGCAGTCGTGAAAGTGGAGAACTTTCTCAAAGCCACCTCGCTGATGTCGCAGACGACACTGCGCAGCGTCCTCGGCCAGGCCCCCTTGGATGACCTGCTTTCGCAGCGCGAGTCCATCAACCTGAAGTTGCAGGAGATCATCGACCGGCAAACCGAACCATGGGGCGTGAAAGTCACGGCCGTCGAGGTGAAGGACGTGGCGTTGCCCGACACCATGAAGCGCGCGATGGCGAAGCAGGCCGAGGCCGAGCGCGAGCGCCGCGCCAAGATCGTCAACGCCGAGGGCGAATTTCAGGCCGCGGAAAAAATGGTGCAGGCCGCCGCGATGATGAGCAAGGAACCGATTGCGCTGCAACTGCGCTTCCTGCAAACCATGCGCGAAATTTCCAGCGAACACAACACGACTACGTTTCTTCCCGTCCCGATTGATTTGTTCGCGCCATTTAAGAAGAGCGAACCGCCCAAGGCATAGGGCGAGGAAAACGTTCAACGCTCAACGCCCAACATCCAACGTCCAATTGGCAGAAGTCGCCCGATCAAAGTCCTACGAGCGGCTGATTGCGTTTCTCGAATCGCCTCAGTCGTATTCGCACGGGCCTGCGGAAGTGCGCGCGATTCAAACCCACATCTCATGGGTGTTCATTGCGTCGCCATTCGTCTTCAAAGTGAAGAAGCCTGTGGATCTCGGCTTTCTAGATTTCAGCACGCTGGAAAGACGCCGCTACTTTTGCCAGCGCGAGATCGATTTGAATCGACGGCTCTGTCCGGAAATTTATCTCGATGCTGTTCCCGTCTACGAGATTGATTCCGGCTTTTCGTTCAAACCACCGGGAGACGTCGTCGAGTACGCCGTCAAAATGAAAGAGCTGCCGCGTGGCTGGTTCTTAAGCGAGTTACTCGAAAAAAATTTGGTCGGTGAAAAGGAGATTAACCGCGTGATTTCTACCCTCCATCGATTTTATCAGGCTGAAACTCCGACGGCCGAGATCGAGCAGTGGGGCACCCCCGAAAAGTTAAAGATCAGCACCAACGAAAATTTCACACAGGTCGAGCCTTTCATTGGCAAGACAATTTCGCCCGCCGCCTTCGAGGCGATTCGCCATTACACAAACCAGTTCTACAAGCTGAATGAAAACTTGTTCCGTGAACGCATTCAGCAGCATCGGATTCTCGATTGCCATGGCGATTTGCATCTGGACCATGTTCATCTCACGCCGGAAGCGACTACCATCTTCGATTGCATCGAGTTTAACGACCGATTTCGTTTCATCGATATCGCCAACGATCTCGCCTTTCTGGCGATGGATTTCGATTTCGAAGGCCGCAGCGACCTGGGAAACCTGCTTCTCCGAAATGCGGCGTGCGAATTACGCGACGCCGGAATGCTGAAGGTCGCGAATTTTTATAAGTGCTATCGCGCCTTCGTTCGCGGGAAGGTCGAAACTATTCAGGCGACAGAGAAAGAAACGACAAATCGGCAGGAACACGAGAAACAAGCGGCTCGCTATTTTCGTCTCGCGCTTCGGTATGCCATCGCCGGCTCCGAGCCGTTGATTCTTGTCGTGATGGGTCGGGTCGGCACGGGCAAGAGCACTATCGCGAAACGACTTGCCGGCGAGTTGGATTGGCCGGTCTTTTCCTCAGACGAAATTCGCAAGACACTCGCCGGCGTTCCGCTCACTCAACGATCCCCGCCAGAGTTGCGTAACAAAATCTATTTGCCGCAAATGACCCGACGAACCTACAGGAAACTCATTAAAGACGGTCTCGCCGCGATTGGCTGTAGCCGAGGGCGCCGACCTAAGCCGCTTCGACCTCACAACGGCGTCGTCCTCGACGCCACATTCTCGACACGCGCGCTCCGTAAATTTCTTCGCGACGAATGCAGGAAGGCAAACATGCCATTTCAGTTTGTAGAACTCGAGGTCGATCCTAATGAAATCAAAAAGCGGCTAAAAGCCCGGGATGAAAAGACCGCCGAAACATCAGATGCTCGCCTCGAAGACTTCCAGAAATTGAGCGCTTCTTATGAGGCACCATCTGAGCTCGCGCCTGATTTGATCAGAGTTTCAACAACGACGTCCGTTTCCGACGCCCTGAAAACAATCCTCGTGTGCTTGGCCGAGAAAAAATCAATTGTGGTCAACACCGCAGGCTCCGCTGTGCCTGTTTAACCGACTTTCTTCACGATTTTTTCGATTTGCTGGCGAAAAAGTGTGGCCCCGCCAGAGGCGGGATGACGAACTCGATGGGATTCGACATTCAATTCCTTCAATTGCGAAGTCGCCACATTGCCAAGCGCGACGATTTCGTTACACGGAAAAAGATCGAGGAAAGCTTTGAGGACCGACAGGCCAGCAGATCGCTCGAACTTGTTAGGCATGCGATTGCTCAACATGCCGCGGCGTAGATCGAACGAATGCCACGGGAACGCATTCCACAGGACGAATTGCTCCGGCTTTACTTTGAGTCTGAGCAGTGTGCTCCAGACGATAGTTGCTGTCGGCTCCGAAAATCCTTCCGGACAATTCCGAGATTTACTGGTGCGGCGCGGCTTGATGCTGGAAAAGACGTGTTCGGGTTCAATGCTGTCATCTCTCTTTCCCCCGAGCAGGATTCGCTCGGAGGTCATGGGGATGCCGCTGAAATGTCCGCCGCGATAACCGAGCGCTTCACCAACCGTGACGAGCTTTATCTTGCCGAGCCGTTTTCGAAGATAAGCGGCTAACTGTTTTCTTCGGATAGCCGGCGCGGCGCGGCCGACGTCGTTTTGTTTATCGATCTGCCACCACGGATTGAAAACAGCACCGGATGGCGAGTTTTTTAGCAGTCGCAGAAAGTCATTGATCTCATGGGACATCGCTTCGGCTAAGCTTCAACAATGATATGACGCAGGCAATCGTCCGTGCGACGACTAGGGAAGTACATGAGCAACTGATATAAACGCGATGCCAGAGCTGCCCGATGTCGAGACATTCAAGCGATACCTGGACGCTACATCCTTGCATCAGCGGATCAGCGGGGTCGATGTGGAGAGCGCATATGTGTTGAAAGGCGTTTCTGCACGTGAGCTGGCGCGGCGATTGAAAGGACGTTGCTTTGAATGTAGCCGCCGCCACGGCAAACATCTCTTCGTACGCGCCGGTGGCGACGTCTGGTTACGACTGCATTTCGGCATGACCGGCTCGCTCCGGTATTTCCAGCGGAACGGACAAGCGCCGTCGCATACGCGAGTGCTCTTTATTTTTACCGGTGCGCATTGCCTCGCATTCGAGGACCAGCGCAAATTCGGTGAGGTCGGATTGCTGAAAGACGTGGATGAATTCTTGGAAAAGCGCGCGCTCGGCCTGGACGCGCTTGATGTCGATCTTGGAGAGTTCAGAAAAATCCTCGGGAGACATCGAGGCGCGGTGAAATCGATTTTGCTTAACCAGAAATTAATCGCGGGAATTGGAAACATTTATGCCGACGAAATTCTTTTCCGGGCGCGCATTCATCCGGCGACTGAAATCTCGCGCTTGGGCCACAAAACACTCGCAAAACTTTTTCGCGCCACGCGCTACATCTTGGAAAAAGCGATCGCCGCCATGGCTGACGCGAACCAAATGCCAAAATCATGGCTTCTGCCGCATCGAGGAAAACGCGGGAAGTGTCCTCGTTGTGGATGTGAATTGAAATCGTCAAGGATTGGCGGCCGCACCGCGTGGTTCTGCGGGAATTGCCAGAAGCGAATCTGATTAAGCTGTCGCGCTACGCCGCGGCGGCAGCGAGTCGTTTCGCCTGGCGCGCTGCGGTCGCTGTTACACCATCGGGCGGAAGCGCCCGACGACCTCCTGCAAGCGGCCAGTGATTTGGCCTAACGAACAGACCTCGACCGCTTCGAGCAACATCGGGAAACAGTTCTCGCCGCGTTCGACAACATCGGCCAGTTTATCCAGCGCGCGTTTCGTTTTCTCCGCGTTTTTCTTTTTGAATTTCGCGAGCCGATCGACCTGGAGCTGCTGTTTCTTACGCGGCGTGCGCGCTAGTTTCACTTCCGGTATCTCCTCGCCCCCGTCGCGATAGCGATTGAGCCCAATGATTGGGCGAGTCCCATTGTAAATTTGCTGCTCGTATCGATGAGCAGCGTTCTGAATCTGGCTGCGCTGATAACGGTCTTCCACCGCTGCAAGCACGCCACCCAGCCGCTCGATCTCGCGGAATTCGTCGAGAATCGCCGCTTCCACGGCGCGCTCGACCGCTTTCATCCCCGGCGAACCGCTCAACATATTCATGGTATGTTTGAAGATGCCGGACTCCTCGAGCAGGATCGCCTGCCCGTGCGCGGCAAGCCGAATCCATTCTTCACTTGGCGTTGTGAACGGTTCGTCCGCGCTGTTTGAATGACACGAATTCGTGGCATTCATGTAAGCGAGCATTAGTTCTGCTGCGGTGCGGGTGAGATTGTTTTTGAATTCTGCTGCGATTAGCGAGCGGCCGCTGGTCTGGGTGTGCAATTTCAAAAGCTGCGCCCGCGGTCCCGAGGCAAAAACGTCCCGCATTCCGATTGCCCAAATGCGCCGTGACACGCGAGCCAGCGCGATGTATTCGGCGTCGAGGCCGCAATCGAGGAAGAATGAAAGACGCGGCCCGAATTGATCCACAGGGATTCCGCGCGCAGCGAACATTTCCGCATAAGCGAAACCATTGGAGAGCGTATAAGCGGCTTGTTGGACTGGCGTTGAACCGGCTTCGCCGATGTGGTAGCCGCTGATCGAAATCGGATACCAGCGCGACATTTCGCGAGTGGTGAATTCGACCATGTCGGTGAGAAAACGCAGCGATGCTTCGATCGGGAAAATCGTTTCGTTCTGCGCTTGGACTTCTTTGAAGATGTCGGCCTGAATTGTGCCGCGCAGTTTAGGAACAACTTTCGGGCCGAACCTGCGCTTTGCCGCTGCGATGTACATCGCCATAATGATCGGCGCCGGGCCGCTGATCGTCATCGACGCAGAAAAATTCGGCGAGCCGAGATCAAAGCCATCATAGAGCCGCACCATGTCTTCGACCGTGTCGATGGCCACGCCGCCCTCCCCGATTTTTCCGAAGACCCCATCCGCATCGCTATCGATGCCATAGAGCGTCGGCCCATCGAACGCGGTGCTGAGCCGGTGCGTGCGTTGATGCCGGGTCAGATAATGAAAACGCTCGTTGGTATCCTCGGCGAGCATCAAGCCAGAGAACAATCGCGTCGGTTCTTCGGCTTGAGGCAATGGCGGTCGCGCTGACCGTTGCGGAGGTTTGCCGTTTTTTTCGAAGCTTTCGACCTCGCGAATCGGCTCAAGATACATTTCGCGGTACGCTCCGTTTAGAAATGGAAACTCACCCGGCAATCCTTCGCCAAAGAGATAACGCGCAATTTCGCCCGGCTCATCGATCTCGGGCAACGCCAGACGCGGCAAAGGCACACCGGTCGGCGTACGCGTAACTGGAATTTTCGCTTTGGTGTCGTTCCAGCGCCCCAGCAATTCACGCCCGAATCGTTCATCCGTGCGCGCACGCTTCACCTGATCGAGAACGAACTTGTTGTACTTCTCAATCGACTCAACGATTTGTCCGAGCTTACTCATAAATTCGCGCCTTACAGTTAGCCGTCGCTGGAAATTAGCGTGAATAATTCATCCACGCCAGGGTCGCGATGCCGTTTTGCCACCGTATCGATCAGTCGCTGATCACGCCGGTTTTGCTCCAAGCGCTGTTCGATTTCCGTGTGCGCGGTGCGCGCGCGCTGAAGATCGCTTTTGTTCACCACCACAACGTCGGCAAGATCGAGCATCACGATTTTTTGCAGCTGCAACCGGCTGCCGTAATCAGGGTTCATTACGAGCACAGTCTGATCGACAATACCGTTTTTTTGGAAAGGCATCGCCTCCTGGCCAGTACCCACCGTCTCAATGATCACGTAATCGAACCCGGAGCGCGCGAGCAGCGCCAGACATTCCTGCGTCGCAGGGGAAAGTCCGCCAGCCTGGCCGCGTGTCGCCATGCTACGCATGAATACACGATCGTTTTGCGAGTTGATCATGGTGGCCCGGTCGCCCAACAACGCTCCTTCGCCGATCACGCTCGGATCGTGCGACAAGATTGCGATTCTGCCCTGCGGATTTTGATTCAAAAAACGGAGCACAAGCTCGTCAATCAGCGTTGTTTTGCCGGCGCCACCGGGACCGGTGAGACCAATGACCTTCGAATTGCGAATCGCGGATTGCGGATTGCGGATTTTTGATTGGCGGTTGCGCGTTGAGCGTTTTCTTCCCGCTGCATACGCGTCCTCGATCGCCGTCAGCTTGTGGGCGAGTTCCTGATCGGGCGATTTCGGGCGCGACCTTTTCCTGCGCGGCTTTCCGTAGTGCTTGCTGACATAATCCGTCATTTCTGCGAGTGAGGTTCCTGCAAAGAAAATGTTGTCCACGCCTTTGCGCCTCATTGCTGCAGCGTCCTGATGCGTGATCGTTCCGCCACCACCGCCAAAGACTTTGATGTCGTTCGCTCCACGCTTCCGCAAAAGAGCAATGACTTCCGCGAAGAATTCGATGTGCCCGCCGTTGTAACTCGAGATGCCGATGGCGCGCACGTCCTCTTGAATGGCGGCGCGCACGATATCGCCTACTGAACGATGGTACCCAAGATAGACGACCTCAATCCCGTGCCGGATGAATTCCAGGTTGATCGTGTTGATCGCGCTGTCATGCCCGTCGCAAATCGGAACCGCCGTCAAAATCCGAATGGGTGAAGCCATTTGCACAGATTTAGTGATTCATTGATTTAGCCATTGCAATCGCTAAATCACTGACCCATTAAATCACTAAATGCCTGATCCACTCAATTTCAGCGGCAAAATCGCGCTCGTCACCGGTAGCTCGCGCGGGATTGGCGCGGAGATGATCAAGGCATTCGGCCGATGCGGCGCGCAATGCGTGGTGAACTATGTGGCCGACGCGCAGGGACAAAACCAGACTGACGCCACCAATGTAGCCAGTGAACTCAATAAGCCGCTGGTGATTGAATGCGATGTGACAAAGCCGACGCAGGTCGAGGCGATGATGAAGCAAATACAGGATCGGCATGGTGGACTGGACATTCTCGTCAACAATTCCGGGATCATCAGTGATCGCACGATTAAGAAAATGTCGGTGGAGAATTTTGAGAGCGTGGTGCGCGTAAATCTCACCGGGACATTCACAGTCATGCAAAAGGCTGCCGCGATTCTGCGAAACGGCGGGCGGATCATTAATATGTCGTCCGTTAGCGGACAGCTCGGGCTGTTTGGCCAGGCAAATTATTCGTCGAGCAAGGCAGCGATCATCGCGCTCACCAAAGTGTCGGCCCGCGAGTTTGCGCGCCAAAACATCACAGTAAACGCCATCGCGCCTGGCTTCATCGACGTCGGCATGAGCAAAGGCATGCCTGACGAAGTGACTCAGAATTTCATAAAGCAAATTCCGCTCGGCCGTCTCGGTGATGTAAGTGAAATTGTAAACGCAGCCCTTTTTCTAGCCTCCCCGATGGCTTCATACATCACCGGACACGTCTTGAACGTAAACGGCGGCTTCTACATGGGCTGATCCGCGTTGCCAAGGCTACGGCGGACAGGAACTAGTCCAGCTTTTGCACGAGGAGCCAGACCAACGCCGAAAGCATCGCGGCAAAAGTCGATAACACGAATGTCGCCCGCTTCGTCTGGCGTATTTTGAAGGCAGGCTTGGGGATGTCGTCGTGAATATGACTGGCCTCGAACAGCTTCATCAGCGCAAACGCGACGATAAAACCGACAGCCGCCCATTTCAGGCATCCCAGAATGGTATCAAGCATCCCGTCCCGACTGTAGCGCAAGCGAATGCCGCGCTCAACTGGTGAAAGCGTTCGGAGTCAAGCGCACGCGCCTCGGCAGCCAGTCCGGCAGCCGTCAGCCGTGCCACTGCAAAGAGTACGAACGCCGAGGCAGCAACCAACGCGCCTGCACCAGGCGGTGGCCATGGTCTGGTGTGGGTTAACACAGACTCGCATTTGTACCACAAGGAAGGATCGCGTTTTTACGGAACGACAACAAGGGCAAGTACATGACTGAGGCCGAGGCGATGAAAGAAGGAGACAGGGCCGCAGGCAAGGGGCAATAAATCTGCGAAATCAGCCGAATTCGGTTCAATTCAGAGTTAGACCGGGCCTAGCGGCTGCGCGAGCTACGCCCGGCTGCTTTCGACGATCATTCCTTGGTCAGGCTTTGCAGCGCGTCAGCGAGTGTTTCGAAACTAGCGATTTGGGTTTCGGGACCGTAATGGAATTGCGACAGAATATTGAGACCAATATCTTTGTGTGGATCAGGCATAACTCGCGTCACGGAGGCGACCCCTTTTTCAGCGAGCGAGTCCATGATCTTGGCAACGTGAGGCGCTGCTGCCGAATCCATTGATTCCAGCCACCGGAAATCAGCGAGAACGCGGAAGCCGGGCGCAACATCGCGCATGAGCTCGCGCACCTGCTGCGCGACCAGCTTCGCCTGCTCGGCCGTGACTCGTTGCCGGGCGCTGATCACCAGGAGACGTTTCGATCGATCGATCTCAACCGAATACATTCTTTGTGATCACATGATGCAGTCGCCGTCGCAAGCCGGTGCCGTAATTTCTCATCGATTTCCCGCTCCGTCCGTTTACACAAGACGTGACGGCTGTGAAAGACCCGGGTGGCAGCAGGTTGGATAACAGCTGTTGGGTTGTCGCTAACACGTTTTGCTTCTTTATTTGCATCGTGACCGGAACAGATATCACTGTTTGGATCATTTCCGTGCTTCTGGCGATCGGCATCGGTTTGGGCAAGTATGCGAAATGGAGAACGCGCGACAAACTGGTGCGCGAGTTGGCAGCCATGGATCCGGAACGCCGTGAAAAGGTTCTCAGCCGCATGAACCCAGAGCTAGCGATGGAAGCCCGGCAAGAATTAATGCGACGATTTCATATGAGCTGACCCGCCGTCCCTCCCGTTTTCGAATTCGTTCTCCAATTTCTCCCGAATTCTCCAATGTCGTCCGCGCCTTTCGAAATGATCGTTTCGGTGCTGCCAGGCGATATCGACGAGCAAAATCACGTAAACAATACCGTTTACCTGCGGTGGGTACAGGACGTTGCTACAGCTCATTGGCGAGCCGTCGCCAGCTCGGCTGCGCAGGAGAACATCGCCTGGGTTGTCTTGCGACATGAGGTTGATTATAAAGCGCCTGCCATCCTCGACGACGAAGTCGTGCTGCGAACGTGGGTGGGCAAAGCTACCAGACTTACGTTCGAACGATTCACAGAAATCCGGCGCAATCGCGACGGTTGGCTCTTGTCAAAGGCTCGGACTCTTTGGTGCCCGATAAATGCGCATACCGGTCGACCGATGCGCGTGTCAGCGGAAGTGCGCGCGCAGTTCTCAACCTAAATTGGGTTTCGAGCAGTTGATCATTGAGCGTTGAGCGTTGAGCGTTGGGCGTTGGAAGTTCCATCTCCTGATTCACGCCCGGTGATCGCTTGTTATTGCGCGACATTTCTGAAGCCAGAGATGTTGCATATCTATCGGCAAATCACAGGCTTGGAGCGATGTATTCCTGTGGTGATTGCGCAGAAGCGCGAACAAGCTGGACGCTACCCTTTTGACCAAATTTACATAGTTCCCAAGCCGGCAACGCATTTCTTGCGACGCTTTTGGTTCAGGCAATTGCGTGATGCACCATGGCAGATTTCGGACGGCGAGCTGCGTGCATTGCAGAGCATTTTAAGGAAGACCGACACTCGGCTGTTGCACATTTACTTTGGTCAAATCGCTGTCCATCTCCTGCCGCTGATTCGCACGTGGAAAAAACCGTCCATCGTTTCGTTTCACGGCGCCGATGTGACCGTGGACATGAACAAGCCAGCCTATCGCGAAGCCACGCGACAAATGCTTAACGCAGTAAAGCTGGTCCTGGTTCGCTCCGAATCGCTGCGGCGTGCAGTCATTCGTCTGGGCTGCGGCGAGAAAAAGATCGAGATCCAGCGAACCGGGATTCCGCTGGATGAATTTCCTTTTCGTGAGCGAAACTTCGTCGCCGCGGCGACCGAATGGCGATTCGTGCAGGCTGGTCGCTTGATCGAAAAGAAAGGTCTGCCAGTCACGCTGCGCGCTTTTGCAATTTTCTTGGGCCAACATCCGAAGGCAAAGGTAACGATTGCAGGAGAAGGGCCCTTGCTCAGCCAACTCCAGAATTTGGCGCGTGACCTGAATATCGACGGTCACGTTTCATTCACAGGTTTCATTTCGCAGGAGCAACTCCGCGAAATCTATTATGCGTCGCATATTTTTTTACATCCGAGCCAAACGGGCCATGACGGAAATCAGGAAGGCATTCCAAATTCGATGTTGGAAGCAATGGCCAGCGGTCTGCCTGTGTTTGCTACCCGGCATGGAGGCATTCCCGAGGCAATCGAGAACGGCGTTTCTGGCGTACTCGTGTCTGAGCATGATTATGAAAAATTTGCGGCTGCGCTGCTCGATGCAGCGAAAGACCCGGGGTTCCTTTCGCGGATCGCGCGCAATGGCGCCGAGATCGTTCGAAAGAATTTCGATCTGTGCGCGCAGGCGCAGCGCTTGGAAGAGATCTATTTGCGGACAATACAAATGTAGCGTGTGCGCCCGGTCGCGATTTCCTTTCTGAGATGCTCCTGACAGGGTTTTTACATATTGATGCGGCTGGACTTATCGGGCTTTGCGAAATAGAGATGCTATTATGAATTCTTTCCAAGCTTCATTCATTGGGCTGATATTTTTATTAACCGCCGGCTTCAGCGCGCAGTCCCAGACGCCGGCCGAAAAACCGTCGGCGCCCCTGAAAGCTGTGGCGGTGCTTCATCCCACCGCAGGCAGCAAAGTCAGCGGTACCGTTACCTTCATAGAAGTCGCCGATGGAATACAGGTTCGGGCGGAAATCACCGGCCTGACTCCTGGCAATCATGGTTTTCATGTCCATGAGTTCGGCGATTGCATCGCAGCCGATGCGAGTTCAGCTGGTGCTCATTTTAATCCGACCAACAATCCGCATGCAGGACCCGACGCAGCCGAACGGCATGTCGGTGATATGGGAAATGTAGAAGCAGACGCGTCGGGCAAGGCGACGCTCGAATACGTGGACCACCAAATCTCGCTGACGAACGACCAACGGTCTGTGATCGGACGCTCCGTTGTGGTCCACGCCAAGGCGGACGATCTCAAATCCCAGCCTTCTGGCGACTCCGGGGCGCGCGTTGCCTGTGGCGTCATCGGCCGGGCAAAAAGCGAGTGAGCGCAATGGGGTTACGCCTTCGCATTCTTGAGCGCTTGATAATGTGATCCCGAAACTGTTTGCAAAATTTCTTTGCTCGACAGCGTTCGTTTCATTTGATCAAATTAGAAAAACCACTGCCGTCCACGCCTATGCCACGAATACCCAAAACTGAATTGTCGCCGGATAACGGCTGCGTCATCGACATGAAATGGAAACTCGGTTCGCTGAGCTATCACGCTTCCGCGGCCGGGAAGCAGCCAGTGCCGCTTGCAACGGACCTACTACGCCTGCCGGAAATCGTGCTTTACGATCATGTTGGATTCAAAGGCGCCTATGCTCGAACCAACCTGAGCTTTAATTACATCGGTGATTTTTGGAACGACCGCATCAGTTGTCTGATCGTTGTGAGCGGCGTGTGGCGATTTTATCGCGACGACTACTACAAGGGACCTTACTGGGATCTTGGCCCGGGCTATTACGAAAGCTTTTTTGCCGAAAAAGGCCCAGACGACGTCGTCAGCTCGTTTCAGTGCATCGCGCTGACATAGGGTAGCACAGGCGCTACCCAGCGCTGTCGGTTGCAAGCTCTAAGGCCTCCTCTGCGCATCCCCAGGAGAGTGTGAAGCCGGAGCCGCCGTGGCCGTAGTTGTGAACGACGGTGCGACCGTCGCGCAACTGATCTCGCTCTACGCGAACGCCTGATTTGCGAAATGGACGTAGCCCGACGCGCTCGGCGAGAACACTTAATTTCTCGATCCTCAATGCCCTGCTGCACTCAGCGACGATTCGCGCGGTTGTCGCAGAATCAACGACAAGATCGCCGCTGAGATCGTTTGTCCCGCCGAGAACACAATCATTTCTGCGCGGCGATCGCGTACATGAGTGGGGGGTCATCACAAACGACGGCGTATGGAAGATCTTTGATGCTCGGCACAATCGCGACCTGGCCGCGGTGGGGCTCAACGTCGGTGTCCCGGACGAGTTCGCGGGCACCGATCCCGGCACAGTTGACTACGAGACTAAATTGCTGATCTACTTCTTCGAGTTTCTTGAAATGCGTATTCGCGGCGATTGATCCGCCAGCGGCGACAAAACGATTCACGAGGTAATCCAGATAAATCGTCGTATCCATCAACGGAACGCGCAGCGAGAAGCCACTCTTGAATATCTTGAGAGATGTGATTCGCTCACTTCCCGTTCGCTCAGCCGCCGGCCTTCCCGTCCATGTCGCGGCTTCCCCAGCCGCTCCATTCTCGACGGAGCCAGTCCTAAACGAAGTCGAAGGGCTCGGGGCGACAGCTCGCGCGCCGAGTGGAATCGCCCAGTCTGGAATATGAATTTCTCTAGTGCGCGAAAATTGGCGCAGCTCGATCATCGAAACGCCGCTATCGGGATTGCGAGCGAGATCGATTAGCGTCCGGTAGGTCTCGAGCGCCCAAGGGATGACTTTGTGTGCGGGTTCCGCATCGTAGGGGAACCAGAGCGCCGCAGCCGCTCCAGAGGTTGTTTGCTGGCCGATTTCTTTGGCGAAGATCGCTGTTCGATGTCCCCGTTCGGCGAAAACGACGCCGCATGTGAGACCTGAGACGCCGGCACCGACGATTGCCACCCGATGATTCATCGGAATCATCTACGTGCAATGGACTGCCGCGTCATATAAGATGGCGGGCGATGGTCTCTTTAAATCGAGATGGACTAACCGGGAAGGTGCTCGCCGGCGAACGAATTTCTGTGGACGAGGTGCTCGAATTGTATCGCCGGCCGCTCGACGAGGTGGGAGCGCTGGCCAATGCGAGGCGCGATTTGGCAAAGGCGAAAAGTTACGCCGGACGTGGACGCGAGATCGTCACCTACATCGTCGATCGAAACATCAATTACACGAACGTTTGCAATGTTTACTGCAAGTTCTGCGCGTTTTATCGAACGGAGAAGGATGAAGATCATTATGTGCTTTCATTCGACCAAATCGATCAGAAACTCGACGAACTTTCCTCCGTCGGCGGTGTTCAAATCCTGATGCAAGGCGGGCATCATCCCAAATTGCCGTTCCAATGGTATGTCGATCTGCTGCGTCACATCCGGGAAAAATATCCGCACATCAATATTCATGGGTTCAGTCCGCCGGAATTTCAGCATTTCGCGGAGACCTTCCGGATGTCGCTACGCGAAGTGATTTCGGAATTCAAGAAGGCTGGGCTTGGATCGATTCCGGGCGGTGGCGGAGAAATTCTGGTGGACCGGGTACGGAAGAAAATTTCGCCGTTAAAAATTAACAGCGATCAATGGTTGGAGGTAATGCAAACAGCGCACGAGCTCGGATTGAAATCCAGCGCGACGATGATGTTTGGACACGTGGAAAGCGTTGAAGACCGGGTCGAACATTTGCGGCGCATTCGCGATCAGCAGGACCGCAGCGGTGGATTTACGGCGTTCATCTGTTGGACGTTTCAACCTCAGCATACTGTCTTGAAGATCAAGCACCCAACCGGCGTGGCCGAGTATTTGCGCACACAGGCACTCGCCCGCATTTTTTTGGACAACATCGACAACATACAAAGCTCCTGGGTCACGCAGGGTCCGGAGATCGGACAGATCGCACTCCGATACGGCGCGAACGATTTCGGATCGGTGATGATGGAAGAGAACGTCGTCAGCAGCGCCGGAACAACATTTCGATTAGATGCCGGGCAAATTGAATCGCTTATTCGCGATGCAGGCTACGAACCGCGTCGACGCAATAACTGGTATGAGCTTTTGAATTGAAGGAGCGAGCTGTCTGTGGCCAAATCGGCTGTCTCTGTGAAAAATCTCGCCTTGACGACAGACCCCTTCTTTCCGATATAGCCGCCTGTCTTGCGTGGGCTCGCTTGCGCGGGGCCGCGCTTCTTAACCTATGAGATATTTTTCTGGATGGATGCGGCCCCCGACGTTTGCAATTTGGGCCGCTTCTATTTGCGCACTACTTGGTGCCGCAGTCGCGCGGGCGCAGGCACCGCAGGCGACGCCGCAGGGACCTCCCATCGTCCGCTCAATTGACGTGGAGTACACAGGCCCCGGCACTGTCAGCAAGGAACGAATTCTCGCACAACTTCGGACCAGGGTGGGCCAGCCATATTCCAACGAGGTCGTCGAGCAGGATATCGCCGCTCTCTACAAGACCGGCTCGATTCAAAACGTTCGCATTTTTGCTCAGCCGCAGGGCGATGGATTAAGGGTGATCGTTGCTGTGCAAACGCGTTCGATCCTGAGCGAGATCGTAATCGACGGTGCCGAACGCGTGAAAGCACAAAGACTGCGCAAAGAAATCAAATTGAGACTGAACCAACCGGTTAACGAACAGCAACTGGAAGAAGCCCGGCAGAAAATCATCGAAGTCTATCAGGGGCGCGGCTTCACTGACGTCAGCGTTCAATTTCGAATAGATCCAATCGACGAGAAACGAGGGACAGCGCGCGTTGTTTACACTGTCACCGAAGGAGTGAGAGGCGCAGTGAGCCGGATTAATTTCGAAGGAAACACGCATTTTAGCCAAAAGGTGCTGCGCAAACAAATGAAGACGCGCGGCAGGACCCCTATTCATTTCCTGGATAAATCCGGCCGTTTTGATGAGGTGCAGTTGCAACAGGATCTCGACAAAATCCGTGAATTTTACCAGGACCACGGCTACATCGACGTCGAAATCAAAGACGTGCGCAGGGAACGCATGGAGAAGGGCCCGATGGTTCTCACCATTGTGATTGCTGAAGGTCCGCAGTATCACGTGCGCAAGCTGTCCATTGCGGGTTATCAGAACACGACGGAACAGAGGATTCGTGCTCTGCTAAAAATGAAGGAAGGCAGCGTTTATTCGCCCAAGCAGTTGCGCGATGACGCCAAGGCAGTGGCCGATGCGTATGGCAGTGGCGGCTATGTCGACCTTGTAGTCCAGCCGGAAGGGACGCCGGCCGGTCCTGCTTTGATCGATGTACACTATAGCATTGATGAAGGTGTTCGCTCGTTTGTAAATCGAATCAACATCGAGGGGAACACGCGCACCAAGGACAAAGTCATCCGGCGCGAAGTTCTGGTTGCGCCGGGAGACGTCTTTAACACCGTACGCGTGGACATCACCAAGAAACGTCTCGAGAACCTGGGGTATTTTGCAAAAGTCGAGACTTATCCTGAAGACACTGACATTCCCGGTCGCAAGGATCTCACCATCCTGGTGCAAGAAAAGCGGACTGGTTCGCTTAGTTTTGGCGGCGGGTTCAGCACGGTCGATTCTTTGGTTGGATTCGTGGAACTCACACAGGGCAATTTCGATCTGTTCAACTGGCCTTCGTTTACCGGAGGAGGCCAGAAATTCAGGCTACGCATTCAGTACGGCACAGAACGAAAGGACTTCATTCTCAACATAACCGAACCGTACCTGTTCGATCGGCGATTGTCCTTGAATGGCCAGGTCTTTTATACGGAGGCAAACTATTTGAGCGCCGAGTATAACCAGCGCAACTACGGATTTGCCATGGAACTGCGCAAGCCGATCAATGCATATACATTCGCAACGTTGGGGTATCAGCTGCAGGACGTCGATATTTTTGATGTGGCTATTAGCGCGTCCGACTTCATCCAATCGCAAAAGGGTTCGACTACCGAGAGCAAAATTTTCAGCGGTGTCGTGTTCGACTCGCGCGATAATCCCTTGCTCACACGCCGGGGACGACGCGTCAGCTTTTCGCCTTATATCGCGGGCGGCTTTCTTGGAGGCGACACTCAGATCTACGGATTGGACCTCGAAGCATCGCAATATTTTCACCTTCCGTGGGACACCATCCTGGTGATTAACGGCGAAATCGCCACCGTGAGCCAGTGGGGAAACGGGAATGAGGTTCCAATCTTCGAGCGGCTTTACCTTGGAGGCTCAAATAACCTGCGCGGATTTCCGTTTCGCGAAGTTGGTCCGCAAGATGAGAACGGCGAACCAATCGGTGGACAGTCGATGTGGCGCACGACGATTGAATGGACTTTTCCGATCATTGAAAAAGCGCGCGGAGCAATTTTTTACGATACCGGCTTTGTTAATAGCTCCCAATGGTCTTTCGGCTTCAACCATATCGCCTCGGATGTTGGTATCGGGCTTCGCCTTGATCTGCCGATCGGTCCGTTGCGCCTCGATTATGGATATCCAGTACAGCGCGATGGATATAACGGTGGCGGTCGTTTCAACTTCAACGTGGGTTATCAATTTTGAACGAATATATGTGGTTGCAGTCTAACGCGATTCCAAGCACTGTATCCTCCATTTTATGAAAAAGTCTCTGTCTACAATCCTTGCATTGGCGCTAGCCTTTCCGATTGCGGCTCTTGCACAAGGCACACTGAAAATCGGAACGGTTGATATGCAGCGCGCGTTTAAGGAATACAACAAGACCAAGGAAGCCGAAGTAAAGATTAATGATGCCAAAAATGCCGCCAAGAAAGAGTACGATGACCGAGCGGAGGCTTACAAAAAGTCGCTGGACGAAATCAATAATCTGAACAAGCAGCTGGAGTCGCCGGCCCTGAGCGCGGATAAGAAGACTCAAACGGCTAAGGAACGGGATGACAAGATTGCCAACATCAAAAACATGGAGCGCGAGATCAGCGATTTCCGTCAAACTCGCGAACGACAATTGCAGGAACAGTTGATGCGCGTGCGAGAGGGAATCGTAAAGGAAATCACCGATATCGTCATGGAGAAGGTCAAAGGCAGTAATCTGGATCTGGTGTTCGACAAATCGGGCATGAGCATTAACGGTGTCCCGTTCCTCCTGTACTCACACGACAACATTGATTTTACCAACGACATCATCGCTGTGCTCAACAAGCCAGGACGCGCCGCAAGCTCAACTGCCAAAGCAAATCCATCCGCCACTCCGGCAAAAGCTGCGAAGCCCTAACATTTAGATTCGACAATTCGGAAATACACGCGAGCTAAACTCGCGTGTATTTTTTTCGTACGAATGAAAACCAGCGACCCATATGAAAGGGAAACGATTGGTGAGCGGTGGCGGCCTGCGAAAATATCGATTCTAATCCGACCTCGAATCCTGCAGGCGATCTTTGCGTTTCTTGCGTTTTGCTCCAGCTCGCTCGCGGAGAATTGGGAGGCGACGCTCAGCAGGGATCCGGCCGGAAATTTTCCGGAGCTGCGCCCCTTGCGCGCGTCCTATCGCTTCGGGTGGTCTGGTCTTACGGCGGCGACTGGAGATGTCCACTTCACAAAGCCATCTGAAAGCAAGTTTCAACTCGACGGAACGGGACGAACCATTGGCCTGGTTCGGGCGTTGTGGAAACTGGATGCGAATTATCAGGCAGCCGCCAATGCCGATACGTTGCGACCGATCGAAACCCAGCAAATCGAAAATTATCGATCAAAGAAAATTGCCACGCATCTCACGTTCACAAATAACGGGGTGACTCGCGCGAGAACAGAGGATAAGGGCGCAGCAGAAGCGAAGACTCGCCAGTTTAATTTCCCCGACCTATTCGACCTATTTTCCGCGATGCTTTATTTGCGCAGTCAGCCGCTTAAGGATCACAGCGTTTATCGTGTTGTGGCCTATCCCGCGACCAATGCTTACCTTGCTATTGTCACAGTAATTGGCCGGGAAAAAATCTCGGTGCACGCCGGGAGCTTCAGCGCAATTAAGCTCGATTTGCAGCTCAAGCGAATTGGCAAGCATCGCGAATTAGAACCGCACCGGAAATTTCGCCGCGCCACGATCTGGGTATCCGATGATACGGAGCGACTTCTACTTCGCATTGAAGCGCAGGTCTTCGTCGGCACAGTTTTTGCCGAACTACAATCAGTGCGCTTCGACAGTCCTAAATAGCACAGGCGTCTTGCCGCCGCGGCGGACCGTACGCTCGAGCGGCGTCACTCAGGAACCCATTCACCGCGAACCGGCGGGCCGGGTGGGCGACGCCAACGTCTGTGCGAGGGGTCGTAAAATGGATCGCGTGGCTGCGGTAACAAGCGGAGCGCGGCGAGCGTTTGCAAATCAAGTCGACCTGTTATCGGAAGTTCCGCTCGTGCTTGATACGCTCGCAGCGAAAGCTCCATTTCCGGGCCATAGATTCCATTGACCTCCTCGTGATAAAGGCCGCGTCGCGCGAGCGCGATTTGAGCAGAAACTATCACGTTGCGCTGCACTTCGGGCGGGGCAGTTTCAAAAGGCGTCCGCGCAAGTATTCCCGCCGCCGAGGTAGCCGGAGCGACGGGATTGGAGGAATACACTTGCTGATCTTGCGGCGCATTCGGGAAAGGAGATTGGTCGCCAGGCCTGGATAAAGCCGGGCTGGGCGATGCAGGCTTTGCCGTTGTTTGTGCGGAGGCAGAAGAGTTAGTTCCAAGTGATTGAAGCGTCTCACTATTGAGCTGACCGTTCACCTGCAGTCCACTGCGAATTTGATAACGGCGAATGGCTGCAGTTAAATCCGGACTCATCTGACCGGTGATCTCGCCGTAATAAAAGCCCTGGTCTTTCAAGGCTTGCTGCACACTTTCAATCATCTGGTCGGCTCGCGCCACCATGAGGGATCCGATAAAGATCAGCGCAGCGATCTTGGCCTTCATTGTAATGTTATTTTGACGCCTTCGTTTGCCGGCCTATTCAGCGCTTTCGTGGATCTGTTACCGCCAACGTTGGCTTACGCTGACTCGTGGCGTCGCGATAATGCAAAATGCCGTCAGCAACGGCTGCGGCGATCTGGTCGCGGTAATTTTCGCTCGCAAGTTTGGAAATATCCTCTTTGTTCGTGAGAAATCCTCCTTCGATCAAGGCGGCAGGAGAAGTCACGTTTGCGATCACAAAAAATCGTCCGGGTTGTGTGCCCCGATCGATAGCCCGTGTACGGGCGACCAGCGCTTCTTGAATGAATCCTGCGAGCCTTTGACTTTCAGGATTCGGCGACTCGGAAAGTGGTCGCCATAAAAAAGGCAGCCACGAAGGGAGAGAGAAGCCTGTGGCGAGTTGACGCGAGGCGTAGTAAGTCTCCACGCCACTGGCGACCGGCTTGTTGTCCTCGTTGAAGTGAATGCTGACGAAAATGCAATTTCTGATCCGATTCGCGAACGCCGCGCGATCTGACAGCGAGACATACGTATCTCCCAGGCGAGTCATCAATGTCGCGATTCCTTCCGAGTCGAGTAAACGATCGATTCGTCGCGCCACGTCCAGAGTTAGATCTTTTTCGAGCAACCCTCCGCACATCGCGCCGGAATCCTGTCCCCCATGGCCAGGATCAAGAACTACTACTGCAAACGGACCGGGTGCAGCCGGCGGCTGTGCTGCTCTCGGCTTTGCGGCGGACTTAGCTCTTTCCGTCTGGCGGAACTGCATCCAGACGAAAGACGCCATCATCAGCAACAAGCCAGAGATAGCCAGGATATTCCGAAGCGGTTTCACTTGTGACCTCCGGACGATGATTTTTCCCCATATATTAGTCGCGGATCAAAGGACGTAATTCTTTGTCTGACAACGCACGATAGCGAATTGCCCTACTGGCGTCACGCTCAAGCAATGCCGCCTCGATTCCAGCACTGGCGAGCTGT
This sequence comes from uncultured Verrucomicrobiae bacterium, assembly GCA_963758425.1. GTDB lineage: Bacteria > Verrucomicrobiota > Verrucomicrobiia > Chthoniobacterales > UBA10450 > Udaeobacter. The sequence continues at coordinate 89,753 of CAVWVV010000022.1, forward strand.
TCCTGTCGATGTTTCTTAATCGCAGCGCGCTCTGGTGGTTCTTTGGCATCGTCAGTTTGTAAAGTCATATGCCCGATGCTCCATGCGTCGAGCGCGGAGTTGAGCACCGTCTCAAGATTGGCATCCTGCACGTGCTGAGTTGCGAGAAGTGCTTCCATTTGTTCTCTCGATTGCTGTGTCCCGCTGAGTGCGGCGAAGTCCTGGCGCGCTTGCGCGTACGTTGCGCCGTTTGCCGCGATCTCACCATCGTATTCCACTCGTAAAAACAAATCGTCCTCGGGTCGTTCTCCGACCTCGGCGAAGAGCATTCGTGCCAGGTACGGTGGCCCGTAGACCTGTTCAAACGCGCTCTTCATTACCGGACTGAGCGAGTAATGTACGAGCCGGCGTAATGAAACATCTGTCGCAGATCGGGTGAACCCTTCCGTGCTGGCCAATTCGATTGCCGCCATTCGCAATCGCTCGATGTCTCCGGGATGACCAATCGCACCCATCGAAATCCGGTCGTAGATCTCAAAAATCTTCTGACGCGTCTGACCGACGGTGAGAAACAAGATGCCGTCGCGATAACCGAGCGCCGCGATCGGACTGCCTGGAGCGAGCTGCGCTTCGATGTACTCGCGGCGGTTGGCGATTGCTTCGACCCAACGATACGGTTCTTCAATCATGCGACCGTTTCCTTGAACACGGCAGCAATTTTGCTTTCCGGCAAAGTAGTGATGCCTTCGCGCGATACAATTTTGATAAGCGGATAAATCTTGCCGCTGCGATCTACTCCGCCTGTCGCAGTGTCGGATTCCGCAGCGGTATCCAATGCACGCAACGCAATCGATACCGCTTCGTCTTCGCCTAATTCCTGCAGCGGCTTCGCGCCCCAATTGTTTTCGTAATAAAGAATGCCGCGCACCGCTGGCGATCCGGACCCCGTTGCCGCGTAATCGGTCGCTTCAAATTGTGCCCCCATCGCGTCGTAAAAATAAAGGCGCGCCTCGGGTTTCGGATGAGAATCGTACGTTGCGAAGATCGGCACCACGACTCCTACGCCCTGCATGACGAACCCGAAATTGTCACGCAACAACTTGGACAGAGCGCGCACTTTCCCATCGACGCTCATTTCCTGCAGTTGAGTTCGGCGAAAGTACTGGAACGAGTGTTCGAGCACGCGCGCCATTTCCCATGCTGTCGCTGGCACGCCGGCAATGGCCATGATCGAGTGCCGATCGATTTCCAAAACCTTGTCCGCGCGATCGTACACAACGGTATTGCCAGCCGTCGCGCGGCGGTCGCCTGCTACCAGCACGCCGCCTGAAAATTTGAAAGCCAGAATCGTCGTTGCCTCAGTTTGTTGCCACATCTTCTGAGGTGTTCCCGCCTGCGGCACCGGATTCGCAGCCGTCGGAGCAAGCAGGCCTTTGCGCCGCAGCAGCACAGGAAAATCGCCGCCTGCACCAGACAAATTCTGGTCAAACGCCACCAGGGAGCGCTCCATTATTGGCCGGTGCGCTGGCGATAGCGCTTGGATTGATTGGGATCCACTTTGCGCATTTTTTTTAATAGATCCTTCGTGTCCGGCCGCGAAACATCCGGTGAACGTGGACCTCCACCGTCGCCTTGTTTGGGACCCCACGGAGCCGGTTCCACCGGCTTCTGAATGCGCTCAGGCATAAAAAAATCTAAGAGCAAAAATTGGAAAGGCAAGTTGCCGCCTTGCTGCGAAGTAGAGATTCGGTTTCTGATGATGCTTGCCAGACAAATCCGCTGATGGCAAAGTTTTGCCCCGATGAAGCTCGCAGCGATTTTTTGTGCGACGTTCCTTTTCGGGTTGCTTTGGACAGCGTCTGCTCAAACGCCTGCGCCGAAGCCTGACAAATCAGATGATGCTACTCAAGTTGAAGCGCTGGCAAAAAAAATAGACGAACAGAATGCAAAGATTGACGCGCTTTCTCAGGAGATCCTCAAATTGGAACAGCAAATCGCGCACATTCGCCCGGGCGTAATGATTGGAGAAAGTACGCCCTCGGCAGCTAGCCCTGCCGCTGCCGTAGCAGTTGGGTCTTCACCACATCCGGCTGGCGCAAATACGCACATCGTTGCACGCGGTGAGACGCTCACTTCCATCGCGAAAATGTACAAGGTTACCGTGGACGAATTGCAAAACGCCAATCATATCGAAGATGGTCGTAAGTTGCAGGCCGGACAGACCATCATTATCCCGGCTGCGTCGCCGGCGGCGGCTTCCAGTTCGCCATCGCCAACGGAGTGATGCAAGGCTCGTGAATCAAAGTTGGTTTCTGCGCAAGCACGAAGATGGAAGCACGTTTGGTCCGGTGCGCTTTGATCAAATCGCGCGCTGGGCGGCGACGGCGCAAATTGCACCACACGATACGCTTTCTAACGACCGGCAGACTTGGGTGAAAGCGCCGATGCTGGCTCAGCTCGGTATGGACTGGTTGGTCGAGCTTACGAGCGAGCATTATTACGGCCCGACAACCCTGGGCGCCCTCCAGGAATTTATTCGGCTCGGCGAAATCGATAGTGAAACTCTCGTCATCAACACTCGCAACGGTGCTCGTTGCAAGATTCAGGAAATGCCGCAGTTGTGGGAAACGGGACAAGCAGGTGCCGGGGTTGCCCAAACCGAAATTCAACTGGGCGATCCTGTTGGACCGGCTGTGGCGAGAATGTCGATTCGCCTCCAAGAGCAGATTCGGGATCTCGAACAAAGCTTGGAAGAAGAGCGCCGCGCGCTGATGGAGGCCGAACGACGATACGCTGAGCTAAAAGAAAAATACGAAGCGGTCATTCAGCGTGTCGAAACATAAACCTGGGATCTGCCTGCCATGCCGAAACTTGGCGAAGCCCGGTGTGCCTAACGGCGTTGCACCCCGCCAAATAAAAACCAGGCAGAAGAATCTCGTGGTCGCACCCACGGATGCCTTTCTATCAGCAGACCGGCAGTTGTTCCTTTGCTTCGGGTGTCTGTGAAGGGGCGATTTCTGCCGGCGATTCCGTTTCCCGCAGGGGAGAAGTTTCGAGCAAACTTTGCTGGCATAACCGCGCGTATTTTCCACCGAGCGCGAGCAGTTCGTCGTGTGTGCCGCGCTCGATGATCCGGCCGCGATCAAGTACCAGGATTTGGTCCGCGCGCACAATCGTGGAAAGCCGATGCGCGATGACAATCGATGTGCGGTTCGCCATCAGACGCTCCAGCGCTTCCTGGATCAATCGCTCCGTCGCGGTGTCCACACTCGCGGTTGCTTCATCGAGAATCAAAATCGGTGGATCTTTCAACAGCGCTCGGGCAATGGAGAGTCGTTGCTTTTCGCCTACGCTCAATTTCACTCCACGCTCGCCCACCACGCTTTCTAAACCATCCGGCAAACGTTCGATAAATTGTCGCGCGTTTGCCGCATCGATAGCCCGCCATAACTCGGCGTCAACTGCGTCCGGTTTTCCCATGAGCAGATTTTCGCGGATTGATCCGTTGAACAAAAAACTTTCCTGGGTGACGACGCCAATGGATTCGCGCAAAGTGGACAGATCGTATTGGCGGATCGGTTTTCCATCGACGTAAATTTCGCCATTGCTGAATTCGTAAAAACGCGCCAGCAAATTTACCAAAGTCGATTTTCCTGCGCCGGTTGCGCCGACCAGCGCGATGGTCGCTCCCGGCGGTGCATGGAAGGAAACATGCCTCAGAGCGGGCAATCCCTCCGCATAGCTGAAGCTCACATTCTGGTAACGAATATCTCCGAGAATCCGCGTACTGCCTGTATTGACGATCCCGCCTATGGCACCCGGCTCCTCGGGTTCGTCGAGAATTTGGAACACGCGTTCGCCGGCCGCGCGCCCGGCTTGCACCAGTTGATTAAGCTGATGCAATTTCCCGATCGGTTCATAAAGAAATCCGGTGAGTATGAGAAAAGCGATGAGATCGCCGAGTTGCATCGTGCCGGCCAGAACGGCTTTTGTTCCTGCCGCGATCAAGAGGACGACACCTAACGAGCCAATCAGATACATTGACGGGTGATACATCGCCCAAACCTTCATGACGATGAGCGTGGTCCGCCGCAATTCGTTGCTCACTTTGTTGAAGCGCCCGTGTTGTTCGCGCTCGCGGACGAAGCTTTTGATTTGCCGGATGCCGGCGAGATTATCGTGCAGTAGCGCGTTCATAGCTGAGGAAGCGACCCGTTGCAATCGATAACGGCGATGCGCGGTGAGCGTGTACCAAAGCGCGCCGCCGGCCAGAAACGGCGCGGGCGTCAGGCTTAACAACGTCAATTTCCAACTCAAATAAAACATCACGCCGAGAACTACAATCACCTGCAGTGCGGCGACAACGCCCTGCTCGATTCCGTCGATCAACATGCGCTCGACCGAGTTGACATCCTCGATCACGCGCGTCATCAGGTCGCCCGTGGCGCGATTATCGAACCACCGCAAAGGCAACACTTGGATGTGCGAATACAAATCGCTGCGCAAATCGAAGATCACTTTTTGCTCAAAAGTGTTGTTCAGCACGATGCGCAGCGCGTTGAGCCCGTGCTGCAAAAGAAACGCGACCGCCGCCAGCATGATCAGCGGCAGCAATTTATCGGGTCGATTCGCCCGCACTACATCGTCGATGATCCATTTGGTCACGCCCGGAAAAACAATTACCAGCAGAGTGCTCAGGATCGCGCAGGTCAAAGTGCCCGCAGCCATCCACGGATACCGCTTCAAATAAGCAAAAACCCGCCAGGTCGTTTTCATTGTGTGTGTTACTCTACCATAGCGCTCCTGTCGCACCACCGAGGGGCGCAAAATCCAGCCGCAAACGAGCGCAGAAATTCCGCGTTGTTGCCTCGTACCGTGCTGTTTAGTCTTGCCGCATGCCCAACGAACCAAATCCGCTTTCCGATCGGATTCATATCGAACAGCTAGAAATCTCTGCGCACATCGGAGTTCCTGAAAAAGAACGATCTAGGCCGCAGCGATTAACGGTCAGCATTTCTTTCTGGCCATGTTACGAGCAGCGCGATATCGCCGATAAGATCGACAACACGGTCAATTATTCGATCGTTGCGGAGGAAACGAAGAATTTTGTACGAGATCAATCGACAAATCTGATCGAGACACTCGCCGACCGGCTGGCAACGCACTTGCTGAAAACTTTCAGCATTCAGAAGATCACGGTGGAGCTGCGAAAATTTCCTTTGGAGGACGCCAAGCACGTCTCGGTAACCGTAACGCGGACTGCATCCGTCGTCTGAAAGCCACCTCGCGGGCCGTTGGGAATTAACCACAAATGAACACGAATGGACACGAATGAGGAGAAACTGCTGTTCAAACAGGAGGTCTTTCAAATTATTAGCTGTGCAATCGAAGTCCTGAATGCACTTGGCCATGGAATCGTTGAGAAGCCGTACGAAAATGCGTTGGTGGTCGAGTTTGGACTGCGAAAAATTCCATTCCGGCAGCAGCCTGCGTTCGATGTTTTCTACAAGGGCACGAAAGTTGGCTTGTTTGTCCCAGACCTCATTGCCTTCGAGTCCGTTGTCGTTGATACAAAGGTAATCGACCAGATTACTGACCGCGAACGGGGCTTAATGTTGAATTATCTGCGGATCACGAATCTCCGCGTTGGAGTGATTCTTAATTTCAAATACCGCAAACTGGAGTGGGAGCGTATCGTCTTATGAATTCGTGTCCATTCGTGTCGATTCGTGGTTGAAAAACAATGCGAAAAGGAAGACTCAACCAGCCTGCAGCAGAGCTCGCGCAGCGCTACAGCGAATCCGTCTCCTTCGATTGGTTACTTTATCCGTACGATATAGCTGGCTCGATCGCGCACGCCGCTGCCCTCGCCCGGGCGGGAATCATAACTACGGACGAGCGGCGACAAATCGAGAACGAACTGCGCGTGATCGAGAAGGAGATCGAGTCGGGCAAATTCAAATGGGATCGATCACTCGAAGACGTGCACATGAACATTGAAGCGGCGCTGACGAAACGAACCGGCGCCGTAGGCGCGAAGCTGCACACGGCACGCAGCAGGAACGATCAGGTTACGCTCGATCTGCGGCTTTATGTAAAAGCTGAGATCGCTGAAGTGTCACGCCGTTTGCGAAGTTTGCAGAGTGTCCTGCTCGATCTTGCCGAGCGATACGTTGACGTCGTCATGCCCGGCTACACTCATTTGCAGCGAGCACAGCCGATCACTCTTTCGCATTACTTGCTCGGACAGATGGAGGCATTTGGGCGCGACGCGAATCGGCTTCGTGATTGCCTCACGCGAACGGACGTTCTTCCACTCGGATCCGGAGCGCTCGCCGGATCGACCATTGTGCTCGATCGCGAACGCATCGCGCGCGACCTCGGTTTTTCGAGTGTAAGCCAAAACAGCGTCGATGCCGTCGGCGATCGGGATTTCGTGTGCGAATTTCTTTTTTGTCTCGCCATGATCGGTTTGCATCTCTCCCGTCTGAGCGAGGACTTAATCATCTGGAGCACGACCGAATTCGGTTTTCTGGAATTTAGCGATTCATTTTCCACGCACTCAAGTTTGCTGCCGCAAAAGAAGAACCCGGACATGGCCGAACTAACGCGCGGCAAGACTGGGCGGCTTTACGGAAATTTGATGTCGATTTTGACGACGATGAAAGCGCTTCCTTCTTCCTACAATCGGGACATCCAGGAAGATAAGAAAGCGCTCTTCGATTCCGTCGATACGACCAAAAGCGCGCTGGAAGTTTTCGCGGCGATGTTGCCCGAATTGAAAATCAATCGCAAACGCATGGAAAATGCAGCGCGCGACCCAAGTCTTCTCGCGACCGATTTGGCTGAGTACCTTGTGAAAAAGGGAACGCCTTTTCGCGAGGCGCACCACATCGTTGGAGAGCTTGTTGTGCACTCCATAACGAAAAGCGTTCCACTGGATCAAATCGCCGTCGCGGAAATGAAAAAGGTTTCGCCACACTTCGGCGATGATGTAGTGAAGGTTTTCGATGTCCGCGATTCGCTGGCGCAGCGACGCGCGATCGGCGCTCCGTCGCCCGAGAATATCGCGGCGCAGATCAAGCGATGGCGCAAATTGGTGGCGTAATCTGTAGTGGCACGCATGCCGCCTGCATCGCGAGGGGATTCGCAGCCGACACGGCTGCCTCTACAGTCTAACTGCACAATCCAGCAGTTTGCCGCTGAGGACAGCGGCCACTACACTTCACGCGTTATGCAAAACAGCTGGGAAACCGTTTCTAGCGAGCGACATTTCGCCAATGCGCATCTAGAGGTTGTGACCGACCATGTGCAAACACCCTCGCGTTCGCTGCCACGGGCATGGACAATTGTGCACCGGAAAGCGGCCGTGATCATTGCGCCGATGACGCGGGACGGCAAAATCGTTCTCATTCACCAGGAGCGCATTCCGATTCGCACAGCAATTTGGGAAATGCCATCCGGCCAGATCGATGGCCCCCAGGAAACCGTTGAGCAGGTCGCGATGCGCGAACTTCGCGAGGAAGCGGGCTATGAGCTTGCCAAGGATGGCGAACTTATCGCGCTCGGCCATTATTTTACCTCACCCGGCTTTACGGATGAACGCGGTTATTTCTTTTTGGCGCGCCCTGTGCAGCAGTGCAAGGAAGCATCGGCCGGAGACGAAGGAGAATCGATTCTCGATTGCCGCGAATTTAACGTGGCGGAAATTCGGCGAATGATCGCCGAGAACGAGATTCGCGATGCCAACACGCTAAGCATTTGGGCGCGGCTCTGGGCCCGCGCTCTTCTTCCGGGCGGGAGCTCTTAGCCTCTCAAAAGCGATGCGAAGACGCCTTGCACTCCCAAAGCGCTTCGCGCGAAATAGGTCCAGCATGTCATTGCCGTTTCGTGTGAGCTCTTGGAGTGCGTACGCGTCGCTTTTCGAGTCGCATTTATTTCGATGTTCGATATCCGAATTTCGGATTCTGATCTGATGACGCTACGAGATATTTTCAAATTTCGCGAAGCGCCGGAGAGCGAAACTTCCAAGCCGTTTCTGGAGCACTTGGAAGACTTGCGATGGACGATTGTGAAGATCGCAATCACGCTCGCGGCAGCGATGATCGTTTGCTTTGCATTCCGCTCGACGCTCGTGCGAGTGATGCAGGCGCCGTTGCGCGATGTGGGATCACAAGTCGGGACACTCAAGGCCCTCGGCATCACAGATTCCATCGTGATTTCGTTTCATCTGGCGTTTTACGCCGGTATCGTTCTCTCGTTTCCGCTGCTGCTCTATTTCATCGCGGAGTTTGTGCTGCCGGCGCTCACAGCCGTAGAAAAGCGCTTTTTGTTTCCGGCTATTTTAGTTAGCTTCGCGCTTTTCCTTCTCGGTGTGACTGTTTGTTATTTTTGGTTGCTGCCGAAGACGATCCTTTTTTTCTTTCGCGACACCGAGTCACTCGGCTGGGCGCCCACCTGGACGGTGCAACAGTATTATTCCTTTGTGACGCGGTTTACGATCGGCTTCGGGCTGGCTTTCGAATTGCCAGTCGTAGTGCTGGCGCTGGTTCGATTTGGATTGATTACTTACAGGTTCATGGCGCGCACACGACCTTACGCCGTGGTGCTGATCTTTATTCTGGCGACGATCATCACACCGACACCAGACATTCTGACCTTGATCGCGCTGGCGCTTCCGATGTGTCTGCTTTATGAAAGCTGCATCTGGATTGCATGGCTGATGGAGCGCCGCAAGTCCAGAAATTCTACCCTTTCATGACCGCCTTTTTGGGCTTGATTTGGTCGAGGCTTTTTGTTTGGATCGGAACGTGCCTGTTGACGATCAGGCCTCGGAGAGTTGGACTGACGCGGGTTCGCCACAGCGAATCCGTCCTATGGCGGACACACGAGACGGGGGCGTGGCGTTTACAACAACCCATTGGAGCATTGTGCTCGCGGCGCAAGGCCGATCGCCGGCAGCGGAGGAGGCACTCGAAAATCTTTGCCGGACATACTGGCGACCCGTTTATGGTTTTGTAAGGCGACAGGGGGTTGCGCCGGAACAGGCAAAAGATCTCACCCAAGGTTTTTTTGCGCTGCTGCTGGAACGCAGGGATTTCGATGCCGTGCGCAAGGAGAAAGGGCGTCTCCGTTCGTATCTGCTCACATCAGTCAAACATTTCCTGACGAACGAACACAACCGTGCAATGGCCATTAAACGGGGCGAAGGCCGGCAGTTGATCCCGCTGGAGGATTTGCGTGAGCGTGAGCGCGTCGGTTTTGAGTCGTCAGAAACATTGGCTGCGGATCAAATCTATGAGCGCCGTTGGGCCCTGAGCATGCTCGATCAAGTGCTGGCACGATTGGGAGACGAGTATCGCGCGGCTGGAAACGCGCCGTTGTTTGATCGACTACAGAAATCGCTCACAGACGAACCAGATCGCCCCTCGCCGGCGAACATTGCGCACGAATTTGGAATGACCGAGAGCGCGGTGCGGCAAGCGTCCTACCGGTTGCGTCAGCGTTACCGCCAGCTCTTGCGCGAGGAAATCGCCCACACGGTGATGGTTCCGGGCGATATCGAAGATGAGCTGCGTCATCTCATCGCGGTGCTTCGGGCGTAACGCGCGGGAGAATTTCTTGCAGTACGTAATTGAGGGCTGATGGCCCATCCATCAAATGATGATCGCAAGTGGCGTTTGCGGAAAGTGCGGAACAACGATTCCTGACGACGCGTGGCAGGGAGCCTGCCCGGCTTGTCTGCTAGAGACTGGCCTTCGTCTGCTGGCGGACGAATCTGTAGCCGGGGTCGGCTTGTCCACCATAGCCGCCAACTCCGCCGAAGCATGCTGGACGAAGGCGGATGACCCTGGCCGCAATGATACTGTACGGGCAGCGGATAGAAAGAAATCGACGCGACCGGCAAAGATGCTGGGAGATTTCGGCGACTACGAATTGCTAGAGGAAATTGGCCGAGGTGGTCAGGGCGTAGTGTATCGCGCCCATCAGAAAAGCCTCAATCGTACCGTCGCGCTCAAAGTAATTGGCTTGGGCCCTTGGGCTACCGAAGCGCATCTGAAGCGCTTTCGCCGCGAAGCGGAATCGGCCGCCAGCCTGAATCATCCCTGCATCGTTCCAATTTATGAAGTCGGCGAACGCGACGGCGCTTGCTACTTCAGCATGGGACTGGTCGAAGGCGGACAACTCGATGCGATTCTCAAGCGCGAACCAATGCCGATCCGGCGCGCAGTGGAATTGGTTGTCAAGGTGGCGGGCACGGTGCACTACGCCCACGAGCACAACATCCTGCATCGAGACATCAAACCGGGGAACGTATTGCTTGACGAAAAAGGTGAACCGCACCTCACCGACTTCGGGCTGGCGAGGCTAGTCGAGACGGAAAGCACCGTGACGCGCACGCTGGAAGTGCTGGGCACGCCAAGCTACATGGCGCCGGAACAAGCCGCGGGTGAACACACAAAACTCACCAAGGCCACGGATGTGTACGGACTCGGGGCAGTCTTTTACCAACTGCTGACCGGTCATCCCCCGTTTGCCGGAGGAACAACCTACGAAACTATCCGACTAGTGCTGGATACTGAACCGCGACCGCCGCGCCTGTTAAATCCGAAAATCGATCGCGATCTTAGCACAATTTGTCTCAAATGCCTCGAGAAGGATCCTGAGCGTCGCTACTCTTCAGCCCTTGGGCTGGCCGAGGACTTAGAACACTGGCTAAAGCACGAACCCATTCAAGCGAGGCGCAGTGGAATCTTCACCCGTGGCAAAAAATGGGTGCGACGCAATCCAAGCAACGCATTATTTGCAGCGTCCCTGATCGCACTGGCGGCAGCTGCGGGATGGATCGTTTGGAAAAGTGAATTTATCCGTCATCCGGTAACAAATGGAATCGCCGTGCTGCCGTTTGAAAACCTCAGCCCCAATCCGGATAACGCCTATTTCGCGGTAGGCATTCAAGAAGAGATCCTGACGCGGCTGGCTACCATCGCAGACTTAAAAGTGATTTCGCGCACCTCCACGCAGGAATACCAGAGCAAACCCAGGAATCTGCGCGAGATCGCGAAGCAACTTGGCGTAGCGAACATTCTTGAGGGTAGCGTGCAAAAAGCGGGCGATCAGGTGCGGGTCAATGTGCAGTTAGTTAACGCGCAAACCGATTCTCACCTCTGGGCGGATACCTACGACCGGAAGTTGACCGACATCTTCGGCGTGGAGAGCGAGATCGCTAAAGGAATTGCTGAGTCGTTGCAGGCAAAGCTGACCGGTGGCGAGGAGCAAGCGTTGGCCGTTAAACCGACAAACAATCCGGAGGCTTACGATGCGTATCTGCGCGGCCTAGCTTTTGACGCACGCTACTCCTCCCACCTCGATCACGTCTTGGACGCAGAGAAAGCCATCGGCTTTTATGAGCGAGCGCTGCAGCTTGACCCGAATTTTGTGGTCGCTTGGGCGCGGCTTTCTCGCGTGAACTCGCTTGTCTACGCCAACCGTTACGACGCTGCTACCGCTGCTCGGGGCGACGCGGCGAAACGTGCTTTGGAAAATGCGGAGAAACTGAAGCCGAACTCGTCTGAAACCCTGCTCGCCCTCGGTTATTATCAATACCGGGTGCTGCTTGATTACGGCGGTGCCAAAACCGCGTTCGGTCGAGTCGGCAAAATGTTACCAGGCGACAGCGAGGTACCAAGGGCCCTCGGCTTAATTGCCCGACGCGAGGGACACTGGGATCCAAGCATTGCCTACTTCGAGCAAGCCCTCGCCTTGGACCCACGGAATGTAGAGTTACTCATTCTCGTGGCAGAGACTTACACCTGTCTTCGACAATTCCCGGCTGCGCTGAAGCTGTACGATCGAGTGCTGGACATCACGCCAAACAATCCGGATGTGATGGCGGCTAAGGCCAGCATTTATCAAGCCCAGGGTAACTTGGAAGAAGCCGCTAAGATGTTGGTAGAGGTCGACGCACAAACTCCATCTTTGCCCCTCTTCCGAACTAAGATCGATCAGTTGAGATTTGAACGAAATTACGGTGAGTCCGTTCGGTTGCAGCAAGCCCGACAGGCTCAATTCCACTTTGATTCTGAGATCGTAAAGGCCTTTTATCAGGTGCCGCTTGCTTTCACACAGCGTCTTGCTGGCGACACGGCTGGCGCAAAGCTTACCGCAGAACGGGCGCGCAAAACACTTGAACCGCTCTACGGAAATCAACCAGACAACGCCCTCCTTGCTACTTTTCTGTCTCAAGCTTACGCCGACACGGGCGAGAAGGACTCGGCCCTAAAGCTAGCTGAGCATGCAATCATGGTTATCCCCCGTACTAAAGATGCGGCGTACGGACCTGGCTTAGAATTGAACTTGGCGCTAATTCAGGCGAGGTTTGGCGAGAACAGCCGTGCGATCTCAACTCTCACTCAGCTGTTACAGACGCCCTACGTCGGCCCCATCACGCCGGCCCTTCTTAGGCTCGATCCGCTCTGGGATCCCTTGCGCTCCGATCCCGCTTTCCAAAAACTCTGCGAGGAAAAGCAGCCGTGAAGACACGAATTACACGAATCCTCACGAATTTTGAGAGCCTTCAACCAATTGGTGCAAATTCGTGAAATTAGTGTCTAGAGTTTGTCCAAAGTGCGGGACTCAGATTCCGGCAGATGCGCGGCCCGGAATTTGCCCGGCTTGCCTTCTGGAAAGGGGCCTTGGTGTCCTTGAGGAGGAATGTGTAGCCGGTGTCGACGACGCCAGCAGCGCGGACAAGCTTGCGCGCGATGATGTGACGGCAGTGCCCCATAGCAAGAAAGCAGACCGCACCGCGGCGGTGGTGGGAGAGTTTGGCGACTTCGACATTGCGCGCCGCGAAGATGGCGCTTTCTGGGAGTTAGGCCGCGGCGGCATGGGCGTAACGTACCGGGCGCGCGATACCGTGCTGCATCGAAGTGTGGCGTTAAAAGTAATCGAGGTGCCACCCGAAGCGGGAAATTCTGAGGTTGTGCGCGAACGTTTCTTGCGCGAGGCGCGCGCGGCGGCCGCGTTGCGTCACCCGAATGTTGCTGCGGTTTACCACTTTGGCACGGTGCCAGAGCCAGACCGTTGCTATTACGCAATGGAACTGGTGGAAGGCGAAACGCTGGAAGCGCGCGTTCGGCGAGAAGGACCGCTGAAGGTCGCGCAAGTGCTCGAGATTGGGGTGCAAGTCACGCGCGCCCTTATTGCTGCAGCCAATCAGGGTTTGATCCATCGCGACTTGAAGCCGGCTAATATCATGCTGACTCGTAGTGAGGACTCGAGCGCGGGGTTCGAAGTAAAAGTAATAGACTTTGGCCTCGCTAAAGTGACGGCGGAGAGCTTTGGGGAAAGGGATCTGACTCACGGGGGATTTGTTGGCACACCCAGTTACGCTAGCCCGGAACAGTTCGCAGGCGGCAGAGTGGATGCGCGCAGCGACATTTACTCGTTAGGCGGTAGCCTCTGGTTCGCGCTTACTGGCCACCGCCCCTGTGCCGGGGCTAACCCCGACGAAATTCGCCGCTACCAGACAGAAGCGCCTTTGCCGGTCCAGCAACTTGTCGCGCGGAAGGTTCCCGCGCTTGTTATAGAGCTGCTGCGCAGCATGCTGGCGGTTGATCCGGACGAGCGGCCGGCCTCTGCGCGCGAACTGATGGAAGCGATCGATAACAGCCGGTCGAAATTGACCCGGGGCGATGAGACAGCGCGCCGCAGCTTCTTTGCCGAGCTTAAGCGCCGCAATGTTTACAAGGTCGCGATTGCTTACGGTGTCGTGGCCTGGCTGCTGATGCAGGTCGCAAGTCAGATCTTTCCATTCTTCGAAATTCCCAATTGGGCCGTGCGTCTGGTGGTGTTGGCGCTCATTATCGGATTTCCCGTGGCGGTGATTCTTGCCTGGGCATTCGAGCTGACGCCGGAAGGAATCAAACGCGAAGAGGATGTCGATTTGGCAGTTCGATCGCGCGCAAGACCGGTCGCAAACTTGATTTTTTTATCATCGCCGTCCTGGTGCTCGTCATTAACGCCTCCATCACAATGTTTCGCCGGCAGTTCCTTCATCTCTGGAGAAAAGCATCGCCGTTCTCCCATTCGAGAACCTCAGCCGAAGCGAACCCGATAACGCCTATTTTGCAGTAGGCATTCAGGAAGAGATCCTGACGCGGCTGGCTGGCATCGCGGACTTAAAAGTGATTTCGCGCACTTCTACGCAGCGGTATCAGAGCAAACCTGGCAATCTCTCGGAGATCGCGAAGCAGCTTGGGGTGGCGAATATTCTTGAGGGTAGCGTGCAAAAAGCGGGCGATCAGGTGCGGGTCAATGTTCAGTTGGTTAACGCGCAAAGCGATTCCCACCTCTGGGCTGAGACCTATGATCGAAAGTTGACTGACATCTTTGGCGTGGAGAGCGAGATCGCCAACGGAATCGCGGGATCTTTGCAAGCAAAGCTTACCGGCAGCGAGCAACGAGCCTTGGCGGTTAAGCCGACCAACAATCCGGAGGCTTACGATGCGTATCTGCGCGGCCTGGCTTTTGACGCACGCTACTCCTCCCACGTCTATGAGGTCTTGGACTAAAGAAAGCCATCGGTTTTTATGAGCGGGCGCTGCAGCTTGACCCGAATTTTGCGGTCGCTTGGGCGCGGCTTTCTCGCCTGAGCATGCGTTTGTCTACTTGAACCGTTACGACACAGCTACCATCGCTCGGGGCGACGCGGCGAAACGTGCTTTGGAGAATGCGCAGAAACTGGAGCCGAACTCGCCTGATACCCTGCTTGCATTGGGTTATTATCAATATTGGGTGCTGGGGGATTACGGGCTTGCCAAAACCACGTTTGGGCACGTCAGCAAGGTGTTGCCCGGCAGCAGTGAGCCGCCAAAGGCCCTCGCCTTCATTGCTCGACGCGAGGGACATTGGGATCAAAGCATTGCCTACTTCGAGCAAGCCCTCACCTTGGACCCACGGAATGTGGAGTTACTCGTCGACGCAGCGCGGAATTACGCCAGCGTTCGACAATTCCCGACTGCGCTGAAGCTGTATGATCGAGTGCTGGACATCATGCCAAACAATCCGGATGCGTTGGCGGCAAAGGCCACGATTTATCAGGCCCAGGGTAACTTGGAAGAAGCCGCTAAGATGTTGGTAGAGATCAACGCCCAAACTCCATCTTTCTCCCTCTTCAATACTAAGATCAATCAGTTGAGACTTGAACGAAATTACGGTGAGGCCGTTCGGTTGCAGCAAGCCCGACAGGCTCAATTCCACTTTGCTTCTGAGTATCGAAAAGGCCTGTTATCAGGTGTCGCTTGCTTACACGCAGCGCCTTGCTGGCGACACGGCTGGCGCAAAGCTTGCAGCAGAACAAGCGCGGAAAACACTTGAACCATTCTACGGAAATCAACCAGACAGCCTCTTCCTTGCGACAATGCTGTCTTTCGCTTACGCCGGCATGGGGGAGAAGGACTCGGCCCTAAAGGAAGCGGAACGTGCAATCATGCTTAGCCCCCGCGCTAAAGATGCGGGGGCGGACCTGTCTTAGAAGAGAATCTGGCGCGAATTCAGGCGAATTTCGGCGAGAATAGCCGTGCGATCTCAACTCTTGCCCAGCTGTTGCAAACGCCATATAGCAGCTGGCTTACATCGTGCCCATTACGGCAGCACTTCTAAGGCTCGATCCGCAATGGGACCTTCTGCGTGGCGATCCCGCTTTCCAAAAACTTTGCGAGGAGAAGCAGCCGTGAAAACACGAATTACACGAATCCTCACGAATTTTGAGAGCCTTCAACCAATTGGTGCAAATTCGTGAAATTAGTGTCTAGAGTTTGTCCAAAGTGCGGGACTCAGATTCCGGCAGATGCGCGGTCCGGAATTTGCCCGGCTTGCCTTCTGGAAAGGGGCCTTGGTCTCCTTGAGGAGCAATGTGTAGCGGGGGTCGACCCGTCCGCCATAGCCGCCTACTCCGCCGAAGCGGCTGCGAAGGCTGGATCGGCGAAGGCGGATGACTCTGGCCGCGATGATACTGTGCGGGCAGCGGATAGAAAGAAAGCTGCGCGCCCGGCAAAGATGCTGGGAGACTTTGGCGACTACGCGTTGCTGGAGGAAATTGGACGAGGTGGCCAAGGCGTAGTTTATCGCGCCTATCAGAAAAGTCTCAATCGCACCGTCGCCCTCAAAGTGATCGGTTTGGGCCCTTGGACCACCGAAGCGCATCTGAAACGCTTTCGCCGGGAAGCGGAAGCCGCCGCCAGCCTGGAATATCCATGCATCGTTCCTGTTTACGAAGTGGGTGAGCACGATGGTTCCTGTTACTTCAGCATGAAGTTCGTCGAAGGCGGCCAGCTCGATGAAGCGGTCAAGCGCGCGCCGATATCGATCCGGCGCGCAGCAGAGCTCATTGCGAAGTTGGCGCGGACCGTGCATTACGCACATGAGCACGGCATTCTTCATCGAGACATCAAACCGGGAAACATCCTGCTCGATGCAGAAGGCGAGCCGCTGCTCACCGACTTTGGACTTGCGGGATTAGTGGAAACTGAGAGCACCATCACACGCACGCTGGAAGTGATGGGCACACCCAGTTACATGGCGCCAGAACAAGCTGCCGGTGAACACACAAAAGTCAGCAAGGCGACAGATATCTATGGACTTGGCGCGGTGCTTTACGAATTGCTCACCGGCCATCCTCCTTTTGCCGGAGGAACAAGTTACCAAACGATCCGGTTACTGCTAGACACTGAGCCGCGACAACCGCGTCTCTGGAATCGGAAAATAGATCGCGAGCTTTCTACGATCTGCCTGAAGTGTTTGGAGAAAGATCCAAAACGTCGTTACTCTTCTTCTCTCGCGCTTGCGGAAGATCTCGAACACTGGCTTAAGCACGAACCAATCCTGGCGCGACGCACTGGCTTGTTCACTCGTGGAAGAAAATGGGTTCGACGGAATCCAAGCACTGCCGTTCTTATCACGTTTTTGATTGCGCTGGCAGCCGGTTCAGGCGTGGTGATTTGGAACCGTGTGTTCGCCGTGCCGATGCCGAAGAGCGTCGCAGTGCTTCCGTTCGAAAACCTCAGCCGCGATCCAGATAATGCTTATTTCGCGGACGGTATTCAGGATGAAATCCTAACGCGCTTATCTAAGATCGCGGATCTAAAGGTAATTTCCCGCACGTCCACGCAGCAGTATCAGAGCAAACCTCGCAATCTCGCCCAGATTGCGAAGCAGCTTGGCGTGGCAAACGTTGTTGAGGGTACCGTGCAAAAAGCGGCCGATCAGATTCGGATCAATGTGCAGTTGATTAACGCGCGAACCGATGCGCATCTCTGGGCCGACACCTATGATCGGAAATTGACTGACATCCTTGGCGTTGAGAGCGAAGTGGCCAGAGCCATCGCCGACCAGTTACGGGCGAAACTGACCGGCAAGGAAGCGCAAGTAATTGCCGCCAAGCCGACAGATAACCCTGAGGCTTACGATGCCTACCTGCGTGGCCTGGCTTATACGTTGAAGACGGAAGACACCCCCGCGCAATACCTCGGCGCACAGAGATATCTCAGAGAAGCGGTCCGGTTGGATCCCAAGTTCGCCCTTGCCTGGGCGCTGCTGTCATACACGGATGCAGCCGGATATATCACAAGCGTTCTTCAACCAACCGACGCTCTCCGTGAAGAGGCACGGCAAGCGGCCGAAACCGCCCTTTCTCTTCAGCCAAATCTCGGCGAAGCGCTGATGGCCAAGGGCTATTATCACTATGCCTGCTTAAAGGATTACGACACTGCAACGCGTTACTTGGAGCAGGCACGTCAGCTCCTGCCCAATAAGAGCCAGATTCCTGAGTCATTGGCTTATGTCGCACGCAGGCGCGGTCAATGGGACCGAAGCGAGGCATACTTCAATGAAGCCGAGCGCCTCAATTCACGCGACGCGAATCTCCTTATACAACACGCGAATTGCTATATTAGTCTTCGTCGTTTCCCGGAGGCGCTGCGGAAGCTTGATGAGGTTCTGAATATTACACCAGACGATCTCAGTATTCTTGGGCTCAAGGCGGCTATCGCACAGGCGCAGGGCGATCTGCCAAGAGCGGCAGCGCTCCTTACGCCACCGCATTCAAACGCTGGCGACTCCAGCGGCTTAGGAGCACGAATTTACCAGGCGACCCTGGAGCGCAACCCCGCACAAATGATCCCGCTGGTAAAGCAAGAACTAGCGAAGCTTGATCCAGCATCAGACTTTCATGCTGGCGAACTGCGCTTCTGGTTAGGCTGGTTGCAGGAGCTCGCCGGCGATCACGTCGCCGCCCAGGGGAGCTGGCGACAGGCCCGCAGCGAACTGAACTCTTTTCTTAAAGAACAACCGCAAAATGGGAACCTGATTGGACTTCTCGCGTTGACGAATATGGGTCTCGGTGACAAAGCGGCCGCTTTCGCTTTCGCGGAACGGGCCATGGCCGCGATGCCAATCGAGAAGGACGCGTTAGATGGTGCTGTTCCGATCGAGACCCTCGCTCAGGTTGCGGCGCGTATGGGAGAACCCGACCGCGCCATCTCCGCTTTACGTAGAGCAATCTCGATCCCTTCCTCAACCAAGCCTCCGTTCACTCCTGCGGTGCTCCGCCTCGATCCCATGTTCGATCCGCTGCGTGGCGATCCGCGATTTCAAGAACTGTGCAAGGACAAGCATCCTTAAACTCGCGCAAGTTTTTCGCACAGCCTAAAACGTCGTCCCCCTTCACTTCAGGTGATTTTTTTGCTTGGCTAAAACGCAAACGCTTGATATACCGTAGCGAAAATCCAAACACTACCTATCTTACAATGAAAACATCAAAATCAGCCTCGTCTTTTACCGGAACATCGCATCCGCATGCTGTCCAAGGGACTCCACCAAACCATCCAAACAAAAAATTGACAGCCTTCGCTTTCAAGGGAACATCGCGTCGCGGTGATCTGGGAGAAGCATTTAGGAAAGCGAAAGAGGCATTCCAAGCTGCACGTGCAGGAACAGCTAAGTTGGGCGAAGTGTCTGTCACAATTAGCGTGCCCCTTCGCTGAGGTCTCCAAGGGACTTCACCAGACCATCCAACGAAAAGAATAATAAAGTGATACGAACAGGCGCAAAGGCGTGGGGAACAACCTTCATCGCCCGCGCGCGCGGGCACGAGTGTAACCATGCCATCAATCCTGGAAACGATTCGGGCTTCATGAGAGCCCCGTCAAAGCGTTACCGTGTCAGCCTCTCGCGCACTGCCGCATCTGCTGGCGCGGTTCCGCAGCTTACGCCTGATGGCAACTCGTACGTTGTGGGCAAGCAGAGTGGCAGGGCCGTCGACGACGTTCGTATCCAGTCACAAAAGCAAACAGCATCTCACAAAACAAAATCGCTATGATTATATCCGTGATAAACCACACCAACCATCTGATCAGCGACGAAGAACTTGAGTACGCAATTCGCGCTATCAACCGCCAGATTGCAGAAGACTTCGAACCCTATTGGAGCATGGGCGCAAAACTGCGTCTCGAGGGCCGTAGCGAAAGAAAACCCAGACCTAACAAGCCGACCCTGGCTGATATGCGGGGCGACGCCGTTATCTACGTGTGGGACAAAGCCGACGTGGACAACGCGCTTGGCTATCATGACAGAAACAATCGCGGCATTCCGTATGGGTTTGTCTTTGCTGAGCTCTCCGCCAAGTTGGAGGAAAACTGGACAGTCACGCTCTCGCACGAAGCGTTGGAGCTGACGGCCGATCCCGAGGATAACCTTTTGGTGCAAGGGCCGCATCCAACAAAGCCGAAGCTCGCTGTATTTCACATGTATGAAATGTGTGACGCCGTCCAGGCCGAGACCTATGAGATCGACGAGGTCGACGTATCGAATTTTGTGTTGCCCCTTTACTTCACCGGCGGCGATGAACTGGGGGGCCGCAATGACTTTTTAAGCCGTGCGCACAACGGCAAAACGCTAAAATCGTTTGGCATGAATCCGGGCGGTTACATCAGCTTCTTCAATCCTAAAACCGGCGAGTACGAGCCCTTCGCGATGAAGGGGGACAGAAAAGCGCAAGAACGCCTGAAGTATAAACTACAGACCAAAACCGCGCGCATTACACGCCATCAATTCATGACCTCGAGTCGCGACGACACGGCCGACAGGATCGCAGTAACGAAAGAATAGCGAAAAATCGATCCAGCCAAGCCTTCTCCAGCGTTTGCAGTGAAACGCCGGGCTGCCTACGCTTCTGATCGCTGACTGCCAGACATTTTCTCAGCCATTGCGAGGCCGTTTGCCTCTTTGAGAGCCGTTGACATGCCGAGGGTTTCTTATTGGGGCTTTCGGCTGGCTGTTTAGGCAAAGAAGGGTAATTGGCGGTTACTCCTTACAAAGGCAAACGACCATAACAGCGACTACTTCTCGCTTGTACCAGCCGTCTTCTTCCCTATCTTCGAGTCCTTCTGTATTGTTCTTTTCTTTCAACTCGCGCGATCGCGCTGACTCCTCGCATTAGCTCGTGATGAGGCCCGTTCAGTTAATAGACGACAAGAAAGGCTGTCTTTAGCGAGAACTCACGGCGTGTTCGCTCGCTGCTTGCTGTCTGTGTTTCTGCTCTGCCGTCTATTCGTTAGGGCAGTACCTGCCACGCTGCCGACTCGCGAACAAGTTTAGAATAGCTGTCCAGGCGAACGCCGGTAATCCGCGGCTTGCATCGCCATAGCTCGCCGCTGCGACTGTCGGTCGGCTTCTTCAAAAAAAAGTCCAAACGTTCCGCGTTATATCGCGCCGGAATTCCTGCAGTACCTCAGTGAAGGTGAAATAAACCAACAAAAACCAAAACAGAGGAACAACTATGAAAACCAAACTAATAGAAACTAAATTCAAATGTGCCATTGGCAGAACGAGACAGTTATTCAGCAGGATAGCGTGTTTAGGAGTAGTTATTTTGATCTGCGGGAGTGCATCGGCGCAGAACTTGTTCGTGTCGGGAAGCGATGCGCGCGGCGGCGAGATCTTTAAGTTCACCTGGGATGGAGTCCAAAGCATATTTGCCTCCGGATTAACCGACCCCGGGGATCTGGCCTTTGACCGCGCGGGCAATCTGTTCGTCGTGGATAACGACAGCAGTGGAAAACGCGGCGAGGCCGCCGTTTACAAAATTACTCCGAACGGAGTGCGAACCACCGTTGCCTCCGGATTGAGTTACCCTGCAAGCCTTGCTGTTGACCAGGCGGGCAATTTGTTTGCGACGGATTACGACCGCGGCATCATCTATGAATACAACCCGATCGGAAAGCGAGCGACCTTTGCCTCAGGATTGCATCACCCTGTAGGTCTTGCTTTTAATAGCGCGGGCACCTTGTTTGTTGCGGATAACAGCATCGGCAACATCTATCAGGGCAGGATCTACGAATACAAATCTAGCGGATCGCGGGGCATCTTCGCCGTGTTGGAGCCATCCGATCGGCCGGCGGACCTGGCCTTTGACAGTATGGGCAATCTGCTTATGGCGGATTTGGGCGGCAACATCTATAAATATAATCTGAATGGAGTTTTACGTCGGCATATTCGAACGACCTTTGGCTCCGTGCCGAACAGCGCACAAAGTCTAGCCTGTGACAGCGCCGGCAATCTCTTTGTCGTGGATTCAGGACTTAGTGATAAGCCAGAGCAGGGCGTCGTGACAAACATCGCGAAAGTCCCAAGCGTCATCTATGAGTTCGCTCCGAACGGAAACCGGCGCACCTTTGCCAAGAGGGAACCCGC
The DNA here is from genome assembly GCA_963758425.1 of uncultured Verrucomicrobiae bacterium. GTDB lineage: Bacteria > Verrucomicrobiota > Verrucomicrobiia > Chthoniobacterales > UBA10450 > Udaeobacter. Next base: position 111,485 of record CAVWVV010000022.1, read on the forward strand.
CAACGATCTCAGCTTAGAGTATGCGTATCTCGCTTTGCAGCCAATATCAACGACACCAACAGCGACAGAGACCGCGATGCCTACCGTGGCCCCGAGACAACCAACCCCGACGCCGCGTCCGCGTCCGACGCCGTATCCTCGCCCCCAGGTAATGCCTACGGCAACTCCGAAAGCGACCGCGACGCCTATCGTGGCCCCGGGACAACCAACCCCGACGCCGCGGCCGCGTCCGACGCCGTATCCTCGCCCCCAGGTAATGCCTACGGCAACTCCGAAAGCGACCGCGACGCCTATCGTGGCCCCGGGACAACCAACCCCGGCGCCCCGGCCGCGTCCGACGCCGTATCCTCGCCCCCAGGTAACGCCTACGGCAACTCCGAAAGCGACCGCGACGCCTACCGTGGCCCCGGGACGACCGACTCCGACGCCCCGGCCGCGTCACACACCGTGTCCCGGGGATTGTCGCGATTGAGGGGCCTGATCCGGCAAATCAGCCGCCACGCTTTCCGCGCGTGGCGGCTTTTTTGTCCATCCTGAACTTCTCGGCAACTGACGGGGGTCAGGTTGCCGCTGTCCGCCCTGCCAGGCCCTTTTCGGTTCGTAACATTGGACCGATTTACAAGAAAACAGGGGTAACAGCTAAAGGCAGTCCTGGCTTTGACGAATCGTCAAGCACAACATCTAACACGAAATCAAATCTTTGGATCAGATGATTCAAGTCAGCTGCGGTTCAAGTGAATGAAAGGCTGCTGTTACTGAGTCTGCTACCGAATCGATCGCCGTTCTAATGGGGTCTTTTCGCAGAGCGAGGATGCCCAAAATTTCGTAGCCAAAGCAAACGAGCATTGGCTTTCTGCTCAATCCGCCGAGATCGCACCCTGGCTGATAGGAAACGTCTCGCGCTGATTGCACCAATTACGCCTGCTTTTCCTACCAGATTTTGGAGAGTGGGATCGGCACGTAACGTTCATGGCCTAAGCCGATCACTTTGAGCGCGACGGTGCGATTGAGACTTTTCTCGTGGGCGCGATAAACTACGCGCCTTGACCACCGCGTCGAATTTTCTCCAGCAATTCGTAGTCGCCAAAGTCTGCGAGCCTTCTAACCGAACGCCCGGTTTTCTTTCTATCCGGTGCTCGCGCGGAATCATCGGGGCTGGGGTCATCCGCCTTCGCCGATCCAGCCTTCGCAGCTGCTTCGGCGGAGTAGGCGGCTATGGTGGACAAGCCGACTCCGGCTACAGATACATTCTCTAGCAAACCAAGGCCGGACTCTAACAGGCAAGTGGGACAAACTTGTTGTGTTGCACGGGAGATTTTCGCTCCACACTTTCCACAAACCCCATTGGCGGTCATTATTTGGCGCTCGTTTTAAATCAATTTCTCGTTGCTGTGTGGAGAGCAAAAGAGCCAGAATCCAACAGCGTGAAACATTGGGAGCTGATCGCAGACCGTCTAAAGAAAGCCGGTTTCAGCTGGGGCTTTATCGCGAGCGTAGATTCACAGGGGCGAACATCTGGCGACTCCGCAAAAGAACTCGCCATCGCTGAAAAACACGGATCCGATAATCGCCACAATAATCACCGTGCACCGATGAATAATACGATGCGTGCCCCACTGTGTGCCTGCCAACTGCTTTTGAAATCGCCCCTTGGATTAGTGCACCTCGATTACAGCCTCGGAGTCGTCCAACACGCGGATAATAGCCCGGCCGAGAGCGACCAGGAGCAGTACTTCGCGTATGCGACGGCATTGCGAACCGCGTCGGGTCCCGCATACCAGATTGGGCCGTGCCGAAGCCGACCGCTGATTAGATCAAAGCCTTCCTCGTCCTTGCGGGGAAGAATCTCGTAGACGTCCGGGGCTGGCGCATCGACCATCCGGCTGTTTACGCCCCGCCTCAGCTTGCCGGATAGAACCTCGATCAACCCAAGGCAGTTCTGCCCGGTACCGTTGGATCCCATGGTGCTTATCCTCCATGCCTTGGGAGGCCGACAAAAAGACGTTTCTGTTACTTTTCGAGAAGCGGATGCCCCGCCACCATTGGTAAGAATTGGATTGTTGTTGACGCACCAAATCGTCTCCTATGATAATGACCTCGCCGGTAAACGGCGGCGCGGGTTTGGCTGGAAAAAGCGGTCGTAAAACCGCGAATGCTTGCGATACAAACGCGAGCGAAATGAGTGTAGACACTGCTGCACACTTCATTTTCGTTGCCATGAATACTTTCACAGAAGTTCCAACATTTTTCATAAAACTAGTTTTGTTCAGCAGGTAATTTCTTTTTCTAAATCAATTTCTTCTGCGAAAAGATTTGTGTGGAAGATTCCAGTTGCCGCGCTTGCACAATATCGCGCAGCTTCTGCGCTTACTTGTTCGCCAACTGCAACGGGGATTTTTGAATCTAGATCATAAACAATAAAGGTTTTCATTTTAAAATTCCTTTTCTATTAAGCTTTCATTTGTTTTGGGCGTTCTCTGATTTGCATTTCCACTGATGTACTGCAGGAATTCCGGCGCGATGTTACGCGGAAAAACGCAGAAGCGACTGCGGGAGACCTTTGCGAAAGTGTTGCCGACTTCGGGTCGCCCACGAGCGCACGCCGGAATGATCCGCGATTTCAAAGACTCGTCGCGCCTCGCCCCCGCCGAAAGAACGCCGCGCTCCTCGCGGTCGCTTTTTTGTTGAGTGGCAACGGGTGTCCAGGAAATCAGCCCCACGCATCGCAGAAAACGCGTGCGACTCCGACTCCAGCGCACTAACGGAAGAAGCGACTTCGACTACGGCAGAGGCTTCGCTAGAGGCCGTTTCTCGCTCTCTTTTGCGTTTCGGTGATTTCCGTGGCGGCTTGCGCGAGGCCGTTGACGGCATGTTGACCGTATGACGGTCTTTTCTGTTCGCTTCGCGTCGCAGTTGTTCGCGCATGCGCCAAGGATGATAAGTCGCGGCTTTAACAACCGAAGATAACAAAAGTATTTCAAGGTCGAGCAAGTCTTTGTTTCTTTTGTCCTGCTCGGGAAAGCCTTCGGCGTTATCTTCTTTTTAGGACTTTTTCCGCCTCTCTTCTGCCTAAATAGTTTACGCTCGCGCGCTACATCCGCGACTGTCACGTCGCCGGCTCGCGAACTCGTTCGGGATAGCTCGTTAGGCGAAGGCCGCTAATCCGCGGCTTGCCTTGCCGTAGCTCACCGCGCCGACCAAAGGCCGGTTTCAAAAAAAAGTCCAAACGTTCCCGTTATATCGCGCCGGAATTCCTGCAGTACCTCGGTGAAAACAAAATGCAGGAGGACAAAATGAAAACAAAATCCGATTCTTCATTCCGTGTATTATCTCGGCGCGTTTTAGTTACTCTACTACCCCGAACCAGGTACCTTGTCGCAGTCTCGCTGATGCTGGTAGCCGTGTTACTGACCTGTTATAGCACAGTCGCGAACGCGCGGCGCGGTGATATACAGGACGCTACCAGCGCGGCCGAGGGTTCGCTGGCAGAAAACGATAGCGATTCTGAGTATCTCGAAAAGCGTCATGAATTCCTGGAACGGTTCTTTGGCACCGGACCAGGAGGCGTGTCGCCCAACGCATACACAAACGCGCTGGCTGCAGCACGCGCGTTGCCTCCAAGCCCGCTTTTGCAGGGCCGGCAGTTTATGTCACCCGAAACAGTGGAAGCCGCGTCAGCATGGACTTCTCCAATACCGCCTCCCATTCAAAACAGTTACGGCGGAAATGCGAGCGCGAGGGTCCAAACCCTGGCCATCGATCCCATCAACGCCAACGTCGTTTATGCAGGAAGCTTCGGTGGACTTGCCAAAACAACCGACGGCGGTGTTACTTGGCGGTATTTGTCCGACGCGTGGACTTCACAGAGTGTTAGCGCTATCACGGTCAATCCCAATGCTTCCACTGAGGTCTACGTCGGCACGGGCAGAGACGACTATGGTCCCTATGGCGTCGGCCTCTACCGCTCGTTGGATGAAGGTGCAACCTGGAGCAGTCCTATGGGCAGCGCTCAGTTTGCAGGGACCTCCATAAGGACCATTGCTATCGATCCGAACGCTGGCGCGGGATTGGCGGCAACCGTGTACGTCGCCAACGGCCGCTCAAATAGCTCCGGATTGTGGCGCTCGACTAATAGCGGTGCCACTTGGGCACGGTTACGCCAGGGACCTCCGCCGTCGGTGGACCACGGGATTTATGACGTGGCCATCGATGCCTCGAAACGTCCCTCTGCGCTCTACATCACCGAAGATGATGGGACGTTTAAGAGCACCGACTCCGGGACCACCTGGACTCGCATACATAGTGTCCTTGCAGGTTCGTGGAATCGACTGAGCGTGGTCAACTCCACGCTTTACCTTCTAGGTCCCGGCGACCCGGACCATAACCTCTATAAATCCATGGACCGCGGGGCGACTTGGATTCAAATCGCAACGAGATGCTTTGCTGGAGCTGACAGCTGCGCCAATACCAATAGTATCGGCTTTGGGGTGTTCGCTGTGGATCCTTTCAACCCAAACGTCATCCTTGCAGGCAACGTGGCCCTTTACCGCACCGAGAACGAAGGTATGAGCTGGACTGAAATAGGAAATAAGTGGGGCAACGATCCCGACCCTGCCCGCCGCATCCATACTGATCAAAAAGCGATCGCTTTCTCACGGACAACCCTTGGTGTCCTGTACGAAGGCAATGATGGAGGTATCGTAAAATCGACGAACGATGGGCGGCAGTGGATGAACCTCAATCAAAACCTTCCCGGTGCGCTGCTCTACGGCGTGGCCTTAAGCGGGGACGGCACTATGATCGCGGGAACCCAGGACAGCGGCGTCGTGTTCAGTGACCCATTCGCACCGTGGGGTAGAGCATTCGATATGATCTATGGCGGCGATTCCGCCCACAATCTCATCGATCCGGTCAATGGGTCGGTTGGATACTTCACTATGTATAGAGATGATGTCTTTAGGAGATTCAACAGGGGGGCGCCTCACTCTAATGTCGACATCCGCCCCTCCCAGTTTAACAGCGATCAGGGCTGTAGCTTTTTCCCCGCCTTCAGCATGAATCCTCTGTACCCAACGCATCTTATTGCCGCTTGTCAGCACGTGGTTCGGACCCTCAACGGCCCCACGGTTACGACCGGGAACTGGACGACAATTGGACCGTCCCTTGCCGACCCCAACAAAGACCCGAGTGCGCACGGGAACTACGTGACCACGGCGTATCAGGCTCCGAGCAACTCCAATGTTATTTACGCCGTGAGAGGATGGGATACGGTTTTTGTAACGTCCAATGCCGATCAGGGCAACGGTGCCGTCTGGAACCAGGTGACGCAAAAGAACCACCCAGGGGGAATCTCCGCGGTTACGGTTGACCCCATCAATTACCTGACTGCCTATCTGGCGTGCGATTCGGGCGTGTATAAGACCACTGACATGGGAATGACCTGGACCCAACGGATCCCACAGCCACTCCAAAACCTGATCTATCGCGATGTGGCTATCGATCCGGCGAATCCGCAACATATCTTTGCAGCTTCTAACGCGGGAGTTTTTGCAAGCACCGATGGTGGCGTCACGTGGGGAAACATGAGCGACGGCATACCAGCGGGAATGACGGTTAGCGCGCTTTCCTTCAACGCCATGAGCCGGCAGCTTGCCGCTTCGACCTATGGGCGCGGAGTTTACATACTTAATCTGGGCGCAGCGCCTACGGTATCCATAAGTTTATCGGGCAACCTGGCCACAACCCCGGGACTGTGATGGTTTCTGCCGACGCGAGCGATCTGGACGTAGCGGGCGTTCCATTCAAGAATGATGGCGCCCATCTCGGGAAGGAGTCGCTGATCTGAATTGTCATGCCGGAGTAATTCGCGCGTTACTGCCATTCGGGTCGTTAACCCTCATCCGCTACGTCCGCGCTGCTACGCCGCCGCATCGCGAACACTTTCGGAGTAACTCGTTAGGCAAAGGCCGGTAATCCGCGGCGTGGTCTCGCCGTTCCATCGGCAAACACCGGTTTCTTAAAAAAGTCCAAACGTTCCGCGTTATATCGCGCCGGAATTCCTGCAGTACCTCAGTGAAGGCGAAATCAGAGAATGCCAAAACAATGAAAGTCTAATCGAAAAGGAATTTTAAATGAAAATCTTTATTGTTTATGATCTAGATTCAAAAATGCCCGTCGCTGTTGGCGAGCAAGTAAGCGCGGAAGCTGCGCGAGATTGTGTAAGCGCGGCAACTGGAATCTTCCATGCAAATCTTTTGGCAGAAGAAATTGATTTGAAAAGAAATTACCTACTGAACGGAATTAGTTTTATGAAAAACGTTGGAACTTCTGTGAAAGTATTTTTGGCAGCGAAGACGAAGTTTGCAGCAGTGTTTACACTCATTTCGCTTGCGTTCGGATCGCAAGCATTCGCGGTTTTACGACCGCTTTTTCCAGCCAAACCCGCGCCGCCATGTTTAACCGGTGAAGTCATTATCATAGGAGACGATTTGATGCTGGGGTCTGCGAAAAAACGCCAGGAAATCCGGTACCGAAGTATACGGTAGCTACCGGCCTACCTGTCGAGGGCTTCTTCGGCTACATCATCACGCTTACTACTCGAGCGATGCTCAGCGAAAGAACTTACTGGTATCGGTGGTAGGCACCATAGCTGGCTTCGACTTTTATGGGAGGGGCGCAGCATTACGCCGAATGGTTTTGCCACAGCCTGGCGAAGCCCGCTGGATGGTTACGGCACCGTCTGCACCGATGGGTCCCCGTTACAAGACTGCCTAGGCATTCCCTGACCTGACCAGATGTTCCGGCCGGCCAGCAACATTGTAGGTGGAATTACTCTGACACCCATACCTGCGGCCAGGCTCACTCCCACGCCTAGGCCTCGTCCCGCGCCGCTGCCGAGGCCATAGCTCGCTCTCTTTCGGCCTGTCAGGCCGGCGATTCGGAACTCTGAATCTACAAGGCCGGCTACGAAGCTCAACTCGCGAACGCCTTCGGAGTAGCTGTTTAGGCGAAGGCCGGTAATCCGCGGCTTGCCTAGCTGTAGGTCGCCGCGCGACCGAAGGCCGGTTTCAAAAAAGTCCAAACGTTCCGCGTTATATCGCGCCGGAATTCCTGCAGTACCTCGGTGAAAACAAAAAATGCAGGAGGACAAAATGAAAACAAAATCAGATTCTTTATTTCGCGTATTATCCCGGCGCGTTTTAGTTACTCTACTCCCACAAACCAGGTACCTTGCCGCAATCTCGTTGATGCTGGTAGGTGTGTTACTGACCTGTTATAGCGCAGTCGCGAACGCACGTCGGGGTGGTATGCAGAGCGCCACCAACGCGGCGGACGTGTCGCCGGCAGAAAACGATGACGATCCCGAGTACCTCGAAAAGCGTCGTGAATTCCTGAACCGGTTCTTTGGCACCGAGCCAGGAGGCGTGGCGCCCCGCGCCTACGCAGCCGCGCTCGATGCGGCGCGAGCGTTGCCTGCAAGCCCGCTTTTGCAAGGCGGGAGGTTCATGTCGCCGGAAACGCTCCAGGTCACGCCGGCGTGGACTTCTCCAATATCGCCTCCAATGCAGAACAGCTACGGGGGGAACGCAAGTGCAACGATTTTTAGCTTGGCTATCGATCCGGTGAACGCGAACGTCGTTTATACAGGAAGTTTCGGTGGGCTCGCCAAGACAACCGACGGCGGCGTCACCTGGCGGTATTTATCTAATGGGTGGGCTTCACAGAGTGTCAGCGCTATCGCTGTCAATCCTGGCGCGTCCAACGACGTGTACGTTGGCACGGGCAGAGAAGGTAGCGGTTATGGATCTTATGAGGTCGGCCTCTACCACTCATTTGATGGAGGGGCAACCTGGAGCAGCCCCTTGGGCAAGGACCAATTTAAAGGTACGTTCATCAGGACCATCGCTATCGACCCGAACGCTTCGACCGTGTACCTCGCCAACGGCGGCGCAAACAATTGCGGATTGTGGCGCTCGACTGACAGCGGCGTCACTTGGACACAGTTGTACCAGGTCGACAACGGCATTTATGATGTAGCGATAGACGCCGCGACTCATCCTTCCACGCTTTACATCACTGAGGACAACGGGACGTTTAAGAGCACCGATTCCGGCCAGTTTTGGACGCTCATACATAGTGTCCTCGAGAATTCCCGCAATCGATTGAGCGTCGTTAACTCCACGCTTTATCTTCTGGGGCCCGGCGACCCGGACCATAACCTCTATAAGTCCGTGGACGGCGGAGCGACTTGGATTCAAATCGCAACGAGATGCTTTGCTGGAGCTGACAGCTGCGACGACGCCAACGGGAGCATCGGGTTCTGGGTGTTCGCCGTGGATCCACTCAACCCACGGATCATCCTAGGAGGCAACCAAGCTCTCTACCGCACGGATGACGAAGGGATGACCTGGACTGAAATAGGAAATAAGTGGGGCAACGATCCTGACCCTGCCCTGCGCATCCATACCGACCAACGGGTGATCGCGTTTTCGGCGACAGCTCCTGGCGTCGCCTACGAGGGCAATGATGGAGGTGCTGTAAGATCGACGGATTACGGGAAGAGTTGGACCAACCTTAACCAAAACCTTCCCGGAGCACTGATGTACAGCGTAGCCTTGAGCGCAGACGGCAGCATGATGGCGGGAACTCAGGACAACGGTGCTGTGTTAAGCAAGGCGGGTGCGCCGTGGGAGGTGGTCTCTAAGGGCGACTCTAACCATGATCTCATCGATCCAGTTGGAAGGACCTGGGCGTACTCAGTCATAAACAATCAGCATTCGTTTACGAGACACAACAGACAGACAGAGCCCCCAGATTGGGAAAACATCTCACCAGCTCAATTTATCGTCCGCGAAAACCCACGTACATATGAGCCGTGCGCCTTCTTTCCGACGTTTAGCATGAACCCTTCCGGTCCAACGCACCTGATTGCTGCTTGCCAGCACGTAGTCCGCACTCTGGACGGCACAGCCTCGCCTGTGGTCTGGACAACGATCGGAGGACCGCTTGGCGACGCATCCGGGAATTACGTGACCGCTGCCTACCAGGCTCCGAGCAACTCCAATGTCATTTACGCCGTGAGAGGATGGGACACCGTTTTTGTAACGAGTAATGCAGACCAAGGCAACGGCGCTGTCTGGAATCAAGTCACGCAACAGCACCACCCAGACGGAATCCACGCCGTTATGGTCGATCCTCTCAACTACCAAATTGCCTATCTCGCGTCCGATTCAGGCGTTTATAAGACGACCGACATGGGAATGACCTGGACCCAACTTGGAATCTCTAACCTGATCTATAACGATGTGGCCATCGATCCGGTGAATCCCCAACATATCTTTGCGGCTTCCAACGCAGGCGTCTTTGCAAGCACCGACGGTGGCAGCACATGGGGAAACATGAGCGAGGGCATACCGACTGGAATGAAGGTTACTGCCCTCTCCTTTAATGCCATGAGTCGTCAGCTTGCCGCTTCTACCTATGGGCGCGGAGCTTACATGCTCCATTTAGGCTTGCCTCAGCGGCCAAGTCCCACTCCGCGACCACGTCCCACTCCGCGGCCCAGGCCCTGATATCCAAAGGATCAGTATGTTCAATTCAATCTCCACGGCCTTCTCACCACGCGATGAGTTGGGACACTGCTACTTCGGCGAACAGTCCTCAGACCCGAATGGCAGTGACGCGCGAATCGCTCCGGCATTACAATTCAAATCAGCGGCTCCTTCACGGAGGAAGTCGGGTAACTTCTTCGCAGAATTGAAGCGCCGTAATGTTTACAAGGTTGCCGCCACGTATGTTGTTGTCGCCTGGCTGCTGATCCAGGGCGCATCGATTTTTTTGCCGACGTTCGACGCACCTGCGTGCGTGATGAGAGCATTGATCGTGTTCCTCGCGCTCGGTTTCATTCTTTCCGTAATCGTCTCGTGGGCTTTTGAAATGACGCCGGATGGACTAAAACGCACGGCAGATATTTTGCCGGATGAAACCCCTGAAATCGTTCGGCAGCTTCAGGCGCAGGCCCGGCAACAATTCGTCCGCGGCTATCTATGCGCCCTGATTTATGCTGGATCGGGCGACAAAGCGACGGCGATCGATTTTCTTAAGCGCGAGTACCTCAATCACGACGACATCGACGCTCCGTCGATTCGAGGCGATCCCATATTCGATTTGCTGCACGGCGATCCGCGTTTCGAAACGCTTGCCGATAAAACACCAGAGATAGCACGTTCAAATCGACCCACGTGTTAAAGTTAAGGTAAATAGCCGAAAAGGACATTGCCCAAGGAAGGCCGGCTTTCCGGGCCCGTCGAGCGAATCCGAAGCGTGCCAATCACGCGAAGTCGCACGAGAAGAAAGAATTCCACTAAGGCCTAACAGCACCCGTTTCTCCCTTGCAAGAGCAACGGGGCCTGAAGCCAAAGGGAACCTCCGGTCCGCATTCCGCAGGAAACTATTCACGGCTCTCCCTTGTTCAGGGGGCCTCTTTGTGGCTCGCTGTAAAACTTTGGCCCTCTCTAGTCGTGACATTCAAGTAATCCGCCGTCTGCCACGAATGTCGCCGAGGTGAACTGAAGCGGCGGGCTTCTTAAGAAAACTTTTCGCGTTATATCGCGCCAGATTTCCTGCAGTACCTGAGTGAAGACCCAAATCAGCGAAGCCCGAGACAATGAAACAAACCAGCTAATGAAAAATGGAAATATCGTATACGCTATGATCCTGTTCTGGCTTGTCTGCTCTGGCCTTCCGCAAAGGGCGCAAGCGAGTGTCCCGGCGCTCGACGATGGCTATGCCGGTGGCAACACGGCGGAAGGGCACACCGCCCTATTGAGCCTTACGGTGAGCAGTTACAACAAAGCGATTGGCTTGTTTTCGCTTTCGAGCAACACAGGCGGCAATTTCAACACCCCCATAGGCGCCGGAGCATTCCTTGCCAAGATTTCAGCCGAAAATACGGGCGCTGGCGTACATTTAAGCGACATCATCGTGTCTCTCCTCGTCCTTCCCTGGCTCGTACGGGCGTTAGCGTCGGCGAAGGCGATTTGGCAAGAACTCACGGATTGGCAAAAGCGTGATAGGAAGAAAGAACGGTGCGCTCTAGCTGAGAGCTCATAGGATTACGCGGACGCCGCGGATGAGATAAACGGCAGAGGCAAAACGAAACCAACATAACAAAAGAGTTGTCGCAACGGAAGTCTTGTCCGCAGCACGCGAAATAACGCCAAAGGTTACGAATTCAGACGCCAGCCTTATTTTGGCCTCGTTTTGGCCTGTTTGGCGAATTCTGTGTTTCGTTGCCTCCTGTAAAAATCCTCTCGCGTTCGGGGTTGCAATTCCGAGACGAGCGGTAATGTCTGATCGCGCGTGGATCATTCTGTTTACCAGTTTCTCTTGCGCGCGTTTGCATTTGTTCTCGGCGCAGCAGTCGGGTCGTTTTTGAACGTCTGCATTTATCGCTGGCCTGTCGATCTTTCGATCAACAAGCCGCGTCGCTCGTTTTGCCCGGCGTGCAAACAGCCGATCCCCTGGCATCAAAATCTGCCGTTGGTCAGCTGGATTTTGCTTGGCGGTCGCTGCGCGAATTGCGGCGCGAAAATCGCCTTTCGCTATTTCGCGGTGGAATTGATCACTGCGCTGTTGTTCCTGATTATCTGGCAAAGCTTTCCGTGGCAGGTGGCGATTGCGTACTGGATTTTTGTTTCGCTCTTGATCGTTGGAACATTTATCGATCTCGAACATTTCATCATTCCAGACCGCATAACGATCGGCGGCATTGTTGCAGGCGTTGTTTGCAGTGTCGCAGTGCCAGCTTTGATGGAAACGGATTTGCGGGTTGCCGCGTGCGTTCGTTCTCTTCTGGCCGCAGCGTTAGGTTACGTAATCTTATTGATCGTTCTCGAAGCCGGCAAAATCGCTTTTGGAAGAAAACGGATTGAATTCGACGCCCTGACGCCGTTCGCCTGGACCAAACGCGGAGATGATGCGGATCTTGTGGTGGGCACCGAAGAAAGTTTGTGGAGTGACTATTTTGCCCGGGAAAAAGACCGATTACTGCTTAAGTGCGACGAAGCCAGGATCGACCACCACACATACGGCAACGTGACGCTCGACTTTCGCTACGATCGCGTCACGGCCGACGGCCACGTGATGATGCTAGACGACGTGGCGCAGATTTCGGGCGTAGCGCGCGAACTCGTGATTCCTCGCGAAGCAATGGGCCGGGGTGACTTGAAATTTCTCGCAGCGATCGGCGCGTTTCTCGGGTGGCGCGCGGTTTTGTTTAGTCTTTTCGCGGGATCTCTTCTAGGTTCGATTGTCGGCCTGATCACGCTCGTCGTTGGAAAACGGGTCTGGTCAGCCAAGCTGCCGTTTGGACCTTACCTGGCGTTTGGTGCGCTAAGCTGGATGTTTTTTGGTGATACGTTTCTGCACTGGTACGCGGGACTACTAAGCCCTTAAGGCGAGGTCAACCACGAATGAACACGGATCGACACGAACGATTAAAATGCCGAAATCCGAATGACGAAGGAATGACGAATCATCAAGTGCTCACCTCGGTACTCGATTAGCCGACTTTCCGTCGAATTCCGCGTTTTTTTCGATGATCAGAACGCGCGCTTCGGGTCGCTGGCGCTTCAGCATAAGCGCCGTTGCCGCGCCGAAAACACGCCGCCAGTGATTACGACATCGTATTCGAAATTCATCGTTCCACGAGGATCGACTTTGGCGGCTCCAAACGCAATTCACTTCGATTGTCGTTGAATGCCAGAATCTGAACATCGAGCATTGAATGAAATGATCCTGACAAACGCGCGTTTGATTTTCCCTGACGGAATTCGGGATGGCCTCGAAGTTGTAGCTGAAAGAGGAAAAATTGCTGCAATTCGTGACCAGTCCCCCGCACGAAGCGAAGACATTGTCGATCTCCACGGAAATTACCTCGCGCCTGGTTTCATCGATCTTCACGTGCACGGTGCTCTGGGTCGCGACAGCATGGAAGCTTCTACGGAAGCGTTCCGAGCCATCTGCGATTATCATGCCAGCGGCGGCACGACTTCGCTTTTGCTGACAACGGCGACTGCACCGCTCGATAGCATTACCGATGTTCTAAACGCTGTCCGTGATTGTCGCTGCTCGGTCGCACGGATTGCCGGGGTTCACGTCGAAGGCCCGTTTATTTCGAAGGCCAAATGCGGTGCGCAACGCGTTGAATTCATTCAAAGCCCGTCGCGAGCTTTAGTCCAGCAACTACTCGAGTATACGGACGTCATCAAACGAATCACGGTTGCGCCCGAGCTGCAGGGAGCGCTCGAGGCGATCGAGAGTTTTTACACGCACGGGATCAGCATCAGCGGAGGCCACAGCGATGCGTGGGACGAGGAGGCGCGAGAAGGTTTCGCACGTGGCATGCGCAGCGCGACACATACGTTCAATTGCATGTCGAGCGCGCGTCGCCGCGGCATTTATCGCGTTGGCGGTTTACTGGAGTTTGCCTTAAGCGAACCGCGGATCGGTTGCGAACTGATCGCCGACGGTCAGCACGTTTCGGCGACGTTGATGAAAATGTTGTATCGCGCAAAAGGCCCTGCCGGGATTTGCCTCGTAACGGATGCAACCGCTGGCGCTGGGCTGCCGAGTGGATCGCAGTTCTCGCTATTTGGGAGGGATTGCATCGTGGAAGATGGCGTCTGTTTACTTGCAGACCACTCAGCGCTTGCCGGTAGCGCTTCGCGCATGATCGACCTTGTGCGTACAATGATCATGAAGGTAAACGTTCCGCTGCACGAAGCCGTCAGGATGGCAACGGAAAATCCGGCGCGAGCAATTGGCCTGGAAACCAAAGGCCGGCTCGAGGTGGGCGCAGATGCGGATTTGGTCGTTCTCTCGCCAGAATTGGAGGTCGTGCGAACGCTCGCGGGCGGCAAGGAAATTGGCCCTGCGTAACACTGCAGGCTTTAGCCCGGGGACGAATGGGCGCCTAACGAGTAGCGAACCGTTTGAACGGTTTCGCTCCGTGCATTAAGCCGTTGAAACGGTTGCCGGATCAGTCACGCCTATTGCACTGGCTGAAGCCTGGTGTAACGACATATTAGATCGACAGCAAAAACTGGGCGATATCGAGTGCCGCCCGTGGTTTGCTCAAACGGCTGACATTTGCCGACCATTCGCGCCATTGTTTTGCGTCATCCGCAAACGCGCGCTTCACCTGCGCGATGACTTCTCGTGGTGAATTTGCGATCACGCCCGAATTCGTCTCGACGATCAACCGGGCATTGCCTTCTTCCTGCCCGGCGACGACGTAATTGATGATCATCGGACAGGCAGCAGCAATCGTTTCCTGCACCGTCGCGCCTCCGGCTTTTCCGATAAGCAAATGGCTGTCGTGAAGCATACGCGGAAGGTCCTCGGTCCAGCCAACGACTTTTGCCCTGTCTCCGACCGCCGCTTCGATCTCCGGCATAAGCCTGTCGGCACGGCCGATGGTCACGGTGAGATCCACACCCAAATCGGCGAGTCGCTGTGCCAATTCCGGTGCGCCACGGGTGGCCGCATGAATCATATATAAAACGCGGCGCTCAGAGTTGCTTGGGGGCAGCACGCGATTCGACCCCGCGGAATCGGCAAATTTTGGACTTACAGGAAAACCAAACACCTTGATTTTTTCCGCGGCGATTCCGGCTGCTCGCAAGACGGAGGCGCTCTGCTGGTTTGCGACAAGAAAATAGTCGGCGGCGCACCGATACCAGACTGCGTTGATAGTAATCGAATCGGTGATCACAACCACAATCTTGCAAGGCCGAGAGCATTCGGTGCTTGGTCCCTGAATTTGCCTGAGTACATTCGGATAGGCCGGAAAAGTGCAAGTCATCACGTCCGGTTGAAAACGCTCAAGCAATGCGGCGAAATGGTCCTTGAGCCGCGGGAAGCGCGCGAATTCTGTATCGAAATCTTTCTTGCGTTCGAGCCAGCGATAAACGGCGCCCCATGCGCCGGGCGCGAAATTAACGAGCGCCAGGTAGCCTTTTCGCACCAACTCGTTGATCGACCCGTAGGCTTCGGCAAACAAATCGCGCAATTCTACCTCCGTCCCTTCCGGAGCGACGCGCGCCAAACCATCGCGAATTCCGCGCGCGGCGCTGTTGTGACCTTCCCCGAAGCTCGCCGTGAGGATCAAAATTCGTTTTTTCACAGTTTGTCAGGGTCGCGCTCGCGAGCCATTTCGTAATGTCATTCTGATCCCGCACTCGCGGGAGAAGAATCTCGGATCATTCTGGCGTCCCGCTTATAGGTGAAAATATAAACCCAGTAGTCGTGACTACGCATGCAAGGGGAAATGATCAGAGATGTTTCGCTTCGCTCAACATGACAAGTGGAGCGAGTTTAATGGATATTTACATCGGGCAAAGTAAACTCTCGGTGCAGATGAAATATCTCGGATTCCTCTGGCGCGTTTTGCGGCGGCTGGTTTGGGAAATGGCAACCGATACCACGACCGGGCTGGCGGCACAGATGGCGTATCTGTTTCTTTTCGCGCTGGCCCCTGGATCATTGTTTCTTTGGCATCTGCTAGGTCTTTTCGGCACCGATCCGGCCAAATTGCATCGGATGTTCCTTCTGTTGAAAAGCTTCATGCCGCCGGACCCGAAAGTGCAGGACATTCTGGATTCTACGATGGCGAATGTGGTGGTGACAGGCTCGAGCGGCCTTCTCGCGAACGCGGGAATCATTCTCGGAATTTATTTTGGAACTGTTTTCATTGCGACGACTTCACGCGCCCTCAGCCATACCTACGGAATACGGGAAGATCCCCATTGGTGGTCGAAATATATCATCTCATTTTTCATGCTGTTTTGGTTTGGGATCGTCATCGTGTTCTGCTTCAACGCAATCGTCTTTGGCGAACGGCTGGCCGGTCTTGCAGAAGTGAATTTCCAGCTGGCTTTTCCCCTGCAAGCATGGATCGCGACACTGAATTTGCCCTTCACCTTTGTGGCGCTGGTCATTCTCGCGCTCGCCCTTTATCTCCTGACGCCGGAAAATTATTTGACCGTCCGTCAGGCGTTGCCAGGCGCGATTTTCTTTTCGGTTGGTTGGATCATCGCGACGAAGCTTTTTCAGCTCTATGTGGCGAGATATGATCGCTACAACCCCACCTATCTCGCGCTGGCGTCCATCGTCGTGTTGCTCACCTGGATGTATCTGACTTGCCTGCTACTGTTGCTGGGCGGTAAGTTGAACGCCATTCTGCGGCGCGAATGGGAAAAAATGCGCACGGCTGCTCCTGCCGTGGCAGAACCTGCGGCGACGAGTTAAAGAGTTAAGAACTTTTTAAACTTTTTTTAACGATTCCGTTGATCACGTCGCGCGCTCTGATACGCTGCGTCGCAGTGGTGCGCTTTCGCATTTGGCTCGCAACTGCGCTCGCCTCAGGCGCAATCGTTGGCAATCTCCTCCGCGCACAGGTCGATGACGAAGAGAAAAGCCGGCGCGATGAGTCCGAGCAAATTCAGACGCATGCTTCGCCGTCCCCAAAACCAAAAAAATCTCCGAGCCCGGTAGCAAAAGGATCGAGCGGACAAATCGGGAAAAAAACACCTGTCTTCTGCGACCCCGGAAAAGGCACCAACCGCGATTCCTCACGCAAAATTAGCAAACGAAGAGTCGCAAAAGAAAACAGATCCTTCTTCGAAAGAAAAAAAATCGCCAACGCCCATCCCCAAGGCAAAGGCAGCAAAGGAGGAGTCGACCAGCGACGATAACGAATCGCAAGACGCACAGGAATCCCCGCGTCCTCGCAAAGCAAAGTTGTCGAAAAAATCTGACGACGAAGAAGAGGCAACGCCAAGGCCGACGCCGCGCGAAACGCCTGAGCCCGGTGCTTCATCAAAATCAAAGCGGCGCCACACGCCCACACCGAAACCGAAATCAAAGGGGAAATCCAAATCGTCGCGAAAAGAAGAGGAAACACCGAAACCGGAAAAAACGCCGCCACCCCGTGCGGAAGAGCGTGCTGCGGCGTCAGAGCGCCCGACGCCGGCACCGAAAGGCCTCGGGGCTGCGTCGCCGACGTCAGTCGCCTCGCCCGAGTCAAAAGTTCCGCGTGCTCCTCCAAGCGGCGAGCGTGCTCAGGTCGTGATCGAAAAATCTGGTCTGGAAGAGGACCAGGGCCTCGAGCCTCCGCCGACGCCTCCGCCGAGACGAGGTTTCTGGCCGTGGTCTCGCAGTTCGGGTAACTATCGTTATCTAACGCGGTCTGTCATCGAAGCGATCCGACGCGCGCCGGTGAAACGGCGTCGCTGGCAATTCATTGTGGTGCATAATAGCGGCACGCGGCAGGGCAACGCGCGCGTCTTCGATTATTACCATCGGCACGTGCGCCGGATGCAGAATGGTCTCGCCTATCATTTCGTGATCGGGAATGGAACATCCACGGGAAACGGCCAGATTGAAGTGGGCGATCGCTGGCGCCGCCAGATCAACGGCGGGCACGTGCACAGTGATTATCTGAACAACATTTCGCTCGGCATTTGTCTGGTGGGCGATTTCAATCGTGGCCAGCCGACGCGCGCGCAGCTTGACGCATGCGAAGAACTCATCCGCTATCTGCGGGAACGTTGCGGTAAGACCGACAGGGGCGCGATTCCTGTGCGGCCACACCGCGAAATGAATCCACCGCGTTGGCCGACCGATTGCCCGGGAGACGATTTTCCTTACTCGTGGTTTCGCAGGTTTTAGTAATCAAGGTTCGCGTTTCTGTCATGTCGAGCGAAGTCGAGACATCTCTAGATGTTTCTGGAGCCCACCCGGAGAAAAACAGAGATTCCTCGACTTCGCTCGACATGACAATGGAGCGAACGTCACTTCCGATCCGCCACGATTAAATTGGCTTCCTTGTAATTCCAGCGATAACCGAATCCGAAGTCGATCGGCGGTGGATTGCTCTGTTGAAACAGCTCCCGAAGTCTGGGCTGGTAGTGTTGTTTGAAGAGATCGATCGGGCCGAGGTAAACGCCAAAGAAACGCAGGTTCCATTTGTTTGGGTCGAAGTAAGCCAGGGGGATTCCGGAGTCGTCCTGCACAATTCTGTTGCTGTGCGCGAGAATGAAATTGCGGATCGTGCCGAAGCCGTTTTCGAACATTAGATACGATGATGATTTCAGAAGACTCGAGCCGGTTCCGAGACGCTCACAAAATTTGAGAAACCCTGGCGTGGCCTTGATTCCACCATCGGAAATATCGGTGGCGAAATAATAGAGCGTTTGTGAATTGCCCGATTGATTATCGGTATAACGGATTCGCGTCCCGGGAGTGCTGCCGCCTTTCTTTCCCGGCGCGGCTTGTTCAAATGCGCCGTTACTGTTGAGTGCGCCGAAGGTCACATTCGTAATCGACTTATCGGCGCGTACGATGAAGGCGTAGAGAATCGGCAACACCCCATTGAGGTTCTGTTGATGCAGATCGGCTTTCATGTCTTTGGTAATGAAGTAGGTCGTGCTGAGCGAGGACTTCATTGCGTTCTCCAGATTTCCCAGCGCGCCGGAGAGATTCGGGATGCGCAACGGATCCGGTGGCGGCCCCATTGATTCCTTCCCGCAAAGCACGTACACCGAGGCGTTGGGAAAAAATTGATCGACGTACAAAAAGTCCGGGCCGCTGAACATATAAAACGCGACCGAAACCGGCTGCGTTACCTCCGGAAGATAAGTGGCTTCCCACGCGTGCAGCTTTTGGAGTTGACGCTGGTAGAGCTTTGTGAACTCGCCCTCGAAAAAAGCGGAATGCGCTTGCCATGCCTGACCGCGTGTGAGCGGTGCGAGCGGAGACTTCTCCGGAACGGGCATCCCTGCAAGGAACCGTGCGATGTCATTAGGGCCCGCCGCGGCTGGCGCTACTGGCATCACGGGAATTGCGCGAGGCGCGATCTTAGGATTCTCTTGCGCCGAAACGTCGAACACGTTCGCCAAGATTATCGCCAGGGACAAAGCGGCGGAGCACCGCCGCACTCTAAAACGTGTCCGCAATTTCCGCGCTCCATTCGCGCTTGCGTCTTGGAGTGCGCGCGCTGCTGCGCCGCTTTCGATTCTCTCGGCAAACTGGAAATGTTCGTTCCTCCTCAAGACTTGCGTTTTCATGCAGAGCGTTGTCTTTGCGGGCGCTTTCGTGCGCAAAAGTAGAGCAGCAGACCAACGAGTGCGGTGGCGAGTCCAGCCAGCGATTCGATGGTCTTCCAGCGCAACAGATAAAACATCATCCAA
This sequence comes from uncultured Verrucomicrobiae bacterium, assembly GCA_963758425.1. Classification (GTDB taxonomy): domain Bacteria; phylum Verrucomicrobiota; class Verrucomicrobiia; order Chthoniobacterales; family UBA10450; genus Udaeobacter. Next base: position 130,738 of record CAVWVV010000022.1, read on the forward strand.
AGTGTGATGACGGCGAAGATAATCGGGGGCATCGGATAAGCCCACACTCGGTAAGGCCGGACGATTTCCGGGCGCGTAACGCGAAACACCATCACGCCGAGCACAGTGAAGAGCGAACAGAGCAACAAGCTAAATTGTGTGTATTGCACCACGCTTTCAAAGCTGCGTGTGAGCAAAAGCACATTCACGATTAGCAACTGCAGCACAATGGCGTTTGTGGGAATGCCGTGAGGATTCTTCCGCCCAAGCAGTCGCAGCAACCAATGATCTTCGCCCATCGACATGCTGACACGCGGCCCGATCCATGTCATTGAGCTAATTGCGGAAACCAAGCCGAGACAAATTACCGCGCCGGCAACTCGCCCGCCGTTCGTCCCAAAAATATTTTTACCAGCGATCAACGCTACTTCGAGTTGACCTTTCAATTCCTGGACCGGTGTGGTCGCAAGAAAGACGGCGTTAAGCAGCACGTAAATCACGATCACGAGACCCGTCCCGACAAGCAGTGAGCGCGGCACATTTTTTTCCGGCTGTTTAATCTCGCCCGTGATATAGACCGCCGCGTTCCAACCCGAGTAAGAATACATCACGTAAACCAATGCCACGGCAAATGGCGCGCCAAAGATCGCGATCGTGTCGCCGGGCGCGGGCAGAAAGCTGATCGACTGCTTTGGCTGCACAAATAATCCGGCAGCGATAAGGGCGCCGATCAGGAGCAATTTCACCAGCGTGGAAAGATTTTGAAATACGCTGCCGATTTGGAGGTTCCCAAGATGAAAAGCTGTTACCACCCAAACAACGACAAATGAAAGAAGCACCGGCGAGCCGACGCCGAACACTCCGATGAAATATTTCCCGAACGCCATCGCGGCGAGTGCGATTGGCGCAGCAAATCCAACGGTAGCGGAAACAAATCCCGCCATGAATCCGAGCGCGGGATGATAGATCTGCGATAGAAAATGGTATTCACCCCCGGAACGCGGCAGCGCGGCGCTGAGTTCGCCGTAACAAAGCGCGCCGCAAAGTGCTGCGATTCCCCCAATGATCCAGAGCATCAGCAACGGGAAGCCCGACTGAATGCTCGCCACCTGAAAACCAAGGCTGGTGAAGATGCCGGTGCCAATGATGTTGGCAATAACGATGGAAGATGCCGTAACGAAACCGATGGTTCGCCGCGGAGATGCTGATTTCGCGGGAAGACGTTCAGCCGTCGCGGTCATCTCTGGATCGACAATCCCGAAATTATCGGGAGTAGCGAATTCTTTCGAAGCGGCGTTAGAGTCCATAATTGGCGAGCGAGTCTCTTGTTATTCTGAGCGAAGCGAAGAATCTCTGATCATTTGTTTTGGCGGCGCACGGAGGCAATGGTCAGAGATGTTTCGCTTTGCTCAACATGACACCCGCCAGATTTTCCTGAGTTGTCAGAAGCCATTCCCGGCATCACGTTGAAAGTTGCATGAACGCATCGCTCTCGATTGAAACGGCCACCCAACTCGCAGTCTTTCTTGCCAATCGTCCCGGCGCGCTTGCGCGCGTGTGTGAAGCGCTGGCTAAAGCAGAAATTAATATTCATGCGCTGGCTACGTCGGACACAGTCGATCACACAGTGGTACGCATGGTAGTAAGCGATCCAACCAAGGCGCTAATGCTTTTCGGCGAAGCCGGCGTGCTCGCGCTAGAGACCGAAGTGTTGATGATCGAAACCGCGAGCCAGCCCGGCGTGCTGGCGAAAATCGCCGAGCGTCTTGCTGAAATCGAAGTGAATATCGAATACGCATATCTCGCCGGCGGGCGCGAAGTGGAAAAAGGTCTGATCGTTCTGCGGCCGTCGGATGTGGAAAAAGCGAAGCGCGCCCTGGAGGATTTGTAACCTTTACGGGCGAAGCTCAACCGTTGTCCCATCCGGCGTGGCGCGCCAGAGTTCTTCGATCTCTTCGTCGGTGAGTGCGATGCAACCTGCAGTCCAATCCTTCCAACGATGAAAGGCGCCGATCCAGCCGCGCCCGTTTTGAATTCCGTGAATCATGATGTCAAAGCCCGCTGAGACGCCGCGCGCTGCCGCGCGCTTGTTGTCCTCATCTGACGGATAAGAAATGTGCAGCGCGAGATGAAAACTGCTTTGCCCATTTCGGCTATCGATCTTGTAGATGCCTTCGGGTGTTTTCATGTCGCCTTCTTCCTCCTTCGCGCCCACGGGGTTCCGGCCTAATGCGATTCGATAACTCTTGATCTGGTTGCCGTCGCGAAAGATCGATAATCTCCTCGCCGATTTTTCCACGACGATCCGATCGATTGCTGCCCCCGTGGGTAGCGGATGCCAATTGTGATGGGCGTAGAAATATAGTGCCAAGGCACAGACTGCGATCAATGCCACCGATGCCACAATGATTTTGCCAATCACATCGGTGAGCTTAACGACTCCGCCACAAATGCAACACGTGCGCGAATGTCGCGTGCGTACCCAGTTGGTGATTGCCAACATGGACTGGATGCCGGATAAAGGCGCGGCGCGTTTATGACTTCCGTCAAAACTTTTCTCGGTCACCCATATCCGCTGGGTGCGACGTGGACGGGAACCGGCGTCAACTTTGCCATTTTTTCCGAGCACGCCACGAGTGTTGAGCTTTGCTTGTTCGACAACATCGAGGCCACCGAAGAAAACATTCGTATCCCGGTCAACGAACACACCGATCAGGTTTGGCACGTGTTTTTGCCGGATGTGCGTCCAGGACAATTGTACGGTTTCCGGGTTTCTGGTCCGTACGATCCGGAACGCGGGTTGCGCTTCAATAGTTCGAAACTTCTGCTCGACCCTTACGCGAAGGCTATCGCCGGAGAGGTGACCTGGGCGGATGAAATGTTCGGTTACGTCATCGGAGACAAGAAGGAAGACCTGGCTCAGGATTTTCGCGATGACGCGTGGGGAGTCCCCAAGTCGGTCGTGATCGATAATGCGTTCGATTGGCAGGGCGACAAAAAACCGGGCACTCCGCTGCACAGTTCTGTGATTTATGAGGTGCATGTGAAAGGCTTCAGCAAACTTTGGCCCGACGTGCCGGAGAATTTGCGTGGCAGTTACGCGGCGCTTGGCAGCCCGGCGGCGATTGATTATTTCAAAACACTCGGCGTGACAGCGATCGAACTATTGCCAGTCCATGCGCACATCGACGACAAGGTCTTGATCGATCGCGACCTGACGAATTACTGGGGTTACAATACGATCGGATTTTTTTCGCCGCACGGGCAATACTCCAGCAGCGGGCAAATGGGTGAACAGGTCTCCGAGTTCAAATCGATGGTGCGCAGTCTCCACGCTGCCGGAATCGAAGTGATTCTCGATGTGGTTTATAACCATACTGCCGAAGGGAACCATCTCGGTCCCACCCTGTGCTTTCGCGGAATCGACAACCCCGCTTACTACCGGTTGCATCAGGAGAAGCCGCGGTTCTATCTGGATTTCACCGGCACCGGCAACACCTTTAATCTGCTTCATCCACGCGTGCTGCAGCTGGTAATCGACAGCCTCCGCTATTGGGTCGTGGAAATGCACGTCGACGGATTTCGTTTCGATCTTGCCGCCACGCTTGCGCGTAATCACGAAGGCGTAGACATGCTGCATCCCTTCCTCCAGGTCATCCGGCAGGATCCGATTCTTTCGAACGTGAAACTTATCGCGGAGCCGTGGGATGTTGGAGACGGCGGCTATCAAGTTGGGAATTTTCCTGCGCCATGGTCGGAATGGAATGGGAAATACCGCGACACGGTCCGCAGTTTTTGGAAAGGCGATGAAGGCCGAATCGGTGAGATGGGTTACAGGCTCACAGGCAGCCCCGATCTATACCTGCATAACGGGCGACGCCCTTACGCCAGCATCAATTTTGTCATCGCGCACGATGGTTTCACGCTGAACGATCTGGTCAGCTATAACGACAAGCACAACGAGGCGAACGGCGACGCCAACAAAGACGGCGACAATAACAATCTCTCGTGGAATTGCGGCGCGGAAGGTCCGACCGAAGACCCGCAGATCAACGCGTTGCGCGAACGGCAGCGGCGGAATTTTCTGACCACGCTTTTTCTTTCCCAGGGCGTGCCGATGCTCAGTGGCGGAGACGAGTGGGGAAGATCACAGAACGGCAACAACAACGCTTATTGCCAGGACAACGAGATCAGTTGGTTCAATTGGACGCGCGGCGAAAAGCAAAATCAGTTTCTGGAGTTCACGCGAAAGCTGATCCGATTTCGTAATGCACATCCGGTGTTTCGTCGGCCGAAGTTTCTTCAGGGTCGGCGAATACGCGGTTCGGAGATTCGCGATGTGATGTGGTTCAATCCCGGCGGGAGTGAGATGAGCGACGAAGAATGGGCGTCTCCCTTCGTTCGTTGTATGGGGATGCTGCTGAGTGGTGATACTAGCGATGTTCTCAGTTTTGAAGGCGAACCAATCCGTGACGACACCTTTCTGCTGCTGATTAATGCGCATCACGAACCGATCCCTTTTGTCCTGCCTGGTCAGGAGCATCTCGAGTGGCAATTGATTCTCGACACAATGGATCCACACGGTTTCCTGGCGGAGCCGAGAAAATTCGCCTCAGGTGACGACATCGATCTTGGCGGTCGGGCTTGCTGTTTGCTCCAACTGGTAAGCGGGACGCAAGCCCAGGCCCGCGAGGAATCCTGGAAAAAACGTCGCGTCGAATTTCCACCATTAAGTGCAGAGGAAGAACGCGCTCGCCGCAAATAGCCCGTTGCACGGAAGAGAAATTCAGCAACGCATTCTTGTTGCAAGAAACGAATTAGTTTATAGAGATAGAGAGCGCACGTTTTGATGCGCGACCAAATTTTTTTGGTCAGTGATTCGCCATGACCCCAAGTTCTCTTGTTATCGTCACTGATCGAGGCGAGTTAAAGGCATATCGGGTGAACGAGACACCGACGCGCGGACCGAGCCTGCAATTAGTGCAGGCATTCAACATCACCGACGCACACGGAAGGTTCGTCGATAAAGTGAGCGATCTGGCCGGACGCTTTCCGGTGACCAACGGCGCGGGCGCTCATCATGGCGCCGGCTCCATTGCCGAGCGAACGCAGTTGGCAACAGAAACCGATCGGCGCATTCATAAAGAGCTTGCCGATCAAATTACAAAAATTGTTTCGTTCAATGGAAAGAAAGGCTGGGCGTTTGCCGCGCCGGCCGAAATTCACGGGGCGATTGTCGATCTTCTGCCTGCGGCTGTCCGCGACCGGATCGTCGAACATGTGAAATCGGATTTGGTAAAAGTGGAACCGGCGAAACTCGTTTCGCGGTTTCGTTCGTTGCAGCAAATGTGATGGCCGATACTGGATACTTAATGCTGGATACTGGATGGAAAACAGCGTTGTTTGCCTCATCAAGCATCAAGAATCCAGCATCGAGTATCGGATTTATTTTGTTCCCTCAACATTGGAGGGCGCGTTAGTGTCTAATTAATCATGCAACTGCCTGTTAAGATCTCGTATCGGGGTCTGGAAAAGTCTGACCAGATCGACAATCTCGTTTTGGATTATGCAACGCGGCTCGAAAAATTTTGCGACCACATCAACCGCTGCGACGTGGCCGTTGAACAAACCAATCACACACATCAAAAAGGTAACCCCTACCGGTGCCGCATCGACGTGACTGTGTCGCGGGGCCACGAACTGGTTGCTGACGAAAGGCAGATGGACAACGGCTCACACCAGCCGCTCAACAAGGTGATCCACGACGCGTTCAAAACGATGGAGCGCGAACTGCGCCGGGTCGTGGACAAGCAAAGGCGCGACGTCAAGACGCACGCCGACTCGCGTTCGCCCAAATAATGCCGCGTGTTAGGTAGGGGCGATTGACCTCAATCGCCCGCCAACATGAGCAGTAGCACAGCAACGAATCGGCCAGTCCGAAAGCCGCTCAACCATTCGGCTCATTTTCAAGGCAGATTTGGCGCGACCTATTTCATAACAATTTGCTGCCGACGTCGCGGTGTAAATCAACTTTGTCTGAACAGTGTCGCGAGCGCCCTGTTTGAAACGGCCCGACGCTATCATGTGTCGCAGCGGTGGTATTTGAAATTACTTCTGCTGATGCCCGATCACCTCCACATTCTGATTGGCGTCTCGGGCGATGCGCAACTAGCAAATCTGATCCGCGATTTTAAAAGGATCACGACCCGAATCGCGAACATCGCCTGGCAGCGAGATTTTTTTGATCATCGAGTGCGACATGACGAGAGCCTCGATGAGAAAGTGGCATACACTCGTGCGAATCCTGTTCGCGCTGGACTTATCGCTGAAGGCGAAGAGTGGCCATACGCCATGGACGCTAATGATTTGGACTCAAAAAAAACGGGCGCCGATGATCGCGCAGCGCGGGCGATTGAGGTCAATCGCCCCTACCTGAGCTCGATGCGTTTAATGGCGATGTCCGCGGTGTCGAGCTAGCTACTTGGTCCACGCCGCATTCTGTAACACCACGCGATATCCATCGATATCTTCGAACGTCTTGCCCTGCAGGTCCCAGTTACGGGTTGTACGACTGCACCTCGGGAAACCCGGCTGATATCATCCAGCCTACCAGCAGGAGCTCACCTCTGCTGGTGAGGTGAATTCTCCTAGCATCTACGGTTTCCAGTTCCCATCCGCTGACCCGTCCGGGCTGGCGAGCACGACTGTGTAGCCGTCGGGATCGCGCAGCCAGATTTCCCAATGGTTCGGGCCGCCGTCACCCTCGGGCGGATTCCGATGGCGCGGGAGGACGATCTCCGCACGCAGCTCCGCGGCGCGGGCAATAGCCGCATGGAAGTCGTCGACTTCAAACCACAGGAGCACGCCATTTCCAGGCGTGAGGCTGGGATCGCCGATGGGTCCGTGATGGTGCTCCACATCCCAGCGGTGCAACTGAAGAATCAATTGGCCGTGCGAAACGAGCCGCTCATACTCAGGGCCGCCATGGCCACTTTGACAGCCAAGGAGACGTTGATACCAGCGACTGCTCGCCTCAACATCGCGCACGGAAATAAGGGGCTGTGGACGCATACGAACTCTGGCCTAACGAGACGGAGCTGAGCCGCCAAGCGCTTTGAAAATTCGGCTGTGCATCATCCCGACCTTAGAAAAACTGCTGGGTTAGCTCCAACGCTTGGTTCGATTTTTGTGAAGGCATTGCCCGGGGTCACTAGGCGAAGCGCATCAATAGCACGAGCGAGACCACGGCCAACACGATCCCGATTACCTCAAAGTAGTTCAGTGACTCCCGGAATAGCACGATGCCGATGGCGGTCAGGAGCAGCACCAGGGAGACAGAGTAGAGGACGCCGATGGTTGCCAGCTTAAGGTGCTTCATTACAAACACCCAGCCGAACGCGGTCGAGGCGTAGAGGACGAAGCCAACGTAAAACCAACCCGCTCGCAGCGGCTGCTCGCGCGCGCTGGCGAGCTTGAGGAAGTAGTCACCCAGCACACCGATCACGCTGAAGGCAATCGTGACGAGCACCGCGATCGTCCTTGTTCCCATCGTTGGTTTGCTATTTGCCTCGTCGCCCGCGCGAAACGAGCACACTCGACGGCGCCAAAGGAGAAAGAGATAAGCCATGGCAGGCGCAGCCGCACTCTGTTTCCACATCATACTTCATAATTCGTCCATCATTCTTGCCGCGCAGTGGCCAGCGGTCGGCTCCAGCAATTGGTTAGATGTGAACCTTCCACCCGTGGATCAAGCCTCCGATCACAAGGCCGCCGAAGCCGCCAAGGACGAGAATGGGGATGTATTTGTGAGCTATAATTGCGTCCGGCAGGCTAATGAGCAGCCCGAAAAATAATCCAACAAGCCAACCCGGCCACGACGGTAACTGCACGCAACCGATAACAAAGCCGATAGCGAAGCGACTCGTAAACGCTCCGAGTAAGGCCGTGGTCTTGTCAGGGAATGACATCGGCAGCATCAAGGCGACGTCCAGAGCGCCGAAGACCAAACCGGCAATTAGTCCAAGAAGAATTCTCGACATATGCTCGCGGTTTTAGCGAAAACGCCGTGCGTTCACAACATCTAACGTTCAAGCTCAGCGACCCAGCTACTTGAAAGCAAGTCAGCAGGGGCGCTCACGCGGATGCAACAAGGAGCTGGGTTCGCTGCACTGCATTGATAGGCCCGATCATTTTGAACGTCGCGCACGAATCACCAACCAAGTCTTCCGCGCGATGAATAGCGCGACCTCACTCAGGATAGCTGCCCCAATTCCAGACAGGTAATAGGCACCGAGCCATACCGCAACGCCAATGACGGCGAAGACTACGCCTGAATACATCCAAAATCCCGAAAGGATAATTACAGGAACGAAGACAAACCGAACAGCGCCGGCGTACTGTTGAACTTCCGAAGGCGGACCATAAATGTAACCGAGTATCGGAATGCTTAAGATAAGGTGAATCGAGCGAAGAATCGAACGTTTGGTGGCGGCATTCATGATTGCTTTGCAAATCTATTATGATCGGTTTGTAAATCGATACTCAAGTGACGGGCGGGCGAGAACAACCAATGAAGAAAGCGACAACAACCATGAAGAAGAGGAACCCCGAAAGCCTTCGGGGGAAGGAAGGAAAAGGAGGAAAGTCTCCCTGTCAGCCCCGAAAGCATTCGGGGCCGTCCGCTGGCAGGCTGATAGATGCGAGAATCAAGGAGTTGAGTGATTGGCGGGGCGAGACGCTCGCTCGGGTCCGAATTCTCATCAAGCAGGCCGACCCCGAAGTGATCGAGGAGTGGAAGTGGAGAGGGGTTCCGGTGTGGTCGCACGCCGGAATGATCTGCACTGGTGAGACGTACAAGAATGTCGTGAAGATGACCTTCGCCAAGGGCGCCTCGTTGGAGGACCCTTCAGGCCTCTTCAACTCCAGCCTCGAAGGCAACACCAGGCGTGCCATCGATTTCCATGAGGGCGACAAGATTGATGAAAAGGCGCTGCAGGCGCTCATTCGCGCCGCCGTAGCACTGAACACGTCCTCAGCAAGTCAGGGCCAGCGCGCAAGTGTTGAGCAGTTCAACGCGGGTGGAGTTGGAGCGATTGGAGCAGTGGGCGCTGCGCCACACCGGGACAGAAGACACGCTGGTGTTGGAAGCCAGTGGCAACGCCTTTTCGGTGGCGGAGCGCTTGCGCACGATCGGCCGAGAGGTCGAGATTCTGGATAGTCATCGTGCCGGCAAGGTGGGCAAAGTTTACTGTGCCAAGGATCGCGTGGATGCAGTCAAGATCGCGCGCATTTATTTAAGCGCGCTCTCACCGATCGTGTGGCAACCGGATCCCAAGACCTTGGAACGGCGCGAGATCTTCAGTGCGTATCAGGCGGTGATGAAGGAATCGACCCGGGCCAAGCAACAGTTGCGTTCGATGTTGAACGAACATTGTGTGCGTCTGGAGAAGGGTTTTCGCCTTTGTCATCCCAACGCCATCACCCGCCTGCTTAAACTGCGGGAGTGGACGGCGGCGCGAAGGATGTTGTTGCAACAATTGCACGGTAGTTTGGTGGCGGCGCGAGCGCGTCGCACGCTGCTGTGCCGGCACATGGCCCAGGAGATCGTGGCCGAGGAAGCGCTTCTGCGCTTGACCCGGCTCTGCGGCATTAATCTGGTTACCCTTTACGGAGTGGTGGCGGCGGTGACGGTCTGCGGCTGCATCACCTTGCCAAACTCGCACAGTACTTCCGCGTCGATGCGATCGGTCTTAGCCAGGATTCCCCCGCCCGCGCAAATTGTCTAACCCGGTTGGCTTGGACCAAACTGACTTTGATCCGCGCACGAGCAAGCGCCTAGGACCAATCTGCGTTCAGAACCGCCGCTCGATTCGCAAATCACCTGCACTGCAGCCTGGAGTTTGCTCAATCCACCTGACTAGCTGTCGATGGCCGACGGCGTCGTTACAGAAACGATGTTTCTGTGCTCCAATGGCCGCATCCAGATGCGACTTGGCGATATCGACTCCTAAATAGACAAGCTCCTCTTTCACGTGGTAAATAACTCCTGCTTCTTAGATGCGAGCTGGCCAGGCCGGCCCTGCCCTCGGGGTTTAAGGCCGGCTTGGTCGCTCCAGTAACTGTTCGAGTTTACTTCCCACGCCCAAGAGCAGGCGCGCATCGAACTAACGGACGTTCTTGGTCTAACCAGAAACGGCTTCATCGAGGATCTCGCACCTGCCGCCCTTTTGTCCCAAATCAGCGCGGCTTTAAAGAAGATAGAGGCTTCATCGACTGGCTAGGCGTTTCACCGAGTGATGATGACTTGACCATATTGTGACAGTGGATCGTGTTGCCCCGATAACGGCGCGATGTGTAGGCTATAGCGCTTCAGAAGAGCTTCAAGATTGTGTCGCGAGTGGCCGGACCACGCCCAAGCATCAGGGTGAAGTTCGATGATCAGCAGCGGAAATGGCTCAGCCGCCAGAAACTGACGAGCGCCCAAAAGCGCCGCGATCTCCCAGCCCTCAATATCGACGAGCACACAATTCGGCAAGCGTTGGGTGTCCTCGAGAACGCTGTCTATAGTCTTCACGGGTACGGTGATGCGCCGAGTGCGTCGAAGGAGAGGGTTCGGCTGCTGGGCGCGGCCCATTGGGTTCGTGCCAGAGACATAGAAATCTGTCGTGCCGAGATACTGGCCAATTGCGATCTCGACTATTGAGACTCGGTCGGAGTAGCTGTTTAGCTGGATATTGGTCGCGAGCACAGCGACGGCCTCGGGATTTGGTTCAAATGCGAGAACTCGTCCCGTCGGTCCCACGATGCGTGCCATCTGGAGAACGTGTTCGCCGACATTAGCACCAATGTTCCAGCAGGTGTCGCCGGCGGCGAGTGTCCTGGCGTACGCTTCGACTACTTCCGGATCGTGTACTGGTGGAAACGAGAAGCGTGTCCGAGAGTCCACTTGGAATCTCGACCCGTTGAGGATGCGCTGAACACCGGTGCGTCGTGTCAGTAAGTGTAGGGCTGTCTCTCGGGCGAAATCATGCGACCGAAACACACATGCGTAAGCACGCCCAAAACCAACCTTGCGCAGGATCGCTCGCAGCCGCTTCGTGAGGAGCTCCGTGAGCATCGCTGTTTTCATCCGAGAGGCTGACGAGGATAAGATGAGCTACCGCTACCGAGAGACAGCATCCCTCTAAGTTAAAGTGATTTAGGGAGTCCGAAAGGGTGTTCACTTTGCAGCCTCCGCGAACACCCCGGTCTCATTACGCAGATCAATCAGCTGGTCGCACCCGGTCACGGTGCTGAGGCGGTGAGCGGCCACGACCATCGTGGGCTTACCCGCGAGACTGCGGAGCGCGTCGAGCAGCTTTGCTTCAGTCGCCATGTCCAGCGCGCTTGTTGCTTCGTCTAAAATCAACAGCGATGGACTTCGATAAAGCGCACGCGCAAGACCGATGCGCTGGCGTTGGCCTCCGGAGAGGCGGATGCCGCGCTCGCCAACTACCGTGTCGAAGCCTTCACGCAATTCCGCTTCGATGAACTCAAGTATCTGCGCGATGGCGCAGGCCTCGCGCAAACGCGCAGGATCGATCTCGTTGTCAGCCAGGCCAAACGCGATATTGTGTGCGATGGTGTCGTCTATCAGAAAGATGTCTTGTGGCACGTAACCGATGGTAGCCTGCCAGGCGGGAACCAGCGCGGGAGTAAGGGGCCTGCCATCGATCAGGATCTCGCCTTTCGTTGGCTGGTAAAGGCCAAGCAATAAATCAACCAGCGTTGATTTTCCAGAACCAGTCGGACCGATCACACCGAGCGAAGTGTTCTTCGCGATGATCAGAGAAATTCCGTTCAACGCCGGCCGCGATGCGCCAGGATAACGGAAACTGACCTCGCGCAGAGTGATTGCGTCGTTCCAACGAAAAGGCGTCGCTGGCATGATTCGGTCGCTAGTTATCGCGGACGGGATTGAGCCGTCAGTTTCCGCGGCAACAAATTCATCGTACACCTCGTCCACCGCATGGCGCATTGAGCTGACCTGAGTCAGCTGGCTATAAAGCAACTGGAGTGAAGGCAGCAGCCGATAACCTGCAAGCGCCATCACGCCCAGGTTGGGAAGAATGTCCGAGAAATCGCGACCTCTTGCCGCGAGCAGCAATACAGCAACAACGAGACCGCCGAAAGCAAGCGGTTCCACAAGGTAACGCGCGCTGTTGGAGAAAACCGGCACGCGGGCCATCATCTTCGCGATGATTGCGGAATGGCCGGCAAACCGAGCGAGAAAGTGTTCTTCGGCACGATGGACTTTCACAGGTTTAATCCCGCCGAGCATCTGATGTGCTTCCCGGAATAAGCCGGCGAGATGCGTTCTTAAATTTTCATCTACCTCTCGACGTTTGCGCGCGAGGAGCCGGAAAATGATCACGTAAAACCCGCCCAATACGATCGCCGCCGAAAGCGCGATCACCGGTTGGACCAAAAACAGCGTGGCGAGTAGCAGCACGGCAGTGAGCACACGCGCGACCGTGTCCAGTAACGGGAGGAGCACTCCGATGGTGTAATTCCCCACGTCGCCAAGAATTTTCTTGAGGAGATCGCCGGAGTTGCGCTGAAGAAAATACGCGTATGGCTGCGATGCCATTCGCCGCAGGAGTCGGACTCGCAACCAGTGAGCAAAGTTTTGGGCATAACGCGTGCGGGCGTATTCAGCCAGCAAGTTCACTGCGTTAGAGGCGAGGAGGGCAGCGACGGCAATCACTCCGGCTACCAAGAGCAATTGCCGGTTTTCCATTGGTGGAAACAGCTCGAGAAAACGGATGCCAAAGTGAGAGCGACGGATGCGCTCAGGATCAGCGGCGAGTGCCAAAAACGGAAAGATTGAGGTGATCCCGATGACTTGAAAGAGCGCCTGCGCAAACGAGAGCGAAAAAACCCCGGCCAGCTTCGCTCTACCGTACGGTCGCGCGAGAAAGAAAACGCGACGAATCAGATCGGCAACGTTATGAACAAACCGGGGCACGTTTCCGAGCTACAGGTTCAAGACAAATGGCCGCATCGCAACCCACAATTTCGGGATGTTGCGGAGTATGTGCGGGAAAGACGCAGATGTCAAAGGTTACACGAGTTAGCCGAAACTTCGATCACACGCCAGATTTTCAGGTTTTAGGACATCGGCGAAGAACTGTGGAGCCAGGCGTGTCGTCCTGCATTCGATCACGGACAAGCAGCCGGCACGGCTGCCACTACAGGGCCACGCGAGTTTCTCAGCAGTACGTGCAAAACATTGATTTTGTGCAAACGACCCCTTCAATCGCCTGACGAATCGAACACTGGAAATGCTGTCTCGTCTCCTCTCCCTTTCAAGGGCCGACCGTCTGTTTCGGATTCGCTTCTCCGTAAATTTTTTTAATTTTCTCTGCTCCATCGTTCATATACCAGCCGTTGAAAAGCAGGATGTCGCCGCGTCGGACGGCGCTTTCCAGAGCATCGTGATCTTCCGGCCGATCGCCTTCAGGCGCCATCAACACACTAAACGCGTTTGGGTAAACCAAGCGCGCGCCAACTGGCGTCGAGGTAATCTTATGATGTACATAAGAATTAAGCGGAGCCGAATACGCGAAGTAACGCATCGATTCGTTCTCTGGAATCAACAAAACATCCGGATACGCCTCCGCGACCGCCTTAAAAACGTCCGGATTTAGCGCGCCATATGCAGTCGCGGTTGAATCCACATAGAAAAGTGTGCAACCCCATCGCCGTTTTGCATAGGCGATCCTTTCCCGAAGAATCTGTGCCGCGTGCTCGTCTTCGGCAGCGTGGTGCACCGGCTTGCTATCTACCACCTCGATTTGTTGAGGCCGAATGCAGACACCCACTTTTAGTCCGGCTGCGCGGAATTTCTCGAAGTATTCGTCAATCGCGCTTTTCGTGCCGTTGTTCTTAAACTCCATTTCCGGCGCGAGGGTCGGAACAAGGCGCGGATCGCCGTAATAGCAGGCACCGATAAACTCCTCGCCTTCCGGGTCCCAGGTGATCATTCCCTGCGCACCAGTATCCTTCAGGACCTGAACGCTGTTATCGGCCAGCTTCAGAAGGGCGGCTCGAAAAGCTGTTTTGCCTTTGTCATTAGTAACGTCGATCTCGCCGAAGTTCATGGTCCAGCGGCGCGGATTGCTTGCCACGTTGATTTGCGGGCCGGCCAGAAAGATCGCGCCAATTGGGCGACGATCTCTCCAGTCCACCTGGAATGGATACTTCCCTGCGTACCGTTCCAAAACGTCGCCCGAGAGATCTTGCACCCGTGCACCTGGCGGCCCGAAGCGCAGCGAAACGTTGAATACTTTGCTGACGCCCGGCTTGATATCGCGGCAAGTGATCACCAACGGATAGCGGGTAGCATCCGGCGGATTTGTCGTGTGCGATATGCCGACAGAAGATTCAAGGTCATCGCTGCAAAAATTGAGTGCGCCGGTCCCAAAATCCGCGCGAACAATGGGAACAACAAACGGTGGATCGGCAGTTGAGGGAATCGAAGGAGGCCAGCGATTCAGGGGCCACTCCGGCCCTTTGAAGCCGAACCCGAACATACCCGCCTCAAGGGTGCCGCCGTCCGGAACACGCGGAAAGTTCAGTTCCATCAAACGAACAGAGAATTCGTCGAGCGGTTCTGAGCTGGTATTCGAAACCTCAATTCTCATTGTGATTCTATGGTCTTGTTTGCCGTACGCGCAGGAGATGTGTCCCCAGGGGTAACTTAGATCGACGGTGTCGGCCTGCTTACTCGTCGTCGCGGCTCGCGGTGAAGAACGAGGAAGAAGTGCGTCGAGCACAGCACGGAAAACAGATTTCTGCGCCTGCAACTCCCCGCTTTCAGGCGAAACGAGAAGCGATTGTCCATTGAACGAAAGTGAATCGAGGCCGTGAGCGCCCACGCCGAAATTCAAGCCTTGTTCTGGCGCGGGCGATTGAAGGACCGCTGGCGTCGGGGCTTTATTCCCCTGTGACTCAGTGTTCAACGGGCTCGTACCCGCGAAAACAGCCAGCGCAAGAACCGCCAGATAATTCATAATGAATAACCGACTTGTCCGCCGTAGCCTCTCGACCCGCCCAAGCTATACGCGAAGGCGGGTCACGGATAACTGATCACCCGCTCCTCCTGCGTGCATTGGCGGCAACGTTCCGCCTCTCCCTTGTTCGGGAGAGGATTGAGGTGAGGGTGACAACTGTCAATTCCCTGCGTCAGAATTCGCCTTACCTTTGAATTCGTAAACGAACGTCGCCGCCTGGCACAACCATTCGAGCCGTTGCTCGGGGGTGAGCCGGTAAAACTCAGTGTGGCCATCGAAGTCCTCGGGCGTGCACTGAGCCAGCGCAGGCTCGAATTCTGCAGACGGCTTGATTTCAGTCTTTCGGTTTTTCACTTCGGCCCTGCAATTTCTGCGGCGCATGGTCAATGGTTGGCTTCAAGCTTGGATCGCAACTGCTCGGTGGTACCGCGATTACAACTTGGATTTGCGGAGACGCCCCGTTAGAGGATCGCGTTGATATCCCATCGCAATTGTAATCTCCTCGAGATCTTCCAGGATCGCCAATTTCTCTTCAAGCGATAAGGCTGCAGATTCGGCGAGCGTGTGTAGATTGTGCTTGCGCCAGGCGGCACGTTCCTCCTTCGGTAGTTTTAAAGAGACGTGTCTATTCACGGCGCACTCTGCTCACGTTGCACTTGAAGAATGTCGCGCAGCAGCGCCGCATCGGCAAGGTCCTGCGGCCGCCCAGCCGCCTCTTTCATGGCAATCAGCCTCAATTCGAAGAACAGGTGCCCGCAGATCTCCCCATGTGTGCCAATTGGCCGTTTCGAATTCTTGCGCAAATACAAACGGTTCACTAACAAAGATATCAATCCGCGTGCTTTCACGGTGCGGATTCAACAACTGAAAAACAATCATGCCCTTTTCATCCCTCCACTGCTGACGCAGCGTTTCATCTGCAAATTGTGCCGCGTCGACTGGGATCAACGGGCGGTAGCCAATCGCCGTCAATGCATTCATTGCACGCAGCACATTTTCGCGTTCCAGTTGAACGACCAAATCAATGTCCTGGGTGAACCGGACATAACCGTGTGCCACAACAGCCAGTCCACCAACGATCAGATAACGGACGTTTGCATCGTTCAATGCACGGAGAATTGTGCGGACATCATCGACTCTTCATGCGGGCATTATCACGTTAATTCACCGAAGCCCCGGCATCGACGCGCGAAGAGGATTTCGTTAATGTAGTTGCTCATTCAATCGTCCTCTGATGCTAATTACCGACACGTGATCTGACATCCGACTGCTAACTCCTGACACCCCTCGCATCGGCGGCAGCGTTCCGCCTCTCCCTTGTTCGGGAGAGGATTCAGGTGAGGGTGATAAATAAGTTGCTGATACGGACTCCTGATTTTGGTACCGAACTGCACCTCGCATCGGCGGCAACTTCTCACCGTATTTCCAAATCAACCACGGGAGCTCGAAAGCGCAGGAAAGCCGCGGGATGAAAACACGTGGCTGTGCAAGCAAGCGGCCAAAACCAGCCGAGATAAAATCGGTCGGCCCAATCGGGGATTGAAGTCTGATCGCCTGTGATGAATCCGAGCGCCGCACCGATGCAATGGATCGCCGGCCGATACGACAAATTTTCGCGCAAATAATATCCAAGTTTTTCCTGCGCTCCGCTGCCGATCGCGATGATGACATCGCGCGGGGCGACGCTGTTCAATCAGCGCGAGAAGATCTCGATCGTCGACTTCGACGCCATACCGCGGCGCGACATACCAATTCTCGCTCATAATTGGAAAAGCTTCGCCACGCGACCAATCGAGAAATTTTTGCTCTGCGCGTTTGGTCGGAAGGACCCAGAGCACCGCTCGCTTTCCCTCGCCTTTCAATCTGCCGAGCAGATGTTTCAAATATTTCAGGCCTGAAATCCGCTGGACGCGTTCCCGTCTCAACAAGCGCCATAGCACAACCATCAAACCGCTGTCGGCAATCGCTAGGTCAGCCGCAATCATAGCGCGCCGGTATATCTTGTCCGCGCGCAATCGAGCGAAACAAGTTCCCGAGGGAGCGACAAGAAGTCCGCCACGCTGAAGCATCAGTCCGACCGCTTCTTCAACATCGCCATTGAAGAACTGGATGCCGAGAATCTGGCGACTGGAGACCACACAAGTAGCATCCAACGTCGAACGCCGAATATCGAGAGCAAAGGAGTGGTCACGTCCAGCCTGCCAGCATTGTTAGAATCTCAATTCGAAGCCGAGGAGGATTCGCCTCTCCCTTTGTGGCAAACGCGCTTAACGCCAACGGAGCTGCACTCATATGGAAGTTCGCCACAGGACGGATTCGCCGTGGCAAACTTGGAGCAGCGTCCCGGAATTGTGTTGCGTCGAAGGCGCGGTCTCACTACCAGCCTGGGGCACCGCCCAGGGATCCGAAAAACCCCCAACCCTTTTCGTTCGCATACGAACACGTCGCGTGGCGCCGCGCCGGGAAGCATCAGGCGTTTCTTGCTATCTGCCGTCAACGTCATAGTGGGATTATCCCACACTGCGGTACACGCACTCAAGGCACGGTCAGGGATGGACCTATTCAAGAGTGAGTCCGAGAATTCCCGGTTCGCTTCGCGCGCAAAATTGGTAAGCTGTCGATCGGTGCAAGATCTGGCAATTCCACAAACACCCACTGGTGCTTCTCGGATGTCTGGCAGGCAATTTCCGGCTCGCGGTTGGTGCTGAGTATTTTGTTCTTGGCCGCGCTCTGGTTCTTACTTTGTAGACACCTTAGCGGCGAATGGTTCGTGAACGAGCAATACGGCTTTGGCTGGTTCGTCCCTTTTTTTGCTCTCTACCTTCTCTGGCTTCGCTGGCAGGATCGGCCACCGCTAGACGTCAGAGGTCAGAAGTCAGAGGTCAGAAGTCGGACATTAATCGCTTCGGCAATCGCGATTGTTTCGCTCTTTCTCCTTCTGCCGGTCCGTCTATTTGAAATTGCGAACCCAGAGTGGCGACCGCTGGCCTGGATTCACGCGATAGCGGTCGTCACACTGACGCTTTTGCTGATTTGGTATGCAGGCGGTGAACGGTGGCTCCGCCATTTTGCGTTCCCCGTCGCGTTTATTTTTGTCGCAGTACCATGGCCTACGCTGGTGGAAACTCCAGTTATTCAAGGCCTGATGCGCCTGGTCGCTCACGTCGCCGCGGAAACAGCGATGCTTCTTGGAATTCCTGCGCAGGTCGAGGGCAACCTGATTCGTGTCAGCAGCGGGCTCATAGGCGTAAATGAAGCGTGCAGCGGCATCCGTTCATTGCAGACTTCACTAATGATCGGCTTGCTTTTCGGCGAACTGAAACGGCTTTCGGTTTTGCGTCGTGTCGCGCTTGTCGCCGGCGCAATCGGCATCGCGCTTTTCGCAAATTTTATCCGCGCGGTCTTTTTGGTAATGGTCGCAGCAACGAAAAATATTTCAGAAGTCACCCGGTGGCACGACATTGCTGGCTATACGATCGTCGCTCTTGTTTTCGTGGGCACGATGGGCTTGGCGTACTTGCTCGGCCCAAAGAAATCTTCAAATGCTGTAGTGGCAGGCTCGCCACGGGACGAGTCCGTCCGGCTGGCGGACGCGTCGCCTGCGGAATCTAGAACATCGCAGCCGGCACGGCTGCCTCTACGGGTCCCCAGTGCCTATCTCGCCGCAGCCCTGTGCTGGCTCTTCTTTGCAGAGATCGGAACAGCGGCATGGTATCGCGTCCACGAAACCAATCTTGTCAGCGCCGCGCGTTGGAGTGTGCAATGGCCCGAACAGGCGCCCAACTTTCGCAAACTGAATATCGACCCGGAAATTCGCGGTGTCCTCCGGTTTGACGAGGGCGAGGCAGCGGCATGGACGCTAACGTCGCCCAGCAGTTCCGAAAATGCTCTGCTCGCGAAGGCTTCCGGGACGCAAGTAAATGGGTCGCGGGAAAACACTGCCTCCTGCTTGCTGTACGTTTTTCGCTGGAAGCCGGGTCGAAACAGCGCACTTCTGGCGAACTTGCACCGGCCGGATGTTTGTTTGCCTGCAAGCGGCTGGACTCAGGTGGCGGACGACGGCGTGCGGAATTATCCCGTAAGCGGTGCGTTTCAGTTGCCGTTTCGCCATTTTGAATTTCAGCGCGCATTCGAAGATTCTGCGCCGCAGACGGCGCATGCCTTTTATTGTTTATCGGAAGATCGCGCTTCGGGACCTTCTTCGGCACTTGCCCGCCGTAGCCTCGGCAAAGTCGGGTCGCAGGGCGCGAATTCGCCCAGCATGTCAGGAAGCCGCTCCGAATGGACGCGAGCCGAACGTGTTCGCGAGGTTTTGGAAGGGCGCCGTCATTTGGGACAGCAGGTCATCGAAGCAATATTCATCAGCAGCGAGCCGTTCTCCGCAGCGGATGCGGAATCGCATCTCCGCGATCTGGTTCGTGATGTTGTTGTATTCGCGAACCAGGAAAACAGGTAGGGGCGGTTCACCGAACCGCCCGAGGCGATTGAGGTCAATCGCCCCTACCTTGCTGTAGCGGCAGGCTCGCCACGGGACGAGTCCGTCCGGCTGGCGGACGTGTCGCGTGCAAAATCTTAATCATCGCAGCCGACACGGCTGCCTCTACAGAGCCCCCCAAAAAATCAAAAAAATGTCTTGCCATACCAATGGGAATTGATACAAACGGCGTAATTCTTCGAGGCTTGGGAGGAACCATGCGAAAATTTAAGCGACGTCAGCCGCGCGGTTTGCCGTTTCGTTTGCTCGTGATTTTGGCGGGCGCGTTGCTGCTGCTCGCGGCTTTCGCCCCGTGCGCGAATGCCCAAGGCTTACTCCGTTTTTACGATTTTGAGGGTCCGGTTGGGCCACCTTACCCCGTTAGCCTGGGGTCCCATGCGCCGGCACTCGAGACCGGCCCGTTCACGAGTTTGAACCTCGAAACTGGCACCGATGGCGTTCCGTATCCCGCAGGCCGTACCACAGCCGAGGTGCCGGGGCTGAATTTAAACCTGCCTCCTGGCGCCGCCCCGAACCTGGTTAGCCTTGGTATCCACAGGGCCGGGTTAGGTAATTTGAACATGGAGATGCCTTTCCTCTCGGCAGTGGGAATCTATGACATCACGTCGGTCAGCTTGGCGGTCGGTGCCAACGGAAATGGCTTCGCTTCAGTTGGGCTTCAGATGAGCACCGATGGAGGACACGTGTTTGCCAATATCCCCGGAGTGCCCGCCCAGGCAATTCCCACCGGCCCGGGAATCAGTTATAACTTTCACTGTCCCGTCAGGAACGACTCTCGGCAAACCTTTGCTCGTCCTGCGGTTGAATTTTACCGGGGGACAATCCAATGGCAACGATCTCCAGAATGAAATCGATAACATTCAGGTAAATGGGACGGCCGTTCCTGAGCCGGCGACGGTCGCGGGCGGGCTGCTCGGTGTTCTTGGGCTGTGCTGGCATCAGCGGCGGCGATTGATTCGCTCCGTGCGGTTTGCGGCGCACCTAACCAGACCAGCCTTTCAACTTGCCTGCGTTCCCTGCGTTTCAATCACGTTGCCCGCATTATCGTAAAACGCGAATCACAGCGCGATGTGAACGGCTGTAAAACTCCGCATAGCCGACTGCGTTGTGAGCTGGTCTAATGCCGCAAGCAGCGGCTGCCGAGACGCATTTACCGCGACTACCAAAACCTTAGCAGCGCAATTTGCGCCGCAGCACCGCCACGCCGAGCAAAGCGAAACCGAGCAGGGGAACTGTCGAGCCTCCATCGGGAACGCCCACTGCGCGGGTTCACACTGATGTCGTCGAGGTAAAAGGTATTGCTAAATATGCGGATCAGAGAATTGGAACTGCAGCGCCGTGGTGGGGCTCAACGCATTGGACGGTGAACGTGAACTCCGTGTAACGGTATAATCCCGGTAGAGTCAGCTCGGCTGAAAACGGTCAAGTCACCCCAACTAACAGAAACGGCACCCTCCACCTGTGCATAAATCTTGGCTGCCAACCAGAAGTGGACAACGTAAGAGCTGCCGGGCGTCGTCGCGACGTTTTGGGTGATGGAATTGGTGGTAAAGCCGAATAGCGCCTGAAAATTGCCCGAATGCGGCGAAATAAAGGGGACGCTGCCGACCACGTCATTGTCCCTCCCCGACACCGTCCAGCCGCTGAAGTCCCCCGTTTCAAACCCGCCATTGGTAATAAGGTTTGCTCTTGCTGATTGAGTTATGCCCAGCCCGAGCAAGCTCACCAGTGCCAGGATGCCGTAAAAAACATGTTTTCTCGTTGTCATTTTGATTTTTGACCTAACCGTTTTGAGATAGGCAGTTTTCGAGCCAAAGTTAAATCCGACTTTATTTCAAGGTCGTTACAACTAGCGCAAGTCGTTCCGTGCAAGAAGATTGTAAACGAATTTCATTCTTCTTCCCAAGAGCAGCTGGCGAGACGAGCTTTATAGAAACCGTCAAGATTTCCGACGTAAAGACAGAGAGCCTTTCAACACAAATCATTGTTCACAAGCGACTTAACACACTTTCTGGAAGACCGACGGTTTTTCTTACGATTTAATTGCGACGCCGGGCGGCGTCCATTCGGATCATGGCCGAATCTCGTAAACAGTGTGCAGTAATCGTCGATGACAAATGCTGGCCAGATCATTTGCCGTCCGGCAATCAAAAACGATTCTAGAGCGATAGGGCTGCGCTGGGAAGGCTGTTAGTTGTTGGCAGCAGGACGCCTATGGGAATTAGTTGCCTGCAACTAACGGAATCCGTTATTGGTGTTGTTGTCGGCAGCCTGCCAATAACGCTGCCGCTAACTCTCAACACGTCTTGCGCCGGGTTAGTCCATGTCATATACCCTTAAAGCCGCCCACGCCGGTTTCTCAAGCGTCCGAACGCCAGGTAAAACAACTGTTTTCTAAGCGTCCCAAGCTATTGCTTTGGGACGGATAAAAAAGGCAGTGTAAAAGCGCATTTTACCCATGAAAAATCAGATTTTGGGACGGTGGGACCGTTTTGTTCCCACTGTATAGAGGGGAGATAACGGCACCTCGCCGACACGGCTGCCTCTACAGCTGTGGTGGCACGCGTGTCGCGTGCAGGTTGCAGCCGATACGGCTGCCTCTACAATCGGACAATGATCAAGGATCGTCCGCATCGACTTGATTTGATTTACATCAATCAACCACTCTACTTCGTCACTTTTGCGACTCGCGACCGCAGGAGTATTCCATCGATGGATTGCGCGCAGTTTACCTTTCAGCAATACGCTCATTGCGCGAAGGGCAAATTTAATGTCGCGGTTGGGCGCTACGTGATCATGCCCGACCATGTGCATCTGTTTGTTCGAGGCGATCGAAGCTTTACACTCTCATCGTGGATCGGTGGTTTGAAGCGGGCGATGTGTGTGGCGCTAAAATGGCCGCGTCTTTGGCAGCCTGGATTTTTTGATCACATTCTGCGCAACGACGAAAGTTACGCCGAAAAATGGAACTACGTGCGGGACAACCCGGTCCGCGCTGGCCTTGTGAGAACCGCGGAAGAGTGGCCATACCAAGGCGAAATCATCGTGATCGATCGAGCATGACTGTAGTGGCAGACGTGTCGCGTGCGAGATCATTGCAGCCGGCACGGCTGCCTCTACAGCTGTGCTGGCACGCGTGTCGCGTGCGGAATCTAAATCGTCGCAGCCGACACGGCTGCCTCTACAGTGCACCACGTTGCATCCGGAGTAACGCCATAGTAAACGTCTGCCGTGGCTAAGCGGTCGTCACGTCCCGTCGCAAACAAAGACGATCTCGACCTGAGGCCGCCTGAAGAAATTCGCGCCCGACGGATTCGCCGGTTCGTTTTTCTCGGCGCCATAGCCGCGGCTGTGCTCGGGCGTCGGAATCTACTTCGCTGCACCGCCTGTTGGCGGAGCGATCAAGGGGTGGCAGTCGCGTCGCCTCGCGCGGGAGGCGTTCGCTCTGATCGATCAAAAAAAATGGATTGAGGCCGCCGCCAAAGCACGCGACGCGTACGCGCTGCAATTCAGTGAGCCCGAATCATGGCGCGCGGTTGGGCGGGTGGCTACTCGCACAGGTCAATGGGCAGCGGCGCTGGAATGGTGGAAAAAAGTGGATGATGCAAACCGGCTTACGGCCGAGGACCGGCGCGATTTTATCGCCGCTGCGGTCGTGTCCGGTGAGATAGCGCTGGCTGCGAAGCAGGTGGAAGCGCTGCTGGCGCAACGTGCCGGGCCCACGCCGATCGACATCGTGTGGGCGGGTCAAGTCGCTTCTCGACAGAGCGATCCGGAGCTGGCACTCGATTACGCCGAACGCGCGCTCGCTGATAAGCGCGCAAAACCCGCGGAAATTCTGTCGGCTGCAACGCTCATTCTTTCCGTCACAAGTCCGTATTCGGAGCCTTACGCCCGCGCATGGAAGCAGATTGAAGATGTTGCGCGCGACCCCAAGAACCCGGGATCACTCGATGCACTCGTAGTGCTCGCGCGCGAAGACGGGCTGCCGCCCATGTCCCCGACCTGGCGGCAACCCGTCGCTTTCGCTGGAGAGCCCTCCCGCACAATCTCCAACGCCTGCCATTGAAGGAGCCGCCTCCGCCGAGGCTACGGCGGCCAAGGCCGCAGCCTCCCCGGGCCTTATAGTCTCGGCACAGGCGACTACTCCGCCGTCGAATCAAGGAGCGGCGGTCTCCAGTCCGCCGCCGGGAATCTCCCTGGGCTCCGCTTCTCAAGCAACACCCGAGACGCAATCCGGCGATACACTGACTCTCACTCTCGCCGCCACTCCGCAGCCAGCTCCAGCCGGACGCACGATGAGCCTGACGGAAGTAGCGAACGCGCTTGAAAATCATCCTGATGCCCGCCCTTATCACAAACTTCTCGCAATTGAGGTTCGTGCGCGGCAGGATCCAATCCTGACGGATCAATACGTTGCCGATGCCGTGGAGCGATTCGGAAACGCCGCGCGCCTGGCACAACTTTACCAGGGAGCCGAGCGAACTTGCCGATGAAACGCTCGTCGCCCTGGCTGCGTGGCTGAACAAGATTGGCCGGCCTGCAAAAACATTGGAAGTATTGCCGCAGGCGCGCGCGCTACAACGGCAGGACCTTTTTCTGCAATACATCAACGCACTCGCCGCGCTCCAGCGCTGGAGTGACATCAAAGATCTGTTGATGAGTGAACGCGCTCCGATCGAGCCGATGGTGCAACACATGTACCTTGCCGTCGCTCAGACGCATCTCGGCTCGGCAACTGGCGCAACGAACGAATGGCAACGCGCTTTGGAAACGGCTAACACCCCCGAGAAATTGCTGACCCTCGCACGTTACGCCGAACAAAACTCTGCCAACGATATCGCCGATGCCGCCTATGCCGAAGCGATCAAGATCGCGCCGAAAAACCGCGGAGCCTACTCAGGCCGGTTGCGTCTTGCTCTGGCAGCGGGGCAGACGGCTCAAGCGCAAACAATCGCAGCAGAGATTGCTCAGCTGTGGCCCGACGACGCAGCAGCCCGCAACCAGGATGCGTATCTGCGATTGCTGCTCGGCGCTTCGGATGGCGTAGCGGAAGCAGCGGAGCGCGACGCTGAGGTGCTTGTCAAAAAGGAGCCGCAGAACTGGTTGGCTCGGGCAACACTCGGCTTGGCGCGTCTTCGCCTGGGACGGAATAAGGACGCGCTCGCAGCATTCCGCACTATACGAGTGACGGGGAACGAACCGCCAGGCGCGCTAGCAGTGCGCGCCGCAATTCTGGCGGTAAACGGCTATGAAGAAGGTGCCCGTAATGATGCGCGCATCCTCGGAGCGAAACCGCTTTTGCCCGAAGAACGCGCTCTCATCGCTCCGCTGTCGCAATAAGCGACTAACGCCATCCCAAGGCTTGGTTGATGTCCGCCTCTCTCCTTAGGAAGGGGAGAGGATTGAGGTGAGGAGTTGAAGGTAAGCCCCGCGTCTCAAAAAAAATAGCCCTCACTGAGCGAAGCGAAGAATCTCAGATTATCTCTTCCGTCTTCCACGGGCAATCATAAAGCTTCGGTTGCTGTTCCCATTCGTCACTGAGATCGAGCCAGCGTGGATTCATTTTCTCTATTAGGGCAATTTTCTTGGCTCGGCGCCAACCCTTTAGTTTTTTTTCGCATGCGATTGCGTCGTTCACATTGCGAAAGTGCTCGACCCAAACGAGCCGGTTCAAACGGTAGCGTTTCGCGAAGCCTTCCATCTCGCCGCACCTATGCTGCCATAACCGAAGCGCAATATTATTCGTAATCCCGATGTACAA
Source organism: uncultured Verrucomicrobiae bacterium (assembly GCA_963758425.1). Lineage (GTDB taxonomy): Bacteria > Verrucomicrobiota > Verrucomicrobiia > Chthoniobacterales > UBA10450 > Udaeobacter. The sequence continues at coordinate 156,029 of CAVWVV010000022.1, forward strand.
CGCGTTGCAGCGCCTGTTCGTAAGAATGTATACCCAGTAGTCGTGGTTGCGCATACGATCGAACTGATCAGAGATGTTTCGCTTTGCTCAATTCGCCACGGGACGAATCCGCCGTGGCGGACATGACAGCGCAATTATTGGAGCATCCCGATTGCTTGGAAATACGGCTTTTCACTTGTTTGCCGGACTGGTTTTCTTCCTTAGCTCAATTCGGCCCTTTAGAAGTTCTCGATCGGGACACTCGATGGTCTCCGCGAGGCAGATATTTTTCGAGCCAAATGTTCAAACAGGTAAGCAGATAGCCGCTGCCCATTTCCTTGATCTTGAGCTTCGCGTTGCCGCTGCGGCGATTACGCCAGGTGATGGGCAGGCTTTTCCAAGTATATCCCCGCACAACTGCTTTTAATGGAATTTCTACTGTTAGATTGAAATGCGGCGCGAGCAGAGGGCGGCACCCGTCGATGGTCGCTTTCCGATACCTTTGAATGCATTTGTAATGTCGTTGTGCTCAAGTCGGAAGAAGAGTTGCAAGAACTTGTTGGCAATTCGGTTCAGAAAGAGTTTGAGCCGTGGGTAATCACAACTCCTCCGCCCGGCGCGAAACGGGTCCCAAAAACGCAGTCATAACCTTCGTTGAGCACATTCCAGTATCGAACGACGTCGCGAACATCGTCTGATTCGTCAGCCATCATGATAACCACGGCATCGCCATGTGACCGGTTGAGGCCCCAGATGATCGCTCTGCCAAATCCATGCAACCCGGTGTTTTGCATCGGCACAAGATTTGGGAGGCGAAGCGTCAATTCTTCCAAAATTTTCCAAGTGCGATCGCTACTCCCATCATCCACGACTACGATCTCGTGCGGCACATCATGAAGGCGTAACTCATGGTGCAGGTGTTCCAAAGTTGAGGCGATACAGGCTTCCTCGTCTCGCGCTGGAATAACTACCGACAACAGTTCCAAATCATTACGTTTTGGCTCCGCCGTCATAACCTGCCGAAAGGTTTAACCAGTTTGGATTAGCCTCAGAGTGTATGGCAATCTCATTCAGGATAGACCCCAACGATGTTGGCGGCGCGCGCGCGCGCGTCCAATCCCACCGGGTCGCCGCCACGGTTGCATTTATGACAAGCCACGGGATTCCACATTTCAGTATTCCTTTGCGCATATATCAAGCTGTCCGATGAACCGACAGGGAGGAGGCAGATGCTCTTCGACCATCGAATTTTCATTTCTTTGCCGGAGCGGTTTTCTGCAAGGCTTGCAACTTTGTCAGATTGTCTTGGGCAACCATATCGTTGGGGTTGATCCGTAGGGCAGCTTTGAGTTGTTCTATCGCTTCGGAAATTCGACCGATCCGTGCCAAAGCAGCTCCCAGATTACTATGCGCCTCGGCAAAATTAGGTTTGATCCGCAACGCCTGCTCATATTGGTCTATTGCCTCTGAAGCTCGGTGTGTTAGGAGCAAGGCGTTGCCCAGGTTATTGTGCGCCTTGGCAAAATTAGGATAGATCCGCAAAGCCTGCTTATATTGGTCTATTGCCTCTGAAGTTCGGCCTCTTTGGACCAAGGCGTTGCCCAGGTTATAGTATGCCTCGGCATTATCAGGGTTGATTCGCAAGGACTGTATTCGTCAGCTTGAGGTTCGGCCTGTCCAAGGCTTGCAGACTATAGTGCGCACGGCGGCTGATTCAGCTTGTTAAACAGGTCCATTGCCTCCGGAATCCGGTTGGCTTGGGACAGGGTGTTTCCGAGGTTAAGTGCGCCATCCAGCAGCCGGGATTTCTTACAATCGTTGTCCGCCACAGCGTTTCAATGTCACTGTACATCGCGCTTTGCCGCCAAGTCAGCACCGCCGATGTCACAATAACGCAAAGCGCCGTGCCAAAGATCAATTGACGGCTTCCTTTTGAACGCTGCCAGCCAGAGTGGCCACACGCTGCCGAAGCCAGCGCGATCGGCCCGATGCTGGCAAGATACTGGTAATGATCGGCGACAAACGTGTAGCGAAAAGTGGAAAGCATGATGAAGCCGGTCACTGGGCTCAGAGTCGCCAAGAAGAATGCCGCTGCGACCTCGACACCGCGCCCCACATAACGCTTCGCAAAGTATATCAGCGCGCATAACCCGGCTCCCGCCAGTAACCATACGTAATCAAGTGCATGTCCCGGCGCGATGTTCCATTGCGGATAAATGAAGGTCAGATTCGATGGCCAGATGAGTTTGCCCAGGTAAAACCAAACGGCGCGGCTGGCGAGGAGGATGCGTTCGATGGGTCCTAACACGAAGACCGCCGCGCGCATACCTTGATGGTATCGTTCCCACCAGACGCGACCAAGCCCATCCCTAAGCCCAAAAGAAAAAATGGGGCGATCTCGAGAAGTCTTCGCCAGTTGATCGGCTTTTTCTCTAACCACAAAATCAAGAGCAACGCCGCCGGCAGCGTGCAAGCGGTTGTTTTAGCCGAAAGCGCCAGCACGTAAAGGACCAAAGCCAAGACATAAAAGCGCCACGGCCGTTTTGTCCGCTCGTCGACAAACGCAATCCAGGCAAGAAGCGTTAGCAAAAAGAAAAAGCCCATCAGCACATTTTTTCGTTCCGTAATCCATGCCACGGATTCGACCTGCACCGGATGCAGTGCAAAGATTGCTCCAGCCAGCTTCGCGCCGGGCACCTTTAGGCGCACCAGCAATCGCCACACCAGCAGCGCGTTGGCAATATGAAAAAGAAGGTTGACCCAGTGATAGCCGGAAGGGTTAAGCCCCCAGAGCGCGTGCTCGATGCGAAAGGTTGTATAAACCAGCGGAAAATACTGGGAAGGCGCGTCGAGCGAAAACCAGATCCGCCGTAAACCATCAGGCGCGGTCAGTAACTCATTATTCGTCACGTAAACATCGTCATCCCAGATGAAACCGCCGTTCCATGCCGGCTGATAGGCCAGTATCGTGACCACCGCTAGCATCAGGCAAAAAAACCAGTCGCGTTTCCACCAGGTCATGACAGAAGATTTGTCGAGAAGATTCTGAGATTGGGCCGGTGTAATCACCAATTAAATTGAAGAACGCGCGCTCATCGCTCCGTTATTGCAATAGGACTACAAGCTACTTCTCATGAGTGTCATTCTGAGCGAAGCGAAGAATCTCTGATCATCTGTGGAACTGATCTGATGTCGATAGCCAGGGATGTTTCGCTTTGCTCAACATGACAGCGCGATTTTCCGACCATCGAATTTTCATTTCTTTGCCGGAGCGGTTTCTGCAGGGCTTGCAACTTTGTCAGATTGTCTTGGGCAACCATACTGCTGGGGTTGAGGAAGGAAATAACAGGTCGCGCTGGCGGTATTCGCCAACGTGCGCGCAACTGGTTCTGAACTTCCCGACGCCATTGCGGTTCGCGCTGCCATACTTGCTTTGAACGGCTACGAAGAAGGCGCGCGCGGCGATGCGCGCAATCTTTGAGCGGAACATCTCTTGCCGGAAGAACGCGCCCTTATCGCTCCGTTGCTGTACGATTGACGGAATAAGTCGCGGAGTCTCGATTTCCGCTGCCGCGACTTCTCGCATGTTGGCTCAACATGAAAGGCCTAGCGAGTAAAGCAAAGTATGCTATAAGCACGACTATGAATATTCAATTCCGGGTCATTTTAACGATCGTGTCGCTCGCGCTTGCGTTTGCAATTTGGTTCCCAAACAGCGTGAGGGCAGACGAGCTCAAAGAAGCGAAGGTGACCCAAATCATCCAGGACGTCCGAGTGCTCCCATCAGGCGCAGCAGCGCGTCCGGCGGCCCTTAACGATGATGTTCGCCAGGGGACCGCGGTGCGGACCGGTATCCAGTCCCGCAGTGAACTGACTTTTAAGGATCAAACGATCACGCGTCTCGGCGAGAAGACTATCTATAGCCCCGGGGCAGGAGTGCGAACCATTGATGTGGGCAGCGGCCAATTTTTGCTGTATCTGCCAAAAAAATCCGGCGGCGCAAAAGTCAAGATGGGGCCCGTTACGGCAGCGATCACGGGGTAAACAAATTTCCTGTGAGGAATGGACCACATTAGTGCATGAGCTCGACACGCAGGTGCGTTGGTGAAGCACTGCTGTCTCTGCCGCAGTCGGCCGGGGCAATTTGATTAGTTGAAGCCGACTGGCGCCAGGGCTAAAAAAAGTTAAAAAAAAAGCTTAACAAGCGGTGTGGAATGTAATATAAACGCGGCCGTGAATAGCCAGTTCCGGATCATTTCGCCGATCCTGTCGCTTGCATTTGCGTTTGCGATCTGGCTCCCGAATCAGGTCACTGCTGCTGATCTCCAGGAAGCGAAGGTTACTCAAGTAGTGCAGGACGTTAAAGTGGTCCCATCAGGCGCAGCTGCGCGTCCGGTGACGGTGAACGAGACTGTTCGCCAGGGCAACGCCGTGCAAACCGGGACCCAATCCAGAAGCGAGCTGACGTTTAGAGATCAAACGATCACGCGCCTGGGCGAGAAAACTATTTACAACGTCGGAGGCGGGCGAACGATCGAGCTGGGCAGCGGCCAATTTCTGCTTTATGTGCCGAAGAATTCTGGCGGAGCAAAAGTCAAGATGGGCCCCGTTACGGCAGCAATCACCGGCACAACCGTCGTGGGAAACGTCCTCCCCAGCGGAATCGTCGAATTTACGGTGCTCGAAGGAACCGCACGGGTCCATTTAGACAGCGTGGGTCAATGCTTGCTGATCGTGGCCGGTCAAAAAGCAGTTTACGATCCGATCGCCATGAAATTGGAGGACCCCGTTGAGGTGGATATTCAACAGCAGCTCGCTTCACCTCTGGTCACTGATTTTCGGCAATTGCCGAGCAAATCCTACATCAATGTGGCAATTCAAAAACAGCATCGAGCTGCGGCAGGAGTGGGCGGTGCTGAATTGGCTCACGCGCTCGCAGCGGCCGGGGCCAGCAGCATCGCGATGGCGAGCCCCGAGCAATTTATGCAGGCGTTCAGAGCCGTGCTGGTTCGTTACCCCCGAAATGAGATTTGTGACTTTGTAGCCACTGCCGTGAGAGCTCGGCCTGATCTCGCCGACAGAATCGTTGTTGCAGCGGTAACCGGGCGGCGGCCGGTGCGTGGATACTCGAAAGAGGCAAAGGATTTTAAGGGCGGAGAAATGCCGTGCGACTGGGTTCAGTGCATTGTCGACGCGGCAATAGTCGGGAGTCCGCGGATGGCCAATGAAATTATCAACGCCCTCCTCCAAGCCGCGCCGATGCTGCGCGACTGTGTTGGAGAGCCGTGTTTTCCGGCAAATGAATTCGCATCGCCGCAGGTAATCAGTCCGATCAATCCGGCTAACACCATACCTGAAGAGGTCGTTTCTCCCGAGCAACCCCCACCATCACGTCGTTAGGAGCGGGGCACAGGCAAAGATTGCGCCTTCAGCGATTGCCCTGGCATCCCCTTCGGAGAAGCCATTCCGCCTTTGGCAACGTTTGCTAATACAAACGCAGATAAGCCCCGGATCGGTTCCACAAAGGAAGCAATATCTGGAGGACGGCAGAGGTGTCGCTGTTCAAACGCTATGGGATGACTTAGTAGCCCTGAGTCCATCCTCGAAAGAGCGGCTCGGTTATGCGACACAAAAACCGGAGGCGTTGCTCGAAACGAATACTGAACGCGTCGTCCAAAGAAAGGATTTAGTCGTGGATTGCTTCGTGGGCAGTGGCACGACGGCGGCAGTAGCTTGCGTGGCGTTCTCCGGCATCCTCGCGCATTCGCGTTTCGCGCGCGTCTAAATCGAACATTGCGTTCGAAGATGCGAGTTCCTATGCTTGGACCGATGCACGCTTACGAAGTGCGCCCCCGCAAGGATCGTCGCGGCGTCGATCTGATTTCCGATGCGCTGCCATTCGGTCGCCAGAGATCAGTGCATTCTCGCACGTTTCGTTTGCTCTTAATTGTGGCGGGGGCGTTGCTGCTGATGGCCGCTCTCGCCCCGAGCGCGAATGCCCAATCCCTGATAGCTTATTATAATTTTGAAGACGGTGTCAGGGGTGGGCCACCCGATTACACAGCCGAGCCGATCGCTTTCGTGCAGACCTCGATGGTTCCTGGCGGCGCGCGTCCTTACGCCTTCCCCGCTGCGAGAGAGGCCCAGGGCTAACTCAGAATGTTTGGCCCACCGACCCGGACCCCCCCGTTCTTGGGCTCGGCCTCTCAAGAAGCTCAGAGCATAACAACGCTGCTTTCGATATTCCTCTTTTCTCGTCGCAGGGTCTCTTCCAGAACATGACCATCAGCTTCGCCATTAGTGGCCTTCAAAACGACGGCTTCAACAGCGTGAACATAAGGTGGAGCACCGATGGGGGAGCAACATTCGCCACTTTCGCGACACACACAATTCTGCCGGGGGGCCAGGTATTCAGCGACGCGGTCCCTAGCATTGTTAACAACAAGCCAGAACTCGTCTTGGAACTGGAATTCAATGGTGGACAGTCAAATGGCAACAACGTTCAGAACGTAATCGATAACGTCACCGTAAGCGGCACGATTGTTGTTCCTGAGCCAACGACCATCGCGGGTGGACTGTTCGGCGTTCTTGGACTCTGCTGGTTTCAGCGCCGGCGATTGATTCGCTGCGTGCGTTTGCGTCGCACCTAACAAGACCAGCTTTTACCACGATAGTGGCGACGAAATACGCGTAGGCGGGCTGGAAACCGGTTTGCTCTCGAAAAAAGCTTTCTGTAATAGCAGAAAGGCAGCGCGAAACTGGGCGTTATCGGCGTATTTATTCGGACGATGATTCTGAATTCGCGCTAGTCGATAACTGTGGTTTCTAGCCTAATGCTCGCACATTAGTAGTTGCGAGATATGGCGGATAAGGGGGATTTCGAACCCCGGTTTGTAAACACAAAAGTTGGTTTCGTGTCAGATGCCCAAACGAGCTGCCACGGTGCGAAAGAAATCCTGCTACCGATTTCGCAGCGTTATCGTGTTTTGCGATTTCCGAGTCTGGGGAGAACCGCCGCCCTTTTACTGTAAGACTGTTTGTGGAGATCGCGGAAGGGACAGACAAAAACCGCACCGCGGGATCGAACCACGGCGCGACTGTTTAACCTTATTCTTGCTGCTGTTTCAGGTATTGGGGTTACCCGGCCTGCTTAAGCCGTGACCCGGCCCGCTGATGCCGTGACCCGGCGTGTTGACGTTCTTGGGGGCGGTCGTACCAATGCCACCTTTAGCATCTTTTCTTGGCTTCAGGTCGCGAACTTTGATGTTTTTCTTTTTCTTGTCTTGCATGTTGTTATTTGTCCTTTGTTGGATTGTTTGTTTGTGTTGTGTCACCGAACAGCAAATGATGCCCGCCCGTAACGTCCTGTTTTGGAATCAGGTCATCCAGACGAATCATTTTGTCTTTCCTGCGCTTGGGCCTTTGATTTCCTGACTCTCCGGCGGGCGCATTCTTTTTGTTCTTCGGTGCACTCACTTTGGCTTTCTTTGTTATCAGTATCCGTGCCAAGTTTAAAGAAAAGCCATCAAACAATCAGTTGACGCTGCATTTGTTCTTAAACGAGAGGCACTTATGCCGTGTTCGCTCCCTAAAAATTAGGATTGCGATTGCAGACGAAGAGAATGTCTGAGCTTATTCTAAGGCCACTCGAGTTCATTTTTATACCAACAGTGCTCTACTCTTGGGCCACGTCCCGGAGATGGCGAGCCAGGGTCGAACGAGAAATACCGAGCAGTTTTGCCGCACGACGTTGGTTTTGATTTGCTTGCTCATAAACGACCCGGACGTGTCTTTTCACAGCACTTGCGAGCGAGAGATCGATACCAGCGGCGGGTTCGTTGTTATTGCTGGCCAACGAAGAAACCAATTTGCCCCCTTCAGACGCATTCCGATCTGGCTCCAGATCTGGAGGAAAAACGACATGCTCGGGCAGAATTACCGAACCATTGCAAAACAGCGTCATGGTTCGCACGGTGTGGCTCAATTCGCGAAGGTTTCCGCGCCACCCATGGTGAAGCAACTTCTCCATCGCTTCGGGATGAATTGCCGTGATGCTTTTGCCTTCTTTTAATCCAGCCGCTTTCAACTCCGCGGCGATCAATGCCGGCAGTTCTTGCAGCCGCTCACGCAGCGGAGGAATGAGCAAGGTGAGGCCGTTCAGACGCTGATAAAGGTCTTCCCTGAATTTTCCCTGCCGCACTCGTTCACGCAGCGAGCAGTTTGATGCGCAGATGATCCGCGCGTTGGATGTGAGCATTCGCTCAGAGCCGAGCCGCTCAAATTCGCCGTATTCGAGCACACGCAGGATTTTTACCTGGGCAAGCGGACTCATTTCCGAGATTTCGTCCAAAAACAGCGTGCCACTGTCCGCCAATTCAAATTTTCCTTTGACGCTTTGCTGCGCGCCGGTGAAGGCCCCGCGCTCATGACCGAACAGCTGGCTCTCGAGCAGCGTGTCGCTGATTGCCGAGGCGTTGAATGCAATGAATGGCCGACCCGCTCGTGCCGACGAGTTGTGGATCGCGTGGGCAAGCAAAGTTTTGCCTGTGCCAGTCTCGCCGAGGAGTACCACCGGCACCTCCGATTTCGCGGCGAGCGCTGCCAGCTGCAAGCAACGGGCCATGGCTTCGTCGCTTGTGGTCAGGTCTTCAATTCTCAGCTTGAAAAGCGGCTTTTGCATTGCGGCCCGAGGATTTATTGCTTCATGCTTTCACGCAGCTGTCGAATGGGTTCGAACGCGTATTCAATCAGCGTGCGTCCACCGACGATGATGTGCGCTTGTCCTCTCATCCCAACTCGCAGAGGTAAAACTTGTCCTGCGTGGGGGGATATCTCATAGCGGTCGAGTGAGCCCAGCGCGACGAAGTGAGAGCCATCAGTGGTAGTAACCGCTGACGGACTGATCCAATCGAGTTTTCCGGTCACAGCGCCGTAACGCTGGTAAGGAAACGCTTCGAAGAAATACCGCACGCGCTGAGCGATGGCGAGTTTCGGGAGGCCGGCTTCGTTTAAGGTCATCCGAGCTCGCGGTTTGGCGTCTTTCCGTGCGAGCTGGCAAAGCACTTGTCCCTGCTGCACAAAACTGCCCACGGTTCGCTGGTCCATGGACGTGATCACGCCCTCATATGGACTCCGAACTGTCAGCAAGTTCTGATGGGTATTTTCGAGGTCTATTTTCAGAGCGCCGATCCGCATTTTTAGTTTCTCGATTTCCGACTGCTGCTCAGACCGTAGACGCGCGTGCTCTGTTTCCATTCGCTCACGGTCGAGATTGACCTGCTGCACAGTGCGTTGGGCGACACTCAAATCTTTTTCCGAACCGGCTAAATCGAGTTTCAGCTTTACAAGGTCAATTTCCGATTCGCCGCCCAGCCTGGCTAATTTCTCCATGCGCCTCACCAGTTCGCGGCTCGTGCTGGCATGATTCTCACGGAATTCTACTTCGCTCTTTGCCTGCTCAATTTCGGCCTTCTTAATCTCGAGTTGGGCAGCGTAAGCGGTCTCAGATTGAGTGAGGCTTTCTTCTTTTGTGCGTAAATCTTCGGTGAGGGTCCGAAATTGCGTGTCCCAACCGCGGATTTCGTCGGAGCGCAAAACGTACAACGCTTCGCCCAGTTTAACAGGTTGGCCCTCCTCCACAGCGACGCGACTAATGATGGCTTGCCGAGGCGATTGGATTGGATCGGCGCCGGTGGCCGGAATCAGAACGAACTGGCAAGAGACGGTTTCCGGTAACCGCATTACGATTGCGACGAGCAGCGCGAACAGAAAGGCCGCCAGCAATAGCCAGGCGGTCGAGCGGATGATCCAGGGCGGTGGTTCCTGCGGGAGCATCTCGGATTCCACATCGAGTGAACCGCGTTCGGTTAATTGTGAGCTCATGGAAGAACTGGCTCAGATCCCCAGTTGTTGACTGGAAAGGTAATAATATAGACCGCGTTGTGCCATTAAGTCATCGTGCGTGCCAATCTCGGCAATGCTTCCCTGTTCCAACACCACGATCGAGTGCGCTTCGCGAATCGTACTTAACCGATGCGCGATCACAATCGTGGTGCGACCTGCCATTAACCGACCGAGATTGTCCTGGATCGCGCGCTCCGATTCTGTGTCGAGCGCGCTCGTTGCCTCATCAAAAATTAACACTGGCGGATTATTATAGATTGCCCGCGCAATTGCGATGCGCTGCTTCTGGCCACCTGAAAGAGAAAGACCCGATTCGCCAATCTTTGTCTCGTAACCAAGCGGAAGACGCATAATGAAATCGTGCGCCGCAGCGGTTTGTGCGGCGGCAAGCACCCGATCAACATCTGGCTGCAGATCGCCAAACGAAATATTGCGCGCAATCGTTTCGTTAAACATGTGATTTTCCTGAAGCACTATTCCGATGTGCCGGCGCACGTCGCGATAATTGAGAGTTTTTAGATCGACATTGTCGAAAAAGATGGTCCCCTCCGTAGGCTCGAGCAGGCCGGCTATTAATTTAATGAGCGTCGTTTTGCCACAACCGCTGCGACCGACGAATGCCACCATGCGCCCTGGCGCCAGGTCGAGAGTGATGTTCTTTAGAATATCGGGCGATTCGGGACCGCCGTATTTGAAACTAACCCCACGAAGCTGGAGGTGTCCTTCGAGGCTATGCACCGGGACGAGTCGTGAACGATCATGGCCTTGTTCGGGCTCCTGCTCGAAAATGTCATTCAGCCGATTCAGAAGGACGGCGGCGTTTTGCAGGCTGTCCCAAACTCCGAGCGCGCGCAAAATTCCCGCGTAGGCCATCGCCGTCAGTGAACTGAACGCGACAAAACCGCCAACGCTCAAGCGTCCATGAATAACTTGCGTCGCGCCGACCCACAAAAAGATCGCAGTAGATAGCAGACCGATGCTTTGCAGAACGCTGTCGTACGACATCACTATAAAGGTCGCCTTGAAAAGTTTTTGTGAGACGGAGAGAAACTCGTTCAGCATGGCGTCACGGAAGGCACTCTCGGCGGATGCCGCTTTCACTGCCTCGATTCCTTTGATGGCATCGATTTGATGCGAACTGTATTTGCCCTGGCTTTCTTCCACCCCCTGATACAGGGGACGAAGCACTTTTACCGAAAAAATCATTAGTCCCACGTAAAGCGGCGTTGTTGCCAGAAACGCGAGGGTGAGCAATGGACTGTACATCGCCATCAAAATCACTGCGCCGACGAGAAAAACTGCTGCCAGCAAAGCGCCAACTCCCTGTTGGACGGCAAATTGCCGAACCTGCCTCGCACCATCGAGCCGGCGTTGAATGTCGCCTGTCCGGCGGCTCGTGAAATAAGTCATCGGCAGGGAGAGAAGCTTCCGGCTCAAAAAATCGAGAACTGTCGTATCAAGGCGCACGGCCGCAAACGCCAGCAGATATTCCTGGGCGAGAGTGGAGAGCTGCACGAAGACGATGGCCGCGAGCATGCCGAGCAGGATCGTCTTCAACAGGCCGACATCGTTTTCGACAATGACCTTGTCGACCACCATCTGGGTGAACACCGGGAAGAGCAGTTGAAGGAAACTGACAGCGACGGCCAGCCCCAGCACCTGGAGCAGGATGACCTTAAACCGTGCCAGAAACGGAAGAACCCACGCCAGCGTTGACTTGGTTTCCGGAGCTTGTTCGAATGCGGGCGTGTAATCGAACAGCGCCGCGTAGCCTGTCCACTTCGCTTCAAATTCGCGGCGCGGAAATTTCCGCAACCCAACCGCGGGATCGGCCACGCGGACAAACTGCTCATCGACATCGTAGAGCACGATCCAGTGGTTGCCCTCCCAGTGCACTATCGCTGGCAACGGCATGAGCGAGAGATTGCGTATCGAAATCTTCAATGCGCGCGCCGCCAAACCAAGTTCAGTTGCGGCGCGAGAAAGCGCCTTGAGGCTGGTGCCGTCCGTAGCCGTGTGACAAAGCTGCCGAATCCGTGCCAGGCTTACCTTGCGGCCAAAATACCGGCAGATCATTCCCAGACTGGCTGCGCCACAATCCATCTCGTCGATCTGCATGATGTGGTCGACCTTGCGGATTCGCTTTCCGCGTTTGCGGAACAAGCCCTGCTCGTCAGCGAAAGGAGCTTCTTTATCTTCGGCCCCGGCTGGAGGATGTTCACGATCCAGCTGAACCTTGTCGTGGACCTGCGTTTCGGCAGGCAGCAATTCGGTCGTGAAATCAAGCGGAATACGCGCTTCGGTTTTCGCCTGATAAAGCGCGAGCCGTTCGCTCACCAGCCTATCAAATTCCGGAAACCGTCGCCGCAAGTCCTGCACCGACTTGGGTTCAAGAGAGAGCATTTGGCAATCTGTGAATGCCTCGACGGAGGCCGCCCGCGGTGAGCCGTTCAAGACCGACAGTTCACCGAAAAAGTCACCCTCGCGATAAAACGCGAGATTGCGCGTTTGTCCGTCGATTCCGGCAAAGGCCCGCGCGCGTCCCTTCTGCATTATGTAAAGAGGACCGGCATCGTCTCCTTCACGGATAATTAGATTGCCCTTTTCGATCGTGACAGGTTTTAACCTGTCGATCATGCCGCGCAACACGGGAGTCGGAAGCCGGCCAAAATTGCTGAACTGATAGAGAAAACTTTGCAGAGCTCTGTCCCGGCCGGTGGTCTCGACATATTGCTTCAAATCGGGTACGCGACGGACGAGCTCCGTAAAATCATCGCGATCGAGCCGCAAAACATCTACCGCTGTGCTGCAGCGCACCGTCGCGTTTCGGGTTCCCCCCTCAGACAATGCGGCTTCTCCAAACGAGTCACCGGGTTTCAACACGCCCAGCGGGATTTCCTCACCGTCTGGCTTGATCTTGAGGGCCCGCGCCCGCCCTCTGGTCAAAACGTAAAAGGAATCGGCCGGATCGTCCTGTTTTACGATCACATCACCGAATTCATAGTGCTCTTCCTCCAAGAGCGGCTCAATCGCGGCGAAATGTTCATCGGCAAGAAAACGGAAAACCGATGTACGCCGCAGAATTTCGGTGTCTTGAACTTTCATTCTTTGGCAGGTGACACGGCGCCCAGCCGCCCCTGCGTATATTTGCTCATAAGCTCAGAGAAATGCCGGTCGAGTAGTCGCTGATCGATCCGCGATTTAACGGTTGGGTCGTCCGCTTGCGGCTCAATTTTGTTGACGACACGACACAGTTCAAATCCGTCACCGCGCGCAGTCGGCTCGAGGACATTCCCCGGCGAAACGCTGAGGAATCTCTGCTGGGCGTCCACGGGAAGATCTTCTAAAAGAAAGTGCGAACGGCGGTAAGGGTAACGTCCCTCGGTTGCAACTTCCTCCATTGACATCCCATCTTGTTGCACGCAAAACAGCGCTTCCTTGGCGGCATCCTGGGATTCTAGCTCGATCACTTCGATTTCGAATCGCGTCAGCGGCAATCGTAAGGACATCAATTCGTGTTGACGCGCCTCAGGGACAAGCAGCCTTTCGCAATGCGTCCGGTATGCTGCCTCGATTGCGAGCATTTCATCCAACCATTTCGAATCGCGGCGCAATTTCTTCAGCCAATTCGCCCTTTGTGCCGGATTAACGCTGTTCCGATGCAAGAATTTCCGCTCTTCGGCCGCAATCGCCTGTGGGGCCGGTTCTTGTCCCGCGCAGCGCGCCGCGAGACGCGCCATTAAATCGGTCGTGATTCGGTCCAAATCTCCGGATAGAATCAATTCCGTCAGGAACGACCGGCGTAGGTCGGACGACGCGCACTGATATTCCACTTCATCCGGAACGACGCTTTCGCGAATCGCGGTGGCATAATATTGACGAGTAAAATAGTCGCTGAAGTCCTCGAAAGTCAGGCCACGATTTGCCAGCCATGCTTCTGTTTCTTCAGCAGTGATCAGATCGTATTCGTAACGAAAAGCTTCTGCCGCACTAGAAATTGCGGACTCGTCCAAATCCAAGTCTAGCTCATCCGCGCGTTTTTCCGCTTCGACTTCATCAAGAAATTCTTTCCACTTTACCCCCAGTTCGCCCCTGAAAATGGCCGCATCGATTGCATCACGTGCCGTATATTCCTTTTCTCTGCACGCGCACACTATCAAGTCAAAGCCTGAAGTCGACTCCGTGGTCGCCATTGAAGGCGAGCTTTCTACAGCATTTCGGAAAGAAAGTCGAGCCTCATCACTCAATATCAGCAACCAATGGTTTGATCTGCCAAGACGAAGAACGCTGGTGCGCCTGGCGTATGCCGAGGCTCTTTTCGGCCGGTTCTTCGAGTATCGCGAAATGTCATTGCCACGCATCCTGCGCTCAAGCCAGCTCACGAATCTCAGGTAATGAAAAGGTTTTGACGGCGTGGCAGACATCCATAGCAAACGGCGCAGCACCTGCCAGGGGACCATCGTAGGGCTCTCGCTCCTTAGTCAGATGTCGGGAATTTTTTGCGACTTATTCGAATCGATAGCGTTTTCGGTAGCGCCCCGTAGCTGCCCAGTGATAACTGCGGTTAGAAATCAGCTGCTCTACCAGGATGCTAAAGACGTTCGCGACGAAAAGCATCGGGTTAGCAGCCCAAGTATGTGCCGTCCGCGGCGCTAACATCATCATTCTCTTATTTCAAAACGGCGATGTTAATTTTGATAGGCGTGATGTTATGACTATGCGTTATGACTCCGCACTGAGAGCGATCCATTTCAAGTCTAAACCCAACAAATGAAGATAGCTATGCGCGGTAGAGGGTTTGAACCTCTGACCCCTACCGTGTCAAGGTAGTGCTCTACCACTGAGCTAACCGCGCGCTCGAATCAGCAGTGATAACTGATCGGGGACTAGAGATGAGTCAAGCGAGATATCGGCAGCAGGGTGGCAATTGGCCCAGCTCAAACAAGTTCCAGTCGCGGTAGAAATTCTATCGTTTGCGCCACCACTTCGTGACTGGACAACTTCGATGTGCAGGACGACTGTTCGCGTCTCGTGAGTACCCTGTTTTTCAAACAATTTTTGAAACGACCGTTTCAGATTGCATCAATCATCCCCAGTTCCAAGGCACTGGTGGAACGTGTCGCCAGCAAGATGGATTTTAGCCAGCCACGTGTAATCGCCGAGTACGGGCCGGGGGAAGGAGTACATTCGCGCGAGATTGCACGACGGATGTGTCCGGATTCACACCTGCTTCTGTTCGAATTGGACCGAGCGTTTGCGCGCGATCTGGAACGGCAGTTTGCCGGCGACGGGCGTGTACGTGTGATTCATGGCGATGCGGCCTCGCTGCCACACGAACTGAAACGTCACCGCATCGATTGCTGTGATTATATTCTTTCGGGTATTCCATTTAGCATCCTTAAAATTGAGAAGAAACGCGCACTCTTGCAAAAAACATATGATGCGCTGGCGCGTGATGGCCGTTTCATCATCTATCAAGTCACGAACGAATTGAAGCAACACGCGACCCTGTTCGAGCACGCCCAATCAGAGTACTTCCTGCAAAACATACCACCGATGTTCATCACTGTTTTTCAGAAGACGCATCCGCTTGATGGCTACAAACGTGGGACTCTGCAGGGGGCGAGCTTTAGCGTTAGCGCACATCGTTCGGCATGACGGACAAGCCGATCCGAACAGAAAAAGATTCGATGGGCGAGATGACGCTTCCGGCGTCTGCTCTGCACGGCGCCTCGACTCACCGTGCGGTGCTAAATTTTCCAGTAAGCGGCTATCGGTTTTCACGGCCGTTCATTCGCGCTCTTGGCTTGATTAAATGGGCCGCCGCGCAAGCTAATCGCGATCTTGGCTTGCTCGATGCGGAGCGTTCCGCGCTGATCGTGCAGGCGGCTAAAGAAGTTGTTGAAGGAAAACTCGACGACCATTTTCCGCTCGACATTTTCCAGACCGGTTCGGGGACGAGCACAAATACCAACGCCAACGAAGTCATCGCGAATCGCTGCGCCCAGCTAGCAGGCAAGGCAATCGGGTCGCGTGAACTGGTGCATCCCAACGATCACGTCAATATGGGCCAGTCCAGCAACGACGTGATACCGTCCGCCATTCATATCAGCGCGGCGGAACAATTAAAGAACTGCCTCATTCCCGCTCTCGCAAAATTACATGTCGCACTTGAGGCCAAAGCGAAAGAATTCTGGAACGTCATGAAAATCGGCCGAACCCATTTAATGGATGCCACGCCAGTTCGTCTCGGGCAGGAATTCTCCGGTTACGCGCAACAGGTTGCTTATGCTAAACAACGCGCGCAGAAGTCGATCGAAGCTTTGCGTGAGCTGGCGCTCGGAGGAACCGCCGTGGGTACCGGTCTGAACCGTCACGTTAATCTTCCAGAAAAAATGCTGCGGCATTTGGAGCAAAGCACCGGCATCGCTTTTTACGAGGCAAAAAACCACTTTGAAGCACAAGGCGGAAAGGATGCAGTCGTTGAAGTCAGCGGTCACCTGAAAACGATTGCGGTCAGTTTGTTTAAGATTGCAAACGACATCCGGTGGCTCGGAAGCGGTCCGCGATGCGGAATCGGCGAAATTCAACTTCCGGCGACGCAACCGGGCAGCTCCATCATGCCGGGCAAGGTGAACCCGGTAATGTGCGAAGCGATGATGATGGTTTGCGCCCAAGTGATCGGTAACGACACGACCATTACCTGGGCCGGCGCGAATGGAAACTTCGAGCTCAATGTGATGATGCCAGTGATGGCACATAATCTTCTCGAGTCGATCCGGCTGCTGGCAAATGTCGTCGAAGTTTTCTCTGACAGGTGTGTTCGGGGCATCGTCGCGAACGAAGAGCGGTGCCGCGAATTGATCGAGCTATCCATGGCGATGGTGACGAGTCTCGCGCCCAAGATCGGCTACGATCGTGCGGCTGAAATCGCGAAAGAGAGCGCCAAGAACTGGCCGCACCGTGCGCGAAATCGCCCGCGAGAGAAAAGTCTTGCCTGAAAGAGAACTGGAGCGCGCTCTCGATCCGGTGAAAATGACCGAACCGGGCGGCACGGAAGGTTAGGGTTACTTTTTCCGACGCAATGGTTGCAAAGCTCGAAGGCCCGCAATTCTCTGGCGGAGCAAACATCGCCATCAAATGCCCCAGTCACACGTATGACCAGACGGTGTCCTTTTATCGCGACACGCTTGGACTGCCTTTAATCGAAGAAGAAAAGGACGGCTGCATTTTCCAGTTCGGCCCGAACCGCCTCTGGATCGACAAAGTCCCAAACCTGAGTCATCCGGATATCTGGTTGGAGCTGGAAACAAACGACACGGAAGCCGCAGCATCCTTTCTGAAAGTGCATGGTGTGACGCGGCGCGATGAAGTTGAGCAACTGAGCGAGGACTTCAACGGCTTTTTCATTTCCGCGCCGAACGGCGTGATTCATCTGGTCATTGGTCCAGAGGGATAGCCGAATGTGAAGGCCAAGATCGTCGCAACGTATAGCGGGCGCTGTCTTCAACGTCTCACGATTCTAGCGAAATAACTTCAGCGTTGAGGGCCACGCCAGCGTCCGACCCACGTGCTCCAGCCGTAGAAACCTAGTGGTTCCAAATAACCGGCCATGGTTAGCGCGTCTACGTCGGCACGGCTCGGTGTGATTTTTGTGTTGGAATCGGCACCGTAATAATCGTCGATTACCATCCAACAATTGTCGGCAAATCTCTCGCGGTAGCACTCGATGTCGCGCCGCTTCGCAGCATCGGCGTCAAGAATCAGGAGACCAACTTTGTCTGCACCCAGCGTCTCATTGACCGCGGAGATTGTTGCCGGGTCAAAGGAACGGCCCTTAATAGTCGTGACCAATTCCGATACACGCTGCCTGGCAAGGTTCCGTTCCAGGTCGCGGAAAATATTGCGCGTACCAAGGCGCTTGTGTTTGACGCTGCCGCCCGGTTCGATAGTAATGAGCTTCTTCTGCGTTCCCGAATCGCGCACACCGAGCGCCGCGGCAATCGTGGCCCCACCGACAAAGGCGCCGATCTCGAGAATATTGTCGGAGCAAATTCTTGCGAAGTGGTAAATGAGAATGAGCACGTCCAGATGCAACATGGAATATTTGTCGCGGATTTTCAGCAGCTTCGAATGAATCGGCTCATGCCGGTATTGCATCAGCAAATACATCAGGCTCTGGCTGTCGCTAAACTGCTTGCTGATTCGTGACTGAACCGGCGATTTCTCGATCGCAGTGGAGCACGGTGGACAATGTTGGCCCATCACCACGAGATCGCGCTCGACGCCATCGAGCTGCGCGACACCAGGGAAAAATCCCCAGCGTTCAAAGCCAAGACGTTGAAATAATTTCAAGCTCGGCTCGTTATGTCCGAAAATGAAACCGACCAGCGCTGTGATGCCCAGCGACGGTGCGCGTGCGATCGCCTGTTCCAACAATCGCTGTCCCACACCGCGACGCCGAAACTCTTCGTCGACGTAGACACTGATCTGAGCTGTGCCGCGATACGCACGGCGCGGTAGGAATCTTTTGAAATCGAGCCAGCCAATCACGCGACCTTCCGACTCCGCAACCCAGAAAGGATAATGCTCTGAAGAATGTTCGCGGAACCATGGCAGCCGCGCTTCGACCGTCGTTGGCTCGATCTCGGCCGTCACGATGCGTGTCGGGATAGTGGCGTTGTAAATCTCGACGATGGCCGGCAGATCAGCCTCAACAGCATCACGGATGATCATTTCGTTCGTACAGTTTCACACTGCGAGCAAAGTAGACAGCGCAGCCCGTATTCGACGTTCACGGTTTACGTTTTTTGATCGGGCTTCGCGTTACCGCGGGGGACTTCGTTGGCGTCGGCGTCGTCGCTACTGGGCTAGAAGCGGGAAACGCAAATGTCGGCGACGGTGACGCGGAAGCTGTTGCCGATCCACCTGATGGAGAAGACGGTGTCGCACTCGGCGACGCCAGCGGATTTGCACCGGACTGGGCGTAGGCGAAGGCGGAATAATATTCTCCCAGTGATGCAGCGGTACGCTCGCTCCCCCAATTTCTTTGACGAGCGTTTCGCAGCGCGCTTGAAGCTTTTCCAAATCCGGAGGACCAAATGGTTTGTCAGCGCTCTCGGGAAACATCAGGTAAGTCACCTTGAGATCGCTCACGGGACGATTGTACGGCGTCGAAAGCGTGTTGATCTCTTTTGCAATACGCAATGATGCCTCTCCGACTTTGTCGTTAGGCCCTACATCGCCGACGAGGGCCGGATAAATCGAGTTGCCGAAAATGACGAGCGCGTAGTCACCGGGTTTAACCGGATCGTTTCCATGCAAAAATGCGCCTGGCACTACAATAAAGGGGTCGGTCGCACCGATCAGGAAACTGTATTTTTTTAACGTGCCGATTTCCGCGTGCAACTGCGCGATCATGTTGCGCAGATCATGTTTGCGGGCGGGACTCGTAGTGGGAAGCGCAAACTCAGCTTCCGCACGCTTCAATCCGTCTTCGGTAGCTGCGAGATATGGATTAGGCTCGGGCGTCTTCTTGGGCCAGCGATAACTGGTGGCCGGCTTGAAATTTGCAGGCGTGCCCGTGCTAATGGGCATCCGATCTGCATCGGATCCGTCAGCGTCTACATCCATATCTCCCTGGAGGAGGAGCGCTTTTCGGTGCGTTTGCGGATGCTGAAGCTGCAAGACGGTTTGGCAATCGAAAAAATTATGTCGCGAGAGAAGTACATCGAGGCGAGCGAGGTTCTCGCGTAGCATTCTGACTTTCGTGTCGTACAGCTGAGCGAACAGCGGCGAAACCGGATTGAGCTGTAGCATCGTCGCTAATCCCGGCAATAGCGTCGGTAGTTGGGGACTGATCTTGGCCAGCTCTTCAATGGTCTTGTTTGGCGAAGGCACTCGCGCCTGCAATTTGAGGTCGAGCACATAGCTGTCTGGCTCGGCGCGCTCGGTCGTTGCATCGGCGCCGGGTATCGTCTCGACCGTTGAATGAAGTGTGATCCCGTTGAACAACTTCGCGGTGTCCAGTTTTCCAGTGATGAGAGGCGCCCGCGTCGGGCTGGGCGTCGGTGTCGCGATGACTTCCACTGGCGCAGCATGCTGCAGGCGTTCGAGTGAGATCCAGCGATAAACAATCGCGGCGAAAAGCGCGCTGAATATCACCAGTACCAGCAGCCGCCACGTCCGCAGACGAATTCTTCCCACGCGATTACTTTTTCACCCAGGCGACAATAGCCGCGATGACCCCGATCACACTTAGGATCGACATCATCCCTGCAGGCATGATCCTTCCGGTTCGTATGAATTTGGGAGCGAACTGCGCCGCGAGCAAAAGCGAGATAATGAATGCAGTCGCTAACCCGATTGCACGATGTTCGGGCAGAAGGAAAGCGGCTACAAGTAGCAGTACGCCGGTGATTGATCCGGCAATGATCGATGCAACGCTGCCCGCCTTGACGTAACCGACAATGCCGCCGGCGATCGTTAGAACGCCGAAAACCAAAAAATAAATTTTCGCTCCTTCCATTTAATTAAGGCTGGCGCATTGGTAAGCCAACAGCTTTGCGCTGTCCAGTAGTGGTTGTAACGGAATCGATCGATTTCAGTCTGAAATCGTGACTCCCTCATTCCTTCGGCCGGACCCTGCCGATCCCGGCTACAGCGGGCGCAGGATTGCGTCGTTGTAAAATTCGATCTGCCGTCCCCCGAGGCGGCGTATCACGCGCCAGCCGTGACTTGTTGCAAACTCTCTGACCTCCGCCTCGGAGATTTCTCTAAGAATTCGCAGCTCCGCAGGCTGTGTCACCAGGTACTCGGGCTTGATCGACAGCACCTTTGCGATCTTCGTGGCTAGAGCTGGCAGATGTTCCTGCATGATCACTCCGTTTTAGCGGCTCGCCACGCGGTCCACGGCACTGGCGATCTTTTTCGCAGGCAGAGGTGGCGGTCGTTTCGGTTTTCGATTTAGAACCTGGGCCAGCGCGCGATGCGCCTTGCGACTGGGGGATGGACCGCGCGCGCTCGGTTTTTCCATATCGGAAGAGAAATTGAACCATGAGATCGGAAATTGCGAATAGGCTTTCTAGCGCAACTGGCGCGGTCACTTTGATCGGCTAAGTTTTACAAATGGTTTCGGAAACGATTGAGTTACGCGGGCATATTATTGATTCTCTCATTTTGCCTAAAGTTCTGGATCAGATTCTGACTCACGGCGCGAATTTCAAGATCGGCGAAATCAAAATTGGGGAAAAACGTGCGGACCAGAGCTTCGCGCGGATTGAAGTGTCCGCCGAAACAAGCGAAGCGCTTGACGAACTGGTGCTGCGTCTTCGCCAGCACGGAGCCGAAGTGATTGAGCGCGCAAACGTGCAACTCGCCAGCGCGCCCGCGGACGGAGTCTTCCCCGGCGATTTCTACGTGACAACTAATCAACAGACGTTTGTTCGCTTCGGCGGTAAGGAAATCGAGGTGCGGCCCGCAATGATCAACAGTGCGATTGCGCTTGATCGAAAAAAAGAATCCGCCCATGCGGTCAAGTTTTTCGATGTTAACAAGGGAGACGAAATTGTGGTCGGTCATCAAGGGGTCCGCGTCGTGCCGGTGCAGCGTTCGACCACCCGCACCGATATTTTTCAATTTATCAATACGATTGTTGATGCCGACGAACCAAAATCGGCCATCATTCGTGAACTGGGTGAGGAGTTGCGGCGCGCTCACACAGCGAAAGGTAAAATCGCGATTGTCGCCGGTCCCTCAATTGTACGAACCGGCGCAGGCCACCATTTGGTCCGCCTGATTGAAGCGGGTTATGTCAATCGCCTTTTCGCCGGAAATTCATTTGCCGCGTACGATGTGGAACGCGCTCTGTACGGTACCTCGCTGGGAATGAATCCCGATCTTGCCTTCGCGCGAGGGGGACATGAGAACCATCTCCGTGCCATCAATACCATTCGCGCGGCTGGCGGAATTTCCGCTGCTGTGCAGCAAGGAATCCTCGTGCGCGGTGTCATGCATGCCTGCGTCTGCCACGATGTTGACATCGTGCTGACTGGCGCGATTCGCGACGAGGGGCCGATTCCTGGGGTAACGACGGATGTAATTGAAGCTCAAAAAGTCATGCGACAAAAGCTCGCCGATGTGACTCATGTGATGCTGCTGGCGACGGTCCAGCATTCGCTTGCCGTGGCCAGCATGCTCGCGCCTGGGGCAAAAACAGTATGCGTCGATATTGATCCGGCTGCAGTGGAGCGCGCGGTCGAACACCAGCCCTTACAATCAATCGGTCTGGTCACAGACGTGGAACCGTTTCTGCGAGAGCTCGCCGACCATCTTAGTGAGTCTCGCGTTCGCGAGTAAATTGGCGGTCCCATGCGCGAGCTACTCCTCTGTCCGCCCGATTATTACGGTATCGAGTACGAGATCAATCCCTGGATGAACCGCGCCCGCGGCGCCGAGGCAGCCCTGGTGCAAAAGCAGTGGAAACAATTGCATGCGCGACTCTCAAATCTCGATTGCGACGTTCATTTGATTTCGCCCCAGCCCGGACTTCCCGATATGGTTTTCACGGCCAACGCCGGATTGACGGTTGGTCGCAAATTCGTCCCCAGTAATTTTCGCCATAAGGAGCGCGCGGGCGAGCAGCCGTTCTTCGCGAAATGGATGGAACAACGCGGTTATGAAGTGAGTTGGTTGCCGGAAAATCTTTATTTCGAGGGCGAAGGTGACGCGCTTTTTGGCGGCGATGCGCTCTTCTGCGGTTACAAATTTCGTTCCGACATTCAATCTCATCGCGCCCTGGCAGAGATGCTTGGCTGTCTCGTAATCTCAGTGGAATTGGTCGATCCGCGCTTTTACCATCTCGACACCTGCTTTTGCCCGCTGCCGGACGGCTCCGCGTTTTGGTTTCCATCCGCGTTCGATGAATACGGCCAACGCGCAATTCGCGAACGTGTCACTGGATTGATCGACGTTTTGCCAGAGGAGGCAATGCACTTTTCATGCAATGCGGTCGTCATCGAGCGAGACATTGTCCTGCCCGAAGGCGCGCCGCAGCTCGTCGCGACGTTGCAAGACCGCGGCTATCGCTGCTACGAATTGCCGATGAGCGAATTCATCAAAGCAGGCGGGGCCTGCAAATGCCTCACCATGTTTATGCCGCAAAGAGAGAGCGCGCCGTAAAAGCGCCCGGCGAGTCATCCGGGAATAGCAAGGAACCTCTCAAAGGGCTGGTGGATCACGCCGGCAAAATTGCGTGGCGCAAACTTCGGCTGCGAGATTCCTCACTTCGTTCGGAATGACAACAAAAGAGCCCGGCGGCGCATGGAACTCTAAAATAGTTGAAGTTACCGTTCACGTTTCGCCTTTAATGCGCTCTCGACCTCGGCAAGCGGTAAGCAATTCATCACATCCGCTTTGGTCAGCCAGCCTTTGCGCGCGATCCCGATTCCGAACCATAAATCTTGCAATCGCTCGGTGCGATGCGCGTCTGGGTTAATCACACATTTAACACCTTTTTGTTTCGCCAGTGGCCACCACCTCCAGTCGAGATCGAGACGTTTCGCCGCAGCGTTGAGCTCGATCCATGTCCTCGTGCGTGCCGCTGCATCGAGAATTTTCGGAATATCAATCTGATAGGGATCTCGTCTCAGCAGCAATCGGCCAGTTGGATGCGCCAGCATTGTAACGAACGG
The DNA here is from genome assembly GCA_963758425.1 of uncultured Verrucomicrobiae bacterium. Classification (GTDB taxonomy): domain Bacteria; phylum Verrucomicrobiota; class Verrucomicrobiia; order Chthoniobacterales; family UBA10450; genus Udaeobacter. The sequence goes on from CAVWVV010000022.1 coordinate 179,602, forward strand.
ATTCTCCATCGCCCGGATCACGCGGCGAGTCATGTCCGCTTCACTTAAATTGAAAACGGAATGAACAGACGCAACCACGTAATCGAGCTCTGACAAAATTTCGTCTGGAAAATCAAGCGAACCATCGCGCAGAATGTCGCATTCCACACCGGCAAAAAGGCGAAAGCCGCCCAGCTTGTTATTTAACGTCCGAATGCTGGCGATTTGGAAGCGCAACTTTGCTTCGTCCAGTCCATGTGCCTGGGTCGAGCTGCGGCTATGGTCTGCGATCCCGAGGTACTCGAGTCCCAGCTCCTGTGCAGCCTCCGCCATCTCTTCGATGGAGTTGTGCCCATCGCTTGCAGTCGTGTGACAATGAAATGTGCCGCGCAGGTTTTCCTTCTCAATGAGCTTTGGCAGCGAATGGTTCTCAGCGGCTTCGAATTCACCCCAATTCTCCCGTAACTCCGGCGGAATAAAATCGAGATCGACTGCACGATAGACGCAGGCTTCATCGTGCACCTTTGGAATTTTTCTTATCGGCCTTTTCGTCTTCGCTTTCGGATCCACCGGAAGCGGAGCGAGCCGATATTCGTTAAGAGTCCAGCCTCGCTGAAGCGCACGGCTGCGTAATTCGATGTTGTGTTCCTTGTTTCCGGTGAAATAAGCAAGCGCGAAAGGATATTCGGTCGGGCTCACCACTCGCAGGTCACACTGCACTCCCGATCGCAATCGCACGCTCGATTTGGTGGGCCCTTGCGCGATAATCGATTCCACAAGCGGATGGGAAACGAAGAATTTCGCGATGCTCTCGGGTTTCTTTGTCGCCACCAAGAGATCCAAATCGTGCACGATTTCTTTTCTCCGCCGATAACTCCCAGCCAGATCGACCTGCAAAGCGCTCCCATGCTCCGCTAAATCAGACCGTAATGTTTCCGCTTCCACCGCGATCTGTCCGAATTGAAATGAACCAGCGTGGGCTGCGCGTTTTGCAATGATGTCACAGAGCTTTTGCTGGGTTGTTTCGCCAAAACCAGGCAATTCAGCGACACGCCCGGTTTCGCATGCCTTTTGCAGCTGCGCGATGGAACTGATCTGAAGCTTGTCGTAGAGAGCCTTGATCTTCTTGGCGCCAAGCCCGGGCAGTGAGAACAATTCGAGAATTTCGGACGGGAATTCTGCGCTCAATTCCTCCAGATATTTCAGCGACCCAGCCGCCGCGAGTTCCTTGATCTTAAGAGCGATACTCTTCCCAATTCCTGGAATTTTCGAAAGCGCTTCTTCATCCTGAAAATCGGTGACATTCCCGCCAAATGTTTCGATCGCACGTGCAGCATTCGTGTAAGCCCGGGTTTTGAAAGGGTTTTCGTTCTTCAATTCGAGCAGCGTCGCGATTTGCTCCAGCACACCAGCGATTTCCTCTTTCGTCATTAACAAAACCGTTAACCCAGATTGCCCTGCCGTCGATAGCTAAGCGGGTATATCGGCTTCACTAAGAGGCACGCCACAAGCAGGACGTGCACTGGCTAAAATGACGAAGACGCTCAAACCAGGGCAGCCGGTCTCACTGTCCGACCAAGCTCCACCCAATCGGCAGAGTTGGCCCGTAGCCGCCGCTAACGTAAACGTTGTTGTTCAGATACCAGATCGCTGTCTGCCGAGTGGCGGGATTGTAAACCAGATAATCCGGATACCCATCGCTGTTAAAGTCGGCCGTAGCCACTAACGCCCACCCACTGGGAATGGTCGGTCCATAAGCGCCTCTGATGAATGTTGGTCCTGATAGATACCAGATCGCTGTTTGGTGATTACTGGAATTGAACAACAAATAATCTTGACGGCCGTCGCGATCAAAATCTGCTACCCCCACCAGGACCCAGTTGACCGGAAGTGTTGGCCCGAAGGCGCCGGTAACGTAAACGTTGTTGTTCAGATACCAGATCGCTGTTTGATGAGTCGTCGCATTGAACAGCACATAATCCGGGAAACCGTCGCCGTTAAAGTCGGCTGTCTCAGTCAATTCCCAGCCACCGGGAAGCGTTGGCCCGTACGCGGCTGCGATGCGTGTTGGCCCTGACATATACCAAATCCCTGTTTGATCGGTAGTGGAATTGAACAGTGCGTAATCTGGATGCACGTCGCGATTGAAATCCGCCACACCCTCCAGGATCCAGCCAACTGTGATGCTTGGACCGAAAGCGCCACCCTGATAAATGTTGTTGTTTAGATACCAGATCGCTGTTTGGTGGGTGCTGGGATTACGGAGCACATAATCCGGATGGCCGTCGCTGTTAAAGTCAGCAACCGCAGCCCTGTCGGCAGTCACCAGGTCAAACCCGACAACGTCGAGATTGATGCCTTCCGGCGACGTAGCTGTAACGTCCGATGATTGACCTCGGCAACCCGCGGCATTCTGCACGTATGGATGCGCTTGCGGGCACGCGGGGCTCAACCAATCGCCTAAATCCAGGCTCGGGTCTTGATTGAAATTGACTATGTTTGTAGAGCCGCGGTCGATGGAGAAATAGCGGGTGCCAGTCGAACTGATGTTTCTAACGCCGGCTGATGACCAACTGAACAGATCTTGCGCGCGGAGATTAGAGACGTTTGCATTCGATGCTAAAGCGATGATTTCGTCTGTTTCATGCTCGGTGCCATTCTGCGCGTCGAAGTTATTCGCACTGACAGGCCGGGTGAACTGAAATGGCAAGGAGGAATTAAGCGTAACGATCCCGTCATACGGTCCGCCGTCCCCAACGGTCCCGTTTGCGAACATCGACGGCGGCGTGTCTAACCCGACCGCTCGACCATTCGGCCCCTTTAGCTTGATAGTTGCAGATAATGCATTCCCCGGCAGACTCGCGTTTGCGAGATTGTCGTTGCTGCTTTTTGCATCCGCTCTCAAGGCATTGATATAAACGTTCCAAGGAATGTCGTAAATTACCGAGTCACTTTGCGAGACAGTTCCCTGCGGCAGCGGAGTGCCGTCTGGAGCAGTTGTTGAGTAGCGATAACGAATCTCAATCGTGATCGGATCGCTAAAGAGCGACTCATAAATCGAGATAGTCCTGTTGATCATCGCCTCGATGGCTGCCGCGCTTGGGTTGTTGGTAATAGAACTGTCGAACGTTGGATGGATGATAAGCCCGGCAGTAGCCACCGTTGTAACACTCACTACATCGGAGTAGCGGCCCGCGCCCCTCGCATTGTAAGCGCGCACACGATAGTAATAGGTGGTGCCGGGATTCAGACCAGTCACGGCCCGCCCAGTCACGTTGCCCACGTCCAGGTCGTGGTAACCATCCACGTAGCTGCTAAACGAGTTATTTGTTGAAACATCCAACAGGTAGCCGATCGCTTCGCTCGCACTGTCCCAGCTCGCCATAAAGCTGCCACGCGTCGGTGCCGGTATTTCAATTTCACCTTGCGCCGGAATTTCGGTGGGGCTTGGAAATTCGGGCACTGTTTGTGGCTCGATCCGCGTTTCGTGCGTCGCGACGCCTGCCTCAAACGCAGGCGATCTGGCGGTGGAGCTGTTTTGCCCCGGTGAACTGGTATTCCCGAACGATGCGGCCAGTCCACACGTTGCGCCACATGCAACAATAACGAACGCCCTTATAAAAAAACGCCGCTGCATTCCCTCGCTATGAAAGCCCAGACCTTAGATTGACAATCTTACTGCACAAGCCGAAAAATTATATCGCCGCAAGCTTTTCGAATCGAGCCGTGATTGTGCGCTCAGATTCGTCACATTTGCCCTCGCCGCTGATAAAATTGGTAGCGCTCGATAATTGAGTCAACGTACTTCCGGGTTCCGGGAAAGTCGATGTTCTGTAGGAACTGCTTTACCGGGATGTCAGTAGTGCTTCCGCCGCTCCACCGTTCGGCACGACTGGCGCCCGCGTTGTATTCGGCCAGCGCAAAAGGCGTGGGATCGGACTGCGCTGCCCAGCGTTCAAAAGCCCGATGCAAATACCATGTGCCAGCCTCCAGATTGGTTTTCGGGTCAAAAAGTTGGTCCACTTGGAAAGCGGTGATCTTGTTTTCGCGTGCCCATTCGCTGGCCGCTTTTTCGCTCACTTGCATGAGTCCCCGCTCTCCGTGGGTCCCATGTTTTCTCGGGTCGAAGCGGCTCTCACGCCAAACGACCGCTTTTACAAGCATCGGGTCGAGATGATGTTCGGCTGCGACAACGCGAATGAGGCGATCGTACTGATGAAACCGCGCCGGGCTCATCCATTCGTAAAACGTGTAGACCGGATCGCCTGATCGCACGGCGAGATAAGCGAAACCTGCGGCCAGGGCCAGCATTACGCACAGGACCAGTTTGAGCAGGAATCGTATCACGTCGGCATCAAATCTCGTGCTCCTGCTCTCCCGAGCAATTAAATTAACGAGGTCTCCATGACGAATCCCAGTTACGTTCGCGTCATCATTGATCGAGCAATTCACCGCGAGCTCGACTATGCCGTGCCGGAAGGCTTGATGAACCGACTCGGAGTCGGCTCCCGCGTGCGCGTGCCGTTTCGAGAGAAATCGGCTCTTGCGACGGTCGTAGCTATCACAGAACACAGCGAAGCGAAAGGCATCCGGCCAATCGAGGCGGTCGTCGGGCAAGCGCCGATCTTGAGTGAACAATTGCTCGAGCTGGGCAGGTGGATCAGCGCCTATTATTGCTGCCCAATCGAAACAGTAATGCGCAGTTTATTGCCGCAAGTCATCAGGCGCGCGGAAATCGGATGGAAAAAGCAATTATTCGTCCAGCCCGGGCGCAAGATCGACAGTGAAGAACTCGAGAAGTTGCGAAGACGCGCGCCCCGGCAGGCAGAACTTCTGGAGGCGATCTTGCGATTGGAAGCCCCAATCCGCGCGTCGCAGCTTCTGCGGCAAACCTCTCTAGACAACCAGACGCTTCGTGCGCTGGAGAAACGCGGCCTCGTGGAGTTGCGCGAAGAAGCAGTCCTGCGGGATCCACATGCTGACGAACAATTCATTGCGACGTCGAACCTCACTCTCAACCAGGAGCAAACGCATGCGCTTAAAGAAATCACACAAGCGCTCGATTCACCGGAAAAGTCGCGCCCTATTTTGCTCCACGGCGTGACCGGTTCCGGCAAGACCGAAATTTATCTGCAGGCGATTCGTGCCGCGCTTGATCGCGAACGCACTGCAATTGTTCTCGTTCCTGAAATTTCGCTAACGCCACAAACGGTTGAGCGTTTCAAAGGCCGCTTCGCCGACATGCAGGACGCGGTCGCGGTGTTGCACAGCCATTTATCCGAAGGCGAACGTCACGATGAATGGCACAAAATTCATTCTGGTCGCGCGCGCATCGTAATCGGCGCGCGGAGCGCGATCTTCGCACCGTTGAAAAACCTGGCGCTCATCGTTGTCGATGAAGAACACGAGACGACCTATAAACAGGAAGAAGCTCCCCGGTATCAAGCGCGTGACGTGGCGATTGTGCGCGCCAAGATTGAGAAATGCGTCGCGGTCTTGGGAAGCGCCACGCCGTCACTCGAGAGCTATCACAATGCAGCAATTGGAAAATATCGGCTGGTTACACTTACTCAGCGGATAGATGAAAAGCAGATGCCGCTCATGCGCATTGTCGACCTTCGCCAGGAGCGCCGGAAACAAAAGGCGGCAACCATCTTGTCAGAAAAATTGCGAGCCGCGATTGCCGATCGGCTCGAAAAACGAGAACAGACCATTCTGTTCCTGAATCGGCGCGGTTTCTCCACTTCGCTCCTGTGCAGCAATTGTGGCGAAGCGCGCAATTGTCCCAATTGCAGCGTCGCGCTCACCTTTCATCGGCATCCCGCGGTCGCGGGACGGTTGAGCTGCCATCTGTGTGGCCACACCGCCGCGGTGCCCAAAAAGTGTCCGGCCTGCGGAAAAGATGCACTGATTTACGCGGGCTTCGGCACGGAGAAGGTCGAATCAACCGTATCGCAAATTTTCCCCAAAGCTGTCGTGCGCCGCATGGATGCAGACTCAATGACGCGCAAGGAAGCGTATCGCGAAACTCTGAGGAATTTCCGCACAGGCAACATCGACATCCTCGTCGGCACACAAATGATCGCGAAGGGTCTCCATTTTCCGAATGTGACGCTGGTCGGAATCATCAATGCAGATCTCGCGCTGCATCTGCCCGATTTTCGCGCAGGCGAACGCACGTTTCAGCTTCTCACGCAGGTCGCCGGACGCGCCGGACGTGGAGAAACGTCCGGTGAAGTTTTTGTACAAACTTACACGCCGTTTAGTCCTTCGATCCAGTTTGCCCGCCACCACGATTTCACGGGTTATTTTCAACAGGAACTCGAATTTCGTGAGCGCTGCGATTTTCCGCCATTCAAACACGCCGTCCTGATCACCGTGCGATCCGCGCACGAAGGTCGTGCGAAACTTTCCGCAGAAACATTAAAGCGACGTTTGAAAGAAGCATTGCCCGAAGAATTCATCCTGGGAGACGCAACCCCTGCGCCATTAGAAAAACTACAAGGCCAATTCCGATTTCACATTTTGATCCGCGGCGAAGCCATCATGCGCTTGAGCCGACTTGTCCGTGAAACGCTCGACAAACTCCCATTCCCCGAAGACGTCACCGTCACTGTCGACGTCGATCCTTATCAGTTGCTGTAATCTTCTGGAGACGCACGCGCCTCGCGTTCTGGCGATCGCGCCCCCGGGATCGCAAACTTTTTTATGTTTTGCTGCTCGGAGAACAAGTCTTCTCCGGTGAATGCAATCAAGACATGCTTGCGGAAAACAGCTCGCCAAGTTCCACCCGCGCCCATTTGGCAAAACCTCGAAAGAAGAGTTTCGGGTTGGTGGAATGCAATTTGAAACCGGGGATCAAACACCGCTGCGCGCGGTTCGTTTTGCCCAGCATTCGACGTTTGCGACGACGACGCGCAATCTCAGCAAAACGGCGGTTGTAGGTTCGCATAAAACGAAAAACCGGGCCGATCCCCATACCTGAAAATGGCGGAACCAGCAGAGCACTCTCGCCATACTTGAACGGCCGGGACGCGACACCAAAATAGTAAAGGCAAAGATCGAAGATCAGAGCAATGCTCATTAGATCGAATTCGCCCATGTATTCGTATTTGTCTTTGTAAACCGCCTCGAACCAGCAACGATGAGATATCGCGAAATCGCGATTGTGTCGTTCGACTAACGCACCCATCGCTTCGCCCTTTCGCTGCGCACCGATCAGCGCTGCCGCACGTGATGTCGTGAACGAGATCCAGTCCATACCTGGGCTGTAAAATGGATCCATGAACGCTGCCGCGTCCCCGACCAGAACAAAGCCGTCTCCGGCAAAAGTAGTGCTGTAATAAGCGAGATTTTTCCGCCAGTGAACGTCTTCCTCATTAAATTGCGCATCAACCAAAATCTCACGCGCGACCGGATGCTTCATCAGAAAAGCCTTGAGCCGTTCGCCCAGTTTTCCGCTATCCTGAGGCCAATCGACGAGTCTTTGATCGAAAACCACGCCGACGCTCACGTCACCGCCTTTTAAAGGAATCCACCAGCTCCACCAGCCGTCGCCGATCACATGGTTGGTGGCAGTGTTACGCGTGGCGTAAACAGCGCGCGACCATGACGGATATTTTTCGGCAAGCTCGCGGCTGTCCCAGTCCTTAACGGCTTTCCATCTCGACCACGCGGCGGCAGTCGGATGTTCGGTGTTGGATTTCCACCAACCTTCCTTGCGGGCGAGAATCGCGGCTACACCGGACGCATCAACAATCCAGCGCGAGCGAACTGTTCTGGTGCCGTCGCCATTCCGAAATGTAACGGTTTGCTCTTTTCCAGGACACAGTTGCACATTGATTATCGTTGCGGGACGCAAAATCTCCGCGCCGGCAAGACCTGCGCGGCGCAGCACCTCTTCATCAAACGCGGCACGATCCAGTTGATACGACGGCACACGTACCTGATAAAGCGGGCCGAGCTCGCTCGCTTCCGCGAGGGTCTTTACTTCGCTGTTTGTAAACCAAAACCGCAATCCTTGTTTCGCGAGATGCGATTCGTTGAGATATTGTGTCAACCCTAGCACTCGCCCCATGAAATACGCACTGACCTCGACGGTTGCTTCGCCAACGCGCCGGGAAAGCTTTGTCGATTTCTCCAGGATCAATATGCGAATTCCAGGATTCTGCCGCAACAGCAGCGTAGCGGTCGCTGCCCCGGAAAGCGCGCCTCCCATGATTACAACGTCATAAAAGTCCGTATGGTCAGATTGAGGCGGCGTTATACGGGCTTCCATTTTACGAACAGGTAGTTTTCTTGGTCGGCCGTTATTACGTCAAGCGCGCAATTGGTTACCAACCGAGCCGCAGAATCTGTGACAAAGCAATGTTGACCTTGTCGGATTCAGCCTCATTCCGTTAAAGTTCAGACCGCATAAGTCAGTCGATGAACAACGTACATCTTGCTGTTCAGTTTTTCATTCAGCTCGCCGTCATTCTCTTGTTCTGCCGGATCGTAGGAGCGATCGCTGGGCGACTCGGCCAGCCGCAAGTCGTGGCCGAGATGCTGGCCGGCGTGCTGCTCGGTCCATCGCTGTTCGGTTTGCTATGGCCCGAAGGGCAGCATTGGCTATTCCCATGGGACACCGCTCAGAAAATGCGCGACACACAGAGCTATTTATTCCCGGCGTCGCAACTAGGTCTCGCGCTTTACATGTTTGTGGTCGGAATGGAATTCCGCGTCGACATCGTGCGTCGCAAATTGACAAGCTCGATCGCAGTGTCGGTGGCCGGAATGGTGACACCTTTCGTGTTGGGCGCCGGTCTGGCGCGGGTCCTATTTGATCACACGACGCTATTTCCAAAGATGACTTCACTCTCGGAGGCGATGCTTTTTCTTGGCGCATCCATGTGTATCACCGCCTTTCCCATGCTCGCGCGGATCATTCATTTCAAAAAACTTACCGGCACAACGATGGGGACAGTGGCGTTGGGCGCCGGGGCAATCGACGATGCAACGGCATGGTGTCTGCTCGCGATCGTACTCGCAAGCTTCGAGAAAAATTGGAGCCACGCCCTGGCCAACATCGCCGGTGGCGTTACTTACGTGGTCGTAACGCTGTTAATCGTCCGACCGTTGCTGCTTCGTGCCAAAGTCTGGCTCGTAAAAAACGGGACGCTCACCGAAGCTGGGTTGGTCGTCGGCCTGGCACTTATGGCTCTGGGTGCGTGGTTCACCGATCTCATCGGTTTGCACGCGGTTTTCGGTGCATTCGTCATGGGTGCGGCGATGCCGCGCGGGGTTGTCGCGCGCGATATTATTGGCCGTGTTCAGCCGCTTACTGTCGCGTTGCTGCTTCCACTCTTTTTCACGTACTCGGGTTTGAATACGAAGATCGGCTTGCTCAACACGAGCTTCCTTTGGGCTATCTGCGGCGCAGTGTTAATCGCAGCCGTTATCGGCAAAGGTGTCGCGTGCTGGGCAGCTGCACGCGCCACCGGCATTCCAAACCGCGAAGCGCTCGGCATCGGCACGCTGATGAATGCCCGCGGATTGATGGAGCTGATCATCATTAACATCGGGCTGCAGCGGGGCATCATATCAGAGGGACTTTTCGCCACGCTTGTAATCATGGCAGTCTTGACCACGCTCATGGCTTCCCCGCTCTTCGAACGACTCGTAGGAAGCAGCACACCTCAACCCTTTCCCGAGCCAGAGGCCGAACAAGCAGGGGAACCCAAGGTCGGCCGCTGACATGACCGCCTTCGTATGCTCTTAGAGAAATTCGGGAACACCGTCTTTTTATTAGGGTGCCAAGCTCTTTTGGCCAGAGCGCGACCACTAAGCTGTGTTGTCGGCGTTGGCGGCCTACCGAAGTCGCCAAAGGTCAAGCGCGATGCGCAACGGGATCTTTAGAGCGTGTTTTGGTTGGGTAACCTGCGTCTAGGTCGCGCCGGAAAACGGGGCGAGTTATGTGAAAACGTCTTTGGATCGATACCATACCAAAAAACAGTTGGTTTAAAAAGCGGGTCCACAGACTCGCGTTCCACTTACCTGCAAGCATCGTGACAACTGACCGAAAGATGAGGCTGGGTGGTTGCGGGCTGAAAAAGATGTCGCGGAACTGCGGTGTGTAGAATCCCACAACAAACCGGCGAAATGTTTGAAACCGTTTTCGTTGGCGACGAGAGAACCGCGCGAAGCTTGCGTCTGAGAAGTCATTTCTTGCGAGCGCATGATGGAGCTCGGCCGCGGCTTCAATCCCTGACTCCAAGGCTATCGACACCCCGGTCGAGAATACCGGATCGAGAAATGATCCTGCGTCCCCGGCCAGGATCCAGCGATCACCGGCATACGCCGAAGCGCTGTACGAAAAATCCTTCTCCACACGTACTGGCCACTCACGACGCGCCTCGCGCATTAAGTCGGCGACAATCGGCGTATCGGAGATTGCGCTGCTGAGCGTGTCTTCCGGCGAACCTTTCGCCAGTCTGCGGTAAAGGCCCTTCGGTAGAACCACCCCGACACTTATCAACTCTTTTGAAATTGGAATGAGCCAGAACCAGCCAGCGTCGCTGCGTGCGATAAGTCGGATGTCGTCAGGCCGCGGCCCTTCTAGTCGCGGTACATTCGTGTAATGGGAGAATATTGCTATATTGGCTAGCAGGGGTTCCTCGGTGCGCAGATTGAATTTTTGAGCGAGCAATCCTCCGCGGCCTGTGGCATCGACCAGTGCCCGCACGTGCAAACGCGAGGTCGCACCATCGACGCGTGATGCCACAACGAGGATTGCCGCATCCGGAGTAAACTCGCACCCAGTTACGTTGCATGCTTCTCGAACATGGACGCCCACTTCGCGTGCTCGGTCCATTAGAATGCGATCGAATTCCTGGCGACACACCTGATACGTCTGAGGCCTGTTGACCTCTCGAACGTCAGTGAAATCCACGTATCGGCCACTCTGACCGTCATGCGTAAACAGGCGTGCACCCCATTTCTCCGGAAAACAAGCTGCCTCGATCCGCTTGGCCACGCCCAAAGTTGTGAACGCGTCGTTGGCAGTTGAGAGCAACGACTCGCCGATATGGAACCGCGGAAACGTGTCGCGCTCAAAGAGAACAACTGAATGACCATGCTGTCCTAGCGAGATTGCCGCAGACGAGCCCGCTGGACCGCCACCGGCCACAGCGAAATCAAAGTCATACCGCGGCCTGGCCATTGTCATCAGATCGTGAAGATATCATTTCGAGAAACGGGGAAGAAGGCAATTTCCTTAAACCTCTCGCGAACGAGGAAATAGTCGGTCCATGACGGCGATCTTATTAATGTGTCCCTCCGACCAACCGTGACACGTCAAAACTGGCGATCCTAAACGGTTCGCTCGAGTCTGCCTGGACCGCAGCGACGAGAAAGATTCTACTGTCCTTCCTTGGTGGAAACCATTTCGGATACTGAACATTCCACTTACAATCGGAGACTTGCATTGCCGGTCTCGCGCCTTGCGCGTCCTGAATAAGATGGCGTAAGTCTGGCCATCGATTTCGCTCATCGAATTTGTGCGTCGTGTATTTAGGCTGCGAAGCTGCTGGCGAGCTGCTCGGCGAGATTTCGGGCGCCGAAGGCGCTCATCATGGTGGTTGCTCAACGTGACAATGCGCTCCCTGAGCGAAAGCTCGCGCGGAATTTGTCGCCTGATTTTTCTCCGGAAACACAAGCTATACGCAGGACGCTTCAAAAACTTTGCAACCCCAAGCGTGCTGACGGCAGCGCTTGGTTAGGCTTCTTATCATCAAAATTTCATTCTCGAATCTGGCCCTTGCCGCGGATGACGTATTTGTAAGTCATTAGCTCTTCGAGTGCCATCGGCCCACGCGCGTGCAGCTTGTCGGTGCTAATCCCAATTTCTGCACCAAAGCCAAATTCCGCACCGTCAGTGAATCGCGTCGATGCGTTCCAGTAAACTGTCGCGGAATCGACCTCGTTCAGGAATTTCTCAGCACGCGCGACGTCGCGAGTGATGATAACGTCGCTATGATGAGAGCCACATTTTTCGACATGCGCAATCGCGTCTTCGATGTTGTCCACGATGCGGGCAGCGAGGATGAGATCGAGATATTCCGTGGTCCAGTCTTCGTCGCGGGCGGGACGGAGTGGCTGGTAGCTAAGAGCTGAGAGCTGGTGGAAGCTGTCGGGATCGGCACGCATTTCCACTTTTTTTTCGGCCAGTATCGGCGCGATCTTTTTGAAAAAGGGAGCTGCGATTTCACGGTGCACAAGCACAGTTTCGATGGCGTTGCAGACGCCGGGACGCTGCGTCTTCGCGTTGACCACTATCTGCACCGCCATATCCAGATCGGCTTGCCTGTCCACATATGCGATGCAGACTCCCGCGTAGTGTTTGATCACCGGCATCCGCGCATAGCTAACCACTGTTTCGATCAAAGCCCGGCCGCCACGCGGAACAATAAGATCGATATATTGGTCCATCTCGGCCATATGGCGCACGGCATCGCGACCAGTCTTTGGAATGAGCAAGATACAGTCTTCGGGCAACTCCGCGCTGGCTGCGCCTGCACGAAGCCCTTCGGCAATGGCGACGTTCGAGTGAATCGATTCCGAGCCGCCACGCAGGATGACTGCGTTTCCCGTCTTTGTGCAAAGCACCGCCGCGTCGCTCGTCACGTTCGGGCGCGACTCGTAGATGATTCCGATAACACCGATGGGGACACGCACTTTTGAGATATGCAATCCATTGGGACGGGTCCATTCAGCGATGACTTTTCCCGCTGGATCCTCGAGTGCGGCCACCTCACGAATGCCATCCGCCATCCCCTGAATGCGTTTTTCGTCGAGCCTTAGCCGGTCGATCATCGGTGAGGAAAGCTGGTCGGCAGTCGCTTTTTCGACGTCCTTACCATTCGCGCGCAGGATCGCGCCGGCGCTGACGCAAAGTTGATCAGCCATGGCAAGCAAAGCGGTGTTTTTCCGCTCAGTGCTCATCCGCGCGAGCGAGTGCGCGGCGGCGCGGGCGCGCTTGCCGAAATCCAGGACTTCACTTCTTAAATCGTCCATTTCAAAGCAGAACTAATCGCGTGCATCTTTTCATTTTCGCCGATCAAAGCGAGCGTGCCTCCGACTTCTCCCCCGCAATAGGAAACAGTGTTCCGACTCGCTCGCCTGCCGCGATCCGCGGGATGATTCCAGCGCGCCGACCGTTTGCGATCACTGTGGGAATTCCCGCGGCGGTCGCAAGCTTTACGGCCTCGAGTTTCGAGACCATGCCGCCCACCGAGACCTTACCTTTTTCGCTGCGAACAAAACGATCTGCGTCCGTGACATCGGCGATCGTTGGAATCCGTTTGCCGGCATGATCCATCAGTCCGTCAACACTTGTAAGCATAATAAGCAAGTCGGCTTCCACCAGCATCGCGACCTCGGCAGAGAGGCGGTCATTGTCCCCAAAGCGCAGCTCCTCCACCGCCACCGAATCGTTTTCATTAATGACCGGCACAACATTCTTGCATTCGAGCAAACGCTCCAGTGTGTTCTTCGCGTTTTGGTAGCGGGTGCGACTGTCGAGATCACCATGCGTGAGCAAAAGCTGTGCAACGTTAAGCTGATGTTTTGCGAACATCGAGGCATAGAGATGCATCATCTTTGATTGACCTACCGCAGCGCATGCCTGTCCCGTCGTCAAGTCGTGTGGACGCTCTTTCAGTCCGACTACGCGCATCCCGGCGGCGACCGCACCGCTGGAGACGATGACGCACTTGCATCCGCCGCGAACGAGTTGCGCTACCTCGGCGGTGAGGCGCGCAAATTGTTTTGCGTCGAGCGCGTTGGCGCGCGGCCGAGTGAGAATGCCGGAGCCGAACTTGAGGAGAATGCGCCTGGGTTTTCTGGACATGCGGAGCTGTTAAGCAAATCGGAAAACGAAAGCGCGCAAAGGCAATTTTCGCCGATGATGGCCGCCTTTCCAAGACTTGCACTCAAAGGCACGATGGTGGTGCTGGGCGCCGCCTGGTAATATTGCCGTCAGCCCGATATGGAGATCATTATGGGAAGGCGTCGCTTGAGCAACCGAGAACCCGGCGCGTTTGCTTGACCGCTCTGCCGCTTCTCTGTAGGATCAGCTTTTGCCGCGTCTTCCGCGTGACGCCCGCGGTCTTGGCCAAAGCTGTCGAGATGGGCAAGCGGCTTACGGGCCGATGGAGAATTTAACGCGATGGACTTTGCCTGGTCGAACCAACAACGAGAGCTGCTCGACGCGGTCGGCCGTTTCGCCAGTCAGCAACTTAACTACAACGTGATTGAGAACGACCGGGACGGCGTTTTCAACCGCGACGCTTGGAAAAAGTGTGGCGCCTTCGGCATCCAGGGTCTGCTCGTCCCCGCCGAATACGGCGGACTCGGCATGGATCCACTCACCACCGTGGCCGCCCTCGAACGCCTCGGGTACGGCTGCAAGGACAACGGGTTAGTCTTTTCCATTAACGCACACATGTGGACGGCAATCACTCCACTCGTCTATAGCGGCTCCGAGGCGCAAAAGAAGAAGTACCTGCCTGGCCTTTGCGACGGCACACTCATCGGCGGCAACGCCATGAGCGAACCGAATAGCGGCTCTGACGCATTCAGTCTTGCCACCGCGGCTATCAAGCAAGGCTCGAAATACGTACTTAGCGGGAGCAAGATCTTCGTCACCAACGGTCCCGTCGCCGACGTGCTCGTCGTGTTTGCTACGGTGGACAAAGCGCGCGGACCGAACGGAATCAGCGCGTTTCTTGTCGAGAAAGATTCGCCGGGAATGAATGTCGCGCGCAAGCTCGAAAAAATGGGATTGCGCACGTCGCCGATGGCCGAAATTTTCTTCGAAAACTGCGAGGTACCAGAAGAAAACCTTCTTGGTAAGGAAGGCAGTGGCACTTCTCAGTTCACCTGGGCGATGACCTGGGAACGCGGCTGCATTCTGGCCAGTGCGGTTGGGTCGATGCAACGGTTGCTGGAGAGGTGCGTTCGTTACGCGAAGGAGCGAAGACAATTCGGCCAGCCGATCGGCAAGTTCCAGTTAGTGGCCAGCAAAATCGTCGACATGAAACTGCGCGTCGAGAGCGCCCGGCACATGCTTTACCATTGTGCGTGGTTGCGCGGCCAAGGCAAGAGCGCCTACCTGGAGGCCGCGATGACCAAGCTGCACATTAGCGACTGCTGGGTTAAATGCTGCGAGGACGCAATCCAGATACACGGCGGCTATGGGTATATGACCGAGTACCAGCTCGAGCGCGAATTACGCGACGCAATCGGCAGCAGGCTCTATTCGGGTACGAGTGAAATGCAGCGGAATATCATCGCCTCGCTGTTACTGTGACTACAACGCCAGCCAGTCGATGAAGATTCTAGTTCCCTTCAAAAGCGTGCCCGACCCCAATGACGCCATCGTCCCGGGCGCAGCGGCTTCAACGGCCAAATCGGTAATCAATCCGTTCGACGAAATCGCCATCGAGGAAGCCTTACGGATTCGCGAACGCGGCGATGCCACGGAGATCGTGGGTGTCACGATCGGAGCGCCGGCGGTTGACGAACAAATCCGCGCCGCGCTAGCGATGGGCGTTGATCGCGCCATTCGCGTCGACGATCTCCGAGCACTCGATTCGTACGCGGTCGCGCGTATTCTCCGTGCGCTGGTCGAGAAGGAAATGCCACACGTCGTCATAATGGGGAAGCAAGCGGTGGACGACGATTCGAACCAGGTCGGGCAGATGCTGGCCGCCTTGTTGCGTTGGCCACAGGCGACGTTCGTCTCGAAGATCGAGTTCCTAGAGAAGAAGACGCGCGCCCGCTGCACGCGTGAGACTGATAGCGGTCTCGAGGTCGTCGCAATAGAGCTGCCTGCGATAATCACTACCGATCTTCGCCTCAACGAACCCCGTTACGTCTCGCTGCCCGGTTTGATGAAAGCGCGCCGCAGACCAATTGAGATCCTAACCTGCGATCAACTAAGAGTGGCGGTGCGGCCTCTTACCACCGTGCTCTCCATAGCAAGTCCGCCTAAACGCGCCGCTGGCACACGCGTCGACTCAGTCGAAGAATTAATCGCGAGGTTGAGGCAGGAGGCCAAGGTGCTTTGATAACGCGGTGATTGCCCGTTAAACAGCGCGCCACCCACGCATGGTAGAAACCCTTGTATTAATTGAACACGATCGCCAATGCGTGAAGCGCCCATCGTTACACGGGATCACGCTTGCGCGACAACTTGGCGGTGCGTACGCGCTACTCGTCCTTGGTCAAGGATTAGACGAGATCGCCGCGTCCTTGGTTTTTTACGGAGCGTCCGCTGTGATTGTGGCCGATGATCCCGCCTTAGCGGAACCATTGGCAGACCGTTACGCGGCAGTAATTGCGCAAGCGGCACAAAAACATAACTCAAGGACGGTTCTCGGTATTTCCTCGACATTTGGCAAGGACATCCTGCCGCGCGCCGCGGCGCTACTAGATGTGCCGATGGTGAGCGACGTCCTCGCAATCGAAGAAAAGAACGGCTCGAATTCGTACCAACGGCCTGTCAACGCAGGCACCATGTTGGCGACGGTAAAACTCGAGAGCGACCGCCGTGTGCTCACGGCGCGCGCAACGGCGTTCGAGGCGCCTGCGGCAGACGCTGGGGCTTGTCCCATCGAGCGATTCGAATTTGACGCAGCCTCCCTTCCGAACGGGATGGAATTCATCTCCCGTGAACAACGGATATCCGGTCGGCCTGACTTGACCGAAGCCGCCGTCGTCGTATGCGGTGGCCGACCGCTCAAGGACCAGGAAACGTTCGAACGACTAGTTGGCGGATTGGCTGATGCCTTAGGCGGCGCGGTGGGTGCGACCCGCGCGGCGGTGGACGCCGGCATGGCGCCTAACGATTATCAAGTGGGACAGACTGGCAAGGTCATCGCGCCGCAGTTATATATTGGCGTTGGCATCTCCGGCGCGATCCAGCATCTGGCTGGTATCAAAGATTCGCAGGTCATCGTCGCGATCAACAAAGACCCGGACGCACCAATTTTTCAGGTGGCCACTTACGGATTAGTCGGCGACCTACATCAAATCGTTCCACAATTTATCGAAGCGGTCCGCCGAGGTTAGGCGACCGCGCAAAAAGGTTCTTCCATGTTGTCATTTAGCGAATCGAAACACCGTCGACCCCTTCCCGTTGCAGGCCACTTGAAATCATTACAGAACGCTCACCGCGCTCTGGATACAGGGTCCTTTGGCCAGTTTGTAAGTCATGAATGACGCCACTCGCGAAGTCTTCGGCAATATCGCGCCGTGGATGCGGGTCGTGTTCTTCTGCCTGATGGCAGTGAGCATCGGCTGGCCCATATGGCAAATCTGGGCGCGAGCGAGGCTTTGGCGAAAAGGCCAGAAGGGCGGTTTTGAGCATAACTGGAGGGTAGCGAATCGAACGGCTCATTATTTACGCGCTGGCGCAGAAACGTGTTCATCGCAAATCGTTAGGCGCTTTGCTCCATCTGCTGCTCTTCAGCGGGTTCGTCGTCCTTACGATCGGCACGACACTGTTGGCAATCGCCTACGACGGCCCATACGACTTTCACCACGGGTGGTACTATCTGATCTATGAGCTGACGATGGACGTCTTCGGCGTGGCATTCATCATCGGTTGTCTTCTGGCCATGTATCGCCGAGCCTTCAAGCGGAAGCCGAGTCTGGGCCACAACAAAAGCGATTGGTGGCTGCTAGGATTACTTCTCTCGTTAGGGGTTACCGGCTTTACAGTGGAAGCGCTGCGTATTCATTACACCCAAGTGCAACCGTGGCTAGCGCACTGGTCAACCGTCGGCTGGTTGATCGACGCAACGCTATTGCAGGGACTCGACATTGGGACCGCCCGGACGTTGCACCTGGCGGCTTGGTGGTTACATGCGTTTCTGGTCGCGGCTTTCTTTGCCACTATCCCCGTAACCCGTTTCCTTCACGTGATCACCGGCCCGGCTAACATCGCCGGACGACCCGAACGCCCAATGGGCGAGTTAATTCCCCTAACGATTGAAGAAGTGGAGCGGACGGGACGCACTGGGGTAAACACAATAGCCGATTTCACCCGTCAACAACTGCTCAGCTTGGATGCCTGCATGGAGTGCGGTCGCTGCGAAGATGCGTGTCCTGCGACCGCGAGCAATAAACCTCTTTCGCCCAAAGCTGTCGTTATTGATTTGCGTGATCTGATGTCGCGCGGCGGCGGCGATGTGCACACAGCGATCCGTGATGAGACGCTTTGGGCCTGCACGATGTGCCAGGCGTGCGTGGAAGAGTGTCCCGTGTTGATCGGGCATGTCGATTTGATTAGTGACATGCGACGAGACTTGATCGGCGAAGGGAAACTCTCCGGCCCGCCTGCCAGGGCGCTGCAACAAATCGGTAACCAATCCAATCCCTACGGTCGGCCTAACTCCGAACGCCTGGCTTGGGCGGAAGGCCTCGACGTTCCGACGGTCGAAGTGAATCCAGGCTTCGAATACCTGCTATGGGTCGGCTGCGCCGCGTCCTTCGATCCGCGTGCACAGAAGGTCGCGCGCGCGACGGCAGAGTTATTGAAGGAAGCCAAAGTAAATTTCGCTGTGCTCGGCACGAAGGAAAGGTGTACCGGCGATCCCGCGCGTCGAATCGGCGATGAGTTTCTTTACCAACAGCTCGCGCAGGCCAACGTCGAGACGCTTACGCGCCACAAGGCGAAGAAGATTGTGACACCGTGCCCACATTGTTATAACACGCTCAAGAATGAATATCCGCAGTTCGGCGGCCAGTACCAAGTGCAACATCACTCGCAGCTGCTGGCAGAATTGATCGAGACAGGACGCTTGAGCAATGGCACGAGTACCGGCGAGCCGGTTACCTTGCATGACCCGTGTTACCTGGCTCGCGTCAATCGGGAAGTTGATGCAACACGCGCGGTGATTGGTGCCGCTACGGACGCGCAGTTTCGCGAAATGCCTCGTCACGGAAAAAAAACTTTCTGTTGCGGTGCGGGTGGGGGTCGGATGTGGTTCGACGAATCACCCGCGCAGCGCGTCTCCTGCCTGCGTGCGCAGGAGGCGCTCGCTACCGGTGCACAAACACTTGCGACGGCCTGTCCGTTTTGTTTGAACATGATGACTGACGGCATGGCAGGCACGCAGGGCGGGGAAAAAGTAAAGGTGGTCGACATCGCGGAGTTGCTACTCAGTCGCCGAACGCCAGGTAGCACAGGAGTACGGTCTATGCCGTCGCCAGCTAAATCCGAGTCTTAGCTCATTTCGTAGAGCGTTGCTTGCTTCAAACTAAATCGACGTGGCGCTCTTGTCGCCGAGAGAAAAATGCGAAAGCAAAAAGGCGCTTCCCTCAGTCGTTGACCGTTATTTTTATCACTGGGTGAATTTCCCACGCTGCATAGCCCGGAAGATTCTTCCTACGGTTTAATGTTTGGTCTTTTAGAGAATGACCGACATCGAAAAACGCTTTGCCAGTAACGGTGATGACGGGAGTTTGATTGAGCGTCAGCTTCTTGGCAGAGCTAGTGTGGAAAGGGAACGGCGTACCAACGTCCAACGTTCAATGCCGCATCGTCCGCTTTATTCACGAGACCATGGCCCTGTCATTCCAAGCGAAGTCGCCTGCCGCGCCGTAGCTTTATGCGAAGGTCGGGAGGAATCTCTTACTTTTTTAACTGCGGATTACGCGGATTTTTGCTTCTGAATTTCCCGCGACGGATGAGCAGCGTTTACGGGCAACAAGGATCAATAGTCCCATGGATCACAATAATCCCACGCACACGGAAGAATTGGGCCGTACGCGCTGCTGATGAAAACGTTGTTGTTCAGATACCAGATCGCTGTCCGACGCGTACTGAAATTCTCAAGCACATAGTCCGGGTAGCCGTCGCCGTTAAAGTCGGCCGTAGCCACTAAGTCCCACCCACTGCGAACGCTCGGCCCAAAAGCGCTTCCAACAATCGTTCGTCCTGATAAATACCATATCGCTGTCTGACCCGTACGGCCATTGTAAAGCGCATAATCCGGATGCCCATCGCGATTAAAATCCGCCACACCCAGCACAAACCAGTTGGTGGTCGGAAGAGTTGGCCCGTAGCCGCCGCTGACGTAAACGTTGTTGTTCAGATACCATATCGCTGTCTGACCCGTACCGCCATTGTAAAGCACATAATCCGGATGCCCATCGCTGTTAAAGTCGGCCGTAGCCCTTAAGTCCCACCCACTGGGAATGGTCGGCCCATAAGCGCCTCTGATGAATGTTGGTCCTGATAGATACCAGATCGCTGTCTGCCGAGTGGAGAAATTATGTAGCAGATAATCTGGATGCCCATCGCTGTTAAAATCCGCCACACCCACCACCCCCCAGCCAGCCGGAAGAGTTGGCCCGTGAACGTCGCTGACGAACACGTTATTGTTGAGATACCAGATCGCCGTTTGATTTGTGTTGCCATTCTCAAGCACATAGTCCGGGTGGCCGTCGCCGTTAAAGTCACTTATTGCAGCCAAGTATGCATCAGCAGACCGCGCGACGAGCGCCAGTGCGATGAGAAGTGGCAAAATCGGTATTTTTTTGAACTGAGTTAGCGGATTCATTGTTGTTCCTTTCTTTCTTGAAACTGGATTGTTGTTAGCACGTTTGGATTTCTGTAGTTGGTTTTGAAATGATGTCCGTTCGTCGGTGTCAGTGGACAGGCCGGAAGAAGTGTCTCGTGGCGAAGTGGGAGACCTGCTTGCCAATAATCGCGCCTTTGTGAGTTGAGTTCCGGAAGTGCATGCCGCCGTAGACGCGGGCGTCGAGGGCATCTTGAAGTGCCTGCGAGAAGCTAGTGTAGTTGCGCACTGGTTGTATCAGTCCGGGGACGAGGCTGTTCATGTTGAAGCTGAAGTTGTCGGTCCCGAAGAAGTAGGTCAGAGTCTCGCATGACGCACCGCTGAAGCAGCCGTGCGCGGCTGGGTATTCGGGGTGGTTCGGCGTGACCACTACTCCTATCCAGTTGGGATCAGGCTCCGTTTGCGGGTTGCCGTCGGTGTCCCCAGCGCGGATCGCAGTCACCGGTCGCCAGAAGTTGTAAAAGAACTTCGAGTCCCAGCAGGCAATCAAAGCATCGCTACTGGCGGTTGTAAGTAGTGCGAAGAAGCGAGCGTTGTTCAAAAGGTTCAATCCCTGGCTGACGGAGATGCCGCGCCAGGTGCGGTTCCACAGCAGCATGGGTTGATCGGAGACGAAACGCGCTAGATCGGTTTGCTCAGGCGTGCGAGTGCTGCCGGTCGCCGCTCCGAGACTCTTGGTCTCGTTGTAATCGCGAACCCAGGTCTCGCTCGACAGATCTGGCGGCTCCTCCGCCCTGAACTGCGACGGGCTGTTCAGCGTAAACGGCCGAACGTACGCGACCTCTGGGGCCTGCGCGGCTAGGAATCCCGGCGGTGTAGGGATCCAAACGCCGGGTCCACTGCCCGGTACATAAGGCACTACGGCATCACGCCCATCATTGGCGCGGAATAAGAGAATTCCGGCGGCCGCTTGCTGACCGACAGAGATGCCGTTGGTCTTAGCTGGGCCGTCGGGGATCAGCGCTAGCGATGCCGCGTACTTGGCATCTAGATCGGCCTGCTGACTAGGAAACAGCGCGACTAACATGTCGTGGGCTGCCGCCGCAGTCGCCGCTTCCGGCGATGCAGGAGTAATTACGTTCGGCCTGACTGCGTATGGGGTGAACGGGTACCCTTCTATTGCATTGACAGCGTCGTAAATCGCCACGTGAACCATTGCGAGGCGGATGAGCCCGCGCGGAGGTGGCATGGCGGCGACGGCGACGATGGCGTTAGCCGCGTGGTCGTTCCAATCAAGAACGGCGTCCGCGCGCGCGATCCGGGGAGCAGCGGCGACGGAAGCGCAAGTGCGATGAGAAGTGGTAGAATTCGTATTTTTTTAAACTGAGTGAGTGGATTCATGTTGTTCCTTTCTTTGTTCGTTGTTTGGCTTCCATCGTGGTAAGGCGCGAAAGAGCGATCAAAGCGATCATCTGAATTTGGATTTTTTTCGGAAAGCCTTTTACGCGCGGGGGCGGTTCTGCGCGTGTCCCTTTTACAACCAGCGGGGACGAAACTTTTTGTAGGCGGCTAACGGCCCGCTCACTGCGCGACCAAGCTCCAGCCAGCTGGAAGAGTTGGGCCATAGACGCCGCTGACGTAAACGTTGTTGTTCAGATACCAGATCGCTGTCTGCCGACTGGCGGGATTGTAAACCAGATAATCCGGATGCCCGTCATTGTTAAAGTCGGCCGTAGCCACTAACGCCCACCCACCGGGAATGGTCGGTCCATAAGCTCCTCTAAGAAACGTTCGCCCTGATAAGATACCAGATCGCTGTTTGGTGATTACTGGAATTGAACAACAAATAATCTTGATGGCCGTCGCGATCAAAATCTGCCACCCCCACCAAGCTCCAGTTGACCGGAAGAGTTGGTCCGTAGGCGCCGCCGACGTAAACGTTGTTGTTCAGATACCAGATCGCTGTCTGATCCGTGGTACTGGCATTGTAAAGCACGTAATCAGGATTGTCATCGCCGTTAAAGTCGGCTGTAGCCACCAATTCCCAGCCATTGGGAAGAGTTGGCCCATAAGCGCTCGCCAATGCGAACGTTGGCCCGGACAAATACCAGATCCCGGTTTGCTGTGTGACGGGAGCTGAACACGGCGTAATCAGGATGGCTGTCCCGATTGAAATCCGCCACACCTCTCAGACTCCAGCCTCCGCAAGAGTTGGGCCATACGCCGAGCCGATATAAACATTGTTGTTCAGATACCAGATCGCCGTTTGATGCGTGCTGGCGTTCTGAAGGACTAGTCCGGATGGCCGTCGCTGTTAAAGTCAATTACCGTAGCCCGGTCTGTGCACTCAGGCACAGGCCAGGCGCAAGGGCTGTTGGCCGGAAAGCCAGATGGGCCACCAAATCAAGGCCAATACCGAGGTTTTCTGCAAAGGTGCTTCGCACTCCGGTCGGAGTGAATTTGAAGATCTTTTCCGTGTCTCCATCTACCACAAACAGATTGCCAGCGCTGTCAAAGGCCAGACCTTCAGGGACACCCAATACCGCAAAAGTGCTTCGCACTCCGGCCACGGTAAACTTATAGACGTGGCCGCCGCTGCCACTGCCCGCCATCCGTCACAAACAGATTGCCCGTGCTGTCAAAGGCCAGATCATATGGGTAATTCAATCCGGAGGCAAAGATGCTTTCCACTCCGCACGGAGTAAATTTATAGATGTTGCCGCTACTAAGCATCCGCCACAAACAGATTGCCCACGCCGTCAAAGGCCAGACCTTCAGGACCATTCGATCCCGAGGCAAAAGTGGTTCGCACTCCGGCCGGAGTAAATTTATAGATGTTGCCGCTACCGTTCATCCCCGATCCGCCACAGCCAGATTGCCCGCACCGTCAAAGGCTAGGCCATCAGGACCATTCAATCCTGAAGCAAAAGTGGTTCGCACTCCGGCCGGAGTAAATTTATAGACGGCGCCGGTCCCCGATTTGGCCGCCGAGCTCCCACAAATAGATTACCCACCCTGTCAAAGGCGAGACCTGATGGGCCATTCAATCCGGAGGCAAAGGTGCTTCGCACGCCGTTAGGAGGGAATTTGTCGATATTGCCGTAGATTGTGCTCGATGCCGCTATAGCCATCTGACACAAACAGATTCTGCGCCGACGCGCTAGAGCAGATCAGACTGATTACTGCTAAACACGGTACCCCGCCTATTAAATGACGTGTGAGACCAAAGCCAGATCTCGATTTCCTTTCTGTTTGTTTGTTCTTCATAGCTCTGCTTTCTAATTCAGGTTCACTGGTCTCTGCGGGAAACGAGAGGCGCGCGCCGTCTCCTCGACTAATGTCTTGTCCATGTTTTCTCCTGATTCTGTACTTTTCCTTTCATTGCGATAAGGCGAGAAAGAGCGATCAAAGTGATCATCTAAATTTGGATTTTTTTCGGAGACGCTTTCTGCGTGCAGAGATCTTTTGGGACTGATAGGCTGTGAAGTCCGTGATGGATGTGTCTGCGGTTTCCCAGCAGAGAGTGACCGAACTCCTAACACGCTGGAGCGAAGGGGACGATGCTGTCCTCGCGGAATTAACTCCGCTCGTGTATGAGGAACTCCGACGCCTTGCGCATCGTCAGATGGGCGCGGAACGTCCCGACCACACACTGCAAACGACGGCGCTGGTCAACGAGGCTTATCTGCGTCTGGCTGACCAAACCAATCCACGCTGGCAAAACCGTGCCCACTTCTTCGCTGTGGCCGCCCGCGCGATGCGCCAAATCCTGGTTAGCTACGCCAGGAGTCAGCGAGCCCAAAAGCGCGGCGGCGGCGCGCTCAAGATAGAATTGGACGAAGCAGCGCTGGTCTCCCCGGAGGAATCAAAGGAAATTATTGACCTACACGAGGCACTGGAAAGACTGGCCACACTCGACTCCAGAAAAGCTCAAGTCGTCGAGCTGAAATATTTTGGCGGCCTCAACTACGACGAGATGGCAGAAGTGCTTAAGATTTCGCCTGTGACAGTGAGGCGCGACTGGAGATTTGCCAAGGCATGGCTGTACACGCAATTGCAGGACACGGCTTGACACGAATTTCACTAATTCACACGAATGAGCCTAAGGCCTTATGAAAATTCGTGATAATTCGTGCAATTCGTGTCCCGCTTTTCTTTCGTGTAATTCGTGTCTATGACGCCGGCGCGGTTCCAAACGATTGAGAAAATCTTCCTTGCCGCGCTGGAACAAGAGCCGGACCAGGTTAGCGCATTCTTGGATACGGCTTGCGAAGGCGACGCGGTTTTGCGGCGTGAAGTTGAAGCGCTTCTGGCTTCAGATCAACGAGCAGGCCGGTTTATAGAAACATCAAGTGTTGGTCTCGCGACGAAGGTTATTCAAAATCAGCAAGCTGATTCGCTCGTCGGTCGGACGATCGGCCACTACAAAATTTCTGAATCGATAGGCACTGGCGGGATGGGTGAAGTCTATCTGGCCACTGACATCACAGCGGGTCGCAAAGCCGCGCTCAAACTTTTGCCATTGCGCTTTACGGGGGATGCGGAGCGTCTGAAGCGGTTTCAACAGGAAGCGCACGCCGTAGTCGCGCTCAATCATCCAAATATCCTGACGGTTTACGAGATCGGCGAGGATCACTCAACTCATTACATAGCCAGTGAACTGATCGAAGGCGAGACGCTGCGTCAACGTCTGATGCGCGGGCGAATCCAGGTCGGTGAAGCTGTTGATGTCGCCATCCAAGTGGCGAGTGCGCTCGCTGCCGCTCACCAAGCGGGAATTGTCCATCGCGACATCAAGCCGGAGAACATCATGCTTCGGCCGGACGGATACGTGAAAGTGCTCGACTTTGGGATTGCAAAGCTTGCCGAATCCGCCTTCGCCGATCCGGCCTTCGTAGCGCTTCTGCGGAGTGGCGGCTACGGCGGACGGGGCAGAACCGATGACACTGGCTGAGACCAATCTGGGCTCGATATTGGGAACAGTTCGTTACATGTCGCCGGAGCAAGCGTGCGGCGCGCAGGTTGATAAAAGCACCGATATCTGGAGTCTCGGCGTGGTCCTTTACGAAATGGTAACTGGGCATGCGCCATTCACCGGTGACCCGCCTTCGCAGAGCTACGGCGCGGCAGGCACACCACAAGAGGTAATGTCTGCGATTCTTGAGAAGGAGCCACCGCCGCTCACGAATTACATCGCACACCCTCCCGCTGAGCTTCAGCAGATTATCAGCAAAACGCTGCGCAAAGATCGCGAGGAACGATATCGCAGCGCACACGAGTTACTGCAGGCGCTGAAAGACCTTCGCCGGAAACTGGACAGCTGAGTTGGAACGCGCCGCTGCTCCTTTATGGCTCCGCTGGGCGCGATCGCCCGCCGCTCTGGCGCTCGTATTGACAATAGCTGCTTTGGCGCTGGCGCTTCCATTCTACTGGCATCGGAACCTGACGACGAGCTCACCACCCGAGAAAAGCATCGCCGTGCTGCCATTCCTCGATCTTAGCGAGACAAAAGACCAGGAGTATTTCTGCGACGGCATGAGCGAGGAGATCCTCGAAGCCCTGGCTAAAGTCGAGGGGCTGCGTGTCGTTGCCCGCACCTCGTCATTTTCATTCAAAGGGAAGAGCGTGAACGCGAGGGAAGTTGGGGAAAAGCTAAACGTTGCGAATGTGCTTGAAGGAAGTTTGCGACGCGAGGGTGACCGCGTTCGTGTTACCGCCGAATTGATTAATGCGCGCAGCGGTTTTCACCTTTGGACGGAAACTTATGACCGCAAGTTGGAGGACGTGTTTGCGCTGCAGGATGAAATAACTCGCGCAATTGTTGATGCGCTCAAGGTCAAGCTCGCCGTTTCGCCTCCAGCCCGGCAACAACCTAACACCGAGGTATACGATCTTTACCTCCAGGGCCTTTATTTCTCAAACAAGGGGAGCGAGGAGGATTTGCGAAGGGCGCTCAGTTTCTTTCAGCGCGCCGTCGAGAAAGATCCGACATTTGCGCGTGCCTGGACCGGGATCGCGAAGGTTTGGTATTTTCTGGCGGACGTTTACGTAAAACCACTCGACGCTTACCCGGCGTCAAAAGAAGCCGCGTTAAAGGCAATCGCGCTCGACGAGAAGGATGCCGAGGCGCATTGCTATCTTAGCGAAGCGAAACGTGTCCTCGACTGGGACCTGGCCGGCGCGGATGCAGAATTGAATCGCGCGCTCGAGCTCGATCCCAACTCAGCGCCCGCTCACTTCTTCTCGGCGCTGCTCCCGCTCTTCCGCGGCGAGCTAAAGGAAGGACTCCGGCTTGTGTTGGAAGCTGAGAAATTAGATCCGGTGTCGCCCATCATCAGCTACGTTGCCACCGCCGCCTACCTCGCTAACGACCAGATCGACGAGGCAATTAGTGAGGGTCAGCGGACGTTGCAGCTCGATCCAAATTACTTTTATCTGGATTCGGATCTTGCCGCTGCCTATCGCGAGAAAGGGAACTTCGCCGAAGCGATCGCGCTTTACACCAAAGCCCAGGAGGCGACCCATCTCCCGAGCAGCGGCCTTGCCATCACCTACGCGCGCATGGGCCGCGAGACGGAGGCGCAAAATATTCTCGCTCAGCTCCTGCAAGCCAGGGAAAAGCGATATGTCTCGGCGCCTGTGATCGCCGCAGTTTACGTCGCGTTTGGCGACAAAGAAGAAGCTTTCCGCTGGCTCGAACGCGCCTTTGAGGAGCACTCGGGAATATTACAGTGGATCGCGTTTCTTCCCGAATTTCGCCCGCTCCATTCCGACGCACGTTTCCCCCACCTACTGCGGCGAATCGGCGTTTCGCAGAACTCAATTTTGGCGATCACCGAGACAACTCTATCAGAGATTACCGATCCGAACGCCCAGAGTCACTTGACCCTGAAAGTTGGAGTAAAGCCACGACCCGGGACGCCAAATGGCCATGCTGTCAGGATTATCGTCTCCTTCTACGACCTAACGAAAGATAACAAGATGATGCCAACTGATGCGCAAGTCAAGTTATATTGGCTAACCGCTGCGACGGACTGGGCCGAAGCAGCCCGAAGGTTTCTCGAAGCCACTTACGTGCGTCCGAAGAGCTCAAACGCCTTCCTCTGATGGACGGCGAGTATGGGGGGTTTATTGTCCGAGCGTATTTCGACGGCCAGTTACAAGATTCACGAGCAAACCCGCCGGACCTATTAACGCTCTTTCCGGCCGAGGACCAGCTTACCTCTCCCCAGAATGCCACCCCTGGCCCGTAAGGATAGCTGCAAGCATTCCAGGCTTGTTAGCGAGTTGGTCGCAGGCCGAGGGCGGCCTGGCTCCATCGGCATGCATCGACGGCGAACGTTGGAGATGGCCTGCCCTCAGGCCGTTCTCTGGATTTATGAGATGGCTTCTAGCCTCTGGTCCGTAATCGTCGCGATCATCTTTTGTCCTCTCCTTGTCGCATTAGCGCAGGAGATCACACCGACGCCGCAAACAGCGTGGCCAGCCTGTTGCTACAACGGTGGAGGTAATCGTCACCGGCTCAAACATTCCTACTGCTGAAGAAGTCGGGCCACAACCGGTCGATACCTATCGCAAGGTCGATATTGAACGGCTCGGCGTGCGCAGTGCCACTGACCTTGTTCAGAAGTTGCCCGCGGCTAGCGGACTGTCGATCAATGAAAATCTAAACACCATCGGTGATGGCCGAACGGAAATCGACCTGCGTGGTCTTTATTCCAAAGAAACCCTTGTGTTGCAAGACGGACGACGTCTCGCGACTGACGGCTTTGCCGGTTATGAAGTCGGCCTCAATTTCTTTTACAGTCCTACAGTGGACCTCAACCTGTTTCCACTTGGGCTGATTGATCACATCGACATTCTCAAGGACGGCGCTTCCGCTATTTACGGCAGTGACGCGGTTGGTGGTGTGTTTAACGTCTGGTTGATCCACAGGTTTCGAGGCCTCGAAATTTACGCCAGCTATGGCAACACCAATCTCGGCGCCTCCAACGATCAGGGTGAAGAGAGGGCATACCTCCTCGCCGGCACCGGTGACGACAAGACGGACATTGTTGTTTACGCTGAGGTGTACAATCGCGCCGCCATTTTCAACCGCGACCGCGACATTTCCTCCAACGCTGACTTTACCCGCTTTGGTGGTATTGATGCGCGGTCGGAGGACTTTGCCGGGCGTGTCGGAGACTTCGTTTACCAGCCCAGCCTTAACCGCGGTGCGCAGTCACCCACGCGGCATGCATTTCCAGATGCAGCGAACGACCCGCAATACGTGCCGCTCTCCAGTCTTCCGCGGGCGCAACAGCTCTTTAACTTCCTCGCTCTCACACCGGCAATGGCCCCAGTGGACCGTGAATACCTCTACGGCTCGCTCGACCACAAAATTTGCAACCAATATCTGGAGCTCTTTACCGACTTCAAGTACGTGCGCACGTTCTGGGACGGCGCGCAGGCGCCGGCTCCGTTTATCCCTGACGTATTCACGGATGCAACTCACCCCGTTGGGATAAGTCCCGCGGGCATTAGCGTGCCGATTCAGAATCCGTTCAATCCATTCACAGTGGCGGATTACACCTCGCCGGGAGGAACGGATCCGAAGGTTCCGGGGAGTCACATAAGTGCTGTGCCTCCCGGAACGCAGCTTACGACCAGCGTGCGTTACACTGCTTTGGAAGCAGGGTTGCGTACCGACAAGATTACAACCCATAACTACGAGTTCACCGGCGGCCTCGAGGGTAATCTGGGTGAGTTTGGAGACTATTTCAGGACATGGAACTGGCAGGCAGGGTTTCGTTATAACGAAGATAGTCGCATCGAGCGCTTTGGCGGAAACGTGGACAGCAATGCGCTGCGGGCGGCGTTACTCGACACGGATCCGGCAACCGCGTTCAATCCATTCGGCATTAACCAGAACTCGCCCGCAGTGATTAATAGAATTTTTGCTACGACCCATCGCCTCGGCACGGCCTCGCTCATGCTCGAAGACCTCAAGTTATATGGCGAGCTCTGGAATCTTCCAGCGGGGCCCATCGCCTTTGCGATCGGCGGTGAACACCGGACCGAGCACGAAAATGATCAGCCTGACGCGCTAACGGCTTCCGCTCAAATAACTGGCGCGCCTAAACCTCCTCCCTCCACTTTATCGGCGCAGAGGAGCCGGTGCCTAACTTCCTGCCAACCAAAGGGAGCCGGGATGTCTGGTCCATCTACTGGGAGGTTCGTGTTCCTGTTACGAGCCCCGTCTGGAACTGCCCTGGTCTCTACAGCCTGGAATTAGGCTACCAGGAAAGATATGATAACTACAGCGATTTCGGCGCTACGGAAAAGCCCAAGTTCTTCGTTCGCTGGCAGCCAATCGATTCGTCGCTGACGTTGCGCGCGACTTATAACGAAGCTTATCACGCTCCTGCCCTTGCCGAATTGTACACTTCGCAAGGCCAGATCCTCGTGCTCGTGGATGACCCGGCCGGATTGACTCCTCCGAACACTGTGATTAAAGAAACGGTTGGCGGCAATCCGAACTTGAACGCGGAAGTGGCGTATGAATGGACCTACGGTGTTGTTTGGACGCCCGCGAAATTGATCAAGGGACTCACGCTAAGCGCGGACTTCTACCACATCGATTTGCGCAACGTCATCAGCGGTCGCGAGCCCAACATCATTCTGGCTAATAACTGCGGACGGTCGTACGGGGACCCTGCCTAACGGCGCTCCAACGGGTGGTATATTTTCAGACTTGATTCAGCGCGATCCCGTTACCGGCGCGGTCCTGAACGTAAATAGTCGCCCTCAGAACCTGATCCGGCTTATCACCGAAGGCCTCGATTACGAGGCTTTCTATCAACTGGATACCTCGATCTTCGGCCGCGGCAACCTCGGAATATTCACGTTCACCTTCAATGGCAACTACCTGGCTCGGTTTGTAGGGCAGGCGAGCCCGGTGGACCCCAGAGTTAATTTTCTCGGCCGGGGCATCGTAGGACCGAGATTTGGCTCGTTCCCGAGAAACCGCTGGTATACAAGCGTGTTTTACGATCTCGGCGGACTCGATGCTGGTCTCATCGTCCACTACATTGGGCAGTACTGGGACAATGACATCTCCGTCGCAAAGTCCGTGAATGGACGACACTTGATCTGATCGTTAACTACACGTTTAACCTCCCGCCGCCGGTTACCGAGCAAGTTCCAGGTTATGCCAGGAACGTGGGTAAGAACGCGGAGATGAAAGATGGCAAGGATAAGAACGTCATACCGGTCTCTACCGCGGAGTACAATCCATGTGGATGGCACGCATGGCTCAATAACACCACCATCACGCTTGGCATGAACAACGTGTTCGACCAGGACCCGCCGTTTTCCATTTTCAACATCGAAAACGGCTACGACCAGTGGACGGCCAATATCAGGGGGCGAACCTGGTTTGTGGCATTGACAAAGCGGTTCTAAAACTTCTCAGCATCTTGCAAAATGGCGCAATGTCGTGAAAAGCAAAGCGGCCTGCGGTTCAAACAGCTCTTTTAACAGAATCTCCGGTGTGACCTGGGGAAAAGCTTGTTGCCAAATACTTGCCAAATAGATGGTGTTTTCGTGCGTTTTGGTGCGTCTCTGCTTGCGACAGAAATTATCCAATAGAAATCGGCGGTTCTTCACTAGGGAAAACGCCGAATTTAGAGGGTGGCTACCCCGCTTGGATTCGAACCAAGAATAACGCCTCCAAAGGGCGCTGTGTTACCGTTACACTACGGGGTATCCCAAAGGAAGACTTTAGATTGGCCATTTTGGAGCAAACCGCAATTGGCAAAATGCCGGAGGAAACTTGCATTCGAATCAAGAATAACCCCGAAAGCTTTCGGGGCTGTGTTACCGTTACACTACGGGGTATCCCAAAGGAAGACTTTAGATTGGCCATTTTGGAGCAAACCGCAATTGGCAAAATGCCGGAGGAAACTTGCATTCGAATCAAGAATAACCCCGAAAGCTTTCGGGGCTGTGTTACCGTTACACTACGGGGTATCCCAAAGGAAGACTTTAGATTGGCCATTTTGGAGCAAACCGCAATTGGCAAAATGCCGGAGGAAACTTGCATTCGAATCAAGAATAACCCCGAAAGCTTTCGGGGCTGTGTTACCGTTACACTACGGGGTATCCCAAAGGAAGACTTTAGATTGGCCATTTTGGATCAAACCGCAATTGGCAAAATGCCGGAGGAAACTTGCATTCGAATCAAGAATAACCCCGAAAGCTTTCGGCGCTGTGTTACCGTTACACCACGGAGTACCAGGATTTGCGATTTTAGATTGGCGATTTTCAATTCAAGCGCAATGTCCAAAATTCAAGTCTGATTGCGCTTCTGCAAAGCAACTTGCGGAGAAAATTAAGGTTGAATGATCGATGATGAGGCGCGTATGGTCCCTGGTGTGGACAATGGGGCTGGGTTATGGAGCGCACAACTTTCCTTGAGCATTACCGGGTCTGCCTTGGCTATGATGGGACCCCGAATGAGCTCGGCCGAGACGGCGGCGCGGTTGCTTACGAGGCCGTGGACGAAAGATCCAGCGAATCGGTTGTCCTGACGCTAGTCCCAGTAGAAAGCATCGATCCGGCCGTCCGGGAGCAATTCGAAGACCAGGCGCGCGCTGTGCAGAGACTGCGTCACGTTAATATTGCCAAGGTTTTTGATTTTGGACGCGAAGGCGAAGATTACGTCTACGTCTCTGAGAGATTGCCAGGCGAAACGCTTGCAGCGTGGGTTGCCCAGCACGGCCCAATGCCGGCTGACGCCACGTTGCGCGTGGCGGAACAAATCGTGAGCGTGCTCTCGTCTGCTGGCTTTCATAAGCTTCCATATCCGCCCGTTGAGCCCGCGTATATTTTTGTGGTGCCCGGACAGACTCCCGAAGGCGGCTGGCCACTGGTGAAGTTGACCAACTTCGGGTTGGCCGGACTGACGAGTGATGCCGAAAGCCCGGCGACGGTCGAGGCTCCACTTCCTGGTGGGGCGGCCAAACTGGAACCAAAGGAAGCAGCGTCACAACAAGCACCCTCCGCAGCAGGATCTGCGAGCGCTGAATCCGGGCAACCCAGGCGAGAGCATCGGACACCGGATTTGGATTCACAGATTTATTCGCTCGGTGGGATAATGTATTTTCTTCTCACCGGCGTTGCGCTTTCAGCAGAGGCGGTGCGACATCCTTTGAAGTTTTCCGGATTTCCAAAACCGTTGCGGAATTTGCTCGCTCAGATACTGCATCCCAATCCGGATAAACATCCAAAAGACCTGGTGGTGCTTGGAGAGATGATTCGGAGTTGCCTGCTGAAAACTGAACGGCGACTCGCGCTGGCCAACCGCTACGGCATCCCGTTCAGGACAACGATTCCGCGGATGACTCAGCCTCGGCCGCGGCGTTTGCTGCGAACAGCATTGGCGTTTGGTGCGCTCGTCGTGGCTGCAATGGTGCTTGCTCCGATCCTGTTGCCGGGGCCGACTGGCAAAATCTTACACCGGGCCCGCGAGACAAAGTCGATTGGCGTTTTGGTTGGGGTTCCCGAATCTTCACCAGCGCCGGCCGCGGTCCAAAATGCTGCCACGCCAATAGCGCCTGCGACTGTGCTAGCACAGGCGGCAAATGCGGCTATTGGGTCCGCGAATCAACCAGCGACGGACACTGCGGCAGTTCCCAATTCGTCTCAGGCTCCATCCCCGGATCTTCAACAGAGCCAGGTATCGAACGGACAACCGCAGGCCGCGGCAACGCCGGACGCTTTCGTGGCCGCTTCCCCGGGCCCGGTTTCGGAAAACTCCGCTGAGAGCGAGGCTGTAACGGCATCCCCGAAAGGCTCAGAGGCTGCACAACCGCCCACTACCGGTCAGTCGAGTTCGCTCAGCAAAAAGAAACGCGTGGCTTCGACATCGTCGCCTCGCCAGGGTTCGATGCGCGTCCGAATGCTAGGAATTACGTCCGACGGAAGGATAATTTACCGTTTGCCCTCGGGCCGCACGAGGATTGTCGCGCCCGACTCGGACCAAAATCAATTCGCTCCGCGCAGGCATCGCCGCCTTCCAACCCAGCGCGATGAGATGTTCGCTCCTCCACCTCAATTTGGGCCGGATTATCTTCCCTACGATTAGTCCCTCGGGAGGACGCGTGCGAGACGCTAAAGATAGCGGCCGCTGCTTTCCGGCAGACCGGTTTTTGGGCGGCTGAACTTCTCAAAAAAAATCGAAAAAAAAGCTTGCCTAGCGGCACGATTCCCGGCATAACCTCGCCTTCGTGGAGAAACGACGTGCCCTCTGGGCATTCGCAACTGCATCGCTTTTTGTCATTTCCAGCGCAGCGCTTCGCGCGCAGGCGTTGGCCCCTCCAACGTTGGACCTTGCGAGTCACGATCAAAAGAAGGCGGACGACATGGTTCAGGTGATTACGCAGAAGTCGGCACCGAGTGCCCCGGATAAGCCGATAAAAGCGATCACGAAAAAGCGAGTGCCCGCTACCGCGAGGAAGCCGACAAAACCCGTCAAGCAAGAGCCAGAGCAAGCGATCGCCAAAGAGCCGACGCAAGCGATGACGAAAAAGCCGGCGAGCGCGATCACGCAAAAGCCGTCGCAAGCAATCGCCAAAGAGTCGGGGCGAACCTTTGCGATAGAGCCAGTGCGGCCGATGGGCCAACAATCCGTAAGCAATACCACACAACCCTATTCGCGGTTTAGCTTCAAGACCCTTGGGGGCAAAAACGAATCCGTTCCTGTCATCACGCAGTATTATCCCAACCAGATCGTTTACCCGTATGGTAAGATCGATCGGCACATCGACGGCAGATTAACGCAAGCTGCCACCATCGCGCAGGAACGCGCTCATGCGCATTCGCGCTCGAGATGCTGGCATTACGTAAAAGACGCATTGCTTGCTTCTGGTGTTATCGATTCCCGCCCGAAAACCGAGCTCGCCAGGGACGCCGCATCAGAGCTCGTCAGTAATTATGGATTCAAGAGACTTCCTGTGTCAGATCCGTTCTCCGCGCCGGTCGGTTCAGTGCTAGTGTATGGTACCGCCCGCAGCGTCGGTCATGTTGAGCTGCGCACGCGGGACGGTTTTGTTAGCGATTTCCGGTCGAAAACGCCATCGCGTCGTCCTTTGCTGGGCGTTTACGCCAAGCTGTAATTTTCTCGCCGACTGCAGGGATCCAACGATCCTGAATCAATCGCATCATCGGCGCCACGTCCGCCGCACCGCTGCTGGAGGCGTCGACCCAGGTTAGTCCTAGCCGCTGAAGCGGTCGGAGTAATTTTAGCGCTGCCCCGGCGTTGACCCCGTTAGTAATTCCTGATCAGGCGGGTCACTGCGATGAGCATGGACATGATCGGCCAGGCGGCAATGCCAGTGATCAGAATGAAGAAGAAAAGCTCGGCGATGTAATCCCGGCTTGATTCTGCGGCAAAGAATTCACCGCTTAATTTGTAGAAGGCGGGCAACTTTGTGGCTGGCCCACCCGCGGAGGAACTCACCTGGTTTTTCGCTGTCGGACGATAGTTGTAATCCGTTAATGGAAAACTTGGATGCCTGCGCCGTGCGCGGTTGTCGTGGCGCGAGACGCACTGCGTGTGGCTAATTTGAGGTGTTGGTTTCATAAATTTCTAAATTGTTAAGTGTGATGGCCGAAGTCGGTTCGGGATACCGGCGGAGAAAAAACCCGCGCGTGGTGTGAGATTCAACCACTGGGGTGCCGCGAATTGCGGGCTCCAACTTGGCGGAAATCTAACGAGCCTCTATGCCGCTCGCCCGCCCCGGCGGGCAGCGCGAATCGGCGCGTTGATCAATTTCATCGGCTCTTCATGTACAGCCTTTTCCGTGTTTGTCCAGTGGCCGCCTGCGATCTCAGCTGTAAGTCTCTATCGTCGTGGGAGAAGCGATTACGAATATTTTTCCGCTTAATCAGGTCTCGGCCGGTTCTGGGTGAGATCCGGGCCGGACAATTTGAAGCGTCATGAAGTGGGGATGCGTGTTCGTCCACGCGGTCGCCTCTCGCTTTGTTTCAAAAAATCGGTCGATCACGATAGCCTTGAGTTGGCTCGCAGTCCGCCCGCACAGACGAGCGGCTTTGCGACTAACGACCGCCGGCCCTGTGTCGACCGCCGTGCAGGCGCGATCCGGGAAGACAACTTTACTCCCGTACGGAATTCGCTTTGGATCGACAGCGCAATGTCCGGCGCGCAGTCGTTGACCGGTACTGGCGTATTTAGGGCCCTCACCTGCCCAGTAACTGGTGACACGTGCCAGGATCGATTCCTCGCGCGCGAAAGCGGCCGATGCCAACGATGAGAAAAATATGATCGTGTAAAATAGCTTCATGGTGTTTCAGGGTTGCCCCGATGTTGTCGAGTCTCGTGTGGAGCACCCTATTCTCGATGCCGAAAGCCGCAGGAATGCAGCTTCTACTTCGGATTCGAAACAGCCCCGGCGCGCTAGCCCTTGGGGGACGCGCGGACTTGTGACAACGACTCGCCGCGGCGAGCTGGCCCTCTCTATAGACCACTTGAGCGACTTGTCAAACGATCACCCGCAAGAAAAGCTGAACCCGCGCGACTTCGGTGACCGTCGGGAGCAAAAGGAAGTGATAACGTACGCGAGATGGAAGCCGCTGATTGGAGGCGCTCGAGCGGAACAATTAAGAGACGCCGACGAAACACATTTCCTCGCCAGGGATGAATCCGAGCCGTTCGTAAACTGAGCGGCCTTTGTCCGACGCGTGAAGTAACAGACGGTCGATCTGCTCGTTCCTCGACCAAGTGATGATCTCTTTAACGAGCAGGCCGGCGATTCCACGCCGTCGCCATCGCGGTTCGGTAAAAACATTCACAATCGTTCCCTGCCGGCCTTCGCCAATTGTTGATGAATTGAGCGGGCGCGGTAGGATCGGTTGCACCTGAACGCCGGCGCCGCCAACAATCGTTTTCAGCTTATCGGCAGGAGTCGCGAGCCAACCGATGTAGTCGCCGCTCTCGAGCCATTCCTTCAGTCGCACACGCGCTTTCGCGCGCAGAATTTCAAAGGCGTCATCGGAGACGTCGCCCATGTCTTGAAACATTCGCGCACGATGCCACGCGATGATGTCGGCATCTTGCACCGTGGCGCGATGGATTCGAAAGATGTCGTGCATGAAAGCAAAGGTTCAATGCTCAACCCGCCTTCGCAAGACAACGGCGTGGCAGGCCTTCAGCGGTCCAACGCCGAATGAAGAGCCGCTTGGGCCTAACGAACGGGCGAGACGGTTGCCACGTCCGTTGAGACTGATACCATGCCGGAAATGGAGGCGGCCAATTGGGCTTCACTCAGCGACCAGGAACTTCTTGAGCACCGCATTTCCACACTCGGATTACGTCTTGATGGTACCGCGCTCGAACCGCTCATCCGGCAGTTATATGATGAACTATCGGCGCGTGGACTCGTGTTTCATCCGTCGTGCCATGTCGGTGACGAATGGTTTGTGCCAATTGGCATCCCAGCCATTTTCGTCCCGTTTTTTCTCGTGCATGATCGGTTGCGCGCGCTCGAGCGGACTATGATGCTCGAGGTCGAGGGAGGGACGGCCGAGTGGTTCATGAAGTTAATGCGACATGAAGCGGGTCACGCTTACATGTATGCGTACCGACTTACTCGGAAGAAGAAATGGCAGGAGCTCTTTGGGCAAACTTCGCGCGAGGAAACGCCGGACACTTACCGGCCGCGCCCGTTCAGCCGCAGTTATGTTATGCATCTTGAAGACTGGTACGCGCAGAGCCATCCAGACGAAGATTTCGCGGAGACTTTCGCAGTCTGGCTTACGCCCGGGCTCGACTGGCGCAAGCGTTACGCGCGGATGGCGAGCGCTCCAAAAACTGGAATATGTCGATGACTTAATGCGCTCGCTAGCCGGCAAGCCCCCGGTCCACATGCCCGAGTATCGCGTCGCTGATTACGATTGTTTGAACATCAAACTCAAGACCTACTACGCGCGCAAACGCAAGCTTTACGAGGATGCGTATCCAGATTTCTACGACGCCGATTTGCGGCAGCTTTTCGCAGCGCCGGCGGGAATCAAAGCGAGCGTGTATCTGCAACGGCGGCGGCGGCGATTATTGAACGCGATCTGCCAATGGACAAACGAGAAAAAGTTCCGGGTGAACCAGCTTCTCGCCCGGCTGACACGCCGATGCGATCAGCTCGGGCTTCACGTGCTCAATGATGATCCGCAACAGGATTTTCGCGTTTCCGCCTTTATCACCACGCTGGTGATGAATTATCTTTTCACCGGGAAATTCAAGCGCACCAAATGACCAGCTGCATTGTCATGTCGAGCATCGTCGAGACATCTCTAATACTACCGCTTAATGATTTAATATCGTAGAGATTCCTCGACTTCGCTCGGAATGACAAAACGCGACAAAAACGTGAAAAAGAAACTCAAAGTGCTAGTGCTTTTCGACGGCACAAGTCCCACAACCGTCGATCAGGATTTCACGAACGAGCTGAAGACGAAGGAATGGAAGACCGAGGCGGACGTCACGGCCGCGCTCGGCGAGGTGGGCCACATGGCCGAGCACCTTGCCATTTACGACGATGTCGATCTGCTGCGACAAAAACTGGAGACATTCGCGCCTGATGTCCTTTTCAATTTGGTCGAACAATTCAGGAACAAGTCTGAATTCGACCAGAACATTGTTTCATTTTTCGAAATGCAAGGCCTGCCGTTCACGGGCTGCGGCTCGACCGGGCTCACGCTTTGCAAGCACAAAGGCATCTCAAAAAAGATTCTGCACTATCACGGCATTCACGTACCGAATTTCGTGGTCATTCCGCGCGGGCAGCGGATCGCGCGTCTGAAGCAGCCAAAATTTCCGCTCGTGGTAAAACCGGTGAAGGAAGAGGCGTCTTATGGGATTTCGCAGGCGTCGTTCGTCGATACCGACGAGCAGTTCCGCGAGCGCGTGGCTTTTATTCATGAGAAATATAACAGCGATGCGATCGCCGAGGAATACATCGACGGCCGCGAACTCTATGTAGGTTTAGTGGGCAACGTGCGACTAACAGTGCTTCCTATTCGCGAACTGGTCTTTCGCGAAGTGCCGCCTAACGAACCAAAGATTGCGACCTTCAAGGCGAAATGGGATGAGGAATACCGCAAACGCTGGGGATTGGAGAATCGATTCGCCGAAGACCTCGATCCGCAACTCGTGAGCCACATCGAGGAGACCTGCAAACGCATCTATCGTCTGCTCACCATTGGCGGCTACGCGCGCATCGACCTGCGGCTGACGGCAGACGGCAAAGTTTATTTCATCGAAGCCAACCCGAATCCAATTCTCGCGAACGACGAGGACTTTGCGCTTTCAGCTGCGAAAGCCGGCTTGCCTTACCCGCAATTAATCGACCGGATCGTGCGACACGGGATGAATACGGTCCGCGATTAGCCTCGAAGGTGTTCGGAGCTCAAAGCCACTTTTTTACATGTGGCCAGACTTCCAGCACGTTAGTCTTTAAATCGCGACAGAGGTAAATATGCGTCCGCCGCTCGAAAGGCATCGCCCACGGACTGCTCACGATTTGGCCCAAATCTTCGACTGAGGCGAATTGCTCGCGCTCATCGTCGTCTCGCGTGTCAAGCACCAACGCAACTTCGCCAGTCCAATCCCGTGGTCCCCAGAGAAAATAATTCTGATGGCCGGAAATCGCCGGTGGCAGCCCAAACCTGGGACCAAGGAAATCAATTGCTCCAGCCTCGCCATAGTTTTGGCAGAAGATGGCAGCGCGCTTCTCATCTTCGGGACGCAAGTGATGATAAACGTGTGCGACCGATGCGACCATTTCTTGCCAGCCAAATTGATCGGCGAAAATCTGCGGCAGCGGAGCGGTATGCGAAGTTTCGGTACGCGGCAGTTGCAGGCCAATGGCTCGCATGTACGCGACCAGTTTGCCGGGCGGCAAAACTGGTACGGCCAGTGGCGCAAGTAGCGCGCCGGTCGCGAGCATTGCAACCAGCAATGCCGGTTTGCACCATTTCAAACGGTTAGCGAAAACGCGCTCTACAGCCACGCCTCCCGCTGCAAGAAGCATCGGATACGCGGGTGCGAGGTAGTAGCTTTTGCCATGCAAAATGATGAACTCGGCGAGCATGACGAGGTAGATGATTCCAAGCGCCATATAGCGCCGGCCGCCGCGGGACGCGAACACCCACCACAAGCCAGCGAGCCACAGCGGAAGCGTTCCCGGATTCATGAAAACAATCTGCTGCAAGATGAATTGTGCCGGGCTTAGGGTGACGTTTTTGTCGCTGTGAGCAATGTTGTTCAACAGTTCGTACGTGGGCCAATGATTTTGCAGCTGCCATAGAATGTTCGGCAACGCGATGGCGAACCCGATCAGACCACCGAACCAGATCCATTTTTCAGCGAAATGGCGGCGCTCCGGCGTGAGCAGTAGCGCGACGAAAATGCCAGCGCCGAAAAACGCCGTAGAATGTTTGTTTT
Organism: uncultured Verrucomicrobiae bacterium; assembly: GCA_963758425.1. Classification (GTDB taxonomy): domain Bacteria; phylum Verrucomicrobiota; class Verrucomicrobiia; order Chthoniobacterales; family UBA10450; genus Udaeobacter. Next base: position 219,646 of record CAVWVV010000022.1, read on the forward strand.
CGAGACCGAGTCCTAGAAGAGCGCCGAACCAAAGCCAAAGGATCGGTGAGCCACCATTGATAATTCGAACTACCAGATAAATGCATCCGATCCAGAACAGCGGCTCAAACGCGTTCATGGAGAAGAAGTTGCCGACAGCCAAATTGAACAGCGCACAGAGCGAGCCCGCGCAGCCCAGCGCAACCGCCCATCCGCGTCCGCCCAGTTCACGTGCGATCAAACCTGTGATTGCAACCGTCGCCGCTCCTGCTAGCGCAGGAAGAAGACGAATCGCAAACAATGAGTTACCGAGGAGGATCTGGCTCAGTTGCAGCAGCACGATCGACAACGGAGCTTGGTCCACATATCCGAAAGCGAGATGCCGACTGCAGGCGATGTAGTAGAGCTCGTCACGAAAATAACCGTAGCGCCCGATTGTCAGGAGATGGACGAGGAGCGCTACCGCGCTGAAGAGAATTATTACAATCGGCTCAGCGCTGGAACGCCTTTGATTCACCGCTACTGGAATTGCATCGCGCATCGTTCGAGTAATCTTCTTGAAGTACGCAGACCCGGTTCCGCGGAGTGTCGCTGAACGGCTCATTCTTTACAATCCCGCGAAGCAACCCCGTCCCATAAAAAAGCGCGAGGCGCACAGCTTCTATTTCGGCTAAACTGGCATATGAGCGTGCAAGTTTATGGATGCAATCACGTGGCCATCGAGGTCGACGACATCGAGCAGGCAGTGGCGTTTTACAAGGACGTTTTCAATCTCGAACAGATGCGTGGCGGCGAAGGCGACGCCTTTTTCAAATTGGGCGAACATCAGTTCCTCGCGATTTTCGAAGTAGAAAAGGTACAGTCGGCAAACCTTCGCCATTTCGGGATCATGGTGCGCGATGAAGCGCAGCTGGCAGAAGTACGAAAGAAACTCACGGAAAAATACAAACTCAAGCTAGAGCCGCCGTTCCGGTGCGATTTTCGCGATCCGTGGGGCAACCGGATCCAGGTTGTCGATCTTCACGATGAATCGCTTGTCTGGCTCCTACCTTATGGCGAAGTGCAGAAGGCCGGCATCAAATTCGACACGAGGTAATATCCTGCGTCCGGTCGTGTGCTGGAAAGAGCGGCTTCGTAATGGAAGGACTCCTGAAAACAATGCGTTCAAACGGGCAACTTTTGGACTCACTGCTCTATGCAAAAACGAAATAGGCGATTCAGCGGTGAATTGTCTGGCGAAGCCCTTCGCTGTTGAAATAAATTCCGCAGCACGATGCTATCGTGGCTCAAAGCGGCGTGGAATTGGCTCCCCATCATTGTGCGAGCAATCGTGTTGGGCTTTCTGCTTCTTGAGATCGGTTCGACCGTAACTTTTCTGCCATTGCTTGGGAATCTGAGGTTTCATCCAGAAATACCCTGGGCATTTCCGATTACGCTTGTTGTTTTGGGATTGTATGCAGCGTATTTCTCAGGCTGGGGTCCGCCTGCGGCGACCCGTGGAGCGCGTCGCAAGTTTTCGCGTGCTTCGGTGCCATCAGCAAAGATCTGGCGCGCGGCGATTCCAGCGATGGCATTTGGAATCGTTGCATTGATCATGCTGCGATTGCTCTCTCCGAGCGTGATGCCGGTTCGCACCCCATCGATTCCAATTTCATTTTCGTCCCTTCCTTTGCCGACAGTCATCGGAGCGCTACTCTCGATCGTCATCATTGCGGGTGTTACCGAAGAGATGTCATTCCGCGGGTATATGCAGGGCCCACTCGAAGAGGCCTACGGAATTGTGCCGGCAATATTAATCGTAGGGATAATGTTTTGGATCGCTCATCTGGATCATGGAATCACAATCACGCATCTGCCTTTTCAAATGTCTGCGAGTATAGCTTTAGGATTGCTGGCGTATGCGACGCGTTCACTAATACCGGTGATGATCGCGCATGCTGCTGGCGACCTTCTCCTTGTTCCGACTTACTTTTTTCATCAACCCGAGTTTGCATGGAAAGCGTTGTCGGGACGGCCCATCTGGGAAGGTATCGCATCGACATATTCCGAAAAGCTGTTGAGCGTCTTCAGTGCGATGGCACCGCAAAACATGTTCGTCCAAGGGCCAGTTCAAGGCTTCGCCATCATGGGATGGGTTTTGGTCGCGAGCGCCGCATTGGCGATATTCGCCTTCGCCCATCTTCTGCGAGTGAGCCGGTCGTTCGACGCCAAATAGTCGATGCAGCTGGTCCTGAAGAGCTGCACGATTCGTCCGTGGCGATTGGATGACGCGGACTCGCTGGCAAAGCATGCGAACAATCGCAAGGTCTGGCTTGCGCTACGTGATCGTCTCCCACATCCCTACAGCGTCGATGACGCGCATGAATTCTTGCGAAAGTCGATTGCTGAGCAGCCGTTGAAGAATTTTTGCATCGAGGTTGACGGCGCAGCAGCCGGCGGCATTGGCTTTCGTCTCGGTCAAGATGTGCACCGGCATACCGCGGAAGTGGGTTACTGGCTTGGCGAATGCTTTTGGGGACTCGGCATCATGAGTGAAGCGGTAGCGGCCTTCACGGATTTTTGCTTCAACAATTTTCCGCTTCGCCGAGTTTACGCCGAACCGTTCGCAAACAATCCGGCGTCTGCGCGTGTGCTGGAAAAAGCCGGTTTCATTTTCGAAGGCCGTCTCAAGAACAACGTCATCAAAGACGGAAAGCTTCTCGATTCACTGCTCTACGCGAAGACTAAGTAGAAACTTGATGTCGTTGTGCCCGCGCTGAATGGCCGCAGCCTTATCTGAGGCTGTGACCGTACATCGCGCCAACTTCCCCGTGCACTTCGTGGTCGCTCTCCGGTTCGCTAAGGATGGAATTAGAGTCTGCCTGCGCAGCCTGTTTTGTGTCCGCGCAACCCGAAAGCAACGACCAGGAGGCAATGAGAGCCACAAGCAAACGGACGACCATTTTGCTATCTCGATTTTGGAGACGACAAGTCAAGCGATTCATCGGATTTCCGATTTGTAGGGCGTCTGTGTCAGACGCCAATTTAATTAGTTCGGCGTTTCACAGAAAATGCCCTACAATTTCTTGTATGATCAAAAGACGCCAGGGAATCTCAAGAAGTAGGAATAAATGATCTCATTTATCGTTCCCGCATACAACGAAGAGGCAGAGCTTCCCTCGACGCTCGCCGCAATTCGCGCTGCAACTTCTGGTTTGTCTCAGCCGTTCGAAATCATCGTGGTCGATGATGCATCGACAGATGCGACGCCAGAAATCGCCGAGCAAGGTGGTGCCCGAGTCGTGTCGATCCACCGACGGCAAATTGCGGCTGCCCGAAACGCCGGCGCGCGCGCAGCTCAGGGTGAATATCTGTTTTTCGTTGACGCCGATACGCGAATCAATCAGACCCACGTTACCGAAGCGATGGCTCTGCTCGAGGCGGGTTACACTGGCGGCGGCGCGCGCGGAGTCATGGATGGATTCATCCCATTGTGGAGCCGCATTCTGTTATACGCGTTCTGCACCCTTTATTTTGGCCTCAATCTCGGAGCAGGCGCGTTTCTTTTTACCACACGACGCAATTTCGAGGCAACTGGCGGTTTCGATGAGCAATACTTTGCCGGGAGAAGAAGTTTATTTTAGCCTCGCGCTAAGGAAACTTGGCCGTTTCACGGTACTGCGGGAGCCCGTTGTCACGTCGGGCCGGAAGTTGCGCATGTATCCCGCCAAAGAAATTCTTGGCACACTCTTTATTATGATCCTCGGCGGGCCCCGCATGGCGCGGTCGCGCGCCAGACTGCGTTTGTGGTACGACGGCAAACGCGAACGCGACGCGGCATGACTGATACAGATGCCTCGGCGCGAGGCTTCAGCGCATGGGTTGCCAAAATGCGGTCTTCGTCTAGATTAGCGCCTTCGTTATGGCAGAGAGCAACCAAACGTCGAATCTCAAGGAGTTCCAGTTGCATGAGAAAGATACCGGCAGCGCGGATGTGCAGGTCGCACTTCTTACGCGCCGGATCGAGCATTTAACCGAACACCTTAAGATCAACCGGAAGGATCACTCTTCGCGACGCGGCCTGCTAAAGATGGTCGCGCATCGCCGGAGTTTGCTCGATTATTTGAGCAAAACAAAAGCCGATCGTTATAAAGAACTGATCGGACAAACTGAACCTGCGCAAATAACGCGGACCCCGCGTTCGCGTCCAACTGTTTGAACTGCTCGAAGCCGTAACCAAATTAAAAACATAGAATAACCAGCAGTTCCAGGTGCAGTGATCACCTCGGATTTTAGGTTTTAGATTCGGATCGTGGCGTTCGCCGCGGCGAACGGTCCTCGTGCGGGTTTAAAACCTACAGTCAGGGTGACCGGCCTGGAATTGCACATCCAGGAAAAGTAAAATGCAACAGAAGGTCACGGCCCAAATTGGGGCCACTCCCATCTCAATCGAAACCGGTAAAATTGCCAGACTCGCCGACGGCGCAGTCGTCGTCACGTGTGGTGACACCATGGTGCTCGCCAGCGCCGTGTCGGCTACAAATATCAAAGAAGGCCAGGATTATTTTCCGCTGACGGTCGATTATCGCGAGAAAGCGGCAGCAGTTGGAAAATTTCCGGGCGGCTACTTCAAACGCGAAGGTCGTCCCACGGAAAAGGAAACGCTCACGTCGCGCATGATCGATCGGCCGCTGCGGCCGCTCTTTCCACAGGGATACTTTTACGACACGCAAATCATCTCGATTTTGCTCAGCGCCGACGGCGAGAATGATCCTGACATTCTGGCGATGAACGGCGCATCGGCTGCGCTGTGCGTTTCGGATATTCCGTTTGCCGGTCCGATCGGAGCCGTGCGCGTTGGCCGGGTCAACGGCGAATTCGTCGCGAACCCGACGCACACCCAACGGGCCGAGAGCGATCTCGATCTTGTTTATGTCGGCAACGAGAATGATGTAATCATGATCGAGGGTTCAGCAAGGGAACTGCCGGAAGCCGAGTTCGTTAAAGCACTCGAATTCGCGCATGGGCATGCGCGCGAAATGATTCACGTTCAAAGGGAACTGGCCGCGATGGTCGGCAAACCCAAACGCGAGCCGCAGTTGCTTCTAGTAAACCAGGAAATGCTCGATATCGCCTACCGCGTTGCCGGCGACCGCATCGAAGGCGCGCTCTACACCGAAGGCAAAGTGGCGCGAGCCAAGGCAGTCGATGCATTGCGTGAGGAAGTGAAGACGGCGATCCTGGAAAAACATCCGGAGGCCGATCCCTTTGCGATTTCACAAGCATTCGATTACGTCCAGAAAAAGGCGTTTCGCGTCAGCATTTTAGAAAAACAGAAACGGGTCGATGGTCGCGGCTACCAGGATCTACGGCCGATCGGTTGCGAAGTGAGCGTTCTGCCACGTGCGCACGGCTCGGCCATTTTCCAGCGTGGCGAAACTCAGGCGATGGCGCTCGCGACGCTGGCGCCGATCGAGGAAGCGCAGATGCTGGATGCCTACGGCGGCGGCGAACAATCGAAGCGGTTCATTCTGCATTACAACTTTCCGCCATTTAGCGTGGGGGAAACGGGACGGACGGGAGGACCCGGGCGCCGCGAGATCGGCCATGGTGCGCTCGCGGAGCGTTCGCTGGAACCGATTGTGCCGAACGAAAACGATTTTCGTTACGCCATCCGCATATCGAGCGAGATTATGGAATCAAATGGGTCGACTTCCATGGCGAGCGTGTGCGCGGGAACGCTGGCGCTTATGGATGCGGGCGTGCCGGTAAAGACGCCGGTTAGCGGAATCTCAATCGGGCTGGTGACCGAGCGCGGCGACGATCAAGCATTGAAACGCTACGAATTGCTCACGGACATCATCGGTTCCGAAGATCATTTTGGGGACATGGACTTCAAGCTTTGCGGAACGGACGCGGGCGTCACTGGGTTTCAGTTGGATCTGAAACTTGCCGGTATCAGCCACAAGATCATGGCGGAAGCGATCCAACGCGCGAAAGAAGCGCGCTCGAAAATCCTCGACATCATGCGCAGCGCACTGGATAAGCCGCGGCCGGAATTGTCGAAGTACGCGCCACGGATCGAGACGATCAAAATTAATCCGGAGAAGATCGGAGCGCTCATCGGACCCGGCGGCAAGACCATTAAGGGTATTGTCGCGGAGACCGGCGCTGAAATTAATATTGAAGACGACGGCTCGGTGCACATTTATGCAACCAGCGGTGAGAGCATGGCACGCGCGAAGGAAATTATCGGTGGCATGACGCGCGAAATCGAGATCGGGCAGACGTATCAGGGACGTGTAGTCTCGACAAAGGAATTCGGCGCGTTTGTCGAAGTGTTTCCGGGTAGGGACGGACTGGTTCACATTTCCGAGCTGGCGGATTTTCGCGTGAAAAGGACCGAAGACGTTGCCAAGGTGGGCGACATCATTTGGGTCAAGTGCATCGGCATTGACGACAAAGGCCGAGTAAAACTTTCGCGCAAGGCCGCTCTGAAAGAACGCGCTGAAAAAGAAACCGGACAGGCCGCGTAGTCTCGACCTGTCATCCTGAGCGAAGAGAGGGACCTCGCATTGGCTCGCCGATCACCGGGTCAACGCGCGAGGTTCCCGCCTTGTGATTTTCGCCGGTGCAAGTCCGCCACGGAGGATTCGTCTTATGGCGAACGCGGACGGTTGGGGCTACATTTGAGGAACCAGGCTACTCATGATCACCCCCACGCGGCTTTCCTATGGCGTCCTCGCTGCCACAATTATTCTTGCAGGTCTTCTGCATCTTGGTGTGCCGCTACTGGTCGTCTTGTTTTCCTACTTTGCGTTGCGCCAGCTTTATTTTCTCACAAAAAGAAAGTGGCTGGCTTTGATCTTGTTTGGCGTTGTAGTGGCCGGGATTGGCACTGGAGCAGTCTTTCTCACTCGTGCGGCTGTTCTGGCGTTGCCGGATGTGGCTGATACTTCCATCCCCTCAGCGAGTGCCTGGGCGCAGAAGCGCCAGATCGAGTTACCATTCACTGATTTTGAAAGTCTGAGACAGGTGGTCATCGACGCGCTTGGACAGGAAGCGAATTACCTGCGAAACGTCGCCAATTTTGCCAGAAGCGCGACCGCGGTGCTGGCTTTCAGTGTGCTTGGAATTGTCGCAGCCGGGAGCCTGTTCATTAAAACAGGCCTCGACCCTTACCGCGGCACTCATCGCGTGAAGAACAATCTCTACTCCATTTGCTGCGATGAAGTTTCGACGCGATTCCGCGATTTCTATCGCAGCTTCGCCACGGTCATGGGCGCGCAGATCACGATATCATTGGTTAACACAGGATTGACCGCGATCTTCCTCATCGCAATTGGAATGCCCCACGCGCCGTTGCTCATTGCGGTCACCTTTCTGTGCGGTCTTGTGCCGATTGTCGGCAACTTGGTCAGTAATACGATCATCGTCTTCGTCTCTTTGACGGTTTCCCTGAAGCTCGCAATTTTCGCGTTGGTATTTCTGGTTGTGATCCACAAACTGGAATATTTTCTAAACAGTAAAATCATCGGAGACCGGATTCGGAACCCGGTGTGGCTGACCTTGATCGCGCTGATCATCGGCGAGCGGCTCATGGGCATCCCCGGCTTGATCCTTGCGCCGGTCGTATTGAATTATCTACGCGTGGAAATGCTGACTGTGGAAGTGCGGCCGGTGCAGGAAAAAGTTGAATTGGTTAAATCGCCTGCTCACGAAAGCTTTCGGAGTTAAAACCGACAAAGAGCTTTCCCGTTGTCTTGGTCTAACTTTCTTAATTACTCGACGCTGCGACGTACATTATGAAAGCCGGTTTTCTTGAGAAATTAATCGAGCGACTCGGGCGCATCGGACCGGAAGAAGTCCAAAATTACTTTCTGCGCCTGGCGCAGGAGAAAGGTTTTCTGGAAACCGTTTTCAATGCGATCCATGAAGGCATCATTGTGACCGATTCAAGCGGTCGGGTCACTTATTTGAACGATGCGGCCTGCAAATTGTTTGGACTGGAGGCGGCAGACGCCATCGGAAAACGGCTCGACGAACGCGTTCGCGGCCTCGATTGGAGATCGCTTACCCAAAGCGGCCGACCGCTTAGTCGTGACATGGAAATTTTTTATCCGGAAAATCGCTTCATCAATTTTTACATCGTGCCGTTGATGATCGAGCATCGCGAAGCTGTTGATGTAACCACGCCCGCGCGGGGCGTCAGAGAGGAGACGGGCCACCCGCCTTCGCGGGGCTACGGCGAGGCGAGCAGGCCCGCGGCTGCAGTCGCGGGGCAGGTGGGACACGTCATGATCCTGCGCGACATTACCGAAAGCCGGCGCACAGCCCAACAAGCGATCGAGTCAGAACGCCTGAATGCGCTTACGTTGCTGGCGGCCGGCGTGGCGCACGAAATTGGTAATCCGCTCAACTCGCTGCACATCCATTTACAATTGATGGAGCGCAAGGCACAAGAACTCGACCACAGTGCGAAGGCGGAACTTCAGCAATCGATCGATGTCGCCCGTTCCGAAGTCCGCCGCCTCGATTCCATTGTCACCCAGTTTCTGCGTGCGATCCGGCCGTCGCAGCCGCGGCTCCATCTTGAGAATGTGAACACGATCGTTGAGGAAGCGGTGCGCTTTTTCACTCCCGAAATTCAAGACCGCGACATGGTCGTCGAACAGGAATTGCGCGCTGACCTGCCTTTGCTTCAACTGGATCGTGGGCAGATGAAGCAGGCGTTTTATAATGTGATTAAAAACAGCCTCGAAGCAATGAAACGCCATGGCACCCTTCGCATTCGCACCGACCTGGACGATACACACGTAATCGTCACTTTCGTTGATACCGGTGGTGGCATGTCGGCGGAAAACTTGAGCCGCGTATTCGAGGCTTATTTCACAACCAAACCGTCTGGCACTGGTCTTGGATTGTTAATCGTCCGTCGCATTGTGCGCGAGCATGGCGGTGAACTCTCCATCGAGAGCAGCCAGGGCAAAGGCCTCACGCTTACGATTCGATTGCCATACGTTGAGAAGCGTATTCGAATGTTGGAAGCAGGAGAAAACAAGACGCGACTTCAGGAAGCCCTCACTGCTTGACTCTGCGCAACACGCTGGCTAATCACCGCCAAATCCCTTTTTCAACCATCCTTCGAACTGACGAAAGAGCAGGCGGAGGTAGGCTCCGGGCGATTGTTTGAACAGTTCGATAATTCGCGGACTGATCTTCCGGGGTCATCGATCGTTCCGGACAAACGCACATTGGTCCATAGATAGCCGCCCTGCTTGCGGCTAAAGACCTCTTCAGGATTCGGCAGCCAATCGAGATACTCACGGGTAAGGCCAAGTCTGATTGTGCCGCGCAAACGGCGCTTGATCGACATTTCTGCTCATTCGGGCTTGGCATTCCTTTGTGCATCCTGGATCACTCGTGCCTTGCGTCATTTCTTTTGTCATTCCCAGTTGCGCAAAAAGGAATGCGTAAATGTCGGCCAACTGTTTGATTCGTTCGTCTAACGCGGTTCCAATACCGTGACCAGCACTCGAGCTCGTCCGCAATAGAATCGGGTTCTGGGATTTGTTCGCTTCATCCAGGCGTGCAACCATTTTGCGTGAGTGATACGGCGCAACTCGCCCGTCGTTCGCGCCGGTCATCATCAGAATGGAAGGATATTTCGTTCCATCGACAACGTGATGGTATGGCGAATACGCATAAAGCGCCTTGAATTGCTCCGCGTTTTTTACAGTGCCGAATTCAGTCACGTTAAATGCGCCATTTGGTGCAAGCTCCACGCGAAGCATATCGTAAATTCCTACCTGAGACACCACCGCCCGCATCAAATCGGGATGCTGGGTAATCATTGCGCCCATCAGGAGGCCGCCATTGCTTCCTCCCTGGATCGCTAACTTTTCGGGGCGCGTGTACTTTTCTTTAATCAAGTATTCGGCCGCAGCAGCGAAATCGTCGAACACGTTTTGCTTTTTCGTGAGATTACCGGCCTTGTGCCAGTCTTCGCCGAACTCGCCACCGCCTCGAATATTCGCCACCACATAGACGCCGCCGTGATCGAACCAAAGCCGGCGCGTAAATTCGAAACTCGGCGACATACTGATTCCGTAGCCACCGTAGCCGTAAAGCAACGTCGGGTTCTGCCCGTCCCGTTTCATTCCTTTGCGGAAAATGATGTTGAGCGGAATTTTCGTCCCGTCTTTTGAGGTTGCGAATTCGCGTGTCACTTCAATATCGGCAAATGAGACAGGCGAGGTGCTGCGCAAGGCCGTTTTCACAGCCTCGGTTTTTTCCTTCGCACAATGAAACCAGTCTGCCGGTTCGGTATAACTCTGGTCGCGAAACAGAAGAGAGCCGTCCTCGAGAGCGACCATTTCCTGCACAGCAGATATATTTGGAATCGGGATGATCGTTTCGCCTTTGCCGGCCAGACCGAAGCGGCGAATTTGAGATGGACCACCAAGCAAATCGCCTACGAACAGGGCGTCGGCTGCCGGTACGATTTGCTGGATAACCGGCTCGCCGGTTGGAACGATTTCAACGGCTTTGCTTAACTCCGGCGTCTCGAGCGGCAGACGGAGAACTTTTCCGCGCGGTGCGGCGTTGCGCGAAAGAAGATACAGCGCGTTATCGCGTCCAAGACGGGCGGCCTTGATTTGATCGTTGAATTTTGTGATCTGCTTCCATCCGCCTGAGGCGAATTCTTCTGGTCCAAGTAGGTAATGCGCAAAATCGCCGCCATCGCCATTCGCGACGGACGCGAGAATGTATCGGCCGTCGCGCGAGCCTTCCAAAATGATCTCTGCGATCCGCGGAAAGTCTTTTCCGATGGAGTACGTATCCTCCGTCTCGGGCGTGCCGAGCTTGTGAAAATAGACCTGCTGATAAAAGTTCAGGTCAGCTTCGGGCCGCTCACCTTTTCTGGGAAACCGTGTGTAATAGATTCCGGTGCCGTCGGCGTTCCATGCTGCGCTGCCGCCCGCCGTGGGATATTGGACATGGGCGATAGTATCCGGCAGCGCGTTGCCAGTGGCGGTCTCATAAAAGTGAAGCGTGCCGTCTTCACTTCCACCTTTGGAAAGCGACACCGCGACATATTTGCCATCCAATGAAGGGACAAACCAATCGATCGCGGTTGTGCCTTTGGCGTCCAGCACGTTTGGGTCGAGCACGATTTTCTCAGATTTGAGGTCGTCAGCCGACAGTGAGCGTAACCAGTAACGGCTGTTGCTTTGGCGGCTGGAATTTCATCACGAACAACAGCCCGGGCCGCGAGACAAGCGAGGAATAACTTGGCGAAGTTTTTGCGTACCACTCCGTCAATTGTTTCTCAATTGCCGCCCGGTCCGGCAATTTGTCGAGATATTGCATGGTCCGCTGATTCTGCGCGTCCGACCAGGCTTTCACGTCGGGCTCGTCGTCTTTTTCGAGCCATTGATACGGATCTTCTACAGTCACTCCCTGATATTTGGTTGAAACAGGTTTCTTGGGAGTTCCTGGTGCGGGTTCGGCAGCAGGTAGATCAAGCGCTGTCGTTACAACAATGGCGCCGATAATAAGCAGGAAACGATTGGTTATCATCGCGTGAAGATTAGCAGAAATGACAAAAGCGAATGACAAAATCCGAATCAGTGTCGAATGATCGAGCTCAAATAGCGCCCCTTCGTCATTCGTCAGTTGTGCTTCGTTATTTTTTCATCCGTCGTTTCGCCGAGTCCCGCCGACTGTCGTGCGCGTTCAGGATTCGAAACAGCGTATCTTGGATCTTTAACCTGCTTGCGGATCGCTGCGAAGAGCTTGGTTATTCCCGTCAGGCTGACACGATTGGCGATGAACGATGGGATAAATCCACCAGTGTCGGTGTAAATGAAATACGTGGCGCGGGTTTTGATCGCACCCTCGGGCTCGAGTAGCCATTTGCCCTCGCAAATTTTTACACGCACTACGTCTTTCTTTTCTGGCGGTCCGAGTTCATTCGCCGGCGACCAATGACTCATGAAAACAAGCCCATCAGCGGTGGGCCATGACTTCTTCCAAACGCGCAACGTATAATCGCGGTCTGCACAAATTTTTGGCGAAAGCCTTTGATATCCAACAATTGAATCGCCATCCCGTCTGATGAGCCGGCACTCGGTCGTGTACGGCATGAACTTTGGATAGTTCTGAAAGTCATCGATCACCGCGCAGACGGCGCAGTTGGGCGCGTCAATCGCGCCGATCGCCTTGAACTCCTTGAGTGGCGAACCCGGACGCAGGCGGCTGTAGATCGCGACGTCTTTTTCTCGAGCCGACAGTTTCCATTCATTGCCCGTGTTCGTGGACTCTTCAGCAGTGAAAGCGGTTGGGGAACCAGCGAGAAGGATGGACATCAGCCCATGGAAAATTCGCTGGTCCATCGATCGCGAGAATACAATCATTTCCTCTATATGGCTATATTTCTTTGACCGGGGTAATTGGCCGTATTTTGCAGTGTCGATGTTTCAATGACGAAATCCGAAGGCTCCGCCGCGACTTGTTAAAGTAGTTAAAAACGTTACAAAAGTTACAAATGAAGAGCTGCCCGACGCACCGTTGTAACGATGTAACGGTTTAACGTGGCCAAGCCAATGAATCTACAGCCCACCGTCCTCATTGTTGATGACGAGAAGCACACTCGTGACGGGTTGCGAAGTTTGCTTGAGAACGAATACGATGTGTATGTCGCTCCCGATATTGCGGGCGCGATAAACGTGCTTGAGCGCGAGCAGATCGATGTGCTTCTCACCGACCTGCGTCTCGGCAGCGAAGATGGAATGACCTTGATTGATCGCGCGTTGAAAATGCCGCGCCCGCCTGCCTGCATCATGATGACGGCCTATGGGTCGGTGGATGTCGCGGTGGAAGCGATGAAACGCGGTGCTTACGATTTTGTTACCAAGCCACTCAACCTCGATAAAGTTGAATTGCTGATCGCGCGTGCGGTGCAAGGCCGCAAGCTCGAGCAGGAAAATCGCGCGCTCCGGGAACAAGTGGATGAACGTTACGGCCTCGAGAACATCTGGGGAGACTCGGCAACGTTGCATGAAGTGCTCGACACGATTCGGCAGGTCGCGCCCTCATCAGCCAATGTGCTGATCGAAGGCGAGAGCGGGACAGGCAAGGAATTGGCTGCACACGCCATCCATAATTTAAGCCGTCGCAACAAGGCGAAATTTGTTGCGGTACATTGCGCGGCGCTGTCTCCGCAACTTCTGGAGAGCGAATTGTTCGGTCACGAGAGAGGCGCGTTCACAGGCGCATACGAACGGCGCATCGGTCGCTTCGAGCAGGCGAACGGCGGCACGATTTTCCTCGATGAAATTGCTGAGATCGATCCGAGCACGCAAGTCAAATTGCTGCGCGTCATGAGCGAGGGCCGCGCATTTGAGCGAGTTGGCGGCAATCAAACGTTGCACGCAGATGTGCGGATGATTGCGGCCACAAATAAGAGTCTCGAACAACTGGTGCGCGAAGGAAAATTCCGCGACGATCTTTATTTCCGGCTCAATGTGGTGCGCATCACGATGCCGCCGTTGCGCGAACGAAAGGAAGATATCCCGATTCTGGTCCGGGGATTTTTGCGCCACTTCTGCAAGGCAAATGACAAGCCTCTTATCGATCTGACGCCAGATGCGATGGACGCGCTTCTAACTTATGACTGGCCGGGCAATGTCCGTGAGCTGCGCACAGCGATCGAACACGGCGTCGTGATGGCCACCGGGCCCAAAATTACATTGCGCGATTTGCCAATGGCCGTGCGACAGGCGGTCAGAGAAAAGTTGCCGGGCGGAGTTTCAGCTCAAGCTTTCGGTGAAAAAACGAGTCCGCTCGACTTGCGCGAGACAGAAAGAAAATTGATTGCCCAGGCGCTTGCAGCCACCAATGGCAACGTGACCGCTGCAGCCAAAAAGCTCGGCATCAGTCGCCGCACGCTTCATCGAAAGATCAACGAAATGAATCTGGCGAAAAATGCTGGCGAGTCGTAGCTCAAATTGATTACCGCCAGCCCGAGGAAAGGGTGCCCGGCGGCTGGCCCCCCGGGCAGGCTTCCGAGTACGATTTGCCGTGGGGTATTGAAACAGCATGGAACGGTAAATCATCGACGCGAAACCTATTGTTTAAGTGGTGACAGAGCATTTGGTGACAAGCTGGTGACAGGCTTTTGCCAATGCTCGTTGAGCCGCCGTTTTAGGGGAAGCCATCCAATCTTCGCGTTTCGAGCGTTGTCGCACCGCGTCCTCGCTGATGCCCATTTGACGCGCAGCTTCGCGGACGGCCACCGCAACTGCCAGCACCGCACAGCAGGCCAGTCAACGTTAAGAAGCTTTGGCATAATTTCGCTTAGCAATGTTCACATGAACAGGTCGCATGGCTTCGCCGCAAAGCAAACTGATTGGTGATGACGATTATCGAAATCAGCCGCCGGCGTAAATCGACAAGACGGTTGCGGCGCAACATGAGCTCTCGTGCGGGACATGCGTGCTTGCAAGGCACGCGTTATGTGGAGGAGGATGCGCTTGTAACTATCAATCTTGTGCACGAGGCAACGTTGGAAAGTTTCCCGCGCATGATCGAGGCGTTGTTGAGCGTCGCGCACCCGATTGAGCAACCGGCGCGAAAGCGCCCGCGTGCAGCCATCGAGCCGCCGCTGAAGATCGTCCGCGAGTTTAATTGATAGGCAGGCTTTTTTTTGAGCTTCACGCTTATCAAAACAACGATGCCACTAAATCTCATCATGCTTTCACTCGTCTTCGTTGGGCTTTGCCGAATGCGCAGGCAGTCAGTCCACCGCCCGATGGAGGTATGTCGGCGGCAACACGAGAGAAGGGGGAATCGCCCCCATGGCTACGGCGCTGTCTCATCGTGTAGTTTGAGAAGCGTCTCTACACAACGAGACGTCAGCAGCAACCAGCCCTCGCGCAGTGGCGTTTTTTCGCGCTCACCGACATGACAGGGCTCTTGATCCCTCTTTTGAGAAGGTAGTGAATCACGATTGAAGCTGCTACGGGTGTGCTTGTCAGGTCCTTGGACGAACATAGGGGAAAAATCCTATAAAACAATAGTAAAGAACTCTTGACACATCAGCCGCACTCTGGCAAAACGCTCTCCACGAAGGAAATGAGTAATTGGCCAGAAATGAGATGTCACAATGACGCCTTCATCCCGGAGATGCGGCGCAAGTTCGCGAGCAGATTGGGCCGGCCAGGCGGAAATTAAAGGCCAAACAATGAAAGGTAACTAAACTATGAAGTGTCGAGAAATCATATTCACAAGCATCCTCTACTTTGCGCATTCGCGCAGATTACAGGCTGTCACTCCTGTGCTGGACGGAAGCTAGATGGGGACGACCCATCGCGAAAGAGTGGGTAGTCTTTTAGTCTCCCCAAGGTCAGTAGAAAAAGGGATCGCCCTAGCTCGAACTGAGTAAAGTCGCGCCGCGCACTGTTCTTGATCATTCTCGAGAGCAGTCGAGGCCCAGTGCTCAGCTGGAGCAATTGGTGAGACGGTCGACTGCCCGTGCAGTCTTTCGCCTGCGCATAGCCATATGCAAGCTACGCCAATTAAACAGTTGACGTCAAAAACGGCGGCAAAGACCAGGGAACCTAGGCACATAGGGACGCCGAAAGCTGCCAAACGCGACAAACGCGCATGAAAGAAGTTCTTTCCACCTTGGTGTCGGCGCTTTTTTTGGCGGCGTCTAGCTGTTTGGCAACTGTTTGGCCGTCAGACGGAACGGAGACAGGGCACAATTACCCCGGAGGGGAGCGTACAATGGGTACATGATAACCAGGCCCAAAATGGCGATACAATCACACTTCCCAGTGGAACGCTCAGGTATACGACTCCGCTAAATATTACCAAGGGAATCACACTTCAGGGCAATACCCAAGTTATCGGTGCTCCGATGACGTGGCAGACTGCAGTGGACAACACAATCATTATTGATAACACGCCACGAACTGCTCCTGACTTGATTCACGCCGTCAATTTTACATCGACCCAAGGTTTCAGGATTACAGGAATCACATTTAAAGCAGGAGCAAGCGAACTGGGGGCAGCGAACGGAGCAATTCATGTTGCCAATGTAGGAAACACTCCAAACAGAAACATCAGAATCGATCATTGCCATTTCGATCATCTGTATCGTAACTGTCTTTGGATTGAGGGTTGGGTGTATGGATTAGCTGATCACTGCCTTTTCGAAAGCACAGGTGGAACTCAGACTGCTAGTATACATCACCCAACCTGGGGAGGACAAACAAATGGCAATGGTTCATGGGCAGATTATCCTTATTATGGAACGGAGAAATTTTTCTTCATCGAGGACTCCACTCTTGTCGGCGCTGGGGCAAATACTACCAGTGGCGTAATCGATGGGACCGATGGTGGTCGGTACGTCTTACGCCATAGCTTTTGTCATGATGTTCATGCTGGGGGGCGTGGAACAGAAGAAGGAGGATTAGCGCGGGGAATGCGAGCCACCGAGGTTTATAATGTGATTTTTGACTGGGATATTCTCCCTGGCGGGCAGAACCGATCAGGCACTCATATGTGGCATGATATTCGGTTTACAGGCGTTCGTCCCGGCTCTGGTGACGCCGTTGAACTCGCTTTGTATCGTGATATCGGGGCGTATGGCGCTAGCGGTGGAATGTGGGGCGCAGCAGACGGAACGAGCCCCTGGGATCGTAATGACACAGATGGGAACGGCCACTTTATTGAAGGGCTACCTCCCTATTTGTTTGCTTCGGGGGCTGCTACCACCTCCAAACCAGAAGGGAGCCTAGTAGATTCCACTGCTAATTGGACACAGAATTGGGCTACTTTTAGGGTTCGGCATCTGCGCCTCCAAAAAGGCTCTATGATTACAGATAATGACGCGCAGACGATTCATTATCTGCCTTATGGCTCTACTGATCGTGGGCCGCTAACTATTTTTCAGACAGGTGACCAATATCAAATTCACCATCTCTTAACTCAACTCGATCAAAACGGGCGTGGAAAGGGCGATCTGGTGCGAGTCGTTAATGGACAACCCATTAACACTGTCACGAACACACCGTTTTGGACGCATGAGCAAGTCGAAACCTGTTTTAATTGGAATGTTACCTATGCTCCGACAGGTGCATATTTAGGGTTTGGTAGTGCTAGACACCCAGAGCAAGTTGAAGGCCAGGAATATGTAAATCTTGGAAACGGTTTTCCGCCTGACACAACCCCCCAGCCAGGGACTTCTGTTCTATACAGACCAAGTAAATGGTGTTCAATATACTCTGCCCTATTGTTATCCTCACCCACTTCAAGGTGGCAGTTGGGGTAATCCAACGCTAACACTAACTCCAGGTGTAACGTCGAGACCTATGGCAACGCCGACACCGCCAGCTACACCGCTGCTCACGCCCCCGGCACCGTCTAATCTTCGGGCTAGTGCCGTGGGATGTTTAAACATTGAGTTGTCATGGAGGGATAATTCCACTAACGAGAATGGATTCAAGGTCGAGAGAAGCGTTGACGGCTCTAATTTCAACCAGATAGACATCGTGGGTCGGAACGTGACGACGTATCTAGATCACTAGGAACGAGTGGGTTGAGATATTATAGGGTACGTGCTTACAACGGCGCAGGAAATTCGCACTACTCGAACATTGCAAGCGCGAATACGATCGTGTTTTGCGGAAATCCGAGTCCACGACTCCTACGCCTACGCCTACACCCACCGGAACCCCGCGGGCTCCGATCGTTTGGCAATCCGACGGTTCGGCCGCAAATATCCAATTGATACACGATACACAAGCGCAAGACGGCGACACGATCATGTTGCCGGCCGGCACTTTCAGTTGGACGCAAGTCGTTAGGATTAGGAAGGGCATCACCGTTCAGGGGCAATCAATGACCTACCAGACCGGCTACGTTTGGTTCAATTCCGCTTACGCCGACGACCAGACAATTATTCTCGACGACTCAACCGATGGTCGATTAATATCGATGAGCCTATTACCTACGCAGTCTGGCCGAATCACGGGGATTACCTTTCGTCCCGGAACTACCCGAAACACTGTTCCGAATCATGCGCCCGTCGGGCTTAGCGGTAGCCAGGGACAAAATAAAAATATTCGACTTGACCATTGTCATTTCGATCATCTGATTTCGCATAACGTGTTTGCATACAATGTGCTTGGGCTTGCCGACCACAATCTTCATGAAGCCGGTGCTCATGCGTTCAGCTATTATTTCGAGAATGGAAATTGGGGTGGCGAATCGCGCGGTAACGGTTCGTGGGCTGACTATCCCTATTATGGCAGCGATCTTTTCTTTTTTGTTGAAGATTGCACAATTCGAGGTTTGCCCGGGCCTGCCGTTGGTGGGGGTTGTGACGCTCATAATGGAGCGCGATATGTCTTCCGATGGAACCATTGGGAAAATGCCCACCATGCCAATCATGGAACTGAAGCAAATCCCATCCGAGGGACCCGTAATCGAATGCTTTATCATAACCGATTTAATCTCGATATTGGCTCGCTGGGCGCGCTCATCGGCGGACAACGCAGCGGTGGCGCGATCATTCACGACAATGAGACAACAGGAGCTCCCCCCGGAACGTATCCGAGTCTTGGTAATCCCGCCGTCTATCGCGAGTCTAACCGCGCGACTGCCTGGGGTTTCGCACAAGGTTCAAATCCATGGGACGTAAACGTGAATGGCGGCCAACTATTCGAATCCGGCACCGCTACCATCGGTTCCGTCATTGGAGTTGTTAAGGATACGACAAAACACTGGATGCCCGGTCGGTGGGTGGGCTATTCCATAACTGATCTCGATGCGCCACATCCGTTCAATGGATCAGTGATCACAGCCAACACGTCTACGACTATCACATACAAGCGGAATGACGAGCCAGACGTTCGGCCTAGTCAGTGGCACAACATTCGACCCGGGCACCGCTATGAGATTCACAAGATCGACATCGCTCTTGATCAGGGCGGAGTGGGCAAAGGTGATCTGATCCGCGACGTGAACATAAACGGTGTGTTGGTTCCCAAAAATACAACGTGTAACTGTAAGCAATGGCCGCACCAGCAAAGCGAACCACTGTTTGAATGGAACAATACCAATTATGATGGTTCTCCGTCTGTTTGGTCGGCTGCGATTCCCGGGAATCCGTCCGAACATCAGGGCCGCGATTATTTCGATCTTGGAATTAACATTCCCGCTGGAACAATTCCCGCTCAGGTTACCTCTGCCTATCCGGCGTCGGTGAACGGTGGTTCTGCATACACCCAAGATTTTATTTATCCGCACCCGCTGCAAGCTGCCGGGAATCCAACCCCAACACCCACACCTATCCCAACAGCAACGCCTACCGCAACTCCAACGCCGACCGACACTCCGACACCTACCCCAACAGCAACGCCTTAATGTTCATAATGTCGATCGGTTTGAGCCACAGACGGCGGATGGTGCAGTGGTGGTAGCCTCAGTGCGAACATTTGTTACGATAGAACCCTCTTTGCCGCCAAATATAATCCAATTTAATGATACTGCCTTGGCGGCAAGGCATTGGTATTGCTATCGCGTGAGGGCATTCAGCGGTGGAAGTAACTCTACTTGGTCGAACTCAGTATCAGTTAGGATCAGACCTCACTAAAAAACAGCGGCAGGAGGGGACCAAAGGTATCGAGCTCGTGGCGACAAGATCAGGTCGTATCTGAGCAATCGCGAGTTATCGTTTCGTGGTTGAGTCTGGGAGCCTTGAGCGGGTCGCATTAGACATTCAACGTTTGAGTCTCCATAAAAGGACCTCCGAACCAAATTCGCCATCGCCAAGCCGGGTGCGAATTTTCACCTTTGGCCGGCTTGCGCCGGTGTCGTCGCCGCCGGATTGGCGGACCTTTTCTGATCGGCAAAGTTCACCTCTGTTGGCGTCGCCCAATGACGAAGGGATTGTTTTCGCCGTAATTACGCCAGGGGCCGGGAGGCACATCGCTTACTTCGACGAATCGCCAATCCGTCACGTCGGCTGGCGCGAGGCCGAGATAATCGCGGACGGCTGGAGAAACACTCAGACCTGCATCATGACTTGCGTTCGGCGTCGGCCGCTCATTCTGAAAAACGTACTGGAAATGATCGGTGCGAAACGGGCCGCAATCTTCCCATTGCGCGTAGCAGATTCGATCCCCCTTGCGTATGGCGACCCAGCGATCCTTGCACACAGATTGACCCGGCTCCGGATGGACCTGCTTGAACCAAGGGATGACAGTCGGCGCCTCCGGCTTGAACCGCCCCTGGTCAACATCGTTGTATGGCAGCGCACAGTAAAAAGGATTTTGATCTGGCACGAACGAAAGCGGGATGTAATCATGCCGGGCTGCCGGGTCAGGGTTGTCCACTCCGCCAAAGCTCGTCAGCCAATCCTTGTCCCAAACGCTCTGGTGCTGTGGCGACGTTTTTCCCGTAACCTTCTCTTCACCGACCCAAAAAACTATTGTGGCGACGGCCGTTTTCCAGGGAAAAACATCTCCTGATAGGCGAGCTATTGGCGGGCTTGAGCTCGTGGCAATAGACGGAGGATGGGCTGCTGGGACTACCGTCTTCGCCGAAGATGCAGTGAGCGGCCTCCTTTGAAAGAGCACTGTTGTTGCAGTAGGCGATGGCTTGGCTACGGCCACTTGCGCTGTTCCCATGCGCCTTTTCGATTATCTTCTGGCGCAGATTGTTAATTTTAGCCCAAATTTCGGATTTACGTGGGTAAAAACCAGACGCCTAAAGCAAATCTGAGAAGAAACGCGGGTCGTAGCGATAGCTAGCGATCTTCTCTGGCGAAGGCACCATTGAAAGAGCTTGTTGCTTTGGTTGACTGTTTTTGCCATCCAGAGCCCGAAGGGCTTTGTGATAGCAATCACGCTTTTCGTAAGCGCCCGACGGAGAGCAAAGACAGCAATCCAGCCGGATGGAGACCGTTCTGTGGGGGGATTCAATACTGGCGGCTCATACGGTCCGCCTCCGCAAAGTCGCTGATACGCCAGATTAATTTGCTTGAGCTTGTCCTCCGCTTCTTCTGAAGCCTGATGTCATTCGAAAATCGATCGGGATGCCATACTTTCGTTTGATCGCGATACGCCTGTCTTATCTCTTCGTGAGAGGCTCCGGGCTCGACGTCAAGCGTCCGAAAATCGCTTTGTACTCGCTTACAGCGCAAGACTAAAAAAAGGGATGCAACTCTGTCGAGTCGAATTCTTTCCGTTCACAAGGTAATTGTGATTTGCACGAACCACGCAGATAAACGCACTTTTGTTGTCCGAATTCGTCCAAAGAAGTTTTTGCGTCTTCTTTGTCGCTTTCGAACGGGTCTATACGCTCAGGAGCCCAACTCACTGAGGCCTCCTCTCCGACAGCCAGCGGCGGCATACCCCCCAGGGGCAGCTACTACGGTCTGCCCAGAAAAAAAGCCTTCTTTTTTCTCGAAGACCGGACCGGGCGCACACGCGGAACTTGTTCTGACAAATCACTAATCGTTATGCACTATGGGTGAACAACGGCTTGTCTAGGTTTGGTGGTGGAATCGCTGAAAAGTACAGCGAACGGGGCTTGACAGACAATGAGCTGGTTGGTGGAATCGACGCTTTGTTGTACGTATTTCAAAGGATTTTTGCTACCTAAGGTGAGAGGAGCCCGACTATTTTGCTACAGTTCGAGTCCTTAACCAGCGGACAAAGTACGACGGTAACGGTTGGTTCAGTCTTGAGATACAGAATCCCGCCATGAGACATCTGATAACACTCATCATCTTGGTTTGTACAAGTGTGGCCGTTCGCGCTACAACGTAAGCAGACGCTTGTTGAGTATTCCGGATTTGGCCGGGCTATATAGCCACGTTTGCCGACTCTTGATTCACCTTGAGTCACAATGCGCTGTCTCTGTGATGCTTTTCAGCCTGGTCGGCCTTCTCGGGGTGCAGATGCGTTACTTATTTCGTCCCCAAATCCACGCATTTGACGGAAAACTTTACATTTTTTTGGAACTTAGAGCTGCCAATTCCGTAGTTTGGAGTGTGACCCAGTCATCTGCCTCGCTAGCGTTGGTCCCTGAACCGGTGTGGTTTTGTCTAAAGACGCAGCCAAAACGAGAGCATTTGGCCGCGACTGCGCTCCGGCGTCAGTTTGGCGTCGAGTGCTTCTCGCCTCGGTTGCGTTTCCGGAGGATGACCCAAAGAGGCCCTGTTTGGTTTGTAGAGGCCATGTTTCCCGGGTATCTATTCGCAAAATTTATCTATTCGACGCAACATCGCGCCGTTGAAAGTTCTCACGGAATCAGCGGGATAGTCCACTTTGGAGATCGCCTGGCAACTTTGCCGGAAAATATTGTGGCGGCGCTCCAATCAAGCGTGGGCGCGGAGGAGGTCGTGACCCTCGACTGCTCCATCAAAGTCGGTCAATCGGTTGAAATCATCGAAGGACCTTTTCAGGGACTGGAGGTCCTGGTTACCCATTTGCTTCCCGCTAAAGAACGCATTCGCGTCCTGTTCGATTTCCTGGGGCGATCTGTCGAAATGGAGATTCCGACAATGAAAGTGCTCGCCGCTTGAGCGCCCGTTTGAGCCGCGACCTAATTCATTAGAAGTCGTCCGGTTGCTCCCTCGGCTCCATCCCCAGGTAGGCAGGCCGCTACCAGTTCGTCATTTGCACGCTGAATCTAGACGAGATGTGCCAAGTAGGATTGCCGAACAAAGGTGGCAGACTGGTTTGGGGGAAACGGAAAATCGGAGCTGGCCCGCTACACGTACAAAAAAAGTGGCCGCTCCTAAGAGCGGCCACTCTTGTGGCAAGAAACTGATTGAACTGTTTAACTCTTCAGGAAACGCCGTGCAATGCCAAGCGCGCTAATGCCAAAGCCGAGCAACATGACGGTCGTGCCGCCATCAGGAGCGGTGTTTGTAATTGCCCCAAACACGAGTCGCGAACCGAGCTGATTGACTGTTAAGCTAAAAGTGGCTTGTGTGGGGTCAAACCCGTTACCGCTTATAGTTCCGATGCCTGTAACATTAAGGAAACCGGGAACTTGAGTGACAATAGTCGACGAAGCCAGATCGAACGTGAAACCCCCAACGCTCCACAGCCCCGCCTGAGCCCCGCCTGAACCGAAGTTCCAAGGTTGGTGCATCGCGGCCTCGTCCAACACGTTTATAGTACTAGCCAAATCGCCACTAACGCCAAAAACGGTGCTAAAGCCGTCATTAAGAGTCCCTACAGCGAACCAGTGGTTCACTTGTGTAGCGGTTTGTATAGGGCCATTAAGGCCAACTGTACCGCCCATGGCGATGGATCCGGTTATCGGAGCAGCCTGAGCTTGTTGACTAAAAAGTGCGCAACTGAGTGCGCCCATCGCTAAAACCGCAAGAATTGTCTTTTTCATAGTTTTTTATTTCGCTTGTTGCTTCCGGAATAAAGCAGTTTGAATGCCAATCAGATCATGCAATTCATAATACGCGTGTCATGAAGTGGTTGTGATTTTTAATCGACTTAACCCGGATTGCAAATTTGACCGAAAGTTGTAAAGATATCCGACGCCAGTAAGGAATTCCGACAAAATTACAGATTAGAACCGAGATTCCAACCCTGAAGCTGTCCAGAAAAAGACGTTGGAAGCATCGGAAAGGGTTCGATGAATAAACGCTGAGCGTATAGGAAGCTTACTGCGATAAATAGTGGTCTATTGCTCAATCTGCGCGAACCGGCGATTTTTCACCGGATTAAGGGTTAGGCAGCGAAGGTCTGCATAAGAGTGAACATGCATGCAATGGTGGCGTTTTCGGCGCGGCTTGCGTTTCGTGTTTACGGGATGCCACGCGTCTCAATAACCAGGGCAAAGCAGGACTGCCGGCCTTTTTGTTCCATCAATGGGTCTTAAAGGGAATTCGGGCCCGCTACCGCGCTTTTGCATGCAAAGCAAAGCAGCCCCTCAGTGAACGGCCGCTTTTTGCGGTGAATCTTTGGCCGAGTAAGAACGATCGGCTGCTTTAACCCATCAGGAAGGGCGGTACGATACCAAGCGCACCGAGCAACGTTATCTTGTGGCGCCCGTCTGGAACTGGCCGGCCAATCCGACGATTTTATTTTGCGACAGAGAACGATGCGACTGGAAAGCGTTTTGAAAAAGACCGTAAAGATTGGGCAGGTTCTCGCTCCGGGAACAGTTGCTTGAGGTCCGACGTACAAGCAAAAGTGGCCGCCCCAAACGGGACGGCCACTCTTGTGTCGGAAAACTGTTTTAGGCTGCTTACTTCTTCAGGAAGCGTCGCGCCATACCGAGCGAGCCGAGGGCCGCCCCGAGCAACATAATTGTGGCGCCGCCATCTGGGACCGGAATTGCCCCATGCGGCATCGCGCGGCGCTCGGCGCTGGCGTTCTGGCTAAACGCGAACATTGCCGCACAAAAGACCACAGCGACCAACGCGAGTTTCCTTACGGGAACGATATTGTGTTTCATATTTGCCAACTAAGTAAGCAAGGGCAGTGCCAAGTCCAAATGAGTTATTGATACATACATACATAAATCCGACGAAGTAAACGTCTTGCGATTGTTCTGACAGAGTGAATGATTGTTGCGCTCATCAGCATTCTCTCGGTAAGGTCGTAAGGTTTCCCTGAGCTTTGTAAGGAATTCCGACGGTATCGGGGTCATGCAGCGATTCGCCACCAATAGCGCTTTCTTGGCTCGTTATGGCTCAATCCCATGCCGAACGAAAGTGACTGTTAAGCCGAACGGCCGCTTTGCGCTCGAGTTAAGAGGAACGGGACGATCGTTAAGTTTTAACCGATCACCAGGCGCAGTTGCAAAATATGAATATAAGGTGGCGGTTGCCAGGATCCACGCTTTGTGTCGTTAACCTTCACTGCTGCTAACACGGCACTGGTGTAATTGGGCAAGCCTGGTCCGGGATTGTTGAGTGATGGAATGTCCGGGCTCAATGCCGCATCCGTGGTGCCGGGAATCATGCGAGTTAAACGGTTTGCGATAGGATAATGTTTTGGCGTCGTCGAACGATATGACAAGAGCGTGCAGCCCAAGTCGTTTAAGTCACGAAAGCCTTAGCCAACCCCATCGCATCGCCAAAGTGATTCGACTCGCAGAGCACCACTGAGGAGCATGGCCGGAAACGAAGGGATTTGACCTGCGGACGGGGAGGCCGTTGGGAGCGCTTGGCTCTTTTCGTCAAGAGTACAAAAAAAGTGGCCGCCCCAAACGGAACGGCCACTCTTGTGTCGGAAAACTGTATTTAGATTGATTACTTCTTCAGGAAGCGTCGCGCCATACCGAGCGAGCCGAGGGCCGCGCCGAGCAACATTACGGTCGAGCCGCCATCCGGGACGGTCCCGGTGGGACCAGCCCATCCCCTTATTGACGAGATGCCGCCATGGCCGTATGGATCGGGATTGGTGGCCCCATTGCCCTTCCCCGGTACGGTCACCGACGTTTCGCCGTTAATGACCTGGAAGAATTCCCAGACTGCCGCCCGGGTTACTCCCACCCGGGCCTTTGCCGTAGTGAACGACGAGATACTCGCCCGGCGTGACGGAAATCGTTTGATTTCCGCCATTCAGGTCCTCGACGTTAGTAACGGAAGAGTAAAGCCGGTGGTGTCAACGCCAAACGCTGCTAACGCGGCCAGATTGTTATCGGGGCTGTTAGAACCAGTCGAAGGGAACTGCTCCGAGGAAGTGGAGGTCAGCTTTAGCTGACATTGTAAGCGCACCCATTACGGCGGCTATTGCGATGAGGTATTTTAGTTTGTTCATTGTGTAGTTTGTGTATTTGGGTTAATGAATTGGAAGAAAGCAAGTGGCTTGCCAAGTGCGATGGTGTTGTTTGTGTTCGGGTTCAATTGTAGGATGTAATCGACTAAATTTAAGCAACTTATATGTACAGAGAAAAATTGCCGCCTGATGCTGTTACTTCAAACGTTATCCATTAGAAACGTAAAGGTTGCCGACGTGGATGAGGGTATCCATTGCTTTGTAAACTGCGCAACTCATTTGACGACAGGTATTTACAGATTAAAACCAGCAACACCTATATGCGTCGGAAAAGCTGACAGCGAATTGTAATATGCGCCATAAAGCCGTATAACAGGCGGATGCACTAAACTGGGGTGGATTCCCTTTTTTGAGATTGCCCCGCTATTGAGAGGAAGTTGTTTCGCCTTCTGGTGACTTCTCGTTCGTTGAGAGGTCAATTCCGTGGCTGCTTATTCCATGCGCTGTTTATGCGCAGCTATGGCGCATATTACCTACTTCTCCGGAAACGATCAGACAGAATTCTCGAAAAAGTTGAATTTTCGCGAAACCGCCCGATTCGTCCACACGCACTGCCTGCCGAATTCGCACCGCCGAGACTTGCCCGAAGACATCGCGATGCGCCGCATCGTCGGGATTTCGGCGGCAGCAAGATTGAAGGCGGGTTGATCACACCCGCTTTCAACGGTCAGTCAGGTGCCGCTCAGCTTCGCGTCGTTGCCGGCAAGGTGACGATGGCATCTGATGCCTTACAACTTGATGGCAAGGGCTTGCCGGAAGCGAGCGGCATCCGAATTCTTTGATGTTCCCGCAGGAGCAACAATCTATGTCGATAACGATAATGGCGATGATTCGACCGGGGCGCGTGGCAGCCAGATCCTGCCGTTCAAGACCCTGGCGGTAGCTTTTACCCACGCTCTTTCAGGTGACGTGATTTACGTCAGCCCGGGCACATACGACCAGGGCACAACGGCACTGGTGATCCATCCAACGTCACGGTGGTAGGATCAGGAGCCGGTTCAAGCACTATGCAGTATTTCCGGGTTGACGCGCTGCGTAGTTGAACCTTTGACCGGTTCGTCCATAGCGGATTTCACCCTCCAAACTACCGCCACAACAGGCGCGGCCTATGGGACTGGCTGCGGCAGCAGCGCTTTTGTTGATGCCACCATTTCCAACTGTCTTGTTATTGGAAATAGCAACGGGAACCTGGTAGAGCCTTCTGTCGGTGAAACCTTTTCCGATTTGGCAGGGCCGTCGCGTTGCCCACCGGAGCCCCGGATAGCGCTCCTGCCGGGAGAGAGATGGAAACATCTCGGATCGCCGGTAACCAAGCCAAATGCCGCCGCCGTGGAACTAACATGGGTAGGACCGTATGTCAGGTCGATATCTAACAGATTTATCCCTACTTGCTTGTAGGGTCAATTGGTTGTCTTTGGCCCAAATCCTGGAGGGGTCGCGATACGAGGAAAACAGGCTGCTGTGGGACGTCAGAGCTGCCAGGAAGACAGCAGATCGACGCCGCTTTGCGTCCAAGCTTTCAAGAGGGCTGAAAACGATCGACCGGTTAACTCTTCAGGAAACGCCGTGCCATGACAAGCGCGCCAAGGGCGGTGTCGAGCAACATTTCTGTGGCGCCGCGGTCTGGAACTGGCGGAGGACTACCCTCGCCTCTAAAGAGCGTCCAGTCGGAAAGAGCACAATGGTCCCCAAAGGCAGGAATCTCGATGATTCCGCTTAAATTACCGACATACCAAGCTTCAGAACCTGCATGGCTATCGTTCGATGTACAGAACAAAAAAAGTGGCCGCCCCGAAGGAACGGCCACCTCTTGTGTCGGGAAACTTATTTAAGATTGATTATCGCTTCAGGAAGCGCCGTGCCATGCCAAGAGAGCCGAGAGCTGCGCCGAGCAACATCACGGTCGAGCCGCCATCCGGGACGACGCCAGTTAGGGCCAATAAATTCCCTTACTGACGAGAGGCTGTTTTGATTGGCCGAAGTTGTCGAGCCGGATTGGGGTCCCCCGGCACGGTCACTTGCGTTTCGCCGTTAATGACCTGGAAGAATTCGAAGCTGCCACCGTGCGGGCCACCGTAGTGGGCAACTAAAAAATTGCCCGGCGTGACGTTGATCAACGTGTCGACCCCGCCAATGCTCTCCGCATTAGTCCCGATGAAGTGAAGCCGCTGGTGTCAACGCCAAGGAATGCGGCTAAGACTTCCAAATGATGGGCATTGACTGTTAGGATTGGCGAATGTTGGAATCCGAGGAATTGGAGGTCAGCTTTAGCTGACATTGTAAGCGCACCCATTACGGCGGCTATTGCGAGAAGATATTTTAGTTTGTTCATTTGTTGCAAGTTGAGATAGCAAGTGCCTTGCCAAGTTCGATAGTTATTGCTCATGTTCCGTTGAAATTCAGATGTAAATACCTAAATAGAAATAACTTATATCTGCATCAAAAAAAGCCGCCTGGTGCTGCCATTTCAAAATGTTATCCATTAGAACGTAAAAGCTCCCGACGCGGATGACGACAGCCCTGCCATCCACATGCTCCATAAATTGCATAACTCGACTGATAACAGGCATTTACAGGTTAAACCTATCGGGCAACGCTAGACGTCAGAAAGGCTGACGATTTCCCTAATTCTTTCCCTGAACGCGGACGCTCAATTCTGTTGGAGATCTGCGAGCGCGCGTTTTGCCTCAGCCGCCAGGGGTTCGTGAAGTCCGGCCACCAGGGCTTGATTGAGGGCGCCTTGTGCCTCGTTTTTCTGTCTGGCTTGGAGTTGAGACATTCCCAGATAAAAGAGAGATCGCGAGCGCGCGTTTTGCTTCGGCTGCCAGGGGCTCGTGAAGGCCGGCGACCAAGGCTTGATTAAGGACTCCCTGCGCTTCAGCTTTTTGCCTGGCTTGGAGCTGAGACATTCCCAAATAAAAAAGAGAATCGGCATCGAGCGGCCGTTTCCGGGCGCTTTCCTGTAATAACTGAATCGCGCGCGGATACTCCTTCTTTTCGTAACTCAATCGTCCAAGAAGCTGAGAAAGATCGGGGTCGTCTGGCAATGTCTTGCGTGCCTTCATGGCCAGATCATATGCAGCAGCGACCTTGGATGGATCTTGAGCATACAAGGCAGCGAGGCGTTTCTGTGCAGGCGCGAAATCGGGCAGACGCCGCAGAATATTGCTGTAAGCCTCGGTTGCCGCTTTTGCGTCACCTCGTTGCGCAAGAAGCGCGGCCTGGTCCATAAGCGCCGGCACATATTCAGGATTGGATTTCAATTCCTTTTGCACCTCGCCCTCGGCGGCCGTGAGTTCCTTTGGATTTTCATCCAACACGGTCAACGCCAGAAACTTCTTAGCGTCGGCAGCCTGCGAGGGCTCGGCTCCAGCTGTCACGACCTTTTGCATGGCGTCGCGAGCTTCATTCACTTTTCCCAGGCTATAGGCGGCCCAGGCTAAATCATATAGAACTGACGGATCGTTTTGGCGCTGGCGGGCGGCTTCCTGCAGAAGACTATAAGACCAGCTGAAATTGCCGCTTTGGTAGGCGACCTTTCCGAGAATGCCGGCGATTTGTGCATCACCCGGCGCCAACTGACGCGCTTTCTTTGCGTAAGTGAGAGCTTTCTCCTTGTTCTGGAGCGGTCCCGCGTTGAGCTGTGCAAGCTTGGTTACCGTGCTGGCAAGGTTAGGATTCAATTTCTCGGCTTGTTCAAACGCTGCGGCAGCCTTGTCCCATGCGCCTTGTTTTTCGTAAGCTTCTCCCAACCGGATCTGTGAAATGAGATCATTGGGCTGCGCTTTCGTCATCGCCTCGAGTTGTGAAACCGACAATTCCGGCGCGCCGGCCTTGCCGCTGTCGAGCGATGCGAGGCGACGTTTGCTCTCGTCCTTGCCCTCGAAATCTTTGGCCGCGTTCGCGGCCTTCCGGAGCGCGACTTTGGCGAGGTCCACCTGCCCCATCATATAAGCGGTCATGCCCAGGTGAAATTGGATCTCCGGATTGTCGGGAGCTTTTTCGGCGCTTTCCTGCAGAATGGTCAGGGCCTGTTGGTAATCGCCGCGTTTGTAAAGAACCCAGCCTAAGGTATCGCCGATCGAAGCATCCTGCGGTTGAAGGTCGTGGGCCTTACGCGCCAATTCGTAGGCCTTGTTCAGGTCATTTAACCGTTCGGTATAGAGATAAGCGAGGTTATTTAATGCGGAAGACGAAGTTGGGATTAATCGCGAGAAGCTTCTCATACGCATCGCGCTCCTTCGGGTAATCCTTCATCTGCTCGTATACGAGGCCCAGCGTCATGAGTGCCGACGTATTGTTGGGGTTCTTCGAGAGCTCAGTCTGCAATTGGCTAACGGCCTGGGGAAGCTTGTTAGCCGCAAGATAAGTCTGAACCAGTAAGTCGTAGGCACTGGAGTAATTAGGATCGAGCTGAAGCGTTTTTTGAAGTTCTGCCTGGGCTGCATCCAACTTTCCTTCCGCAGCCAGTATTTTGCCCTGAAAAGAATGCGCGGCCGGCGCATCAGGAGTTTTTTCGAACTGACGCCTGACGATTTCCCGGGCAGCGTCGAAGTGCTTGTCCAATAAATTCAGTTCGACCAGTTGGTCCATGATCGCCAGGTTATCTGGCGCAAGCTGTGCAGCTTTCTGAAATGCCTCGCGAGCTTCGTCATTTCTTTTCGCCTGCCGGAAGGTGAGACCGAGGGCAGCCTGGATCTGTGGGTCCTGCGGCGCGAGCTTAGCCTGTTCCTGGAGCACTACCGTGGCGTCATCGAACCGATCAAGTGCGCTGTACGCGGTGGCCAGGAACAATGCAGCGTTTTTCAGTCCAGGTATTCTCTTCAGCAAATCGGTCATCGGTTTGATCACCATATCAGCATGACCCGAGCGCAGATTGACTTCGGCAAGCAGCAGAATCGCATCTGGATAGTTCGGATTAGCTGAGATGGCTTGATCCAACGCCACTTTTGCCTGGTTGATCTCATTATTGAGGAGATATGCACGTGCCAATTGGTATTTGACGAGCGGAGAGCCTGGGTGGGCCTGATCGATTCGCTCCAAAACTTCGATAGCTTTTTTCGTGTCGCCCTTTGCCAGCAGGATATCGCTTTGTAGTCTGCGGCCATCGACGTATTGCGGCTCGCGGCTAAAAACATTTTCAAGAAGAGAGAGGGCCTCGTCGTATTTCTTCTCCTTGGAGGCGAGCTCGACCAGCAGGATCCAGCCCGGCAGATAATCCGGCGCCTGCTTGGTCATCTCGGTGGCAACCCTTCTCGTTTCATCATCACCACCGGTTGCGGACATAAACGCGGCATATTTTAGTCGCTCGATTGATCGAATGGGCGCAAGGTCTGCCGCCTTCTTGTATTCTTCGATGGCTTGTTTTTGGTCTTTCTGGAGCAGATATAAGTCTCCCATTGCCATATGCGCAGCAGACGAGTTGGGATCGGCAGCGAGAGCCTGCCGGACGGCCTCGGTTGCCGATGCGACATCTCCTTTGTGAATAGACAGGTTTGCCAAAGCGAGCTGGTACGAAACGTCGTTCTTTTTGGGAAACTTCTGGAGCTGTTCCCAAGCGGCTTCAATGTCCTCGCTAGTTCGCGCCGATTCAGCCAACGCCCTGATAGCATCAGAATTGTCCGGCGCCTGCTCAAGAACTGTAAGGGCTTCTTTCTTTGCATTGGCAAGCTGTCCTATCGCCAGATAACAGCGCGCCAATCGTACGCGGTTTTGAGCGTTCCTCGGATCCAGCTCACTTGCTTTTGCCAAAAATGCACCGGCCTGCAGAGGCGCTCCGTCATCCTGCCACATCGCTCCGATTCTTTCGAATGCGAGCGCGTTTCCGGCATCCATTCGCAACACGTTGAGGTAGCTGAGCTTGGCCTTATCGTAGTTGCCCGCTTTGAAATAATTGTCGGCCTCGCCAAGAAGGCGGGCCTTCTTGGTTTCCTTGGAACAGGCAGTGATTAGCGTGACTGCTAAAATCACCGTCATGATTCGACACAAGATTTTTGATATTTGCATTTAGTTGCTGACTTCGATGTTAGTTCGTGTTTGAAATAGGCGCTCTTTGCTAATGCCAAGTTTTTCCATTAGTTCATAAAGAGTTGGCCGGCTGATCCCAAGCTCGGCAGCTGCGGCAGTAATTTTACCGAAGTTTCTCTTGAGCGCATGCTCAATCATTTCGCGTTCGACCTGTTCGCGCGCTTCTCTGAGGGTCGTTGCGGATGATTCCAGGTCCTGGCTCTGTTGCAACTCGAGATCTTTTGCGGTCACTCGCGATCCGCTGGCCATAATGACGGCTCGTTTCACACGGTTTTGCAGCTCACGCACGTTCCCCGGCCACGAATAACGGGCGATTGCGCGCAGCGCGTCGGGCGTGAAAACCAGCTTGGTCCGATCGCTTTGCGCAGCATATCGTTGTAAAAATTCGCGGGCCAGAAACACGACATCCTCGCCTCGCTCACGAAGCGGCAATAACCGGATGGTGACAACCGCAAGACGAAAATATAGATCCTCGCGAAATTTCCCGGTGTCGATCATCTGTTTTAAATCGGCGTTAGTGGCAGCGACAAGTCGCGTATCGATCTGAATCTCCTGTCTGCCGCCTACTCGCTGCAATCGATGTTCCTGGAGAAACCGGAGGAGCTTAACTTGAATGGCTGGAGGAAGCTCGCCAATCTCATCCAGAAACAGCGTGCCGCCATCAGCTGTTTCCATCAGCCCCTTGCGCTGAATGTGGGCCCCGGTAAAGACGCCTTTTTCGTGCCCGAAAAGCTCACTCTCCAAAAGATTTTCGGGAATGGCGTTGCAGTTGATCGCCACAAACGGGCCGTTCTTGCGCGTGCTACGGCGGTGAATCGCGGCTGCCGCCATTTCTTTGCCAGTGCCACTTTCTCCCAGCAAGAGGACTGGCGCATCTGTGCCGGCTACCTTGCGAATGAGCGCGAATGCCGCCTGCATTTGCGAACTGGTGCCGAGCATCTCTTCAAAAACATCGGAACGCTGGCTCTGTTGTAATTCGCGGTATTCTTTCTCGAGCTCCACCACCTGGATGCATCGGCGAAGGAGCAGTTTCAGTTCCTCCATCTCCACGGGCTTGACCAAAAAATCGTAAGCGCCCTCGCCAACTGCTTGAAGTGCGTTCTGTTTTTCGCTCTGCCCCGAGATAACTATGACTTTGGCCGTGGCATCGACCTCGATTAGCTCGGACAATGCTGCTAATCCCTCATCGCACTGATTGGGATGAGGCGGCAGACCCAGATCAAGTAATGTCACTGCAGGCGAGTTGGCCTTAAAGACTTCAAGCGCTCCTTTTCGGTCTTCGGCGAAATGAACTTCGTAATCCTGACTCAGCGCCCATTTCATCTGCGTCCGGATCGCTTCGTCGTCGTCGACAATGAGCACTTTAGGTTTCATGCTGCCTGGCGGTTCAGAGGTAACATCACTCGGATCGTTGTGCCGGCGCCACTCTCGCTATCCACCTGAATCTTTCCTCGATGCGCTTCGACAATCATCTTTGATTGAAACATGCCGATGCCGAGTCCCTTTTTCTTTGTTGTTTGAAAGGGACGGAAAAGGGAAGCCCTCAAGAATGCAGGGCTTATCCCGCATCCGTTGTCGGCGACGGACAAGATTGCCCAATCGTTGCTTTGATTCGTCTCGACTCTGACCTCGCCTGCAGACTGAATCGCGTCGCGAGCGTTAAGAAGCAGATTGGTGATTACGCTGCCGAATTGGTCCCGGTCCACGCTGATTTTTGGTTGGAGTTGGAGCTTTTTCACCACGCTTATCCCTGGCTCGCCTTTGAATACTTCAAGCGCGTCAGCAACAAGCAGATTAAGGTCCACCTCGGCGAGTTTGGGCTCGAGGCGGCGCAAGGCGCCAACGCGGCTAACAAGCTGGTTGATGCGGTTTGCAGTTTCGCCGATCCCTCGCAAGGCGTCTTGTCGGAAGGCGGGATCGTCAAAGTGCACCGGCAAATTTTGCAGTGTCAGACTCAAAGTTGAGGCTGCATTTTTCAAGTCATGCACGAAGAACGCGGACATGGCTTGAAAGGCCTCCAGTTCTTTCCCGCGCATAATTTCTTCAGTAAGCCGAAGATTCAAGACACTCACTGCGACCTGGTCGCCCATGCATTTCACCAGATCCAATTCTTCGACCGTGTAGGGAACACCACCCACACGATCTGCCAAAATCGCCACACCGATGCAGCGATCTCCAGTCCACAGCGGGGCGCAAATCCGATTTCCGCCAGTGCGAAATTGGCTTGAAGCGATTTGTCGCAAGCTGTCCGCGTAATCACCTTTCGCTTTTTCTAGATCAAAAGGTTTGGAAAGCCCGCGAATCTTCGCCAAAGCCGGTCCCAAGTTCGCCCAGTTGGGGATCGCAGCGTTGGCCTCGCGTTCTGACCTCGAAGTGGACGCTGCAAACGAAAGCCGATCGTGGTCGTCAAATAGCCAGATAGTGACCGACAACACATTAAAGGTTTCAGAGATCAACTTTGCGGCTGCGGTGCACAGACCTGGTTGATCGATCACACTCGACGTGCATTGAGTAAAACGCGTCCATATCTGACGAAAATCATACTGAGGCCTCTTAAAATGGCGGCTGACAAAACACCGGATGTTTTGGCGGACTCGATTTGAGAGCAATAGCACAGCCAGGAGGGCAAAACCCAACAGCACGACGAAGGCTTGGAACTGGAAAGTTGCCGATCCTCCGGTCCGCGCTACGACTTGGGCAAGCACGCCGACAATAAAAAGATAGCAGCCGACAAGAAGGATCGTCAGGGATGTGCCCAGGACGGCGTGGGACGGATAGACGTCGATTTCGGCGAAGCCGCTCCGAACGATTGCCACCACGATCAACGCGCACCCGATCAAGAGCGCCACCGTATCGACATCGCTGAGGGGCGGCGCGCCGCCGGAAAAGAGCAGTGCCTGGCTGAGAGTGTAAATCCTCGCTCCAAACACGATTCCGAGCCCAAGAACAATAAACTTGATCCTCCACTGCATCGTCCCGACAGCCGCTCGGAATGTTCTTTCGAGATTCATCAGAATCAGCATCGCAGCCACGAGCAAAATACCGTTCAGCGTTTTGGCCGCTGCATCAGCACTGATCCAGCGGCTTCCGCCTGTTACGGCAGGCGGAAAAATTGGGACCATTTGATTCAGAAAAACCAGGAAGGCACCTACCGGGACTAAGAACGCAACCAGAATCAGAACTCGGGACCTGGTCGGAAGTTCCCGCGGGTTTCCACGTGAATACGTCAAGCTGAAACAAAGCCAAAACGCGGGCAGAAATGACTTCGCTAGCAACGTCAGAATTCCGAAAAGAAGCGCCTTTTCGTGAACAGCCGCATCGTGCCATATCGCGCCGAACAAACTTTCCAGCGCGAAAGTCAGCATACCTGCCGAGAAGCACCAGGTCGCCAGCGAATGGCGTGCGCGGCAAGGCGCCGCCACGGCGAGCGCGGCGCTAAACATGGCGGCCGCCAAAGCTAACGCAGAGTTGACGCTCACAATTCGCTCCGAGCCGATCTGATGAGTCGCATTGCAATTCCCGTTTCGGAACGAGCCTGCAGGTGATAGCTAAATCGAAATCTCATTGGTTCAGTAAAAGCACCACTCCGCGAGTGAACAGTCGCAGGCTCTGAGTCAGAGATTGCGTATCAAAACACAGATGTGGAGCGCTGGTTCTCTCAAGCCTTTCTCCGGAAACTGGAGCGCGAAGTTCTCAGAAACTTGCGTAAAAAGAGAAACAACTGCAGGGCAAAGATGACCGCCACGGGAAAGTCAGGGCGGACGCCTCCAGCCAGCTCGACATTATTTCTGTTGTCGGATCCGGACGTCACCCTTCCGCAGCCACCATAACACCACAAGGAAGGGAATAAGCGAAAGCGTGAAAAAGACAGGGCCACCGCGACGGTGGATGAGACTGTGAATCATCTGCGGTCCGACGTTCACGCAGAGAAGGCCGATCACCAAAATGCGAAACCCGTTCCGTAAAATGCCGAGCGGAATGACGAACGCGATCAGCGCAAAACGCCGCCACGGCGTTTTCAAGAATAAATTGCCCGCCAGGATGCTGGTCATGAAAAGCACCCAGCTCGATCGGATGCCGCTGCATTCCTGCGCAACTTCGATCGTGATGTTCGGCAGTTGGAAAATAGGGCCTTCCCGCAGAAAAGGCGTGCCGCTAAGGTGGAAAAGAACATTGGTGACTTCCGCGGCGGCAGTTTTAGAAGCCATCTCGAGCGCATCTACCATCGCGTCTGGCATCGGCACCATGAAAATGAGGTAGGCCGAAGCGGAAAGCGGCTGCTCGCATCCAAGCACGTCCGAGAAAGAAAAAACCTCCTGCCGCAAGGCAGCAAAGGAACGACAGTGTCACAAGCACGAGGCGGTCATTATCCGCCGGCACCCAGCCTGCGAAATGGATCCAGTATGTGAATGCCAAGACGCCGAGACCGCCCGCCAGGCACACGCCCGCAATTGGAAGATCAGAAAGATAATTTTTTGGTAGTTGATCTCGTCGAATGTAAAGGAGGTAAGCCGAAACAAACGGTACCAGTAAAATGTATGAAAATAATTGGCTTCCGGCTGCGTAATTCATCAGCGCCAGTAGGGGCTGAGCGAAAACTGACAGCAGGACAATCGCAAAAACTACCCCGCTCCAAAATCGCCACGTCTTAAGATGGCTGGGCGGCGTCGTGGGTTCTGAGCTGCTCTGTGTTCGCGTGGGAACGCTGATTTCGCGAGCAGCACGCTGCGCTGTATGAAGAACTCATATTCAAAGTATTCTCAGGCTGAGGTCAGAGCGTGATTGTCGGTTGTAATCGAGCGAGGTTCCTCCTGCGAGGAGCATCTCGGCTTTAGGTCCTTAGTACGTGTAGGTCAATCCGGCGAAATAGCGATTCCGCGAGAAGCCTGAGGTTCCTCCTGATGAAGTTCCTCCGGACGAGCCCTGGTTTGTGTACTCGTAATCAACGTGCGCCGCGAAATGCTTATTGATCGTATACTTGAGGCCGAGAGTGAAATTCAAAGAATCCTGTGCGCGTGTCGAAGTGTTTACAGCTGCCCCCCCTTCGCTTGGTTTTCCTCGTGATGATAAAAAGCTGCGGCCTTCAAATTGATCCGCGAAGTTAGATCGTACGTGAGATTCAGGCCGGTTCGGAGCGTCGTGGCCCCCGCCGCGACAGTCTGGCTGGGCTGTTCGACTCCATAAGTTGTTAGCCAGCTTAGCGAATGGTTACCCCCCTGATAATCGATTTTCACTTGCAGCGTACGGGTTGATCGTGTTGCCGTCATTTTTGAAAAAACGAAATGATGGACCCGCAGTCACGTTGATGGACAGGTATTCGGTCAAATGATGATCAAGACCGGCGAGTGCAAAATGAATGGTCGCATCGCGCGAGCGCCGTGTCGTAATCTATGACTTCAAAGCGATATGATCCAGTGAGACTCGTGCGGCTTGTGAGGCTAAACTGCACGCTTTCGGCAAGCGTATTCTGGAACCGGTCCTGAGCTGCGCCAATCGCCGCCAACGATGGCGACGACGATACCGACGACGACTCATACTTGATGCGCTGGAAAGTATAGCTTGTTACAGTCGATAGCCGCGGTAGCCAACGATAGGTAAGTGAAAAAACATCGTTGGTGTCGAAATGAGGGGCGCGGACGTTTGTGGGGCCAATGTTGGATTGGAAATTAGGCTCCGTCTGGTAAGCGCGCGTAAATTTCGGCATTGAAAGAAAGCCGTGTCGTGAAGTTGTGCGTAAACGACGCTGTGACAGCTGAGGTCTTTGTCGTCAGCGCCCACATCGAAAAACTGGGTAAAGCGTCCGACACCAAGCAGACGAAATTCTGTCTGTTCCCCGGGGCGATCATAAGTTAGCACAAGGTTTTCTTTCGCGAAAAACGAGCTTGGGCTGCTTGAATTGTTGGCAGCGTTGCTGCCGATAACGTGGTCGTCGTAGCCGAAATCAACACCGGTTGTGATTTCAAGCGGAACGTAACCCCCTCCGCCGGCGCCGCCCGCTTCTGAAGTCGAACCACCCCCCCCATATTGACCCATTGCTTTATTGTGTGGAATCAGCGAAAAAGCCGCTGACAGGAACGCGAGGGATAGCGAACCAATGAGTCTGCGAGTCCGGTGAATTCGACATGGCAAAATCATGTCCGTTGCAAATCGCGCGAGCCGATCTCGGAATCAAAACCAGTTGCGCGAGATGTAGATCACGTCCCCGTCTTGCACATATTTGGGTAGTGTAGGTTTGCCGTGAACGGTCGGCCTAAGATTAATGGTTTCAGTGCGCTCTTCTCCGTCGATGATGCGAGTTAGGTGAACATTACTGAGGCTTCCGTAGTCGGTCGCCCCGCCCGCTTCCATAATCACCTGATATACTGTCTTTGGGCGATCAAAATCAATTTTGCCCGGTTTGTGGGCAAACCCGGACACGATCACGCTTGCCCCACCGCTCTCCAACGTGACCAGCACCTCGGGATTGTCGAGACGCCCTTCATAGCGGCTCACGAGCTCATGTTGAAAATCCATTACCCTCTTACCAGCCGGCGTTACTTCGCCGATGAGCGGCAAACTAATCTTGCCGTCCCTGCGGATTTTCTCCGTTTGATCCAGATCGCTCTCCTCAGCAAAGGTTACCTTGATTGAATCTCCGGGAGAGAGCCTCACCGCTGTTTTGGGGCCAGGCGGATTTGGCAGGGGCGGTTGTGTGGTTTGGCATCCGCCGCACAGGAGCCCGGCAAAAACCAGAAAGGCGAAAAGAAGAGAGGCGGTCAACACGTGTCTGCGACGAGCTCCCTCAGTGTCCGACAATTGCCGATTGTCCCACATGTCTTTTGTTCTGCATCATGCGACGTTATTTACTCGATAAAATTCTTGATAGGCAAGATAAATATGACGAGCTCGGCGATAGATCACATCAATTCCAACAGGCCGCGATCTGGTCCGGATATGGGAGATTTTCCTTGCCCTGCGGTGTACGTGCGCGACACTGACGATTCGTTGAGGCGCGAACAGCCAGCGACCGCAGGTGAAGCACAACTCAATGTCACACTCCGAACCATTTGGGTCCGCCCGGAGTAACGGCTAATGGTCACTCACGGCCCAAAAAAGCTCCAGGCGGGCAGCGTCGATGAAACCGCGAACATTGCTGCTACGAACATAATTAAAAGTGCTATCCTCTATGAAAACGAACTTTTCGGTTCCGTAATAAGGAAAATCGGCCCAGGAACCGTTGCCGTAATCCTGATTGCTGCCGCCCCAATTTTGGTGCTCGACGAGAATCTGAGCACCGTCCCCACCGATGCCGTGATCATGGTCGACGACGATGTGGTCTATGAGCGTGTTCGTCCACCCGTGAGGCCACAACGCGCGAGATACGTACCACGGCTTGAAATGGCAATGATCCACCCTGGTAGAATTATTGGCCGTGTCCCCCGGTGCTGTGAATGCGGATCGCGCCAATTGCGGTTGAATCCACAGTATTTAAGCTCCCTGCGGCGAACGTGATGCCGGTCATGCGGAACGACTGGGATGGAGTCAGGCTGACGTCCATCACGTAGAAATTTTGGCCTCTTGGAACGTCATCCAGAACAATCGTCAGGTCGTTGGTCACGGGGTTAGCCGTGCCTGCGCCTTCGACCGTCGTCTGGCCTTGCAGGGTGATTCCTTTTGTGATGTTCAAGTGTTACCTCCAGCTAAATGTTCCGACCGGAAGCGTGATCGTGTCACCGTCGCGCGCGGCGTTTACCAAAGCCTGCACATTTGCAGCCGACCCGTCTGAATGAAAGACGGTAGCTCCGCAGCGCGGGGCTATCGAGCCGCTCAAAATAAGGATGAACAGAAGGATTTTCTCGACACCTTCATAACTGCGGCTTATCGATCCTCGCGATACGCCACCGAGACCGTTGATATCCGACGGAATTTCTATGGCAAGCAAAAATTTTCTGTTTGAGCAAATTTTTTTGGCAACACCGGCCGGCGAGTCTCATCCGGAATGTCGTTCTCCCCTTTTGTTCGAGAGTTTCGCGCGTTGGCAAACTCGGCCAAACTGACCGCTGGCGCCCCAGATTTCGATATGAATCACTCGCGGAATAGTCCTTATCATCCTCGTCAGATCCGCCGGACTCTTTGCCCGGCAAAGAAACCCCGCCTTCGCCTCCATGATATCGTCTCTGAAGGAGCCCACGTCAGTCGCGATAGCAGGCAGTCCAAAAGTGTGGGTATTCAGGGCTGCGGGGTGTGGTGCCTAGAGTGGCGGCGTTTTGCCGCGAAGAATCGCTCGGTAACTCTTGCAGGTGTTCGTATTTTTCCAGGTCATCTTTCAATTCGTCCGGATTCGCCGTGTCACCGGCCGATGGAACACGGCCGGCCGCCGCCCTTTGATTCGGCTGCGTTACCACCCGAACTTCATTCGACTCAAACTGCCGCGCGCCTGCCAGAGTCCCGTCAGTACAGCCGTCATCGACGACAATGATCTCTTCGGCGCCGAATTTGGCCAAGCGCCGAGTCGATAGCAGCGCCGACCCAGTCCTCGGCGTTATCGGTGGGAATCAGGATTGAAACAAGCGCTCTCATGTGTGTTGATCCTTTTGGCGGGCGAACATCGTTTATCAGACAGGAAACGCACGTGGCCAGGAGCAAGGCCTTGGGCCATGTCACTCGCCGACTTGCTTTGGCCAGCTTCTCTTCTTTTTAGGCTTTTTGCTTTCTTCCTTTTTTCCCCAGCGGGGTTGCTGGGACTTGGTGTCGCGCTGGGCGGCGGTCGGTTTACCCGATACCAACGGATGCGGATAAGTGAATGTTCCGGTATAATCGACGCCATTAAGTGCGGCCACGTACATTGTAGATACAGCCGAAGGTGTTGTGTCTGCGGGAAAACCGCCGCCGAGGTTAAAGAAGTCGATATTAATCTTTGTAGTTGGTTGTGCAGGATTAGCATGAAAACCGTAAACGTGTCCATTTGGCGTGTAAACGTTGTTCCAAGAATAACACGGTTCCCGCGATGAGTGTGCCCAAGAAGCTGTGCCAGTCCTCGTGTTGATTGGCCGCTTCGTGCCAGAAAGTAGATCAGATTTGCCGCTACCGTTTTGATCCATCATAAAGAGAACCCGATGAATCTCGTAAGTATCTCCGGCGTTAAACACTAAATGCGCCCCAGTATCAGGAGCCTCATAGTAGTTGTAGGTGATCGTATTCGACGTATTGGAGATGATGTAGGAACCAAGCGTATTAGACCCCGAGGCTGGATTAGTATTTTTGATGCTGTAGCCGACCCATTGGTTCGGAGTCCAGTTTTTGCTCGAATCATGGATCACGCCCTGCGAATTGACTGAACTGGTGTCCGTGCCTGAGTCGAAAAGATGAGGAGGATGGCCTTCAACGTAAGTTCCGTTCCCTTCTGTGTCGTTTGCATCCCACGGACTCGTTCCATCTGCAATTCCCCAAACTGGATAAGCCCGCGAAGGCGTTTCGCGAAAGTTTGCAAAACGACAAAGCTGACTTACCTCGATTCCCGTGAGTTGATTATCGTGCCACAAAGTTGTTCCAGAGCGCAGAAAACCGGCTTGCTGCCCCTTTTCCAATCGTGAAGTTGAAGACGTTATTATAAACCTCGCACGCGCGTCCCCCGCGTTGACCGCCAGCTTCTGTGCCATGATTTTGTATGGTGCAATCTTGTATATAATTATGCCTGACTAAAAATCTCCCACCGGCTACACTCGTGTCCGTCACGCCTCGCGATCCCCTTGGATTGATTCTTTTGATGGTGTTAGTCTCAATGAAAAAGAACCTTTCTGAACCATACCAAGGATAATCAGCCCATGACCCGTGGCCCGCAGTTTTGTTTCCGTAGTTAGTGTGGTTCACCATAAAAACTACACTGACTGGCCGAGGTTCGATGAGATTATGGTCAGCAACTCCATAAGTCCATCCGTTGACCTGCACGAGATGAGCCTGATAAAGTTGGGCAAAATGACAGTTATCAAGTCGAACTGAGTTATTCGGACTTACTCCGTCACTACGCAGAGTGATCGCTCCATTCGTAGTGCCAACATTAGTGGTAGTCCCCGGCGCGAAAGTTATTCCGGTCAAACGAAACGCCTGGCTCGGATTAAGCGCGGCTTTTATTATCGGCCCGTTACGTGGCGTGTCGTCCTTAACTATCGTCGCGTCATTTGCCGACGCGTTAGCGGTGCCAGCGCCGGAGATAGTCGTTTGACCTTGGAGGGTAATTCCTTTTGTGATGGTTAAGGGCTCAGTCCAGCTAAATGTTCCCTTCGGAAGCACGATCGTATCGCCGTCGTGCGCGGCGTTTAGCAGAGCCCGCACACTCGCCACCGACCCATCGGAATCGTGAACCGTGGCAAATGTGGAAAAACCGCTCAAAATCAAGATCACAAACGCTATTGCGCTAACCCGCAGCGAGGCAATGCCGAAGTCAGCGACCAATTCGGCTTTCATCGCAGCGGTTTTCGGCGCTGCCAGAGGTGGCGCGGATGCCTGAAGGGGCGCCGTGTCGCCGCAAAGAATCGCCTGCGCCAATTCTTGCAGGTGTTCATATTTTTCCAGGTTATTTTTCAATTTATCCGGATCCGCCGTGTCACCAGCTGACGAAGCGCGGTCTCGGTCGGCCGGAGAAGCCAATTTCTCTCGCTGGTTAACGTTCATGCCTATTTAATGGACAGCCGAAACAATTCTTCTGCGCAATTTTGCGAAAGCCAAGCGAAATTTGCGGAGCCGTGAGGCAGTGAGAAGCTCCGTTGGGGCGATTTTTCCGCCCTCTTCCGCATAATCGGGTAAATTCGCGTGATCCGCGGTTTCTTTCCCTACGCTTTCCAGACCTTACCCGAAACGCCCTTGACAGGCGCCATTGCGTTTCGTGTGTCCACGATGCAGTGCGCCCAATCAGCGAGGTCCTGGTAGTTCACGCAGCTGTGATTTGTTGCGATAAGCACGAGATCAAAGCGCTCGATAGTCGCGTGATCCCATTCCACGGATTTCTTTCCGGCCCAATGCGGATGCTCACGGGTTGTCTTAATCACCGGCACGTAAGGATCGTAGTACTCCAGTTTAGCACCGCGCTCGCTGAGTAGGTCCATTAAAACGTAGCTTGGTGATTCGCGTTCGTCATCAACGTTCGGTTTGTAAGCAATTCCGAGAATCAATACGCGGCTGCCTTTGACCGCTTTGCCTTGTGCATTCAAGGCATCTGCGACACGGTGTACAACGTGCTCCGGCATGCGCGTATTGATCTCGCCGGCCAGCTCAATAAAACGCGTATGTTGACTGTATTCGCGGGCCTTCCATGTGAGATAAAATGGATCGATGGGGATACAGTGGCCACCAAGCCCAGGCCCCGGGTAGAACGGCATAAACCCAAAGGGCTTCGTCTTGGCCGCTTCAATGACTTCCCAAATATCGATCTCCATGGCGGCGTAGACCAGCTTAAGCTCGTTAACCAATGCGATATTGACACTGCGAAAGATATTTTCCAGCAGCTTGGTAGCTTCAGCGACGCGACAGGAAGAGACTGGTACCAGTTTCTCGATCGCCTTGCCATAAAGCGCCATGGCGCGATCGAGGCAAGCCAGAGTGTATCCTCCTACAACCTTCGGAATTGACTTTATATTGCTTTCTCGATTCGCTGGGTCCTCGCGCTCTGGTGAAAAAGCGAGGTGAAAATCCACGCCGGCTTTCATCCCCGATCCTTCTTCAAGGACGGCGCGCAGGTCGGTATCAGTGGTTCCGGGATAGGTCGTCGATTCCAATACCACCAACGCTCCTTTGGAGAGATATGGCGCCATCGTTCGGCCTGTCTCAAGAACGAACCCGATATCCGGCTCGCGATTCCTAGTCAGCGGGGTCGGCACACAAATGATCACCGCATCCGCCTCTTTGATCCGGCTAAACTCTGTGGATGCCGAGAATTTGCCGGACCTGACTAACTCGTCAACCGCGGATGACTCGATGTGCTTTATATAGCTCTGCCCTTCATTAAGAAGTTGAACCTTCTTAGCGTCAACATCTAACCCCATCACACTCGCACACGAGCGAGCAAACTGGAGTGAGAGAGGCAACCCGACGTAACCAAGACCAATGATTGCGATTTTCATCGAAGATGAAAGGAGATAGAAGTTAGGAGGTAGGGGATTGGACTGATCAGGCCGAGGATCGCACGCGCGCCACGAGGCCCCGTCGTCTAATGGTCGAGTTCAAAAGTCCAGTAACAAGTTTGCCAGCGGTGGTGGTCTCCTGGCGCAGCCGTTCTGCTTCCGCTGCAGCCTCTACGAAATTGTCGGAAATAACGTACAGTAAAGACCGTATTCACCTGCAGAACCTCGCGCGACATTGTAAAATTGGATTTTTTCTTGAAGATGTGTGCGCTCGAATCCTTCCGCGATGTTCGACATGATCGAGACACCCGCCGCCTGGACCTGACTGCACAGTCGGAAGTCTACAGCCAAACTTTTGACGCGCGTGACTGCGTAAATAGAGTTCACGAGTTGCCGAGCCATTTGCCACGCCTCGAGATCCTCAAAGCTTGATATGCGTTCCTTGCGATTTCCAGTTTTCATCCTGAACGTTATCTGCAATCTCCCAGCTCCCAACTCCTATCTACCAACTTCCATCAACTCTTCCCATCAACGCTTCCCATCTCCGATCTGCGAGCCCCCATCTCCCAGCTACTACCTGTGTATCTCCTTTTTCCCGCGGCTTGGCCGCTGCCGGCCAAAAGAAGACCCTGGCATAAATGTAAGC
The DNA here is from genome assembly GCA_963758425.1 of uncultured Verrucomicrobiae bacterium. GTDB lineage: Bacteria > Verrucomicrobiota > Verrucomicrobiia > Chthoniobacterales > UBA10450 > Udaeobacter. The sequence goes on from CAVWVV010000022.1 coordinate 264,204, forward strand.
AATGCTCTCGCCTATCACTTCTCGAACGCCGTCACTATAACACCACCAAGACCCGGGATTGTAATCCGGGTTTGGCACTGCAATAACCCCCACTCGAACGTTCTTTCCAAATACTTTCTGAAATAGAAGCTGGGTACGCCGCGCATGGCAGTCCTCTGTCACCACATTCATACCTCTCAACGAAATGTTGTGTGTCCGAAGCCAGTCTCGCAGCGCGAGTGCAGAATTGTAAGTTCTTTCCCGGCCATTTGCGTGCGATGCAGCGATCTGAACACGGTCTTCTGGTATGCCAAACTTCTTCAAAATCTCCGCCCCAATGCTGGCTGAAGTTTGATAATCATTAACGTAGGTGCCTGTTCCGTTCTCTGGCCCACCGGTCGTATAAATCTTTTGGTACGACCCGCGATTGAATTCGTCCACGGTCGCACGAATCGCGTATCCGTGTACCCACCCCTCCATAACAAGAACGTTTGCATCCACGCGGCGTGTTACAGCGAGAAATGGATGAGCATCAGCAAAAACCAAATAGGCGGTCACCAGCGCACCCAAAACGAGAAGCAGCCGGCCGCGCCAGGAAAGTCCCCAACGTTCTTTGCGGATAAGGGTTCCCCAGAGCTTTTGAGATGACTGATCTGAAGAATCCATTCAAATCAGCAACCCGGAGTGCCGGCTCATTACATTGCCTTGAGCTTCTGGTAATCGATCTTGTCCGTCGAAGTTTTCGGCAACGACTCAAGAGAGCAGAAGAGATCAGGAACCATATAGAGCGGCAGATTCTCCGAACAGAATTTCTTTAGCTCGATGGTCGACAACTTCGATCCGTCGCGCGTACTTGTGAATGCCTTGATGGGTACACCATCGTCATCTGGAAACGCTAATACCGCCGCCTCTTTGATGGTTGGGTGTCGGTACAAAGCCACCTCGATCTCGCCCAATTCAATCCGGTACCCGCGCTTCTTGACCATGCGGTCGCGTCGCCCCAGGAATTTGTAGTTGCCGTCTGGAAGTTCCGTAACGATGTCGCCTGTCCGATACCAGCGGATGTCACGATCGGGCAGGAACGCCTTGGCGGTATTTTCCGGAAGATTCCAATACCCTTCCAACACGCTAGGTCCGGCGATACACAACTCTCCCTCGGCTCCCCGCGCGACCTCGGTCCCGACTTCATTGACCACGAGCGGCTCACAGGTACGGACAGGCTTTGCCGATTGGGACAGGTTCATTCTGGGACTCAGAAATCAGGCACGGCACTTCGTAAAACGTGCACACGTTGGTCTCCGTTGGACCGTACAAGTTGAAATAGCGAGGATGCGGCCACAAAGACGTCAATAGTTTCAGGTATTTGATAGGAAAGACTTCGCCTGCGAATAACACGAGTCTCAGGGAAGAATAATCGTGCTGGTCCAGTTTTCCGAACTGAGCCAGCAGGCTCAAGATCGATGGCGCAGAATACCAAACGGTGAGCTTCTTGTCGGCTATCCACGCCGCCAGCCGCCCAGGTTCTTTGCCCAATTGCTCCTCAACTAGCACGAGTGTTGCGCCGTGCTTCAGCGACACGTAAATGTCAAGGATTGACAGGTCGAAATGAAATGGAGCATGCGAAGAAAATCGATCATGTTCGTTCGGTTGAAGTACGTCGGAGCACCAATCAATAAATGAGGCGGCATTGGCGTGCGAGAGCATAACGCCTTTTGGTCGACCTGTTGAGCCCGAAGTGTAGAGAATGTAGGCCAGTTGCGATGGGTTGGGGACAGCGCTGGGCACCGAGGAAGGCGGCCTGACGGCCTCCAGCCGGTCGAGAGCTTTGATAAGCGGGGCTCCCCCGCCGACTCCATCTGTAACAAGCGTCCCGGGCGCAAAGCCTAACTGCTTGAATTCCTCGTTCAAACGATCGACCAAGCACGATTCGACGATGACCACCTTGACCGCGCAGTTATGAAAAATAAAAGCGTTGCGCGATGCCGGGGCGTTCGGGTCTGTAGGGACGTACGCGGCTCCAGCCTTCATGATCCCGAATATCGAAGCGACGGCATCAGCCGATTTCCGCATACAAATGCCTACCCGATCACCAAGTCCGACGCCTATCTCCCGCAAACGGTCTCGCAATCTGTCCGAAAGACCAGCCAGTTCCGCATAGCGGATGCTGCCGGTTTCGGCCTCCTCGACGGCGACCCTGTCTGGGAACATTGAAGCAGAAATGTCGAGAAGCTGGTGCAAGGCTTTGTTAGTCATCGTTGGTATCCGATTGTTAAGGGTTTCCGGTCGATGCGCTGAATACTGAAGCAAGAGATTAGCGTGCTGCTTGTGCCGAGCCGGTGGATCAACCTTGCTTTGACGCCACAAACCGCTCCATATCTGACAAGGTATTGAGGTTTTCGACCACCGCCTCGTGTGGCTCGACAGTGATGCCGAACTGGTTTTCCAAAAAAGTAACAACCTTGAGCACGGCTATGGAATCAAGGATCCCCGTGGTCATTAGTGGCGTCGTATCGGTCAACGCTGCCGGATCTTCTCCGGGCAGGTACTCGTTCAGAATGAATGTCTTTAACGTAGTTTTGATATCTTGTGTGTTCATAAGCGGTTCTTGGTTATGGAAGCGACGAACAGTCCCCCTTCCGAATTCATTACGGCTTTTGCAAAAGGGACGTACGCTGTTTGCTCGATGAACCAAACAGCAGTGGGACCATGTCCTTGTACAACTCGTCCGCGAGCAGCCGGTGACCGAGTGGGGTGGTGTGATCGTCCCATTTGGCAAGGACCAGTGAGCTGCGGTCAGTCACTGAGTCAAACGCTGGAGACAAGTCAACGACTTCCAGCCCGGCAGCTCGGGCCAGCCTGATCATTTTGCTGCGAGCGGCTGCCTCCGTCCCAGAAAAATCCGCCGGTGCCGGGCGATACATGACAATCGGACGAACTCCTCGCTGAGCGCACTGCTGTGCGAACCGTTGGAACGACCACCTGCATAGTTCGGTGACATACGGTTGCAGGCGACGTTCAATCATGAGGGCAGGCATTTTGCCGTTGACACCCGCTCGCTGAATCACTGATTGCACGACGTCACGGTACTGCGCAGACGGCTCGATTCCCCGGATAAGAGCCTGTCTCAGGTGTGACGCAATGAACTGCTCGTCAACTGCTGTGACGGACAGTATCGCCGCGTCAGGCTGAAACTGCAAAGCCTTCTTGTTCGAGGCGAAGCACCCTTTGAAGAATGCTATCAGCCAGCGACAGATAGATTCAGGATCTCATATCGTGAATAGCGCGCATCCGGCACCCGAGAATTGAGAGTGTCTTCGACGAGATTCTCGTAAGTCTGATCGTCCTTTACCCCGGTGCCCATGTCATTCGAGGCACCTAATAGCACTATTCGGTATGTGTTCGCTGGCTTGGCCTTCTGGTATTCACGATCACGCATACCCAGGGAATTGGACGTGCAGGCGACGCCTCCGAGAACCGTGCTCATCGATGGAACGATGTCTTTCAGCAAAAAATCGGACCGCTCCCTGTAAAAAGCTTTTTTACCTTTACTCCATCCCTCAGGCTGTTCCGCCTCTTGCCAGCGCCAGTTGTCCATCCCGCCGACGTCTAGCTCCTCATAATAGCCGCGACGCTGCTGAGTCATATCGCGCGCGTTCAACACATCCTTATGAAGCCGAGCTATTACGCCTTTGGTGGCTGGGATTGTCCAAGTAGCGACTGATGGCGCAGCCAGGAGACATATCGAGCCAGCCGTAACGGTGACTGCCGAAGGCCAGAAGGAAAATGGCCCGCGAGTGGCCGGTCTGCTTCGGCCTTCCGAAGTTTCCCGGCTTGACCACCCCCATAGCATGCCACATATGCAAATCAATAGCAGCGTGCCGAAAACGATCATCATTTCGCGAAATGTTGGTCTCGAAGCTGCATCTATCAGCGTTTCGAACTCCGCCCACGACTGACTGACCAGTAAGCCCAGAGAATACACATCAAAGAAAAGATTCCGGCCGCTTTTAATCCCACTATGAACCGTTGCTGTAGAGTCACCCGGGACGGTCTAAGAGTTCGCTTTCGGCCCCGAGTTGTCTCATGAATGGCAGTGACCAGCACCAGCACGGCGAGAATCATCCAGAAAGAAAAGTCCTTCCAGTCGAGTAAGAGCTTTCCACGAATCCAGAACCATTGCCACGAGTGCAACACCCAGGTAGCAAGAAAGGTCGCCAGTGTAGCCAGTGAGAGGGCCCAAAGAGTCCCCATCTTGCGCAGCTTGAAATGGATGGGGTAGAAGAAGAGCTTCATCACGAAGTCTTTCCAGTAGATATTAATGCGACGCCAGAAATCGGTGAAGCTTGTGGCGAGGTAATATAAATGGTGGGTCTCGGGAAGATTAAACCCAAACATAAGCAGCAGACCTACAATCAGGTGGAACGTTCCGGAGATGCGCAGGTAAAGCAGGTACATCCCCAGCATGCATCCAGCAACATCGAGTGCAGATGAAAGCTTGGAAACGTCCAGCGGCGCATACTGATAAACGAGTCGATATAACAATAGCTGGATTACTCCACGGAACATCCACTTGAGTCCGGTTTGGTATATGCGCTGCCAGTCCTCGTTGTAGTAGGTCGAGCAGAACGTCTTGTAGTCAACCACTGGAAACAATGGGAAACAGACGTTCGGCAGCATAAAGAAGTATGATATGGCGCGGGCCGGACTAAATGGCGCTGTCCGATGCTTTAAGTCATAGAGATAGATGATCACCCGAAACATGAACATTGAACCGAGAACAACCCACATTTCAGTCACATCAGGAAACCACTGACTGTGCGCCCGCAGGAAAACCAGCCCAGCGCCGGCGACCGCCACCAGCCCAACGCGCACCGTAAAACGAACCGGAAGATGGCAGATACCGATCAGGCCCAATCCGATTCCAACCAACGTCAAGCCGGGAACAAGATGGTAAAGAAAGCCAGCAGTCGTCAGTTTACCAGCCAGCCAGGCTACACCCATGTTAGGTCCGAAATGACCCACAGCTGTGATGACTGCAAAGAGCGACAGCATCGCAAAGAACGGAAGCCGAAATCGCAGCGGCAGCAGGTGATGAATGACGAACCCGACAAATGCCAACCACATCAGTCGTGCCAGCAGCTGGCTTTCAAGCTGCCAGTACTGCACGAGCAAAACAACCAGGCCAAATTGCGCAACAACCGCCAAAAATTGCGCTACTTCGGCGATGTGTTGTCGGACAGACCTTCGGCGCGGAGGCGCTTTGGCAGTCGTTAGTCTGAGTTCAAGTCGTTGGTCGCCAGTCTGGATTTCAGTAGCTTCCATAAAAAAGTTTCCTCTTCACAAATACCACTTCACTGTTTTAACCCTGGCGATCCGCTCGGAGACCCACGGGAAATTAAGTTGCTTGCGAGCAAGTCTCCGCTCCGCGCTCGGTTCCGCCGTGAATGGGATTGTCTCAGGTCGATCATAGAAAGTTCTGAGCAAAGACCATCCTGACCACGGTTAAGGATGCTGGCTGTCAGTCGAACCATTATCCCATACCAGAATCTGCCAGTCGTCGCAAGTCTGGGCTTCTTCAGATGAGTTGGCCATCGCTGCGGGTAAGTCATTATTTTCAGTTCTCCGACGAGTGTGCCACGCACGCTCTGGATCCCGACCGCTAACAAGCCGATGGAGTGTCGCGGGTTGCGTTTACGTCCATTCTGAGCGTAGCGAAGCGGAGTCGAAGGACGGGACCTAGTCCAAGCCGAGTCGAATGGGGATCGGTAAAACCGCTTGGCAGATCTCGAGTGAATCGCGATCAAATAGAATTACAATCGCTCGAAATCATATCCAAAATACTCGATGTCTCTTGCGAATCGTTCTCTGACGATCTTCTCGAGCTCCGATGTGTAGTAAGTGCTGTAGTGCCGGTGGACCGAAACATTGGTATGCGTAATCCCCCCTAACTGGATTCCCGCCTTCATCGCTACCGTGTGCAGGTCTTCGGAAAAATTTTCGAACCTCCCTATAAAGTCGACCAGCATACTCCCGTTTCCGTCCTCCAGATAATCCAGTTGATTGTAGGCAAAGGAATACAATGCGCCTTCCTCTACTTCAACTTGACCGGTGCAGTTTTTGATAAATTCTTCAAAACTTGAACAGTTTTCGTAGAAGTACCTCCACATAGGGTTGCTCGCCCGTTGTTGCAAGTGGCTTCTTTTTCTTGAGCTAAGCAGTGCGTCGAGCCGGGTTATTCGCGTTGCCCGACGGATCATACTGTACCACGAAACCAAGCGATCCCATGGGTTCCGGACGAAAGCGAATTTGAAGTAATCGTTCCAAGCCGCGCCCAGCTTCAGCTTACCGAAGCTGGCGAATTCGTGCTTGTCGCCTAGCCCGCGGGTATCAGGCGCATGCTTCGTCAGAATTCGCTCAACCGTTACACCGCCGGTTTTTTGGATGTGAACGAACAACACCTTGCGGCTATCGGAGAAGAGCATTCCAACTATCCCTTTGCCACCGAAATGGTGTTTCGTACCAGACAACACGTAACGGCTATCGGAGAAGAGCATCGCAACCTTGTTCTAATGCTCCGAGAATGTTTCACAACCGCCTTCCTCTTCTTGAACAGAACGCTGGCGCAAGAACAAACTCCTGGTATCGTAGCACGTAGAGTCGCCGCATAAAAAACATGTCTCTGTCGAACCGCTCGTAACATACCAGCGTGTGGTCTAATAATACGGCTACTGGAATTTGGGCTCACTTCTGGGTTGCGTAGGTCACTGGGATGGGATGCCGTAGCATCACTGCAGGAGACGCTGAATTCTGACTTTAACAGGCCCGGGCAGGTGCGTCCTGAGTTGCTTCTTGATGTACCCCTTAGACCGAGTCGTTAACCGAATAATAAGTGCATTAGCACCTGCCATCAGACGATACAAAGCTCCAGCGGTAGCGCCGATTGGTTCTGAGTCATGAAGCCGTTGCTCATTAACGAACCCTTTCGTCAAAGAATAGCCGTATTTCCTGAAGTTTGGTTCATACTTTGCTGCGATAAAGCGGTAGTAACTTTACGGGAGAATTATTCAAGAGGTCAGACCAGCGGTCAAGATACTTCTGATTGTAAGCAACGGTTACCTGTTCCATGGGGTTTGCCGGAACCCTGGTGCCGATGAATGCAGCAATTTCCTCATGATCCTTTCAGGATCTCGCACGTAATCTTCGTAACTGAGTTCGTAGACATGCTTTAAATATTTCTTGTCCTCCTCGAAAAGCGCATGGCAATGCAGCCAGTGATCAAAAAGGTTATGAAGGGGGGCGAGGCTCACCTTCCATCTCTGGTTGGCCATACTTACTGCTACCGGATGGCGCCTTATCACAATGAAGTAACTGTCAGGAAACACTGCTTGTAAAAAACGTGTCTTTAGAAGATTGCCCGGAGTCTTTTCTACGAAAATCGTCTTGCTATTGTCCCAGTATGCGTGCCAGCTCTCCCGAAGCCGTGCCGCATTTGCAGGGGTGAACAAGACTGACGTTTCCGTGAGGTGCGCGCGGGAATCGAACCCGAATCTGCCTGCACCGCCGTAGGTCATGGCCGTGGGATAAACATCCTGCAGAAATTGGCCCTCATCCTCGATTACGCCAGTATCCTTGAAGCCGGTGCATTTTCCATCCTCGCGATGTTGCGACCAAGCAGGCTGGTCCCGCTTCGGTGCAGACCGCAAATAAACACATACCTGAGTCCGGTATGATTGCGCTTCTGAACGTTCTTCATTCCTGTTGTCGCGATCTTAATGCTGATTGAGAATGCAACATTCAGAGGTCAATGGCCGTTCACCGTCCCAAGTGCTGCCTTTGCGCGCTGCTGCCTGAGTAACGCGTTCTGACGAGCCTGTCTGATTATGTCTAGAACAAATTCTGGCAGAAGTCTTTTAACTCCTCGCTTCACATAGCCCTTTGTCCGCACCACAGAGCGCCGAAGAAGCGCACCCAGATCCGCCGCAAGGCAATACATCGGACCCAAAACAGCAGAAACCTTGCTGTCCCGCGCCGAGCGCTTCCTCGTTCTCGATGAACCCTTTGATCAACGAGTAACCATATTTGGCAAATTCCGGTTCGTACTTCCGCGCAATATAGCGGTAGTATCCTTTAAAAGGTGACCTAGTTAAGAAATACGACCACCGGTCAAAGTATTTTTTGTTATAAACTGCGCTTGGGATTTCCATCGCGCGGTCGGGAACACGCAAACCAAAGCGATGCCACTGCTGCAGCACAATGCGAAAGGTGTCTTCCTTTGGTGGCTCCGGAATCCGCGTGCCGATAAATGCAGCAATCTCCTGGTGATATTTATCAGGATTTTCGACGTAATCTTCATACTTCAGCTCATAAACGTGCTTAAGATATTTCTTGTCCTGTTCAAAAATCTTATAGCAAAGCAACCAATGCTGGAACATCCTGTTGAGCGATGTTACATTTACCACCCATTTCTGGCCGGCTATGCTTACCGGGACCGGGTGACGTCTTAGCACGACAAAATACGAATTGGGGAAAGCTGCCTGCAAAAATCGCGTCATCAGGAAGTTCTCCGGAGTTTTCTCCACAAAGATACTTTTAGAGTTGTCCCAAAAGGAATGCCAGGTGGCGCGTAGCCTTGCCACCTTTTCCGGGGCTAACAAATCCGAGGTCTCTGTGCGGTGCATCTGCGGGTCGAAACCACATCTGCTTGAGCCACCGTAGGCAGAGGCAGTAGGATAAACATCCTGCAAGAATTGTCCCTCGTCTTCGAATACACCAGTGTTTTTGAGGCCCGTGCAGTCCTCCATTCGTGCAATGTTGCGACCGAGCAGGCTCGTGCCGCTTCGCGGCGAACCACCTACAAAGACATACTTGCGGCGACTTTGATCGCCGTCAGGTTGGTTCGAATTTTCGTCCATTGGTTCTTTTCAACTCGCGTACAGTCTCGAGTAAGTGTACATGCCACCTTTCGCTGCGGCTCAAACATGCAGATGAAGCCAATCCCAGCAAGGACTCCAATAGGCGCGCAGATGAGGAGTTGAGCCAGCGGAGCAAGATTAGCCACCATGGCGAGCATCAACCGGGTCAGAGCAAAGACAACGACCCAGATCGGTAGATGCCGGAAGAAAATCCGTCCACAGATCGGCTGTCCTTACAGGGCCACACCTTCCGACATTAAAATAGTAAATGGGCATCCGAACCAAAAGATTTGTGATCGAAAACGCGATCGCTACACCGACCGGCCCAAAGGGCAAGCCTACCAAAAACGAAAGAACGATGGCACCAGAGTTGATCGACTGTGTGATCAACAGGTCCCGGCCGCGACCCTGACTGGTAAACAACCAGCCGGAAGCATTGGCAAGCGGGACGCAAAGCGCCGCAATTGTGAATCCTCCAAAAATGACAGCTGCCTGCTCCCACTTTGGTCCCAGCAATACCAGCGTTAACGGGCGGGCCAGGGCAAGGCATAAGCCGGTGAAAAAGAACCCCGTGAATGCGATTGCTTCATAGAGACGCAGGAATGTGGATCGGTATCGCTGGGGTTGAGATTGCAATCGGGACAAAGTTGGTATGAAAACAGCGTTGATCGGGCTAAGGAATAGTTCCAGCGGTCGAATGAGTAAGGCGCCCGCTCTGGAGTAAAGACCTACTGCAGCAGGTCCATAAAACCGACCTATCAAAAGGCTGTCACTTCCGCGAGCAAGACAGATAATAAAATCGCTCGCAGTTCGATGGACTCCAAAACGTCACTAAGGGACCGATTCCGCTATGTCGCGTTGGCAACTGCGGCCGCCAGCGAGATACTAGACCTGTTAGTAGAAATCCCGCGATCTCCGTCGCAAGGCTCAAACCGACTAAAGACCAATACCCGTAGCGCAAGAGTGCCATGATAACACCCACAAGAACGCCAGTTGCCATCGAACCCACTTCAATCATTGCAATAGCCTTAAAACGCATCTGTCGCTTAAGCAGCGCCAAATGTTGAACCCTGAAGCCACCTATGAGAAACGTAGTTGAGAGAGCAAGGGTGATATATGTTATTCGAGAGTCGTGATAGAACCACGCTATGATCGGCGACAAAGCGGCTAGAATAAGCGCGCCTAGGGCGCTTACGCCGAGATTTATCCAAAACAGATTGGACACTTGAGCGTGCGTGATTTTTTCCCGCTGCACTGTGGCTATGGAAAGACCCGCGTCCTTAAAAACAATCAAGAAGCTTGTGACGGTCGTGACCATTGCAACAAGCCCAAAATCCCGCGGCGTCAGCAATCGTGCCAAGATCATAGTGGAGACCAGACTTAAGAGGAACTTCCCACCCTGAGCTGACACCGTCACCGCCCCGCTCGAGATTGTGCGCCGCTTGAGGTCCGTCAAGAGATGATCGGTTTTGAAGTGCTCCTGATTGCGCTCCTCTTCCTCTACCTCGGCCGGGCGGATTGTTACATCGCCAGTAAGTAGTCCCGTCTCGCTGGTCAACACACGACTAGGCTCTGGGTGATTCATAAAAACTAGGGAGCTACGCGCACACTCGTGACCGTAAGCAGGAATTGAGCAATCGTGGCCGCGACGAGATCAGATGGCTCAACACCATTGCAGCGAAAATCTTTAGGGAGCTCAAACCGCGGAGTTCGTGCCGAAGCTCGCCGGTGTCACGGCCAGGTTTCCGCCCTCCAGGCGAAACAGGGCCTTGTCCCAAGATCTCATCACGGACGATTTATAGTGGTTCCAACGCTGGCTGGCCCGTTTCGCCACAGCAAAGCCAAAGAGCTTTTGAATCCAAGCATACTTCCAGGATACTTTGGGAAGAGACAGGCGACCTCCCAGACTGGCGGCGAGTTGTTGCGCTTCCTGCATCAAGTCGGGGCGTTCCGGGTAGAAATTGCGGTACCAGGTCTGAATGTACGCCAGGCAAGCCTTTCGGACACGTTCGCTGTCTTCAAGCGAGCGAAGATACTGAATGTGCAACTTCATCGTGAGAAGAAGCGAATCCTTCTTCTTATCTGAATTGCCAATGAAACTTACCGAGTTCGCGCCGCTGGCGCGGTAGTAAATCCCGGTTCCGGGTACGAAGCGGGTACCTTCGGATGCCAAGAGCACACGGCAAAAATATTCGCCGTCTTGATCGAAATGAAGTCGATTATCCCAGGGACCTGCCGCCTCCGCCACCTCGCGGCTGACCAGCCAGGTTGCGTTTTGCATGTGAAGATTTTCACCCATCTTCCTCAAGAGCCACTCGACGGGGGAAAGATCTTGCCACAGTGAGTTGCGGACGAAGCGGGCATGGCGGATTCGGTAGTAGAACGGGGCCCATGGAGAGGAAAGCAACACTCGCTTGCTGTCGCACTCGGGCAGGGCAGCGAGCTGTCGCTCGATTTTGTCCGGAGACAGAAGATCGTCCGCATCAAGATACTGGATGTAATCGCCCTGACTAAGCGGGAAGGCATTGTTCTGTGCACCTGAGAGGCCATGGTTCTCTGTGGATACTACCTTAACATCTTTGAATCCCCGCGCGACTTCAGCGGTTCGATCTGTCGATCCATCGTCCACCACGATGATCTCTTTGTGTGGCCATGTTTGGGCAACCGCTGACTGAAGTGTATAGGCTATTGTATCCTCGGCATTATATGCAGTGATAAGAATCGACACTAACGGTTTCATATGTTCGAATTGAGAAGTCGTGAATACACGCTCGTTGTTACGGCGGCCACCTTATCCCAGGAATATCGCTCGTTGGCGTAGGCCTTAATCTCCGCCCGCCGGGTTTCGAGATTGCGGAATAACTCGCTCTTGAAAGTAGTGGTGAATCTTGCGGGCCAGATCGGATGAGTCCTGTGGCTTGAAAACAAAGCCAGTTTCGACCTTCAATGATTTCTTCCTTCAAGCTGCCGACGTCGGCGGCGATCGCAGGCAGGCCAAAGCTATATCCCAGAAACAGCACGCCGCTTTGAAACACGTGGGTATAAGGCAGGATCAGAACGTCGGCCGCTTTAAAATACAATTCGGTTTCCTCATCCGGCACATATTCGATCTTCGCAATCAGTCTATCGCCGACGCCGCTGGCGGCAATATCTGCGTTGAATTCGCTCCAGTATTTCTCCCCTTTCCCGGGCTTTCCCACGATAAGAAGGCGATAGTTACGATCTTTTGTTAGTAGCTCATGAAACGGCTCCCACCAGGTATTCCAGTCCCTTGTACGGCGCAATATTTCCAAAAAACAGCAACGTCTTATCGCCTTCGCTAATGCTCTAGTTGTCGTCTTGCCTGTGCGCTCGACAAGCTGGTGCTTGGAACCGTGTTGTTAATCCCAAATGGAATAACGCTCACCTTGCCTGCGGGAATACGAAAGTCCGAGATAAGTTCTTGTTTCATCCCATTGGTGTGCACGAAGACGTGGTTGCTCAAGTTATACTGAATTTTCAGTGAAAGCCGATTGAGCCATGAATCGTTAGAATCCCGTTTACCCGCGTTCACGTTGTGGGCGGTCAAGACTATTTTCTTGCCGAGCAACTTGTAGTAGAGCATCAACAGCGTTCGGTCGAAAAGCTGGAATTTGTTGTTCCACAAAATATGGAAGAGCTTCGGTTTTGCGGTGGCTGCATACGCGACGAGCTTTACGTAATACCTCAACACTCTTAGAATCTTCCTGCGGGCTTGCGTCCGAGCCCGTTGATCACCTCGTAGATTAAGGAAATTAACGCGAGGATTGTGAAGCAACTCCGGCACGCTTAGATCGTCGCTGCCTATGAAATCAACGTGTATCCCGGCTGAGGTCAGTGCGGCGCCCATTCCCAGTGCGTAAGGTTTGTCCCCTCCGCCGGTGAGCAGGGAAACGCGGGGCGTAGTTGAGGGTTGATTGTTGAGAGTTGAGCGTTTGTCCGCCGTCGCTGAACTTGGGCGTGATAAGCCGTTAATAGTTGATCGGCCAACGCTGATGTCTGCCCTCTGATCTCTGCCTTCGGGCCTCTGTGCTCTGATTTCAGACCTCCGTCCTCCGTCCTCGGTCTTCTCTTGCGCAAGCTGTGTCATTTTACCATTGCTGCGCTGGCGGCCGGCGCCGTGGACTCGAGTTGGGCCATGACGGCATCGAAGACTTCGTCGACTGATATAGCCGTTGTCGCGCGCTCGTCGTAGCCGCGCTTGTAGAAGAATTCTTTAAGGAGTGGCGAAACTATTTTTTGTTGTACGCCATAATCATAAATCTCCGATGGGCTCGTGCAGGTGAACAGGCTGACGCAGGGAGTTTTTGTACCGAGAGCAAAATGCATCGGCAGACTGTCGCCGCCAACTAAACACCGATGATTTCTGACGTCGGCCAGGTGCTCGAGCAGCGATCGCCTTTCCGGAAGGATGTTGACAGTCAAGCCCCTGTCTTCAAGCGCCTCCTTTAGTTCCCCGTAGTAAGCCCATTTCTTCATCCTCCATACATGACCCGAATCGGCCGCTATAGCAACATCGCCTGCAAGCCCTGTTTCGATCGGACTGGGAAGCAAGTACGGATCGCCGTCGAAGCGAAGACCCATGCCCGCAAAAATTAACTCCTGATATGTGTGCCGGTTGAGCAGCTTCAGCCGATCAGCCTCTTGCCGGCCATAGGAACTAATCAGACTCAGATCAAACCAGCCCTTCGAGTTGTCGGTGTAACACAAGTGCCCTGACGATTCGGCGTAAGCCCCGAACATCGCGGCCGGTCCGACACTCTTAAGAAATAGAGCGACCTCGAGCGTATCTTCGAGGTTTATGGCCAGGTCGTAGGAAATATCCAGGGCTCGCGCGCGCGTTTCCCATGAGAAATGACGCAGATTATCCGCCAGGCCGTCCAGCAACGCACAGTTCTTCGCCGATGTAATCCATGTGACCGAACCTCTCAATCTGCTCAAAAGCGGTGTCGTGCGTACAACGTCCCCAGTAGCGCCGAGCTTAATGATCAATACATTCATGCTAAAGAGTCTTTCACGAAAACACCTAAGAATTTGAGATCAGCGGTCGCCAGTCGAGCCGAGTATCCCCAACTGTCATGATTGGCGGGTTCTTCAGACCAGGTTTGCCGTAACGCAACGGCTCGCCGTTGAGTGAGTAAACGCCTCCGCCTGCAGCTTCAACGATGCATTGGGCTGCAGCTGTATCCCATTCCATGGTTGGCAAATCCCGCAGATAGATGTCGGCTTTTCCTTCGGCGACCAGGCAAAACTTGAGTGAGCTACCCATCGACCGAAGCTGAGGATTTGTTAGACGGGCCAACATCGCATTCACCAAAGGGCCAGCGTGGTCCTTGCTCGCCACGACTCCAAACTGAGAAGAATCGGCTGCTCTGGTACGAATCGGGGTTGGCGGTTCACTGCCGGCCTGGCGCCAGGCACCGAACTCTTGGCCGCCGTAGTAAGTAAGATTCAGTGCGGGGGCATGAACGACTCCAAGCAGCGGCAACCGTTCCTTCATCAAGGCGATATTGACTGTAAACTCGTTCGTCTTCTTGACGAACTCCTTGGTCCCATCCAGCGGGTCCACTAACCAAAATAGGTTTGCGTCATCGACAGAGCGATCCGTTACTCCCTCAGATTCTTCGGAGACTATTGGAGCAGCTGGCAGCAAATCTTGCAGGGACTTCACTAAAAAAGCATGCGATGCCTCATCTGCAGCGGTTAGCGGCGACGCATCCGCTTTAAAAGTGACGTTCGCTCCGTTGCGGTAAAAGTGCATGACCTGTTCACCGGCTTGAGTCGCCAGATCACACACTTCGAGAAGGAGTTCACGCAGCTGTTTCATTGCCCGAGCCAAAGCTGAATCCTGTCACATAGACATTGCCTGCCTTGTCGAGGACAATGGCGTCTGCTTCGTCAAAGTCATGCGCCGGCCCATCGCACCGAGCTACCCATTGTTGTTGACCAGCCGAATCGTACTTGCTTGGCCATCGGCGTTAACGCAGATGGGTTGTTTGCAGTTGCTGCCAACGTCGGCAGAGCCTGACATCAAGAGCGGCGTGATACGCCTCGTAGGCGAGTCTTTCGGGGATAGACAGGATGGTTCGGTTGAGCTCCTTCAAAAGTCGCCAGCTCAATCGCGTTCTGCCGCGGATATCACGGAGTTCCTCGACCCAGGTTGAAATCTTACCCTCAAGAAGTTCGTCGAGGCGCTCTGTGGATTCCAGCAGCTGGTCGGCAATGTACCATCGAACGATTTCTGGAATCTCGCGCTCCTGCGCAACAAGAGCACTGGTCGACCACACTTTTTTCTGCGTAAGCTCTGACGGCAGGCGCCAGGGCGTCGAGGCGCCGATATGTCTCAGGATGTCGTTGACATAAGTCTCAGGATCGTTACGCAACTGATCGAATAGGCTTATGTGCAGCGCCTTCGATCCAAAAGCGTCTGACCAGACCTTAACGGTGCGGTAATAGTTAGAAGAGAGTTTGCTGCGCGGACGTTCCAGTTGGCGAAGAAATTCACTCCACCGAACTCTTCGCAAATCTCTTTGACTTCGAAACCCGAACTCGTATAGCGCTTGCGACCAGGCTCTTTCGACGGGATGCCGCAATGTAATAATGATGCGAGCGTCTGGCAGCAACTCGGCAATTCGCTTAACCTGCCAAGGTTTTAGTCTTGCGTACAGCGGTGAGATTTCCCCGCGGACTGGTTTTGGTTCAGCTCCGTTGCCTGGTCTAAACTGAGCCTCATACCACCGCAGATCGTGCTGGAGCATTTGAGCCATAAAAAAGAAGTCCATCTCCTTACAATCACTCATCCGGATATCAGGATGGATCTTCAGGACCTCATAAAGCCACGTAGAGCCACACCGCATCGATCCAATGCCAAGAAATGTAGGCAAGCATTTCAGTTCTATGCTGCTGTTTCCGGATACAGCTTTCGGCTTTTCCAAATGATTTACCTGATCGCTACCATGCCCGTTGATCGTAGTCGACCTCAGCCCCGCCGGGTCTCCTGTGTGATCTTCAACTTTGTCAGGAAAACCTCGAAAGAGCAACCGCTCGACAGCCTCCAGCGTGAGCACTGCATCTATCTCACTAACGTAATTCTTGCGGCCCCTTATGTGGTCCTGAACCATCTGTTCTAGGAAGGCGGGATGCCAAAACCCAGCCTGACGATTCCGTGCTTCTGTTATGGCATCGTGCACGTAACCAGCAAGTTCCCGGCGAAACCAGCTTCTATAATGCAGGTATTTGTGCAACCCAACAATTCTTAAGCTGGAAGTCACTCGACTGAATATTGAATCGAAAGGTGAGAGCCAGTTAGGCCAACCTTCATTGTTGATATAATCCAGCTTAAAGGTCGCCTTACGAAACAGCCGCGTTGAAATGCTATTGACCTGCCCGTTCAATCCAATCTGTCCCAAGTCTCCAGGGATATTAGCGAGGACAGAATTATTATTCTTGATCAGATGCGCTGCCGGAGCAGGTGACATCCGAAGCTCCTCGGGTATCTGATAGGCGAGAGAGACAATCTCGTTGTCCAGATAAGGCGTTCGGAATATCGTCTGCGATCGTCCCGCTTCCAGACTGCCAAACAAACCAAACGGTACCTCGTGAAAGGCCGCAGCCGTGATGGGATGCTTATGACTGTCCGCGACTGATCGCCTCAAAAAATCGACAGTATCCCTCACTTCTGCATCGATAAGGCTGCCCGCCAGGTCTCGTTTCTGGAATGTCGAGACGCCTCTCAGGACCTCGCTTCCGAAGTTTCCAGTCAGGCGTACCGGAGCCAACTGCCGCGCCTTGGTATTAAGATAAACTTCATGTGCCCCGACGATTCCAAAACAGCCGTCTGTAATATAAACAGTGCGATCGGCATGCGTGGCAAAATCAGAAAAGAAATCTGGACCAAGTCGTAACAACCGATGTTCAAGGCCGCATGTCTGGGCGACGCGGGCGGCAAGCCGATCGTCAAAGGTCTCACCGGTCTTGCCGGAGAACGTGTAACAGATTGGTTGCCGCGCCATTTCCGGCCGGCAAGCCATGATCATCCGGCTATCCAGGCCACCGGTGAGCGAAATCCCGATTCTTGAATCAGAGTTACAATATCGTGGCAGGACCTCTTTAAATGTTTCCTCGAATTTCGACTGGAACGTCTCTGACGACAGAACCGGTCGTGACTCCCATTCTTCGGGCGAGAAATATTTCTCCTTGTGACAGCGCCCGGCCTCAAATGTCCAAAGCGATCCGCCGGGGAGTAACTCAATCCCTCGAAACAGAGTTCGGACGCCAGTAGTGCATCCGAAGACTAGAAACTGCGCCACGCCGTGGGCATCAAATTGTCTGAGCGCCGGGAGGACCCGCAGCAGGGCCTTGGCTTCGCTCGCGAAATAAAATTCGCCATCCGCCTCGTGCCAATAGATTCGTTCCATCCCATAGCGGTCGTTGAACAGGAACATTTTCCTTAAACGTTTGTCGATCAGCATCCCAGCAAACAGGCCGTTCAGTTGTTGAGGACAATCCGCCCCCTGGTGTTCGTACAGGTCAACGATCCGCCGTTCTGCGCCAAAGCATTCCCCGGCAAAGAGGAGTGCTAGCTTACTGTCTGCGTTGCTCGTGTTCTGCTTTGCGGCAAAAGAACCTGTATGTGCCAGCCAGCCGCCATAGATACCCAGCTCCGGCACAGAACACCTGCCTGAAACATAGAAGCTCTCGTGATTCATGGAGCTAATCATAGTTCTTACCAGCGACTCGCATTCTTCAGCGGGTCGCTGGCTGATTATTCCGGCTATTCCAGGCATATCTGGGTCCTAAGATGAAAGCTCGCGAATGAAAGGGGATTCACAGACTACGATTGGCCGACGACCAAGTATTAGGAGGTGGTTTGCTTCCGTAACGCGACTTTGAGAACAGTGCATTCAAGGTCGCTTCGTTCCATAAACCGATATCTATCTGCCAGTCTAAGCGCGCTGATATCTACACGATGAGTTTCTTCATCAGTCAGTTCGAATCCAGAACTGCGAAAGAGATCGAGCCATTCGCCTCGCTGCATACGGTTGATGTACTGAACTTCGTTCTCAAACCGACGTATCCAGGTTTCATCGGAAAAGGTTAGATAAAGTTTTGGTGAAACGCTCCGATCGTAATGTTCCAAGATGATCCGCTGTATCTATGCTATGTACAGCCCATCCTCCCGGTTTCAGAACTCTTTCTGTTTCGCGGATAAGCGTTGGGAGCGCTGCTCTTTTGACATGCTCGAGCACGCCCCCACTGACAACCAGTTGAAACGAGCCGCTTGAGAACTGTTCCAGGCTCCCCGAGCTCTGGATCGCGTATCAAATCCCAAAAGGTTGTACAAATCGGTAAAGGACTCCACTTCGACAATTTGCCGGATCAGTCCCCGGGCTCGCTTCAATTCACCTGCCGACAATTCGAAACCGCTGCCCAGCATATCTCCAAGCTGGCGGATATAATTCTTAAGACCACCTAATTGCCGATTGTCCCACACGTCGAATAACACTGCCTTAATGTCGTAAAACAATCTGAGAGTCATGGCTTCCCAGTGCAACCATCCCGTCCCCAATTCCAAGATCCGATCCCCGTCCTTGATGATCTTATATCGCCTCTGGAGTTGAAGAATACGTTTGACACGCTCCGGATAATAACCCGGCATTGTACCAGAACTGCGTCGCTTGTTTCCTATACTATTGCCCAGGCTTCGGTACAGCCCACGCGTCAACGAGCTGCGAGAGAAGCACCTCAAGGCAACCGCAGTTGTAATATATTTTAGCGTATACTGTATTGCTTGATAATTAGCGGAGAGGGGAAGGATTCGAACCTCCGATGCCGTATTAACACGGCATAGCAGACCTTGCGGCCTGCTGCCTTAAACCACTCAGCCACCTCTCCAGAAAATCATGACACGCATCAGACAGATGTTATTCTTTATTCGCACACGAGCACTTATGTTTGCTTCGCCAACTGATTATAGCGCCAAGAATTCCACTTCGTTCTTAAAGTAAGCAATCCGGGCACCCAGCTCTCCGGCAGATAATCCCGACCCGGCCGATGCAGCCGTAAAGCCAGTATGCACCGCCCATACTGCGTCAAAGGAACAAAATAACGTGATACATCAAAGCGTTGAAAACCATGCTTAATCTTGAAAACACCGAGGCCACCTCGGCTCCAGACGCCGTAATGAAGATGCGGGATTTGCTTTTCCGCGCAGATTTCAACGGCCTTAGCAATCAAGGCGTCCTGCACGGGTTTGTCCCGATGGCTAAGTTTTGCAATGATGTGAACCGTCCGAAGTATCTTGTCGCCCTCGAAGAGTTTCACGAAACCAATGAGTTCTCCTTGGTAATAGGCGCCGATGAACGAAGTGCATTCGGGAAACGAACTAAGATCCTGCTTAATGACCGCTGCCGTCTTCCCGTAGTGCCAGAATTTCATGCCCTGGCGGATGGGCGATTCGTTATAAATGGCCTCAACGCCTTTTGCCAGCTCATCATCCAGAGGCACCGGTCGCAACTCAACCCCGCTCTTTTGCGCTTTCCGGATCTTATTGCGAACCTTGAAATGGAGGCCTTCCCACCACTCCGTGTACCGACCGCACCGTAAGGATCGACATATCGTCTGTTTGTTTGTAAAATGGAAGGTCGCCGTAAATGCCTCTAATGGTGTCAACAAATGTAAACAGATCGGCCTTCAATCCGCCCTTCTTTAAGTTCTTGACCAGGTCGACTGGGTTCGTCACAAACTCAAACCATTCATGACGTAGGCGGGCCATGTGGAAAATTCGACCAGTCACGGCGATTTCCGTTCCCGCAATCGAAATCTCAGTCAATTTATACACGACTAAACCTTACGTCCTGTAAGTACGGTTCCACCCTGTTTCCGTACAAATGAGTTCGCCGCAGCCATTGCTCGAGCATGACAAGGCTAAACAGAAGCTTGTGATTGTCTTGCTGGCCGGACTGATGAGCCTCCAGAAGTTTTCGCACCGGCTCGGGTTTAAGCAGATCAAACATCAAGGAGTCTTTATCCAGGAGTGATTCGGGAAGTTTGCCCTCGAGGGAAGAACGAAACCATTCATCCACCACGTTCACAGCAAATCCGCGTTTCTTGCGTTTAAGAATACGTGGCGGCAGGTAACTCTGGCAGATCCTGCGGTGGAGCCATTTGCGACTGCCGTTGCGGATCTTGAAGTGCGAGCCTAGCCGCTGCACGTACTCCACGATCGTGCGATCGAGATACGGAACACGCACTTCAAGGCTATGGGCCATGGATAATTTATCGGCATACATGAGAAGCTCGTCCGGCAGCGATGAGCGGATTTCAAGAAGCTGGAAGCCGCCTAGCTCGTCGGTATGAACCATTTGCGGAATGAGTCCGCGCCAGTAATCCACGAGCTCACAGCCTTGTCCGTTTGGCAGAAGATCGTCCTGGAATAGTCCATTTATCGTTTTGCCTGGCGCAAGCGAAAAAACATCCTGATAACGCTTCAACCGGTCCTCCGTCCCCAGCGAAGCGACGCCGCGCTTCAACATCTCATTGCGCGGAAGCCCGTTAACTGCCACTCCGACCGCTGAGCGGAGTCCCATTGGGAGACGCCGCCACCATTCGCCGTAATGGACGCCCATGTGCCTCTTATACCCTCCAAATAACTCATCGGGCCCCTGGCCAATGAGCGCTACCTTGACATCCTGTCGTGCACGCTGGGCGACAAAGTACATTGGGACAATGGAAGACGTGGCAATTGGTTCCTCCAAACATTCCACAATCTTTGGCAGCGATTTCTCGAACTCGTCGCGATCAAGCTTTACGGTCACATGCCGTGCGCCCAGCGCCGCGGCAGTTTCTGCAGCGTCGGCCAGCTCATCATCCTCGAAGCTTTCTCCGTAACCGATCGTGTATGCCGGCCATGGACCGCCCTGTTCGTTCATCAACGCCAGGAGAAGACCCGAATCAAGTCCGCCGCTGAGAAGTAGGCCCACCGGCACATCACTGAGCAGGTGCCGCCGGACTGCGCCCTGGTATAATTCCAAAAGTTCGCGCTCGGCTTCTTTCTCCTTTTTGCCATCTAAGAATGGGACGCGGGTGTAGCCATACCAGCGCTTCTCTCGAGACTCGCCATTCTCGATGACCAGCATCGTTCCCGGCGCGAGTTTTCGAATTCCATCGAATATGGTTAGCGGAGACGGCGTATATCGAAACCGGAGGAAGAGATTGAGGGCAACCGGGTCGACGTTCGGTTTGCACTCTTCCGCAGCGATAACCGGACGCACCTCGGATCCGAAGGTCAACCTTCCATTGTCGATCTTGTAATAGACGAGCTTGATACCCATGGCGTCACGAGCCACAACCAGCCGCTGCTTCCGCACATCCCAGATGGCGAGGCCAAACATGCCATTCAGATGATTGAAGACGTCTGTGCCCCACTCCTTGTAGCCGTGGATGATTACTTCGGTATCGGAATTCGTCCTGAACTCATGGCCTTTCCCTTGCAGCTCAGCCCGCAGTTCCTTGTAGTTATAAATTTCGCCGTTGAACGTTATCCAAACGCTTTCTTCTGCGTCCGACATTGGCTGATGACCGCCAGCAAGATCGATGATTGACAGTCGCCTGGATCCCAGACCGACAGGCCCCGAAATAAAGAAGCCTTCGTCATCGGGCCCGCGATGCGCGATGGAGCGCGTCATCCGTACAATCGTCTCGCGCTCGACTGGTTCGCGTCGCTGAAAATTAAATTGCCCTGCTATGCCGCACATTTTGGAAGTCAGACTCTAATGATCAGAAGCTGGAGTGGGTAAGCACCGAGCGTTGGCCCACTGAGCGCCCACGCTGCCCATTAATTCGCAAGCGATCGAATTCCGCGAGCGCCATTCCAACAACCTGGTCCATATTGTAATAGCGATAGGTGGCCAGCCGGCCGACAAAGCTGACGTTTTTTTCCAACGGGGCACGCTCAGCGTATTTGGAATAAAGCGCCTTCGCGTCGGGAGCTGGAATCGGATAGTACGGCTCCCGGCCGGGCCCGAAATTTTGGGGATACTCGCGCACTATCGTAGTGGACGGGAGTTTTTGACCCGTTGCATGTTTAGTTTCAATGATGCGCGTAAACTCATTATCGTTCGGATAATTTACCTGCATCGCCGGCTGGAAATATTCCTGTTGCAAAGTTTCTCGCTCGAAACGAAGGGAGCGATAAGGCAGGCGACCGAAACAATGGTCAAAGTATTCATCGATCGGGCCGGTAAAAATGAGGTGTTTAAATCGCACGTATTTACGCGCTTCGCGATAATCGGTATTTAACCGAACCTCAATTTTTGGATGCGAAAGGATTCTCTGGAACATCGATGTATAACCATTTTTTGGTAGAGCCTGGAATTTTTCTGAGAGGTACCGGTCGTCGCGGTTCGTGCGGACAGGAATGCGCCCACAGACGCTTGGATCGAGATCCTTCGCATCTCGTCGCCACTGTTTACGCGTGTAATTCTTAAAGAACATCTCATATAATTTCCAGCCTACCTGCGAAATAATTACTTCTTCGGAATTCTTCGGATTGTCTATCTTGACGCGCCATTCCTCGAGTTGCGCTTCCATTTCCTCGCTGGTCGATGGCCGCCCGATGAGTTGCTCAAAGGTGTTCAAGTTAATGGGGAATTGCCAGAAGCGGCCGTGCGTCCAGGATAAGATCTTATATTCAACTTCGCGCCACTCAGTGAAGTGGCTTAAATAATCGACGATACGTTGCGAGTTGGTGCGAAAATAATGCGGACCGTAATCGTGGACTAACACCCCCGCCTCGTCGTGATGATCGTAAGCGTTGCCAGCAATGTGATTACGTCGCTCGACGATGAGACAGGTTTTGCCAAGCTGGCTCGCAATTCGCTCGGCAAGCACCGAACCGGCAAAACCCGCACCAACAATGAGGAAATCGAAAGTCATGACCGCCGATAACTCTTAGCCACACGGCCAACCGGCAAAGCCAAAATGCCTGCTATTCCGCACATTGTTTATTATACCTGATGACCGAGGACTGAGGACAGAAGGCTAACTTCTCTGCTGACAGAACTTTTCAGGCTTTGCCATCATAGTTCCGAGCATTTGACCGATTCTCAAGCACTTCTCTAACACGGCTTTTCGCTGTTCGTCCGATATATAATCGCACGCGGCCGCCGTATCCAACCAATGCTGAGATTCAGCCTGCTCGCCGTCGGCGTCAGTGAGTTTGCTGACAAAATGAGCGACATAACGTCGTTTGTGCCACGCTTCTGATATGTTAGCACCGATCGACCGTGATGCTCGGCGGATTTGATCCGTCAATGCATAGCGTTCTTCCGCTGGAAACCGCTTGGAGATATCAAAGATTCCCTGCTGAAGTTCAAAGGCGAGTTTATAGACTCGTAAATCCTTAAAGCTCGATATCTTTTCGCTCATTTCATTTTTCTTTATATCGCAATTTCAACTGCCCCGCTATCCCGCGACCGCTGTGTGCCTTCGATCCTCGGTCCTTCGCCCTCTGTTCTGCTTTGAAGTCCGTCATCCGTCCTCGGTCGTCTGAACTCGTGCAAATAAAAGCGAGGCTTCGAAACATCTGTGCCTGACCCCAGCGATGCATCGGGACATTGTCCCAACCCAGGTAGAGCTTCCGGGACCGGAACGATCCGTCGCGCTTCACCCATGCTTCCAAAACATGCGCGATAACCTTTTCCAAGGTTGTCTTCAACAAGGGAAAACGATCACGCAAAAGGAGGCACAGATTAATGCACTCGGCGCAATCGTATAGCTCGCGCTTGTAAACGGTCAGGCGCGGCGCACGTGAGAACGGTTTTGGCAGACCGTCCGCGTCGAACAAATTGTTCAGGTAGTAACCTATTCCTTTGCCCAGCGCCTTAAGCGTCGCCGCATGACCGGTAAGAGCATGGATCTTGGCTAGCGCTTTCATGACAAAGCACGTGTGGTAATGATCAACAAAATCACGGACTCCATCCACAGCATAGTACCAGGAGCCATCAGGGTTCTGATTATCGAGGACAAAGTTCAGGTTCCGCTCCGCAGTTAGCCAATACTCTTCTTCGTTGAAAATTTGCGAGGCGCTTGTAAGCAGAAACGATCGATAAGCCGCTGCGTTAATAACGCCCCCTCCATCAAAAGGTGTATAGGAACAACTGCTGGAGTTTTTCCCAACAGGAAAGTCTTTGATGTCACTGAACGCATGACGCGCAATTGACTCCATGATTTGCTTGTATTCGTTGAGCGTTGAGCGTTGAGCGTTGAAAGTTGAGAGTTGAGATTCGTCCTCTGTCCGCAGTTTACCCGCCGTGGCGGGTCCTCCGTCCTCTGATTCGAGGATTCTCATGCACTTGAAGAAAGGCTTCGTAAGCGTATGGGGTCGAGGTAATCAGTGGGGTCTGGCTTTTGATCGTGCCATTACGTGTGACCCAATCGTAGGGATAACCCCAGCAGTATTCCTCGAATCCCGGTGACCGGCTCTTCTTTAGCTCCTCAAGAAAGTGAACAGCCCTCCGCAAATACGCCTCATCGTTGGTGACTTGAAAGAGGAAGGCGAAGCCCATCGCATAGTGAGCATCGGCGATCGGAAATCTTGTCGCGTGATGGAAGAACCGTCTCGATGATGGTAGGAATGCCTCAAGCAGAATCATTGGGGCGACTGCCGCCGTGCCCAGAAGCTTGTGCCGGTAGTATAGTGCCTTCGCGGCGCGTCCGGTTCCTGCAGCGAAAAAGGTCTGATGATCACGTGACGTTTCTCCATAGCGGGTGAGCCATTTCGTGAAGTTGTTCAGAACGTCGGCGACTCTGCCGGCGAGGGGAGTCACTGGACCGGTTAGCATCCAATTGCTGGATGGCGCAGTTGGCGGAGCTGTGACCGCATCTGTGTAAGGCACGTGGGCTGTGGGTTGCATTAGGAGCGAGAGAAAGCAGCCAGTCGCGCTTTGGCTGGTGCCACGTAGTTATCACGCGCCTCTGAAAGATAACGTCGCAGCATCGTTTTGGTGCTATCGACAAAATTCTGCTGCCTGCGCGCGACATCTTCAGCGGCTTTGAAACGTAGTGTCAGTAAACTGGTTTCGCCCGGGCTCAACTCCAGTTTGAATTCAATGTGATCGCCACGCGATTCCCAAGACAGCTGGCGCGATCCTGCATGAAGGCTCTCAATGCCATTGGGATGATGTTCGCGTCGACGGATGAAGTAACTCTTCGTTCGTTGTGAACGATTTTCGATCAGTAGTTCGTTTCCGTACATCTCAATCTCAGTCGAATCCAGCGAGACCTCCTTCTGCCGGTAACCCCGTCTGAGAACGTCGCCGAGTCGGCGCCAGGCGAGCGGAACCTTGAGAGTGTTAAGCTGCTGGATGAAGTGCGAGAGCCGCGCATATCCGTCGCTGCAGAAATCATGGTGAATTACCACGAGACAAGGTTTCCCCAGAAGGATGTCAAAAGCGAGGTTCTCGATGCCTTGATCTGGATAACGCCGGGTGTAGATCGGAAAGTCGCTATACGTCATCAGGGCAACATCCCACACGTCAGAGATTTTGAGCTTGTGTCCCCCGGCTGGATTGCTGTGCACCTCCGTGTTCACAGCGGCATTGAAACCTGCCCGCTTCAATTCGGCAATTGCTTCCTCGGAGAAGATTCCCTGTGGAAAGACCATTATGCGATCATGCGCCAGATTTGTTCGCTCCTGGTGCAGAGACATCCGCCTGACCGCCTCTAAGACAACCCCACGAAGCCGCTGCCGATGGGAAGCACTAAACTCACCTGCGGTGTGGTCGCACCCATGGATGCAAAGCGAGTAATGATCGGGATTATCCTTGAAGAGTTGAACTACTTTCGGGTTACTTCTCCGCCAGTTCCACGGGATGAATGCAATGCTGGTCGAAAATCGCAGCTGCTTCATTAGCGTTAGTAACTCGCGGAAACGAACAAAACCATACCTTGCCTTTAACAATGGGTCATCGATAACCAAACAGGCGCTTGCCTCAGGTGCTCTCCACGAGCTTCGAGTAAATGCCCATCTGATATAAGAAACAAGGGGCACGGCAGAAAAAAGGTGATCGCGAACGTCGAAGTTTCGTGTTGTCAGGTCGGCATCGATGTCCAACAGCGGGGCTGAGGAGACAAAAACTGGTGTCTCTCCGCAAATAAGCTTCAAGAACGCGGTCTTGTCCTCCGAAGCAATTAGGGTACTCACAGAGCTATCATTCAGCTCAAAGAAATCGCAGCTACTCAATGTTGTGGCTGACGGTTGTATGTGAAGACCGCGCATAGCACCGCACATCCCGTCGGGCTCGTCCGCAATACGCCACTGAACATGATTTTTTGCTCCTCTGCGAACTGAGATGTTCGTTCCCGAGAGTTGGCTAACCACCTTCGCAAGCGCCACAGGATCGCCGTTGGAATACAAGAAAGCGGAATGGATTGGCCGGGTAAATCTGTTTAAGCCGCGCGAGGGATTCTGCAACTCTTCGGTAAAGTGGGAAAAGGTTTGCGCTGCACACACCAGCCTATACTTTTCGGCCGAGTTGGTCTCTGCTAGTTCAAACTCTGTTGCTCGCCGCTTTTGGTAAGGCACGCCAAAAAACTCGAGCATCCTTTCGGCCCTGCGGTCGTCCATTGACGGGCAGTCGCCGGTTAAGAGTAACGCCGATTCTAGCATCAATTCTGATTGTCGTCCGCGCTGAGCCAGGACCCAGGCAACTACGACGGCTTTCTCGCTACGACTAAAGACCTCATTGCTCTGGAGCGCGCGACCGTATTCAGAGCTGGTGATAACGACCGAAGAAGTCCCGTCATGAACCGACCGGCGGAATGAGGAATCCAGCAGAAATGTTCAGTGCGCAAGACCTCAAAGCCAACCTGGTGAAACGGTGCCGTGTATTCCTCCAGTGACGGCAGGTAGCATTCTTCTTCTCGCTTGCTCTTGCCACGAAGCTTGTTCTTCAACGCGCTGCGAAAGGCGGGAAAGCGGTCGTTCATATCAATCACCACACAAACTCCTCCCGGAGCGAGCAGACGGAAAATGTCACGCGCGCAATCCAGTTGCTTGCCGGCGCGATGGCAGTAGCGAATTGTGTTTACTCCAATGATGAAGTGAAACGAGTTTTCCAGGCTCCGAGCGCTCCTTACCTAAGCCCGCCGAGAGGTCCTCGAGCAATGTCTCGTTCTTTGCCACGCAAAACTGAACGCGGCTTCGCTGCTGCGAGGTAAGATAGTTCTCGGCTTCCTTGTTAGCGGCCTCAATCAGGACCGGAGAAAAATCGGTACCGATTGCGGCGTTGATGTTGAGGCCATCTAGCCTCAAGACCGAGACCAAGTGCAACAGATTCATGCCACCACCACACCCAAATTCCAACATCCGAATTCCATCTTTCCTGAGCTGCTGAGGCAGCTGTTTAATTGCTTCCAAATAAACCTGCTTGTAATCGTGATCGAGAAGATAACTAATGCCAAAGCCGGCAGTCGCTTTTGTGTATTTTAGGATTGCGTCCCGTGACGTGTACTCCCGGAAAAAAGGATCATCTTCCGTGAGAGAATTCATTTCGATTTGTGCCATATAGTTCCCTTTTGATTTCTAATCGCTGAAATTTACTGCCGCTCCGTTGCGACCCGAAAGCTGTCCAGTTTCTCGAATCTTAGAAGGCTGTGAAAAATCGCTCTCAGCTTCTTCATCTGCTCGCGCCGGTGAAAACGAATCATTTCCCTGGATACCGGGCGCTGAATCCGCCGCAAGGCTGCCCAGCAGTAACCGAGTAGCAATGCTAGACTGCCAATCGGTTTTCTGGGCAGCCTATAAGCGACCCGAAAGAGGTGCCAAACCGGGGACCCACCGAGGTAGTAAGCTCGTTCTCCGTAATCGAAATTAGCGCCGAACGTTCCGCGTTGCGCTGTACCTAGGGTTCGATAGTGATGAAATCGCTTCTCTGCAAAGGATCGGACTTTCCATCCCTTCATGCGTGCAGACATTACGGCAATCCAGTCCACGCCTCCGGCTGCGGTTAGGCACATAACCACCAATCTCTTCAAAGCATTTCCGCCGAAAGAGCTGACATCCACCGGCGACATAGTTTTCACCTTCAAAGCTGTCCTTTGCGGTATCGTAACCGCCATCTTCCGTAAATGGTGTTCCGGCAACACCTAGCTTTGGATCGTCTGAGAATTTTCGAATCAAGAACTCCAAGTAATCCGACTCAAATGAGAGGTCCGCGTCCAGATTTCCGATTACTTCAAAATCGAGTGAACTTACGCGCTCGAGCCCTGCGTTGAAAGCGTGCACCTTCCCCGCAAAACTGCGATCGGCATGTTGCGGCCGCCGAACCAGTTCGATCCATGGACAACGGGCCGCGTAGTCGCGCGACAATTTCGGCGGTCTTATCAGTTGAGCCATCGTCCACAATCACCCAGCGCTCAGGCAGTCATGTCTGCGCCGCCATTGAATTCGAGTGTCTTCGCGATAAATCGCTCTTCGTTGTGAGCAGGAGTGATTAGAACGTACTTCATCGCAGATGCCAAAGGACAGATGTCAGACATCAGAAGTCAGAAGTCGAACCGAAACGTCACCAACCATCGCTAGTCCCTGATCCGGACCAGTTTTCTGTCGTCTGTCATCTGTCGTCCGACTTGGGTAAATTTGGGCAAAGATTTCATCCATAATCTTCGCTGTCAGGATAATTTCTCGGTATGGAATAGGAACCGTTTTGCCCAGGCGAATACTGTCATAAAAGCGTTCGATGAGTTCTTTCATCCCGAAATCCTGGTAAAGGCGACGACGCAGGAAATTTGTGACATTGCGCCCTGCATTCCGAAAATGTTCACTGGCATTCCTTAGCGGCGGAATAAAATAGGTCAGATAGCTCTTATATGAGCGGCTTGTGTTTCGCACGACGCTTCCAGTGATAATGTCTGCAATGATCGAACCGCCCGGCCCATAGATTCTCAGTTGGTTTAGCCCTTTGATCTGAGTAGAAAAGCAAAAAAGGGCCGTGGTGCCGCTCTTGTCTCGCATCAGAACCCTTAATTCATCCATCACTTCTTGCGCGCCAAGAGTTCGGAGTTGCTCGCTTTGATGAGCTGTGGCGGTAATTTCAACCAACTCACTGTCGAGAAATTCAGCTAGCTTGGCGATCCCATGGCTGATGATGTTATGAAATAATTGCCCCGGCAACTGGCGCACCCAATGGTTGCGGTCTCCGAGCATTGGCGCCACGTAACTCCTATCCCCAAGGTCATATGACCAATAACTTTCCAGGTGAACCGGTCGACCACCCAGAAATCCGGCATTTATAAGCCGCCGCATCTCCAGCATCTCGAGCGTAAAGAGGTAATTATGGCCAGCCGTTATTTTTAAGCCGCGGTTTTCAGCCAGGTCGATCAAGGATTCCGCTTCGTTGGCTGTGATGGTGAAGGGCTTTTCGAGATAAACATGGCTTCCAAACTCCAAACATTGTCTGGCAAGTTGGAAGTGGCTTTGGGGAGGCGTCGTAATGTGAACAACATCGGGTCTTGTCGTCTGCAACATGTCTTGAAGATCGGAGAAACATGCATTTACTTCGGTTCGCTCCCCCAGTTGTTTCGCCATCAGCAACTCGCGATCGCACAAACCGACGATGACACAATCAGGGATGCGCCCGATAGCTTGCACATGTTGGTCGGCAACCTTTCCGCAACCGACTATGCGCAATGCGGAGATGTTCGTCAGAGCTACAGCGATCAGCGATCAGAAGTCGATCAGGATGAAGACTTGTGGTTAATCATACTTCCGAGCATCGCCCGATTTCGCGGCATTTTCAGCCACTTCGATGATCGCTTTCGAAAATCCGGATTGATGCGCGAAGTCGAGCCAGGTGTCAGTTTCGCCATTCTCACCATCTGCATCTGTCAATTTGCTGACGAAATGGGCTTCATAGCGGCGTTTAGCCCACGCCTCGCGAATATTTGTGCAGACGGACCTGATGAACGCCGAATCTGGTCGGTGAGAGAATATTTCTCCTCTGGAGGAAAGCATTGCTGTCTCAAAAATCTGCATCGCGAGTTCATATGCTTTCTGATAAACGATAACTTCGCTGATTAATCTGCATGCGATTTCCCCTGTCGATTGGCCGTCTGACCTCTGATCTCTGTCTCTGATCTCTGGCATTCCCGACACTCAAACTGGGCGAGGAAAGTCTCCATTGCCTGCTTCAGTGGCACCCGCGGGCTCCAATTCAACTTTTCTCGAAGCTTCCGATTCGAGTAGCGGTTTCCCTTCCACTCAGCAGAGCAACGCCGGCGATTGAACACAGGGGGCAACTGGTTCTTTGACCATTTCGAGTACCTTTCCCAGAGCCGGCACAGCACGTAAGCAATTCCGTAAGGAATGCGGACGGACATCCCCTTTACCTTCTTCTTGTACAGCTTTAAAAATTGCCGGCCCGAAATTAATTCGTCGTCCACAACATTAAAGATTTCGCCTTCTACACCCGGCCGAAGCCCCGCCAGAACGATCGCTTCCGCGCAATTATCGATAAAACTCAGTGGCAATAAATTGGAGCCATTAACCTGAATAAAAAACCCGAACGTGTTAATTCCGACACGGCCGCTTAACTCTCGCTTTCCCGGTCCGAAGACGTAACCAGGCCTGAGGATCACGTAAGGCAGTTTGTGTTCCCTGCCATACTCCCTGACTACTTCTTCCTGTTTGAGTTTTCCGAATCCATAAGCGTCAAACCGCTCCTGAGGGGCGTCCTCCAAAGGGCAAGTTTCGTCAAGCATACCGTCCCGTTTCAAACCCAGATTCGAATAGACGGCGAAGGAACTAACATTTACGAAGCGCGTGGGCTTGCCGACTTTAAGAAAGGCATCCAATAAATTGCGAGTGCCCAGTGCCGAAGTCATGAATGCGCCAGCAAAAGATTTGTCGAGCCCAGCAGCAAGATGGTAAATGACCGAAACGCCTTCGGCAGCTTTCGCGCAGTCCTGCGGTGAAAGAACATCACCTTCCACAAGCTCGACGTTCGCGCGGGGATCGAACCTGCCGATCGCCTTTTCAAGCCGGGCAAGCTGACTCGAAGGCCGAACGAAACAACGAAGATTGGAAAAGCCGTATTCGAGAAGGATTTCGACGACCTTCGCCCCAATAAAACCGCTGGATCCAGTGATCAGAATCAGCTCGTTCGTTGAAGCGATGTAGTCCGAACTCACTTGTTTGAAGGGGAAGTGGCGTCTTTCGCCGTTTCTCGGTTATCCGCTCTGTTGGCCACTGGGGCGGGGATGCCGCTCACCAGAGGATGCGGATACGTATAAGGTTTGTAGAACAACGACCAACTGTTTGGCGCGGTGCAAACATATAGCTGCCCATCCGGGCCCTCATGCGTGCTGTCCCATTCACCCTGATCCGTAGCCCAATATGCGACGCCGGGTGTGCAAGTTTTTGGCCGATCCGCCAGCTTGCCGACTCCGACGCCAACCGTTCCGTCAAAGGGAGTTTTTTGATTGTAATAATCCCGATTCTCTTGAATCGTCGGATACCTACTTACTACGTCCAGTTGCCGCGAGTTATTGTAGGTGTTTCCCCAGGCGTAAACTGGTTCCAACGCCTGGTGCGGCCATGATCCCAGTCACGACCGGGTCCTTATCAGCAAGTAAATCGCCTTTTCCTCTGCCCGGCTGGTCAAGTGCGACTAAAAGCTTGTAAATCTCAAAAGCGTCGCCGGTATTAAATGTCATGGGAGGTCCCATGTCGTTGCGTGTAAACGTAATTGTGTCGCTCGTGTTTGCCGTAATAGTAACTGCTAGGATGGAATACTGCTCCTGTTCTGCCTTTTACTGTTTGGGTGACATTCGTGACCGCTATAACCAAGCCATTGATTAGGGGTCCATCCAGCATTTGCGACCACCAGCGTAGCCGAGTTGTTCTCCCCCGTGTGCTTGCCGCTCGCATACACTCCGTGAGGGTCGTTAGAGTCCAAGCGATTTTTTCCATTCGCGCCGCCCCAAAACGGGAAAGCGTGAAACTGACGGTAACAGGTTAAATGACTGGCTTTAGAATCGGGCTTAATCTTGCCAGTCCATAAATTATTAAACTCGAGCATCGTTCCGCTGCGGAGCTGGCCTTTTGGATCTACCAAGCTCCGAACGAACGTGTTATTATAAACTTCTATGGCGCGCACGCCTCGAAAACGTCCGGTCGTTTCTGTGCCGTGCCCTCCTGTTGAGGTATCAACCATGTAGTTGTGCCGGGCCACATACCTGCCGCCGCCATAGGCATCGATACCAACGACTTTATACCCTTTAGCATTGCGGAAAGTATTGTCCTCTATGAACAGAAACTTCTCACTTCCAAAATAGGTGTTGTCAGCCCACGATCCGTCGCCATGAGTGTGCCCGCCCCATCCGTCATGGTAAACGTGAAAAGTCAACGCCCTCCCCCTTTCGTCAAAAACGCAATGATCGAGGACTCCATAGATTTGGCCATGCGTCATGATAAATGGATTGTCATACAACTGATCAAAATGGCAGTGGTCGATCCGGACCGAAGGGCAAGTTCCCTTGATGGAAAGGAGCGCTTTATTGGCCATCGTTGTAACTGATGCCATACCTGAAGGTAAAGCCAGTCAGACGAAAAGACTGCATTGGGCTTAAGCTGCACTACGACAATTCCCGGACCTGGTCCAGTAGCCCCACGAATTTGGCCGCGAAAAGGTGTCCGGCGCCACGCCCCGTGCTTTTGCGGTGACGATGGCGGTTGCTTTGGCGACGGATGGCCTTGGTTTTGCCGCGGTAACATCGTCGAGAATGACGGTTTTGTCAGTTACTGCGGGGCTGCTTAAATAGCCACCAATGCTCGTCGCTCCTTGCAATGTGATCCCCTTGGTTATAACCAGAGGTGAAGTCCAACTTACCTCTCCGGCTGGAACGACCACAGTGTCCCCCTCATGGGCTGAAGCAATCGCGGATTTAATATCTGCCAGCGCAGCGCTTTTTGCCTCGACGGTAGCGCCTTGCGTTGCGCCAGCAGCGGCCAGGAACAAAGCGATAAACGTCGACGCCAGCAGCAAACGATGAGTCATCCGCACTGAATTCTTATCTAACAAATTGTATCGTAGGTCGAAAACTGAATTGGGACGGATCCGAGCTCAGACGAAGGTCTCATCCCGGTAAATAGATCAATTTTCGTTGCGCTTCCAACCCGTGCGTTTCCAAAGATTTCGATACTGACTCGTATTCGACGGTGGGATACTTCATAGCTACGATGAAGAACACAAACCAACTCAGACTCAGCCCTCTAAAAGTTGCCTCCGTTAGATTTAGAAAAACAATCGCCGCCAGAAAGCCGATCTCAAAGCGGCCCCAAACAGGATTTCGGAGCAGGTCAAGGCGTATTTTGCGAAATGTTGCAATCAACAGTCCAAAGAGCATCAATACACCCACTATTCCCAGGTTCAAATAAGTCTCAAGATACCCATTATGCGCTTCATTGGGCATCCAGGGGCGGCCCCCCTTAACAAGGTGAAGCCGGTCTCCCAACCAAAAGCTTTCAAAACCTACTCCAAAAAGCGGGTTCGTGTGGACCGCCAGGCAGTCGCGCCAGAGTTCCATTCTTCCCATTAGGGTGGATTCATGGCCCGAAAGCTCCCCTACGCGCTCAAAAATCCCGAACGCTAATTGCGCCACCACGAGTCCCATCAAGGCTGCCAGCACATAGATGCCGATCAGCTTCTTGTTTACCCAACGGCGCCCGACGACGAATATCACCACGATGGCGATTAGCAGACTTAGCGTGGCAGTTGCGTCATGCGATTTCCGTAGGAGATACGCAGTCATAAACAGCAGAATACCGATTAAACAAAGCTCATCTCGCCGGGCTTTGCTCTTGTCGGTGCGCCAGGTTTTTAGGAAATACCAGACGAAAAACAAACCGAACATCAAACACGTGCCACCTAGTGCGTTTTTGCTTTGGGTGATGCCACAGTTGACCGCTAAACCGGTCCACTCATCATACCGGAGCCCTATGCCTGGAAACCATTTGATGGCCATGATGGAAAACGTCACCAGAACGTAAGCACTTCTTTTCATCAGTCTGACCAACGCTTCATCGGGGTCCGGCTCTGTGAGGACAATAAGGGCCATGATGGGGTGACCAAGGACCTTGATCCATCGCTTGAATGCTACGAACGGAAAGTCGGACCATAAGACTGCAATCAAGCAGTAGAGAAGAAATGCCATGACCCACGCATTATTCTGAAAAACCTCCGAAAGGCTAACTTGCCTCTTATTCAGAACGTAAAGGCCCGCGGGTATCAAAGTGATGTACACAAGAGCATCGAGAGGATTTCCTTCTTCCGGTGAGCCAAGGGCGATAGGGAGACGCAATACATAGAGCCATTGCGCAACCGATCTGGATCCCATAAGCACATCCAAATAAACGGCAGCCAGACCGCGCCGGTTATGTTCGGGCCTTTGCCGAATGTCCCGCCAGAAAAGAAAGAAGACGAAGGCTAGCGTGCCAACTAGCGCGATGGACGGCGGTAGGCCGATAAGGCTTGCGATAGTCGGTGGAATGTGGAGACTCATTAGGAAATCAGACGTCAGATCCGCCAGTGGACGGATTCGCCGTGGCGAAGGTCAGAAATCAGATATCAGAGGGCGGAGGACAGATAGCGGATGACGAAGATTAGACTTTCGCATAATCACCGACATTGAGGCGTTGTAGCTTAGATTCGAATTCGTCGCTCATAAGATAGTCCGATTCCAACTCGAGTATCGGGTGCGTCATTAGCTCAACATTGCTCGACTGCGCCAATGCCATCACTCGATCGATTTTTTTTCCTCGAATACTTTGCGTCAGATCGAAGAAATAATCGGTAAGCCGATACTTTCGCGCGAGCCAGCGATCGACAAGTGCCCGGTAAGTTCGGTTCAACGAGCTCTTTTCGCCGGGCCAGAAAGAGAAGTTGCGACGGATTCTCATACCGGTGGGAATCAGGTTGCTGAAAAGCAGGTTCGCGCACAGATGCATGTGATGGTGCCCATCGACGTGTGATGGTGGCTTTCCAAACAGACGCGTGAACTCCTCGACCTGTGCCTTGCATGAATAAGAAAACTCCTTTCGCAGCAGTGGATTGTAAAAAAGCTGCGAATACTTGTTTCGCCCAAGGTAAATGGCTAATCGATTTTGATAATCAGTGAGTCTCGCGCACTTGTTCTTTCCAGTGAATCTCTCGGTAAAATTAAGATGGAGTCCTACGTCCAATTCTTTTTCCTTTGCCAGTTCAGCGGCACGCTCGGAATCCGCCATGAAAACCATCGCGCTGACCGACGTGAGTCTCGCTGATTGGTAACACCTGAGAGAGGCATCCGTCTCTGGAGCCGAACGTCCAAAATCGTCGGCGTTAATTATCAGCATGGTTTATTTGATGCCAGCTGCTAGCAACAAGCAACGCGGCTTTGCACACCGGGCAACGAATCAGTTCACAACCGCGAGCATGTGTCCTTCAATTTTCAACCGAAACCGGGATTTGGAATTCGAACGCTTTGGATTCGCTCCGGATCCCAACCTCGGCGGGATCGACTCTCCGGTCGAAATGCGAACGATCGTCGGCCAGGATCGCCTCGGCTGCCTCCAACCCGGCTAATGTCGCGATGTCAGTCTCAGTGCGATTAACGTAGTAAAGGTTTCTGAATTGCTCCAGCTCAGCAAAGAGTTTCAGTCTGCTGGCACTCATCCAGTTGTCCCGATTTTGCGATGCATCAGCTCCGGGAAGCCGCAATACCAGGTGATCAAAACATTGCGCCGGATCCAACAATCCTGATCTGGCGCAGTCATCAAGGGCCAGTTTCGCGATGGATAGGTCATCCATCTCAAGTAGCTTGTCCGGTCCGAAGCAATACATCTCGCAGCACAAACATGTCTTTCCTTCGGGGACCATGTCGCGGCTGAACGCGGCGTAGTTCGTGATACGCCCGATCCTTGTGCTTGGGCAGGTCACCTGTAACCAGGCATGCGGAAACCGCGGCTCCTCGTTTAGGAAAAGGTAAACAAGTATGACCGTACGCTTCGGTGCGTTCACGACAGAGGACGGAGGACCTGGAAGGGGCGGCGTCTCCGAAGACTTGGCAAAGAGAAACCGCTTCAGCAATCCCGGAGGTATGCTGGATACAACATGAGATGGCTTGAACCTGATTGTTTCGGGACCGATCCGCGCCACAACAGTGTCTATCCGCTGGGTTCCGTCGGTTTGCTGTAGTCCACCATCCGAAACACAGGTCATCTCCATCACCTGCGCGTTGTAATGGATGGGCGCTCCCTCCTTTAGAATTTCCTCAGCCAGCTTGTCACAAATCTCGCCAGTGCCTTTGGCCGGATGACGCCAGATACCTTTGTAAGTATTCACCTCTTTCTCGGACACAACACGTGTGGCCAGCCCCTTGAGCGTCGAAAACAACCCCGCGTCTGCGCCATTCGCGCGATCATGAGGCAGCGGGATGTTCGCCCATTTTGTACCGTTCAATTTTTCCTGAAAACCTTGAGCGGCGATGCGGGTAAGCTGGCGTCCTCGCGTTTGATAGAAATATTCTTCCACGTTTCCGGGAGCAGACTTACCTGGCTTAACGCGAGACCAGAGAAAGTCCAGGCCACATCCCACGAGCATGCTCCACGGCATCCCGCGGCGAAATCCACGGAATGCAGGAGACATGTCGATAATGTGTCCATTGAAAAGAATTCCCCCGCGGTGGGCATATTCTCGATAATCGCTCCCGAGGAGTTCGCTCCAAAAAGCGTCCACCTTCGCAATTCGGTTGTACAGCTCCTTGCGGCCGATATCCACAATGAAATCACCGCGGCGAATGGAGCGAAACAAACCGCCCGGAACAGAGTCCTTTTCCAGGATCACAGGTTTCATGCCAGCCTTTACAAGGGCGTGGCCTGCCGCCAGCCCCGAAGTTCCTGCACCCAGGATCAATGTGTGAACTGATTCCATTTTCATGCTTGTGTTACTAAGCGCGCGATCTCAGCTCGGGGAACATCGGCTGTTGGTTCTGCAACGCTCCGGTCTTCTCGCATGCGAGCGAGAAAGCCGGGATAGGTACCGGCCAAATCGGCTGAACGCTGCTGACGAAGAACCAAGCCATAGACTTGAAGATCGTGAACAAACATCTCAAGGCGCTCGCCGAGAGCCGCAGCAACGACGTCACCGTCCTTGAGATCGGTCGAGCTGGCAAATGATAGACCATAAGGCAACGTCCACGCATAGCATTGGCGCGCGACTGTTCGCAGCTGATCGATCACAGTGAGGCCTTTCTCGTGAGAACAAACTACCTGGGCGAAGAGTTTGCCAGTGAACTCCTGCCAGAAATGGTCTAGAAAGTTTTTCAGAGTGCTTGAGATACTGCCGTGATAATCCGGTGTTCCGAGAACATAGGCGTCGGCCTTTTCAACTCGCTCTTTTAACTGCAGAAACTCGTGTGCGGCATAAGAGGACTCCGGGTTGAATAGCAGCAGCGGCTCCTTACTTGGATCAAAGATATCGACATCTGCACCCAACAATTGAAGACGGCGCGCGACATGTCCTATCACGGTATGAGTAGCGGATTTCGCGGCTGAGGTGCCGACAACGCAGAGAACTTTCAACGGTTGTTTAGTCATCTGATAAAATTACTTCGTCATTCAACCTCGAAGGATGCGCGAATCCGCACCCAGCGACTCGTCTGAGCTCAAAGTCTTTTGTTTAACCGTGTTCGACTCCACAATGGCGTCTAAAAGGCTGGAGGGAAATTGCTGGCGCAGGATGGCGATGTTGGGCATGACACAGTGGCCGCCAATCACACCCGGCAAATATTTCACTGCCGGAAAGAACTTAATCTCGTCGTAAATCGACACGACATCGTCGTAATTGACGCCAAGCTTTGCGCAATACCGCTCAACCTCCTGTGCCCACGCGATCAGCAAGCCGAAATAGGTCGTTTCTGTGAGCTTTGCGATTTCGGTCGCTTCAGGAGAGGTGAGCAATCTGGTTTTCATCCCGATTTTCTCAAAATGTTCGACCGCGTGCTGGCCTGATTGCGGATCGAGCGCTCCCACAAACTTTGTGTAATGCAACAGCTCCTCCTGCATCCGGGCATGCTTGCCGCGAATGGGACTATGCACGACTGGGGTTCCGGATTCAGCCGCAATCCTGCGGGTGCTTCCAGGAGCAACCGTACTATTGACTATTGTCAGGGCGGGCCGGTAGTGGTGTATATATTCCACTACCTGTCCAACAAACTTGTCGCTCTCAAATGGGAAACAAATATGCATCACATCGCACTGGGAGATCGATGCGGGCTGATTGATATCCACACCAAACGTTTGATACCTGCTCTTCATGATGTCCAGTAGAGGCTTACCGACCTCGCCCAGGCCAACAATGACAACGGCTGGATGCATAGCTGAAGCTGACTCTTTTAATGCCATAGGCGGTAATTGACGTTAGGAGCTGATCAAGGTGCCTACAAAACAGAGAACCGTTAAGGGTGATTCAGTTATCTGATAGAACTGATGTTGAATGCTCGATAGCGGTCAAGTTCGCAGTCGTCAACTCAATTACTTTCGGGGATTCCGGGCTCCAGAAATCCGAGATCGTGCCAGCTACCTGCGTGATTGCGTTTTCCGGCATTTCTGGATAGATCGGCAACGATAGAATACGGGCTTGATTGAAGTAAGCGGCCGGAAAGTCTTTCGGAACATGGCCCAGATGGGCGTAGGCGGGATAAAATGGCAGCGCTTTCGGATAGTTCAAAACCGTGGAGATACCTGCCTGGCTAAGATGCTCCTTTAAGGCGTCCCTGTTTTCCGTACGAATGACATAGAGATGATACACATGGTCGCGATCGGGTCTGACAGTTGGCGGAATTACATCGCCCACGTCTTCCAAAACCTCGTTGTAACATGTGGCAACACGACGCCGCGCAGCAGTCCATGCGGGTAAATGAGGCAGTTTCGCGTTGAGAATTGCGGCTTGCAGGCCATCCATGCGGCTGTTGATCCCTTCCATGATGTGATCGCCTTTTCCGCCGTGTCGCGCAAATGTTGCCATCCAATTGGCAAGCCGATCGTCATTGGTCACAATGCATCCAGCATCCCCATAGGCACCCAGGTTCTTGCCCGGATAAAAGGAGAATGTCGCGACGTTGCCAAAGGTGCCTACAAGTTGTCCTTTATAGCTGGCGAGATGCGCCTGGGCGCAGTCTTCTATGACCCATAGATTATGTTTCTTCGCGACTGCCATGATTCGCCCCATGTCGGCCGGCTGTCCGTAGAGGTGAACAGGGATTATTCCCACCGTGGCAGGCGTAATCTTTCTTTCGATTTCGGCGGGATCAATCGTGAAAGTGTCCTCCTCGGTGTCGCAAAACACGACACGGCCACCCGCCTGCGTGATCGTCTCGGATGTTGAGATCCAGGAATGCGCTGAAGTGATGACTTCGTCACCGGGTTTCAGGCCAAGCGCGCGCAAGGAGATGTAGATCGCGTCCGTTCCATTCGCGCACGAGACGCAATGTTTGACACCAAGCGTTCTCGCCCACGCCTGCTCGAAAGTGTCCACGTGCCGTCCACGAATGTAGGCGGACTCGGCGATCACCTCTGCAATCGCTCTGTCGATCTCATCCTTGATCGACAAGTATTGCGCGTGCAAGTCAACGAACGGGATTTTCATGGAACAGGGCAGAAGCCGGAGGTCAGAATTAAAGGCGGCGGAGGAGACGCGCAGGGTTGCCGGCGTAGATGCCAGGCTCGACAATGTCTTTTGTAACAACCGCGCCGGCTCCTATAACGACCTGGTCACATATCGTGACCGGAAGAATGGTGGCATTTGTTCCGATGCTAACATGGTTACCAAGTTTGGTTGAATCCCAGAGTTCTGGCTTTCCGGCAGGGCCACCGTTGCCAAACAGGTCGTTAATGAACATTGCGCCATGCGAAATGAAACAGTCGTCCCCGATGGTAACGAGCTCACAAATGAAAGAGTGAGACTGAATTCGGCAGCGTTTTCCGATCATTGCTCCTCTCTGTATCTCTACGAAAGGTCCGATGAAAGTTTCATCGCCGATCTCGCAACCGTAGAGGTTTGTTGGCTCTATCACAGTCACATTTGCGCCGAACTTCACGTCGACGATCCCGACTGTGCGACGTCTGACTGGATTCATATGGCTGAATTCTG
Organism: uncultured Verrucomicrobiae bacterium; assembly: GCA_963758425.1. GTDB lineage: Bacteria > Verrucomicrobiota > Verrucomicrobiia > Chthoniobacterales > UBA10450 > Udaeobacter. The sequence goes on from CAVWVV010000022.1 coordinate 304,300, forward strand.
ATGGACGACCTCGCCGTTGAGCGGTCGTGCGCGCTCAAGGATGGCAACAACGGATCGAGCGTGGCTGAGCCCGGTGAGTGGTTCATGCGAGTTGCGAATGCAATCGACAAAGTGTTCTGCTTCGACGCGGAGCGGTTCCGCAAACTTGACCTGGGGTATCACAATGTCGCCGCTCCGATGGTTGAACCGCGAACCCGGCGGGTTATCGAAGTCCATGTTCTCTCCCAGAATGGCGCGGCGATCAATGCCTTTGTCGTAGATGGCGATCTTGTTCTCCGCGATGTCGTCGTAAACCACCATTTTGCGCGAGCCGACAATGATCATCTTGCGCACCTTCTGCGGGTCCAGCCAGCTGACATGAATGTTCGCAATGATCTTTCCGGGATACTCAAGGTTAAGGAAAACAACGTCATCGATTCCTTCCTGCATGTAGGCCATGCCCTGGCGGCCAACGGAAATCGGCTCCGGATCGCCGAGCCAATATTGGATGATGCTGATATCGTGAGGGGCGAAATTCCAGAGGGCATCAATGTCGGAACGAATGCGCCCAAGATTCAGGCGCTGACTGTAGATATAGCGGAGCTCGCCGAGCTCGCCGGAGTCGATCAGTTTCTTGGCGTAACGGACAGCTGAGTTATACACAAAGGTGTGGCCGGCCATCACGACGCGACTGCGCTCCGCGGCGAGTCTCGCGAGTTCATCGACTTCCTTTACCTTCGTCGCGAGTGGCTTCTCTACGAAAACGTGTTTGCCGGCGTCGAGGACCTGCCTGGCGAGGGAGAAATGACTTGCGGCGGGCGTCGCAATCACCACACCATCAACACTAGGATCGTCGAGGACAGTTTGATGCGTGTCGATCGCGCGGCTGAGAGGGAAATTTGATTCTACAAAGCCGCGGCGTTCCGCGCTGGAATCTACCACGTACTTGACTGTGCAATCCGGCGAGGCCGAGAAGTTGCGCAGAAGATTTGGGCCCCAGTAGCCACATCCAAACTGGGCGAGGATTAGCTTTGGTATCACAGCAGAAAAGACTTCGAAGAAGGAACGAACTAGGCAGCAATAAGAACCTGCTCCGAGCCGTTGATTGTAAAATCCTGGAAAGCCGGGATTCGCCCGGCGGGGAGGCTGCATCTTGCGGTGCCGCCGTTATATACCCTCGCTATTAATGGCGGAAGATCGGCGGCGGTTGGATCAGTCGCTGGCAGCACCCGGATTCCTCCGCCGTCCTTCGTGAAGCTGGCAAACGATGCCGCCCGCCGCTTCCGAAACCACGAGACGGCTTGCGTCGCAGTAGCAAACCATGGTTTCCTGGCGCGCAAGTCACGGAGCAAAGTTGCATAGGCGTCGCCCCATAGCCTTTCGGGTCCAAGACTTCGATCATGCCAGTTAATGGTAAGGACGCCACCGAGTTTTGTTACATTCTCGGTCAGTGGCAGTATGGCAGCGCGAGCCTGCTCGTCGGACAAGTTCATGTACGACGGATAAAACAGCGCCGTATCCATGATGTGCAACGGCAACTCCAGCAGGCGATCAACGTTGAGATGCTTGAAAACTTGAGTAGTCCCGGCACGGTAGCCGATCGTTTCGTTGTAGCCGGCGGTTGAATCGTAGGAGAAACCGGCTTTCTCGAGCATCGATGGCGCTTGTAAATCAAAGTAAAGCCAGTGCATCCGAACGCCGGTCTCGGCTGTGCCCGTAATTTCCTGAATGCGTTCGCGCTCATCGCGACCCTTTGCGCTGTCGCGCCAAGCATCGATACCGTGCACCGCGATTTCGCCATTTGCGGAAAGGAGTCTCTTCAAATCATCTGCAATATCGGCTGAAGCGTAACGCGAGGCGCGTCGTGCTCTTGTGCGACCGTCAGCATCGACACCAGGATTGCCTTTAATTGGAATGACGAAGAAGGTTGAGGCAAGGCCGCTTTCCAATTCAAGGTAGCGGTCGAGCTGGTTCCAGAAGTCTTTGGCAAGTCCGGCGAACACCAAGGGCAGGGAAAACGCTGCCTGCCAATTAGTAGCTAGCTGCCCAAGAGACCTCCTGCCTCGGCAAAAATTGATAACCGAGCCAACCGTCGCCCGGTAAAGGAAGCCAAACATCGTCCGATCACACTTATGATAGCGCACGGACGGATGATCGACGTCGTGGGTTAAACACACGATAAAATGGTATCCTGCCGGGACAGGAAGTATCTCAACGAGAGCCATTCCCTGGCTAACGATCAACTCTCGGAGCAGCGAGATGTGGAGATCCAACGTCGGTATTTTCGCAAACTCTTTGGGTTGTCCTCGCGTTAAGAGATGGCGAACCTCTGTGAATAGATCGAAGCCGAGGTGAACCACGGCTTGGGCCCCAGAAGCCAGCGAGTTTGTTCCTTTGTGAATGAGGACTTCGTTACCCAGCTCCTCGACGAGGAGGCAACTTCCGTAAATTGGTATGCGCTCGCCCCGGAAAAGAATGAAATTTTGTCCAGGAGCAGAGCTTGTCTTTATTTTTCGATACTTTTCAAAGGGTTGCCGCTGCTGCGCACCATAGAGTAAAAGCAATTTCGCGCTGTTCTCGGGAACCCGGCTGTTTGGGCAGATCAGGACGTCATACTGCACGCCAGGACGATGGAACTCCCAAGGGGTCTTAAATAGTTCAAAGAATTCGACAACGGCGGGATGCTCGGCTTCACTGGCAATAACACCAATCATTGTAACGAGCGAAGAGGGGCAATAGGAACGCGCTTGGAGATAATGTAAGGCTCTATTGGATGTTCCTACTCTTGCTCTTTCTTAGCTCCTGGTCGGCAGAACCGATGTGTTGGAGCATGAGCACAAGAACAAGTAACAACAACGGGCAGATTGAAGGCACAGTATCTTAACGGCTCTTAGAGAAGTTCGCTGATCGAATTCAATAGCATCAGTCGCTCGTGGTTCCATGTGTGTGACAGGTAAATTTTTTGGCCGCGCTTCACCGTCTCCGCCACTTCAGTCGGATGAGAGAAAGCAAACTCGATCTTTCGCGCGAGATCGTCCGCGTTCCCGAGCTCGAAAAAGATCAGGTCGTTGTCACCGAAATAGTCCTGGATGCCCTTTGCTTTCGGCGCAATTACCGGTTTTGCCAGCGCCAGATATTCGAAGATGCGTGTGGGCGTATTGATTTCAGTAAAAATGTTACGGTGGTTGGGGATAATGCCGAGGTCACAATCCTCGATCGCTTCGACGATCTCATGAAGATTGCGAACGCCGAGGTAATCGACGCTTTGGTCGAGACCGCGTCGGCGGGCCGAGGCCATCACTTCCTCGAAGAAACGCGTTCGCTTGCCGCAGACACGCAGCCGGGCGGATGGGATCGTTTTCCTTACCTTCTCTAGCGATTCTACCGCCAGGTCGAAACCGTTCCGATGGACCAACGAGCCATGGTAAAGAATCACGAAAGGCTCAGAGCCTTCGCCGTTCCTCCCGTTCCGGCCCTGAACGGCAGCGGATCGAAAGCCGAAGACCTCGTCATCTGGCGAATTGATTACGACTTTGATTTTATCAGGCTGACAACTACGCGAGGAGTAGATCTTCTTGCATGCGAGATTCACGGTGAGCACGAGATCTGCGAAGCGGATGCTCCACTTTTCCAAGCGTTTTAACGCTACGACGCTAAAGCTTTTCTCCGGCAGATTGAAAATCGTCTGCATGAGCTCAGGCATGGGATCGTGCAAATCCAGGATGACCTTTGCGCCAAGGAGCTTCGGGACGATTGCGCTGAATACGAGAACGTCCGGCATGTTATGCACATGGACCAGATCATATCGGCGCGTGAGCGATCTCCAGGCGAGATGAAAAAATGACGCTAAGACAAATGCGGCATACTGGCCAACATAACCCAGCTTGCTGCCACGTTGGCGCTTCAGCCTGACACGTCTGACGTTGACGCTGCCGTAGCTCTGTTGTGCCAGCTCATCATCCGCCTCGCGCAAGCAGAAAAGGTCAACGTTAACACCTTGGGCGGCTAAAGCCTCAGCTGCGCGTCTGGGCCGGGGATCAGCAGGATACTGCGAAAAGAGCAGAACTGCGGCGCGCTTGCCGTGCAACCGGCGAATCTTAAGCGAAGCAAGCTCGTCGTGGTCGTGGAAAATCGTTTTGGAGGAGCGAATGTGAACGATGTGCCTGGCCACCTCCTTCGGGAGAGCATGCCAGTATTCGCCAGAGTACCTGTTTTTAACATAGGTAAGGAATTCGCGGTACAACGCCGCGGGATACTCCGTTGCCTTCGGTCGCGACCCGCTGAACGACATATAATCCGGGTGGGCATCGAGGAGGACCATCCCCCCATGCTGGGCGATCCAGTCAAGCTTCCGCATCCAGATCTCGGGAGTCGTTTCACGCAGCACCAGAAACAGGGTCGAATCCTGGGGCAGTGTATAAGGCAGCTCAACGTAGCCTTTCGAAGAAGCGTTGTTAGTTGCTCCTTGATGGCTGACAGAGCCGTTCTTTGAGCGCGGCACCCAAAATGGAAAGATTGTGTGACCCCCGTCCGGCTGCGGCTCGAATGGGTCCGTGTCGAACGTGGAGGCATCGTATTGCACATCCAGATCATGCAACCAATCGAGGTTGCGTAACATGAACCCAGACCTGAATCCCGTTGCGCCCCATTTGCGCGCGTAGCCGTTGATTCTTACGGCACGGCGTTTGAACCCGCGATGCGAGGCAAAGAGATGGCCATCATGTTTAAGGTCGTGTATTCCCACTTCGAACCCGCTCTCCGTGAGTTCCTCCCTCAACTCGGCCGGAACCCGGTAGCTACCTTCAGGGACAAAGTTAAATGAAGAACGAAACCCAAGGTCCATCTCTAATTGCATTAAAGACCGGCATTTGTCCAAACCGGTTCTACTCTCAACATCGTGGGTCAGAACAAAGGCAAATTTCTTTCCCCGGGGCCAGCCTGGCCATTCTTGTGGCGGCCTCTCCGATCCCGGCATGATGGGCCAGACGTCGCCAATCCGCGGGAGTAACCGCATGGCTAGCCGTCGCCGAATCGCCGCTCGAACGGATTGAGGGACGAAAGGCTTTAGCCCGTAATAAATCCTATTGCGTAGCATGATCGCGATCTACAGACCTAGCGCCCGCTCTTAATACTATTCATGTTCCTGCTCCCGGTGTTGTGAACCAATATTACGCAAGAATAGGGTGACAGGAATCAGTAGCGGCAAAAGCCTCAACACCTTCCATGAATTAGTCTGCTGGTAAGGGCAGTAACCAGCTGTGGAATCCGAAATGGCAGTGGAAACGCTAAGAATCGCCTGAGTCAAGACCCAGAATCGAGCCATTTGGGAACATAGGAACGCGTCTTGTTAACTACTACTGCCACGTTGTCGCGCTCCTCGACTAATTTTGTGTAGCCACGGTTTATAACGTCGCGGTTATTCTTTTCCGCCTCAACTACCAGCAAAAGCTTGTCCATGAACGCAGCCATCCCCCAACTAGGACTAGTCTGGTGGAGCGGCGGCATGTCAAAGATGATGTAGTCGAAGTCGCTTGCTTTCAGGTTCGGCATCATGTCGAAGAATTTTTTCAGGCCGAGCTGTGCCGGCCCGCCGGCATTGCGCGATCCTACCGTGGCCAGATAGAGGTTGTCTGCAGCTGAAGCCATCTCCTCTTTTGGCTTAAGAGCTGCATTCAAGGAATATGCCGGCTTGCCTTTGAAGAACGAGTGAACCTCCTCGGGGCCCAGGTTTACATCCACGAGAAGCACCTTACCATCGTTGGTTTCCGACAGGGAGGCGGCAAGCCCCGCAGCAAGGGTAGAGGCTCCTGCGTTGTCCGAAAGACCGGCAACACCCACGAGCTTCGGTTTATGAGTCAAGTGATTGAGCTCAAAATAAAGACCAAGACGATCCCGAATTGCGTCGCAATACCGTCGCATGAAATGGCCCGGCTCCCATGGCGCCAACTTCGAATGGTGCCGCTTCGTTGCGAGCGCTTCCGGACTCGCCTGAGAACCATTGGTAGGCAAAGCCCGATGGCCGTTGCGGCTACTCTTGGAATACGGTATGGAAAGCATGACCGGAATGTGTAAGCGCGTCTCCAGCTGGAGTGGACGCCCAACGGTCCGGTTGAAAAACAATCCTCTTAACAACGCTAGCGCTATACCCAGAGCTATCCCTCCGCCCGCCAGCCCCAAGGCCACCTTATCGCGCTTTTTGGTATCAAGCATCGGGGGGGACGGCCGCTGGACAGCGCTAATGTTGGGCATTTTGGAAGGGTCCAAGGCCTCATCCACACGCGCCTTTTCAAGCGATGCCGCAAAGTACTTGTAGTTCGTCTCGTCCATCTCGCGTCGGCGCTCCAATTCTTGAATTTGCGGACCCAGATCCGAAAGCTGCTTCGTCCTCTTTTGAATATCGACAAGACGGGTCTTAAGCGCCTCGATCTTTGCCTGTGTGCCGGCGACCTGGGCCTTTACGCTGTCAACGGTTTTTTCAGATGTCGAGGTCTTTGATCTCCACTGTTTTGGCTTGCTCTTACCCAGCTGGGTGGCGAGGGCCTGTTGCTCCAGCAGTTCCGACTCTGCGGCGTTAAGCTGTTCCTTGATTTTGACCGTGTCACTCGCAAGCGCGTCTGAGCCGTCTTTAAACGAGGTAATGCCCGTTTTCTCCCTTAACACCTTTAGAGCGTCCTCCGTCTGATTCAAACGCGCCCTGACCTGATCGGTTTGTTGGGTAACAAAATCGAAGGCGCCAGCAGAACGATGCACTTCAAGGTGCTTCACAAAGTAACGATTTAAAAGTTCCTGCAAAACCAGCGTCGCAATCTGCGGATCCCCATTCTGATAGGAAACGAGAATAACATCGCTTCCTTTGGACGATGCGACCTGTAATCCCGAAACAATGCCCCCGGCAGCAGCTTCTTTTGTCGACGCCCCGAGCCGTTTGGGGCCGATCGCATTGGCAACCTCGGCAGCCAAATCCCAGCTCGTGAGAATCTGGACTTCCGAATCGATCACGGTGTCGGTCGTTTTCGTCCCCCCTCCCGAGGCCTGGTTCGGCCGTGTTGTATTGTCGATCGAATCGACAGCGCTTCTTTCCAGAACATAGCGCACCAGCAATTTAGCTTGGGATTGGTATGCGGCCGGGTAGAAATGATAGACGGCCGCCGCAGCGATGATGCCCAGCAGCGCGCAAACAATGATTGTCCACTTGCGCTTGAACAGAGTAAAAAGGATGTCGGCCAGTTGTATACTGGAGTGGTGTTGGATATCTCGTCGGATTTCGTTCATAGTTTAACCTTTAGTCGAGGTGGGGATAGATCATTGCGCCCGCCAGCCGATTGACTGCCAGCGGTAACCTGGCAAAGATCTTCTTGTGGAAGCCGGAGTCAGAAGGGGCGGCAACCAAACACTTTCGACCCGAAGGATCGACTCGCAAGTAGTCAATTGTCTCTTCCTCTGTGCCCCAGGAAAGTTTGAATCGACGCAAACCCTCGTTTTCGCACTCAGTGCGGCCGAAATGTAATGTTTCCGCGCCGTTGCGCGACAAGAATTGGATTCCTTGCCACATCACAAGATTATTTGCTCGTAATTCCTGAAATTTCTCGTCGGAAGCACCGTACTTATAGAGAGCGTTCTTTCCGAAGCGGAAAAAGATCGCAGCGGAAATTGGGCGCGACCCGCATTGTGCGAGAACGATGAAGCCGAGACCGGGCTTGATGATGTGCTCGTAAATGTTCTGGAAAAACGAGGCCGGTTGCGGCGGGAGACCGTGACGCCGGCGCGTTCGAATATGGAGCCGGTAAAAATCCGTAATGGCCGGACGGGTATGGGCGACGACCACGTCCACATTACTGCGCTTCGCTTTACGAATGGCACGGCGGACCGGACTTGCGAAGCGCGCCATCAGTTCTTCGGAGCCGCTCCTCAAATCGAGGACATGTCCATAAAATTTCGTGAATGACGTGGCGGGGAGTCGAAAGATTTTTTTCCGCGTATTTCAAGGTGTTTCCAGTGGCGTTCCCACGCAAAGCGAACGAGGTAATCTCGTACCAAATGGACCACTTCTGGATCAAAGATGAGTGGCTCGCATGTATCGCTGAATGGGAGGCAGACGCCGCGGCGGCCAGTGAACGGACTGCGCACTTCCATCATCGGTACCAGCGCCGCCAACCTACGGCCCCGGGAAAACCGGAGGTAAAAAGGGTGGTGGTTGTAAGTCTTATGAAGCACCTTGGCCCAGGCACTCGTGTGAAAGCAACCGGCGTCGCGATGCAAGGCAATCAGATGATCCCAGCCTGGGTTGCAAACGGGATCGCAAATTCGCATTTCCAGCGATTCCTCGTTCGCCTTCGGCTCTACCAAGGAATCCTCGCCGGAAAAGGGCGCCGCTTCGACGGATTCTGCTGCGTCTGATTGGACAGTTTTCAAAAAACTTTTTCTAGACGAGTGCTTCCACATCAACCGCTTCGCTAACGCAGCGAGCGACGTATTCGATCTGTTCTTCGGTCAACTCCGGAAACATCGGCAAAGAAAGAAATTCGTCGGCGAGATTCTCCGCTATTGGGAATGCGCCCTTTGTATAGCCGAGATTTCGACCGGCCCCTTGGAGATGAATCGGAACCGGATAATGCACTGCGCACCCTACTCCTTTTTCTTGGAGATGTCGCAATACTGCGTCGCGTTCCTGTACCCGAATGGCATAAACGTGATAAACGTGGCGCGCGTACTTCGCCTCGAACGGTGTAAGAACCTCATCGATTCCAGCAAAAGCCTGATTGTATTCCAAGGCATGTTTGCGTCGCAGGGAATTTGCTTCGTCAAGATGACCCAGTTTGATCGACAAGACTGCCGCCTGAATGCCGTCCATCCGGCAGTTCCATCCCATGGTGGTATGGTAATATTTTCGTGACTGGCCGTGGTCTCGCAGCATCTGGATTTGCTTCCGTAACTCAGGGTCGTTCGTAACGACCGCACCAGCCTCGCCGAAGGCGCCAAGATTTTTTCCGGGATAAAAACTGAAGCAACCCGCGTCGCCCATCGTCCCTGCTTTTCGGCCTTTATACTCAGCGCCATGAGCCTGAGCGGCATCTTCAACGACAAAAAGTCCGTTTGCGCGTGCAAATTCCAAAATCGGGTCCATGTCGGACGGTTGCCCGAAAAGGTGAACCGGAATTATCGCTTTGGTTCTCTCGGTCAGACTCTTCTCAAGTTCTGCCGGGTTCATCGTAAATGTGTCCTGGTCTACATCCACAAACACTGGTCGAGCCTTGCAGTAACTAATCGCCTCGGCGGTCGCGATAAATGTGTTCGGAACCGTAATGACTTCGTCGCCCTCACCAATTCCCAGCGCCAGGAGGGCAAGCCAAAGCGCGTCGGTGCCATTGCCCACGGCGATTGCGTAGGAGGACCCGCAGAATGCCGCAAACTCCTCTTCGAATCTTTCCACGAATGGCCCACCGGCAAAGGCGCTGCTCTCGATTACTTCGCGAATAGCGCGATCGAACTTTTCAATTAAAGGAGCGTGATGCGCCTTTAAATCGAGGAAGGGAACCTTCATTTTTGCGTTTAGGCTTGTGCGATGGATCTGGGGAGTTGAGGTCAAGCTTCACACGCAGCGCTGAGCTGATGTAAAGCTCGCCCGACACTCATCCAGCGAATGCTTCAACCTGAAAAATCTCTTCGGCTTTGACAGGGGCGCGAGCCGGCGCTGCGTTACCCGGTGGAGAAACTGTCACGGGTGCACCGTTCATCTTGAGCGAAGCGCTAGCCGCCTCGAGGATTCTGACCATTTCCAGTCCCCGACGGCCATCTGTTAGCGGTTGAGAATTCGTTTTGATGCAGTCAACAAAATGCTGACAGGCCAGCTTTAGTGGTTCCTCCTGATGGAGGTACGGGATGTAGCTGTCTCCGTAATGATACGAGTATTGAAATTCAGCGAACGTGTCGTAGTGCGGCGGACGTTCTACTCGTGCATCGTAGATGCGGATTTTCTCGCGGGTCTGCAAATCGTCATACACGATCATGCGTCGCGTACCGACGATAGTCATTTCGCGAATTTTCCGTGGCTCGAGCCAGCTGCTCTGGATGGTTGCGAAGCGTTTACGCGAGAAGGACAGCGACATGTTAGTCACGTCTTCCACTCCGGGCGTAATATGAGCATTCCCCTGGCAGTTAATAGTGGTAGGAAATTCATCCAGAATATGGAGAATGATTGAAATGTCGTGCGGCGCCAGATCCCAAGCGACATTAATGTCTTTTTGGAACAATCCCAGATTGAGACGCCGGCAATTGATATAGCGTATTTCACCTATATCTCCGGCTTGAACGATTTGGGCGATCTTCTGCACCGGCGACGAGTAAAGAAAAGTGTGATCAAGCATCAAAACCAGACCGTTGCGGTCGGCGATTTCGATTAATTCCTCGCACTCGGCTGAAGAGGGCGCCATCGGTTTTTCGATGAACGTATGCTTGCCTGCCAGGAGGCTTGCCTTGGCCAATGAATAATGATGCTTCACTGGGGTGGCAATGACGACGGCGTCCACGGCTGCGCCGTTGAGAAGCTGCTGCGTCTGCGTCATGCCTTCGATGTCCGGATACAGCTCGTGGATATGTTTTAGGCGCTTAGTATTGACGTCGCAGACGGCTTTGAGCTGGCAGTCTGCAAGACCTTTGAAGTTGCGGACCAGCATCGGCCCCCAGTAGCCGCACCCGATTACGCCGACTGTGACTTGCTTCTTCATACTTTTCGCGCTGATCCCGCCAGGCGCTGTAAAGTTGGCGCAGGCGAGCGAGGGCCTTCATTTTGGCGACGAGGTTGCATCGCCGGTCGGGACTCGAAGAGTTGCCCGGCAATAACGGCACAAGTTTTGAAAATGATCTTCAGGTCCAGCAGGAAGGATAAATTCTTGAGATAAAACAGGTCCATGGCGATCATCTCATTGAACGTCGTTTTATTTTTGCCGTTTACCTGCCAGTATCCGGTGAGACCCGGCAGGCCGTTTACGCGTTCTTGTTGCCACGGCTGATAATGGGCAAATTCATTTGGCAGGCATGGCCGGGGACCAACCAGACTCATCTCGCCACAAAGGACGTTGAAAATTTGCGGCAATTCATCCAGACCACTCGCACGCAGAAATCGCCCGAAAGGCGCCAGACGCGGATCGCCGTACTCGTCAAGTTTCGTCATGGGGCAATCGACCCGGATTAACTCTTCGAGGTGACGCTCGTGAGTTTGCGTCTCGGCACTAACCTTCATGGTTCGGAACTTCCAGATAAGAAAGTGTCTTCCACCAAGTCCAACGCGTTTCTGTCGGTAGAAAATCGGTCCCGGCGAAGATAAACGCGTCACCAGCATGAGCAAGATCATGAGCGGCAACCAAATCGGCAGCCCGAGCAGAATGCATGCGATGTCGAGGGCCGGTTTCCAGTCAGGCACTCTCCGCACCGGCGCGTCTGGAAAGTCGATTGTAACACGAGGCACTTTCGCCCCGTTCCCGTTCCATCTGTTATAGGGCAAGCTGCCGCCCTTGGTCGACCGCCCGACATGCGGGAGATGACTTTCCATCCTCATCTGATTGGTTCCTCCAACTACTGCTAACCCGCTAACCGTGCGGGACTACGTGAGTGAGGAGGCACCGCATCTAGGTCTCCCGTCCATCAAAGAACGCGACCGAGGAGCGGGCCCTCGAAAAACTCACCCTTAAAAATGTGAAAACCGGGGGACAAGGCAGGAAACAAAAATCGAAATCAGGCCCGTAGAACGATGTTTTGCCGCAGGCGGGACGGCACGCCGAGACAGATTCTTGGATTGGACTAATTCCCCGCACGCTTACTTCTACGGAAACTGGAGGCCAAGGTTCGGATTATTTTGCAGGACAAGGGAATTTAACAGAACTGTCACAATCCGAAGATCAGCTCCGAAATACAAGAGAAGTGATGATCGCAGGTGACCGATCCGGACACTTATTCGATTTCGGAGAGGAGAGTGTCGAGGTTCTCGCTCTCCGAGCCATCTTCTTCAGCCAGTCCTGTTTGCACCAAACACCCGAGGCAAAGTCCGTTGGGCATCCGTACCACGCCGCAACAGTGCGGGCACTCGTCGTCCTCGTGCGGGGTCGCTGGAAGGGAATCAGTAAAGCCGTTAAGATCCATTTTTCACCGTCCCAGCTGCTGGTGGTCGCTGAGCGCGCTCCGTTTGTTCGCTGTCTTAAGGCGATTCGTTGGCCAGAACCGCTTTCTCTGGTGATGATCGATTGGGCCCCATGACAGATCCCGCAGCCTCACCAGAGCGTAGAGGCCAGGAAGGTTAAGTGTGAGGTCTTGCATTACACCGTGCACATGCATTTCTACGGAAACCAGGGGACGAAGTTCCACAAGATGCTCATCGAAAAGGGAAAAAAGGTCTGGTTTCTAGACGGTTGTTTCAATTACACATTAAGCGGGCTAGCCAATTGCGTTCCCAAAAACGAGAGCGAGGTATTGTGACCGATGAGTGAATCAACGGTAATTCTAAAGAACGCAGTCGCTGCAGCGAAAGAGACGCTGCAATCGCTTCTCGACCTCGACTCGCACGCAGCGAAAGCCGCGGATCTGATTGAGCAATGTTTGCGCGCGGGAAATAAGTTGCTCGTTTGCGGGAATGGCGGCAGCGCTGCCGATGCATCGCATTTCGCAACAGAGTTTGTAGTGCGTTTTATGAAAGATCGTCCTGCGTATCCCGCAATCTGCCTTGCCGGCGATGGTGGACTGCTTACGGCCGCGGGCAACGATTATGGTTTCGACGAAATCTTCGCGCGCCAGGTGGCAGCTTTTGGCCTTCGAGGAGATGTGCTGATTTGCCTGACGACCTCCGGCAAATCCAGGAATATTGAGCGCGCCCTAGAGGAAGCAAAGGCGCGTAAGCTTAAGACTATTGCTTTCCTGGGTCGTGACGGGGGATCAACTGTCGGTATGGCTGACATCGACCTCTTGGTTCGCGGCGATTCCACCGCCCGGATCCAGGAAGCCCATCAGCTTTTGCTGCACGTGCTGTGCGAGATCTCGGAAACGCGCTTGTCAGGAAACAAGCTGTAGAGGCGCGGCGTGCTGCCCGCGTTTCGAGAGAAGTAGCAGCCGACATCCGCCTGAGGCGGCCCACTACAAAATTACTCTGATTTTTTTAGAAGCCGCTCGCGTTCGCGATCAAGTTGCCGCCGCTCGCTCGCCGTTAAACTTCCGATTCCGAATTTGGAAATCTTGTCAAGGATCGGATCAATCGAGGTGTAAACGTCATCCGGGTCCGCCGACCGGCTGGAACGCATTTTGGGGACAACATGCAACTTTGGCCTGGGAGCGAAGCGCGTTTTCAATGCGTCCCACCACGGAAGTTCCGGTCCGGCGCCATGCATTTCAATGAAAAGGAACGCTGCCCCAATGCTTGTCCAAACGACCATCAGGTCGCTCCAGGCGTGATATGCGAGCAGTTGAAATGTGTAAACGGCAGCAAGAATCAATACGACCCATTTGGTCATGATCCGCAGGAACAATTCAGTCCGCGGATAGATGGCGGCGAAGGCAACAAAAATTCCGAAGTGCAGTGCGGACGAACCGGCGAGAGCCGAACGTTGCCAAAGACCCCAAATCGTTAGCAGCGCCGCGGGCGTAACAAGCAAAATAAGATACAGGGCAATATAGGCGCGCCGCCCAATAAAGCGTTCCACTTCGCGGCCGAACACGAACAGCATGTACATCTCGATGGCGAACCAGAGCAGCCCTGACGGCGGATGCACGAACGCATACGTGAAAAGGCGCCACACCTGGCCCGACCAGACTGCCGCACTATCAAATTGCAAATAGGCTAAAATCGCCCCCCCTCCGATCGCGACCAGAATAGCCGTGAGAATCGCGGCCGCGACGTGCAGCCCAACCAGCATCGTGGTCACATCGACGGGATAACGGCCCATCCACGCAACCGGCCGATAATCATCGGAGGTGGTGACCCCGAACATGCTTTCAATTAATGCCGCGCACTGTTCTTGCGCAAGCATGATTCATGATTTGTATAGTTCTTACGACATTACCGCCAGGGAGACGATTTAGCCGTTCAACGATTCAGCGTGGCGAAGCTGTTCATTCGTGGTTAAGATGGACACCCTCGTTTCATGAAAAATATCGCGCCCGCCATATTCCCGCCGAATGGAATCGGCGATACGAAGCCCACGAACCAGGCTGTGCTCGATTGGGTACACGAAATCGGAAAACTGACAAAACCGGAAAACATTTTCTGGTGTGACGGCTCCGAGCACGAGAATGAATTTCTGATTGCGGAATCGTTAAAACAGAACGTGCTGATCAAGCTGAACGCGCAAAAAGTTCCACGCTCGTATTTGCACCGATCCAACCCGAACGATGTCGCGCGCGTCGAGAAGGTCACATTCATTTGCACGCCCACCAGGGAGGAAGCTGGGCCGACAAACAACTGGTCGGAACCGGCGGAGACGTATTCGAAGTTATATGGACTGCTCAATGGCGCGATGCGCGGGCGCACCATGTTCGTCGTGCCTTACATCATGGGCCCGTCCGATTCGCCGCTAACGAAAGTCGGATTCGAAATCACCGATTCAAAATACGTCGTGCTCAGCATACGAATCATGACGCGCATGGGTAAGATCGCGCTGAACCGCCTGGGCAACGATCCAAAAGCGGAATGGAACCGTGGCGTGCATTCATTGTTAGATGTCGATCCTGATCGGCGGTTCATCTGTCATTTTCCGCAGGACAACACGATTATCTCGGTCGGCTCCGGTTACGGCGGGAACGTCTTGCTAAGCAAAAAATGTCTCGCGCTGCGCATTGGTTCGTATCTCGCGCGTAAGCAAGGCTGGATGGCCGAGCACACGTTGATTCTCGGCGTAGAATCGCCCGAAGGAAAAAAACACTACGTGGCTGCGGCTTTCCCCAGCGCATGCGGCAAAACAAACTTTGCGATGTTGATTCCACCGGCTCATTTCAAAGATTGGAAAGTAACAACTGTGGGTGACGACATCGGCTGGATGCAGATTCGCGCCGGGCGTTTGTTCGCCGTGAATCCGGAGAACGGTTACTTCGGCGTCGTTCCCGGCACGAGCTACAAATCGAATCCCAACGCGATGAAATCGATCGAGCACGACACGATTTATACGAACGTCGCGCTCACCGATGATGGTGACGTTTGGTGGGAAGGAAAAGACGGCGCGCCGCCGAAGCACGCGATCGACTGGCGCGGGAACGATTGGACGCCGGACTCAAAAGAAAAAGCCGCGCACCCGAATAGCCGGTTTACGACGCCGATGCGCAATAATCCTGCTCTCGACCCCGATGTGGAAAAAGGCGAAGGCGTTCCGATCAGTGCCATCATTTTCGGCGGTCGCCGCAGTGACACTGTGCCACTGGTTTATGAGGCGTTCGATTGGACTCACGGTGTTTATCTGGGCGCTACGATGGCCTCCGAGACAACCGCAGCCGCGACGGGCGCTGTCGGCCAAATCCGTCGCGATCCGATGGCGATGTTGCCTTTCTGCGGATACAACATCGGCGATTATTTCAAGCATTGGATCAACATCGGAAAACGTCTCACCAATCCGCCGCTCATCTTCAACGTGAACTGGTTCCGCAAAGGCGAGAATGGAAAATTCCTTTGGCCGGGCTTCGGCGAGAACATGCGAGTGCTCAAATGGGTGATTGATCGCTGCGAACGGAGAGGCGGCGCTCTCAAATCGCCCGTTGGCTGGTTGCCTAGCCCACACGATCTCGATCTGGAAGAGCTCGATATCGACCATAAATCTGTCGCCGACCTTCTCGGAATCGATCACGAGGAATGGCAAAAAGAACTCGCCCAGCACAAGACGTTTTTCGACTCGCTTGGCGGCGTTGTGCCGGAGGAGCTATTGAAACAGCGTGAACAGCTCGCCGCGCGGTTCAAACTGTAGTCGTTGTCCTCTGGGCGACGCACCCGCGTAACTGATTCGCGCACCGAAGCGGCTACAGAATTTGCGAACCGCTTGACTGGCAGCGAATATTTCCAGTGGGTTCGAAGATTGCGAAGAACAAGCGCGTCACAACGCCAAGCGCGAAGGATCACATTGAGATTCGTGGAGCGCGCCAGAACAATCTCAAAGGAATCGATGTCGATCTTCCGCTGGGGAAATTGACGGTCGTCACAGGTCCCAGCGGCAGCGGCAAATCGAGTCTGGCATTCGAAACGATTTATGCCGAAGGCCAGCGACGTTACGTCGAAACATTCAGCCCGTATATGCGGCAATTTCTCGACCGCATGGACAAGCCGCGCGTAGACGACATCCGCGGTATCCCGCCTGCGATCGCGATCGAGCAGGCGAACCCAGTGAAGAGCTCCCGCTCGACCGTCGGCACGATGACAGAGACCAATGATTATCTGAAGTTGCTCTGGCCACGCGTTGCTCGAGCGTTCTGTCCGAGTTGCAGCCGGGAAATTCGCCCTGAAACCGCACAGTCAATTAGTCACCAGGTGTTGCACGACTGCTCTGGGAAAACTGTTCTCGTCACTTTCTGGGTTGCCGTTCCACCGAAAACCGAGCCGCGTATGTTCTTCGAATTTCTCCAGCAACAGGGTTATCTCCGCGTATGGATCGACAACCAAATCGTGCGCGTCGACGTCGATCCAAAACTGAAACGCCTGGGTGCCCGCGTTCAGGTCATTCAGGATCGGCTCACAATCTCGGGGGAAAACCGTTCACGATTCATCGAAGCAATCGAAACCGCGCTGCGCTTTGGGAAAGGGAAAGTTAATATTATTTCGCTTTCAGAAAACGCCCAACGTCCAACGCCCAACGTCCAACGTCGAACTGATCACGAGCTCCCATTCTCTACCGGCTGGCATTGCGCCCACTGCGATCTCGACATTCGCCCGCCTACACCCGGGCTGTTCAGTTTCAACAATCCACTCGGTGCGTGTCCGGAATGTCGAGGTTTTGGCCGTACCATCGCAATCGATCTAAACAAGGCGATTCCAAATCGCGGCCTTAGCATCAAACAAGGCGTGGTGCGCGTTTTTCGCGGTGCCGAGTTTGGCGAATCGCAGAAAGATTTGCTTCGAGCCTGCGCACGGGAAGAGATCGATATCGATGTTCCATTCGAAGAATTACCGAAGGCCGACCAGGACTTC
Source organism: uncultured Verrucomicrobiae bacterium (assembly GCA_963758425.1). Taxonomy (GTDB): domain Bacteria; phylum Verrucomicrobiota; class Verrucomicrobiia; order Chthoniobacterales; family UBA10450; genus Udaeobacter. Next base: position 321,422 of record CAVWVV010000022.1, read on the forward strand.
GTCATCGAAGGCGAGAAACGATCAGGCGATTATACCGAAGAAGATTACGAAAACGATCGGTGGTATGGCGTCCGCGGCTTCTTCCGGTGGCTTGAAAGCAAGACTTACAAGATGCATGTGCGCGTTTTGCTTAGCCGCTATCGGGCTTACGTCACCTGCCCGAGCTGCAATGGCGGACGATACCAGCGCGAAACGCTAAATTACAAAATTCAAGGAGCGGCGGTCTCTAGTCCGCCGTTCCAAAAGGGCGGATTGGAAACCGCCCCTCCTTGTTTAATTCTTCCCGAATTCCAGGCGCTTTCGACCTTGGATGCCCGCAATTTTCTGACGGCGATCGAGATTTCGTCGAACGATTCGACCGCGCGAATGTTGCGCGACGAAATCTGTGCGCGCCTCAATTATCTGTGCGAAGTCGGCGTTGGCTATCTCACGCTGGACCGGTCCACGCGCACTTTGAGCGGCGGCGAAGTACAACGGGTGAACCTTACAACATGTCTCGGTGCCTCGCTCGTCAACACGCTGTTCGTCCTGGATGAGCCAAGCGTCGGTTTGCATCCGCGCGACGTTGGCCGGCTGGTGCGTGTGATGCATAACTTGCGCGACAAAGGCAATACGCTGCTTGTGGTCGAGCACGAGGAACAAATCATTCGCGCCGCTGACAATTTAATCGATATCGGCCCAGGCCGCGGCGAGCACGGTGGTGAGTTGGTTTGGAACGGCTCGCTCGAAAAGTTTCTCGGGGACGATTGCGCTCCCCAATCCTTGACTCGCGATTATCTAACGAACCGCAAATCAATTCCGGTCCCAAGGTCGCGGAGAAGATGGTCCTCATCTGTCAAAATCATCCGCGCGCGACAGCACAACCTCAAAGACATCGATGTCGAACTTCCGTTGGGCGTATTTACCTGTGTCACCGGTGTTTCTGGTTCCGGAAAATCCACGCTAATCCACGACGTGCTTTATCGGAATCTGTTAGTCGCCAGGGGACAGTCGTCTGATCAAGAGGCCGGCGCGTGCAAATCGGTCACCGGCGCGCATCGCATTCGCGAGGTGATCATGGTCGATCAGGCACCACTTGCGCGCACGCCGCGGTCAACGCCGCTGCTTTATTTGGGGCTTTACGATCGCGTTCGCGAATTGTTCGCCGCTCAACCGGCAGCAATGTCGCAGGGACTCGCAGCAGGCACATTCTCGTTTAATTCCGGCAGCGGCCGTTGCGAGCGTTGCTCCGGTACAGGATACGAGAAAATTGAGATGCAATTTTTGAGCGACCTTTTCGTGCGCTGCGCAGAATGCGAAGGCACACGATTTCAACCGCATGTTTTGAAAGTTCGACTGCGTGGAAAATCAATCCACGATCTGCTCAAGCTCACCGTAAGCGAAGCGATCGAATTCTTCGCGCAGATCGGCGAGGAAAAGACCTTGTCCCAACCGCTTAGCGTGCTTGAGGAGGTTGGGCTTGGCTACCTGCGATTAGGGCAACCTCTCAACACGCTCTCCGGTGGTGAATCCCAGCGGCTCAAACTGGTCGGTCATTTGCGCGAAACAGAAAACGTCGTGGCATTGGCTTCCGGCCAATTTCCTATCGGCAAGATGCCGATGCCACGTGGCAATTTGTTTATCTTCGATGAACCCACCACGGGACTTCACTTCGATGACGTGGCGATGCTGCTGCGGTTATTTCAGCGGCTGGTCGATCGCGGTCATTCCATCGTGGTGATCGAGCACAATCTCGAAGTGATCAAGTGCGCCGATTGGATTGTGGATCTTGGCCCCGAAGCCGGAGACGCAGGCGGCGATGTGATCGCTGTCGGAACTCCAGAGCAAATTGCGAAAATTGACGGTTCACACACAGGCCGATTCTTGCGAAATGCGCTCGCGAACTCTCAAGAAAAACTGCATGTCATCCCGAGCCGCGAAGACGGCGAGGGACCTCGCAAAACGCCGCGCGAGTCGGAGAGATCCTTCGCGTACGCTCAGGATGACAATGCGGAAATAGCGCGAGCTGCTGAAGAAGCTCCGCGTTTTCGTGTAAATGGAGCGAACGGCGGAATCCAAGTCCACGGCGCACGCGAGCACAACCTGAAGAATATCGATGTCAAAATCCCGAGAGAACAAATGGTGGTCGTTACCGGTCTGAGTGGCTCCGGCAAATCCACCCTCGCGTTTGATATTCTATTCGCGGAAGGACAGCGACGTTTTCTCGACAGCATGTCGCCATATGCCCGGCAATTCGTGGAGCAGCTGGAAAAACCGGACGTCGATTTGGTCAGCGGGTTGCCTCCGAGCGTTGCAATTGAGCAACGGGTCACACGCGGCGGAGGGAAATCGACCGTCGCTACAGTGACAGAGGTTTACCACTTTCTCCGGCTGCTTTTCGCAAAAACCGGAACGCAGTTTTGCCCGGACTGCGATTTGCCGGTGGAGAAACAAAGTCTCGCTGCCATTACCAAACAAATCGAATCAACAGCCAAACGCGTGCCGGTGAGAGTGCTTGCGCCATTGGTCAAGGCTCGAAAAGGTTTTCACACCGAAGTGGCGCGCTGGGCAGAGCGCCAGGGATTCGATACGCTGTATGTGGATGGGAAACTGGTTTCTATCCCGCATTTTCGAAAATTGGAGCGATTCAAAGAGCATACGATCGATGTGGTCGTCGGTCTCATCGATCGGAAGCGAATTGCGGAGACGCGCGACGTCGTTCGTCGGGCACTGGAGATCGGCCGCGGCACGGGCCGTCTACTTGATTCAAAAAACAGCCTTACAGTCGTGAGCACCGAAATGAGCTGCCCAAACTGTGGCCGCGCGTTCGAGGAGCTCGATCCGCGTTTGTTCTCGTTCAATTCGCCTCACGGCGCGTGCGAAGAATGCGGCGGATTCGGCGAAATTTGGGATCAGGATCTGCAAACCGCTGCCAGTCCAGACGGTGAATCGGTTCTGGAAACCGAACTTGTCGCCGAGCGCGAATCCGAATGGATCGAGGAAGGCGAAGCGAGTGAATGCCCGAGTTGTCACGGCTCGCGCCTGAACGCCGTGGCGCGCCACGTGCGTGTCCATGGTTACACGATCGATCAATTCACGAATCTTTCGGCCAGCGAAGCGGCACGCAAGGTTGACAGATTGAGGTTCCGGGGAACGCATCAAACAATTGCTGCCGGTCTCGTTCCGGAAATACAGCAGCGATTACGTTTCATGGAAAAGGTTGGACTCGGTTATCTCGCGCTCGGGCGCTCGGCGAAAACGTTAAGCGGTGGAGAATCCCAGCGAATTCGGTTAGCAGCACAACTCGGATCAAACCTGCGCGGCGTACTTTACGTTTTGGATGAGCCCACGATCGGTCTTCATCCGCGCGACAACATGCGCTTGCTGGACACGCTCACTGCGCTACGGAACAAGGGAAACTCACTTATTATTGTCGAGCACGATGAGGAAACGATGCGGCGGGCCGATCACATCGTCGATCTTGGTCCGCGTGCTGGAATTCACGGCGGAGAAGTCGTGGCAAGCGGCACACTGCGCGACGTGGAAAGGAATCCAGATTCAGAGACGGCACGTTGCTTGAAATCGCCACTTCAGCATCCCACCCGCGGATCGCGCCGGTCGTTACGCGATGTTGAAAACTGGATCGAAGTCCGCGGCGCGAGGGCGAATAATTTGAAAGATATCGATGTTCGTTTCCCCGTTGGCAGGCTTTCAGTAATCACTGGAATTTCCGGTAGCGGCAAATCGACATTGATGCACGAGGTGATCTGGCCTGCGGTGTGCGAGCAGCTGAAAGAAAGAAAACGCGCAGGAAATGGCGATCTGTTGAAACTCGTTAGCGGCGTGCAAGAGATCGAAGGTGTTTATGAGGTCGATCAATCACCGATCGGTAAGACATCGCGCTCGACGCCGGGCACCTACGTTAAAGTGCTCGACGAGATCCGGAATCTCTACGCGCAATTACCCGTCTCGCGCGTGCGTGGTTATTCTGCCAGCCGATTCTCGTTCAACGCCGAAGGTGGTCGTTGCGAGACTTGCAAGGGGCAGGGCGTGATCAAACTGGAGATGAATTTTTTGCCACGCAGCTACGTGCCATGCGAAGATTGCGGCGGCAAACGTTACAATCCCCAAACGCTTGAGGTACTCTACAACGACAAATCGATCGGCGACGTGATGGAAATGACGATCGAAGAAGCGGCGGAATTTTTTTCGGCGCACCCGAAAATTGCGCGGCCGCTCTCCTTGTTGGTCGATACGGGGTTGAGCTATCTCAAGCTGGGACAACCGAGTCCAACGCTGAGTGGCGGCGAAGCGCAGCGACTGAAGCTAGTCACGCAACTTAAGCGTGGTGTCAGCCGCGCGGCCGACGAGCGGATCCGCAAGATGCGCAAGCCAGGCTCGACATTGTATTTGCTCGAGGAACCCACCATCGGTCTGCACATGGCCGACATTGAATTGCTTCTCAACGTGCTGCATCGGCTCGTCGACGAAGGAAACACGGTGATTGTCATCGAGCACAATCTCAGCGTGATCGCAGAGGCCGATTACATTGTTGATCTTGGCCCAGAGGCGGGCGCGGATGGAGGCGAAGTCGTCGCCTGCGGGACGCCGGAACAAGTTGCAAAGAACCGCGTGAGCCGCACCGCGCCGTTTTTGCGGAAAGTGTTGAACTCGTCGCGCGTTTCCACAGTTCGGTCATCCTGAACCGAGCCCGTTCGACTCGCTTCGCTTGCTCAGGGTAAACTCCGCGAGTCGAAAGACTCCCGTGGAATTACCTCTAAGGTTCTGCAGCGGGATTTCTCGACTTCGCCCGGAATGACAGCGACAATCGCGGCGCAAATGTTCGCGTATTATCTGCACAATCTCGATCCGATTATCTTTCGCATTTACGACAACGTCGGACCGCGCTGGTACGGTCTGGCTTATGTGCTTGCATTTATCTGCGGCTATCTGCTCTTCCTCTGGCTGGCCAAACGCGGATACGCCGATCTGCCTCCGCAACGAGTCGGCGACTTCATCACTGGCTGCGCACTGTTTGGAGTGATCATCGGTGGGCGCCTCGGCTACGTTTTCTTCTACAAACCCGAAATGTTGCGCGAGCCGCTGTCGATCTTTCGAGTTTGGGAAGGCGGAATGTCCAGCCACGGCGGAATGCTTGGTCTGTTGCTTTTCACTTTGTACTACGCGCACCGACACAAAATCTCGTGGACAAATCTTGGCGATAATCTGGTTGTGACGGCGCCAATCGGTTTGTTCTTTGGGCGCTGTGCCAATTTCATCAACGGCGAACTTTACGGACGGATGACGAAAGTCTCCTGGGCGATGCAATTCCCCAAAGAGCTATTCGATCATCCTCAGGAAGCCGAGCGCGCGGTGGCGGCATGCGCGCGAATCGATTCATCGCTCACCACGCCCGATGCAATCGTTGGCGCAGTTCGCCAACCGCAAGTAGCGACTGCGTTGCGCTCAATCCTTTCGCCGCGCCATCCCTCCCAGCTTTACGAGGCTTTTTTTGAAGGAGTCGTTCTGTTCGCGATTTTGTGGTTCGTACGTACGCGCAGGCGTGAACCGAATGGCGTTTTGACCGGATTGTTCTTTATCTGGTACGCGATTTTTCGGATCGTAATCGAATATTTTCGCGAACCCGACGCGACACTGGTCGGTCCTTTCACGCGAGGCCAATTCTTTTCTTTCTTCCTTATCGCGATTGGTCTCGGGTTTGTTGCGGTAGCAAAAATGCGACCGACGTTCCCGAAAAAGATTTCCTCGTAGCCTTTGTCATGTCGAGCGAAGTTGAGACATCTCTGGATTTGGCCTTCCCGTCTATTTCGCGGCTCCCAAGCCGCTCCGTTCTCCACTGCGATGCGCTTCGGTCGAAATGACAAGTGGCGTTTCTGCAAAACGGCGTTATTACTTAACCCGGTGAAGCGGGAATGCTCGTTCCGGAAATCGTAGCGGCTGGCGGCGGTCTCCTTTTTGCGTTCGATCACGCGACGATCGCAGGAAAACTCGTTCTCACTCTGCTTGCTGTCGTCTCCATCTTCAGTTGGTCAATTATGATCACGAAATTGCGCGTGATCCGGTTTGCCCGAAAACAGAACGCGCGTTTCCTCGCCGCCTTTCGACAGGATCGACAGCCGCTACGTCTATTTGAGAAAAATGCGCGCTTTCCCGGATCGCCAGTATTCAATGTCTATCGCGCGGGGTGCGAGGAAATGACATTTCATTTGCTCGGATCGCCTGAGGTGGATGACACCTTTCGGGCGCGACTGGGAATCGCTGATAAAATTTCGCCGGCACAAATGGGTGCGGTAAACGCCGCCATGGAGCGTGCTGTGGGCGAGACAGCGCTTTCACTTGAGTCGCAGATGATTTTGCTCGCAACCGCGGTAAGTGGTTCGCCATTTCTCGGCCTGCTCGGCACCGTCTGGGGCGTGATGGATGCGTTCACCGGCGTGGCCGAGGCTGGCTCGCCGAACCTCGTCTCGATGGCGCCCGGTGTATCCGGCGCGCTCATCACGACAGTCACCGCGCTCTGCGTCGCGATTCCGGCAATGTTCGGTTACAACTTTCTCGTCACCAGTATTCGCGGAATCATCGTCGAGATGGACAATTTTGCCGCTGAACTCGCTTCGGAATTCGAACACAAATACGTCGATCACGGTTCGCGTGACTCGGCATTTCGCCGATGAGACGCTACTCCCAACGCCAGAATCTTTCGACGCTCAGCGAGATCAACATCACGCCGCTGCTCGATCTGGCGTTCGTATTGCTCATCATTTTTATGATTACAACGCCGCTGCTCGAAAGCAGCTCGAACCTCGTGATTCCATCGAGTGGCGCGGCGAATCCGCCGATCAAGTCATCCCAAGTGCAAATTGTCTCGATCGACCGCAGTCAGACGATTCGGTTTAACAATCAGGTAATCGATTTGAAAGCGCTCACGGCGCGACTGACGGAATTGAAACAAACAAATCCAGACATCGCCGTTGTGATTCGACCCGATCGCGACTTGCCTGTGCAAAAATTGATCACGTTGATGGATGCGCTAAAGCAGGCGCAAATTACGAAGGTTGGCATCGCCACAAGGGCCGAGTCGAAATAGATGTCGAAGAAGCCGCGCTTTTGGCGAAACGTCACCTTAATTGCGCTTGCGCACGCCGCACTGATCGCAGGATTGATTCACTGGAGTTTAGCAGCGCGAAGCGCGCCAGATTCAGAAAGCCTGGTTTGGTTGAGCGCGGGAGATCTCGAGCCGGGGAGATCAGATAATAGCGTGGCGTCCTCCTCAAAGATTTCGATAGCTTCTGTTGAGTCAGAACCTTTGAAGCCAGATGAAGAAGAAAAGGAACAGCCACCTTTAACTCAAGCAAAGAGCGAAATCGAATTGCCGAAGCCATCGCCGAAGGAAACACCGGTACCAAAGGCAACCGCAAAGCCGAACGCAACACCAAAACCCGTTCCGAAGCCAACACCCAAGTCGACTCCTGGAAAAACTGTCCTGGCGAAAGCGACCAAATCATCGGCGCACCCCAAGTCGAGTCCGCCAAAATCCACGGGAGACCAAACCGACGCGAGTAACGAGAAAAAGAAGAGCGCGAAAACTGTTAGTGTGAAAGCTAAATCGTCAGCCGATAACGGCGCGGGGAAGACAGGTTCAGCGGGCAAGGGCGGCGGGACTGGCGCATCCGAATTCGGCTGGTATGGCAACATGCTGCATGACCGTTTTTACAGCGCATGGATCCAGCCGACAACCAGCGTCGCTTCCGGCTCCAAAATTTCAACGCTGGTGAAAGTTCGAATCGAAAAAGATGGGCGCGTATCCAAATTTGATATCATCAAGCCTTCGGAAAACGTTGTCGTGAATGAATCGGTTGCAGCAGTTGCGAAACGAGTGACTGAAGTTGACGCACCGCCCGGCGGCCTCGGCAATGGCAATCACTACGACGTAAAAATCAATTTCGAGCTGAACACGAACCAGGAGACGGCGAAATAACGAACCTCTCACTCGGGCGCGGTGTCGCCGGAAGAGATATCCGCGATTCAACCGCGATTTTTCGAAAATTTCTCCTCGATCAACCGGTGCAAATGTTCGGATATCGCTGGATGGTCGAGGCGCTGGACGACTTCATCCAAAAAGCCAGTCACAATGAGGCGCTGGGCCACTGGGACGGGAATACCGCGGCTGCGCAGGTAGAAAAGCTCGTCTTCGTCGACTTGCCCGGAAGTCGCCCCGTGGGTGCAACGGACGTTATCGGCGAGAATTTCGAGACCAGGCATTGAGTTGGCTTCTGCGTCGTCACTCAACAGAAGGTTGCGAACCTTTTGATACGCATCGGTGAAATGGGCATGCGGCTCTACTCGGATCAGTCCACCGAAAATCGTGCGGGCGCGATCGTCCAGCGCGTTTTTGTAAAGGAGATCGCTCGCGGTATGCGGCGAGACATGGTCCTGCAACGTGCGCGCATCGAATTCCTGCTGGTGTTTGGCGACTGCGACGGCAAGCAGATCGCTGCGGCCGCCTTCGCCGGTGAGCCGGCTGAGACTTTCGAATCGTGAGTATCGCGAACCAAGATGCAAATTCAGGCTCATGGCTGAGGCATCATGATCGACCGTTGTCGTGTTCATTTGAAGCGCGATGACATTGTCTGCCCAGTTTTGCGCGCACACGTAGGTCACCTTCGCGCCAGGGCCGGCGATGAGATCGTTGACGCCACAGGCAAAGCCGGCCGTAGTCCGCTCACACGAGCGGAAATGTTCGATCACTGTGACCTTCGCGAGCTCATCAGTGACCAGGAGTAGGTGCGGGAAGATCGACATATTATCATGTCGCAACCAATGGAAAATCTCGATGGGTTGTTCGATCTCCACGCCGCGCGGCACAAAGAGAAATGTTCCTGATGAGACGAGCGCCTGATGCAAGGCAGCGAACTTGGCCGAGCCAAGCTTCGCCTCGGTCGACATGAAATATTTCCGGAAGAGATCTGCGTGCTCCACCATGGCGCGCTCGAGCGGTTGAAAGATTACACCGCGCCTTTTCAGATCTTCAGAAACGACGTCCCGCTCGATCAATTGATCGTTCGCAAAAATCATGCGCGCCGCGTATTCGTCGAGCCCCCGCGAATACTTCAGAACATTTTTGCGATCGTCTTCAGAAAGCAGATCGCCGATTTTGAATGGCGCCAGATCGAGAAGACCAACATTGGAAAATCGCCATGCCTGATCTTTTCGTGTCGGGTTCGGCAACGATTCGAATTGTTGCCACGCTGTGCGCTGTTGATCACGAAACCAATCTGGAAAATCGCGCGACTCGGTCGGGCCGGAGAGAATCGGCGTCCCCTTTAATTCTTCCTGTGTGACTAATGACATCTTGCTGTTGCAACGAAGACGACGGTCACAGACCGCCGCTACAGAAGGATTGGCTAGGCGCGAAGGGATTATCCAACCGAGCCTTCCATCTCAAGCTCGATCAGCCGTTTGAGCTCGACGCTGTATTCCATCGGGAATTGGCGGACGAGATCGTTGACGAATCCGTTGACGCTCAGACTCATCGCCTGCGCCTCAGTAAGGCCGCGCTGTTGCATGTAGAAAATTTGGTCCGAGCTGACCTGGCTGACACTGGCCTCGTGTTGGACGGCGTTGCCGGTGCCTCGCACGGTGATCGCCGGATAGGTGTCGGTTCGCGACGTCGAATTGATAAGAAGCGCGTCGCACTCGGTATTGTTCTTGCAATTCTTCAGATGCTTCGGCACGTGGACCAAGCCGCGGTAAGTCGCGCGGCCTTTGCCGATGGAGATCGATTTGGAAATGATGTTGCTGGTTGTCTCATCGGCAGCGTGGATCATTTTCGCTCCGGTGTCCTGGTGCTGGCCGTCGTTGGCCAGCGCAATGGAAAGAACTTCGCCACGGGCTTTACGACCCTTCATGATCACGCTGGGATATTTCATCGTGAGACGCGAGCCGATGTTGCAATCGATCCATTTCACTTCGGCGCTTTCCTGAGCGAGACCGCGTTTGGTGACGAGGTTGAACACATTCGACGCCCAGTTTTGCACGGTGATGTACTGAATCTTCGCGCCCTTCAGCGCGATGAGTTCCACCACAGCGCTGTGGAGTGTCGGAGTGTTAAACTTTGGCGCCGTGCAACCCTCCATGTAGGTTACTTCGGAGCCTTCATCGGCAATGATGAGCGTGCGCTCGAATTGGCCGAAGTTTTCCGCGTTGATGCGGAAGTAAGCCTGCAGCGGGTGTTTCACTTTCACACCGGGCGGGACGTAAATGAACGAGCCGCCACTGAACACGGCGGAATTCAGCGCGCTGAATTTGTTGTCCGCGATCGGGATGACTTTGCCGAACCATTTCCGGAAAATTTCCGGATAATTCTTCAGTCCCTCTGTCGATCCGACGAAAATGACGCCCTGTTCGCCAACCGCTTTCTTAATGTTTGAATAGACCGCTTCGCTGTCGAACTGCGCCTCTACACCGGCAAGAAATTTGCGTTCCTGCTCGGGAATGCCAAGCCGCTCGAATGTACGCTTGATGTCCTCCGGTACTTCATCCCAGCTGCGTTTCGTCTCAGTCCCGGGGGAGAGGTAATAGCGGATTTTGTCGAAGTCGATCGCTTCTAGATCCTTGCTTGCCCAATGCGTGGGGAGCGGTTTTTCCAAAAACGTCTTGAGCCCTCTGAGCCGGAATTCGCGCACCCAATCCGGATCCTCTTTGACGTCCGAAATGTAGCGAACCGTTCGTTCGCTCAGGCCGGCGCCGGCATCGCGAACGTGAGCTTCCGGATATGAGAAGTCCCCGATGTTGCGGTTAATGTTTACTGCTGAAGTTTCTGTTTTCATTGTGAATTATCCCGGTTGTTACCTGTACGCTGGCTCAGTCGCACCGTCGCGCGCCCAATCGTAACCTCTCTCTTCGAGCTCGAGAGCGAGTTCTTTTCGTCCGCTTCTAACGATTCGCCCTGCCACCATTACGTGGACGTAATCGGGGACGACGTAGTTCAGGAGGCGCTGATAGTGCGTAATTAACAATATGCCAAGATCGGGGCCGCGCAAAGAGTTTACCCCATGCGCCACGGTCTTGAGTGCGTCGATGTCCAAGCCGCTGTCCGTCTCGTCAAGAACTGCATACTTAGGCTCCAACATCGCCATTTGTAGAATCTCGGTGCGCTTCTTTTCGCCTCCAGAAAAGCCTTCGTTAACCGCCCGCGACGTGAATGAACGATCCATCCCGAGCAACTCCATCTTTTCATAAAGCTTCGCGTAGTAATCGGTTGCCTCGAGCTCTCCGCCTTCCGGCAGGCGCGATTGCAATGCCGCCCGCAGAAAATTGGCGATTGTCACTCCTGGGATTTCGCTGGGATACTGGAAGGCTAGGAAAAGACCGCGTCGCGCGCGTTCGTCAGGTTCAAGTTCCAGAAGATCCTCGCCATCCATCAATATTTTGCCAGCGGTGACGTGATAATCCGCATGACCGGCCAAAACCTTGGCAAGCGTGCTTTTTCCTGAGCCATTTGGGCCCATGAGGGCATGCACTTCACCCCGCGGCACACGCAGAGTCAGTCCTCGTACGATCTCCTGATCGCCCACTGCGATGTGTAGTCTCTCTATGTTTAATTCCTTCATAAAGGCGAACACTAAACATACGCCGATTTGGTGGATTTGCGAACGGCGATCCACCGGACCACCGCCATCACACGCTGGGAGAACAGTTTCACGTCCGCATTAAGCTGGGCGTACCAGGTGCGCGAGATCGTCGTGCGGCACGAGGCCGGCCTGCACAGCGCCGTCCAACGCGGCGACGAAGAAGAATGGGAGAAGCACCTGAAGCAAATCACAACACAAGGACATCGACGTTGTGATCCGCGATGCCTTCAAGGCGGCGCGACGGCGGTTGCAGGACTACGCGCGCCGGCAGCGCGGGCAAGCGAAAGTTCACAATGCGATACCTCCTTTGCGCAAGGATAAACGCCTTTCCTGACGGCCCCATGATCGCATCAGGAGTTGATGCGATGGCACCCGCTGCTATGGCATTTTGGGCCGGCGCTTGCGAATTCAACCATCTGGTCTCACGGCCTGGATAGATCAAACCCCGTCGTCAGAAAGGATAAAGTTATGTTGCGAAGCCTTAGGCAGCTTTGCGGAAAAAAGCTCGGCGCCTATGACGGCGACATCGGCCATGTGAAGGACTTCTATTTAAATGATCAACAATGGGCGATCTTTCACCGTGCAAATGTCACGACAATCTTCGCTCTTGAAGACCGCGTGCCAATACGACGTTCATGGCGTCGCGGTGGGTGTTGGAGTGGCGCTCGGGCCAGGTGTAGGCGACGTGGCCACTACGTTAAAACTTACTGTTCTGGAGCGGCCGCTGGTTCCCGTTCCTCCAATGGAACTCCACGGTGTTGCGACAAACGTGTGGGTTCCTATCACCATTGGCGTCCAGGTAAAATCAAAAGGAATCGCGGAATCTGTCTTTACGTTGACGCCGTCTCTATTAAACACTACGCTGAGCGTGTACGGGTTTGTCTGCGCTGTTACCGTGTAGCGTGTTCCTCGGACTAGAATTGTTCCATTAACAAACGGCGTCCCCCCATTGTAAGTTAATCGCCTCACATTCGGTGTCGGACTTGGTATTGGCGTTGGAGTAATTGTTGGCGTGGCCGTTGGGGTTGGGCTTGGAGTCGGTGTCGGTGTAGACGTGGGCGTTGCAGTCGGCGTGGGTGTAGGCGTGCCCGTCGGCACAGTAAAAGCATAAACTTTATTGTCCGCTGCGAAGTAAATCCGACCGCGAGCGACGATGCCACTGTTCCACTTGCGCGTATTTGCCATCAACTCGTTCGGCCCGCCACCTGCGTAAATGATTGCGCCGGTATCGCCATCATAGCCGTACAAGCGCTGGTCGCCCCCGGCACCGACTATCCACACAATCGCATTGGTAGTCCCATTAGTAGTTGTAACCCACGGCGAGCCCTGGCCGGTCTGGCTCACGCTCCAGGCGCTGGTTATGCCGGGCGGAGTCGTCGCAGTAACCTTATAAGCGGCAACCGAGCTGCTCCCGTTACGAAAAACAAAATATGTCCCTTGGTGGAGTGCGGTAAGTGGCAGCCGATTGACCTCTCACGGAACTGGCAACATTCGCGGAGGCCACCGGTGCGGTGATTCCGCCGAGGTTATTACGGTTAAGCAAATAGGCATTGCCATCTTTTCCCAACGCAAGCGCCAGCTGCGAAGGCGTGGCACCAGGCACATCGAGGAGTACTGCGCCACATCCGCCTAAGTCGATGTCTCCGTTGTCAAGCATGAGCCAGTTAATAGGCGCCCAGAAGTCGGTTGGGTTACCACTAAAGACCGGCCCAGCTTGCAAGCGGATAATTGCTTCTCCAGCGCCCCAGTTACCGCCAGTGTTGAAGGTGTTCCCGGTGATCACGAACATGTTGGTGCCATCACTGGCAACGCCGCCATGGCCCCAGATTCCGCCACCAATTGCCGTTGTCGCCCAGGCAGTCACACTCGCTGGATTACTGATTGGTACGCCGACAACCCAACCGTGGTAAGTGCCGCAATCGCCGGCGTGTCCAGAATACGGCACGTACACTACACCATTGACCAGCCCGAGCGCGGCGCGCTGGTTCTGGACCAATGAAGTAAAGGTTGTGCCGTTGTACGTGGCGGTGGCGTTCACATCCACCGGCCAGCCGGGAGCAGTCGCGCCGGTGTCCACGTTCAATGAATAAATGAAATGCTTCTTGGTCGCGCCATCGATCATTGCATCGAAAAACAGTGATCGGGAGGCAAGATCGACAACGGGTGTGCCAGTGATACCGAGCGGACTAATATTGCCGCACGGCAGACCTGAATCGACAGGCGCTCCAACGTTGCGCTGCCAAATCACGCTGCCGGTCAGAGCGTCGAGCGCATACACGTTGTTTGATTCTGTCGCGACAATAACTTTCGCGCGGCCGTCCGGACCACCTTCGACGTAAAGAGGTTGTGCATAGACGTTCCCTGAAATTGTGCCGTCGAAATTCAGATCACGCGTCACGTTAGCAGCGGCGGATGGCGTGAAGGCCGAATCAATGTACAGGCCATCGCGGGAAAGATTGTTGTGCTCCTGAGTCACGTTGACCTGCGCGTTTGTTGGAAGCGGCACGCTCCACCAAACAGTGATGATAAGTGAGAGAATGAGAGTTAGAGGTTTCATATGATTCTCAGGGAGGAACGACCGTATATGGATGCGGGTAGGTATAAGTCTCGGCATACTGCACTCCGTTCACCGCCTCGGTCAGAATCGCAGAAACCTGCGGAGGCGTAGAATTATTCGGAAAACCACTTCCTAAATTGTAAAAATCACGTCCCTGGACACACTGAGGGAATCCCGATCGAAGGCCCCACGCCGTATTCGTGGGTGTATAAACGTTATTCCATGAGAAAGATGGTTCTATTAGTTCGTGTGTCCAGAAGGGAGTTCCGGTCACTAAATTGATCGGATCCTGATTAGATTCCACCGCACAGATCCCCTTTGCCCCTTCCGGGCTGATCCAAAACAGTCAAACACCGATGAATTTGATACTGATCCCCGGCTCTAAACACCAGTAGAGGCCCACGATCGGTAGCAGAATAGTAAGTGTATGAAATTTGCGTTCGCGTGTTCGCTGTAATAACTGAACCTTTTAAATATGCAGGAGCGGCAGGATTCTTGTTTGTAACGCTGAATCCTACCCACTGGTTCGGTGCCCAGTTTGCAGTTGAATCCTTAAGTGTCCCGCCGGCGGAATTTGTTGTAGCAGTGCCCGAAGCAAACAAATATGGAGGGTGCCCTTCCACATAAGTCCCATTACCTTCCGTATCATTCCCATCCCACGGACTTGTGCCATCGGCGCTCCCGAACACGCCACCATGGATACCGCCTGCGCCGAGCGCTCGAAACAGAGGAATATGCAACACACAATTTTCATTACTGCGAACACCATCAAAGGTATTGTCGTGATACAGGCAATTGCCGGACCGCTGTTGCCCGGTAGGCTCGAATGAAAAGTGGAAGTGATTGCCGTAAACTTCCACTGCGCGCGTTCCGCGTGATCGACCTTCAGTGCCGTGCCAGCCGACAATGGCATTGGTAAAATCGTTATACCTTACCACGAGCCTCGCTCCAAACTCTGCGTCCACACCGCCCTGATGAGTCGTCGCGCTCAGGCTACGCACGGTATTGGTTTCAAAGAAGGCGAACTTGTTCGTTCCAAAGTAAGGAAAGTCGGACCATGACGGGTCAGCAAAAGCGTTGGCGTTTGTGCCGCCATAACCGGCATGTGTCACAAAAAAGCCCTGGCCGCGCGCATCTAGAACGTTATTATCGGCCACCGCGTAGCACCAACCGCCAACATGGATGTTGCGGTCATACACGCCGTCAAAATGGCAGTGATCGACGCGTGATGTGTAGTTAGGCGAGGCCCCGTTACTGGTCAGCCAGACCACTCCGTTTTGGTTCATCCTCGTGCGTGCGCCATTGCGGAAAGTCAGGCCAGTAATCCGACAGGACTGAGTCGGGCTCAGTGAAGTTTTAATTAATCCGGAGTGTTGATTGTTCAAGGGCGAATTATCAAGAATGACGGTGTTGTCAGCTATAATCGGACTAGACGTGCCCGCCCCGGTAATCGTTGTTTGACCTTTAATCGTAATCCCGACCGTAACGTTTATCCGGCTTGTCCAGATTGCCGCACCGCCCGGGAGCGAAAGAGTATCCGGCACCACGACCGTGTCACCATCTGCCGCTTGAAGTATTGCTGCGGAAACATCTGATTGATTCGCGGTCGCAGCATTCCACGTCGTTGCGGAGATATTTCGAGCCGCTAACAGTAAAGCGGATGTGAAAATGATCGTAGCGTAGGTGTTGGCATTTGTATTCATATTGCGTGCGTCCTTCCCTGACTCGGCAATGAGTTCTAGGGAGTTCCCGACACCCTACAAAACCTGCCGCACAATCCTTTGCTGATTAGATTTTGTTCGTCAATCTAATTCGTCACTTTTTTTCAAAAACATTGAAACGGGGGAATCGTCGTTCGCGCACGGACCGCAACTTACGCCTCCGACTCAGGGCGTTCGAGCAGGGAAGCAGCGTAAACAAGTAATTTCGCCGAAAAAGTACGAGCAGTCTGGACGTCGGTTGTGAAAATGTCTTACCGCGCGGGCGCAATCACCTCGCGATGACGCTGGGTCTGCGTAGGCGCCTTATTCCGCGCGCACGCGCGAACCCCGGTCGAGGCTCAAACCCTGGATGACGTGAATGGAACCGTTGACGCCCTGTTGACGTTACGAGCGTCTGAAGTGGTCTTTTTTGGTCGCAATCATTCGCGCGTGTGCCAGGGGGGAGCAACTCAGCCTCGTGGGTGAAACGCCACAGTTTTGTTCCGGTGCTTTTCAGCAGTTTTACGCTTGGGGGACCGATCCTGTCGTCGGATCGATTCAGCCGGAACCAGCCGAGGCAATTCGAAAACTAGATCGACGCCGTGTCTGTCGGCGCGTGTTACGCGCATCCGTGGGGCGTCGCCAGTCGCATCTTGAAGCGCGATGTGAAGATCACCGTCCGCTTCGACTCTCAAATCGACAGCGCGGCCAGTGAGAGCATCGCATCTCTGTTCATCCCCGGCCCGCAAACGGCCCTGAACGATCGCTAAAGGCCACTCGCCGGGACCTGGTGAACATCAATTGTGAGTGAAAGCCGCCGTCTCCATGATCGGTCCGCTCATTGTGATTGAAGCCGGATTGTTCGTTCCGGAATACGAGCCTGGACCGCTCCCGGTCCAATTGGTGAAACTGTAGCCATTCCTCGGCATAGCACTGATCGAAACAGCTGATCCGCTGTTTCTCCACCCGCTGAGGGGAGTCACAGTGCCACCGGTTCCGTGGCTCATTGTGAGAAAATATTGCGTGTTGAAATTCGCTGTGTAGGTCTTGTTAGTGGTAGGCGCAACAGCGTGAGAGATAGCTCCGCCACCGCTCCAATTCATCCATACGTACCGAACGCCCGTGCCGCCGCTCTGCGGCGAAGTGGTGGCAATGGTATGACTGGAACCCGGTTGCCACGAGAATGTCTGCGCCGCAGTGTAAGTAGTACCGTCAACCGAGAAGCTAAGACCTGCGGGATTTGTCTGCACAGTCACCTGAACTGGGTTCTGTGTAAAGGCAGCGGTCTCGGTAATAGGCCCATTCATTGCAATTGAGGCAGGATTGTCCGTGCCAGAGTAAGACCCCGTGCCACTGCCAGTCCAACCGCTGAAACTGGACCCGCTAGCTGGCGTGGCACTGATTGAGACGGTCGCGCCACTGTTTTTCCACGTACTCATGGGACTCACCGTGCCACCGGTTCCGTGGGTCATCGTCAGGTAATATTGCGTGTTGAAATTCGCTGTGTAAGTCGTGTTGGTGGTCGGCGCGACAGTGTGAGAGATAGCTCCGCCACCGCTCCAATTCGTCCATACGTACCGAACACCCGTGCCACCGCTCTGCGGCGAAGTGGTGGCGATAGTGTGACTCGAACCACGCGCCCAGGAAAAAGTCTGTGTAGAACTGTACGTGGTCCCGTCAACGCTAAACGCGAGACCTGCGGGAGCGGTTTGAACGGTCACTTGGACGGTAGGGGTAGGTGTTGGCGTGGGGTCGGGGTTGCGCTCGGAGTAGGCGTAGCCGTTGCAGTTGGCGTAGCCGTTGGCGTCTCGGTTGGTGTTGGTGTTGGAGTGGGACTCGATCCCACAAAAGCATAAACCTTGTTATCGTTCGCGATATAGATGCGTCCCCGGGCAGCGATGCCGGTGTTGAATTTGCGGGCGCCCACCATCAATTCATTCGGCCCGCCACCGGCATAAACAACATTGCCAGTATCTCCATCAAAACCATGCAACAGCTGATGACCGGCTCCATCATTATCTACTACCCAGACGATCATATCATTGGCACCGTCACTAGAGGTAACGAAAGGCGAGGAGCGACCATTCCGGGGCACGCTCCACGCACTGGCGATAGCAGGCGGATTGGTTGCAGTAATCCGAAAAGCAGAGAGCATGGTGCTGCTGGCGCGGAAAGCGACATAGCTGCCCTGGCCGGTCCGATAGGTTGCCGCCGCCGGAATCGTCGAGCCGTCAGTAACCTGTGATGAAGTTACTGGCGCAGTGATGCCGCCGAGATTGCCGCGATCGAGCAAGTACGCATTGCCATCTTTGCCCACGACAACGATGAGGTTGGACGGTGTTGCGCCGGGCACGTCCACCAGTAATGGACCGGAGCAAAAATCTCTGTTCCCAATGTCAAGCGCGTACCAATTGGTAGGCGCCCAGTAATCGCTGGGCTGACCCGTAAAGATCGGTCCGGGTTGAAAACGAATCACCGCTTCGCCGCCACCCCACGTGCCGCCCGTATTGAAAGTGTTACCCGTGGCTATGAACGCATTAGTTCCATCGCTGGCAACACCGCCTCCTGCCCATATTCCACCGCCAATCGCAGTGGGCGCCCAAGCCATCACACCACCAGGATTATTTATCGGTATTCCCACCAGCCAGCCATGATAGACGCCGCAATCGTGCAGACTGCCATACGGCACATAAAGAATGCCTCCCACAATGCCAAGTGCGCTCCGTTGAAATTGTATCGATGGGGTAAAAGTCGTGCCGTTGTAAATGGCGACTGCCCCTACGTCTACCGGCCAGCCGGCGTTCGTCTCGCCGGTATCCATATTCAGAGAAAAGATGAGATGTTTAACGGTATTGCCGCCATCGGGCGTGGTCATCGCGTTGAGAAAGAGCGCGCGCGAGTCGAGATCGATAATGGGTGTGCCAATGATGCCGGCGGGATTGGGGTTTCCGCATGGATCGGCTCGCCACAGGCGCGCCAACGTTGCGTTGCCAGATAATGCTGCCATCGACAGCGTCGAGCGCGTACACATTATTCGAGTCCGTGACTGCAATGATGGTTGGCCTCCCGCCTGGACCGTTGTCGACGTAGAGTGGCTGCGCGAAAACATTGCCAGAAATGGTGCCGTCGAAATTCGTGTCGCGTACCAGATTGGCGGAAGCGCTCTGCGTGAAAGCAGGATCGACATAAAGACCATCACGCGAAGCATGATTGTGATGTTGGGTCACGTTGACCTGGGCGTTGATTGGAAGAACCGCAATCCCTGACCCGGCAAAAACGCAGCAGCGAATCGCCGCCGCAATAACTCTATTCATAAGTAATCTCCGATTTCACTGTCGACGCCGAGAGATTACTAAGCTGGCGGCCCCGACTAACCGTTTGGAAGGCCTAATACTCAGCAGACATCGATCCAGATCGGATCGTAAGAAAAACTGTGATTTCATGCAAGCACAAATTTGTAGCCTTAGCATCCGGTTCGCCGTCCAATCGAAGCTGACAACTCGCGAACTCTGTCCAGGCAAAGCCGGGAGCGAGCTCCGTCTTGAAAGACGCGGTCGCGCATAGTCGAAGCAAACCCGATAGCACTTTTGCCAAAGTGGGCTTGCTCTCCGATGAGAGCGTTGAACGGCTAACGGCATAATGAGTGGGTAGCGCGGTGTGCGATTCCCGACGGACGTCCGCGAAAACGCATATCAGCTACTTCTCCGGAAACGATGAGACAGAGTTCTCGAAAAAGTTAAAATTTTCGTGAAACCCGCCGATTCGGTCGTGAGGCTGGCGGTTCAGCGTAAGAAATTCGGCTTGGTGTTCTGATGGCCGGATCCCACTCAGGATTTCTCCAATCTGTCGGGAGATTTCCGCAATGGAAATTGACCAAAAATCGGCTTTACGAGTTAGCGCTTGCCCTTGTGACGGATTGAGAGTCCGTAGCAGTTGGTTGAGGACGCGGATTGCACGACGAGTCCGCGCGACGAAACACCGCTATAACCTTGCCTGCATCTTTACTGATTATTGAGGACCGTTTAAGGCGCACGCCCGGTCAGTTCAGCCTGTGCGCTGACCTTCTGAATCTGCTTTAATTCAGCAACCGTGGCTTCCTGTTCCTCGACCTTCCCGATGTGCGCTGTCGTTATATCAATTATGCGTAAAGTAGCCGTCTCCGTGATCGGATTCCGCCCATTGTGATTGAAGCAGCGTTGGCTGCGCCTGAGAAGGAGCGTATGGCCGGTGCCTATCCAGCTGCTGAAGCTGTGGCCCATGGCTTGTGCCGCTATCGTCCAGGTAAGGGCGACTGAACGTACAAGCCATAAGGCGTCGCTGATTACTGGGTTCAGCGTCTAAAGGACGCGACGTGATCTGCAGGCTCGATCGCGGCTTACGGCGTTGGGGTCGGTGTAGGTGACGCTTTTACAACCGTATAGCTTACAGTGATGGAGGCGCCGCTGATTCCTGTTCCTCCAGTGGAACTCCACGGTGTTGCCGTAAAGGTGTGGTTTCCTAACCCAGTTGGCGTGAACGTGAAATCAAAAGGCGCCGCCGAATCTGTCTTTACGGTGCTGCCATCTCTTGTAAATACTACACTTCGCGTGTTCGCGTCTGCCTGTGCCGTTACCGTGTAGCTTGTTCCAGCGATTAAATTGGTTCCGTTAACAAACGGCGTTCCACCATTGTAAGTTAATCCATTCAATGCCGGGGTAGGTGTCGGAGTCGCAGTTGGTGTAGCCGTAGCTGTGGCTGTTGCGGTCGCTGTTGGCGTAGGAGTCTCCGTTGCTGTCGGTGTTGGAGTAGCCGTCGCTGTTGGGGTCGGTGTAGGTGACGTTTTTACAACCGTATAGCTTACAGTGATGGAGGCGCCGCTGATTCCCGTTCCTCCTGTGGAACTCCACGGTGTTGCCGTAAAGGTGTGGTTTCCTAACCCAGTTGGCGTGAACGTGAAATCAAAAGGCGCCGCCGAATCTGTCTTTACGGTGCTGCCATCTCTTGTAAATACTACACTTCGCGTGTTCGCGTCTGCCTGTGCCGTTACCGTGTAGCTTGTTCCAGGGATTAAAGTGGTTCCGTTAACAAACGGCGTTCCACCATTGTAAGTTAATCCACTCAATGCTGGGGTAGGCGTCGGAGTCGCAGTTGGTGTAGCGTAGCTGTTGCTGTTGCGGTCGCTGTTGGCGTAGGAGTCGCCGTAGCTGTGGCTGTTGCAGTTGCCGTCGCTGTTGGGGTCGGTGTAGGTGACGCTTTTACAACCGTATAGCTTACAGTGATGGAGGTGCCGCTGATTCCCGTTCCTCCTGTGGAACTCCACGGTGTTGCCGTAAAGGTGTGGTTTCCTAACCCAGTTGGCGTGAACGTGAAATCAAAAGGCGCCGCCGAATCTGTCTTTACGGTGCTGCCATCTCTTGTAAATACTACACTTCGCGTGTTCGCGTCTGCCTGTGCCGTTACCGTGTAGCTTGTTCCAGAGATTAAAGTGGTTCCGTTAACAAACGGCGTTCCACCATTGTAAGTTAATCCACTCAATGCCGGGGTGGGTGTCGGTGTCGCAGTTGGTGTAGCCGTAGCTGTGGCTGTTGCGGTCGCTGTTGGTGTAGCTGTCGCTGTTGCAGTCGCTGTCGCGTTGCTGTCGCTGTTGCAGTTGCGTCGGTGTTGCGGTCGCTGTTGGCGTAGGCGTCGGAGTAGGTCCTGTGCCGGTTTGGAATATGACATCGACCCAATAATTAGTAGCATTAAAGGTATCTGTCGGGAATGTGGGGGTGCCGGCGTAGGAGTAGACGCCGTTGACGGTGCCGTTGGTGTTGCGCGGTGCCTGCAGCGGCGGGCTGTTCACGGTAGTGATGGTGGGATTCGTCCCCATCGGCGGGGTGGTATAGAAGTACGCGTTGTTATCCGAGTAGTGCCCGTTCGGCGCGAAGTAGGACGCGATATAGATGGTGTTCGCATCTATCGCCACTGGCTGGGAGAAGTCCACCTCCTGCCAGCCGGAGCCCGTCTCGTTGGTGAAGGTGGCGCTGGCCAGCGGCTGCCCGGCCGCGGTCCACAGTTCGCCGATATGCGTCCCGGTGTTAGCGCTGGCCTTGTAGAAGCGGATCCCGGTCACGGTGCCGGGGATGCTCGCCTGGAATTTGACGCCCACGTTGACCGAGGTCGAGTCGTTGGAGTCAATCTCTTCCGGGGTGACGTTGGTTCCCCAGATCGAGCACGGGCAGGTCACGTTGACCGTGTCTCCCGGCCCCTGTGTCCCCCGGTTGCCGCTGTCATCGACGGCCCGGGCATTGATCGTCGTACTCGGGTACCCGTGGGCGATCCACGAATAACTCCAGGTGACGGAGGTGTCTGCCGCCGACATCGTCGTCGCCGGGTGCCAGGTGCTGCCGTCGGTGGATACCTCGACCCCGGCGACCACGCCGCCGCCTGCGTCGGTCGCAGTCCCGCTGATAGTGACGGCCGTACCGTCCGGGAAGGTGGCACCCTGAGACGGTGACGTGATCGTCGCAGTCGGCGGGCTCGTATCGGTCGTTTGCGTGGCCGGCGTAAGTCCGACCATCAGCGTGGCCGGCTGCACGTTGCCCATGTCGGCGAACAGGTTCACCGTCGCCTGCTGCATGGTCGGGTCGACTGGGCCGCCCGAGTTGCCGGACCCAGTGCCATTGTCCAGGCCCCATGACCATTGCACCGTCCCGGCGCCGAACACCAGGGCGCCGCTCGCGGCACGGTACAGCGTCAGGTGGTGGGTGGCGGTGCTGTTCGGCTGGGTGTTGCTCCCATAGTCAGTGAACACCTCCGCGCTGGTATTGGTGGTGGCGGACATGTCGAACAGCCCGGGAGGGCGGAACCCGTTGTCGGCGTCCACGTCCCACTCATAGCCCAGCGTGCCGACACCGGCATCGAGCGTGATGGAATCGCCGGGCGACAGGCCGGCCACCGGGGTGTTGCGCCAGAACCGGAGCTTGCTGTATTGGGACGGGACGGTGATGTCGGTGGTGCCGGAGTTTACGTCGAACAGTTGCCCGGTCAGCGCGTTCTGCGGGAGCCCCCCGTCCGCCGGCGGGCTGAACCGCGGATCCATCCAGGTGCCCGTCCAGGTGGGCGGGTCCAGGGGATCCACAGGAGCGTCGAAGTGCGTCTCCTTGTAGGTCACCAGCGTCCGGTTGGGCGTGTTCGATCCGTCGATGCTCGGCTCCCACCGGGTCTTCCAGAACACTCCGTTCCCGGTGAAGAACGCGAGATTGACCCCGCCGGCCAAGGCGGCCTCGACATTCGTCCGCTGCTGCCCGGACCAGTACCTCGTCGTGGCCGGTCGACATGAAGACCTTGTGCTGCTCAAGGATCGACGTATAGCCGGGTTGGGAGACGTCGAGGCCACTGGTGTACCTGACGTCGTAGCCGTTCGCCTCCAGGAACCGGATCATCGGGTACTCGGCGTACATGAACCAGCTCGCGCCGTTGTCGTCCGCCCCGGAATGCCAGGGCCGGTTGTAGGACACCTTGGCGGCGCCCTTATAGGCCTCGGGGTTGCCGGGAGGGCAGTTGAT
The DNA here is from genome assembly GCA_963758425.1 of uncultured Verrucomicrobiae bacterium. Classification (GTDB taxonomy): domain Bacteria; phylum Verrucomicrobiota; class Verrucomicrobiia; order Chthoniobacterales; family UBA10450; genus Udaeobacter. The sequence goes on from CAVWVV010000022.1 coordinate 344,835, forward strand.
CGTGCAGGTGTACAGGCTGTTGCCACCTTGGGAGTTGTAGGCCTGCCAGGTCTCATCGGAGGTCTGGAACAAGATGTCGGAGTGGCTCGCGTCGTCGCGCACCACGAACGGGATCAGGCTTTCGTCGCCGTTGTCGTTGCGGACCAGGTGCGCGAGATACAAGCCGGACACAGCGTCGGACGGCACCGTCCACGAGGCCGACACGGCCCAGTTGCCGCAGTCGATGAGCCCGGTCGGCGCCGTGTCGTTCGGCCCAGTGAGGGGTTCGAGGCAAGCAGGCTGGGACTGCGGGAGTGTGGCGGTCGGCTGCATGTTGGAGACCACCTTGCGCGCCCCGTTCCCCTGGTAGTAGCCCACGCGCAGGATGTCGATGTGGTACGAGCTCGCCGGAGTCTTGATCTTGAAGAATTCGGTTTGGCCGGGTGTCACGCTCATTTGCGTGGCGAAGCCCTGGATCGAGGGGTCGCCCGCGCCGTTTACCTGCCAGTCGTTGGGCGGATCCCCCGGTAGCGTGTTCTCGCAGGCGATCACGTTGGTCCCGCACGGTGTTGCAGTTGGTGTAGCTGTGGCTGTGGCTGTTGCAGTTGGTGTAGCTGTAGCTGTCGCCGTAGCAGTAGCTGTTGCGGTAGCCGTCGCTGTTGGCGTAGGCGTCGGAGTAGGTCCTGTGCCGGTTTGGAATATGACATCGACCCAATAATTAGTACGACCAAAGGTTTCTGTCGGGAATGTTCCTGATTGGCTATAATTGTATACTCCGTTACCTCCGCTTGGATCGCTTGCCGGAGAATGAAGCGGTGCATTGTTATAATCTGTTGTGAAATACTGTGAATTGGCTGCGTAATTACCGTTTGGTGCGTAGTATGAAACGATATATGTTGTATTTGCTGTGACAGCAACCGGTGTATCAAGTGTTACTTCCTGCCAGCCGAAGGCTGTTTCGTTTGTAAAGGTAGCCGTAGCCAGCAATACTCCTCCGCTTGTCCACAAATGTCCGGTGTGTAAGCCGGTGTTTGTTGTACCTTTATAGAATTTAAATCCTGTTATTTGCCCGTCAACATCTGCGCTGAATTTCGTACCTACTTCAACTGCATTAGGGTCATTTTGCGACGGGACTGCAGGGACAGTGCTGTTATCCCAGAGACTGTAAATTGGGGTTGGTGTTGGTGTAGGTGTCGGGGCTGTACCGCTATATGTAGCGACATAATCCCCTGCCGCTGCCGGGAAGAATGCATAACTTATACCTTTGATCGTTTGAGTCGTGAATGTTACAGCTGAACCGTTGCGTGCCAAACTGCTTATCGCACTATTTGACGAGTCAACAGCAGGCAGCATTCCCTGAAGACCTGTAATTCCGGGTCCGGGTGTGACGGTGAAATTCAACGTGGTTCCGTCCCAGGAGAAGTTGGTAAATGATGAACTGTTTCTCCCATCAAGCCAAGTGAGGGCTTGTATGGCTGAAATGACCGATACATTAAAGTTTTGTGAAGCATTTACAATAGAATCTGAAAAGGTACTATCCCGGTAATCATCGTGCGTTCCAAAGAATCCATAATACCCTTTTGAACCGGTTGCGTTCGTTAATAATGCATTTACGTCTGAGTCATAGTCAATGCCGTTTTCGTTAACGAGCTGTGAAACACCCTGGTAAATATCAATTGATGTACCGTCTGTATCAGCGAATCTCATGGGAATACCTGATCCTGTGAAGAGGCCCGGTCTGCCGTTCACCCACTCCGGCGGCCAATAATAATAGTCCATGCTGTAGCGGATATTGTGTGCAAGTTCTGCTCTTGCCTGGCTCAGCCAATCACTCCAGGGTATGCAGTGGTGGCGGTGTGTTGTTTGTGGAGGTAATGACGGGTAATTTGCTTGGAAGGCATTTAATTGGTCTGTATACGTTTGATTTAGCTCGGCAAGTGAATTGAAGTTTGTGCAGCCGTTTTGAACGTGCACTCCCATTTCAAATCCTTGACCGTAATACGTTGCCGCTTCAGAATTGTTTAGGTTTGATCCTAAATAGAACCATGAAGTTCCCCGCATACATTCCCAATCAGTAACTGAACAATTTGCAGGACTGTTGGCGATGAACTTATTAAAGACATCTTTGATAGCGGATGGTGAAGCGTGGTCATCCAAAGTATAGACAATTGCGGCTTTCTTTCCGTTCGGTAGATACCAGAATCTCGGCAGCGGTTTTTTCTCAAGACTGAACTGCGTGATCATGTTGGCAAGCAGTCTTTGCTGTTCGTCAGCCTGCGGGATTTGAACTTTATTTAAATCTAGGTAATCCGGAAAAAAGAGATCGTCTGGTCTGATCACGTCTGTGTGACCGTCTCTTTCCTGTCCTGCCCACGCCGGGTTGCCCTGGTGCGTATAAACAACAGATTTTGCCAGGTCATATGTAAATGCGGATGCACGTCCACCATTTGTCCCAACAGTGTTTGTTGTAACGGCAGGATTACCTGTGGCGGTAGTTGCGTCAGAGTACAGAGTGGCGATGCTCGTGGCACCGTTTAATGAATACAAATCAGCACTGCTGTGGAATTGAATCGTTTGATTAACGATACCTGCACCGGGATTTGAAGCCGTGTTTACCAAAAGATATTTATCAGCAAGTGTTGAAGAAGCATCTGTGAGACCCAAAAGTCCTGCCAGTTGTTTATCGGGTTTCATGGCGATCAAATTACCGCCGGCATTAACCCAATCAGTAAATGTCGTTACCTGCGTGGGTGTAAGTGAAACTTCGCCGAGAAGCACTGTGTCGTAGTTTGCGAGTGCTGCAGCGTTTACAGTTCCGATATCTGCAGTCTGGAATGCATTGAGTCCTTCTGCTTTTAGTATTTCTGAGTAGTATTTGGAAAATTGATTGGAATCAGTCGTGACTACAAGCACCGGTGTGTTTGTGTTTGCCGGGTCCGCGACCGGGTTGATGGGCGCGCTCAATCCCCTCGTTGCCGGAGTAGCCATGAAACTCGCCGCGGCGAGTAAGACCGCCGAAATAGATAGCAGGGCAGTCGAGAGGGCGATTCGCAGCGCCCAAGCGTGGGTAGAATTGTTTTGTTGTTTTTTCATAGAGTTGTTCGGGTTGAATCAGTTTTCATGTGTTTCTGCGGTTTCACACGTGCTCAGGCATTGCAGGGTGAGGTTGGCGAAAACTGAAAATCTTTCAGGAAGGTGGGTGTGCCTGGCGCTGCTGCGCTGGCCTCGGTGAGCTGATGGACGCGGGCGCGGAGGGCGGACAAGCGGTTGCTGCCGAAGCCTGGAGACAGAACGAGGCCGATACGAGAAAGGCAATGAGCTTGAGGCAGCCGTTTTATGCGCATGTGTGGAGCTGAACTTCTTACGCTGAACCGCCAGTCTCACGACCGACGTCCGCGAAAACGCTTCCACCATGGCGATAACGGATCGCCTTAAAGGTTGCTAAACTTTCCCCCAGGAGAACGTGTCCGATTTGCGTATTGCCCACTTGGAAAGCAGTAAATAGGCCATTATCTCGTGAAATAACGGGTAGGCTGCTGTTGACCACACGCAAGTGGATTGTAGTAAATAGCTTATATATTTAAGAGTTTTGTAACGATTTGATTGATCGCCGTTTTCGAACGGGCACAAAAACGTAAGTTATTTCGACAATTACGTGTAATAACATCTTACATCTTCCCATTAAATAACTGTCTTCCAAAGGTTTATAGAAGTAAACTGAGGTGTAAGAACTTCCCGACGGTATTCTGCTCAATGTGGTTGCATTCGGGTGGCGCCGTGCGAAGCTTTTTTCGTTAGGCACTAAGACACGCGAGCGCACCTAGCTCTTCTCAGCTTTACGCTAGTAGCGGCGTCGCAAAACTTTTCGACAGGTTTTGCCGGGCGAATGTTCCGCCAAAACCTGATAGATGATAAGACCGCTGAGGTCCGGGATGCCATGCGAGAGCAACAGGGTGCGCAGTACTGGGAAATAATCATCGCCGACAATCTCAGCAAAGCCGGTTGGAGTTGGGCTGGGTGTCAGCCGTCGATTCTGAGGGGCGAACGATTTGGAATGCAGATGCTCATCGCGACCCCAAGCTTCAAATAAGTGGCCAAGTGAAAAAGACTCATATCTCCAGCGACCATCAGTCATTCAATTCAAGCTGCTTTATTTCAGAAACTTAAAGCTGGAGCCGGCAGTCGGATTCGAACCGACGACCTGCTGATTACAAATCAGCTGCTCTACCAACTGAGCTATGCCGGCATCTTGCTAGGTAAATTTCTGTTAATAAAGGATTTTGGGTGCGTTTTTCACGGTGTTATTCTGCGGTCGACCTTGTGAAACAGCGCAAACCGACGAAAACATGGGAAAGAACGCGGCTCCAAAATCTCGTCCGCCATAAGTCCGGGCGCTATTATGCCAGAGCTTTTTCTGGTGGCAAAGAAGTTTGGAAGTCGCTCAAGACATCACATTTTAGCGTAGCTCAATCATCGCCGAGCGCCGAAACTCCTATCTCTCCTTGCGAATCAGCCTCCCCAACGCCTCCTGATCCGGCGCCAAAAACTCGGAGATCCGCTGGTGGTTGACGTCGGCGACGATGATTTGGCCGACCTCGGTGTTGACCTCGCTGAAGATGCCGTGAGACCTCATCTTTGCGACCTGGTACTGGTTGTCCTCGGTGGGGGTGACATAGTGCACCAAGTCCGCCTTGAAGCGGTGCACCAGGAAGAGGTGGACGAGGGTCATCAGGCGCTTCTTGCGCAGTGCGTCCGCAAAGGTGTTCTGGTCGCGCACCGAGAGGATGGTGCGGCCACGCCGGTCGTGGATGGGGGCGAAGATGACGTTGGCGAGCTTCTCCTCCCGCTCGTCGTAGACTCCGAGTTCGAGTAACTCCGAGCCGGCGCGGTGGGGCCGCATCTGGACGCGGAGCCCGCCGGGGAGCTTATAGTGCCGCGTCCACATCGCCAGCCACTCTTCAAGGAGTTTCTTGGGGACCTCGGTCTGTATCAGGTGCTGATGCTGGGTCGAGCCCTTGCCCATTGCCATGGTCGTCGCCGTGCGCCCCGACGTAGCGGCCAATGCGGCGTCCGCGCGCGGTCCGCCGGCGAGGGTCTGGGGCGTGCCGTAGGGAGAATCGACCATACGGAGTTTTCGTTGCAGGCGGGCGAGGGCGAGCATGCCGTCCTGCTTGAGGGCCATGGTGAACTCCTCGGCGGCGAGACCGTCGATCTGGTGACCGCCGTAGGTGATGAAGTTGAAGACGAAGCCCAGCTTGCCGAGTTCCTCGGGAAAGCTTCGCATTTCCTCGTCGCTCATGCCGGTGGTGTCCCAACTGAACGACGGCGAGAGGTTATAGGCGAGCATCTTGTCGGGAAACTCCGAGTGAATCGCCTCGGCGAACTCGCGCGCGTCATCGAGGTTGGCGGTCTTGGTCTCCATCCAGAGCAGGTCGGCGAAGGGCGCCGCCGCAAGCGACTTGGCGATGGCGTACGGAATACCGCCGCGCACCTGGTAGTACCCTTCGGGCGTCCTGGCCGCCTCGCAGTCCCAGTCCACGTCGACGCCGAGTTCGTGCGCCTTCTCGCGGGCGGCGTAGAGCGAGGCGCGCGCGGCGAAGCGCCGCCAGTCGTCGACGCTTGTCTCGACCGGTTCACCTTCGCTCGACCGGAATTCGATCACTTCGGCAACCGCCTCGCCGAAGGTGTTCAGTTCGGCGTCGTCCTCCCAGGCGTCGAGGAAGCGGGCGGTGATCCGGTCGAACATCGCGTCGATCGAGGTCTCTTTCCCCTCCCGCAACAACGCCACGGCTTCGGCGGCCTGCGCCAGAATGCCCCGGCGCTCCAGCCATTCCCGGGCGACGGTGTGCTCTCCGGCCGGTATGGCGTACAGGAGATGGCCGGTGAGTTCGGCGACTCCCAGCTCGTGAAAATGCTGGATCAACGCCAGGAAGCACGGCTTGTAGGCTGGCACGTCCGGGTTCGTCGCCCCAACCAGGAAGGGTTGATCGCGTTCGTCGCCGTGACCTTCGATCAGGTTGGCGGCTTCGGCGTCGGTGCGGGCGACGATGAGGCCGGGAACGCCCATGACGTCGAGCTGGAAGCGGGCCGCGTTCAGTCGCTTGTTCTGCTCGTCCTGCGCCACAAGCACTTTACCGCCCTGATGGCCGCACTTCTTGGTACCTGGACGCTGGTCCTCGATGTGATAGCCCGGAACGCCGGCTTCCACGAAGCGGCGGATCAGGTTGCGCACGTGTGGATCGCCGCCGTGGCCGGTGTCGGCGTCGGCGATGATGAACGGCCGAAAATCCCGAGCCTTCGTCGCGGCGTGCTGCGCCTCAGTCATCCGCGAACGCAGATACTGCTGGTTGCGATCTGCCGAGAGCAGGGCGCGCACGAGCGTCGCTGCTTCGTCGGGCACCTGGCTGAGCGGATAGCTGGCCAGATCGGGTCCCGGGTCCTCGCTCGTTCCGCCCTTGGCGGAGGTCGCCCAACCGCCGAGGTAGATCGCCTCGACCCCCATCCGTTTCATCGCCACCGCCTGCCCCGGCGAGTACGGGCCAAAGGTGGTGATGCTCTTGCGCTCCGCGAAAAGTTCGCGCAAGCGATCGTAAAACGCTACGGCCGCCTCACGCGCTATCGTGTAGTCGTGGCCGATGGAGCCGCGCTGCTCGACCACCTGACGCGCGGTATACAGGCGAACGATCCCCGCGAATCGGGGGCTGTCGAACCACTCTTGGGTCTCGTTGATTTCCTGTTCGAACGATCTCATAAGGGCACTCCTTGGTTCAGACAACAAAATCGACATTCTCGGTGATCCGCGTTCCGTCTCGCTCGAAGGCCTCGATGTAGGACCGGATGCGGGATCTTGCATTGGCGAGATCGTGATTGTTCAGGTTCAAGTTCAGGAGATCGATGTACCAGGGCAGCTTGGCGCGATTGGTCACGTAGGTAGCGACGATCTCGCGTGCGATGGGCAGCGTGGTCGTCTTCGAATCGTCGTGGACGTCGCGGTCGCGGGCGGCGAGCAGCTTCTCGTATTCTTCGTCGAGCAGGCGGGTAAAAAGCGCCAAATCGAACGTGTCGCCGGCCCTGGCGCCCATCTTCGGGTCGTCCTCGTTGAGTTGCGCGCCCTTGTGCAGCCATTCCCAGAGGATGCTGACCCGGATCTCGCCGGTCGCCATGTCCTCCATTAAATAGAGCACGTCGTCGTTGCCGAAAAAGTCCGCCGGCTTGAGCGCCGCGGCCTGGAAACCCTGCTCGAAGGCGTTGCCGTACTGCAGGGCGACGCTCAGCAAGTCGCGGGCACCCCGGACGGTGCGCGGCGCCGGCTCGAGCAGTACCAGCCCGTCGGCGTCCTCCTGCGTGTAGGTGAGTGGCGGGAACTTGCGTTCGAGCTGATTGTCCGCGCCGACCTCCTCCCATACTGGCCGCACGATGTGTACCATCTTCCAGTGCGCCACCCACTTGCCGCTCGCCCCCGCGAGTTGCTCGCGTTCGCCGCCTGCCTTCGCCCTACGCATGCCTGCGGCGACGCCCGCCGCGGACCCGACCGGGATGTTGGGCTCCATACCGCCCTGCCACAGAGCGCAGCGACCGTTCCGATCTGGGGTGTTCACGGCCCGGCGCACGCGGTCCTCGTAATTGCGCATGTAGCCGTAGGTCATGCCGATGGCGTCGATATTGGGGTTGACGAAGCCCGGGTCCCACACCATCGCGTCGGCGACACTGTTGATGTAGTCCCACCGCCCAGTGTTGAAGCCGACGAAGTGGCGACCGAGCACGGCGCGGATCTCCATCAACTGGAAGGACGCCTCGATCTGCTCGACAAGGACGTAGGCCTTGATCGTGCCTATCGGTAGCCCGAGATGCTGCTCGAGCGCCGCGAGCAGGTTGTTCCATAGCGCTGCCTCCTCGGCGGTCTGGATCTTCGGCAGGTAGAGGACGATCGATGCCCCCGAGTCGCGTAGGCGCTGGTGGTTGTTGACCACGTAGAGCGCGAGATCGACGATCGAAGCAGAGAATCCGGTACCGTCCTTCTCGCGCACGTGGCGGTCGTCGAGATGCAGACCGCGCGCGCGAAAGATCTTGGTGGTGAAGTCGAGCTGTTGGCGCCAGTCGGCGACGATGGGTCGGCCGAAAAAGCCTTGCGCCCACCGGTTCATCTCGGCCGAGACTTCTTCGGCGACACGCAGGAAGCGTGGGTCTTTGGCGATCGCAAGCTGGAGGTTGCGCTGGTTGTCGAGCGACATGGTATCGACCTGCCCGAGGGCGTCCTCGCCATCGAACATCCAGCCGTCAGCGCCCGAGAGCAGAGCGTAAGCGATGTTGCGCAGGCCGCTCTCGGTGCTCGCCCGTGGCCGAGCGGCCGGCCCGGTGCCTTGGATCCACTGGCGCATCAGATCGGCCGGGATCTCGCTCCCGTCGAAGTTTCCGTCGCGGGCGTCCTGAACGCGGATGCCCGTGCGCGGAATCAGCGCCTGGGGATCGAGGAAGCGCAATGCGCTGCCGGCCGTGCTCCCGCGTCAGTCGCCGCGCGATGCGCCTTGCCATCAGCTCGTGCCGGTCACGGTTGAGCGGCGCCAGAACCGCCAACGCCTCAAGGGCCGCCGGGGTGTACACCTCGGGGTACGCCTTAAGCACGCTTTCGCGGTAATCGAGTCTTCGAGTCAGAACGGCAAAGTTCACTTTAAGTTTGGTTGTCGGCGTCCGGCGCTTTGCAAAATATAGTCTTCTACTCGCAGAAATTGAACGCGCAACGTTCCTTGATTAGATATTTGATAGTTGATGGTGTTCGCTCCGTGATCGGATGCCACTTTTGCCAACTGAATGCAAAGTTTGCGCCGGCTTTCATCCCGCGTACACAATGAAACGCTTTCGGTCGCCGCGATGCGCGTCAGCAATCCAGATCGTCGGCCCGCTGGAGTCAATCGCTGAGAGATAGCCCGAACTCCAGCCGGCTTTGCTGCGGATTGTCGGCGATTGTTGCCCAATACTTCAAGCGCGCTGGATTCTGTCTTTTTTACTCTCCACACAGCAACGACAAAGTAATATTAATGTTTCGTTTACACGATAAGTTGCCCGCGATGCGTCGGGCAACACTATGCGATTCAAAAAAAGCTTGTGGGTCAGGCGTTGTTAGGATACAGCCGAGTGACGTTGGCACACTGATATTGGTCGACGCAGTTTGGTCTGGAAGATTTTGAGCGGGGCGAGATTGTCTCGCCGGAGGAAGCATTGCTAGTTAAGAATCCTGCAATGCCCGATGCGCGTCATCGTCGCCCGCTCAAATTCTTTTATACCATCCAAGTGTAAAACAGCGCCCGTGCCAAAAGGCGAAATGTCGTTCAAGAAATGTCCGACGTCAGTCCGTCGTGCCGCGACTCCGGCCATTCCAAGCGGTATTTGCATTTCTCACCTCTTCCTACGGAAACGGCGGAACGAAGTCCTCGAAAAAATGCTGGAACGGTGCAACAAACTGTAAGGGAGGAGCCAGGATTCACGGGGACTTACCCTGGCGCGGTGAAACAATCAGTCAGCACGGCGCTCAAATAACCGCCTCTCCGCACCGGGTGAGTGTTCACAGTTTGTTGCGAAGGCTTTTCAACCTAAAATCCTCCAATTTGTCACGCAAAAAAATGCACATTTACGAAGTCCGACTGCGCAAAGATCGTCACGGCTTCGATCTAATTTCCGATGTGCTATGGACGGCCCGAACATGACTTTTCGGTGGGATACCGGGAAGGAGATGACTTCGTCAATTGAGCTGCAAGCGAAAATTTTCCGCAGTCATTAGTCAGTACCCTCTATCTCTAAGCTGGGCGCGGCGCAGGAGTAGGCCGAGGCCTCGGTGTCGGGATAGATCTTGGTGATGGGGTAGGTCTTGGTGTCGCTGTCGGTGTCGCAGTCGGTGTGGCTGTCGGAGTTGCTGTTGGAGTTGGAGTTGGAGTCGGAGGTACAGTTGCAGTGGGTGTTGCCGTTGCCGTTGCCGTCGGCGTTGGTGTAGGCGTAAACGTAGCCGTCGCTGTCGCTGTAGGTGTCGGAGTCGGAGTAAACGTGGCTGTCGGTGTAGGCGTCGGTGTGTGAGTAGCTGTTGGTGTAGGCGTAGGCGTAAATGTTGCCGTCGCCGTAGGTGTTGGTGTTGGTGTTGGTGTAGGTGTAGGTGTTGGTGTCGGAGTGGGACTCGATCCCACAAAAGCATAAACTTTGTTATCGTTCGCGATATAGATGCGTCCCCGGGCAGCGATGCCAGTGTTGAATTTGCGGGCGCCCACCATCAATTCATTCGGCCCGCCACCGGCATAAACAACATTGCCAGTATCTCCATCGAAACCATGCAACAGCTGATGACCGGCTCCATCATTATCTATTACCCAGACGATCATATCATTGGCACCGTCAGTAGAGGTAACGAAAGGCGAGGAGCGACCGTTCGCGCTCAGGCTCCACGCACTGGCAATAGCAGGCGGATTGGTTGCAGTAATCCGAAACGCAGAGAGCGCAGTGCTGCTGGCACGAAAAGCGACATAGCTGCCCTGGTTGGTTCGGTAAGTGGCCGCTGCCTGAATGATCAAGCTAGTGCTAACCTGCAAGGAAGTTACTGGCGCAGTGATTCCGCCGAGATTGCCGCGATCAAGCAAGTATGCATTGCCGTCTTTGCCCAGGGCAACGATGAGGCTGGACGGTGTTGCGCCAGGCACGTCCACCAGTAATGCACCGGAGCTAGCGAGATCCTTGTCGCCAACGTCCAGCTGGAACCAATTGGTAGGCGCCCAGTAATCGCTGGGCTGACCCGTAAAGATCGGTCCGGGTTGAAAACGAATCACCGCTTCGCCGCCACCCCACGTGCCGCCCGTATTGAAAGTGTTACCCGTGACTGCGAACGGATTAGTTCCATCGCTGGCAACACCGCTTACTGCCCATATTCCACCGCCAATCGCAGTGGGCGCCCATGCCATCACACCACCAGGATTATTTATCGGTATTCCCACCACCCAGCCATGATAGACGCCGCAATCGTGCAGACTGCCATAGGGCACATATAGAATGCCTCCCACAATGCCAAGTGCCCCTCGTTGATATTGTATCGATGGGGTAAAAGTCGTGCCGTTGTAGATGGCGACTGCCCCTACGTCTACCGGCCAGCCGGCGTTCGTCCCGCCAGTATCCATACTCAGAGAAAAGATGAGATGTTTAACAGTATTGCCACCATCGGGCGTGGTCATCGCGTTCAGAAAGAGCGCGCGCGAGTTGAGATCGATAATGGGTGTGCCAATGATGCCGGCGGGATTGCTGTGTCCGCATGGATCGACTGCCACAGGCGCGCCAACATTGCGTTGCCAGATAATGCTGCCATCGACAGCGTCGAGCGCGTACACGTTATTCGAATCCGTGACTGCAATGATGGTTGGTCTCCCGCCTGGACCGTCGTCGACGTAGAGTGGCTGCGCGAAAACGTTGCCAGAAATGGTGCCGTCGAAATTCATATCGCGTACCAGATTGGCGGAAGCGCTCTGCGTGAAAGCAGGATCGACATAAAGACCATCACGCGAAGCATGATTGTGATGTTGGGTCACGTTGACCTGGGCGTTGATTGGAAGAACCGCAATCCCTGATCCGGCAAGGACGCAGCAGCGAATCGCCGCCGCGATAACTGTATTCATAAGTAATCTCCGATCTCGCTGTCGACGCTGAGAGATTACTAAGCGGGCGGCCCCGACTAACGGTCGGGCCTAATACTCAGCAGACATCGATTCAGATCCGATCGTAAGAAAAACTGTGATTTTCATGCAAGCACAAATTTGCAGCGCTTAATCCGCTTGCTCTTGATTTGAGAATACGGGCTGAACACCAGGAGTTGCGTATCTTAGAGACGTGAGCGCGTCGTGACGGAGAGCGGTTCGGCCGTCTCCAGGTTCTTGATCACGGTGCTGAGGTAAACCGATTTGGGATAAATTGCCCTGAATTTCGTGATCTCCGCCCGGTTCAGCACTTTGAATCCATAGCGCTCGAACATTCTCTCTCCGCGCCGGCTTTCGAATGTAATGATCTGGCCGTAAACGCGTTTTTCGCCGGAACGGTAGAGATAACTCAAATACGCACTCATCAGGGCGCGTGTTGTCGAAACCTTGCGGGCGTCTGGCAGCAGATTGATATGAAAATGCGGCGTGCGGCGAGGCGCGGCCGGCACCTCGCGCCAGCCGTGCACGAGCAGCCAGCGAATAAAGCGGCGCGAGCGTTCGTGGTAGCGGAAATATCGCGTCAGCGCTCGGAAAAAGAGCCAGACATTTTGATAAAGCGCGTAAACCTGGTTTTGCAGAGGCTTGCGCGAGCCGAGAAGGTAACCGCGAATCTCGCCGTCAACCTCCAGAAGAAAACAGGATTCCGGTTCGTGATCTGTGTAATAGGTGGTGAGAAAATCAGCGAACAATTCTCGATCCTCATACACTGGATCAATCGGGTCGCCGAGAAATCCGGTATCGCAGCAGAGCTTTCGTACCGCTTCGCGGTCCGATCTGCGATAGCCACGAATGAGGAACGGCTTATGGTCGTCGTCCGTCATCTAAAATCGCCGGTAGTTTGCGCGAACCTCGCGATAAATGCAAAACAGTTCCTCAAACACGCGCGGCCAGCTATAAAGCCTTTCCGTTGCCCCTGCAGCGGCCCTTCCCAAAGCTGACAGTTTTTTCGCGCTAAAATCTTCGATCGCATCGGCCAGCGCTTCCGGGCTGTTCTCCTGCGCCCACGATTTCTGGTCGTGACAAATAATCCGATCCATGTAACTCCCGCGGATTCCCACTACGGGTGTGCCGCATGCCTGGCTTTCCAGCGCCACAAGTCCAAACGTTTCCTGAACGCCTGGATGAACGAAAAGATCAGCAGCGCGATAGTAACGGGCGAGATCAACAGAGTCTGCGCAGTAAGAAATCCAAGAGATGTTTCCGATGCGGCGTTGCAACTTTTTGTACTTTGTTCCGCTGCGGCCCGTCGCCGATAATCAGAAGATGAAATTTATTCTGGTCCCGCTGGCGCAGAAGCTCAAAAGCTCGAATCAATGTTTGTGTGTTCTTTTCTCTGGCCAATCGCCCCGCGTAGAAAAGCAGCGTCTGCCCGCGGCCGATGCCTAACGAGTGACGAGTGGCGGCTCCATCAGCGGGCACGGGTTTGAAAACGGCGGTGTTAACCCCGAGTCGTACCGGCCGCACATTGCGCACACCCCATTCGGAAAGAAGACCGGCGAGCCTTTCGGACGGCACCAGCGTGGCTTGAAAACGATTGTAAAGTCTATGCACATAAGCACGCGTTAGTTTCATCGCTCGCTGCGTGCCGCGTTTGCCCAGAAATTTCGTGCCTCCGCGCAGATACGCTTCCGGAAAATGAGAATGATAAAAACCAACGACCGGCACTCTCAGCGCGCGGCCGGCGGCAATTGCTTTCCAGCCGATCTGATACGGATCGCTCGATTCGATGAGATCAGGGCGCTCACGTTCCAGAATTTCTTCGATCGCGCGAAGATTGAGCAGCGCGCGATAACGCGAGCTTCTCGATACTAATGGCGAACGAATCGAATAGATTCGCGACCGGCCATTTGTTGTTACCTCATTTTTCGGTCCAGGGATGATAAGCACGTGCATGTCGTCAGGCGAACAACTGCTGATGTAGGCAATCTTTTCATGAACGTACCGTTTCACGCCTCCACTTACCGGAGAGTAAAACTGGGTGAGGTCGCAGATTTTCAAGTTTTTGTCATGCTGCGCGATTTCGAAGCATCTCTGATTGCTAACTGCCTTGGGAGCGAGGCAGCTAGAGATTCCTCGACTCTGCTCGGAATGACAAGAAAAAGGCGACGATTTCGCGACGTGCAATCAAGAAGGTGATTCCAGTTTGCTCAGGTATTTCTCTGCATCCATCGCTGCTGCGCAACCCGAGCCGGCCGCCGTTACCGCCTGCTTGTAGACGCGATCGGCCACGTCGCCCGCAACGAACACGCCGGGGTGCCTGCTCTCGACCAGGTTCTTCGTGATCAAATAACCGTCCCCATCCATGTCGAGCTTGCCTCGATACGCCCTGCTGTTGGGATCGTGACCAATTGCCACGAAAACAGAGGCCACAGCTAATTCCTGCTGTTCATTCGTCTTCACGTTGCGCAAGCGAACAGCGCGCATCTCGCCTTTTTCGTCCGGAATGTATCCCGTAACCACGGTGTCCCAGACCGCCTCGATCTTCTTATTCGCAAACACGCGATCCTGCATGATTTTGGAAGCCCGCATCTTATCGCGTCGATGAATCAAATAGACCTTTGAGGCGAAGCGGGTGAGGAACAATGATTCCTCCGCCGCAGAATCGCCCCCACCAACGACGCAAACCGGGACGTTCTTGTAAAATGCGCCGTCGCATGTGGCGCAGGAGGTCAGTCCGTGACCGATCAGTTTCTGTTCATTTTCAAGTCCCAAATACCGCGCTGAAGCTCCACTAGCGATGATCAGCGCCTCCGTCTCCAACCACTCATCATCGGCTTTGATCCGAATATGCCGGTTGCTGGCATCAAAATCGGTAGCCTCGGCGTAGGAAAATCGGGCACCAAATTTCTCGGCCTGCTTGTGCATGTTCAAGATCAGCTGAGGCCCATCGATTCCTTCCGGGAAACCGGGATAGTTTTCAACGAGCGTAGTAGTCGAGAGTTGTCCGCCGGGATGACGACCTTCCAGCACCAACGGGCTCAGATCCGCGCGGGCCGCGTAAATTGCCGCTGTCAATCCAGCGCAGCCGCTTCCAACAATGATCACTCTTTCCATCGATAAAATCTAGCACACTGCGCAAGTTGTTGCGCAGAGACGTCGCGTCGCGGTCGCAAACCACCTCACACGCCGGATGCGTGGAGACACGGCCGGCTACGCCGTCACGTTCACGCCAATTTCATGCAAGCCGGCTACACCGGAAAATGGGCCTCTATCTTCTTCCCATTTTTGCACATCGCCTCCACCGTCGGTGGCCCGGACGACTAGCGTATAATCACCTGCCGCCTCTGGCATCCATTGGGTTTTCCAAAGCGACCATGCCAGATTGCCACCGGAATAATAGATCTCGGCGTCACCCCACGATTTGCCACCGTCGCTGCTAAATTCCACGCGCGAGATACCACGGTCACCGCCGTAGGCAATCCCCTTTACTTCAATCGGCCCGTTCAGTTTGCCTAACGCAAACGACGACCAGGGATCCGGCACGTCAATTCTTGATCTTGTCGGCGTGATGAAATCGGGGCCCCAGCCTTGTGTCTCGTAAAATCCTTTCGCGTTCGCGTCGGTTACTTCGATTCGGGTGAGCCATTTCACATGCTTTTCGCCGAAGTAACCCGGCACGATGAGACGCAGTGGGTAACCATGCCGATCCGGCAGCTCGACGCCGTTCATTTCATAAGCAAGCAGGGTAGTTGGTTGCAGCGCCTTATTGAGCGGAATTGTGTCGGTGTAATTATCGACACCGTGAAAGCGCACGCGCGCGGAACCGGACAGCGGCACTGCCCGGTCCAGAACGTCCCGCAACGGAAAACCTTTCCAGACAGCGTTGCTGATCAGTCCTGCATCCAAACCATTGCTGATGCACATCAGCGTTGTTTCCTGCTCCTTCGTTGCGAATCCCAAAAGATCATCGAATCGCCACGTCGCGACGTTCTTCACGAGTCCGCCTACTTCAAGGTGCCAAAGATCGACATCCACCCGGGGGTCGACCACATTCTTCGTCACACAATAAAACAATTCGTTAGGCGTGATCGGCTGGACGATGCGGCCTTTGTACTGCGTGCCGTCATAGCTAAATGTCGCAGCACGATAAAGCTTGCGACCCAACGCGATCGCGCCGCCCGCAGCTGCAGCTCCGATCGCGCCGAGCACAAAAGCGCGCCGGCCGATCACGGGACTGAATTCGTAGTCCCGACCGCCGATTCTTCGTTGGGTAGCAAATCGAAAACCAGCCACCAGTGTTCGTTCGAACAGAAAAACGCACAGTGCGAAACCGACTAGCGTGACCAGACGCGCAGCGCCGATAGGCAGGCCAATGTAACTCGTGCCCAAAACCGGCCAAAGCGCGATTGCAAGCACAACGATTGGCAACAAAACGAATATGGACATGGTCCAAAGCGCTGAAGCTCGCGCAGGATTGCGGCGCGAGAACAATCCAAAGATCGCACCGGCAATTGCGCCAACGACGAGCTGACCGGCTATCGTCGACCCAACCCCGAGCTGCTTGAGATGATTGTAACCACCGACTTTTCCCATAAGGAAAAGAAACGGACCGGGCGGGATGAAAACCGAAAGGCGATCGCCGATAATCACAAGTGGTGTAGCCACACCCAGCACAGCGAGCAATAACATCGCCGCTGTCATCACGATGCCGGCGAGTACTCCGGCAAGCAGGCCAGCGGAGATTGCTTTTGTCCTACTCACAACGCAGGCCGATCCTTACAGACTCGGCACTGCAATGGAATCAAATTGCGCAGGCTCCAAGAAACAACTGCCTGCCCTGTAAAAAGCGGCGCCGCAGCGCCGCACTCCAAAACGTGACCGTAATTTGTCGATTCAATTTGCGCTTGCGTCTTGGAATGCGCCGGTGCTCCGGCGCTTTGAGAGGAATCTACCGCGAAGCGTAATCGGCTGGCTCGGGTCGACCCGTCGCTGTTCCAAGAATTGTCCGTACGCGCTCCACTACCATTGCGGAAGTAACCTGCTTCATGCAGGCGTGACCAAACGGGCATTGGCTCAAGTGACGGTAATTGCATGGAGAACACGATAAGTCCACGCGCACAACCGATTCTGGTCGCTCGTACGGGCCGATGTGAACCGGGTTGGTCGGGCCGAAGACACTGACCATCGGTTTGCCGAGCGACGCGGCAACGTGCATCGAGCCGGAATCGTTCGTTACGGCGACCTCAGCACGTCGAATGAGGGCCGCCAAATCTGCGGGTGTTGTCTTTCCGGAAAGATCGCACGCACCTGGCGCCGCGGCGGCGATTTGCCGGCAACGCGGTTGGTCGCGTTTGGTCCCCGCCAACACAACGGCAAATCCATCGTGGAGAAAATGCCGGGCGACGCCTGCGAACCCTTCAATCGTCCAATGCTTCGTCTCCCAAATGGTTCCCGGCACAAGAACGACCAACGGCTGGGACGCATCCACACCCTGCTCTTTCAGCAACCGCTCAACATTACGTACGGTTTCCGAAGAAAGATGAATTGTTAGATCTGGCGGGTTGTCGGCAAACCCAAGCAGTTTTCCGACCCACAGATAACGATCGATTGCATGCACGTCGAGCGTTGGAATAGGGATGCGATGCGTGTATGCGATCCATGAACCCTCGCGCGCGCCGCGCCAGCCATGGCTGGGTACATTTTTGAGATCGTGCTCGGTGGAAATTGTAAGTGTCCGTTTAATCGGTCGATCAAATCCGATGCGCACGCGCGCGCCACTGACCAGCGCGAAAAAAGCCGAACGCACCTGGCCATGCATGTCGATCACCAGATCGTACTTCGCGCGTCGAATTCGTTTTAGCAGATCGAGAAATTCCAGCATCGCGCGCCACCTGCGACCTCTTTTCGAGAAATCGCGTCGAGCAAAAAGAACGACATTCGAAAGTGCCGGATGCCAGCGCACGATTTCCGCGTTCTCAGGCGTGATTAACCAGTCAATCCGCGCACGCGGATAACGCGCGCGCAACTTCACAAGCACCGGGATCGTGTGCACAACATCGCCTAGCGCCGATGGCTTAATCAGCAAGATCCGCGAGAATTCGGCGGATCGCAGTGCCAATGCGTCGGAATTCCTTGGGGTTTCAATCTGACCGTTCAATTGCTGAAAAGTAAATCAAACCGGGCAGCGTAGCTACAGTTCCCTCGTCGCGCGCTCAGGCCGCCTGTTTTTCGCCTGACAGCGCGCCACGGAGTTTTTTCATCCACGCGGAAAACCGATGCCGGTTTTGCTCACGCCGGACTACTGCCTCGCTTGTGACCCAGTTGAATTGAATAACGCGGCGTGGACCGGTGAATGGCTTGTGACCGTGCCACGAATTATTGCTGCGGCGAAACGCCAGCAGCGTGCCTTCGGTTGGCGGGACTTCCAGAATGACGTCTTCCAGATTCGTCCCGGATCGCAGCAAGCGAAGCTGGCCGCCAGAAGATTCCCAAGCCGAATTCATGTAAACAAGAATAGTGATGATCTTTGTCTCAGAATCGGTGTGTATCTTACCATCTTTCTCGCTACAGCGTCCGCGCACGGTGATCATGTCCGGGCGATTGGTCAGATCGACGTCAAATTTTGCCTCGAACGCTTTGCGAAACTCCTCGCTGCGCATCTCCTCGATCAGCTTCGCAAACGCCGTGCCGTAAGTCACCTCTCGAAGCGGAAAGCTACCCGCCCGGGCAACCTCGGGATAATCCTTATCAATTGCAGCGCGGGCCTCAGCCTTTACAAACTCTGGAACAATTAAAAACTCAAACGGCTCACGAGTAAGCGGCGTGGTGCGAAATCTCTCGAGATCAAGCATCGAAACCATTGGGCGACGCTACACGAAAACTCGGGGAACTGCCAGATGGAATCGACTATCCGAGAGCGACGCGCACGAAGGTCGCAGCAATGCGGGCACCGGCGACAAATGTGCCGCGGAACGTGCCTGACACTTTGGATTCCCCACCGGCACGCCGGCGATGGTTTACAGGGATTTCGAGAACGCGCAGGCCGTCGCGCGCGGCTTTCATCTGCATCTCCAGATTCCAGCCGTAGGTCTGCTCGCGCATGTCGAGCCGTTCCAGTGCATCACGACGAATGGCACGAAATGGGGACATGTCCGTATAATGAACCCCGTAGAGCAGTCGCAAAATCAATCCTGCGACTCGTCCGGCAAAGATTTGCTGGAGATTCATGCTGCCCGGTTCGCGTTGTCCGCGCGTTCGCGACCCAATAACGAAATCGTGTGTCCCGCGTGCCACGGGTTCGACAAGCTGATTCATGAACGCGGGCGCGTCGCTGCCGTCGCCATCGAGAAAAACCACAATGTCGCATTTGGGCGAAAGCGCACGAACGCCGGCGGCGCAAGCGCGCCCGTATCCGCGCGGCGCGGTCACCACGCGCGCTCCGGCTCCACGAGCGCGTTCGGCCGTGCGATCAGTACTGCCGTTATCAACGACAAGAACCTCGTTGGGCAAACCTGTCGCAAAACATTCCCGCACGACGCCGGCGATCGGTTCCTCTTCATCAAGCGCGGGAATAATGACCGAGACGCTCCTCATTGCAAAACCAGCCACGCACTGGTGAAATAAATCACCAGCGCGAAAAAATCCGCCAGCGCCAGCGTGATCGGTCCCGCCGCAATTTTCGGGTCCAGCTTGAACCGGTGAAGAAGCGACGCCACGCCCAGGCCGAACCCGGCCGCCGTGACGAGCGAAAGCGCGATGCTGCCGCCGATGACGAACGCCGCGGCGCAATTATTTCGCCACAGCCAAACAACCAAGCCGACCACAAGGCCGCATGCGGCGCCGAGCAGCAGCGCGGTCACCAACTCTCGACGAAATGCTGCAGCCAGCCAGCGCCAAGTGACCTGAACAGAACGTAACGCGTGAATCGTTACGCTCATCGATTGCATGCTCACGCTTTCATTTAGTCCCAGCACCATTGTGAGAAAGAACGCCAGCACCAAACTGTGTGCGAGTGTCGCTTCAAAAAAGCCGGCCAGTATTGCTGACAGCGTGCCGCCCGCGACCGTGACCAGCAACCACGGAAACCGGAACCGGAAAATCCGCCACGGCGACGCGCCGCGGATTTGTTCGATGTGAAAGCCGAGAGCCTCAAAGAAATCCGGACTCACCTGCGTGATAGGACTCCCCGCTTCTCGGGCTTCACCGTCGCCGGCCTCTAAAATTTCTTCGGCGAAAAGGTTCGCGTCGATAATGCCCACCACGCGGCGTTGCTCGTCCACGACCGGGAATGCGAGAAATTTGTAGAGCACAAAAAATTCGCAGGCGTCGAGAATCGTCGCGCTGGCAGGAACAGCCACAACGCGTGGAACCATGATCTGGTGCAACGGCGTTTCCAGCGATGCTGTCAACAAACGCCGTGTAGGAACGACGCCAACCAGCCGTTCTTGTTCGTCGATCGCATAAAAATAAATGACGCGTTCACCCACGCCTTCACGCCGGATGCGCTCCAGCGCTTCACCTACCGTCATGCCCGCGCGGAGCAACGGAAAATCCTTGCGCGCGTGATCGACGACCGGCGCATTAAAATCGGGAATCGTGGCGGCGATGTTCATCGCTTCACTCGATGAACGATGCCTTTGTTCTTCAAAATTTCGCTGGCTTCGCTGAAGTAGTCACGAATGTCTGATTGTGCGCGGATCCAATCAATGTAACGACCAATGCCTTCGCTGAGATCGACAACCGGTTTGTAACCGGCCGAGCGAGCCAGCGAAGTGTCGCTAATGAGATGACGCATTTCGCCGGGACGAAATTCGCCGTTGATCTCAGGCGCGATACCGATCTCCAGAGCATCGGAAAGTTGTTCGGCGATTTCGCGAATCGGCGTGCCGCGGCCGCTGCCAATGTTCACCGGCAGTCCGTCGAGCTCGTCCGTTTCCGAGGCAAGCAAATTCGCTCGGGCGATGTCTTCCACGAATGAAAAGTCGCGAGTTTGCTGCCCGTCTTCGTACAGCACAGGTGGCAAATTGTTCAGCAAACGTGTGCAAAAAATCGCGATAACACCGGTGTAGGGATTAAAGATTGATTGGCGCGGTCCGTATGTGCAGGAGTAACGCAGCGCGACCGTGGGAATACCGAGCTGTTTCCCCCATAGCAGGACCAGCCGTTCTTGATCAACTTTCGTCAGGCCGTAAACGGTTTCGCCACCGACCGGGGCATTTTCCGGAGTGGGAGCGCTTGTTGTGGTTGCGCCGCAGAGTGGGCAATGCACCTGCCAATCGCCGTTGCGCAATTGCTCCACCGGACGCAGCGTCGGAAAAACCAATCCATGTTTAGGACAATCGCCGGCGCCTTCGCTGTAGACAGCCTGCGAGCTGGCAACCACGACTTTCTTAACCGGCAGGTTTTTCTCGCGGATGACTTCGAGCATTTGGGCAGTGCCGAGCGAATTTACATGCACAAATTTTGTGATCTCTGGCATGTAACCGCCGTAGGCAGCCTGGTGGAAAACGACGTCTATCTTGTCTAGCGCGGCGATAATTGTGTCGCAATCACGCAAATCGCCGTGAATGAATTCCGCCTTCTTGTTGAGCCAAGCCGGCTTTCCGCGACGGTGGGTTTGCGATTCCAGGTTATCTAGCGCCCGAACCTGCCAGCCTTCGTTCACGAGAAGGTCGACCACATGTGAGCCGATTAAGCCTGCGCCGCCGGTAACTAATGCGCGTTTTGGCATGCGAATGTGAGACTAGTCATGTAGCTATTATTGGACAACCGCTTCGCTTGCTTGCAGGTTGAACAAGCAAAGCGCCAACCCTACAACGACCAAATGCGGTCGCCACCATCGCGCCCGATAAGTTCGCGCAGAAATTCTTGAGTCTGAGGCGCGACACTATCGCGCGCATTTTCGCCCAGCAGTTCATCGCAAAGTCGATGTAACGTCGCGCGATCATCCACGTCAAAGCCGCGAGGCAATTCATGAACCCTGATACCGATTTGAGTCGAGCGCTGCCTTGTTTGCTCGAAAACTCGCTCGGTGCTCCAGTCGATTCGCTCGAAGACCTCCCGGTGCAATCGTTTTAGTCCAATCAAATAATAACCCCCATCGTCGCAAGGGCCCAGGATAATCCGGTCACCTGGCAACGAAAGGAGTTTCACAGCTTGGGCAAAATTCTCGGCAGGGACCGTCGGACTGTCAGAATCAATCAAGCAGACAGCGTCGAAGCCACACTTGAACAAGTCCTCAGCAGCAAGATAAAGGCGCTCGCCGAAATCTTTGCCACGCTGTGGCAGCAAAGTGAAATCGGCCGGCAGAATATCGGTATAATCTGATTCGGAACCGACCGGGGTGTAAACCGCAACACCACGGACGATTGGCCGGCCGCGGCCTGGCGCAGTGAGGCCGCTGCAACAAACAGAAATCGCGGCACCTGTATCCTGCAAGAAACACTTATTAAGTTGCGCGGCTTCCTCATTCGTGAGCGGTGGGACCAGGCGTGTTTTCACCTGTCCAGCGCGAGGCGCCTTGGTCATCAGCGCTAATGCGGAGCAGCCATCAAAATTTTTAGCCGCTCTGTCCGGATCAACAACGCAATGACCCATTCTCATTCGTTCCGTTGCCGGTTACTATCCTTTTTCGCAAAGAGCGTACTGGTAACGTCCATCCTGCCACGTTCTAATTCTTTTCCATGGTTGCGCCGGGAAAAGACTCGCGAATGCGTTCGGAGAAAATACCGTTGCTTTATATGGTTCGCGGTAGCCATTTTGGGAGGGAACGAACCCCACGAGAAGCCACATTGCCAAAAGTGGGATCGATGCCCAAAAGGCGTAGCGCGGTTCGGCAACGAAACAGCGACCGCCCGGCTTCAACACACGATACATTTCAGCGATGACGCCAGCTTGTTCCGGCAAGATAGTGAGTAATCGCGAAGCCAGAACGACGTCAAAAGCTGCATCGGGACACGACAACTTGAGGGCGTTGATTCGTTTAAAGCAACAATTGGCCAGATGAAGCGAATCGGCTCGCTCGTTCGCCCACTGCACTTGTTTGGCAGAACGATCAACTCCGGTAACTAACATCTCCCGAAAGCGCTCTCCCAATCGGCATGAGTAAAACCCGGGACCGCAGCCAAGTTCAATTAGAGTTGTTCCCGAAGCAGGAGGTCCCTCCGGCCAAAGAGCGGTGATAATACGTCTCGTATCGTCACGAAAAAGATGTTCGCGACAGAATGCATAAACCCAAGTGGCGTGTTCGAAAAGACTGTCATTCTTGTAAGCTTGGTACACAGGCGCGTTTGGAATTGTTGTTGGCTCATGAAGTGGAACCTGTTCCTGCGCCATTTTATCGTTGTTTCCAGTAGCACAATCGGTTCTCGTTCCGTTTTTCGGCGTCAAAAAGTTTTCCACAGCAGATAATGAATTTGATCAGAGTTTCATTCTTCTAATCATCTTCTTCTAATTGGGAATAAGTCAGTCCAAAGCACGATGTATTTGCCTCATGCTTTACCGTCGGAATGAGCTGTTGATAACGTCAGCATGGAATACCGACAGCTTTGGTTTTTCGAAGAAGGACGGGACTTATTCAAAGTTATTCGAAGATATTGGCTTCTTAATGCTAAATGCTTTAACAAGCCTTAATGCCCATTAAGAAGATCTTCTTGTGAAGTGTTGTCCTGTCGCGGCACTTTCCTCGGCTTGGAGCGGCGAGGAAACAATTGTAATACGCATGCAGGCCAATAGGCGACGCAGCAGGTGGATCCACATGCTCATTTCATAAAGGGGCTTCGCACTGTAGATCAGATCGATTCTGAGAGAGATAGGGCTGCCTCTTGTTTGTCATCGATCTCCACAAAGAGGGTGCAAAAAATCCCGATTACACGCTATCGCTCGAGCGCGTGAAAAAATGGGAAACGTATATTTCTCAGCACAAACCATTATCAGATCGAAGTGTTGACCAATCTCGATGAAGTCCCCGAAGGGGACGCTGTTGTTTTGATCATGGAGTCCCGGACAATCGCTGTCTGGAGGAATTGGTGTGATTGAACCAGGCCACATTCATGCGGTTTACGCCGAACACATGGGCGAAAATGTTCTTTCGGTGAGTTGACCGAAAGTCGCGGCACGAACGAAGGTAGGCGCCGAGTCCATGCACATCACCGATATTATACGGGGGGATTCTCCCACGTTTTCGTTCGAGTTCTTTCCGCCGAAAACTGCGGAGGCGGCCGAGACTCTCTATCAAACGATTCGCGACCTCGAATCTTACATGCCTCATTTTGTCAGCGTGACGTACGGTGCCGGCGGCTCAACACGTGATTTGACGCACGGTCTCGTCGAGCGCATTCAACACACAACAAAACTCGATCCGATTCCCCACCTTACCTGCGTCTGTCACAATGAAGAGGAGATCGAATCTATTCTCCTTCGATACGCCAAGTCGGCCATTGGAAACATTCTCGCGCTCGGCGGTGATAGGCCCGTTGGAATTGCGTACGATAAATCGCGAGACTCGTTCCAACATGCAATCGATTTGGTTAAATTCATTCGCCGGTTCAACCAGTCCGGCGCGCATCCGGACCGCCGCGGTTTCGGGATCGGAGTGGCCGGTTTCCCTGAAGGACATCCTGCCACGCCAAATCGATTGGTCGAAATGGGTCACTTCAAAGCGAAAGTAGACGCGGGCGCCGACTACATCGTCACTCAGCTGTTTTTTGACAATCGCGATTTCCTCGATTTCCGCGAACGCTGTGCGCTCGTCGACATCAACATCCCCATTATCGCTGGCATCATGCCGATTACCTCCATTAGCGGTTTCAAACGAATAGCGGAACTGGCGGGCGGCGCGCGATTCCCCGCGAAGCTTCTGCGCGCTCTACAGCGTTGCCAAAACGATCCTGAGATGGTCAGGCGTGTCGGCGTGCATTTCGCGATAGAACAGTGTCACGACCTTCTGGACAACGATGTTGCCGGGATTCACTTCTACACACTCAACCGTTCCGACGCCACCCGAATGATCTTTGACAGCCTGGGTATTCCGCGTCGTAGAAATGCAGAGCCCTCGAGTGTCTAGTTAGGTGATACGAATTTCTAGCCCGATAATGGAGCTGGCGAGATTTGCGCGAAGCCACCGACGCAAGCAGAGTTTCCAGATGCCGAAGGTCAGCCGCGCGATTTGCTGGCAAGTTGGAGCGCTCGTTATTGCAATTGTACTGGCAATTGTGCTTTCGCGCTTCCTTCCGATCATCAGTTTTATCGAAACATCGCAACAGCGCGTGATGAGCTGGGGTGTCTGGGGAGCCGTTTGTTACCCGCTGCTTTTCGCCGCTTGCAATATCCTTCTACTGCCCGGTGGCATTCTCGCCGTCGGCGGCGGTTTCTTTTTTGGATTGTGGTGGGGATTTTTTATCGTGCTGGTGGGTAACCTCGTTGCTGCAGCAATTTCCTTTGCGTTAAGCCGATGGATCGCCAGACGATGGTTTCAGCAGAAACTTTCACGTAACCCAACCCTGCGCGCTTTGGGGCCTGCGGTTGAACGCGAGAGCTGGAAGATTATTCTGTTGAGTCAGCTGCATCCACTTTTCCCAACCAGCTTGTTGAATTATTTTTACGGCATAACGCGAATCCCGTTTGCCAGCTACATGCTTTGGGCGTCGATCGGGCGGGCGCCTGGTCTTTTTTTGTACGTTTACGCCGGCACCCTGGGTCAGTTTGCAGTGCGCATTATGCGGGGAAAGAATTATCCTCGCGTGATCGAATATTGGATATGGGGAGGCGCGTTTGTGACGACGGCCCTGCTTCTGATAGTGCTCGGCCGAATGGCATACGCTGCAATTCAGACTTCGCACAATTCCATGAGGCCCCCCAAACACGAAGCGAACGCTGGGCATCATGTAGAAGTAAACAACTGATCATTAAATAGTTAAGTTAATTATGAGATTTACGCTACCAACAAAATATGAAGTATTGGTTGTCGGTAGCGGCCATGCCGGAATCGAGGCGGCACTAGCCGCCGCGCGAATTGGATGCCGGACTTTGATGTTAACTCAAAACTTGGACACGATTGGACAAATGTCGTGCAATCCAGCAATTGGTGGTCTGGCCAAGGGGCATATTGTGCGTGAGATAGACGCCATGGGGGGTGCAATGGGGTCGAATGCCGACGCTACAGGAATTCAGTTTCGAATGCTTAACAGGGCAAAGGGACCATCGGTCCGGGCGCCAAGGGTGCAGTGCGACAAAAAGGCTTATCAATTCCGCATGAAGGCCGTTTTGGAATCGGCAGAAAATCTCGACCTTAAACAAGGAACCGTCTCACGCATCCTTGTTGAGGGTGGGAAGGTCGTTGCGGTCGAAACCGATTTGGGTCTAACAATCTCTGCCCCAAGCGTCGTGATCACTGCGGGGACGTTCTTGCGGGGCCTCCTGCACGTCGGCGAAGCGACGAAGCTTGGAGGACGAATGGCCGATGCCA
This sequence comes from uncultured Verrucomicrobiae bacterium, assembly GCA_963758425.1. Lineage (GTDB taxonomy): Bacteria > Verrucomicrobiota > Verrucomicrobiia > Chthoniobacterales > UBA10450 > Udaeobacter. The sequence continues at coordinate 370,938 of CAVWVV010000022.1, forward strand.
GTTCGGGTCTCAGCGATAATCTTCACCAGCTAGGCTTCCAAGTCGGTCGATTCAAGACGGGCACACCGTGTCGCTTAAACGCGCGCTCGATTGATTTTTCTCGGTGCACAATTCAACCTGGCGATGAACCGCCACCGACCTTTTCCTTTTATGAGGGGGAAATTGGTGATTACGACGCAGAGACCTTTACGTTGAACCGCGTTCGCGGAGGAAAGTTCCACGTGGAACAAATGCCCTGCTGGATAACCCATACTACCAAGAGGACGCATGAGATCATTCGCGCCAATCTTGAGCGCTCCCCGCTCTATGCCGGCCGGATCAAGGGGATCGGACCCAGGTATTGCCCATCGATCGAGGACAAGGTGGTGAAGTTCTCGGATAAGGCGTCGCATCAACTTTTCCTTGAGCCGGAAGGCCGCCACACAAAGGAATATTACGTAAACGGCATCTCGACCAGTTTGCCATATGACGTTCAACTCGAATTTGTACAGTCGATCCCCGCTCTGGAGCGAGCTGAGATAATGCGCCCGGGGTACGCGGTCGAATACGATTATTTTCCGCCAACCCAGCTTTTCCCGACGCTCGAAACGAAGCTGATAGATGGGTTGTATTTTGCCGGCCAGGTTAACGGGACGTCGGGCTATGAGGAAGCGGCGGCTCAAGGTTTGATTGCGGGAGCTAACGCTGCCTTGAAGCTTCAAGGCCGTTCGCCATTGGTGCTCGAGCGAAGCGAAGCGTACATAGGAGTTCTTATCGACGATCTCGTCACTAGAGGCACCGAAGAGCCTTATCGCATGTTTACAAGCCGGGCCGAGAACCGATTGTTTCTGCGACAGGACAATGCTGATCAGCGCCTGACGACCCGTGCATTTGACGCGGGATTAGTAGGTCAGGAACAGTGGACTCATTACAGGGAAAAAGCGCGTCTTTTAGATCAAGCGCGACGGCTAGCTATCGAGACCAAGCTCACTGGCCTCCCGATCTGTCAATTACTCAAGAGACCCGAATTTGGGGCTAAAGACCTGCCGCTAGAACTTCTTTCTCTCCTGCCCATCGCAATCTGGCAGTTAATCGAAAGCGATTTCAAATGCGAGGGTTATGCAGCCCGGCAATCAGACCAGAATCGACAGCTCGACCGTAGGCAGCATCAAGCGATTCCAAATTGGCTGAACTACGACGAAATTCCTGGCCTTCGCTCTGAAACGAGACAAAAACTAGCGACGGCTCGCCCGAATTCTCTGGGACAGGCCGCCCGGATAAGCGGAATTACACCAACTGATGTTGCGATAATATCTATATGGTTAGCTAAGAATAACTTATGTAGACAATCACCAATGGAAGTAGCCGCTAGTTCCGACTAACACCCTGATGCTCGCCTCCGCTGTCGTAGTGATCGGGAGCTATCTGTTGGGATCAATTCCGTTCGGCTATCTCGCGGGTCGAATCGCAGGAATTGATATCCGAAAGTGCGGTAGCGGCAACGTCGGCGCGACTAATGTCATACGCACACTCGGAAAGCGTTACGGCTATCCGGTATTCGTGGCGGACTTCTTGAAGGGCTTCGGCGCCGTGAAGATGTCGATGTTGATCGCCACGAGACTGCAGCCAGAATCGAACTCGTCAGAAATGTTTGCAATCGTCGCGGCGATATCCAGTGTGCTTGGGCATTCTTTTCCGGTCTGGCTACACTTCAAAGGCGGCAAAGGCGTTGCGACTTCAGCGGGGGCGCTTTTCTGTTTGGCTCCGGTGGCGGCGCTGGTCGGTGCAGCGGTTTGGATACTAACCTTTTCGCTCACACGCTATGTTTCGGTAGCCTCAATCGCAGCTGCAGCCGCATTACCCGTCATCATTCTGATTACAACTTGGCTACGTCAAACCGCCGGAAAATCGTTGTTCTACTCGTCGGTTTGTCTCGCGGCAGTTGTGATTTGGCGCCATCGTTCAAATCTTTCGCGGCTCGTGCGTGGGACCGAGGCGCGCTTTACTCGAAAGTGAAAATCGGCGAAATAGCAATTCTTGGTGCTGGCAGTTGGGGAACGGCTTTAGCCTGGTTATGGGGCAAAGATGGACGTCAAGTTTTGCTTTGGGGTCACAACGCTGATCGCGTGGCGCGCATCCGAGAAATGCGCGAGAACAGTGACTATCTTCCAGGGTTTACAATCCCTGGATCAGTGCGTGTTACCTCCAAGCTCAGTGATTGCGCCGGAGCGGATTTGATCGTTTTCGCTACGCCATCAACGGCCTTGCGGAAAGTGGGAGCTCAGCTGCGAGAAGCGATTGGCAATGTTCGCTCGGTGCTATTGAGTTGCGTGAAAGGGATCGAGCACGGTACCGGAATGCGGATGAGTCAGATCCTAACCGAACTTTTTCCAGAGCAGAAGATCGCGGTCTTATCGGGGCCGAATCTCGCAGTAGAGCTCGTACAAAACTTTCCGACTGCGACCGTGATTGGTTGCAACGACGCTGAGTGCGCGACCAATCTGCAAGGCATCCTGGGGAGCCAACGCTTTCGTATTTACACTAGCCAGGAGGTCACCTCCATCGAACTGGGCGGCGCTTTGAAAAATGTGTTCGCTGTGGCGGCCGGGATCAGCGACGGGCTCGGATTGGGCGACAATTCGAAAGCTGCGTTAGTGACGCGATCGTTAGCGGAGCTGGTGCGCTTCGGAGTTGCCATGGGAGGAACTGCGCAAGCTTTCTATGGCTTAAGCGGCGCGGGCGATCTGATTGTGACTTGTTATAGCGAGCGAAGCCGTAATCACACAGTCGGCAAACGTCTCGGGCGAGGTGAATCACTTATGCAGATCGCCCAATCCATGAAGATGGTGGCCGAAGGAATTCCCACTGCGCGGAGCGCTTTTGAGTGCGCGCGACAGTTGAAGATCGAGACGCCGATCATCGATCAGATTTATTCCGTGCTGTACGAGCACAAAAAACCGACTGTTGCGTTGGAAGAAGTACTAAGTCGCGGGCAAAAAGCAGAACAGCTCTAGCCGCTCGAATGAAATCGCAGCCCCGCGACTAAATCGCGCGACTCAAAATTACAAACCCGCTGCTCGGTATCTTTCGCAAAATTCCGCGATCACAGCCGGGTATAACTCGCGCTCGGCAATTTGAATCCGCGAATGCAGGCTTTCGGGCGTGTCTCCCGGCAGGATCGCCACTTCACGCTGAGCGATGATTTCACCGTGATCGATTTTCTGGTCCACATAATGAACAGTGCAACCGCTTACCTCCTCGCCGGCTGCGAGCGCTTGTTTCCACGCTTCGAGTCCGGGAAATTTTGGCAGAAGCGATGGATGGATATTGATGATGCGCCGTGGGAAAGCTTTCAGCACGGGTGCATGTAACACGCGCATAAAACCAGCGAGCACCACGAGATCAACACCTGCCTCGCGTAACATATTAACGAGCTCGTTTTCCGCGTCCGCCTCTAACCGCGTGCGAAATTGGCCAGGGGGTAAGTATGCGTTAGGAACGGAAAATTCCCGCGCTATGTCGAGGATTGGCGCATCCAGGACGTCCGAGATTACAACACGCGCTTCGACTGCCAGATCTCCTGACCTCATACGCTCAAGGATTGCCCGGCAGTTGGTTCCTCTTCCTGATCCAAGAATTCCAATTGGCAGCCGTTTCACTTACGCATCCTGAGGTTAACGATACATGGACATCGATTGCGGCAGGCGCTCCACAACATTTAGCCCTCGCTCTTGCATATTTGTTCGAGCAAACGCGAAGTGGAATAGCCAGCTTCAAATGGGATGAAGCGAATTTCGGCGCCGATTTCCTTCAAAAGTGCGCGTTCCTCTTCGTTGAGCGTTTCTGAACTGTAATCCCCGCCTTTGACATAAATCGCAGGATGGCTTGCAGCAATAAACTGCGTCGCTCGCATTTCCGGAAAAATTGCGACAAGGTCTACGCATTGTAGAGCGGCGAGAATTTCCGCGCGATCGCGCTCAGCGATAATCGGACGCCCCTTTCCTTTCAATTCGCGGACCGAACGATCGCCATTCAAGCCGACCGCCAACAAATCGCCGAACGCACGCGCCGCTTGTAAGTAGCGCACATGCCCAACGTGCAGCAAATCAAAGCAGCCATTCGTCGCGACCAGTTTTTTCCCGGCAGCACGTAACTCCTTGCTGCGCTCCGAAAGTTCTTCGAGGCCGACGATCTTTGCGCTCATGCGTTTTCTCAAACGATACCTAATGCGTTAAACGCGGCAAAAAGGCGCGGAAAAACTCCTAAACGATTTTTGAGCAATCGAGGTTTAGCCGCAAAATCTGTGGTTGGCCTTTTGTCGATTTGAGCCAATTTGTCGAAAATGAAAGCTAGAAGGACATTCCACATTTCCACGAAGCCGGTTGTCCCTCTCGCGGAAGATGAGCAGTCACACGCTTTGAGCAGCGGCTTGGAACTGCCGCGCTTTCATGGTCCACCGCGTCTTCTCGCCATCGCGCGCGACCCTTGGACGATCGTCGCATATTGGAATGTTGACTGGCCATCGATGTTCAAAAATGCGGCGCCTGTCGATCGACAAGTTCATCTCCGGGTCCATTCTACAGATGGGCTGGAGGAGAAAGAAACTGCTGTCGAACCGATGTCGGCAATGCATTATATTACGATATCGCAACGGCATCCTGCTTGTCGCATTGAGATCGGATATTACCAGCCCGCTGACATTTGGCATTCGGTGGCGACGTCGAATGAAATTATGATGCCGCCCGCGGAGATATCCGAATTTGAAAATCTGGATCTCGCTACGATTCCATTTCATCTCAGTTTTCAACAGCTTGTCGATTTGTTTGGAGTCACGAATGACGATGCATTGGCCACCGTCATCTCGCGATTTCAAACTCGCGCAGCGGGCAGCGGAAGGCACGAAAGGTTATCGCCCGATCAGCGCAAAATTCTCCAGCGAACAGGCGTTGCGCTATCCGAGCTCGCCGATGCACGGCGCGCTTTCAATCAAATCGATCGCGAAAAAATCAAGAGACGCGCCGAAGGGCTCCTCGGGTTAGGCGCAACCAGCCCGTCGCGCGGATTCAAGGGCGACTGGACCTCAGCCGGATCTTAAAGCCTGTTGCCCTTTTAAACCGGCGGGCCATTTTCTCAACGCTGGCACGTCCCTCGCCAGGCGGCCTGCTGCCGCGACTATTTCCCGCCCTCGCCTGGTGTTTCCATCATCAGGTGCCGTGCATGTGTGTGATCGGAAACTTGCGCAACCAAGTTTAATAATGCGCCCAGACTCCACGCGAGCACAAATCCCGCGGTACCGATGACAATGCCGAGTGGTCCAGGGATGTATTCCATGCGATAACGCGCGAGCCAAAGGATGGAGCCGAGCGAGCCGAACACAATCCAGATTACACCGGCGATTTTCAGCGCGCGCGACCAGCCGGTCTCACCGGGGATTTTCCGCGGGCCAAGTTTGGAGTTGTAAACGCTGTAGCCGAAGTAAATCACGATGCCGAAAGCAAACCAGTAAATCAGCCGTTCCCAGGTCAGCCACGGTAGCGAGATCATAAGAGCAAGCGCCGACAACGCCCCTAGCGGGGCGACGAACCACACGGCTGGCGTTTTGAATGTGCGCGGCAACTCAGGCTCGCGCAGCCGCAGCACAAGAACTCCAATTGAGACGATCACGAACGCCAGCAGTGTGCCGATCGAAACGAGGCTGCCAGCTTCGCGCACAGTGAAGACTGCTGCAAAGCAGGCGACAACGATTCCTGTGGCTATCGTCGTGATATACGGCGTGCGGAATTTTGGATGAATCCTGCTCACAAACTTCGGCAGCAAACCGTCGTCCGCCATAGTGAAGAAAATCCGCGACTGACCCAAGAGCATCACCAGAATAACCGAGCTGAGGCCCGCGATGGCGCCCAGTTTGATTAGCGAGGCCATCCACCCCACACCAGCATGGTCGGCTGCCACGGCAATTGGATCCGGGACATCTAATTGCAGGTACGGGACGATGCCGGTCGCCACAGCCGACACCGCGATGTAAAGCACGGTACAGACCAACAGCGAGCCGATGATGCTGATCGGCATGTCGCGCTGGGGATTCTTTGCTTCCTGCGCTGCTGTGCTCACAGCGTCGAACCCTATGTAGGCGAAGAACACTATTCCTGCTCCCTGCATGACGCCGCTCCAGCCAAAATGTCCGCGCGTACCGGTGCTCGGCGGGATAAACGGATGCCAGTTGGCGGGATTGACCGCGTGAGCCGCGCCGACGATGAACAGCAGCACCACCGCCACTTTTACAAACACAATGACGTTGTTGACTGTCGCCGATTCGCGAATGCCAATCACCAGCAGGAGCGTAACGATAGCGATGATGATGACGGCTGGCAGATTGAAGATGGCCGTAACTTGCGTTCCGTCCGCCATAGTAATGAGCGTTCCGCGCGCTGCCGATAGCTGGGCCGGGATATGAATGCCAATGTCGCGCAGAAACGAGACGACGTAGCCTGACCAACCGATAGAGACTGTGACCGCGCCGAGGGCATATTCCAGAACCAAGTCCCAGCCGATGATCCACGCGAAAAGTTCACCGAGCGTCGCGTAGCCGTAGGTGTACGCGCTGCCGGCCATTGGCACCAGCGACGCAAACTCGCTATAGCACAGCGCCGCAAAAATCGAGGCCACACCCGCCAGCACGAACGATAAAATTACCGCTGGCCCCGCGTTCTGCGCCGCGACCGTGCCGGTTAGCACGAAAATGCCTGTGCCAATGATTGCACCGATGCCAAGCGCCGTCAGGTTGGTTGCTCCTAGCGCACGTTTCAGGCGAGTGTCCGTCAGTGCTTCAGCTTGAAGTTGGGTGACACTTTTTCTTCGAAATACATTCATGCGCGAAGTTTTGTTTTGGTTTTGCTAATCGGGATGGGCGGAGCAAGTCAAGCTGGCGATGATTTTTTTCCAAGAAGTTTCCAAAGGAAATAGATCGGCACGCCGCTAATCACGATCAACAATCCCGGCCAGGTCGTCGCGGTTTGATAAATGAAAAGCACGAAGAGAATTGTGGCTGCGCCGACAATGTAGAGAATAGGCACAACTGGATAACCAAACGCCTTGTATGGACGCTCGGCGTCTGGCCGCTTCCACCGCAGCAAAAACAATCCTGCGATTGTGAGAATATAAAAAATTAGTGCGGCAGAAATGACGTAGTCGAGCAAGTTTCCATAAAGATTGCCGTAACTTCCATCTGCTTTCACGGTGCGCGGCAACACGAGGATTCCAGCCCAGATGCCTTGAATAACGAGGCCCCAGGCAGGGACATGGTTTTTGTTCAACTCACCCACCCGCCGGAAAAAAAGGCCGTCGCGCGCCATCGCATAATAGGCGCAGCGCCCGGCGAGGATCAGTCCATTATTGCAACCGAAGGTCGAAATCATAATCGCGACGGCCATGATCGTCGCACCGGCGCCGGGAAAAATTACGTTGGCCGTTTCCGACGCGACGCGATCGCTCGGCGCATTTTGGATTGAGGCGAACGGAAGCGTCGCCAGATAAGCGACATTCGCCAGTAGATAAAGCCCGATAACCAGAAGCGTGCCGAAGGCGAGCGAGAGCGGTATGTTGCGCCGCGGTTCCTTCACTTCTCCGGCGATGAACGTGATGTTGTTCCACGCGTCCGCTGAGAAAAGGGAATTGGTCTGTGCTACGCAGATGCCGACGAAGAGACCGAATGCGGTGGCGGCGGTGAGTCCGGCTCCCACATCCTGCAACCCCCCTCGTAACGTCCAAAGGTCGCGAAAGTTCTCGGTACCTGCTCCGGACTTCACACCAACGATGATTCCCAGCAAGACCAACGCGATGAGGGCGCCCGTTTTGGCCGTCGTGAAAATGTTTTGTACGAGCTTGCCAAGATTTAGTCCCCGCGTGTTCATGAAAGTCAGTAGCGCGATCATCGACAGACCGAGAAACTGTGCGGTAGAAAGTGAAACAGCGTAGCCATTAAACCAGCCACCAAAACGGATTGGCGGGATCAGATAGTTGGATTCTGAAAACCACGGGACGAGTACGCCACTGTAGCGTGCGAAGCCAACCGCAACCGCCGCGATCGTGCCGGTTTGAATCACCAGAAACAGCGTCCAGCCGTAGAGAAAACCCCAGAGCGGACTGTAGGCTTCGCGCAAGTAAACGTATTGGCCACCAGCCTTCGGCATCATCGCCGCCAGCTCGCCATACGACAGCGCAGCCATCAGCGTCAGTAAACCGGTCACGATCCAAACGACCAGCAGCCAACCGGGCGAACCGACCTGCCGTGCAATGATCGCTGACACGATGAAAATTCCCGAGCCGATCATCGAGCCCGCTACAAGCATGGTCGAGTCGAGTAGGCCGAGGCCTCTGACGAATTTTTGGTCAGCTACAGGTGTTTCAGTTATCGCCGTCGTCATTTGAGCCGGTTGAATTTGGCGGAGAGTAAATCATCACTCGGGCGTGCCGCGCAATGATAAAACACCACGACCCACACTGGCCAAGCCATCGATCTTAAAAACGCGAAATTGCTTTCACGTAAAAAGAACCGTGTTAATCTCACGCCCCGTGACTTGCTCAAGCCAGCGCCTATTGTGCCGGACATTTTTATCGATTTCGTGCGCTGCAGTGGTGCTGCTTGCCGAATTGGCTGCCGTGCCGCAGGTCGCTTACGCGCTGACAAACACGAACTTCGTAGCCTTACCCTTGGTGCGCTCTCGGCAAAATCATTTGATGGTGCGCGCCTTTATCAACGGCAGAGAGGCGTGGCTGACGATTGATAGTGGTGCGCCGGTAAGCGCAATCGCTTTAAATCGTCGCAATTATTTTCGACTCAAACCAATCACGGCCAAGTCGAACCTGCCGTCGCGCGTTCAGATCAACGGCGCATTCAACAACGTAGCCGTCGCGCGCGAGCTTCGGCTCGGAGGGTTGACGCTGATCGATGAACCGATGGTTACTGTCGACCTGGGAAACTCTGCCCGCGCGGCGCGGCTGGTTCACGAAGAGGAAATCGACGGGATCATTGGAGCGGATATTCTTTTTCCAACCCAGGCGGTGCTGGATTGTCAACGGCAGTTGCTGATCTTGAAGACCGACCCCAACGTTTTGGGTGGCGCTCCTGGTCTCGACCGGCGCGGATTGCAAGCTGTTCCAATTCAAGTAAGCGACGGTTTTAATTTGTATGTGAATGGTTCGATCAATGGGAAAGCTGCCAAGTTTATGGTCGATACCGGTTCGTTTGCCACGCTCTTACATCGCTCTTTCGTTAGGCGAATGCGAATTGCCACCCGGGAGACGCCGTATAGTTCTTCGGCCGTGAACCTGAAGGAGCGTGGCCTGCGCGTGGCGAGGATTCGCAAACTATCGGTGGGCTCGGTTGATATCGTTGGCAAGGACATAGGCGTGATTGATATGGAAGGATTAATTCACGATGGATTGTTGGAAGGTTCGCCGCCGGTTGCCGGCCTGCTTGGTGCGGAAACGCTGCGGCGGCACCACGGCATCATCGATTTCGGCACGCGCACGCTTTATTTACAAAAGCGCGAGCTTCCCTGGCAGCGATCCGGTTGGCGGCGTTCCGCTGGGCCTAACTTGACCTACTAGGATTACTAAGTAACCGCGCGGTTGCCCTGTAATTTGTGATGGAAACGGAGCCAAAGACGATTTGCGGCGGTTGCCTGTGCGGTGCTGCGCGATACGAAGGCATCGGCGAGCTCTACAATGTCACTCATTGCCACTGCGAAGATTGTGGCAAGAGCGCTGGCGCGCCGTTTGTGACCTGGGCTTCGTTTCAGCGGAGCAATTTTAAATTTACGAAGGGAAAACCACTTGAAATCGCATGGTGCGGGCGCATCCGCTCGTTCTGCGCGACGTGCGGCAGCGCGCTAACTTTCGCGAGCCGACGCGATGCCGATGAAGTCGATGTCGCTGTTGCCACTTTCGATCAGCCTGAAATCGTTAATCCAGCCGACCATATCTGGACGGAGGATCGAATATCGTGGATTAAGCTTGCCGACAATTTACCACAGTATGCACGAGGCAGAACAGAATGAGCTTGAGTCGATGCGCATTCGCGCATTGGCCGTCGGAGCGCAGAGCGTCGGAGCTCTCGCACTCGGGACGCTGGCGATTGGAGCGTTTGCATTGGGTGTCGTAGCGGTCGGCCGCCTCGTCATTGGTCGAGCGAAAATCAGGCACGTTGAAATCGGCGACCTTGTTGTGAACAGATTGCGAGTGACGGATTCGCTGGAAATTCCACGCGATTGAGTTAATCGCGCTTCAAATAGTTTTCTTCCGCCTTAACTGAGTCTGTGGTGCGATGAACACAATCACGCAAGCTTTCGTTCTCGCTGCTGGGCTCGGTACACGCCTGCGACCGCTGACAGACGATTTACCGAAGCCCCTCATCCCGATTTTTCAAAAGCCGCTTATCACCTTTGCGCTCGATCATTTAATCAACGCGGGAGTGGAAAGGTTTGTCATTAACACGCACAAGCAGGCCAAACTATTTGAAAACTTTTTTTGCGATAATGAGTATGATGGCCATTCGGTTACGCTGGTTCACGAGTCGGACCTGCTTGAGACCGGAGGCGGAATCAAGAATGCGGAACGTTATTTCGGTGGCGATCCATTCCTGACTTACAGCGGCGACATCTTGACCGACATCAGCCTGCAACCCTTGATCGACGAACATTTTCGGCGGGGGAACGACGTTACGCTCGCATTGCGCAATACAGGCTTGGCTTCGGACGTGGCTCTTCACGATCACCGCGTTGTGGATATTGTGAATCGCTACGGCACGACGGGAAATCTTGATTTCGCGAATGTCGCTGTTTGGAATCCGAGCGTTTTCAAGCAGATTCCCTCGCGACAAAAAATTTCATTCATTCCGATTGTTGCGGATTGGATAGGCAAGGATGGTAAGATCGGCGGCCTGATGATGAACGACCGAAAGTGGTTCAACATCGGTTCGCGGGCTGAGTATCTCGATGTGCATCGCACAATTCTACGAGAACATTGGATGCCTTATTACATCAGAACACGCGATTGGCCCGAGCGCATCGCGAAATCAGCGACTGTTGATCCGAGCGCTGAGGTGCGCGGCTGCTCGGTGGTCGGAGAAAATTGCCACGTCGACGCAGGAGCCGTTCTTGAAGACACAATTTTGTGGCCAGCCTCACAAATTGCTTCCAAAAGTCAGCTTTATGGTTGTATTGTCCGCTCCCAAAAAAAGGTCAGCGGTGCCTATCGAAACAGCGACATCTAGTATGAGGACCGAATTTCTTCTCCGGCGAACACGGATGCATTTCCCGCGGCTGGATGTAACCGATGTAAAAATTCACCCGATCGAAAAAGGTGGATCCGATCGAAAATTTTATCGGATTCGTTGCTCGGCGAATCAGGCGCTCATCCTGGTTAAGTACAATCTGGAGCGCGATGAAAATCGGCATTACGTCGAGATCGCGAAATTTCTCGACATCCACGGAATCCGGGTCCCTAAAATTTATTTTCACGATGAAGCGGAAGGCCTCATCTGGATCGAGGACCTGGGTGAGCAGGATCTCTACAGCTATCGGCACGACAGCTGGCTAGTCCGCCGCGCGTTCTACGAATCAGCGCTCGATGAAATTATAAAACTTCACAGTCTGCCGGAGTCCGTGCGCGTGGAAATGGAGGAGCATTTGCCCGCCGAGTTTAACACCGCGCTTTACCGTTGGGAACAGAGATACTTTTTTAACAATTGCCTCGGCCGCTATTTCACCGTTAGCGAGTCAAAACGCAAGGAGTTGGCAGCCCTTCCCGGTTTGCGCGAAATTTCAAAACGTCTGGCGAGTTTGCCAAGGGTCTTGGTTCATCGCGATTTTCAATCGCAAAATGTCATTATTCAGAACGGACAGGCTAATCTAATTGATTTTCAGGGGATGCGACCGGGGTTGGCTGAATATGATCTGGCATCATTGTTTTTTGATCCGTATGTCGAGCTTTCAGGCGCAGAGCGATCTGAGTTGATTAGTTATTACCGGCAAAAACAGACGGACAATGGAACAGTTGACCGACAGTTCGACAACACCCTCCAGCTATGCGCGATGCAACGCCTGATGCAGGCGCTGGGGGCTTATGGCTTTCTGGGTTTGGTCCGGGGACATGAGCACTTTCTGCGATACGTTCCAAGAGCGATGCGCTCCCTGCGAGAGATAGTGGCGAAGATCGACGACCTCACGCCGATTGCTTCTCTTCTCGCCGATCTAGGCTAGCCTGATTTCAGCTTCAATAGATCGCGAGGGGTTGACGCTACGCTAGGCCGACAAATGGATTCGTGCGGCGCTCGGTTCCAATCTTCGTCGGCGGCCCGTGCCCGGGGAGCACGGTGACTTCATCGCCGAGGGGAAATAATTTTTTCCTGATCTCGTGTACTAACAGATCGATATCTCCGCCCGGTAAATCTCCGCGGCCGATGCTGCCGGCAAACAGCACGTCACCGCCAATAAGCAGTCGATCATTCGGCAAAAAGAAACAAAGGCTGCCGGGACAATGGCCGGGAACTTCCAACACTTGGAATTGAAGACCGAGAAAATCCCGGCTCGGCGTTTCTTCGATAAGAAAATCAGGTTGCGCTGGCTCAATTTCGAGTTCGAATCCGAAGCTGCGGAAAAATTTTCGGTCCGAAATCATCGGCGCAGTGAGCGGGTGACAGCCGATTGGACAATCGAACTGCCGCTTGATCCTGGCGACATCCTGCACGTGATCGACGTGTCCGTGAGTCAGAAGCAAAAGTTTCAGATCGACCGCGAGTGACCTGACCCACTCGCAAGCCCCGTCCGGAGCGTCGAAAAGGATCGAGCCTCCCGGTGCTTCGAGGAGATAGCAATTTGTCTCAAAGATGCCGCCGCAGAACGTCTCGTGAATCATTGCGCGTTTCATTCTAACTGCCCTTGGTTACAACTGAAGGCAGGAGTTTTTACGAATATTTGAATGTTCCCCTTTGTTGATTGTCTCATTCACTTACATGTCAATCCCATCTCGTCATCTTGCGCTCTCTGCTGAAATCTGCGAGTGTGGTAAACCGCTTTTTCACAGATGAGATCATCTCTACGACAGTCACTGGCGCTTTGCGCCATTCTTCTTACGGCCACAATCGCGGCTCCGCCGGCAACGGCGGCGTCGAGAGAAACAATCGCCATGTCGGTTGGGCGCCTCCTGGAGGAGGGCCATTACACCCGTCAAAAGCTCAATGAGGACGTTTCGCGAAAATTTTTGCAGACGTATCTGGAGATGCTCGATTTCAGCCATCTCTTTTTTACTCAGAAGGATGTCGATGAGCTAAATGCGAAGTATGGCAGTTCGATGGCCGGGGACGTCCTGCTCGGTAACCTCAAACCCGCATACGAGATTTACGCCCTCTATACCAAACGTCTGGATGATCGCGTCGCTAAAATAAAGGAGCTGCTAAAGCAGCCGATCGACTTCAAGGGCAACGCGACCGTTGAGCTGAGCCGTCAAAAATCGCCGTGGCCAAAGGATGAAGCGGAAGCCGATCAACTCTGGCGCGGTCGGATCGCCAACGAGCTCTTACAGGAGCAGTTGAGCGAACATCCCATCGAGCCTGCTCCGCAGCTGGTTGCGCGTCGCTACGATCGCCTGGCCCGCAACGTGCATGAGGAAGACAAGGACGAGCAAATGAAGCTCTTTCTCGATTCTCTTGCCCAGGCATATGACCCTCATTCGGAATACCTAAGCAAGGCCGACATGAAGAATTTCAGCATCAACATGGGCCTCTCGCTTGTGGGCATCGGCGCCATGCTTCGGTCGGAGGACGGTTACGCGAAAATTGAAAGCTTGGTTCCTGGCGGGCCCGCACAAGTCGATGGGAGACTTAAGGTAGGCGACCGGATCAGTGCTGTGGCGCAGGGCCCGGCCGATTACGTCGATGTTCGCGAGATGCGGTTGGACAAAGTTGTCGAGATGATCCGCGGGAAGAAAGGCACGCACGTGCGTCTGCTTGTGATTCCTTCGGACGCAACAGACCCTTCTCGCCGGAAAAATGTCGAACTCGTGCGCGATGAAATTAAGCTGAAGGATCAGGAAGCCCGAGCCGATATCATTATTAGGAAGGACGAGAACGGCGATCCCATAAAACTTGGATGGCTTACGCTGCCTTCGTTTTATGCCGACATGGACAAGCACCAGAAAAGCACGACGCGCGATGTACTGGCATTGCTCAAGCGGCTGAAGAAAGAAAACATCGCCGGTTTGGTCATCGATCTGCGGCGAAACGGGGGCGGCTCGTTAGAGGAAGCCCTCTCGCTCACGGGCCTGTTTTTGAAGTCCGGTCCGATCGTTCAGACGAAAGATTATAACGGAAGCATCAGGGTTTCGGCCAATCCCGATCCCGGCATCGCCTATTCCGGACCAATGGTCGTTTTGACCAGCCGGCAAAGCGCGTCCGCAAGCGAAATTTTCGCAGCCGCCCTCCAGGATTATGGTCGCGCCGTGATCGTCGGGGACAAAAACACATTCGGCAAGGGGACTGTGCAGACCATTCTTCCGATTGGCAGGTTCGCTTCACTGCTGGGCAGCCATTCGGATGAGGACGGTGCGTTGAAATTGACGATCCAAAAATTTTATCGGGTGGCAGGCGGCTCCACACAGCTTCACGGCGTGGCTTCCGACGTTATTCTGCCGAGCTTGAGCGATCTTCCGGAATTTGGCGAAGGCGCACTAAAGAACGCCCTTCCCTATGACGAGGTGGCTAAGGCGAGATATACAAAGTGGTCGGACAGCCATTCCTTGTTTATCGATCAACTGCGGCGGCGCTCGGAAGAGCGCGTCAAGAACGACCCGGAATTCCACTACGTGATGGAGGACATTGATCGTTTGCGTCACAAGCTCGATGAGAATCGGATTTCGCTAAACGAAGACCAGCGAAAGAAGGAGCTTCAGAACGACAAGCTGCGCAAGGAAACGCGGTCGAAGGAACGCCTGGCGCGGAATCAGGAGGAGCCGCAAATTTATCGGGTGACGCTCGACACGGTTGATAAACCGAATCTCCAATTGATCATGTATCCAGGGAAATTGGCTGAGGCAAAGAAGAATGGCACTGTTCCCAAAGTTGATCCCGACGCTGCTTCGGATGCGGATACAGATTTGATCGCGGGCGCTGGCAGCGCGGATGATGACACAAAGACACCGGCGATCGATCCGGAGCGCGACGAAGCGCTCAACATCTTGGCTGACTTGGTTGATCTCTCGCGTGGGCCAAAGACGGCCAGTGCGAACAGTGTTGATAAAACGGCGCCCGAACAGCGGCCGTAACACACAACACCCTTCGCTTTTCGCTTTCCCCGTTTTGTTGTTGGCAGCCGTGTGTCGGCTGCTTGCCACTCGGCGCGCAACAAAAAGTTTAGGATGTATCGCTACTACCAAGGTGGCGGAGGCGGAGCAGATCCTGGATCGAAGCGTGAGTCTCCAAATCTATTAGGGCCCCTTGGAAATGCCGGTCATGATTGCCCAGGTAGCGCCCGGTTGGCGTCCTTCCGTACACCGTGACCGGTGTGCCAACACTGACTGAGTTGAAGAACGCAATCGCGTATTGTTCCGGCATCCGGACACAGCCGTGCGAAGCCGGATAGCCCGGTAGACATCCGGCATGCATTCCCTGGGCACCGGCGAACCGCATGAAGTAATGCATTGGCGCCGGAATAAATTTCCCTCCGGGCGGGATCGGCATGTCCGCATCGTCGTCGGCAACGGTGGTGTTCCCGCGAGAATCGACGATCTTGCCGTACATACTCGAATAATGGGTTCGTTCCTTTTCTAGGACTTTGAAGGAACCCTTCTCGGTGAGATGCCCGTAACGACCGCTCGAAATTGGCGAGGCGAGAGCGACCCGTCCATTTTGCAGCAAGTAAGCCATCTGTTCCTCCAGGTCGATTTCGACTGAAGTCTGTGCGCGCAATGAAATGGCAGCGCAGAAAAAGATCGGTAGCGCAATCGCGATCCTCACACTGCTTTTAAACCCACGCGATGCGCGAAGTTCAAATCTATGGGAAGCACGGGTTGTCAGCCTGTAGCTCCTCGGAGCGCTATACCGCGATGGGCGCTTTGATCGATGGATGCGGGTCGTAGCCGACAAGCTCGAAATCTTCGAACTTGAAGTCGTGAATGTTTTTTACCGCGGGATTCAGTTTCATCCGTGGCAAGGATCGACATTCCCGTGAAAGCTGCTCGTGTGCTTGTTCCAGGTGGTTTTTGTAAAGATGCAGATCGCCAAAGGTATGGACGAAGTCGCCCGGAGTAAGGTCCACCACCTGCGCCACCATCATCGTAAGCAGTGCGTATGAGGCAATATTGAACGGGACACCGAGAAACAGATCTGCGCTTCGTTGGTAAAGCTGACAACTGAGTTCCTCGTCCTGAACGTAAAACTGGAAGAGGAGATGACACGGTGGTAATGCCATCTTGTCGATCTCAGCCGGATTCCACGCGCTCACTATGAGGCGGCGGCTTTGCGGATTTGATTTGATTTGCGTAATCAAATTGTCGATTTGGTCCACCCGCACGCCGTTTGCGCCACGCCAGTCGCGCCATTGCGCACCATAGACGCGGCCGAGATCGCCGGTTTCGTCAGCCCACTCGTCCCAGATCGTCACACCATGTTCGTTGAGGTAACGAACATTGGTATCACCGCGCAAAAACCAAAGCAGCTCGTGAACGATCGATTTGATGTGCAGCTTTTTTGTCGTGAGCAGCGGAAATCCCGGTCCGTCCCTGCGCAGGTCAAATCGCACCTGTGCTCCGAACACAGATAACGTTCCCGTGCCCGTGCGATCCGTTCGGAGCTGACCTTTCTCGAGTACGAGCCGGAGCAGATCTTGATACTGTCGCATCCCAGAAAGTTTATCGCGTCAACTGCCCGCGAGAAAAAGAAATTTGTTCGTGTTGCCGGCGCAATTTCAACACAAATGGTCACTCAGGGGAAGCAAAGGCCGTTGGCTTTTCCGGCCTCGGAAGCCGAGACGGGTAATCGGCGCGTTCTTGAATTGCCATGCAAATTTGTTGCCGCCGGGTTGCGAGCGGCTGCAGGCTGGCAGCCTGTCCTCCCCAGAATAAGAGTGCCGTGCTGGCACACGAACGGCGACTACGACAGCTAAATCGAGCCGAATTGGCTCAGTTTGGACGGGCCCGTAGAACCCATAATCAACAGTAATCCCTCGTAAAGAACGACTTAGACCGAGGCAGGCAGGCTGGCCCAGGCCTTGCTATAGAATCTACAGGTGTAACTAGCAGTCTCGCCACGGTGAGCCCGTTCGTCGGCGAACTCGAAGCAGAAAGGAATTTTCAATTTATGGCTAAAGTTTTAGGTATCGATTTGGGTACCACCAACTCCTGCATGGCCGTGATGGAGGGTGGCGACCCGGTAGTTTTGGAAAATAGTGAAGGCGCGCGCACGACGCCGTCGATTGTCGCATTCACAAAAAGCGGCGAGCGATTGGTCGGCCAGGCCGCGAAACGTCAGGCGGTGACGAATCCGCAGAACACGGTTTCTTCAATCAAGCGATTCATGGGCCGCAAGTTCGATGAGGCGCACGAAGAGCAGAAACGCGTCCCCTACAAAATTGTGAAAGCCGCTAATGGCGACGCACATGTGCAAGTGGAGGTGAACGGCCAGCTAAAGACATTTTCGCCGCCGGAAATTTCGGCGATGATTTTGTCGAAACTAAAGGCCGACGCTGAAGCGAAGCTCGGCGAAAAAATCACGCAGGTAGTCATTACTGTGCCGGCGTATTTCAACGATTCGCAACGCAACGCTACCAAGGACGCGGGTAAAATCGCGGGCCTGGAAGTTTTGCGAATCATTAATGAGCCGACGGCAGCGTCGCTCGCTTACGGCCTCGACAAGAAGAAGGACGAGGAGATTGCCGTTTACGATTTGGGTGGCGGCACGTTCGATATCTCCGTTCTCGAGATTGGCGATGGCGTTTTTGAAGTGAAAGCCACTAACGGTGATACGCACCTTGGCGGTGACGATTGGGATGCGAAAATCATGGATTGGATCGTCAACGAATTTAAGAAAGATACCGGCATCGATCTAACGAAGCAGCCGGACGCGATCCAGCGAATCAAGGAAGAAGCCGAAAAAGCTAAAATCGCGTTGTCGAGCTCGCAGGAATACGAAATTAATCTGCCGTTTATCACAGCGGATGCGAGCGGGCCGAAGCACATTCAGAAAAAACTAACCCGCGCAAAGCTGGAACAGCTCACGGATGATCTGGTCCAGCGAACCGTTCCGCCTGTGAAGGCATGTCTCAAGGACGCACAGGTCACAGAGAAGGACATCAATGAGCTCGTGCTGGTCGGCGGCATGACGCGCATGCCAAAAGTGCAGCAGGTCGCGCGCGATCTAATTGGTAAGGAACCACACAAAGGCGTGAATCCCGACGAAGTCGTTGCGGTCGGTGCGGCCATCCAGGGCGGTGTCCTTAAAGGTGAAGTTAAAGATGTGCTGCTTCTCGATGTAACGCCGTTGACCCTGGCGATTGAAACCGCAGGCGGCGTAGCCACACCGATGATTCCGCGCAACACTACGATCCCGACACGCAAATCGCAGATCTTTTCGACATACAGCGACAATCAACCCGGCGTAGAAATCAAAGTGCTTCAGGGCGAGCGCCCACTGAGCCGCGACAACAAAACGCTCGGCACATTCCATCTCGATGGGATTCCACCGGCGCCGCGCGGCGTTCCGCAGATCGAAGTCACCTTCGACATCGATGCTAACGGCATTCTGCACGTGAGCGCCAAAGATCTTGGCACTGGGAAGGAACAGAAGATTTCCATCACTGGCAGCTCCGGTCTTTCGAAAGACGAAGTCGAAAAAATGCAGCGTGAAGCTGAAGCGCACGCAGAAGAGGACAAGAAAGCCAAGGAAGCGATCGAGATCAAGAACAATGCCGACATGCTGGCTTATCAAAGCGAGAAGCAATTGAAAGAGCTGGGCGACAAAATTTCCGGCGACAAGAAAAAGCAAGTCGAAGACGCCATTGCCGCAGTGCGTGACGCGATCAATCGCAACGATGCCGACGCGATGAAGCGGACCTACGACGAATTACAGAACAAGTTCCAGGAAATCAGCGCCGATCTTTACAAGCAAGCCTCAGCCCAGGCCGGTCCGCCTCCAGGAGCAGGCCCGGGCCCCGAGGCGCAGCCGCGCGGAGGCGCGGAAGAAGGCGCGGGTAAGCGCGAAGGCGACGTTGTCGATGCAGAGTTCGAAGTCGTTGACGACGACAAGAAGAAATAACGGAAACAATTTGCCGGATGGCGCTCGAAGTTTTCGGGGCACCGGCACAAACAACAAACCAAAAGGAGTGATAACAACAACTTATGGCAACAGTTAATGTAAAACCGCTCGGAGACCGGGTGCTGGTGCAGCCGCTTGAAGAGCAGGAAGTGAAAAAAGGCGGGATCATCATCCCCGATACCGCCAAGGAAAAACCACAAGAGGGGAAAGTGGTCGCTTTAGGCACCGGCAAAATCGATGACAACGGAAAGAAAGTCGATTTCACGGTGAAGAAGGGCGACAAGGTGCTGATCTCGAAATACGGCGGCACCGAAATCAAAATCGACGATCAGAATTACCTGATCATGCGCGAGGACGACATCCTCGGCATTATCGGCTAATCCCGTCTATCAACTCTCAACCAATAACTATCAACTAAATCTTATGGCAGCTAAACAATTACAATTCGATGAAAACGCGCGGCACACCTTGTTGCGCGGTATCGAGAAACTGGCGAAAGCCGTGAAGGCCACACTCGGCCCGAGCGGGCGCAACGTCATTCTCGATAAGAAATTCGGCAGCCCCACGATCACCAAGGACGGTGTGACGGTCGCGAAAGAGATCGAGCTCGAAGACCCGTATGAAAATATGGGCGCTCAGCTCGTGCGCGAAGTCGCATCTAAAACATCCGACGTGGCCGGCGACGGTACGACCACAGCGACGATCCTCGCGGAATCCATTTACCGCGAAGGTCTGCGCAACGTCACTGCCGGTGCGAACCCGACTTCGTTGCAGCGCGGCATCATGAAAGGTGTCGATGCAATCGTCGAGGAGCTGAAGAAGCTCTCGAAGAAAGTCAGCGATCGCACTGAAATCGCACAGGTGGCGACCGTTTCGGCCAACTGGGACAAGACGATCGGCGAGATTATCGCCGACGCCATGGACAAGGTTGGCAAGGACGGCACGATCACAGTCGAGGAAGCCAAATCGATCGAGACCACGCTGGAGGTGGTCGAGGGCATGCAGTTCGACAAAGGTTATCTGTCGCCCTACTTCGTGACCAACGCGGAGGCGATGGAAGCCATTCTCGAAAACGCGTACATCCTCATTTACGAGAAAAAAATCTCGAGCTTGAAGGATTTGCTTCCGTTGCTCGAGAAAGTCGCGAAAGCCGGCCGGCCGCTCCTCATTATTTCCGAGGACGTGGAAGGTGAAGCGCTCGCGACTCTGGTCGTGAACAAATTGCGCGGCACGTTGCAGGTCTGCGCGGTCAAAGCTCCGGGCTTCGGCGATCGTCGCAAGGCGATGCTGGAAGACATCGCGGTGCTGACCGGCGGCAGACTCATCAGCGAAGACCTCGGTATCAAGCTTGAGAACATCAAGCTCGAAGACATGGGCAGAGCCAAACGCGTCACGATCGACAAGGAAAACACCACCATTGTCGAAGGCGAAGGCAAAAAAGCCGATATCCAGGGCCGCGTCGCCCAGATCCGTCGTCAAATTGAAGAGACGACCAGCGATTACGATCGCGAGAAACTCCAGGAGCGCCTCGCGAAACTCGCGGGCGGCGTTGCAGTCGTCAACGTCGGCGCTGCGACCGAGACCGAGATGAAAGAGAAGAAGGCTCGCGTCGAAGACGCGTTGCACGCCACTCGTGCGGCAGTCGAGGAAGGCATCGTCCCCGGCGGCGGTGTCGCATTGCTGCGTGCGCAGAAAGCGCTCGACAACATGAAAAACCTCGAAGGCGACGAGAAGATCGGCGTGCAAATCGTGCGCCGCGCCATTGAAGAGCCGACGCGTCAACTTGCCTATAACGCGAGGCGCAGAAGGCGCGCTCGTTGTCGAGGAAATCAAGAAGCGCAAAGGCAACGAAGGCTACGACGTCGCCACCGGCGAATACACCGACCTGGTAAAGGCCGGTATCGTCGATCCGACCAAGGTCACCCGCAGCGCGCTGCAAAACGCAGCGTCCATCGCAGGCCTGTTGCTCACCACCGAAGCATTGGTCACGGAGATTCCTGAGAAGGAAAAAACTCCACCAATGCCACCGGGCGGCATGGGCGGCATGGATTACTAAGCCGAATGACAGTATGAATTCGAACAGCCGGACTCGAAAGGGTCCGGCTGTTTTGTTTTGCTCGAACGGCGGGGTAGTGATTATTACTATCCAGCGCATGTTGTTCGCCGAGGACACCGTCAGTCCGCAGATTATCGCTGCGATCGTTACGGCAACTGGAGGGATCCTTTCGGTTTCACTCCCGCAAATGATAGTCGATTTGACTATAGCGCCAAGGTCGACATTCAGAATCGAGTGTTTGGAGCTACGAACGAGCAGCGCGAATCGTATTCTTTCGTCTTGCTTGCTTCGAGATTTGCGATTGAGATCAGACGAGAAGGATTACTGATGAGTGAAATCGTTGTCATTTTGAGAAAGGTCAGGGAAGAAGGAGAGGAGATTGCAGAGCAATCGTTTAAAGAACACACATCCGAAGCTCGCGCAGATACTGAGGATTTCCTTCAGTTCGTAGCACCACAGTTGGAGCTATTGAGCAAGGGCCAGATAGGTGTCGAAGAGTTTGCAACGTTGGTCCAAGACTCGGGTCAAATGTGGAGATTAAGGGAAGCTGGATTTCCTAGACTCGCAATCGACACGTTTGTATCGAGACTTACTGAATTTGCGATTCGACTTGCGACTACCGGGACAGACAGCCCAGGGCCGGCAGCGATACCATGAAACGCGAAGACCTCAGAAAGATTTACGAGGATAGGACTGCCTCACTGAGCACGGTCACTCGACAATTGGCCCTAGCAGGGATTGGAGTGCTGTGGGTGCTTAAAACTGGCGAGCCCCGCCGGAATGTCAGCTTTGTGGCGACACTCTCGTATTCTTTTGCCCTTTACGTCCTCGCGCTTGGCTTCGATCTCTTACAGTACGCCTACCAATCGCTGGCATGGGGCATTTTCAATCGCATTAAGGAAAAACAGAAAGTTTCGCCTGACGCAACGTTCTCGGCTCCTGCAGTTATCAATTGGGCAGCTCTGTTCTTCTTTTGGGGCAAGGTAGTTTTTGCAGTTGCAGGCTACATCATTCTGCTTGCTGTTATCGGCCGACAGCTGTTATGCGCCTGAGTAAGACGAATTGCCACCGGGAGATGTTTACCTTCAGTAGGTCGTCGGGCAGAAGTTGACGGTTGAGAGAACGCTTTGCTTCAGTTGAGAGATTCAATCCCGTTACTCGGGCGACATCTCGCCTGATTTACCAATGGCAGCTGGGACAAGCAGGCATTGCATTTTGTTGAAATTTTCTCTGGACAACTCATGACCAACCTGATGTCATGCAGGCTAGAGTTAAATTCATGCTAAACACATTCGATATGATCATCGCGTTCGCGGTGATCATGACTGTGCTCAGCCTGTTGATCACGATCATTGTGCAGATGGTCTCCGCGGCGTTATCGCTCCGCGGCAAGAATCTAGCGAACGCACTCGCGCTGACGTTTCAGACAATCGATCCGAAATTAGAGGAGCAAGCGCAATCGTTGGCGAACCAGATTTTACGCGACCCGATTTTTAGCGACTCGATTTGGCGAAAAAAAGACCGACTGCTTCGCGGCAACGCCGCAACGCATGCGCAAGCCAAGGTCGAGCGAGCGGAGAAGGATTTGCAACTGGCAACGCTCGACGAAGCGAAAAAAGCGCTCGACGAAGCCAAAAAGATTGCGGACGGCGCGCAAGCCAGGGTCGAGCGAGCGGAGATGGATTGGAAAAAGGCAAACGAACAGTTGGCGAAAGTAGGCACGACCGATCCTGTGGCAACGAAGCAGGCGACAGAAACACGGGATAAAGCGCAAAAAGCGCTCGACGAAGCGAAAAAAGCGCTCGACGAAGCCAAAAAGATTGCGGACGACGTCAAAAACGCGCCAGCCAACGTCGAGCAAGCGGAGATAGATTTGAAAAAGGCAAACGAGCAGTTGGCGAAAGTGCAAAACGCGCTCGAGCGAGCGAAGATGGATTGGAAAAAGGCAAACGAGCAGTTGGCGAAAGTAGGCACGACCGATCCTGTGGCAACCAAGCAGGCGACAGAAACACGGGATAAAGCGCAAAACGCTCTCGACTTAGCGAAAAAAGCGCTCGACGAAGCAAAAAAGATTGCGGACGGCGCGCAAGCCAGGGTCGAGCAAGCGGAGAAGGATTGGAAAAAGGCAAACGAGCAGTTGGCGAAAGTAGGCACGACCGATCCTGTGGCAACGAAGCAGGCGACAGAAACACGGGATAAAGCGCAAAACGCTCTCGACTTAGCGAAAAAAGCGCTCGACGAAGCAAAAAAGAGTGAGGGCGTCGAAACACTGACGGTCACGGCCAACCGTACCGCGCCTTGGGGCGTTTTCTCGAGCTTACGCGCCGCCACCGCGCTTGGAAGCGCCATCCGTCCCGGAGAAATTTATCGAATCGTCCATGAGATTGCCGATCTGACCAAAACTGAGGCGGCGATACTTGATGTTTGTCCGGAGTTGGTTGACGTTGCCAACCGTTTGCTCGGTTCTCTGGCCAAGCCGGACCAGCCAGCAGAAGAATCGAAAACGAAACTCGAGGCGATCGAGAAAATCGCCAAGATTTTTACGACGCCCGAACAGCAAAAAGCCGTCCTCGATTCACTGGCGAACTTCGGCACAACGGTTGAGCGGGCGACGACGGAAGCGTACGATCGATTTCAGCGCTGGTTCGGTAGCGCCCAGGATCGGGCCGAGCAATGGTTCCAAACGCATGTTCGCGTTGTAACGATCGTTTGCTCGATTTGTGCAGCGTTCATTCTCCAGTTGGACACAGCGGAAATCTATCGCCAGTTGCGCGATCAACCGAAGTTGGTGGAGGCGTTAGTCAAATCGGCACCCGGCGTCCTGGAAAAGGGCGGCGAAATTGTCGAACCATCAGATACGCCGGCTTATCATGCATATCTCCTCTGGTTACGCGATCATCCACTCTTCTCTTTGACTGATCTGCCTACGCCAGCTGATCAAGCGCATTACACAGAGGCTCTTAAAAAACGACTTGCCGAGCCGCCTAGTGCCGAATTTCCGCTGGGTGAATTTGCCCAGGCGTACCAGGCCGCTTCCAAAGTAGAAGGCGCTGCCAAGCCGACCTCCGCTGCGATGGCCAAGGCCGCGTACAAATATTGGGTAGAAAAGTTCCCGAAGCGTAAACTGCCTCCCGATTACGATTTCTCCAAAGCCACCCAAGACAGTATCAAGAAAGATATTGCGGAGTTGCTCGCGACAGATCCCGACAACAAACCAGACACCCAAGTATTGCTACAGGACTATGCCAACTTGCAAACGCAAGGGGCATATGCGTACCAGCAGGCCCGAAAGATAGCTTTCGCCGAGTTGCAGAAAACCCTGGACGAAGCTGGCTTTGATCTTCTGCCTCAGCGGTTCTTAGGCAGGTGGGATAAAGATCCGACGCCAACTTGGGCGCACGCCGTCCGCTTGCCGCGATCAGTGGCGCTGTTCATAGCTCACCTTGTCGGGATACTTGCGACGGCAGGGCTGCTGGCGTTAGGCGCGCCGTTTTGGTTTAATCTGCTCAAGAACTTGATGAGTCTGCGCCCGGCGGTAGCGACTCTTATCGAGAAACGCCCGACCAGCGCGCCTGCATTGCCGGCAGCGCCAACTTCTCCGCCTTCGCCCAGCTGACAAATCAAGCGCATGACTATCAAGGTCCCGCGCACGGCGTTGCAAAACGTCGCGTCCATCGCGGGCCTGTTGCTCACCACCGAAGCATTGGTCACCGAGATTCCTGAAAAGGAAAAAACTCCTCTAATGCCTCCGGGCGGCATGGACTACTAAGCCGAATGACAGTATGAATTCGAACAGCCGGACTCGAAAGGGTCCGGCTGTTTCGTTTGCGCTGACGCAACCGCTGGCGCAAAATAAAAGCATGAGTGTTGGGGAGATTGAATCCGCAGTCGAACGCTTGCCGAGCGACCAACTCGCGGCATTTACCAAATGGTTTGAAGACTTTGTAGCCGACGCGTGGGATCGCAAATTCGAAGAGGACGTTGTCGCGGGTAAACTCGATCATCTTGCAAAACAAGCCGATGAGGATTTCGAGGCAGGTCGCTGCACCCCGCTTTGAAACATTTTGCGACACCTCAATTCTGGTTTCACTATCGAGCGCTCCCACCGGATGTTCAGCAACTGGCTGATGAAAAGTTTGCGCTTCTGCGGCGTGATCCGCGACATTCCTCGCTTCGCCTCAAGAAAGTCGAAATCTTTTGGTCAGCGCGGATCGGGCTGCATTATCGCGCGGTCGGCAAGGAACGGCCCGAAGGCCTCGTCTGGATTTGGATCGGCCGACACGATCGTTACGATGAGATTCTAAAATCATGACCGCTACGGCGAAATGCAAACGCTGGATTCATCGCCAACCTGCATGCTCGTCAACTCTTCGGAGTTGCTCACCACCGATCCGCCTCCACAAAGCTACGGCGAGACAAGAGCATTGGTCACGGAAGTTCCTGAAAAGGAAAAAACTCCTCTAATGCCTCCGGGCGGCATGGACTACTAAGCCGAATGACAGAATGAATTCGAACAGCCGGACTCGAAAGGGTCCGGCTGTTTTGCTTGCCGATAGGAAAAAAACAAGGTGAAATTCGTCTTTTTATGCTGGCGAGTGAACTAGGACGCGAGAAATCTACATCTGCTGAGAAAAAGTTGGAGGGCGAGTTGCCTGAGGAAGAAAGGTCCGCCCAATGCTTAGCATCTATTCGCGCCGCACTAGCCGGATTTTTGCAATCCCATCCGAACGCGGTGCTTAAACCGCGTGATGACAGCGTTGTCTTGCTAAATCCGTGGGATGATGAGTCAATGAATCTGATCATCAGGTCCGCGGAGGATAAGATAGTGGCGGTCCTGAATGGACTTTTGCTCCCAAAGCTTTTCACGGCCGTATGGCACAAATCGGAAAGAGCATTTGAGGTCATCTGGACGGCTTATCCTGTTGCGGACGAATTCAAGACGCGATCATTCAGTTTTGATTGGTTTGGCAAGCGCCATGAGTGCGCTTTTGGTCCAAGCAGCGAAGAAGTACAATTACTCGCTGCTTCGTACGAGCCGGCCGGAGCGCCGACGGCGACGGGTCATCGGAATTTAGATTCGTTCAAATCGTTCCTTCGATGGCAACGCGCTCATCCCAATGAGACAAATAACCCATACCTGCCTATGAGTTTTTGGATTCGGGACTTCGACTGGGATGAAAACGAAGCCGTTCGGTTCGCGAAGCATCTCAATTTCTTCATGACATACTTTGATCGGAGCTCTCCGCGAATTTTGATTCACGGCGATGACGTTAGCGATATCACGCCGCAACGGACATTACGATTCCCCTTTTCTCAATTTCCGAAATCTATCAGGGGGCGAGAACTTGATCCTCATCTGCTCGGGCTGTTCGAAGGTGCTGTAGAAGCGACCGATACATTTCGCCGATTCCTCCATTACTACCAGATCCTTGAATATGCAGCCTTTTACTACGTAGATGAGAAGATCAGTCGAACAATCAAGCAGACATTGTTAAGTCCCGAATGTTTCGTTGATACGACTGTGGCGACACGAAGGATCTTAGACGCGATGGTGGACTGGCGTGTTTCGGATGAGGCTAAGATTGTTGCGTGTTTGAATGAGATGGTGGACCCGCGTGCACTGTGGAAGGAAGTCGAGCCGCTGCGTAGCCACTTTAGCGCGGAATGTCAGTTCGAAGGCGGCTTTACCGCACCAGCCCTAATTCGAGAAAACTGGACGGTTGAAGACTTTGTTGCGGCCTGGACGCCGAAACTTCCAGACGCATTTCGCAAAATTCGAAATGCACTCGTCCATGCTCGCGAAGCACGCATGGTTGCTGTGATTCTCCCCTCAACGCGAAATGCAATGAAACTTCGCCCGTGGTTGGCGCCAATCTCATTCGCTGCACTGCAGGTTATAGTTCGCAGTGAGGACTGATCCCGATGCGCGATAACTCACGGGATAGCTGGTAACATGGAGTCAAATCTAGACACCGAAAGTATTGGGGAGCAGGCAAATTCAAGAGTGCAGCCGACGATTTCAGCGGGGAAATCTTTTAATTTGGGCAGGCCGTCATCTCAACTCAGAAGGAAGAATTAAGATTTAAGAACTGCAAGCAGCAGTTACTTCGGCAGGGTCTGGCCCGAGCCGCCAATCACAGCCGGAAAATTGACCTGCAGGAGTATCGCGTGAGAGGTGACGAGTCCCTGCTTTCATGTTTTGAAACTCGCTCGGCTCCCGCTCTCGCTCGCTGCTACCCTCGCGACTTTACCTTCTATCTCGGAAATTCCGTTCCTCGATTCCTGACTTCCTGATTAGTGTTTCTTCGTGGTCTTCGTGTCCTCTGTGGTGAAAGATTCTTCAATGCGCCGAGCAGCATTTCTCTTCGTTCTTTGCGGCTTGGTAACTATGAGTCCAAGCGCGCGAGCGACGGCAGACGGTATGAATGCCGTCGCCGAGCGGTACGTGCATCTCGTGCTCGCACTTGGACAACATGATCCCGATTATGTCGACGCGTTTTACGGACCGGCCGAGTGGAAAACACAAGCGGAGAAGGAAAAGAAATCGCTCGATGCGATCGGCGCCGAGGCCGCCGAACTGAGCGCGACCCTGGCGAAAATTCCCGATGCAGCAGCGTCGGGCGATGAGATGCTCAAATTGCGGCGCGAATATTTGCAGAAACAGGTTGCCGCGCTGGCGGCGCGGGTCCGGATGTTGAAGGGCGAAAAATTAAAGTTCGACGACGAGTCGCGCGCGCTTTACGACGCAGTTGCGCCGACTTTTCCGGATTCGCACTTCGACCAGATCATTGCCGCAAGCAAAATTGGAAAGGCAAAGATTCCTCGGCGGAAGCGGTCCGTTGTGGGAGCGGTACGAGATATGGCGCAAGCCGTTTGTGATTCCGAAGGAAAAACTCGATACCGTGTTTCAACTCGCGATCAAGGAATGCCGCGCCCGGACGCTGGCGCACGTTGCGCTTCCGCCTAACGAAAGTTTCACCGTCGAGTACGTGACCAATAAGCCGTGGGGCGGTTACAATTGGTACAAAGGCAATTTCCATAGCGTGATTCAGGTGAATACGGATCTGCCCATCTTCATCGATCGCGCGGTCGATCTCGCGGCGCACGAGGGTTATCCCGGCCATCACGTTTACAATTCGCTGCTGGAAAAGAACCTGGTCCGCGATCGCGGCTGGGTGGAGTTTTCGGTTTACGCACTGTTCTCACCGCAATCGCTCATCGCCGAAGGGACGGCGAATTTCGGCCGGGACGTTGCGTTCCCGACTAAGGCCGAGCGAATGAAGTTCGAAAGGGAAGTCTTGTTTCCAGCGGCCGGGATCGATTCCAAACGCGCAGACGAATATTATGCCGTGCAGGATTTGATAAAGGATCTCAGCTATGCCGGCAAACGAGGCCGCGCGAAGATTGATCAACGGTGAGATCGACGAGAACGCCGCGGTGCAATGGTTGCAAAAATATGCAGTGATGGAACCAGCTCGCGCTCAGCAGCGGGTGAAATTCATCCAGCGTTACCGAAGCTACGTGATCAACTACAATCTCGGGGAAGACATGGTGCGCCGCTACATCGAGAAACGAAGCGGCGCCGATCCCGAGAAACGGTGGAGCGAATTCGCCAAACTCCTTTCCTCGCCACGCTTGCCTAGTGGCTTGCAATAGTAAGAGTCGCGACGGCTACTCCGGCAGCGTGCCGGAGCCGCCGATTTCGGCGGGGAAATCCTTGAGTTTCGGTAAACCGTTCCGCATTGGAAGAATCGTCTCTGAATAATTCAAGTGCACGTTTGGCTTGAACGGAAAATTCCGGAGAGCGCCGATGCGAACATCGATTAAACCGAGCGTCGGATGTTCGACTATGATGTGGCCCCCGCACTTCGTGCAATACCCGCGGTCGCTGATTTCGCTGCTTTTAAATCGGCCAAGGAATTCCTCGCCTTTGGCGACATTGACGTTCTCTTTCTTCCACAATGTGAACGCGCTTACCAGCGCGGCGGAATAGCGCCGGCAGTTTTCGCAATGGCAATAACCCATCTCCAAAGGATCACCGCGCACTTCGATCTACAACGCTCCACAGTAACATCGACCCATATGCGTCTCGGCCATGATTCCACTCTTACCGCGCGATTCGCTGCGCGGCGAGCAAAACTAACTCATCCAAAATCGCGTGATTGAAAGTCGTTAGGCCGAATCTGCTCAAAATTGCTTTAATTGCCTGTGCGAACGGTGCAGTGTGAGCGTGGAGGTTTTATGACGATCTGGCAAATTATTCTGCTTATCGCCGGTTGTGGAGCGGTCGGCGGAATCGTTAACTGCGCCATCAGCGGCGAATTTAATTATCCCCGGTTTGACGCGGCAGCGAAAGTGTGGCGGCCTGGTTGGATCGGCAACGTTCTTGTCGGCGCGGTGGCGTCTGTAGTGGTTTGGGGTATTTACGGTCCGCTGGCATCGGTCGATCTGCTAACCGGAGAGATGGCCGGTGTGCATCTGACCGTCGCGCAACTGCTCACCTCGCTTGTGATTGGGTTGAGCGGTGGTAAAATTCTTACATTGATGGCCGAGAAACAGGCGGCGACGATTTCCAAAGATCAACTAGCTGCCGCCGTGAAAGCGCTAACGAAAGGTTGATATGGTTATTGGAGACGACAAAGCCGCAAAGATTCAGGAGCTTTTGAAGCAACTTTCGAGTGCGGATACGTTCCAATCAGTTGCGATCACGAGGCAAATCAGGGACATCGCCACAGAAAATCCGAAGCAGGAGCCGGGCACAACAGGCAATCCTGTCGCCATTAGTCCGACGCAAAAGTAGTTGGGTTCTAAACTACGCGTGCCCGGAAGCCCGGGTGCGGCCCAGGAAGGATGCCTGTGTTCCTTAAGGTGCGCCCTAGTAATCTGACTTGCCATAGGCGCGTCTCTCGCGCATTATGAAGTCCCGATGATCAGAGCGAATTGTCGGGCGCGGTTTACTGCGGCTGATTTCGATTTCATCGTGCGCACGCTTGCGCGTTCGCAAACTGACCAGGTCTCTCTGGTTGATCTTCTCAGCGATGTGGAAACACGCGATTCCATTCTTGATCATCCGCGATTGGTTGACGCGATTTTGAATCACTGCGGGCATCTCAGGATTTCGTCTCAGTTTTATTTTTACGTTCTGGCCCGCCACGTTTTGCAGCAGGGCGGGATCGGCGACCGGAAACTTTGCGATTACGTCGCGTCGTTGCTCGAAACATTTTCGCGCGCGAAGCAATTACAGGTGCCGCAAACCCCGGCCGCTGCGCCGAGTCCGCCACGGCGGATTCGTCCTGTGGCGAACAATACATTTCGGACATGCTCATCGCGCTGACGCGCGCGACGCCCGAACAGGCATTCTTGCTGCGCGCGCACATCGGCAATTACTCGCTTTTCATCAGCGGCATTTTTCACGAGGACGCACAGCGACGCAGTTTGCGCGGCGGACCGGATCTCGAATTTTATGAGCAAGTCGGCCGGACGAACTATCAACTTGTCGCTTCACACGCCGCTGCACGCCGCTGCGAACTGGATGATGTCTTTGAAGGATTGGCCGGTCGATTTCGCGATGTACGCCTCGCGCTGAATCAACTCTCGGATCGATTGCTCAACCTGGACGATGACGCGCGCCCGTCGCTTTGCCTGTGAACGAGACCCTCTTTAGCCAAATCCAGAAGTTGTTTGAGCGAACCTACGCACAGGTCGGGATCAATCTGGAAGATTGTATGATCGATCGGAGGCGTTGCGCGCAATTGTCGATCCTTGCTGGAAAATCCGCGCGTGAATTAAGCGAACTCGCACGCACATTTCTGCGACGCGCTGGAGATCAACTTTACGTCGGCATTTATTATTCGCGCTGGCTCATTGAACAACTCGAACAACACGATCCGCGCGCAGGCGTGGGTGATCGAAATATCCGATCGCTGATCATGTTCGTGGAGGAACTCAATCATGCCTTGCATGCGGCGCTTCAGTTCAAAAGCGGAATTCGCGAGATCGCTTCCGAAGATTTTGCGCGCAATCTCGAGCTCCAGGCGCAGGTCGACACCTATCTCGTTCTGCTTTTGTTTATCGCGTTCTTTCGAAAAACCCAGCGCGTTTCGCGCATGGACCGGCGCTGGCTGCGATTTCACCTTTTCGCGCGCCAATGCCCCGAGGCATTTCGCGATGCAAACCTGCGTGGCCGTTATCTGGAGACAAGCCAGCTGGCAGCGAGCTACACGCGTTACCTCGATACTCTCAACGGTCAGCGACGCCTCGACGAAATTCGGCGCTTTCATTCACTCGATTACGGCGCGAAAAAAGAGCGGATTCTGGCGTTGATGGACCAGAGTTCAAATTAGTCTCTCATATCCGGTGGGGCGGCCTGGATAGGAATAGTCGCGCATCGGCGCCAAATACATAGACAAATTCGCCGCCAGCGGCGTTTGTACTTACATAATGACTACGCTATTTCCGTGGCGCGTTTGCTTAGCTGTCGCGCTCAGTTGCGGATTAGGTGTTGTAAGCGCGCTCCACAAACTGTCGATGAGGTGATTGAGCAAAATACGAAAGCGATGGGAGGGCGAGCAGCGATCGAAGCGGTAAAGTCGATCGAGGTGGAATTACATATTGTGGATCCAGACTTTGAGGTGGATGGAAGGTACCGGGCAGCCCGGCCAGGTCGCATGCGAATCGATGTGATGGCTCACGGCAAACATGTTTACACGGAAGCGTTCGATGGAGACCGCGGCTGGCAGTGGAAAGGCAAAGGAGCAGCTGTTGAAGAAGAATCGGCGGCGGCGACCGCTGCACTTCGACACGGCGTGGAACTTCCGGGGAAACTGGTCGGTCTGCACGAGTTGCGTCAACGTGGTCATCGCGTTGATCTCGCCGGCCGCGAGAGAATCGATGGCGTCGATTACTACGCACTGCGCATTACTATGAATGATGGATACGCGACAACGCTTTACATCGATTCAAGGAATTGGTTGGTCAGGCTGCGTCGGGACGTCCGACCGCTCCATGTCGATATCGATCCGACCCCAACGACGATCGAATCGCGTTTTTCTGATTTCCGAAAAGTAAATGGCGTTCTGTTTGCCTTTGCGAGCACAGATACCGACCTCGAAACAGACAAGGTCTTGGAAACAACAACGGTCCGCTCCATCAAAGTGAATCCGCAGTTCGACGCCACGATCTTCAGTGCGCTTTAGTAAACGGCCGAGTCATTATTCCCTCGAAGCGCGGATTCGCTATTCAATCTTCGGAATTTGCTGCCAGGTGTTGGCGGATTACGATTGCGTATGACAACTTACCCGACGAGCCCGAAGGAAACGACAAAGGGCATGATGTATTTCCCGCGGATGCTGGACAAGATTCGGCTGCACGCCCGAGGCGAGCTGCATGAGGATTATCACAAGAACCTCGGTGCGGTGAAAGCGGCCGATGGAGTATGCTGCAATTTCCTCCGGATCCATTATCGAGATCTTCGCGACCGAGTCCTACAAGGTGGAACGGATGAAGAGATTCTTGAATGGTGTTTCGAAAAAGGGCGGCCGCTTAAACGAAGGCGACCTTTTTGTCTGGAATGGATTCGCATCGAAACTCGGGTGGCGCGATTCTTCCAGTTCGGTGCTGGAGGAAAGGAAAAAGAAGTACGGCATCGGTGATCGAACCGACATTCTCACAATTCCTGATCTAATCGATTTCGACGAAGGCCGGTTCCCAGAGGCCACCAAGACCGCGTGACTTCATCGAATTTGATTCATCGCCGACTTGGCTTCGGCATTGCGGTTTGTCTGTGCATTCTGGCTTTCAGTGCGTGCGAATACGAAGTTCCAATCACACCGAGCCCCACTCAAAAAGTGCAGGAACGACTGCTTGGCGATTGGACTTCTAAAGACGGCAAAGAAAAGATGAAAGTGCGCAAGCTCGATGACAGCGTTTACGTCGTTTACTACGATGGAGATTTGTTCCGCGCTTATCACTCCGACATCGCGGAGACGCCGTTTGCCAGCGTTCAGGACCTCAACTCGAATGATCGCAAGTATGCTTATGTGGCTTGGAAACTGTCCGATGACGGCAAGCGTCTGAGTTTGCGCAACGTGAACCGCAAACTGATCCCAAAGGAAAGCAGGGATTCAGCTGCCGTTGCTGCGCTTTTGACGAAAAACGCACACAATCCCGAGCTGTTTGGTGAGGAGATCGAGTTTCGCAAAGAGAAGTAGCTGCCGCCTGCTGTCATGTTGAGCGACGCGAAACATCTCTAATTATCGGGCTTCGCGAACGCGTAGATAGAAAGAAACTGAGATTCTTCGCTTCGCTCAGAATGACAAACTGCATGACGTGTAACAAAGAAGCGATCTGGCAGCGCGATGTTCGACCGCGATTCCCTGTTTGCAATAATTGATGATTGAAGGCTCTTCTGACAAAGTTTGGGATGCTTGGATTGCAAAATCGTTTTCGCGCAACCTTTTTTCTCTCGCTTTCATTGTTTTTCTGCGCTCAGCGAGTTGATGCGCAGCAAACGCCAGCGGTAGACTCGAGTCCGAACGCGTCGCCATCGCCGACGCCGGCCGTCTTTTCGCCACAGACGCTCACTGATCTGAAACGATTGCAACAGGCAGCTCTGACCAGCGACTACGCTTACAGGCAGGTCGCACATCTATCGAATAACATCGGACCGCGATTGACCGGATCCGCGCAGGCGGCCAAGGCGGTTGAGTACGTCGCCAGCGAATTGAAGGCCATCGGATGCGAAGTACAGCTGGAAAGAGTGATGGTGCCGCATTGGGTGCGCGGCGAAGAAACAGCAGCGCTCGTTCAATTTTCCGGACAGGCAGCGAACACCACGCAGAAAATTGTCTTGTGCGCGCTTGGGGACAGCGTCGCGACCCCTGCGGATGGAATCGAAGCAGAAGTCATCGCTCTCAAAAATTTTGATGAACTAAAATCGCTGCCTCGCGAGAAAGTCGCGGGCAAGATCGTCCTCTTCAATTATCCGTTCGACAAACAAATGGCCGCGGAAGGTCGTGGCGGCGAAGCGTACGGAGAGGCAGTTGTCTATAGAGCCGATGGTCCAAGCGCGGCCGCGCGACAAGGCGCTGTTGCGTGCTTGATTCGTTCAGTGGGCGGAGCCGACTATCGGCTGGCTCATACTGGACAGACGGATTACGCAATGGATGCGCCGAAAATTCCAGCCGGTGCGGTCACCGCGGAGGATGCAGATTTGATTGCGGATCTGGTCCGACCAGGGACCAGTGAGAATGAAATTGATTCTCACGCCCCAAACTCTGCCGGATGTCGAAAGCGCAAACGTGATCGGTGACATCAAGGGTAGCGAACATCCCGAACAGGTGATCGTCGTTTCCGGCCACCTGGACTCATGGGACCTGGGGACGGGCGCAATCGATGATGGCTGCTGGCGTCGCAGTCTCGATGGAAGCGGCGAATTTGATCCAAAAACTTCATCTCAAGCCAAAGCGCACAATTCGCGTGATCGCGTGGATGAATGAAGAGAATGGGCTGGCCGGATCGAAACAGTACGAAAAAGATCACGAAAAAGAATGGATGAACCATTTTGCGGCGATGGAAACAGACGGTGGTGCCGATCATCCGCTTGGCATCAATATCAAGGCAAAACCAGAAGTGAAAAAGATGTTCGCGCCGGTCGCAGCAATCTTGCAGGAGTCAGGCGCGGGCATGCTCAATCTGGTCGAACATTGTGGCGCCGACATTGGACCGATGGAAAAAGCCGGCGTGCCTGCTTTCAGTCCGATTCAAGACAGTCGTTTCTATTTCAATTATCACCACACTGCCGCTGACACGCTGGACAAAATTGTCCCGAAAGAACTGGCGGAAAATTCCGCTGTCGTCGCGGTCCTCGCGTATGCACTCGCAAACATGGAGCAACCGTTGCCACGCTGACGAGCGAGGCTGGGAACAGCGATCTCCAGTCCGCCGCTTCGATCAACGGTGTTTCAAATTACGGAGCTCGTTCAGCGCAAAATTAGCTGCTCGGCGGCCGCGATTGCGCACAAACCGCCACGGCCCGACATCGACGAAATAAGTTAGCAGAATGCTGTCGCGCGTTTTCACTTCTTGTCCGACTGGGTCGGCGGAATGCCATGTATTGTCAGCCACCGCAAACGCGTAGCCGCTATTGGGTGAGAATGGCATCTGTGCTTTTTTGGGTTTTCTACCGTTTGGGAGCACTTCATGAAAAATGGTCCCGATATGCGGCGTCGAATTATCGGGTGGCAGGTAAAACTGAACGGTAATCCCTTTCCAGAGACTATCAGTGTGTTTGAAGATACGGTATCCAGGAATATCGCGAGTCAGAATCGGCACCGGATACATTTTGACGTTCGCAAAGTCGGCGCCGAACCTGCGCTCCAAGCCTGGCGCGAGTCGCTGCATGAAAGCTTTCTGCAACTCTTTGGAACGCAATACACGGCCGGCTGCGTCCCAGATTTCGCGCTTCATCGGCGGCAAATGGCGGATGTACTCCGGGAAAAGATCAATCTTGGTGCGAGTCGGTTTCCCGTCGGCCCTGCTGCTGCCCATTTTACTTTTGCCAGACATGGCGCGGTACTCGTCTGTCACAGGCATCGCCAGCAACATCTCCGTGTAAAAGTCATCGGGAAATACGCGGTCGAATCTCAAGTGAAGGAACGGCGCATCGTCAGCACTTGCGTTTCGGACTGAGTTCGCCACGAAATCGGTCAAATTGTTGACTGACAACGATTGTCTCATTGATTGAATTGTTCCCGTGAATCATGAGTCAAACAACTGAAAAACGCTCGCGTTTCGCGCGCTTCGGGCGGCTGGGTTGCCGAGTTAGTTCTGGTGTTTGTTGGCGTTTACGCGGCGTTCTGGCTCAACAGTTATCAGCAGCACCAGCAGGACGAAGAACGTCGCGACCGAATTCTGGCGTCGATCGAGCAAACGCTTCGCGAAGGAATCGAAAGCGGAAAAACTGAGAGCCCGAAAGAAGAACGAGGAGCTGCCGAGTTCCGGAGCGCGCTCGACGCCGGTGACATGCCTCCGCTGCGTCCGTTTGTTTTCACGACCGACTACAGTCCTGGCGACATCGCTACGCTGCTTCAATCGGGTGGCGTTCAATTGCTCGACGTGAAAACGCTTACGGCCTTGCGGGAACTTGAATCTGTCATTCGGTGGGGCCTTAGTAACATGCAGCGTTACCAGAAACTAAGCGATGAGCTGATTGTGCCGAATCTCGACCAAGACATTTCCTTCTTTTACGACCCGGGCACAAAAAGATTGAGAAAACGTTTCGAGATCTATCCTCAGGCGCTGGAAGCACTCGTGAAATTTGCTCACGACTTGGATCGAACTAAAACTGAGCTGCTCAAGCAAATCCAGGCCGAGCGGCAACGAAATCGTTAACATGAATCCAATGCTTAGAATCTTCGCACTTCTCTTGTTGATGCTGGCCGCGCGTTTCGCGTCGGCCGCCGACTATCCGGTGCCGACTGAGGGCGACTTTACCGATCCGCGATTTCAAATTTACCTCGGGCGAAACATTGCCGGAGTTGCGCCTTCATTACCGGACGCTGGGAAAACCTGAGAAGGATGCACAAGGCAAAACGACCAATGCCGTTCTCATCATGCATGGGACAACTGGCAGCGGCGCGCAATTTATTCGACCCGAGTTTGCCGGCGAGTTGTTCGGAAAAGATCAGCCGCTCGACGCGACGAAATTTTTCATTGTGTTACCGGACGGGATCGGCCATGGCAAATCGAGCAAGCCGAGCGACGACATGCACGCGAAATTCCCGCGCTACGGTTATCTGGATATGGTGGAGGCGCAGTACCGCCTCCTGACCGAGGGGCTTGGCGTGGATCACGCGCGACTGGTAATGGGAACGTCAATGGGCGGAATGCACACCTGGTTATGGGGCGAGTTACATCCCGACTTCATGGACGCGCTCATGCCGTTGGCAAGTTTGCCGACCCAGATTTCTGGACGCAACCGTGCATGGCGTCGCATGGTCATCGACGCGATCCGCAATGATCCGGCCTGGCAAGGTGGGGAGTACAAAGCCCAGCCGCCAAGCCTGCACACCGCTGCCGAGATGCTTTGGTTCATGAGCAGCAATCCGGTCCTGCGCCAGAAAGATGCGCCTACACTTGCGAAAACGGATGAAGTTCTGGACAAGTTTGTTGAGCAAATTGTCAAGACTGACGACGCAAATGATGTGCTCTACGCGTTGGAAGCTTCACATGATTACGATCCCGCACCAAATCTGGAAAAAATCCAGGCGCCGCTTCTGGCAATCAACTTTGCCGATGATCTGATTAACCCGCCGGAACTCGGCATCCTCCAACGTGAGATCAAGCGGGTTCCGCATGCCCGCGCCATCGTGATTCCGTTCAGCGACAAAACGCGCGGTCACGGCAGCCACACCCTGGCTGCATTGTGGAAAGATCAGCTCGTGGACTTGCTTAAGGAGACTGAAAAGTAATTAGCGGATCACTCCGTAGTAGTACGCGCCACCATAATAAGCGTACCACGGATAGTAGGGATAATAGTACGGTCCGTAATACGTATTAAACCTTGATTCGGGGGTGGAAGCCTCAGCGTAATAGGTACCAGCGCATCCACCGAGCGACAGCCCCAGAAGTCCTGCGCACAGCAGCGAGAGGACGGTTTGTACTGCGCGAGATGTGTTTGTAATCGCTGGTGTCTTCATCCGCTCATTTAATGACAACCGCGCAAAACAACAAAGCCAAATTAAAAATAAAATTTATATCCGCCTCTGTGAGACGTTGGTTCGATTACCACGGTCGTGGGGGCATCCACCTTCGCCGTGGTTCGGGTTGACAAGAAGCGCCGTGCAACAGCGCACCGCGAAATGGGGAGTCCTTAGTCACACGCTTTGGCATCCATCCAAGCGCGCGTCAGCTATTGCTATTGCGCATCGCGTTGCCCAGTGCCGCCAAAGCTAGAGGTGTTGAATCTTGCATTGAGTTTTGCGCCGACATCGCGTTCGATACCTTCCAGCGACATGATGAGACGAATTTTTTTTTGGCTCGGTGTGTTCGTGACAATTGTGTTCACGATGTTTGCACAGGAACGATCCTCATCACCAGGACCGGCAGATTTCGACGTCATCATTAAAGACGGCACGGTTTACGACGGCACTGGTGCCGAGCCGAAGCAAGCTGACGTCGCGATTCGTGGCGATCGGATCGTTGGCATCGGCGATTTCAAAGCTGCGAAGGCCAAGACCGTTATCGATGCGAAGGGACTCGCCGTGGCGCCCGGGTTCATCAATATGCTCTCCTGGTCCACGGTGTCGCTGATCCACGATGGCCGTTCACAGAGTGAAATTCGGCAAGGCGTGACAACTGAGATCATGGGCGAAGGCGAATCGATGGGCCCGGTGAACGATCGCGTGCGCGAGCATATGATTCGTCAGCAAATTGACATCAAATACGACATCAAATGGAACACGCTCGCGGAGTACCTGCAGTACCTCGAAAAACGTGGTGTGTCGTGCAACGTGGCGTCGTTCATCGGCGCGACGACCATTCGCGAGTACGTGATCGGCTTTGAAGATAAACAACCGACGCCCGAGCAACTCGACAAGATGCGCGAACTGGTGCGCAAGGAAATGGAAGCCGGCGCACTGGGAATCGGCACTTCTCTAATCTATCCTCCCGCGTTTTATGCGAAGACGGACGAGCTCATCGAGCTTTGCAAAGTGGCCGCGAAATACCAGGGCAAATACATCTCGCACATGCGCAGCGAAGGCAGCCGGCTACTCGAAGCGCTTGATGAATTAATTCGCATCAACAGGGAGGCGAAAATTCCGGCAGAAGTTTATCACATCAAGGTCTCAGGTCAGCAAAACTGGCCGAAGATCGATGATTTGCTTTCGCGAATCGAGGCCGCGCAGAAGGAAGGGCTGAAAATCACTGCCGATATGTACACTTACACCGCGGGAGGAACCGGCCTGGACGCATCGCTTCCGCCTTGGAGTGAAGACGGCGGTTACCCTGCGTTATTCAAGCGGCTGCGCGATCCGGCGACGCGCGAGAAGATTAAGGCAGAGGTCCAAAAGCCCACGGGCGGATGGGAAAACCTGTATTTTGATGCCGGAGGTCCAGAGCACATCTTGCTGGCAGAGTTCAGGTCGGAAAAACTGAAGCCGCTTACCGGGAAAACACTGGCTGAAGCAGCCAGGATGCGGGGGAAAGATCCCATCGACACAGCGATGGATTTGATCGCGGAAGATGAATCGCGCATCGGCACACTTTATTTCATCATGTCGGAAGACAACGTGAAGAAGGAACTCGCGAAGCCGTGGATTTCGTTCGGCTCCGATGAAGCTTCGCAGGCGCCCGAGGGCCTGTTCCTGAAATCCAATCCCCATCCGCGTGCGTATGGAAATTTCGCACGCGTGCTGGGCAAATATTCGCGGGACGAAAAAGTGATTCCAATGAAGGAAGCAGTGCGGCGACTGAGTGGATTGCCTGCCACGAATTTGGGGCTCGATCATCGCGGGTTTCTCAAGCAGGGGATGTTTGCCGATGTGGTCGTATTCGATCCGGCGACGATTGCCGACCGCGCCACATATGAGAAACCGCATCAATACGCGGTTGGCGTGAAGCACGTTTTTGTAAATGGCGTGCAAGTGCTCAAAGATGGCGAGCACACCGGAGCGAAACCCGGCCGCGCCTTGTGGGGCCCGGGGAAAACGAAATGAGATCTGTAGCTTCTCCGCGGGAAGCGCGACGCTCCTGTGCTTAAGACGTCCGCATCTCATCGCCCGCGGAGCGATCGCTGCAGAAAAAGAGACACGTGAACACGCCTTCAGGACGTTATATTTCGAAAGGGACTTGGAATTCCGGCCACTCGGATTTGTCCGTTGACGATCCGCGCTTTCATTGCAAAAGGAAGCGTAAGCGACGAAGTTTTAGATTGTACCGACTCACCGATGGATCCAATCAAGAGTATTAAGTTGCGCTGGCTGCATGGCGCGTTGCAGGACCTGACCTCCGAACTATCGCGTTTGCAATTTTCCAGATTTGCACCGCACGCCTGGGAACCTGCAATCAATGCGTATCGCTGCGAAAAATCCATTCGTATTTGCGTCGATCTGGCGGGGGTCGATCGCGCGTTTATTGATCTCACTGTCGAATCGCGACGCGTGGTGATTCGCGGCACGCGAGAGCTGCCCGAGCCGACTGATGACGAGGGATGCGCCCTGCAATTGCTGGCCATGGAGATCGATTATGGCCCATTCATACGGGAAATGCCGTTGCCAGCCGAAGTGGAAATCGAGGAAGCGCACGCCGAGCAACGCAACGGTTTGCTCTGGATTTTGCTGCCTTTGAAAGAGTCATGAGCTCGAAAGAACTCAGCACTTTGCGCGCCGGGGTCGAAGGGAAACCGGTAGTGGACAGTACCATCGCTACGGGCATTGAGGAGAGCGCGATGCCGCGGATCCCCGAAGAATTATCGATTCTGCCAGTGCGCGGGCTCGTTATCTTTCCTGGGACAATCATTCCGCTGACCATCCATCGGGCGGCGTCCCTTAAGCTACTCGACGATACTTTGCCGCGCACAAAAGTGATTGGGCTGCTGACGCAACGCGATGAAACGAAGGAGGAGCCGACACCCCAAGATTTGTACACGGTGGGCACGGCCGCGCTGGTGCTCAAGCTTCTGCGCCAGGCGGAGGACAATGTGCTGGTTATTGTGCAAGGGCTGCGCCGGTTTTCACTTCGCAAAATTATCGCGACCTCGCCATTTCTGCGCGCCGAGGTTGATCTGCCCGAATCGATCCCAGCCCCGGCAAGCAAGGAGTGGGAAGCCACGTTCCGAAACTTGCGAGATTCAGCGGCGAGATTGTTCGAACTCGCTCCGGACGCTCCCGAGCAGGCGCGCCTCATGATTCTGAACATCGAGAATCCTGAGCAGCTCGCTGATTTTCTTGCGCCAAATCTAAACGTGGATGTCGCGCAGAAGCAG
Organism: uncultured Verrucomicrobiae bacterium; assembly: GCA_963758425.1. GTDB lineage: Bacteria > Verrucomicrobiota > Verrucomicrobiia > Chthoniobacterales > UBA10450 > Udaeobacter. The sequence goes on from CAVWVV010000022.1 coordinate 412,260, forward strand.
GCGCTGCTCGAAGAGCTGGACGTCGAAAAGCGCGTGCGCGCAATTCAGAAACAGATCTCTGCGCAGCTCGAAATCGCCGAGATTCAGCAGAAGCTGCAAAAAGATGTGGCCTCGCAATTTTCCGATGCGCAACGACGCGCCTATCTGCGATCGCAAATCAAGGCGATTCAGCGCGAGCTGGGCGAAGCCGAAGGTGGCGGCGAAGAACAGGCCCAGCAATTGCGTGCCCGGCTCGAGGAAGCCAAACCGCCAGAAGAGGTGATGAAACAGGCGGAGCGGGAATTGAAACGCCTCGATTTCATTCCTCCAGCAAGTCCGGAGTTCTCGGTGATCGTCAGTTACATCGAGATCATCGCCGATTTGCCCTGGAACAAACTGAGCGAGGACAATCTTGATCTCGACCAAGCGCAAAAAATCCTCGACCGCGATCATTACGATCTGGAAAAAGTGAAAAAACGGCTGATCGAATATCTGGCCGTGCGCAAACTCAATCCGCAGGGGCACGGCGCGATCCTCTGTTTTCTTGGGCCGCCTGGCGTTGGCAAGACGAGTCTCGGTCAATCGATTGCCGACGCGCTCGGCCGCAAATTTGTCCGAATCAGCCTCGGCGGTATGCGTGACGAAGCCGAAATCCGCGGACATCGCCGGACTTACATCGGCTCGATGCCGGGCCGCATTATTCAGGAACTGCGTCGCTGTGGAACGCGCAATCCTGTGTTTATGTTGGATGAGATCGACAAGATCGGCGCTGATTTTCGAGGTGATCCGGCCAGCGCGTTGCTGGAGGTGCTCGACCCGCGGCAAAACGACAAGTTTGTCGATCGTTACCTCGACGTGCCGTTTGATCTGTCGCAGGTGATTTTCATCGGCACGGCAAATTACATCGATGGCGTACCCGAACCGTTGCGCGATCGGATTGAAGTGATTTCACTTCCCGGTTACACGGAGCGTGAAAAACTCGAGATCGCCAAGCGATATCTCATCAGACGGCAGTTGGAGGAAAACGGACTCAAACCCGAGCAGATCGAATGGCAGGACGAGGCAATCCGCCGCATCATTAATGATTACACACACGAAGCAGGCGTCCGTGAGCTTGAGCGGCAGATAGCGTCTGTTTGTCGTGGAATTGCATCGCAGGTGGCGCGGGGCAAAACCGAGCATGTAACGGTTACGCCGGAACTCGTGGCGGAAATGCTCGGCCCTGCGAAATATGTGCGCGAAACCAAACTGAAAACGAGCAAGCCGGGCGTTGTCACCGGTCTGGCTTACACGCCTGCCGGTGGCGAAGTGCTGCACATCGAAGCGACCCGTTATCCCGGGAAAGGGAACGTCACGCTTACCGGGCACATTGGCGAAGTGATGAAAGAATCCGTTCAGGCGGCGCTGAGTCTCCTTCGCAGCCGCGACAGCCAACTGAATGTGAATCCAGAAGATTTTCGCAAAATGGACATTCATGTGCACGTGCCTGCCGGCGCAGTGCCGAAAGACGGCCCGTCAGCGGGAATTGCCATGTTCACCGCTCTTGCCTCTCTCTTCAGCAATACTCCCGTGCGGCCGGATGTCGCCATGACTGGCGAAATCACCTTGCGCGGCCTGGTTCTGCCGATCGGCGGTCTGAAAGAAAAAAGCCTTGCGGCGATGCGTGCCGGGATTTCCACGGTTATCATCCCAAAGCTCAACGAAAAAGATCTCGTCGATGTTCCCGAGGAAGCGAAACAAAAACTCAAATTCGTCCCAGTCGAAAATGTGGATGAAGTGCTGGCGGTCGCGCTGGAGAAAAATGGCGCGACGCAACAGCAAGTTGGTGGATCGGCTTCTCCGAACACGATGGCAAAATAATCGCCGCAGCACCGCCTAGAGTTAATAACGCGTTGAGGACAACGCGTTCCACCATTGCTGTCGCAGTGACTTAGCTGCTGACTAGTTCCATTCCCAAAATTCGGAGCGCGTGTTGCCCTCAACGTCTACCGCATATTCGAATACCACGGCGACCTTGTTCAGGCGGGACCAGCGTGGCGGCATAGTTTGGTAATAAACCGCACCGCGATAATTCGCGGTCCCGTCTTTCTTTCATCGTCCCGACACCGTGGCCAGTCCATGTGGCCATTTTTCCGTCCTTGAGAATCATCACTCCTTGCCCTTCGCCGTAGAGTGTCCCGTCGGGCCGGACCACTCTGCAATAGGTGCCTGTCTCTTTTACGTCCACGCCCAGAATCGATCCACTCCCCTGAAATGACGTCTCCATTTTTGGACCTCCGCCCAGGTTCGGTAGTACGGCCTGCGAAGTAACCTTTGCCCGATGTTCCACCTATCTTCTCGCCAAGCATAAATATCCTCTCGTTGAGATTTCCTTTTTAGAATCCGTCGAGCCAGTTCATGAAACGGGCACGTAATTGTCACGATTTTTTTGCCAGGCTGCCATCTGTTTATGACGGCTAGCTGCGATAGCGCCCGCCTGTCATCGGCTAATGCGATGCTACCCGCGTAATCCGGTGTCAGCCTGGCGGTAATGTCGGACCCAACGCGCCACTGACCAAAACGTTGTTGTTCAAATACCAGATCGCGGTTTGGCGCGTGATGGCATTGTAAAGGACATAGTCGGGCTTGCCGTCACCATTGAAGTCCGCCACGTCCATTAACTGCCAGGCACCGGGAAGTGTCGGGCCGTAAACGCCACCACGATACGTTAGTCCCGAAAGATACCAGATTGCGGTTTGGCCGGTACTGAGATTGACCAATGCATAATCTTTATGACCATCGCGATCAAAATCTGCTACCCCAACCAAACTCCACCCGGCCGGAAGTGTTGGGCCGTACCCACCACTGACGTAAACGTTGTTGTTCAGATACCAAATCGCCGTCTGACGAGTGCTGGCGTTATAAAGCACATAGTCGGGTTTGCCGTCGCCGTTTAAGTCGGCCGTGGCCACCAATTCCCAGCCTATGGGAACCGTCGGACCGTACGCGCTGCCGATGAAGGTTGGTCCTGACAAATACCAGATTGCCGTTCGGCTGATAGTCGGGTTGAGCAGTGCGTAATCCGGGTGCCCGTCGCGATTAAAATCCGCCACCCCTCTCAATCCCCACCCGACTGCAAGAGTCGGTCCGTACGCGCCACTCACAAACACGTTATTGTTCATGTACCACACCGCTGTCTGGCGAGTGTTCGCGTTGTAAAGCGCATAATCAGGCTTGCCATCGCCATTGAAATCGGCCGTGGTGATCAGGTTCCAACCGCTTGGAGCGGCCCGGACGTAATAGACGTCTTCTTCGGCATTAAATGTCGCGGCGTAAGCGACATTGGCCCCCGCGTTATCGGAAACGACTGTAATATAGTCGCCGAGCTTGTTTTGATTCGGGTAACCGAGAAACGGGTTAAACAGATTGCTAATTGCGACATTCAGTGACCAGGTATTTCCGCCGTCCAAGCTGTACGAATAAAAAAGCTGCGAGTTGGTGTTGTTCGCGGCGTTGCGCGTGTCAAACCAGACCGCATCGATTCGGCCGTTAGGCGCCACCGCAAGCGTGCCGAACCAGTGCCACTTCGCGTGATTAACGGGATCGTCATTGATCCGGCGCGGTGCGCTGAAGGTTTGGCCTCCGTTTGTGCTCCGCACAAACATCACGTCGCTACCACTGAATCCGGCTGGCTGAACGCTGGCGAGCATATAAATATTGTTGTTCGTGCTTGTGCCAGAACGGTCAACTGCCAGGAAAATCTGACCGACTAATCCTTGCGGATTAATCGGCTGACCAGCAACGATACTGCCGCCGAGGTTCACTGCTGTGCTTTGATCGAAATTGGGGACTGCGGCGCCGTTCTTTGCGTTGGTGGAGCGAACACACCAGACCTGGCCACCCACCAGTTCTACCCCTCCGATGAAGAGATTCCCGTTGGAATCAACGTCCAGCGTGCCGAACGCAGGGGAATTGGGGATATCGATCGGATTCATCCAGGTGACTCCGCCGTTGGTCGATCGAGTGAATTGTCTGCCAGCGTAATTGTTGCCGTCGCTGCTCCAGGATTGGTACTGGAAGCCGTGTCCCGTGCTGTTGGTGTTGTCGATCGTAAACCACTGCTTATCGCCGCCATACGCCGCTGCGATATACGCCCATGATTGACCGCCATTGAGTGATCGCCACAAATCGTCAAAAAAAGTCTGCAGAAGACTAAGATAAAAAAAATGCCCGGCACTATCGGAGTTCAGGACAGGATCGCTGCGAAAAACGTTGCTTTGGAGAACGCCAGCAGAAACCCACGTCGTGCCGCCAGTGATCGTATGCGCGAATCCAGCCTGGCGAAAATTAGATGAGACGCTATCGAATTGCCTCCAACCGATACTCATTTTGTTTCGGTTCGTCGGATCGACACAAATGGACGGCTCATTTGCGGCGTCGCCAACAACATTATTGCCGTTCGCATTAACGTTGACTTGATAACTCGTGTAAGGACCGAACTGCGAGATCAATCCGGGCGACGTGGCAACGGCCGGAGCTAACGGCGGCGGATTATCATATTTTTCAAGCGGCTCCTTCGGAAGCGGCTTGGGCACGAGGGTCTGACCGGAAGCGATCGTAGCTGCAGAGAGAATAATGAAAAAAGTGCGCAGACTCGCCCGTTGCATCGCTTCCCGTTTATAACTCTAGCTGCCGTTAAGCGCGATGCAGAAGATCTTAGATGACTCCAGTCAATTTTTTGGATGCCGTGTGGCGCGCCATGCCGAGTTCAGGGAATCGCCACGGAAACGTAACCATTTTTTGCGAGGTCGTCATCTGTTTGTAACGCCGGGCTGCAATCGTCGGCGCAAACCAAAACAACAAAAATCATGAAACCTCGGCGATTCATTTATCGATCATAGGGAAGCGATGCCGCTTCGCTGAGGGTAAACTGATTGCAAGGAATTTGCTACCGATGGGTTAGGTTCGCCACAGATAGACCCAGAGCCGGGCGCCTCGGGATGGAGCTTCGCCGAGGCGCCGTTGCTTTTCGCGCAACAGACAGCAGGTCGTGCCCCGGTTCCCTCGAAGGCGATAGGAAATAGTCGCCGAGCACGCAAAAAAATTGGGCGTCTGCCGGCACCGCCCCCGCCAACGCGGTGAGGACAACCGGGTTCCACCTAAGAAATTACCACGCCTCGGTGTTCGCGCGTTGCTCGATCTGCTCAAGACTCGGATCGTCGTTCTGAATCCAATCTCGAGCATGGTCGATTTCAGCCGGATTAACAGGAATCGCGCGCGGAATTGGCTCCGCTCGCGCTACCAATTGTCCTTCATACTTCACCGGTTTCGCCCGTTTGATTGGAAATTTCCAGTGATGCCCGAATTTGTAGAGCGCGTAGAACATGGTCTTGGCTTCAACGGCGCTCACTCCGCTGCAACGCATCGCGTAGTAGAACATGCGGTCGCAATCCTGCCAGGGCCGTTTTTTATCTCCGTACGCGACATCGTGTAACACAGAAGCATTGCGATATCTTCCTTCGAACGGCCCGCCCATGATCGACCACAGGTAGCGTGGAATGGATGCGCCATCGACAACCGATCCAATCGGGGCGACCCAGACGACGCCATTCGGACTCGTATAACGCAATTCCGTCAGCAGCGTCATTGTTCGCCCATCCGGATTCCACTTCGTCACCGGTTCGCCATTGTAATTACCCCATTTGGACCCGACTGAGTCGGATTGCTCGGTGTCGGAAGCCGGCGTTGGTTCTTTATCCGACGCGCATGCGGCGAAAACCGCGATGAAGGCGAATACGAACGATTGAATAATTTTTCTGTTCCCCATGTGAAAATGAAACCTTGAACGTCTTGCCTCAGCTTTCAACCGCAAACGCTTTCGGGGTCAATACTGAACTATTGTAGCGACAGCCGGCGATTCGGCAGATGCCGGACGCTTCTGTTCCTTTGGTTTTGGACTAGTCGGCGTGATCGGTTCGCCTTCGGTTTGTTTTCGGTACGGCTGGAGATAAAACATCATGAACACGCCGATCACCACCAGCAGCGAACCGATCCATTTCAATAGCCAACCGGGATCGCGCAAAATCTGTACGGGTACTTTGTCCGAGGTTTTCCGGATTCCAGGACGCCTGAGAAATTTTGTAAGTGAGTCCCGTCCAGGTACGCCACCAAGTGCCCGGATAACTGAATGGATGATTCATCCAGCACGAGCCCGTGGCAGTCTCGCCGTCGGCAGTAACAATGCGCAGGGTACTTTTGAATCCCGCAGGGCTGTCACTGCCTTCGTTCCGCTTTACTTCGAAGTCCCGCAATTCCAGTCCTATTGGCAGCGACACTGTTTTCCAGCCGTAGGCAACCATCGTCGGGGTGGGTAAAGTGGGAATCGTAATCTGCCAACCCGCTGGAGCCCATCGTTCAAAGGTTTCGCCATTTTGCTGAATATGGACGCGCACTCCATCTGGCAAATCGGTGCTCGCCGGCGCTGTCTCGGAATTAACGGCGTTGAAATCCATCGAGCTCGCCGCGTGCGGTATCGTCTTATCAATCGTTAGTTGCCAATCCGCCCAACCGGTTGGCAGTGGCTTGTCCAACTCGATCTTACCGCTTGATCTACCGTTCTTTCGTGAAGCGAGCTCGTAACTAATGGTGCCATCGTCCGCGACAAACAGCGTTAGATGGTTCGGTGTTCCTTCACCAGGTGCGGGCATTGATGGTGGGCCTCCGGTCGTAGTGAGGTCTTTGGTACTTCCATGCGGATTGGTTTCGGGTTCGCCGGCGGGGACACCTTTGCCTCGGATTGTCACAAGCACGGTAGGATTGTTTGGCTGATCGCTGAGGGAACTTGGCTTGCCGTTCTCGATTCGAAAATCGGCCCAGTAGTCATCGATTTTGAGTGTGAACGGCGTATCGGCGATTGCGGCGTCGCGACCGAGATTTTCTGCAACATCGAAACTGGCTTCCTTTTCGCCTAATGAAACAAGAACCCGCCCTTTGTTGCCGTTCTGAGGTTGCTCCAGGCGCACTTTCGCTCCGATGCTGCCGCCCTTGCGGACATGCCCAATCTGTTCCTCAGGCGCTTTGCTAAAGGCGAATATTGATTCCTCAAGATCAACTGTCGTTCCGAGCGAACTTGAGGAATCCCGTTGCGAAACCTGTGGGCCGGCTTCATCGGGCTCCCTCGACTTCGCTCCGCTACGCTCGGGATGACCCTGCGGCGCGGTTCCGCGTTTCAGTTCGATGTTCGCCAGACCCATGGAGAAATTTCCGTTCTGCGAATCGTCGGCTAGCAGCCAGCCATCGAGATGTTGGTTCATCATCGCGGTGGCAATGGCGAAATGCAGCGCCGGCGCTCCGCCATCATTCAGTGGCTTTGGGTTGAGCTTTGCTTCGATCGCTGGGGCGTAATCAATAATCCTCAAATGCGCGCCGCTCACGAGCAGGCCAAGGTCGCGGGGATGCTGTGGCGTCGGCGGATGATGCAAAAACTCTGCTGGATAGCCTTTTACGATTCCATTGACATCGTGGACGCGCAGCTGGCGTTCATCAACCAGGAGCCGACTTGTCGGCGGTTCGCCTTTGAAAAGCGTGATTGTTCCTTCGATTCCCCAAATTCTGCCGATAAGGGATCCGACCAGCAGCGTGATGATACCGAGATGCGTGATGAGAAATGCGAGATGATGTTTGCGCCAGGGCCAACGGGAGAGTGCGGAACAGGCAAGGTTTGCCCCAAGCAAAACAAGCCAGAGATTGAACCAGGGCGCCCCGTAAACGTAGGCGCGCGAAACTTTCGCATCGAAACTCGACTCATAGAGTGTACCTGCTATCGCGGCGGCAATGATCACCGCAAGCAAGACGACAGCGAGTTTAAGCGATGCGAAGAATTCGAAGATCGGATTGCGCTGCCAAGCGGGCCGCTGAGATGAATTCGAGATTGCCATGCCAAGATCGACACATTCCGCGAGGAGAATGCTTGCTTCAAGGTGGAACGCGTTGTCCTCAACCCGCTGGCAAACAATGTGCACCGTCTCGCCGGTGAACAATATCTTGCCCCTTCGGCGATTTATCTCCCATCGTCTTCGGAAAGGCCGATCCACCAACAGCCACCTTGACCGTCGTCGCCCGACTTCCTAACTTCGCCCGTGCCTAATGAATCGTTTGAGAAACTCCAAGTCGATGGGGCACAAATCGCTTATCGTCGAATTGGACATGGCCGACCGCTCTTGGTCCTGAATGGTTTCGCCGCGACAAGCGCGGACTGGGATCCTTCGTTTATCGACGGACTCGCGTCTTCCAACGAGCTTATCCTCCTCGACAATCGCGGAATCGGTCGCTCCACAGACAACGGGCAGCCATTTGATATTGCTAAACTCGCCGATGATGGCGCGCGAGTAATTGAGATGCTCGGTATCGAGCGGGTAAACGTGCTCGGGTGGTCGATGGGTGGCTTCATTGCCCAGACGTTCGCCTTGCAGCACCCGGGGCTTATTACCAAACTCATCTTATTATCGACGGACCCCGGAGGATCTGACGCAGATCGCGCTTCAGCCGCAGTATGGTCACAACTCATCGATATGTCTGGGACGCCCCATCAACAGGCGCGTCGATTACTGTCATTGGTTTTTCCGAGGGCAATCACCGAATCCATTTATCGCGAATTCGGCGATATCGTAGCAGCGGCGCGTGCGCAGTTGTCCACCGATCTCGTTAATCGTCAGGTCGCGGCGATGGACGCATGGCACCGCACCGGCATCGGGAACCGGGAGCGAGAGATAAACGTGCCAGTGCTAGTTGCCACTGGCACGGCTGACATCGTGATTCCGCCGTCCAATGCGTTGAAGCTGGTTAACGCCATTCCTGGCGCGTGGCTTGCTCAATTCAATGGCGGTGGCCACGCTTTCATGTACCAGTATCCGCGTCCGCTCGCCGATTTCGTCAATAGCTTTCTCGAGCTTGGATGAAGAATTCGGCGCCGATCTACCATCAACGCTCAGCGCGTCCAGGCTTTCCAGCGTTTGCGAATCGGCTTTGCGTAGCGGTCCACGTCGATCTTTTTCAGTTGTTTTACGCCGTCTTTTACTGCTTCAGCCGAACTTTCATATTTTTCCCTGGCTGATTTGAACAACGGCCAGAGAAAAGGCAGCGAAAGAACACCCCAGTCGAAATTTCGCAGCGGGGACTTCACCTCTATTTCGGCCTTTCGCTCGCTGGTAGATGCAAAGCGGATAGCTAATCCAATTGCGATTCCGAGCCCTAGCGCGCCAAGGATGGTCGGCACGGGATTTTCGCGTACGAAGTATTCAGTACGCTCCCGCGCGCGGCCGGCTTTCTCTTTTGTCTCATCCCACGTCTGGCTCATGGCCGTGGAAAACTTGTTTGTTGCTTGACGAAACTGCTCACGCCCAGCCGGTCCAATTTCTTCTGCGCCCGGCTGAACCGGCGTCGGCAGCGGTTCGTCCCTCGTAAGATCGTTTTCGTTCGGATTAATCATACAAAATTAAATCGCAAATGACCGCCAGTTTGCGTCTCTCGACTTCTGTAGCCGTTTCGCTCGGCGAAACGCAGCCCTGATGTCCTATACAGCACCTGTGTCGCGCTGGCCAGCCGCTCTTCGTTAACCTTCGGCGTGCGGAGGAGGTCAGCGGCTACAGCAACAGGCGATACGCATCGTAAATATCATCGCCCCAAAGAACGAAAATCACTTTGTCGATCCTGTCCTGAGTCACGAGGAAATCTCGCGTGGTTTTTACTGCGATCTGCGCCGCTTCCGGGATCGGATAACCATATACGCCGCAACTGATCCCCGGAAAAGCAATCGTCTTGATGCCATTTTCAACCGCGAGTTGCAACGCGCTCCCATAACAATACGCCAGGATCTCAGGCTCATGGCGTTCTCCTCCCCTCCAAACCGGGCCAACTGTGTGAATGACAAAACGCGCAGGCAAACGATATCCGCGAGTAATTTTCGCTGCACCGGGTCGACAACCGCCGAGGGTCCGACATTCCGCAAGCAACTCAGGGCCAGCCCCGCGATGAATCGCGCCATCAACTCCCCCGCCGCCGAGAAGTGTGGTGTTTGCCGCATTCACAATCGCATCCACGTCGAGTTTCGTGATATCGCCCTGGATGATCTCGATCTTCGTGTCCCGATTCTTCTTCATGAACCCATTGTAACAATGACGACGCACGAATGACGAATGACGGACGAAATCAGAATGACCAAATGACGAAACCTGGCGGTCGGACCGGTTGGCGTAATTCCGAATTCGTCATTCCTTCATCAATAGACATTCGGAATTTGTCATTTCTCATGGCGCCAGTCTCTCGATCAGCCAACTGCCACCAACCGCCTGGCGAGTGTAACGAAAGCGATCGTGCAGGCGGTTCGGACGACCCTGCCAGAATTCGATCATATCCGGTTTTACTCGGTAGCCGCCCCAGTGCGGCGGTAACGGAATGCGCTTGTCGGCGAAGCGTTCCGTCATCTCGGCCATCCGTGCATCCAGCACGCGACGCCCATCAAGCGCCTGGCTTTGACGCGATGCCCAGGCACTCAACTGGCTGCCCACCGGACGCGAATGAAAATAGGTTTGCGCTTCCTCGCGCGAAGTTCTTTCTGCTTTTCCGCTAATGCGAATCTGTCGGTCAAGTTCGATCCAATAAAACGCCAGCGCGGCGTACGGATTGGCATCCAGCTGCTTTCCTTTTTCGCTCTCGTAGTTGGTAAAAAAGACGAACCCGTCCTGGTCGAAGCCTTTCAGCAGCACAATGCGCACTGATGGTCTCCCATTAGCCCCAGCGGTAGCCAGGCTCATTGCGTTGACATCGCGAATGCCGGCTTCAATGGCCGCGGTAAACCAGTTTCCAAATTGTTTGACCGGATCCGGGTCGAGGTCCCTCCGGCGCAGGCCCTTCGCCGCGTGTTCGTAACGCGAAGCGGTAGGATCACGCGGTGTTTCCATCACGGCAAGACAGTTCTACACAATATTGCCCTGCGGGGAAATTGTCGAACGGCTCACAGAGCCGTTGGTACAGGCTTCGGCGCGGCGCTTCGGCGCAACTTCTCGACAACTTTTGGAACAACTTCAATCGCGCGGTCGATTTGCGCCTCGGTGTTGAACCGGCCAAGTGAGAAACGCAGACTCCGCCTGGCATCATCGCCGGTCGGATTCATCGCCCGCAACACGTGCGAAGCTTCCTGTGAACCGGTCCGGCAGGCTGAGCCGGCCGAGCAACAGATACCTTGTCGGTCCAACAACAGGAGCGCCGCGGAAGACTCAATGCCGTCAAATGAAAAACTGGAGGTGTTCGGGATTCGGTCGGCACCCGCCCCGTTCACTGACGCGCCGCTGACCGCTGCGAGCACCGATTTTTCAAATCGATCGCGCATGGATCGAATGTTACATTTTCCTTCGGTGAGATATTTGAGCGCCAGCTCGGCTGCTTTTCCAAGGCCAACAATCGACGCGACGTTTTCAGTCCCGCCACGGCGCCCATTTTCCTGACTGCCCCCGGCAATCAACGGACTGAAGCGGGTTCGCCGGTCGACGTAAAGCGCGCCCACGCCTTTTGGGCCATGAAATTTGTGCGCGGAAAGAGAAAGAAAATTGATCGCCGTATCGCGCAAGCGCATCGGGATTTTACCGGTCGCTTGTACGGCGTCCGTGTGAAAAAGCGCGCCTTTCTGGCGACAGATTTCAGCGATTTTCTCGATGTGAAATATCACACCGGTCTCGTTATTCGCCCACATGATTGAAACAAGCGCCGTTTCCGGGCGAATCGCAGTTTCTAATTCGCCAAGATCGAGATTGCCATTTCCGTCTACGCCTAGAAATGTGACGGCGTATCCTCGTTTTGCGAGATCCTGGCAGGGGCGAAACACCGCGCTGTGTTCGACGCCGCTCGCGAGCACATGTCTGCCACGAGTCTCAAGCTGCAGCGCCGAATTGATGATCGCATTATTGGATTCTGTGCCGCCGCTCGTGAAAACAAGTTCCGTCGGTTCACAGCCGAGCAACGCAGCGAGCCGTTCGCGCGCAAGATTTATGGCTTTTCTAGCCATGGCGGCGAAGCCGTATCCACTCGAAGGGTTGCCGTAATAGCTGGTCAAAAACGGCAGCATTTCTTCGATCACAGCGGGATCAAGTTGCGTCGTAGCGTTGTTATCGAGATAGATGATTTCGTTATCCGCTATCATGCACTTTTGTGTTTATCTTCTTACTCTTTAGAAAGAGCATGAACAAGAGTAAGAGCAAGAATAACAAGGGGGAGACCAGCCGATTGGAAACTTACCCTACTTCCATTTAATCTCCCGCGCATGATTTCGATCTGGGAGCTGGTGAACCCGAAATTGCGCGAGGTCACGGTTTACCAACCGGGAAAGCCGATCGAGGAAACGGCTCGCGAACTTGGCCTTGATCCAAAGGCAATCATCAAGCTGGCTTCAAACGAGAATCCGCTGGGCCCGTCTCCCAAAGCAATGGAGGCGATGCGTGACGCCTTGGAAAAAGGTCACCTTTATCCCGACGGCGGCGGATTTTGCCTGTGTAACGCAGTGGCAACCAAACTCGGCCTCGCTCCGGAAAATGTCATTCTTGGCAATGGTTCAAATGAAGTGCTCGAATTTCTTGGCCACGCGTTTCTCAATCCCGGTGACGACGTCGTCACGGCTCAGTACGCATTTGTCGTCTACAAATTGATCGCGACCTCGTTTGGCGCGCGCACAATTGAAGTGTCGAGCCCGGATCACCGGCAGCACTTGGACGGAATGCTGGCTGCGATCACGCCGAAAACCCGGCTCATTTTCGTCCCCAACCCCAATAATCCAACGGGAACGTTGCTTTCGCAGCGGGAGATCGACCACTTCATGTCGCATGTTCCGGACAGGGTCGTCGTCGTTTTCGATGAAGCCTATTTCGAATTCCTCGATCGTCCCCCTGATACGCTGCAATTCGTTCGCGAAGGACGAAACATTGTTGTTCTACGCACCTTTTCGAAGATTCACGGACTGGCCGGCTTGCGTATAGGCTATGCCGTTGGGCCGGCTGATTTGGTCCAGGTGCTTCACAAAACAAGGCAGCCATTCAACGTGAACAGCATTGCTCAAGTCGGCGCGCTCGCAGCGCTCGGGGATGACGAACATCTGCGCGAGACAAAGCGGACGATCGACGAAGGGCGTGCTTATCTGCACGACGAATTTGCGAAAATGAAAATTCCTTTTGTGCCCGGGACGGCGAATTTTGTGATGGTAAATGTTGGGGACGGGCATGCGATTTTCGAGAAACTGCTGAGGCAAGGCATCATCGTGCGCCCGCTCAAAGGGTACAACTTGCCTGAATGGGTCCGCATTTCGGTCGGCACAATGGAGGAGAACAAGAAATTTGTCGCGGCATTCAAAGAAGTGATGCGCGGCGGAGGTTAGGCAGCTTACCTGACTCGGCGGGCAGGCTGCCAGCCTGCCGATTCGCCACGCAAGCTGCGTGTCGGGCCGAGACAGCCTCGCAGGCTGTCATCCTTTCTCGCAGCTGCAACGCCGCTGCTTGATGTAGCTTGCTCCCGAGGCAAAATGTTCCTGCTAGGATTATGACCGCTTCTGACACCATCGCTGCCATCTCGACTCCACCCGGGGAAGGCGCTATTGCGCTTGTCCGCGTCTCCGGCTCGAATGCGATCGGCGTAGCGGACAAGATTTTCAATGGCAAAGAGGCGCCATCGCAATTCGAGGCGCACGTGCAGCATTTTGGCGAAATTTTTGGGCCAGAAGGCCGGTTGATCGATCAAGTAATGCTTTCAGTCCATCGCGCGCCAGCCAGTTACACCGGAGAGGATTTGATTGAGATCAGTTGCCACGGAGGAACGCTGGTTTCTGCAAAGGTCCTTGAAGCGTGCCTGCGCGCCGGTGCACGCGCGGCGCGTTCCGGCGAATTCACCGAGCGCGCCTTTCTCAACGGCAAAATGGACCTCACTCAAGCCGAGGCGGTAATCGATCTGATCCGGGCGAAGACCGATCTCGCCCTGCGCTCAGCCACCGAACAACTCGAAGGCAGGCTGGGAGCGCAAATTGGCAAAATTCGTGATGAGTTGGTCGAACTGCTCGCGCACATCAATGCATCAATCGATTTTCCTGAGGAGGGCATCACACCGGATGACCGTGAAACACTGGGTGCGCGACTCGATTCCGTCCGCGAAGAGATCGCAGCGTTGCTGGCCACTGCTGATCAAGGACGCATTCTGCGTGAAGGCGTGCGCGTTGTGATTTACGGAGCAACGAATGCCGGGAAATCGAGCTTGCTCAATCGACTCCTCGGTTACGATCGCGTGATTGTCAGCGATATGCATGGCACAACACGCGACACCATCGAGGAGAGAGTGAATCTGGACGGCGTACCCATTCGGCTGCTTGACACGGCTGGTTTGAGAACGTCCACCAGCGAACTAGAGCGGGAGGGCATCACGCGCACGGAGAAATCGCTGCAATTAGCCGATCTGCGTCTCCACATTTCAGATCGCAGTGCCCCGAAGCCACCGCATTTCCAGGAACGCAACTGCGATTCCAACGAAATTGTCGTTTTGAACAAGAGCGATTTGCCTGAGAACAATGACTGGAAAGATTTCCATGCGGTACGGATTTCGTGCCTGACGGGGGAAGGTCTGCCGGAATTGCAAAAAGAAATTCTGACCCGGATCACAAATCAAAATCTAAAGCCCGAGAGCGCGCTCGCGATTAATGCGCGCCATCGCGATTGTCTTCGCCGCGCTCTGGAATCATGCGATCGGGCCGCAACGGCGCTGGACGAGGGATTGTCGCCGGAATACGCAGCGATTTATCTTGATGAAGCATTGCGCGCGGTTGGAGAAGTAATTGGCGCAGTGGACGTCGAACAGATTCTCGACTCTGTGTTCAGCCAATTTTGCATCGGGAAATGAGGGCTGCGCGCTGAAACGCTAACCGTTGAAGCGTTGGAGTTGCGGTTGACATGAAAAATCTCTACGAACGACTCGTTAGGCCGATGCTGTTTTCGATTGAGGCCGAGGTCGCACATCATTTAACAATCGCATCGCTTCGCAGGGCTTCGCATTTTGATCTTGCGCTACGCGCTCTGAAATGGTTCACGCCGCCGTCAAAACCAAAGACTCTCTTTGGCCTCACCTTTCCGAATCCAATTGGCCTCGCCGCGGGGCTGGACAAAAACGGCGTCGCTCTACCGGCATGGGCGGCGCTTGGGTTTGGTTTCATTGAGATCGGGACAGTGACCGCCATGGCACAACCTGGAAACCCCAAGCCGCGCGCCTGTCGACTCCCTGAACAAAAAGCGCTGATCAACCGTCTCGGATTTAACAATGACGGCGCCGACGTCATTGCAAAACGGTTGCGTCGTCTCCGCGGGAGCGGGCGATGGCCCGCGGTTCCGGTCGGAATCAATATTGGCAAATCGAAAACGACGCCCCTTGAACGCGCAACAGACGATTACCTCTATTCGTTTCGAGTGCTTCGCGATTTTGCCGATTATGTCACTTTAAATGTGAGCTCGCCCAACACGCCCGGGCTGCGGGAGCTGCAGGAACCAGCGGCGCTATCACGATTGCTGCACGCCATTGGCAGTGAGCCCGGGCCGGTCGCGAAACCGGTCGTTGTGAAGATTTCACCTGACCTCTCGAAGGCCCAGCTGGACGCAGTCGTTGCGGCATGTGAAGAAAACGGAGTCGCGGGGATCATCGCGACAAATACGACGCTGGATCATTCCTCGATTCCGCCGGAGCTCGATGAGGAAGGTGGACTGAGCGGCGCACCGCTACGGGAAAAATCAACTGCGTTGGTGCGCGACATCGCCGCAAACTCCAAAATTCCGGTGATTGCTTCCGGTGGAATCTGCGATGTAGAATCTGCCCGGGAAAAATTCGAAGCAGGTGCTCACCTTCTTCAGCTTTACACCGGATTCGTTTATCGCGGTCCCGGATTGATCCGTGAGATCGTCGAGAAATTGTAGGGCGGCCGCATCGCCTGCTTTCGCTATGGGTTGGCAACCGGAGCGGTTGCCCTACAGTTCACCGATTTTTAAATGAAACTTTCCCGAAAAATTCTCAAATTTACCAAACCGCTAAGCTACCGGCGCGGCTGGCGCAGAGCACAACGCTCGATTTTTCGCGTTCCACTTCGGCCGATGCTGGCGAAAATCGATGAGGCACGCGCCCGCGAAATTCAGCAGCGTTATGCGAATTCCACTGCCGGATACGCCAAATACGCGAACATTGAGCCGTGGTTGCGATTAAATCGGGAACGCGTGCAGGATTTGAAACTCCATCGTTCAGAGCCGAAACGCGTGCTCGATCTCGGTTGCGGCGGAGGATTTTTCTTGTTCATCGCCAAAAACCTCGGTCATTCCGTCCTTGGCTTAGACATAGAACACGTCGCTCTTTTTACCGAATTGCTCGAGCTTTTCGGCGTTCCGCGTGTGGTTTGGAGGATCAGCGCGTTCGAACCATTGCCCAAGCTTGGCCAAAAATTCGACTGGATCACCGCGTTTTCGACCAACTTCTACCTTTATCATCCGTCGAAGGAACGATGGGGGACAGCTGAATGGGATTTTTTCCTGGGCGATTTGCGGCAACACCTCGACCCGGGCGGCAAGATTTTCTTTGGGCTTAATCCTCTCTACAGCGGCGATTACTATACGCCGGAACTGCGCGATCTTTTCATTAGCCGCGGCGCAGACGTCGAGCGCGAACGAATTCTTTTCGAGAACGGAGTGCGCTTCTAAGGATCTGGGGAGTTAAATGGAGGGGCGAGCTCTGCGAGCCTGCGTGCCCCGCGGAAATTCGATAGGCATCGCGGAGTTCCGCCCTTGCTTCGTCCGCTAGGGTGTTGCCGCCGGTGATTCGGGAGCGAACTCGTGAGGGCCGTGATGGTGGCGCCACCGGCGGTGTCGCTCTTCGATTTGTTGAAGTTTTTGCCGTTGTTCGTCGGTAAGGCTGACCGCGATCTCCTTGTGCGCTTCGGCCATGATTTCATGGACGCGCCGGCCGGTGTCGCGCCGTATCTCCTGGAGCTGCGCAGCCGTTTTATCGACAATCGGCGAGATTTTTCCGACCTGTTCAGGTGTCAGACTAAGCTCCGCGCGAAGGTGCTCTTTCATTCTGTCGCCCACTCGTCCTGGATGGTGAACATCAAAGAAAAGCTGCCGAGCGTAAAATCCCCCCAAAGCAGCGCCACCGATTCCGCCAGCGACGAAAACAAGAACAAATCCGGCAACAAGTTTCCACTTTAACGCGCCGTTCATTGTGAAAACTCATCCTGAATGGCCGTGTCCGCGATGGCGAACTCGTTTGTGAAGTCGTTGTACTGTTCCCGGCTCTGTTTGATCTCGCGAACAGCCGCCAAGGTCGAAATAGCAATCACGGCTGCCGACAAGAGCGCAACGCGGCGGAGCAGTGAAGCAATGCCATTTGGCTTCGCAGCCAAGGCGTGCCAAAGCGCGACGACGCGAGTATCGAATCCAAACGGCATTTCAGCAGGAGCTTCGTCGCCGGTCTTCGCAGCTGATCGCAACAACCGATCGATTTCGTGATCTTTCATTTGCCTTCCCTTGCCGAAATCCGAGCAAGGCATTCTTTCATTTTTTGTCGCGCTCGAAACGCCCGTACTTTAACGAGCGCTGCGCTCCAGCCGGTAATTTTACGGATCTCTTCAACCGAACGTCCTTGCAAGTATAGTAGATCAATAGCGAGCCGTTCGACCGGTTTGAGCGCAGCGAGAAGATGTTCAACCAGTTGACGTGAGGCAAAACGCTGGTCCGGCGCCAACTCATCAGAGGAGATTGTCAGGTTCTCAATCACAGCTTGTTCTTCCGCGCTTAAATCGGCGTGACGAAGCTCGGGCCGTATTTTCTCCCACTGAATCTGGTTCAGGCAAGTGTTGACTGCGATGCGTGAGACCCAGTGCTCCAGCGGCACCTTTCCGGAAAATTGCGTTAGTTTCTGGAATACTTTGATGAAAATCATTTGGCAAAGGTCTTCTTCATCCGTTCGATGCGGGCGATGAGCGCGGACAATCTTGGCCACGAGCGGATAGAGCCGTTGCACCAATGCGCGAGCCGCCTCATCGTCATGCTGGAGCGCAGCATGAACAAGCGCACTTGCGTCAGTATCATCCATGTAATCGAGAGCGCATCCACACCAGTAGCAATGACAGCTATTGGTGCCCTTTGGTTACAATCTTGGGTGTAGACGCGCTTGTGCCAAGCGCCCGTCGCGAGCAAGCGGCGTTGCAACGAGCGACCACAAGAAAAATTGTAACCGGCCAGAGTGCCTGCCGGTCATTATCTGGAGAAGCGAAAAACATTTCGCGAAAACAAAATGAAACAAACTATGAAAAGAAACATATTAGCGTTTGTAGCCGCAGGTGCGATAGCGCTTGGCGGCTTTGCTGTTGTGCAAGCTCAAGCGGGCCCCGGTGGGCACGGACACGCGTTTGGCCTCCAGGGAATAACCAAACAGTTGGACCTGACATCTGATCAAGAGACAAAGGTTCAGCCGATTCTCGATGCGGCCAAACCGCAGCTCGCTGCCATTCATCAGGAGGCGATGCAGAAAGCAAAAGGAGTCATCGACAGCTCGCTGTCGCAGATCCGGCCGTTGCTCACGGCTGATCAGCAGAAGAAGCTCGACGGCATCCAAAAGGCGCATCAGGACATGATGAACGCCCACAAGGAGCTTCACGACGCAATGCAGCAATAACTTGGTGTTCAGAGCGGTGGGGACGGCGGCGATCTGGGGAGGATCGCCGCCACTTTTTTAGCGCCTGGATCGTGCCGTGTTAAATGCGTAATCCGTGGTCCGGAGTCTGCAATCTCACTTCAGCTCTGCTTTTTCGTAAACGAAAACAGAAACACAAGGACACCCAATCCCGCGAAGATCGCGGCGGCGACGAAGCCTGTCGTCGAAATCTCAGCCCGCGATTGAAAACCCGCTTTCAAGTGAGCAGCGAGGCCGATTAGAAAAAACAGAAATCCCAGGCAGACCAGAATCAGACTGATCGCTTTTTTGTCGTCGGACGAAATCTTCATTTGGTGGTGAGCAATCAAATATAATCGGCAGACTAAAATTCAAGTGCACTTTTCGGAATTGGATGTCGGCCAGCTTGGCTGACTCGGCCGGCAGGCTGCCAGCCTGGCGAATGGACGTAGGGATCTGGCTAGCAGCCTGCTCGCCAAGTCAGGCTAGCAGCCCGACATCCGACGCCCCGGACATCTGCAACTTCTTTCCATTTCGCTTACATCAATCTAGGTTCAGCTGAGATGAGGAAATGCAGCTCCGTGATCTTCCCGTTTGGGCTGATTGTAATCTTCGCTTTGTCCCTTAACGCTCAGATCGATCGCATTACGGGAAAGAATTTCGCCACGCGATCGGAGGTGCTAGCCCGGCATGGAATGGTCTGCACAAGCGTGCCCGCAGCCACGGAGGTGGGCATCGATATCTTAAAGCGTGGTGGCGGCGCGGTCGATGCGGCGATCGCCGCGAACGCAACGCTCGGTTTGATGGAGCCCGTCTCCAACGGAATTGGCGGCGATCTGTTCGCGATCGTTTATAGCGCGAAGGAAAACAAACTCTATGGCATCAACGGCAGCGGGCGTTCACCGCTCGGTTTGAGTTATGACCAGATGAAGGCCGAGCTGGGAAAACTGCATCGTGAAACGATTCCACCGGTAGGCATGTTGCCGATCAGCGTGCCCGGAACAGTGGATGCCTGGGCAGAGCTGCACAAAAGATTCGGCAAACTGAAACTCAGTGATGATCTTGCGCCTGCCATTCGGTATGCCGAAGAAGGTTTTCCGGTTACAGAATTAATCGCCTATTACTGGGCGTTTGGTCCGCGGCTATACAAAGGATTGCCAGGCGCTTTTCTTGAGACGTACACGCTCGACGGAAAAGGGCGAACACCGGCTAAGGGCGATATTTTCAAGAATCCCGCCCTCGCAAAAACGTTGAGGTTGATCGCTGAAAAAGGTCGCGACGCTTTTTACAAAGATGAGATCGCAGACAAGGTCGACGAGTTCATGCGCGCGAATGGAGGCTTTTTGCGGAAAGCCGATTTCGAGAAACATACATCGACCTGGGTCGAGCCGGTTTCGACGAGTTACCGTGGCTACGATGTCTTTGAGCTTCCGCCAAACGGACAGGGCATCGCGGTTCTGCAGATGTTGAACATTCTCGAAGGATTTGATCTGCGCGCCATGGGGCGCAATTCACCCGAGACGCTGCACACGATGATCGAAGCGAAGAAAATCGCATGGGCCGATCGGGCGAAGTTTTACGCCGATCCAGCATTCGCAAAGATTCCGCTCGACGGTTTGCTTTCAAAAAGCTACGCGGCCGAACGTCGCAAGTTGATCGAACCAAATCACGCGGCAAAGAAGGTCGAGGCCGGCAACCCCGAAAATGGAGTCGGCGCGCCCCCGCGCCGCTCGGTTGCGGCTTCGGCCCGAGGGCGGGCCGGCTCCAGTTCAGTCATCGATGACGGCGACACTATCTACATGTGTACCGCCGATGATGAAGGCAACATGGTCTCTCTCATTCAAAGCAATTATCGCGGGATGGGCAGCGGCATCGTGGTGCCCGGACTCGGATTCATGTTTCAGGATCGGGGCGAACTCTTTTCCATGGATCCGAGTCATGCGAACGTTTATGCGCCGGGTAAACGTCCGTTTCACACCATCATACCTGGCTTTGTCATGAAAGATGGTAAAGCGTGGGAAGCATTCGGTGTGATGGGCGGCGGCATGCAACCGCAAGGCCATGTACAGGTGCTCACGAACCAAATCGATTTTGGTTTAAACGTGCAAGAAGCCGGCGACGCGTCGCGCTGGCAGCACGAAGGCGATAACGAACCGACCGGAGAAAGAATGACCGAATCAGGCGGTTATGTTGAAGTCGAGAGCGGTATTCCGTACGAGACTGTGCGGGAACTGCGCAAGAAAGGTCACGATGTGCGTTTCGACGTCGGCGGATACGGCGGTTACCAGGCGATCAGAGTCGAAATGCACGATGGCCAGCGCGTCTATGTGGGTGCAAGCGAATCACGTAAGGACGGGATGGCGGCGGGATACTGAAATAAGGAAACGGCGAAACGGCGAATGGGCGAAACGGGGAGCGCGCCGATTCGCCCACTCTCCGATTCGATCTTCATCGATTGTTCTGCGCTTTGAGCTCGGCAAGTTTTTCCTCGGCGTGAGTGACGTCGGATTTTTGTCCGATCCCAAGCTTAAGAAGCTTTTGCTGTCTGCGTAAGTTTGCTTCTGCGGACTCGAGCTCGGCGCGCTCGCGTTTCGCTGTTGCGGCTTGTGCGGCTTCGGTTAATTGCGCCAGCGCTGTTTTCATTGATTCAAGTTCGTCCCTGGTGATTTCGGCAGTTGCGAGTTGAGACTCCTTTTCGGCAAGTTCTTCTTTTGCACGAGCGACGCGCGCATTTGCCAGGTCCGACTCACACCGTATTACCTTCAACAACCGCTGCTCCACTTCCATTTTCGCAAGCACACCAATTTTACAGAGACGTTCAGCGCCTGCGGCATTTTGCTTTGCGCGTTCCAATTGCTTTTCCAAACGTGCCAGGTCGCCGTTCGGCAATGGCTCATCTGAGAGATTTTGTTTCAATATCGGTGGCTCGACGTCGAATGAATCGGGTTCCTCCGATTTGTTTTCCGCTGATTGATCCGCCGCCCATACCGCCATGGCCAGAGCGAGAAGCGTGACCGGCAGCGCCAACATGCGGGTCATCCCACGAGATTACCACAAATTAGCTGTGCCGGCATAGACGCATGTCCTCGGGCGGCCTCGATCAGGCGCTTACGCCACCTTGGTTTTGCTTTCCGTGTGCTTCGAGCGATTCTGCGAGCCAGACGGGCGGTTCGATCTGGAGGTGGCGCTTTAAGATGTCGGCAATAAAACAGCGAAAATCTCCATCGCAATTGGTGCAAAGCTTCTCCATGGTGTATGCGCCGAGCATCCGATAGCTCTCGAATTGTGACTCCGAGAAGAACTGATCACTTGTGCTCTCGTGCGGAAACGTCGGATTTGTCTTGAAGTATTCGTAGATATCGCGCGGTTCATCGCCGTAACAAGCCGCCTTGACGTAAACGATAATGCCATCTGGAGCATCGGCACCGTCCACTACTGAGTAGCGAATGCGTCCCAGAGCGCAGTTGTGGCCGGGAGTTTTTAACGTATCGATTGCGCTACGAGGATGGATGGTCATTGTGCCGAACTCGATCGGGATTCCAAAGTCGATACGAATTTTGCGCACCGCTTCGCCCAGATCGACAAAGGCGCATTCGGGATCCTCACCGCCATCGCTCACCACAATGAAGTGACAACGACGCAGCACCATTTCGTACAGTCCAAGATTCTCGAAATGGCCGCCATCGGAGAGGTTCACATATTTATAGAGATCGGTCGTGTTTCCGATTGCTTCAGAGAAGAGTGGCCCTACGGAATATCGGGGTCCCTTTCGGCGCCACGTTTTGCCGCCAGGCGGTCCCGGGTTCCCCAGCCACCAGCCCAGCCGCACATTAAGTAGCGTCATCAAAAGACCCAGCACCGGTGAAGAATGGTAGCCCATATTCGGATTCGCCGCAGCGCCTGAGATAGCCAGGGCAGTGCCAAGTGTAATCGCTTCGCCGTATTTGGCGGTTGGCCGATAGCCAACCTTTAATGAACCACAGTGTAGTCGACTCATTGTAAAGGATTCAGCTCTTCGCTCCTGCCACGCCAGTTGCTGGCCCCTGACGATATTGAGCGCACCGTTAAGTACGTGAAAGGGCTTGTCGGAGGACAAGTCGCCCAGCTTGATATTGTCGTCGGGATCGAATCCCGTAAATAAATTCGGTCTGCGCTTTATTCGCGATGCGGCGAGATAGGCGCGGATCAGCCGATTCCGATACGTTGCATGGAGGGAGAACTTATTCGCATTGATGAAAAACCCGATCACAATTCCGAAAAGCAGCATCGCGCCTGTGAGGAAGACGACAACGAAGAGTTGAACGCGCCAGGAATTAGGATCTGCAAGTTGATCTTGCCTTCCTCCTAAAAGCCAGGCGGTGGCATGCTGTGCCCAAGGTTGAGAGCCAATCAGTATGAGGACCCACGAAATGACGATCGAGAGAAGCACAAAAAAGACGACTGCCATCACAAGCAGAAGCCATTGAAAACCTGCTTTCTCGCCAAACTTACTACTCAGCTTGGATCGGACAGCCAGTAGTGCACTGACGATCCCGGTGACTCCCCCAAAAGCGCCAAGAAGCCCCTTTGCCTCCGGTGTCGCTTTTACATCGCCGAGAAAAACACCGAGCCGATTTGGCGTAGCGGAAATAGCCTGGGCGCCCCAAAGAACGATTACGTTCACCACGATCCAGCCGAAAATCGTGATGAGAATCCAAGCTGCTGATCGTCCCCACCATTCGCGATCTTCATCCTCTGCCACCCAGCTCGTCAGGCCAGTAAACAGGAAATTCACCAGCAGCAGCACCGCCAGGATCAGCGCGGGCGCGAAGCAAACATACTTGACAGCGTTTTTTCCCGGTGCCGGCATTGGGAAACGATCGGGAAGCTCATTTGGTTTCAGCTGCAGTGCATCAAGATCTTCGTCAGTTATGCGGGCGCGCCCCTGAGGGGTTTCGATGATATATGTCTTCTCGATTTGAATAATGATAACTTGAGTGCCAGCTGTGAGCCTCATTTTCTTCTGGCCCCAAGGAATCGGGAAGGCCTCACACTCGTGCTTCAACATGTATTGAACTGGGGGCTTTTGGCCCGGCTGTAGTTCCAGAGGACCAAGAGCGCTCTCACTAATGCGTCCGAGCTGGCCATCGCTTTCGATAGTGTAACTTCTCTCGATTTGCGTAATGACGCCCTGGGTCCCTTGTGGGATCGTCATTTTTTGTTTACTCCAGGGGATCGGTGTCGCCAAGCAATCTCGGCTCAATGTAAATTGAATAGGAGGTTCCAAAAACATTCGGGTTGCGATCGCCCAGAGACAAAAACCAGCAAACGTCGCCGCGAGTGCGATGGTGCCAAGTCGCCAGAGTGAATCCGTGAAGCGACGGGGTCGCGCCTTTTGCTTGCTCTTGCGAAACGAAAGAATCCCCATCGCAAGAATGCCGCCGCACAAGTAGCTTGTGAGGGTAAAACCGATAAACCATGGCAGCAAATCCCAGGGTTGAAACGGATCGCTACCGTGAACGTTGCGGAACAACGCCCACCATTCCGCCAAAACGAGAGACCCAAGCATTAACGGAAGCTGACGGAATTCCAGAAAGCGGCGTTGTGGGAATCGCGCGTTGCCAGTGGAAGGGACATCGATAATGGCATAAGCCATTGCCACAGCGATCAGTGCCGCTCCAACTGCGAGCAGGGTGTTGAGGGGAATATTCCACCATTGTAAGAGCTGGATGGTTTTCGCACCGTCCGTTGCCGCTTCCCAGTTCGGCGATACCAGCATGGCGGCCAGATACAGCCTTGGGATCATCATCGCGGCGGCCAGCCACGAGATTAGCACCAGCCAGTTCAAGAACATATTGCGAATGAACGTGGTGATCAGTGTCCAGAAGTCTACCGAAGTCAGACCGGTTCGGGGCGCCAGGTAATTACTGAATTCCCTGAGATGGCGGATCGGCTGCGGTTCAGGGTTCATCGTCGAGCCAGGGCGTCGTCGTAATTCTTCTATTACGCCGGTCACTCCCTGTGGATGATTTTTAATCCACGCACTCAGCCAACTACCGATGTATCCGCCGCCGGAGACCGTGGAGAGATAATGAAATTTGTTGAGCAACCCGCAGCGCGCTAGGCTCTGCAGAATTCCCAGTCCAAAGGTAGCGCTCCGAATGCCCCCGCCGGAGATGCAAAGCGCCGCGCGTTTTTCCTTCAGCGCGTGAACGGCTGCCCACAACGGGTTTAGCCGAGTTTCCGGTTCGCTTGAGCTCGGATAATTTGGCGGCAATTCTCCATGCAAAGCGACAAACTCAGCTTCCAATACTTCGGCCAATGGCAGCGAGGAATCGCTGGATGAACTCTGTTTTGCCATGGCGCGCAAACGCGGCGGTCTGCGCACCAACGTTTAACAATTTTGAGGTGACTGGTCAACGCTGCGGTCACCACAACGAAAGGACCTTGGATTTAGCTAGATCTTTAACGGTTCTAGCGTGCGCTGTGCGCAGCCAATGCTGAAAGCTTCTCTTGCGAACTTTTGTCTTCCGCTAGCTGCACGCAATTCGTGAAGCTTAATCAAACTTGAGTCGTTAGGCTTGAGTGTGAAGTCGTCCTGCATTGGCGCTGGATTTTTGCAATTCCAGAGCGAGATATTCCCCTCGCAATCTGCGCCCGTAGCTCAGCCGGATAGAGCAACGGATTTCTAATTCAAGCCTAACCAATTGCGCAGCGTTTCACTGCTTTGCATATCGTTGCTGACGCCAGGTAATTCGTAATTTTGCTTTCGCAGTGCGTTGCGCAGAGTTGCGCGGTTTTGCATCAAAATTTTGCCCGACCGTAGAACGGACCGTAGAAGATTTCGGCTTGTGCTTCTGAGTCATTGACCTGTAGAAAGCTGACGCCTCCACGCGGCGTGATTCTTCTTTTACTGTTCACACGGCAATGACAAAGTGATAAAAGGGGCTCAATGAGACGGGGGATAGTATTTGCGATGAGTTCGTTGCTGCTTTGTGCAGCCGCTGCTGGCCTGACGTCGAGCGGCACGCTGCTGGCATTGTCTCAGCACGAAGCGCCCGGGAGGGCCCAAAGAACGCTGACTCTTGAAGAGCGTGTGTCGTATCAACGCGCTATCGAAGAAGTTTACTGGCGTCACCGCATCTGGCCAAAAGAGCGTCCTGATCCCAAGCCGTCACTCGATGCCGTGATCTCCCAGGCGCAACTTGAAAAGAAAGTTAAAAGCTATCTTCGCAACTCAGAAGCGCTGGAGGATTACTGGCAACGACCAATTGTAGCTGAGCAGCTACAGACTGAGATGGATCGCATGGCGCAACACACCAAGCAGCCAGGAGTCCTACAGGAGCTCTTTGAAGCGCTCGGGAACGATCCGTTTGTCATTGCGGAGTGTCTCGCAAGGCCCATGCTAGCTGAGCGTCTGCTCGCGCACCCGGCGGTCGAGCGAGTGAAACAGCAGAGCCGAATGTTTGATCAGACAATCGCTGGCACTGATTACACCCTTCCCATAATATCGGATCCCTCTGGCGGATGCATTGAGGATACGTGGACTCCAACCAACCTCACGGGCGCCCCTGACGGCCGAGTGTCTCACACGGCAGTGTGGACTGGCAGCGAAATGATCGTCTGGGGCGGAGATAACTGCTTTTTGAGCTGCGATGTGAATACCGGCGGGCGGTATAACCCCAGCACGGATAGCTGGACAGCCACCAGCACTGCCAACGCGCCTGATGGCCGACACTCTCACACGGCAGTGTGGACTGGCAGCGAAATGATCGTGTGGGGTGGTTAGTCTTCAGATTGGCATTTTGAACACCGGCGGGAGATATAACCCGGCAACGGATAGCTGGGTCGCCACCAGCACAGTTGACGCGCCTGTGCCGATCACGTCACACGGCAGTCTGGACTGGCAGCGAAATGATTGTGTGGGGTGGCGAGGATAGCGCTAACTTGCTGAACACTGGTGGGAGATACAATCCTGCCAATGATAGTTGGACTGGCGACCAGCACTGCCAACGCCCCTGATGCCCGAAATTTTCACACAACAATCTGGACCGGAAGCAACATGATCGTCTGGGGTGGAAGAGATGAAAATTTTGTAGCGTTGAATACCGGTGGGCGATATGACCCCGTCACGAACTCTTGGACAGCTACCAGCACTACCAACGCGCCCATCGGTCGATCTTATCACACGGCGATCTGGACCGGAAGCAACATGATCGTCTGGGGTGGAGCAGATGAACATTGGTTGAATACCGGTGGGCGATATGACCCCGGCACAAATTCTTGGACAGCTACCAGCACTGCCAATGCGCCTGATGCCCGAGGGGATCACACGGCGATCTGGACCGGAAGCAACATGATCGTCTGGGGTGGAGCAGATGACACATCCAATTTCAATAACGGCGGCAGATATTATCCCGATCTCGATCTTTGGGCGTCTACCAGCACTGCCAACGCCCCTGATGCCCGAGTTTTTCACACAGCAATCTGGACCGGCAGTGAAATGGTCGTCTGGGGCGGAAGAGGTGTCGTTTTGCCGCCGATCAACACCGGCGGCAGATACTGCGTGCCAAGGGTAAGGGTTATACCGCGGCCTCGTCCAACTCCGCACCCTCGTCCGACGCCGCCGTGACATCCTGCCGTGGCTTTGCGTCTCGTCGTCGCGGCCAAGGTCGCCTTTTGCCGAAAAATTTCCGAGGACCGTTACCAGTTTGGGCACTTGACCCTGTTGAAGAAGACGACCCCGGCCCCCCCGGGAGTCCTAAACCATTTCTCGTGCCGTAGAAAAAGGCCGTGAAAGTGCTTGATCAGATCTACGTGGTCTCACCGCTCGCGCCATAGCCGTCGCCGACTAATTGAGCAAGGTCGGTTGGAGTTGGGGCTGTGTCGTGGAAGAATTGACAGTCCGTCGATCACGCCAACCTTGTTACACCTATTTACCTAGTAAATGCGCCCGTAGCTCAGCTGGAAGAGCAACGGATTTCTAATCCGTGGGTCGGGTGTTCGAGTCACCCCGGGCGCGTGTTTTTTTTGCCCTCTAAAACGCGATTTTACGAGCGAGAATTGTTAGGATTTTAACGATCCAATCGGTTACGAACCGTCCCGCACAAAAACGCACGAAATGACCGTTTATTTGCTAAGTATTCGTCAACTGCCTGCGCCAGTTCATGCCGTTTTTGGCGGCAGCGGTGTAGCACAGGAAGAACAGCTCCGAAAGATTCAGATGCGCAAAATTTATGCTTGCACAAAAATCAGAGTTTCTTTTACGATCCGATCCGAATCGATGTTTGCGGACTATTAGGCCTTCGAAACGGTTGTCGGGGCCGCCCGCTTAGTAATCTCTCGCATCGATGAGAGATCGGCGTATGAGCCGGTCCTAGTAGCCCAACAGCGCAATGGACTTGTCTACTTCATGAAACAGAAGAAGATCGAGACGCACAAGATCGGGCTGGTCGGCCAAGCGCCCTCGCGGCGCGGCGACCCGCGCAAACCACTTGCCGGCCCGAACGGCCAGAAGATCGCGCGGCTCGCCGGAATGGATTACGACGAGCTGATCGCGTGTCGCCGGAAGCACCTGAACACGCACTACAGCGGGAAGCGCCGTAAAGGCGACGTGTTCGACCGCGCAAAAGGCAACGTCAACGCTGCCAACGTCCTAATGGATTGGCGCGTCGAGCGCATCGTCCTGCTGGGTAAGAACGTCGCGCGCTGCTTCGGCTTCCGCGACTTGCCTTTTCTGGCGGAGATACACATTTATGGACGCCGGTTCTTAATCTTTCCGCATCCTTCTGGAACCAATCGGTGGTGGAACGAACGACGAAACGAACGACGCGCTCGACAACTTCTGCAGCGGTTCCTGCGGGGCGATACAGTTCCGGGTGAATTCCCAAAGAGTGAACGTTCCACTCGCACGCGGTCGCAGACAGGTTCGACCGGCACGTCTGCGAGCAGTTCCCGTGGTACGATTTCGCGGCGCAAGCCGTCGCGCACTTCGCGCGGTTCACCGTAGTCGAAGAATGCGGTATCACCGGTTGTATCAAGGTTCCGTTGTATGGCGTGCGCCGTTTATACGTAAATGTGGCGTCGGTCAACCAATTTCGCGACGACATTTTTAGCGTATAAAATTATTGCTTTTAGCCTGCGTGATCGGCTATTAAGGACGAGGTGTAAAAAACTTCTAGTAGACTTTGGGTCCCCGGGTCCGCTTGAGATCGGAGGTGCGAATGGCAAAATTCAAAAAGAACAAGAACAAACCGAAGCTCAACCTGACGGTGCGTGAGGAGCAACGAAACAAACTGGAACAAATGGCATCTTTAGAGAACCGTTCCGTCTCCAATCTTATCGAGATCATGGCCGATGAACGCTGGGAGCGATTGGCTGAGCAGCAAGGCGTTGCTTACGCTAAAACCGTCGCGGAGGCGATGAACCTTAAAGTCGACATGGGCAATCCAGCAGACCGCGAGAAATTGCGCCGGGCGATTCTCGGTCTTGTCGCCGAGAGAAAAATGCCAAAGCAAAAACGGCATGGTTGAAATTCTCTCGTTCTCTTTCTGACAAGCATTTTGTAGTGCGATTCTCGGTCCGGGAAATTTTTCCCGCCTTCTGCTCTGACGGAAGAAAATTCCGCGTCCCCGAATTTTCGTCGAGCTTGGAAAACCCAAGTAGCCCACTTCCAATGCAAATTGCCTTCTCGAATCAGATTCTCCGCACAACCACCGCTGCGCCTTAGCCCGCCGGCGGCGACGGGTTGCTTGGCGTCGTACCGCCAACTCCCCGGCCACCTTTCACGTCCTTTTTCGGGACTAAGTCGCGAGATGTCTGCTTTTTTTGTTTTTTCCGTTGTTCCTGCTGCATTGTTTTGGCCAGACCGTTGGCGTCGTTGCGCACTCCTTGATGAATTCCTCGTGCAGAATATCCCACAGGTACGAGAGTGGAATACATCCTGCGCATGGACGAGTTTAGTTATCTCTCGGTTCTTATTTCCGTCATTCTCGGTCTCGCCGTTACGCAAATTTTGAAGGGGTTCCGGGGAATTTTGCTGTCGCGGACGCGGATTCGCATTTACTGGCCAGTGATCGCCTGGGCGGTCTTGCTGCTGCTGATTTGCGTCCAAAGCTGGTGGGCGATGTTCGATTTGCGCCACTATCAGCCATGGACGTTTGCCGCATTTTCGGTCGTTTTGCTGCAAACGATCCTGACTTACATGCTGGCCGGATTGGTCTTTCCCGATTTGTTCGGTGAAGGAATTGTCGATCTACGTGAAAGTTTCTACGCGCATCGTGTCTGGTTCTTCGCGCTCGGCTTCTTCGTTATTTTGGTAAGTATCTGCAAAGGTGTAGTGCTCTACGGCGAGTTGCTTCACCCGACCGATCTAGCATTTCATGCATTCTTCGGGACGATCTTTCTCGTCGGGGCGTTGACGCGGCGCGAATGGTGTCACAAGGCTCTGGTCGTGTTCGGAATGGCCAGCTTCATTTTCTATATCGTTATTGTCTTTGCGCGACTTCATTAGTTCGCGCGAAGGAGTAGCGATTAGCGCCCGGAGTTTTGGTTGTGTCTCGGCGATGGATTCCAACGGGCGAACAATCTGGATTGCAAACGCACATCGCGGCGACGGAAAGCATTTCGTTGTGCACGCGGATGAAAAATTGACTGCTTTTGTGGAACTTGAAGCGGCGATTCTCCAACTACGGAGCGTCAATACGTTTGCACTAGCATTTCAGTTGCTTGCCGATTTTCACATTTCGCAGACTACGGCGAGCGAGCTGATTAATAACGTGCTTTTCACGCCCCCTGGCGTCGAGGTAGAGTCCTGTCGTGACGGGCGCTATAAGGCGCACAGAGTGAATCCAACAAACTTTTTGGCTGAGCTGAAACGGCGCAATGTTTATCGCGCCGCGGTCGCTTACGGAGTGGTCGCATGGTTCCTCACGCAGCTCACGACACAGGTCTTCCCGTTTTTTGAAATTCCGAATTCCGCAGTGCGTTTTATGGTCATTGCGCTGGCGATCGGATTTCCAATCGCGATGCTGCTCTCCTGGCTATACGAATTGACCCCCGAAGGAATAGTGCGGACGGAAGATCTCGATCCGGTACAGGCGAGATCGGTTCAGCGCGCCACTGGACGGATCCTCGACTTCATCATTATCGGGGTACTGCTGTTGGTTATTGCAATGCTGATTGTGGGGCGACGCCCGTTTTACAGGCAGACTGGCGAGGCGATCTCTCAGAAAAGTATTGCGGTGCTGCCGTTCGAGAATCTAAGCGAAGATAAAGCGAACGCCTACTTTGCCGACGGCATTCAGGATGAGATCCTGACCCGCTTATCCAAGATCGCAGATCTGAAGGTGATCTCGCGCACCTCCACGCAGCATTACAAAAGCGCGCCTGAAAACCTTCCTGAAA
>CAVWVV010000023.1:0-196801 GCA_963758425.1 uncultured Verrucomicrobiae bacterium
AAACTGGAAGCCAGTAAGACCGCCGAAATAGATAGCAGAGCAATCGAGAGGCCGACATGCAGCGCTCTCGGGCGTGGGGTAGAATTATTTTGTCGTTTCTTTCATAATTCTTGCTGGGGTTTTGAGTGGAATGCGGGGCTCTAGGTAGGTGAGTTTTATGCCTTTAAAGGGGCGGTTCCAAGGGTTCAGTGATATTATTCGGAATATTAAAGGCGAAGTTTCACTTGACCCTGAACCGGCTGGCCGATTTGTGGTGGAAACGACAGCGCAAAACCCAACCACTTCCAGGGTGCAAACGCTGCGTGGAAGATTTTCTCGACGGGCAAAGTGTCGCAGCGCGAGCGCGCGGCCGCCGGGCTAGCGTAAAGGTTCCCGACGCGACGGTCTCAATAGCGCGCAACAGCTCCTCAGCTGATCCGTTCTTCATCCAGGAACCGGCCCGCCGCGCCGCAGGGCGGCGGGTGCTCGGTGTAGATCCGTTCGGATTGTCGCGA
This sequence comes from uncultured Verrucomicrobiae bacterium, assembly GCA_963758425.1. Lineage (GTDB taxonomy): Bacteria > Verrucomicrobiota > Verrucomicrobiia > Chthoniobacterales > UBA10450 > Udaeobacter. Next base: position 495 of record CAVWVV010000023.1, read on the forward strand.
CACAATCAAAATCCGAGTATGAGGATAATCCCTCGCTAGCTCTTTGATCAAAAGTAGCAGTCCCGTCGCGATCTTCAAGGTTCGAAGCTTCAATCAACACGAAAGGGGGCCCAAGTTTTCGGATCAGTTCCAAACGGCGTCATAGTAAACCATGCGAACCGCCGCAAACGCAATAACGCTTGTCGAGTCCGACGATTGGCGGCCATGCCGCGGTCTAACTCACACACGTGTCTCCGACGACCACGAGCGGCTGTGGTTTTGCAGGTGCCCCGCGCGACTTGGCGTGCTCTTTTTCACACTTATTAAGTTTTGATCAATGGGTCCGAATTCATTGTACTCATTACCTTGGGTTTCCGTGAAATCTTTCCGTCTATCTTCTATTCGGAAAATCGAACGACAAGTTTGCTCAAAATCTTTCGAAATCGAAAATTTTCCGGGCAGTCGTTGTGACCCAAGGGGTGCGTCGGCTCCTGCTATCGCCGCTCGATCGTCTCAACCTGAGGCGACCGGATCGAAGCTTGAGTTGCCAGACCCCTGCCCTTACAATCCAGCCGAAAAGGAGCAACAATGAAAAGTCCTACATTTCACGCAATCGCAGTGACAGCATCGCTGGGCATATCTGTCCTGCCCGTGCTTACGCCGTCGGCTCAAACTCAAACATGTTCCGTGGCGGTTTTACGGTTGCCCTAAAGGTGTCGTTGCACAAATACCCAGGCGATGTCACCAGCCCCAGGGCAGTAGTGCCTGGGATGGGCCCAATATCAAAGTTGCCTGCAACAAAACTTGAGCGCGTCGCCAAAAGAAGCGCGCCAAAGGGCTCCCATTCTTTCCAATGAAGGACGGCAGGTAATAGCAATTAGAAACAACAATTCGCTTTCTGACGCTCAGAAGATACAAGAGGTTAAGTCCCTCCAGAGGCAGTCCGTATTGCAGCACTCGAAGGCGATTCTCTCTATCCGCTTAATACTAGGGGCTGGAAGTCGTCCGGGTATCAGGCCGTCCGATGGCTCACTCAGAAAAGACTCGGTCGGCAGTAAAAACAAATAGAGTCTGAAATTTGACGCGGAAGTCGCAACGGAATCGATATTGCGAAACGGGAAATGAATTCGTTAATCTCCTAGCGACAGGTTTGACGCACGCGGAATTATGGGAGGCGGTTCGAAATTAATCATGCCGGTGTTTGCTTTCGCTTGAACAACTTCCGAATTGCTGCCGCAATCGCGACTGTGGTTTTAAGAGCCGTGAGCGTTGTTGGGAATCTCTTTTTACTGTTCAGAGCCGTTTGCGTCACGAGGTCGTCCTAATTTGAGCTGCGCGCATCAAAACATCGTCGCCTCTCAAGCTCATCTTGCCAGCTCGCGTCCTTCGATCGCGAGTTTCCGCTTAAACTCATTTCGAGTTAACCGCTGCGAGCTACAAGACGCGAGGCTGCGGACTTGGCCGTGGCCTTGGCTCGGGCGTATGTCTTTCTTGGGGTAGGTGTGGGGCGTGGCGTTGGTGTCGGGGGACCTACAGTGGCGGGCTCGCTATTTGGCGTTGGGGTGGCACAACCACCTCCCGTGACATTGATCTCCACCGAGTTCGTTATGTAAGGGCCAGATTCGCTGTAGCCGCCCACCGCTACCGCTGCGTCACCCATATGCGTGGCCGCCGGGTACGAGCGCGGGGTGGTTCCAGGCTCGGCCCGCTGCTCCAGGTATTCGGAAGAGTGGGTCTGGAACAACTCGACTGCGTCTGTGGTATCCGGGCGGCAAGCACCCGGTCCAGCCACGCTCTTAAATCCCTTGTTGCCGGATGTAGGCATTGTAGCCCGGACCGGCGTGGGGATCGCCGCCGCCGAATATCACCAGCTCGCCCCCGATTACCGCCGACCCAGGCACGTTGACGCCGGCCGGCAGATTGGCTCGCGCCGTCCATGTGTCGGTCATTATGTCGTAGTCCCACGTCGTGGTGATTACGGTGTCGTTGGCATTGCGTCCTCCTGCCACGTACAGATGACCGTTGACCACCCCGGAGCCCGCACCAGCGAAGCCAGCCGACGCAGGTATGCTGAGACGGGTGACCAAGGTCTTGGCGACCGGATCTTAGATCCCAGGTCTGGGAGGGAAGCGCCTGGGCCACGCTGCCGGTTGAATTACGAGTGACCAGGCCAGTCTCGCCGTTGTAGTAGCCCGATGCTGATGAAGGCGCGCACGTCTAGGCATCGGCGCCTCCTGTGCTCCAGGTGTTGGTGGCGATGTCAGAGATGCGGGTGGCGTCCACCACCGTGGCCGGAACCGACCCGCTCACCGCCGAAGACGAAGAGCTTGTTCACGTTGGGCGCATAGACCCCCGAGGCCATAAGGTTGTTCAGGTCGGGCACTGGTGCCAGAGGCGTCCAGGTGTTGGCCACCGGGTCAAACTTCCCAAAATCCTCGTTGATATTGTCAGAGTAGTAGAAGGAGTAGCCGCCTCCCTCGTAAGCCAAAGGTGCCATCGCTGTCCATGAAACCGCCGTAGTGCTCTTTCCTCAACCGGCGCTGCGTATATCCCACGGACCAGGTGTCCTTCCTGGTGGAGCAGGAGAGGTCGAAGGTGGAGGGGCTACTCGGGGCCCGCGTCGTCCGGCCGTCATTTGACTGCCTGCCCTCTTTGGCTAAAGCCCGAAGCAGAGAAGCGCCAGTGTGATGAGAAGTGGTGGAGTTGTTTTGATTTGAATCGGTGGATTCAAAGGCTCCTCCCTTCTCCTCCGTTCCCCGCCGTGTCGATTCTGCGATTGCAGGTCTGGAAGAGGCGAAGAACCTAGCGGGCAAAAAAAAGGCGCCTAATCAAAGATCGGCTTAGTGATGTCGAGTTTGCCAAAAACCTCGCCAACCTGTCAAACCTAATTCGCCGCAAAATGCATATCGCCAATTCCAGTTCGATAAACGCAGTCAGCTTTTCATCCGCATACCCAACGAAAACGTGTCCCGTTCTCTTGCGACGCGCGTCAGCAACGAAGATCGTCCCTCCGTCGGAATCCACAGTTGAGACCCAGCCGCAAGGTCGACTTTGCGAGATCGTAGCTGACATGACTGTCGCGAGTCAGGTCATATCACATCAATCTCATGGGCGTGGGCTGGCGTTGGGCGCCGGCCCTCGGGGCGGGCCGACATTTCCCCGTGCACGCAAGAGGAGTGGGTGTCGGCGTAGCGCTCGGAGTTGATGTTGGCGAGGGTGTAGGTCCTTGCACCTCAAAAGAGCCAATGTCGACGCGGCCGTTAACTATGCGATCAAATCCCAGCCCACGCTGATAACAGGGGGGTGGCGGAGTAAAGTTCGGATCGCCGTAATCCAGTCGCCGGGCTGCCCTTTAAAAGTGAATGCGTCCAAGTTGGGCCGCCATTGTCCTGCAGCGGGCCAAGCAGTGGATCGGTATTGATCTGGTCGCCGGGACCAGTTAGATAACCGCTACCGTCATCGTTGCTAATATTGTATCCCAGTGAGGTAATTATCCCGGCGTCGTTCCTAACGTTTCCTCCAGTTGCACCGGTTCTGAAGATCGGAACCGCCAAGGCTACGGTCGGGTCAGCGAAGTTTTTGCCCGCGTTGTAGATGCCGCCTCCCTGGCTAACTGCAATTGCCTGTCCGCTAACAGTGCTCTCCTTTAGTGTTACTCATGCATTGCCTTGAAATCCATTATTAAGGATTCCGCCGCCGGAAGATGGCCGAGTTTCCACTCGACGTGGTATTCGTTATTTCGAGAGTGGCGCTGCTGCCGCTCCTCGCCTGAGCCACCAAGGTTTTCGGCTTTGCCGCCCAGCGCGGAGTTGCCGCTAATCGTCCAGTCTTGTCGATTTCCAGGTTTGCACTGCCGCCAAAGCCGTCGTCTAAAAATCCCGCCACCTGTAAAGCTCGCAGAGTTGCCGGTCAGCAAGCACTCATTGAGCGTCACTCTGGCGTGATCGTTGACGTGCCGCCGCCGGTGTCGCTACCCCGAGCTCCGCCGTTTGTGATCGCCAGGCCAGATATGGTCGCGGTTTCACCATAAGCAGCGTGAAGCCACTCGCTGCTCTCGCCGTTTCCATTCACCGCAAGGTCTGTGGGCGCCGGGACCCGAAATGGTGATGCTGCTGTTCACGAGCAGTTCGCCGCTGGTCAGACCGATCGTGCCCGCGACTGCGAAAGTGATCGTGTCGCCGTCGTTTGCATCGGCGAGCGCCTGGCGCAGTGAACCAGGGCCGCTGTCGTTGTATTGAAACTGTAATGACGTCGGCGCGCGCAGGTACCGTGATGAAGCATAGTAGCGCGAGGACAATCGCGAAGGCGTTGACGCTGGCATAGGTATTTACTTTTCATTCAGATTTGGTAGCAGGAATTCAACCAACTAAATTCTCATTTATTGTTGTGACTTCTCACCTATGCCCGGGGTCGCGGTGCGGGAGTGGGGACGTGGCCTCGGCGTCGGTGAACACCTCCCTCTTACAGGGTGTTGGGGACACCGTGGCTGTAGCTGTAGGCTGTAGCTGTAGGCGTTGCTGACGGGAGTGGGGTGTCGGGGTCGGACTGCCATTCGGACTTAATAATCAGATAAACGTGATTTGAATCGTACTTGAGGTGCCCATTGACACCCGGCGGAAACGTTATGGAAACATCCGAGAATGTCGCGTTATTCAGCTCCGCCACTCGCTTGTAAAAGCGTGTATTGCGCGCCAACCGTGTAAGGCCCCCCGGTGACTGCCACTTGCAATTGCCCATCAAGAGTAGTGGTGCCTGCAACATTCCCGTTGTCAGCGGCATCAGGCTGTAACGGTAGACAACGTGATGGCGTCACTGGTTAACGCGAGGTTACCGCTAATCGAGAGCGTTTCCTCTTAGGCGGTGAGCGCACCCTCGACGGGTAATCCCGTCGACTGCTTGGATGATTCCGTTGCCACCTATGGTGCCGGTCTCACACACTAGGGGGGGGGAATCGCTAACGGTCTCCCCGCCATCGACATGGAGTATGCCATTGCCTCCCGCGCCGCTCTCGCTTGCCACCGACATAAAGGTTGCCGCTGTTTATCGATATCAGGCTGCGCCGTCAACATCAACACTTCCAGTTGGCTGATGCATCTCGTCGCCAAACGCAATAAATCCGTTCATATTCGAAACCTCACCGCCACCGGTAATCGCAACCATCCCCATGCCGAATTCCCGTCGCGCCGACTGAAAGAACTGACCGTTATTAGTCCAAGATCGACCGTCACGTTGCCCGAACCCGCCTCCGTTTATACTACTGAGCACGGCGTTTGAATTCGAACGGAACCCCCAGCCATTATGTGAAGGGTTCCATCGCCGCCAGCGTCACCGAGAGCAAGGGGACCCAGGTTTAACCAGGTCGAACCGGCACCACTTACGTTCACTGTACCGGTGCTTCCCCAGTTATAACCGATTACACTACCGAATGTCCCACCGCTTCCTCCCGTGAACACAGTGCCTCCATTAGAAATTGTGACAGTGCCGACCCCTTTTGCGTTCCCGCCAATTACAATAGTACCAGGATGATTCCACGTAGAACCTCCCCCGTCTACCACTACTGTCCCTGAACCGAACCCCCGCGCCAACTCCTGTATCTGAGGCGGTAACCCTCATTGCTTATGTTGAGCGTGCCCATACCGTCCGAACCAACAAAGCAAAAGACAGAGTTTGCCCAATGTCCAGCCATGAAAATGTCGCGGTTCCACTAGAACCGGGCTTTGAGCCACAGCGAAGAGGTGGCCTCGATACGCTTGCACCCGCTCTAATACTTAAGGGCTCCCGTGAACTATTCTCCGACACACACATTCGCGCCTTCATCTTGAAGTCTCCCAGCGCCAGAGATCGACAGAAGTCCGGCTTCTCCGATTCCGATTCCAATCTCGACTTGGCTTGCCGCTGCACCACTCGAATGATCTGCGCTGTGCCGCCGTTATTTATGTCCGCGATCGTACTTTAGTTAGGGACGCCGCGGACCAATTCGCTGGCGTAAACCAGTTACCGTTCCGTCTGTCCAAACTGTAGTTGAGCAAAGACAGGGGTGGAACTCATCAGAAGGCTAGCAATGTCCAACTAATAATACTCCCACGATAACTGGCACCAAAAACGAATGCGCCGTAGTGAATTTATTCAAAAGGGCGGAATCAGGAGGCCTTTCACCACCAAAGATAACTCCTGCGCAAACATATTCCTTGGACATTGTCACGGGATAAGGATTGGGATCGGAAATCCATGCCAATGTTATTGAGAATTCGGTCGCGATCGAATTGGTAACCGGGAAGTGGTCTCAGGGGTGGATCCAACTTCGTATCTTATCCTTGTAATCTGCGATACTAGACGCTCCAGTTAACATTGGGAATCTACGAACAGTTCCCACACATTCCGAGGTGGGGCCAGCCAGTTTACCCGCCGTGGCGGTGAACGCTTTCCCAGCTTGCTGCATTTATTGCTTAGGTCTTCGTCTCAATCCGGGGCCGTCTATTTACTCGCCCAGCCCATAAAAACGACAAAAACCGCAACGGTATCGGCGATCCCGGTGCGTAAAACGGGAGTCCAGAGATTGCAGCCGGATAGAGATAGGCGGGACCGAGCACAAGGCCGGAACAGGCGCTGTCGAGCACACCAGATGGACCTTTATAATAATGACCAAAACCAAATAGTACTGAACAATCATCATAGCCGCCCAATAGGCCAGGTTCGAGCGTCCTGACACCTCTGCCGCGCGCTGAGTAAATAACCGCGGTAGGATAGCTCTTTGCCTGAAGGCCGCGAATGACCGAAGCATCAGCAAATTGGTCAGCGCTTGGCTCCAACCCGCTGCCCCCTCTTTGATCTGACATTGGACACATGCCTCTGGTTCTGGCCAAATACGGTGGGCAAGCGGTTCCACAAGACAGTTTGCTGCCCAATAGCAGGATTGCCGCGGCAAGGAGCGCCAAGGCCGCAGGTTCCACGATGACTTTGGCTCGGCCGAAAGACTGCGGGTTACCACCCACGTTTCATAACGGTAGCGAAATCCAGCCGAGGATGAACAGGATGGGAACTTCATCGGCAGAATACGAAAGATGTTGTGCCCAACTACGACAAAGACGCCTATGAAAACTCCAAAAGGGGAAAACCAACGCGCGCGCAGCGTGAGTGTTGAGGGAACGTAAATCCAACAGATATCGTCATGGCCGCAGAGGCCTAACGAGAAAAGAGATAACCCACGGCAAGGTGTCGCCGCAAACGGGCACCGGATTTGTTTGCAGGTGGCTCCGTGGGGTTCATCTCGCGCGGCCGGATTTTATATTCACGTAAGGGAATTGACAGCGGTTCGCCACCACCGCTTTGGTTACATTCCCCCAATCTGGCACTTGTCGGACGTTCCCATTCTCATCGACTCGAAATTCAAAAAGATCCAGGCCCTTCCCGCCTGTGCTGGTGTACACAAAAAACCTCGTACCTGTCGCCAGAGGGCACCGAAAGCGGTCGCTGAGCCTGTGATATTATTTGGTGCTGTACGTGATGTAGCGAAGCGGTTGTGCTCCTTCGGTAATCCATACCGCTCGTCTTGAGCCATCTCATTGCTCCTGTACCTCACCGTCACCCCCGTTACGGTGAACTGGTGGCGCGCACGAAATAGGTCGCCAAGGAAAAAAACAACGCCTTGTTGCAATATCTGCCAACAGGAACGACTTGAATAACAGGTTGGAATACCGAGCACGATGTGAGCAGAAACTACGTCGCTCAGGAGCGCGTGTCATAACGGAGAACATCCAGAAAGAATCACTAAATACTTAATTCAATTCCTGCCTTCATATAGGGAAGTCTCCATCAAAAGACCGCAGGCTGGCAAGACCGTTCCGCAGCGTCGACCAATTTAGCAGGTGATCTGCATTCGTAGAAACTTCTGCTAATGTCACAGAGAGCCAATAGAGAGGCCTCAAACGAATTATTTAGTTGAGACCTTCAGCCACGAAAAGGAGAACCACTCCCAACTCCGAGCGGCCGAAGCACGGGCCGACAAAGCGGCCGGAGATCGCTTTCCTCAGCGTGCGCGTTCTAGTTGGCTTTGGTGAGTTTTTCTTCGCTGGTGCGCACGCGCAAGTTGCCACACCGGTTCCGGTTGCGACCGCTAACGCCTGTGCCAACAGCCACCCCGTTTCCAACTTTTGCGCTCACTCAGCAGCTCTTCGTCCGTGAGGTAAAATCGGCTCCTCCGGTTGTACGCCAGGTTGGCTCGGACCGATATCAAAAGGCAATCTTCGGCTAGAAAATGAGTGCGGAGCATTAGCTGACATGTAAGTTTTTCGTGGGAAGTCAAACCCCCTGTCGAACAAGACCTCCGCCCAAAGATTTCCGTAAGAAACTATATGCCAGAGACAAACGGGGGAGGGCCGACTCGAACTAAAGAAGCGGATGGCTATCTTCTCGGCTCATACCGCATCGCCACCGCCCCTGAGCCGAACTCCAGCCGGCTCACGAGCTTCAAGTCGAGACGTTTCTATAGCCCCGTGAATACGTCGGCCCGTGGCCCACCAGCCTGGGCTGAACCACAAACTCGTACTCATCGATCAATCCCAACTCCGCCAACGCCAGCGGCAGCTTCACGCCTCCCACGAACAGTCCCTTACCCGATTCCCGCTTCAACTGCTGAACTGCGGAGCTCCTCCTCGCGCGGGGATCTGGGGAAGGCCGTTCAGCAGTTGAAGCGGGAATCGGGTAAGGGACTGTTGGTGGGAGGCGTGAAGCTGCCGCTGGCGTTGGCGGAGTTGGGATTGATCGACGAGGACGAGTTTGTGGTTCAGCCCAGGCTGGTGGGCCACGGGCCGACGTTGTTCGCGGGGCTATCGAAGCGTATCGACTTGAAGCTCGTGAGCCGGCTGGAGTTCGGCTCAGGGGCGGTGGCGATGCGGTATGAGCCGAGAAGATAGCCATCCGCTTCTTAGTTCGAGTCGGCCGCCCCGATTTTGTCTGGCATATAGTTTCTTACGGAAATCTTTGGGCGGAGGTCTTGTGCGACAGGGGGTTTGACTTCCCACGAAAAACTCACATGTCAGCTAATGCTCCGCACTCGTTTCCTAGCCGAAGATTGCCTTTTGATATCGGTCCGAGCCGGCCTGGCATTTTTCCGGAGGAGCCGATTTACCTCACGGACGCGGAGTTGCGAGTGGGCGCAAAAGTTGGAAACGGGGTGGCTGTTGGCACAGGCGTTGGCGGTCGCAACCGGAACCGGTGTGGCAACTTGCGCGTGCGCACCAGCGAAGAAAAGCCGCCAAACCCAACTAGAACGCACACGCTGAGGAAAGCGATCTCCGGCCGTATTCGCGTGCTTGCGGCTGGATGTCGGAGTTGAATGGCTCTCCTTTTCATCGCTGAAGTCTCGACTAAATAATTCGTTTGAGGCCTCTCTATTGGCTCTATCTGACGTCGCGGAATTTTCTACGAATGCAGTCACCTGCGAAATTGGTCGACGCTGCGGAACGGTCTTGCCAGCCTGCGGTCTTTTGATGGAGACTTCCCTACATGAAGGCAGAAATAGATTGGAAGTTGCAGTCTAATTCTTGCTGGATGTTCTCGGCTATCACACGCGCTATTGCAGCGAGCGTAGTTCTGCTCACATCGTGCTCGGTATTCCAACCTGTTATTCAAGTCGTTCCTGTTGGCAGTCTGCAACAAGGCGTTGTTTTTTACCTTGGCGACCTATTTCGCGCGCACCACGAGTTCACCGTAACGGGGGTGACGGTGGTACAGGAGCAATCAGATGGCTCAAGACGAGCGGTATGGATCACCGAAGGAGCACAACCCCTTCGCTGATCACATACGGCGCGAAATATCCGGGACTAAAAGAGGCTCAGCGACCGCTTCCACTGAAGCGCGGCAACAGGTACGAGGCTTTCCGTACACCAGCACAGCCGATAGGCCCTGGATCTCTTTGAATTCCGAGTCGATGAGAATGGGAACGTCCGACAAGTGCCAGATTGGGGAATCTAACCAAAGCGGTGGGGGCAAACCACTGTCAATCCCCTTACGTGAATATAAAATCCGGCCGCGCAAGAATGAAGCCGACGGAGCCACCCGCAAACAAATCCAGTCCGTTTGCGGCGACACCCTGCCGTGGGTTATCTCTTTCTCGTTAGGCCTCTGCGGCCATGGCGTCTCCTTCGATTACATTCCCATCAACACTCACGCCGCGCGCGCGTTGGTTTTCCCTTTTGGAGTTTGCCGTAGCGTCTTTGTCGTAGTTGGGCACAACATCTTTCGTATTCTGCCGAATGAAGTTCCCATCCTGTTCATCCTCGGCTGGATTTCGCTACGGTTGCGAAACGGTGGCTGGAAATACGCGGGCTTGGGCCGACCAAAGTCATGGTGGAAAACTGTGGCCTTGGCGTCCTTGCCGCGGCAATCCTGCTATTGGGCAGCGAACTGCTTGTGGAACCGCTTGCCCACCGTATTTGGCCAGAACCAGAGCATGTGTCCAATGTCATCGAATCGGGGGCAGCGGGTTGGAGCCAAGCGCTGACCAATTTGCTGATCGTTTGGACATTCGCGGCCTTCGGCGAAGAGCTATCCTACCGCGGTTATTTACTCACGCGCGCAGCAGAGGTGTTAGGACGCTCGAACCTCGCCTATTGGGCGGCTATGATCGTTGTTTCAGTGCTCTTTGGTTTTGGTCATTATTATAAAGGTCCATCTGGTGTGCTCGACAGCACCTGTTCCGGCCTTGTGCTCGGTACCGCCTATATACTATCCGGCTGCAATCTCTGGACTCCCCTTTAGCACACGGAATCGCCGATACCGTTGCGATTTTTGTCGTTTTTATGGGCTGGGCACATTAAGATAAGGCCCGGATTTGAGACGAAGACCTAAGCAATCGATGCAGCCAACTCCGAAAGCGTTCGCCCGCCACGGCGGGTAAACTGAGCAGGCTGGCCCCACCTCGGAATGTGTCGGAACTGTTCGTAGATTCCGAAGTGTTGACTGGACCGTCTAGTATAGCGGTTTACAAGTAAGGATACAAAGATTGGATCCACCCCTGCGACAACTTCCCGGTTACCGATTCAGATCGTGATCGAATTTTCAATAACATTCGCATGCATTTCCGATCCCAATCCTTATCCCGTGACAATGTCCAAGAGAATATCTTGCGCAGGAGTTATCTTTGGTGGTAAAAGGCCTCCTCGATTCCGCCCTTTATGAATAAATTCACTACAGCGCATTTGTTTCTTGGTGCCAGCTATCATGGGAGTATTACTCGTTGGGCATTGCTAGCCTTTCTGATGAGTTCCACCCCTGCCTTTGCTCAAACTACAGTTTGGACAGACGGAACGGGTAACTGGTTTACGCCAGCGAATTGGTCCGCGGGCGTCCCTAACTCAAATACTATCGCGGACATAAATAACGGCGGCACAGCACAGATCACTTCGAGTGGTGCAGCGGCAAGCCAAGTCGAGATTGGAATCGGAGTCGGAGAAGCCGGAACTCTGTCGATCTCTGGCGCTGGGAGTCTTCAAGATGAAGGCGCAATGTATGTCGGAGAGCAGGGTACGGGAGCCCTTAGTATTACAGCGGGTGCCAGCATCTCGAGTAGCCTCTTCGCTCTGGGTCAAAGCCCGGGTTCTAGTGGAACCGCGACGGTCTCTGGTCCTGGCTCGACGTGGACCAACCTTGTCGTTTGCTTTGTTGGTTCGGACGGGATGGGCACGCTCAACATAAGCAATGGGGGTAGTGTTACCGCTTCAGATACAGGAGTTGGCGCGGGCGTCGGTTCAGGGACAGTAGTGGTAGACGGGGTTGGCTCTACGTGGAGTCAGCCTGTATGATTCTAATTGGCGGGAACGCAAAAGGGGTCGGAACTGTCACAATTTCTAATGGAGGCACTGTGTTCACGGGAGGAAGCGGCGGGACATTCGGTAGCGTAATCGGTTACAACTCGGGAAGCACCGGCACCGTGAACGTAAGTGGTGCTGGTTCGACTTGGTTAAATCTGGGTCCCCTTGCTCTCGGTGACGCTGGCGGCGATGGAACCCTTCACATAATGGCTGGGGGTTCCGTATCGAATTCAAACGCCGTGCTCAGTAGTATTAACGGAGGCAGCGGCAACGTGACAGTCGATGGAACCGGCTCAACTTGGACTAATAACGGTGACTTTTCGTCGGCGCAACGAATGGCATGGGAATGGTTGTGATTACCGGTGGTGGTGAGGTTTCGGATATTAACGGATTTATTGCGTTTGGCGACGAGATGCATCAGCCAACTGGAAGTGTTGATGTTGATGGCGCAGCCTCAATATGGATAAACAGCGGCAACCTTTATGTCGGTGGCAGCGAGAGCGGCGCGGGAGGCAATGGCATACTCCATGTCGATGGCGGCGGCACTGTTAGCGCCGACCGTGTTACGGTGTGGAGCCCGGGCACCATAGGTGGCAACGAAATCATCCAAGCAGTCAACGGGATTACCGTCGAGGGTACGCTCGCGCCTGAGGAAACGCTCTCGATTAGCGGTAACTTGGCGTTAACCAGTGACGCCATCACGTTGTCTACCGTTACGCCTGATGCCGCTGACAACGGGAATGTTGCAGGCACCGCTACTCTTGATGGGCAATTGCAAGTGGCAGTCACCGGGGGGCCTTACACGGTTGGCGCGCAATACACGCTTTTACAAGCGAGTGGCGGACTGAATAACACGACATTCTCGGATGTTTCCATAACGTTTCCGCCGGGTGTCAATGGGCACCTCAAGTCCAATTCAAATCATGTTTATCTGATTATTAAGTCAAATGGCAGTCCGACCCCGACACCCACTCCGTCAGCAACGCACTACAGCTACAGCTACAGCCACAGCATCCCCAACACCCTGCACGGGAGGTGTTCACCGACGCCGAGGCCACGCCCCACTCCCGCGCCTCGACCCTGATCATAGGTGAAGAGTCATCAACGATGAATGATTCAGTTGGTTGAATTCCTGCTACCAAATCTGAATGAAAAGTAAAATCCTATCCAGCGTCAACGCCTTCGCGATTGTCCTCGTGCTACTACGCTTCATCACGGTTCCTGCGCGCGCCGACGTCATTACAGTTACAAATACAAACGACAGCGGCCCTGGTTCACTGCGCCAGGCGCTCGCCAATGCAAACGACGGCGACACGATCACTTTCGCAGTCACAGACAGGATCGGTCTGACCAGCGGCGAACTGCTCGTGAACAGCAGCATCACCATTTCAGGTCCCGGCGCTAACAACCTTGCGGTGAATGGAAACGGCAAGAGCCGCGTGTTTCACGTTGCTTCCGGTAAAACCGCGACCATATCTGGCCTGGCGATCACGAACGGCAACTCGGGTAGCAACACCGGCGGCGGCATTTACAACGATCACGCCACGCTAACGCTCAATGAGGTACGGTCACCGGCAACTCTGCAAGCTTTACAGGTGGCGGGATTTTCAACGACGGCTTTGGCGGCAGTGCAAACCTGGAAATCAACAACTGCACGATTAGCGGCAACTCCGCGCTGGGCGGCAGCGCGGAGGCATTTTTAACGATGGCGAGCGCGGCAGCAGCGCCACTCTCGAAATAACGAATACCACGTTGAGTGGAAACTCGGCCATCTTCGGCGGCGGAATCCTTAATAATGGATTTCAAGGCAATGCACCAGAACGCTAAAGGAGAGCACGGTTAGCGGCAATTCAGCTAGCCAGGGAGGCGGCATCTACAACGCGGGCAAAAACTTCGCTGGCGCCATTGTCACTTGGCTAACACGATCTTCAAAACCGGTGCAACGGAGGAAACATTTGGAACGACGCCGGGATAATTACCTCACTGGGATACAATATCAGCAACGATGACGGTAGCGGTTATCTAACTGGTCCCGGCGACCAGATCGATACCGATCCACTGATTGGCCCGCTGCAGGACAATGGCGGCCCGACTTTCACGCACCGCTGTTAAAGGGCAGCCCGGCGATTGATACAGCCGATCCGAACTTTACTCCGCCACCCTTCTTCGATCAGCGTGGGCCGGGATTTGATCGCATAGTTAACGGCGGCATCGACATTGGCTCTTTTGAGGTGCAAGGACCTACACCCTCGCCAACATCAACTCCGAGCGCTACGCCGACACCCACTCCTACCCCATGCACGGGGAGATGTTCACCTACACCGAGGCCACGCCCAACGCCAGCGCCTCGCCCCTGAGATTGATGTGATATGACCTGACTCGCGACAGTCGTGTCAGCTACGATCTCGCAAAGTCGGTCGGAATTGCGGCTGGGTCTCAACTGTGGATTCCGACGGAGGGACGATCTTCGTTGCTGACGCGCATCGCGGGGACGGGAAGCGTTTCGTTGGGTATGCGGATGAAAAGCTGACTGCGTTTATCGAACTGGAATTGGCGATCTGCGTTTGCGGCGAATTGGTTTGACAGGTTGGCGAGGTTTTTGCCAAACTCGGCATCACTAAGCCGATCTTGAATCAGGCGCAGGGCTCCTTCCCCGCTAGGTTCTTCGCCTCTTCCAGACCTGCAATCGCAGAATCAACACGGCGGGGAAAAGGAAGAAGACCCTTGAATCCACCGATTCAAATCAAAACAACTCCAGCACTTCTCATCACACTGGCGCTTCTCTGCTTCGGGCTTTTGCCAAGAGGGCAGGCAGTCGATGACGGCCAGAACAACACGGCCCCCGGGTCACCCTCACCTACGCCTACGTGCTCACCAGGAGGTTCGCCTGGTCCGTGGATATACGCAGCGCCGGTTGAGGAAGAGCACTACGGCGGTTTCATGGACAGCGATGGCACCTTTGGCTACGAGGGAGGCGGCTACTCCTTCTACTACTCTGACAATATCGACGATTTCGGGAAGTTTGACCCGGTGGCCAACAGCTGGACGCCTCTGGCGCCGGTGCCCGACCTGAACAACCTTATGGCCTCAGGGGTGTATGCGCCCAACGTGAACAAGCTCTTCGTCTTCGGCGGTGAGCGGGTCAGTTCGGCCACGGTGGTGGACACCACCCGCATCTATGACATCGCCACCAACACCTGGAGCACAGGAGCGCCGATGCCTGACGTGCGCGCCTTCATGGCATCGGGCTACTACAACGGCAAGATCTACCTGGTCGGTGGTTATTCAACCGGCAGCATCGCCCCGGCGTTCCTCCAGACCTGGGATACGATCCGGTCGCCAACACCTTCGCCACTAAGACCAACATACCTGCGTCGGCTGGCTTCGCTGGTGCGGGCTCCGGGGTGGTCAACGGTCATCTTACGTGGCCGGCCAACGCGATGCCAACGACACCGTGATCGCCACGACGTGGGACTACGACATTGCTGCCGACACATGGACGGCGCGAGCCAATCTGCCGGCCGGCGTCAACGTGCCTGGGTCGGCGGTGATCGGGGGCAAGCTGTGGATATTCGGCGGCGGCGATCCCCACGCCGGTCCGGCCACAATGCCTACATCCGCAACAAGGGATTAAGAGCGTGGTTCAACCGGCTGCTCCACCCGGATACCACAGACGCCCTCGAGTTGTACGACCCGGCTACTAATACCTGGAGCAGCGGGCCGAGCCTGAACCACCGCGCTCGTACCGGCGGCCACGCATGTGGGTAACACAGCGGTAGCGGTGGGCGGCTACAGCGAATCTGGCCCTTACATAACGAACTCGGTGGAGATCAATGTCACGGGAGGTGGTTGCGCCAGCCCAACGCCAATAGCGACCGCCACTGTACACCGACACCAACGCCACGCCCCACACCTACCCCAAGAATACGCCTGAGCCAAGGCCACGGCCAACTCCGCCGCCTCGTCTGTAGCTCGCAGCGGTTAACTCGAATGGTTAAAGGGGAAACTCGCGATAGAAACACGCGAGTTCCCGCGGTGGCGGGCCCGGCGACGATGTTTTGATGCGCGCAGCTCGAATCAAGCAACCTCGTGACGCAAACGGCTCTGAACAATCAGAACGATTCCCAACAACGCTCACGGCTCTTAAAACCACAG
This sequence comes from uncultured Verrucomicrobiae bacterium, assembly GCA_963758425.1. Lineage (GTDB taxonomy): Bacteria > Verrucomicrobiota > Verrucomicrobiia > Chthoniobacterales > UBA10450 > Udaeobacter. Next base: position 16,439 of record CAVWVV010000023.1, read on the forward strand.
TCGCGATCGCGGCATCAATTCGGAAGTTGTTCAAGCGAAAGCAAACACCGGCATGATTAATTTCGAACCGCCTCCATAATTCCGCGTGCGTCGAACTTGTCGCTAGGAGATTAACGAATTCATTTCCCGATTTCGCGTACTCGATTCCCGTTGCGAGAAGAACTGCCGCGTCAAATTTCAGACTCTATTTGTTTTTACTGCCAACCGAGTCTTTTCTGAGTGAGCCATCGGACGGCCTGATACCGGACGACTTCCAGCTTGTCGTATTGAGCGGATGAGAGAATCGCCTTCAACTGTGGATCGGACTGCCTCTGGAGGGACTTAACCTCTTGTATCTTCTGAGCGTCAGAAAGCGAATTGTTGTTTCTGATCGCTATTACCTGGCGTCCTTCATTGGAAAGAATGGGAGCTATTTTGGCACTCTGTTCAGGCGACACACTTAAGTTTTGTTGCAGGCAGCTTTGATATTGGGCCCATCCCACACTGCCTGGGGCTGGTACATCGCCTGGGATTTGTGCAACGACACCTTTAGGGCAACCATAAAACCACCACGGACGTGTTTGGGTTTGAGCCGACGGCGTAAGCACGGGCAGGACAGATATGCCCAGCGATGCTGTCACTGCGATTCGTGAAATGTAGCTTTTCATTGTTGCTCCTTTTCGGCTGGATTGTAAGGGCAGGGGTCTGGCAACTCAAGCTCGATCGTCGCCTCAGTTGAGCGTCGGCGCGATCAGGGCCGCGCGGGCATGGCGCGCCTTGGGTCACAACGACTGCCGGAAAATTTTCGATTTCGAAAGATTTTGGCAAACTTGTCGTTCGATTTTCCGAATAGAAGATAGACGGAAAGATTTTACGGAAACCCAAGGTAATGATTGCAATAATTCGGACCGATTGATCAAAACTTAATAAGTGTGAAAAAGAGCACGCCAAGTCGCGCGGGCACTCAACCATGGCCGGTCGTGGTCGTCGGAGACACGTGTGTGAGTGAACCACGGCATGGCCGCAATCGTCGGACTCGACAAGCGTTATTGCGTTTGCGGCGGTGCGCATGGTTTCTATGACGCCGGTGAACTGATCCGAAAACTTCAGCCGCACGTTTTGTTGATTGAACCGTTCCTTGAAGATCGCGACGGGATTCTTTGGATCAAAGAGCTAGCGAGGGATTATCCTCATACTCGGATTTTGATTGTGTCGCGACAATCCGAACGGATCTACGCCGAGCGCGCGCTGCACGCGGGCGCGGGCCGGTTATTGGATGAAGAACGGATCGGCTGAGGAGCTGTTGCGCGCTATTGAGACCGTCGCGTCGGGAAAGATCTACGCTAGCCCGGCGGTTACGGCGCTCGCGCTCGAGCGCTTTGCCCGTCGAGAAAATCTTCCACACAGCGTTTGCACTCTGGAAGTGGTTGGGTTTTGCGCTGTCGTTTCCACCACGATCGGCCAGCCGGTTCAGGGTCAAGTGAAACTTCGCCTTTCAGATTCCGAATAATATCACTGAACCCTTGGAACCACCCCTAAAGGCATAAACCCGCCTACGTACACCCCGCATTCCACTCAAAACCCCAGCAAGAATATGAAAAAACAACAAAATAATTCTACCCACGCTTGGGCGCTGCATGTCGCCCTCTCGATTGCTCTGCTATCTATTTCGGCGGTCTTACTGCGCTGCCAGTTTCAAGACGACTCCGGTCACGAGGGGATTGAGCGCGCCCATCAACCCGGTCGCGGCCCCGGCAAACACAAACACACCGGTGCTTGTAGTCACGACTGATTCCAATCAATTTTCCAAATACTACTCAGAAATACTAAAAGCAGAAGGACTCAATGCATTCCAGACTGCAGATATCGGAACTGTAAACGCTGCAGCACTCGCAAACTACGACACAGTGCTTCTCGGCGAAGTTTCACTTACACCCCCGCAGGTAACGACATTTACTGATTGGGTTAATGCCGGCGGTAATTTGATCGCCATGAAACCCGATAAACAACTGGCAGGACTTTTGGGTCTCACAGATGCTTCTTCAACACTTGCTGATAAATATCTTTTGGTAAACACGGCTTCAAATCCCGGTGCAGGTATCGTTAATCAAACGATTCAATTCCACAGCAGTGCTGATTTGTATTCATTAAACGGTGCCACGAGCATCGCCACTCTGTACTCTGACGCAAATACCGCCACAAGTAATCCTGCCGTTACAACAATAACTGTTGGGACAAATGGTGGACGTGCATCCGCATTTACATATGACCTGGCAAAATCTGTTGTTTATACGCACCAGGGCAACCCGGCGTGGGCAGGACAGGAAAGAGACGGTCACACAGACGTGATCAGACCAGACGATCTCTTTTTTCCGGATTACGTAGATTTAAATAAAGTTCAAATCCCGCAGGCTGACGAACAGCAAAGACTGCTTGCCAACATGATCACGCAGTTCAGTCTTGAGAAAAAACCGCTGCCGAGATTCTGGTATCTACCGAACGGAAAGAAAGCCGCAATTGTCTATACTTTGGATGACCACGCTACAGCATCCGCTACCAAAGATGTCTTTAATAAGTTCATCGCCAACAGTCCTGCAAATTGTTCAGTTACTGATTGGGAATGTATGCGGGGAACTTCATGGTTCTATTTAGGATTAAACCTAAACAATTCTGAAGCGGCAGCGTATAACAGTCAAGGATTTGAAATGGGAGTGCACATTCAAAACGGCTGCACAAACTTCAATTCATTTGCCCAGCTAAATCAAACGTATACAGACTCATTAAGTCAGTTCCAAGCAAATTTCCCGTCATTACCTCCACAAACAACACACCGCTACCACTGCATACCCTGGAGTGATTGGCTGAGCCAGGCAAGAGCAGAACTTGCACACAATATCCGCTACAGCATGGACTATTATTATTGGCCGCCGGAGTGGGTGAACGGCAGACCGGGCCTCTTCACAGGATCAGGTATTCCCATGAAATTCGCTGATACAGACGGTACATCAATTGATATTTACCAGGGTGTTTCACAGCTCGTTAACGAAAACGGCATTAACTATGACTCAGACGTAAATGCATTATTAACGAACGCAACCGGTTCAAAAGGGTATTATGGATTCTTTGGAACGCACGATGATTACCGGGATAGTACCTTTTCAGATTCTATTGTAAATGCTTCACAAAACTTTAATGTATCGGTCATTTCAGCCCTACAAGCCCTCACTTGGCTTGATGGGAGAAACAGTTCATCATTTACCAACTTCTCCTGGGACGGAACCACGTTGAATTTCACCGTCACACCCGGACCCGGAAGTACAGGTCTTCAGGGAATGCTGCCTGCTGTTGACTCGTCAAATAGTGCGATAAGCAGTTTGGCACGCAACGGTTCAGCTGTAACATTCACGACTCAAACGATCAAAGGTATAAGTTATGCATTCTTCCCGGCAGCGGCAGGGGATTATGTCGCTACATATAGCGGTACAGCCCCGACACCTACACCAACACCAACCCCAACTTACAGTCTCTGGGATAACAGCACTGTCCCTGCAGTCCCGTCGCAAAATGACCCTAATGCAGTTGAAGTAGGTACGAAATTCAGCGCAGATGTTGACGGGCAAATAACAGGATTTAAATTCTATAAAGGTACAGCAAACACCGGCTTACACACCGGACATTTGTGGACAAGCGGAGGAGAATTGCTGGCTACGGCTACCTTTACAAACGAAACAGCCTTCGGCTGGCAGGAAGTAACACTTGATACACCGGTTCCTGTCACAGCAAATACAACATATATCGTTTCATACTACGCACCAAACGGTAATTACGCAGCCAATTCACAGTATTTCACAACAGGTTATGACAATGCACCGCTTCATTCTCCGGCAAGTGATCCAAGCGGAGGTAACGGAGTATACAATTATGGCCAATCAGGAACATTCCCGACAGAGTACCTTTGGTGCGTACTAATTATTGGGTCGATGTTATATTCCAAACCGGCACAGGACCTACTCCGACGCCTACGCCAACAGCGACGGCTACTCGCAACAGCTACTGCTACGGCGACAGCAACAGCTACACCGACTGCAACAGCCGACAGCCACAGCTACACCAACTGCAACACCGTGCGGGACCAACGTGATCGCCTGCGAGAACACGCTACCGGGGGATCCGCCCAACGACTGGCAGGTAAACGGCGCGGGCGACCCCTCGATCCAGGGCTTCGCCACGCAAATGAGCGTGACACCCGGCCAAACCGAATTCTTCAAGATCAAGACTCCGGCGAGCTCGTACCACATCGACATCCTGCGCGTGGGCTACTACCAGGGGAACGGGGCGCGCAAGGTGGTCTCCAACATGCAGCCGACCGCCACACTCCCGCAGTCCCAGCCCGCGTGCCTCGAACCCCTCACTGGGCCGAACGACCCGGCGCCGACCGGGCTCATCGACTGCGGCAACTGGGCCGTGTCGGCCTCGTGGACGGTGCCGTCCGACGCTGTGTCCGGCTTGTATCTCGCGCACCTGGTCCGCAACGACAACGGCGACGAAAGCCTGATCCCGTTCGTGGTGCGCGACGACGCGAGCCACTCCGACATCTTGTTCCAGACCTCCGATGAGACCTGGCAGGCCTACAACTCCCAAGGTGGCAACAGCCTGTACACATGCACGATCAACTGCCCTCCCGGCAACCCCGAGGCCTATAAGGGCGCCGCCAAGGTGTCCTACAACCGGCCCTGGCATTCCGGGGCGGACGACAACGGCGCGAGCTGGTTCATGTACGCCGAGTACCCGATGATCCGTTTCCTGGAGGCGAACGGCTACGACGTCAGGTACACCAGTGGCCTCGACGTCTCCCAACCCGGCTATACGTCGATCCTTGAGCAGCACAAGGTCTTCATGTCGACCGGCCACGACGAGGTACTGGTCCGGGCAGCAGCGGACGAATGTCGAGGCCGCCTTGGCCGGCGGGGTCAATCTCGCGTTCTTCAGCGGGAACGAAGTGTTCTGGAAGACCCGGTGGGAGCCGAGCATCGACGGATCGAACACGCCCAACCGGACGCTGGTGACCTACAAGGAGACGCACTTCGACGCTCCTGTGGATCCCCTGGACCCGCCCACCTGGACGGGCACCTGGATGGATCCGCGGTTCAGCCCGCCGGCGGACGGGGGGCTCCCGCAGAACGCGCTGACCGGGCAACTGTTCAACGTAAACTCCGGCACCACCGACATCACCGTCCCGTCCCAATACAGCAAGCTCCGGTTCTGGCGCAACACCCCGGTGGCCGGCCTGTCGCCCGGCGATTCCATCACGCTCGATGCCGGTGTCGGCACGCTGGGCTATGAGTGGGACGTGGATGCCGACAACGGGTTCCGCCCTCCGTGGCTGTTCGACATGTCCGCCACCACCAATACCAGCGCGGAGGTGTTCACTGACTATGGGAGCAACACCCAGCCGAACAGCACCGCCACCCACCACCTGACGCTGTACCGTGCCGCGAGCGGCGCCCTGGTGTTCGGCGCCGGGACGGTGCAATGGTCATGGGGCCTGGACAATGGCACTGGGTCCGGCAACTCGGGCGGCCCAGTCGATCCGACCATGCAGCAGGCGACGGTGAACCTGTTCGCCGACATGGGCAACGTGCAGCCGGCCACGCTGATGAACGGACTTACGCCGGCCACGCAAACGACCGATACGAGCCCGCCGACTGCGACGATCACGTCACCGTCTCAGGGTGCCACCTTCTCGGACGGTACGGCCGTCACTATCAGCGGGACTGCGACCGACGCAGGCGGCGGCGTGGTCGCCGGGGTCGAGGTATCCACCGACGGCAGCACCTGGCACCCGGCGACGACGATGTCGGCGGCAGACACCTCCGTCACCTGGAGTTATTCGTGGATCGCCCACGGGTACCCGACTACGACGATCAATGCCCGGGCCGTCGATGACAGCGGCAACCGGGGGAACCCGGGACCGGGAGACACGGTCAACGTGACCTGCCCGTGCTCGATCTGGGGAAACAACGTCACCCCGGAAGAGATTGACTCCAACGACTCGACCTCGGTCAACGTGGGCGTCAAATTCCAGGCGAGCATCCCCGGCACCGTGACCGGGATCCGCTTCTACAAGGCCAGCGCTAACACCGGGACGCATATCGGCGAACTGTGGACCGCGACCGGGCAGCAGCTGGCCAGCGCCACCTTCACCAACGAGACGGGCTCCGGCTGGCAGGAGGTGGACTTCTCCCAGCCAGTGGCGATAGATGCGAACACCATCTATATCGCGTCCTACTTCGCGCCGAACGGGCACTACTCGGATAACAACGCGTACTTCTATACCACCCCGCCGATGGGGACGAATCCCACCATCACTACCGTGAACAGCCCGCCGCTGCAGGCACCGCGCAACACCAACGGCACCGTCAACGGCGTCTACTCCTACGCCGGCACCCCCACATTCCCGACAGATACCTTTAAGGCTACTAATTATTGGGTCGATGTCATATTCCAAACCGCAACAGGACCTACTCCGACGCCTACGCCAACAGCGACAGCTAACTGCCAACGCCGACACGCAACAGCTACAGCTACGGCTACCGCAACAGCTACTGCTACGGCGACAGCTACACCACGGCTACTGCAACAGCCACAGCTACACCAACAGCGACCGCAACTGCAACGCCGACTCCTACGATTCAAGTGACTGTCCAGACAAGTCTTGCAGGTCTTAGCTTCTCAGTTGACGGCACTCCTTATACGTCGGCACAGACATTTTCCTGGGTGCCTGGAGAAAGCCATACCATTGCCACAACGTCACCGCAGAACGGTACCACAGGGGTTCGTTACGCGTGGAGTAGCTGGACTGATGGCCGACCTATCTCTCACACAGTTACGCCTACCACTAACAAGATTTACACAGCGAATTTCAACACGCAATATTTCCTGACGATGGCTCATGGAACTGGTGGCACAGTGACTCCCGCTAGTGGATGGAAAAACAGTGGAACAACTGTCTCGATCAGTGCCACGCCAACTAGCGGATACAGTTTCAGTGGTTGGACTGGCACCGGCTCGGGTTCTTACTCTGGCCCGAACAATCCTGCTTCAATCACAATGGGTGGACCGATTACGGAGAATGCTTCATTCACTGGAAATGCAACCCCAACGCCTACGCCGACTGCAACACCAACTGCAACACCGACTCCTACGATTCAAGTGACTGTCCAGACAAGTCTTGCAGGTCTTAGCTTCTCAGTTGACGGCACTCCTTATACGTCGGCACAGACATTTTCCTGGGTGCCTGGAGAAAGCCATACCATTGCCACAACGTCACCGCAGAACGGTACCACAGGGGTTCGTTACGCGTGGAGTAGCTGGACTGATGGCCGACCTATCTCTCACACAGTTACGCCTACCACTAACAAGATTTACACAGCGAATTTCAACACGCAATATTTCCTGACGATGGCTCATGGAACTGGTGGCACAGTGACTCCCGCTAGTGGATGGAAAAACAGTGGAACAACTGTCTCGATCAGTGCCACGCCAACTAGCGGATACAGTTTCAGTGGTTGGACTGGCAGCGGCTCGGGTTCTTACTCTGGCCCGAACAATCCTGCTTCAATCACAATGGGTGGACCGATTACGGAGAATGCTTCATTCACTGGAAATGCAACCCCAACGCCTACGCCGACTCCAACACCAACTGCAACACCGACTCCTACGATTCAAGTGACTGTCCAGACAAGTCTTGCAGGTCTTAGCTTCTCAGTTGACGGCACTCCTTATACGTCGGCACAGACATTTTCCTGGGTGCCTGGTTCAAGCCACACCATTGCCACAACTTCACCGCAGAACGGTGCCACAGGCGTTCGATACGTGTGGAGTAGTTGGAGCTGGGGGCGGGGCGATCTCTCACACCGTTACTCCTACCACTAACAAGACTTACACAGCGAATTTCAGTACGCAGTATTACCTGACGATGACCCACGGGACCGGTGGCATGGTGACTCCCATTAGTGGGTGGAGAGGCAGCGGAACAACCGTTTCGATCCGTGCCACGCCAGCTAGTGGCTACAGCTTCACCAACTGGACTGGGAGCGGAACGGGCTCTTTTTCGGGCACGACCAATCCGGCTTCAATCACAATGGGCGGACCTATCACCGAAACAGCTACCTTTACTCATAACTGATATAAGACAGCGCGCACGGGAAGGTCGAAGAACACGAAGCCACGGTTGCTGAATTAAAGCAGATTCAGAAGGTCAGCGCACAGGCTGAACTGACCGGGCGTGCGCCTTAAACGGTCCTCAATAATCAGTAAAGATGCAGGCAAGGTTATAGCGGTGTTTCGTCGCGCGGACTCGTCGTGCAATCCGCGTCCTCAACCAACTGCTACGGACTCTCAATCCGTCACAAGGGCAAGCGCTAACTCGTAAAGCCGATTTTTTGGTCAATTTCCAGAGACCAGGATTAAAGGACGCGGCTCGGCTTGCGAAAGGGGGGTGGGGTTACACCGGTCACCCCTTGGCATTCGCGCACGCAATCGGGCCTTTTGAACTCATTCCACGCGCGCCTGGATCGTTCGAGCTCTGGCGGCTTTTGTTTCGCCGAGAGTTGCTTGATGTCCTGAAAACAGTGTGCAGTTGTTCAAGCCGGTCACTATTAACGTTGCGCCGCCGGCGCCAACCAACGGTATTCCTCTCAGCCCGCGGCCATCACCGCACCGGAGCCGTATTATCACGGTGGAAGCACGCAGATTAGGGAAGCGGAACGATCCTCGGACCGAATGGGAAGGTTTCCACTTACTTTCGCGATCCCGGTGGCGGCGTGATACTGAGCGGCGACGGGTCGGTCACAAACGTTATCCAGAATTAGCCTTGAACGACGGCGTCGATGTTTCGCAGCCGCTCATATGACGCTCTGATTTCTGTTTATGATGAAGCAGGCAACGTGATTGAAACGCACGAGCATGCGGGCATTACTTCAAAAGGGTGTGAAGCGAGGCAAAACAAAAAGCCGCCGCGCGGTGAAGCGTGACAGCTGATTGTGAAATACTGATGCTTTAATTGGGGCGGTCGCAGCTTTAGGGATTGTTGACCACTTGCGGCGCAGGTTTGCTCATTTCAAGTCCGCCACCGGACGGACTCGCTGCGGCGAGCTGTGCGCTCACTTTCTGGATTTGCGCTGTCTACTCCTTTAGCGTGGCGTTGGGGTCAGTGTCGGTGTAGGGCTTGATGCCGCGACTAACAACACCTGATAAGAAAAGGTTCCTATGAAACATAACTTCAACTTTGTGCAGCTCGGCCTGCTTCTGGCGTTGGCCTTGGGCATCTCGTCCTGCACGCCGGCAAAACCGGTCGCGGAAGCGGAGTACAGCGCAAAAATCGTGGGCAACTGGCTGGGCGGCGTGGGTAACATGAAAGAGTCAATTACCTTTAGCGGGCGGCGGCGGCTTCATCGCGCAGTTGCGCCCCAAAGGGTTCATCAGCAACACACTCTCCCAGGGCGTGACCGGCACGATCCGCGGCACCTGGGCCATCAATGGCAAGACCATCACGTTGAAGATTACCAGTGCGGAAGATGAGCGTGTGAATAATAGCGTGACTTCGAGCACCATTCTGGCCTTCAACCAGGACGAGCTTTCGATGAAGAGCGACCGAGGCGAGACCTCAACGTTCAGTCGAGTGACCTCCCTTTAGGCCGAATTCCGAAATTCAACCGATGAAAGAACCCAAACCCCGTGTACAATGAACGCAGGGCAGCTATTCAACGCCCCGGGGCACAACAACCGTGATCCCAAATGAACCTCGCCAACGCAACAATTACTCAGCTCCTCATTCCGATCGACGATTTTGAACACGGCGTCGCCTTCTATCGGGACGTTCTTGGCATCCCGTTACTCTTCTCAGCCCCTCCGCAAATGGCTTTCTTTCAGTGCGGATCTGTGAGGCTGCTCGTCGGTGTAATGCCGCTTGGTGAGAAAGCGCAAAGGGGTTCACAGATATATTTTGGTGTGAAAGACATTCAAGCTATTTACGCCTCCCTGGCTGCTCAGGGAGTCCAATTCAAGGCGCCACCGCACGTCGTGAATCGATCGGCCAAATCAGAAATTTGGCTGGCGGAATTTGTTGATCCCAACGGGAATCAACTGGCGTTGATGAGCGAAGTATCGCTAAGTGACGTCTAACCCATCGCGCTCGAGCCAACCGCTGGCCGTCGCAATGCGCACATTTGATTTTATGAAACAGTTTCTGATGTTTGCCGCGCTCGCGGCCGCCAGCGGTGGCTCAGCTCTGTCTCGTTGGACCGCAAATTAGGAGATTACCATGTCTGATACATTCAAAGCTTCGCGGGATATCATCGTCCGGACTGAGAACTGGTCAGAGGCACTGAAGTTTTATGGGTCGGTTCTCGCTCTGCCGATCACAGAGAAAGGCGAAACGATCGTAGGTTTTGAAACCGGCTCCTTTTGCCTTTACGTTGAACAGGGCAAAGAACATGGACCGGTCTTTGAGTTTCTTGTGCCAGACATTGAAGCCGCCAAGGGGCAACTCATAGCAGCCGGTTGTACCGTGATAGAGGAGAATCCTAGGATCCCGCGCTGCTACATCAGAGACCCGTACGGTATGATATTTAATGTCGGCCAATCTACCGGTGAGAAATAGGTTTATGCAATCTAACCAGACAATGAAGCCAACGGCGGCGATGCGATACACTTTCGTTCCTAGAAATTGCCTGATCATCAGTCTGGTCTTGGCGCTTTCCCATTTTGCTCCGGCGCAAAATAAAGAGCTGACGGCGGACGAAAGTATCCCGATTCCCAAAGTGGAATTCGACCCTCAGGGGGAGCTCAAGATCACCGCTTCGCCGAATTCCTCGCCTAACGACTTCGATTTCCTGGTCGGGAGATGGAAAATGCACAACCGGCACCTGGATAAGCGGCTGGCCAATTGCCGCGACTGGACGGAGTTCGATTCCTCGGATGTGAATACGAAGATTCTAAACGGTGCGGCCGACATGGATACATTCTCGACCACGCAGTTTCCCGGAATGGGAAGCAAACTTTTCGAAGGTCTCACCTTGCGATTATTCGACCCGAAGACACGACTTTGGAGTCTCTACTGGATCGCGAGCAACACGGGAAAGATCGATCCTCCCGTCGTCGGTTCGTTCGACCAAAACGGCGTGGGCCATTTTTTTGGCAAAGACACGCTCAATGGCAAGCCGATCCTCGTCGTCTTCCGCTGGGATGCGCGAAACAAAGAACGCCCTGTGTGGGGTCAGGCCTTTTCATCAGATAACGGCAAGACGTGGGAATGGAATTTCTTTAACGTCTCGGAACGGCCCAAAGAATAGCCGCTAAGAGCCAAGATGCTTGTTGTCATATCACGCAAGGAACCGCTTTCCATCGTCGCGATGCGCATCAGCAACGAAGATCGTTCGTCAGCGAGAATCCACGTTTCGCCGCCCTAACGAATATGGAAATCGACCAGCTCGCTAGCCGCTACGCTTGTCCGGAACCGCCGCCTGCGGAAGGTTTGCCGCCGAGGCTTTGCAAGAGCGATGGGATCAGGTTGGCCAAGCCTTCCTGGTGATCCGCAGTAGGGTCCACCTTTCCCTGTGGCGTAAGTTTGTCGACGACCTTCGGCAGGTATTCGGCCAAAAAGTGCGAGGCTTGCGCTGGATCCACTCCCAGCTTTGCGGCGAGTGCGTTGACTTGGTCGGAACCAAGTACGTTTTGAATTTGATTCCCGGAAATCGGCTGGTTTTCACCCATGCCAACCCAGGACGAGAATACATTCCCCTGGCCGCTCTGTGAAAATTTATTAGCCAGGCCTTGCAGTCCCCCGCTCTGCGCAAGGAGACCACCGAGAACTCCTATGAGCGGAGTTACTCCGCCAGAAGCATCACTTTTCCCACTAACTGCACCGAGTATTGAATCGAGAAATCCCATAGTTTCTTTCCTCAATTAGCATGTTTGGTTTTTTTTCGGACAGCGGGTTTACGAAGTTGCCCGCGGGACGATGCAGAAATTATCGAATCAGACTGCAGAGTGAGCAAGACAAATTTGCGGCAGGAGCCGGTGCGACAGAGATTGAGCGGCGCTCCTTCTTTGCGGATTCCTCGATTGATTTGCCAACGCCGTTTGTCGTTTGCACTGACTCCGGACGGGCGCAAGAATGGTTCAGCGACTCTTGTTCGTCGTCATAGCGCCGAGTGTAGAGAAGCACTAGGATTATAGTCAACCCATTTACGATGATGCGGGCAATGTGATCGAAACGCACGAGCACGCGGGCGAGTTCAAAGAGTGGTTATCGCGGGGCTCGGCAGCTTTTGGCGATTCGTTCCCTGCGGTCTTTCTACGGCAGTAGTGGCCTCGGGTGAGGCGATGGGCGCGGGCGTGGAGTTGGCAGAAGCTGGAACGCGAGGAAGTCGGGAAGATTATGCTCGCCAGGCGCAACGGCAAAAACAGTCATCACGCCGTCGGGTGTACATTTCAGAATATCACCCGGGCCCGACTGATTTATCTCAGCCACAAACAGATTACCGCTTCTGTCAAAGGCCAAACCTCGAGGATCGTTGAGGCCGGTAGCAAACGGGCTTCCTACTCCTTCAGGAGTAAATTTGAGTATTGAGTCGCCGTTAACTACCGGAGGCTGGCTGCCGACCGTTGACACGAAGAGATTTCCGAAGCGATCGAAGGCCAAGCCACTAGGGCCTTGGTCAGGATCGAATGCCGATGGACCGGCGAAGATGCTGGACGTTCCATCAGGGGTAAACTCATAGATGGTCTGATCATGGGAATCTGCAGCGAAGAGATTGCCGGCGCCGTCAAAGGCGAGGCCGACACCTGTACCGGGGATAGAACCAAACGTACTCTGCACACCGCCGGGCGTAAATTTGTAGATTGTGGAAGGTCCTGGCCCGGGAAAGGCCTGAGCCATGACAAATAGATTGCCGGAGCTATCAAACGCCAGAGCTCGGAGGTAGACGTCACCACTCAAGGTGGCAAAAGTACTCTGCACGCCGTCCGGAGTTATTTTCAAAATTGCTCCCTGAAAGGTCGGAGAAATGCTGTGAAACGTGTTGGTTGCCACGAACAGATTATTCCGGTGATCGAAAGCCACGCCGCCAGGCCGGGATAGGCCAGAAGCATACAAGCTCTGCACTCCAATCGGCGTGTATTGATAGACAAAACCGCCGCCGTTTTCGCCATTGCCACCAATGGACGCGAACAGGTCGTTCAGAGCGCCATGTGAGGTAACTGCACCCATAGTCAGGGTGAGAAGCGCAAACGCTGCGTAAATAACTTTAATTATTTTTTTCATTTGTTTTTCCTTTCATCATTTTCCTGCAGATCGGGAGAGGTCGCTGATTGCCGATTTCTAGCTCCAGAAAGGCAGTCAACTTTTCATTGGCACGGACGACGAAACGCTTTCCATTGTCGCGATGGCTGCTTTGTCACGAAGAAACGGTGCAACGAACTGCGAGGGGCCAGGATTCACGGGGACTTACCCTGGCGCGATGTTACATGAAATCAGCACGGCCTCTATTAACCGCCTCTCCGCACCGGTGAGTGCTCGCAGTTTGTTGCCGAAGAGTTTTAACCCAGAATCCTCGACTTTGTCCACACAAAAAATGCACACACGAAATATGGTGGCGTAAAGACAAATGCGTTGCCGATCTGATTTCCGATGCGCTGCCGTTCGGGCGGCTCTGGTACGAACAAGCCCCGTATGCAATCGATTACGCTAATTTTCGCAGCCGCTCACATGATGCAGTGATCTGCGTTCATGATAAAGCTGGCAACGTGATCGAAACGCACGAGCATTCGAACGATTTCAAAGCGTGGTGAGCTTTTTGCTCGCTTGGCGTCGCGCTTTCGGCTAAAATGAATTTCCATGATTCCGCTTTTGTCGGGCGATCGCGAGGAACGCGAGCGCATTAGAAGGAATTCCGTGAAATACTACGGAGCAATTCCATTCATATCTCGTTAGGCCGTTCAACATGGCTCTCTTGGCTGATCTTAATGGTTTCTGTGACTGGCTGCGCCCCCGTGTGAGTGAGGATGTTGCCGTTGGAAGGCCTGACAACGCTGTTCCTAGTCTCTATATCTGGCCATGGCGCATTGCTGTGGACAGTCCAACGAAGAATCGGCCTCCGCCTTATAAGCCGCGTGAGGCGTCCGTAATTGCCCCTCCTATATATCATGTCCACTTCCTGCTACTAGCGACACCCGGTGATTCTCCCGCAGGGCTCGCTAACTTAGAAATCGCACAACAGGCGATCCATGATAATCCGATCTTGGATGCCGCTGGACATAACGTCCAAGTGATACAAGAGACAATTTCTGTGCGTGATCTCGCTACCATATTTATGGCCGCGAAGTTAGAGTTAACGATATGCTTCGCCTATGTGCTTACGCCTGTATAATGCTGACACTGTAATGCCTAACCAGACATCTGAGGTAGTCCGTCAATAGTTTTGGGTAAAGTTATTCACGCGGCTTGAGCGAGGTATTGGAGCAGAGGCGAACCGGTTTTTTGAAGTGACTTGAGGTAGCCAATTTCGTCGTAAGGGGTGCATTCCTGGCAGCAGCGGAAGAGGATGCGGACCCATTTGTAAGCTAGGGCACGGATGATGACCCAGTGGCTTTTCTGCGCACTCTTGTGCATCTGGTAGAAGGCGCGGGCCCAGAGGCTGTGGCGGATGGATTCATTGGCGTATTCGATAAAGCTCTGGTGGAGGAAGAGCGGTCGGGCGTAGCGGCGGGGGGTGATAGTCGCTTGGCCGCTGCGTTTCAGTACGGGAGCAATGCCGCTGCCTCCGCCTGATTCGAGATCCGTTTAGCGAGATGCTACCCAGTTCGCGCTTCATTAGGCAAGACGATGAGTGTCATCCGATTCCTAATTGATGTGTAGGATGCGACCTTATATCGACCTGCTAACAAGTCGCTTGTGCTGCACGAATCGCTGATTCGAGTTTCAGAAACGCCGTCAGCTTTTCATCGGCGTGCACAACGAAGCGCTTTCCGTCGTCGCGATAGCGCTTTGTCACGAAGAAACAGTGCAGCAAACTGCGAGGGGCCAGGATTCACGGGGACTTAACCTGGCGCGGTGTTTATGAATCAGCACGGCCTCTATTAACCGCCTCTCCGCACCGGTTGAGTGCTCGTAGTTTGTTGCGAGAGAATTTCAACTCAGAATCCTTCATTTTGTCACGCAAAAAATGCACACACGAAATATGCTCTCGCAAAACAACCACCCGCCACGTCTGCCACGATATTTTGGTGCGATGAAACCCGAAGTGGAAGCGAAAATGGAAAAGCTTGTTGGAAAATACTTCCGCAGCGCAAACGAGACTAACAAAGTAGAATGGCAGGGCACGGTGATCGCAGAACCGCATTCTGGCTGGTATCTAGTGCAACTGTTCGAGTGGCGTTCAGGCGCGCCAACGGAGCAAAGACTAGTACCAATCGAGAAGATGATCGGCTGGTCATTTTATCCCGATACGGACGCGATGATGTCTGGCTCAAAACTTGATTGAGGAACACGGGCTGCACGCCCGGCGCCGCGTGTGCAGATAGAGTGACTTTCGCAAAAGTCTTTACGCGCGCGCGAGGACAAGCCGAGGTAGGTACGCCGAGGGGAACTTTCGTTATGATCTTACGCGTGTGCGCGTCGGGGAGCCGGGGCACTTTCCGAATGGTCTTTACACGCGCGCTGGCATGAAAAAAGGATTGTTTGCCGTCCGGCCCGGTTTCGAAGCCACCTACCCCCACCAGACTGGTTGACGCAACGCCGGGGAATCCCCTCTCGCGAAAATTGGGCGTGCTAGCGGCTTTACTGATTGTTGTTGACCACTTGCGGCGCAGGTTTGCTTGCTTCAAGTCCGCCACCGGACGGACTCGCTGCGGCGAGCTGTGCGCTCACCTTTCTGCAAGCCCGCAGTAAGCGCGGCGAGAGCTGCTAAGGCGTAGTAAAGGTCCTGTCGTGACCCATCCTCGTCGCAGCGATGTTGGTCGCAACGATTCGGAAATGGTAGGTAGTGCCTGTAGTTAAGCCGCCAATGTTGGAAGCGATGTTCCGGTACGTGTTCCCAGTCTGACTCCGCATAGGCGTGGTGGAGCCGTAACTGGTCGTCCTGCCATACTGGAAATAAACGGTTGTGGTCAGCCCATGCGGATCCAGTGAGCCATTGAGTGTCGCTGAAGAAGTAGTTACGTTCGTCGCCGGGTTGGTCATGACGACCGGAGGCCCGGTCGCGGTAAGGGTGGTAAACGTCCTGTCGCCGCCGAAGCTCGTGCCGTCCCCGTTACTGGCTACGATTCGGAAATGGTAAGTTGTGCTCGCAGTCAAGCTGCTGATGTTAGCACTGACATTTCGAAACGTGTTTCCAGTCTGAGTTTGGGGAGGGGTCGTGAGTCCGTAGCTGGTGGTTGTGCCATATTCGAAATGAAAAGTCGTGGTCAACCCATGTGGATTGAGTGACCCATTGAGCCTAGCGGAAAAACTCGCGATGAACGTTGCCGGATTAGTTGTCACGAGCGGAGGCCCCGTCGGATTCGTCACCGTCACCGTCCCTGTCATTCCGCAGCATAGCCCATGCGGCGTACAGTAATACGGAAACGACCCCACAGTGTTGAAGGTGTGAGTGAATGTAGCTCCCTGGCCGAGAATCCCAGAGTCCCAAAGTCCGTTGGGTACGCCCGGAGTGCCTGAGGTGCTACTGTGCCCGCTCGTGCTCCAAGTCCAGCGCACCGTATCACCCGGCTGGATCGTCACGGAGGAAGGCGTGAAAACAGGCCCGCCATTGCCAACCGTCACAGTGACCGTGGCGGCGCTTCCCACGGCCGGGTAAAAAGCCAGAACCACAACGACAATGGCGACCAATACCGCCAAGCAGCGCGAAGAGGTTTTCATTGCGTCAATCATTTAGCAATTC
The DNA here is from genome assembly GCA_963758425.1 of uncultured Verrucomicrobiae bacterium. GTDB lineage: Bacteria > Verrucomicrobiota > Verrucomicrobiia > Chthoniobacterales > UBA10450 > Udaeobacter. The sequence continues at coordinate 33,361 of CAVWVV010000023.1, forward strand.
TCACTCACGTGAACTGCTAATTGCAAACAATCTGTTGCCGCGTGCAATACTGGAAAAGTAACGCCATTGTTACCTTTGCGGACCGTTGAAGCGGCAGCGCCCTCTGTGTGGTCGATTGCCTGCTCTTGATCTAAGAGCACGGGCTGAACACGGGAGCCTCGTACACTTGCCAGCCGTTTACGATGAAGCTGGCAATGTGATTGAGATGCACGAGCACGCGAGCGCAAGTGAGGCGATTAGTGAGGCCACTGATGCGATAAGTTTGGCGAATGTATTCATGATTTAGTCACATCAAATATCTTGCACGCGATGGAAATCAGACGCAGAAACCGTGTGGTGAAAAGCCTTCCGCAAAGATAAACGCGGTGTCGATCTAATTTCCGATGCGCTGCCATTCGGTCGGCTGCAACGCAATCGGATACGCAAACTTTCGCAGCCGTTCACACAATGCCCTGATTCGCGTTTGCGATGATTCTCGCAATGCGATCATCCCAAAAACGAGACGGCCAGTTCCCAAACACGGAACAAGCTATGGTGTGCCTTTCACACCAATTGCATCGCAATAGCTGCATGATGAGCAACTTACGGCGGAGGCTGATTTCATGGCACGCGGGGTGCACAGACTATTGGTATCAACCAAACAAATATTATGAACGACCAATTCGAATCCAATTACGGTCTCTTAGTACGCTCCGAAGAAAAAGGCCGTGGCGTCCTCGAGGCTTTAACAGACAAGCTTTGGGGAAACGCAAACAGCCGGATGGAAATGTCCGCCACCCCCGCCCAGGACGTTTACGAGATCCGTCCCCGCAAGGACCGGGACGGCTTTGATCTGATCAGCGATCGGCTGCGATTCGGCCCAATCTGGTATGCAGGACCCGATGCAGTCCGCTACGCGGTCGCGTACGCGAAGTACTGCTCTCGGTCTCGCTCGCACCCGGCGATCATCCGCGTGTTTTATGAAGCGGGCAAAGTCATCGAAACGCACGAGCACGCTGGCGATTTCAAAACCGTAAGTATTGTGCGTGAAACAAAAAGCCGCCACGCGCTGAAACGTGACGGCTGATTGTGATCTTGTCTGTGAGGCAATACCTAATCTTCGCCTCAGGTAATATCCTATAATTCCTTGCTATACTCGCAAAAATTTGGCGTTCTTTCGCTCTCTTTCAGCCTTTTGGTTCGTGTGACTGGCGCACAGCTGCCCCCAAAAACTACATGACAATATCTTGAAGCTTTGGCCCCGTAGGAACTTTAGGTGCGTCGGAGGCTAACCGCCATTCAGCGCGATGCGCGTCTGCAATCCAGATCGTTCGCCTGTTGGAATCAATCGCTGAGATGCAGCCCAATTCCAAACCTGCTTTGCTGAGATGTCAGCGATTATCGATTTTTGCCCGACCATTGTCTGGTTCAGGCGACGCAGTGAAATGAAATGCTTTTGCACCGGGGACATCGGCCGGCTGCTTCTAATGGAACGGGTCGAGTAAAATGTTTAGTATACTTACAATCTTTGCATCGCCACCGCGTCGAACGCTCCTCCTCAGACTGTTGAAGTTGTTTAAGGGCGAAATCCGCCTGTTCCCGGATTGTCTCCAGGATCGCCTTGAGAGGTTTTAACGACGCTTCACCCATAGGTTGAGTTCGAGTTGTTGCGCATACTTGCGTGGTTTTCGCCGCGGCAGACGTATCCGGGGTCGTCGAAATTTCAGCAGAAGGCTTTGGGTCAGTCGTCCCATGTTCTAATGAACATATATGACGAAATTCGATGGTCAAGGGATTCTCCAGCCGAAACTGGGGTCTCGGTTAACGTTTGATCTTGCCGGGGCGTCTTGACGCCTTCTCAATTGTCTTCGCGTCGCGGCGCCTAACGGCAGCGAAGGCTGGAATCTGGCCAGCTTGTCGAGGCAATTCGCCGCAAGCGAGTGCTCCCAGGAATTTGCACGCGACAAGCCTGCCACTACAGTCAAACGACTGCGGGGCGGTTAGCTCAGTGGTAGAGCATCTCGTTTACACCGAGAGGGTCGGGGGTTCGAAACCCTCACCGCCCAATTTCTTAATCGTGATTGCATGATCGCGAACTCGTCTGCGTTCGCGGTTAACAGATTAGAATTGGAGATTGACTCGCTCGCTCCCGCTCTCTCGACCTATCGGTCTGCCCGTCCATGTCACGCCCTCCCGACTCGCTCCATTCCTCGGCTTCGCTCGGAATGACAGATTTAAGAAGACGGCGGTTCCGGGAGTTCGGCGCGGTTTCCTTCTGGATCCCATGATCCAGCCAAATTTGCCGTAGTCGTAACTTTCCACCTTGGGATCAACATCGACGCCTTCGCGCTCGGATCAGCCGGACGAAGATCAATACGTGTGACGCGATAATAAACGGCACCAGAAATGCCGGGAGAAGACTGAGCGGAAATTTCCGCAGCGGGTGCATCGACTGCCAGTCTTTTAAGCCAAACCGGAGCGCACTCGAAACAACAAAAACGATATCGATAAGGCCTAACGTGTTCCAGCTAAGCAAAAACGTCTTCGCAAATTGAGTGGGCATGGCGCTAACCACCGCCAACGAAGATCGAAATTCAACACACACGCTCTGATTGTTCTGACTTTCCAACACGCGAGAAGGACGAGCGCGGTCAATGTCCACACTGTCGCGGCCACCGCTAATGCGCTTGCATTCTGAAACCAGCCAGCTAGCCCCTACCGCAAAGCACAGCCAGCCAAGAAGACCTAAAGTGACGACTCTGTTTCGAATTATCCTTCAAGACAGTACGCAGCTGCAGACGCCGCCTAGGATAACATTTCAGTCACCGCTGCTTCACAGTGGATCTCTGTCGTGTCGAGAAACGGAATCCCGTTGTGTTCTGAGTCACGCAGAATCAGCGGCAATTCTGTTCCGGCGAGAATCAGGCCGTCGATGTCGCTGTTTGCTTTCATGCGATCGACACTAGCCAGTAAGCCGGCGCGTGTTTCCGGCAGAAACTTCCCTGCGACCAACTCGTTCAGGTACTTATCGTGAATGTAATTTTGATCGTTTGGGTCGGGTACGAGAAGCTCGATTCCCTCTCGCGAGAAGACCTTCGGATAGAAAGTTGCCCGCATGGTGTAGCGCGTCCCGAACAGTCCGAGCCGTTTCAACTTCCGTGCTTTGGTCGCTGCGCAAGTCGCTTCGACGATACTGATCAACGTAATCGGCGACTTGGACGCAACTTCGTCGAAAACAATATGCGGCGTGTTAGCGGAAATCAGGCCGAAGGTTGCACCGGCCTGCGCGAGTTTGCCGATTTCCTCGAGCAAATACTCAGCCATACCGGCGAGATTGTTTGCATCCATGAAATCGAGTCCCTTCTTCATGTTAATGCTGTTGATGATGAATTGCGGATAACTGCCATCACCCGTTCGCTCCCGGTAAAGCGCGATGATCCTCCCGTAGTAATCGATCGTGCTTTCAGGGCCGAGGCCACCAATGATTCCGAGAGTCTTCATGTGTTAACCACGAATGGACACAAATAAACATGAGTTCAGAAAATGACGAAATCCAAATGACGAATGTCGAAGGAATGATCGAATGCCCAATGCCGAACAGGCACTGCGCCTTCATTTCGTCATTTTAGCTTCGTAATTAATTCGTCATTCGACATTGGTGCTTCGACATTTCACGATAGGTGTTCATTCGTGGTTAGATGAAAAATAGATCGGCGCTGCATTTTGTCCTCATCATCGGCATCGCAAATTTCTTCGCCGATTTTACTTATGAAGGTGCACGCGGAATTATCGGTCCGTTTCTTGGCTCGTTAGGCGCGAGCGCGGCAATTGTCGGGTTGGTCGCAGGCTTGGGCGAGTTGATGGGCTATGGGTTGCGGTCCGTCTCAGGATATTTCGCGGACAAATCGCATAAACATTGGGCGTTCGCATTCGTGGGTTATACGATCAACATGCTCGCGGTTCCCGCGCTAGCGCTTACCAGTCGATGGCCGCTCGCAGCCAGTCTCGTGGTTTCGGAACGCATCGGTCGAGGCATTCGCAAACCGACTGTAGAAGCGATGCTTTCGTACGCCGGCAGATCAATTGGCGCTGGCTGGGTGTTCGGACTGAACGAGGCACTCGATCAGGCCGGCGCGACGATCGGGCCCTTACTCATGGCGCTGATTCTTTATCTTAATGGCGGATATCGAACCGGTTTTGCCACGCTGCTCATTCCAGCTTTGCTTTGTCTCGGGACTTTGGTCCTGGCACGGCTTCTTCACCCGCGGCCGCACGAGTTGGAAAAAGGCATTGGACACGCCTTCACGACAACCAATCTGACGCAAGCTTACTGGATTTATCTCGCGGCGGGCGCATTGCTTGCCGCAGGATTCGCCGATTTCGCGTTGATCGGTTTTCACTTTCAAAAGGCGAACGTGGTGCGGGAAAACTTGATTCCCGTGTTTTATGCAGTTGCGATGGCAGCCAGCGCTCTTGCATCCATTCCACTGGGCCGGCTATTTGACAGGTTTGGCCCGAAGGTGTCGTTGTTCGCGTTCTTGATTTCCGCGGCGGCTGCGCCGTTCGTTTTTCTAGGCACGTCGGTCTTCGCTTTGATTGGAATGATTTTTTGGGGAGTCGGGATGAGCGCGCAGGGTTCGCTGTTTCAAGCGATGCTTACCGGCGTCATTCCGCCGCAGAAACGAAGCACAGCTTTTGGCTTGTTCGATACCGGATACGGAATCGCATGGTTTTTAGGAAGCGTAGCGATGGGCTTGCTATACGACAAATCGATCCCAGCTGTGGTACTATTCTCAGTCATTCTTCAACTTGCTGCTGTGCCCGTTCTTTTTATCGCCAATAAGAAGCGCTAGCGTTTCCTCGTGGATCCCTACGCCAAACCGAAGGAACGAAAAATCGGTGCGCAGCGACCGAAGATTACGCACTTGCCAAGTTCCGCAGAGCGCAGGACGCGAAGAGAACGCCAGGCAGAGAAAGAAGCCGTGGCAGCTGAGCGGCGCGCAATCAAAAAAGCGGCGCGACGCCATCTGAAACAGCAATTGCTCGAAGAATTGGAAGAGAGCAAATGATGAAACCACAACTAGCGAACCTTCGCTTTGCGGTTTGCGATTCGACGGCAGGCATTACAGTTCGTCCCATGCGTCCGATCACTTTGCCGTTACTCGTTTGCGCACTGCTCGCAGTAGCTCCGGTTGTCGTCCACGCGCAAACGCCCTCCCAGCGTAACCCGGATGTTTCAAACAAGGCACTGATCACGAAATCAACCCCCGGCATAAGCACCGAAGCATTTAAGAATCAGAGTGCGAACAGAGCCGACGTGCTGCACAAGATGGCAGACGATTATTACGCCTGGCGGAACGAAAATTATCCCGTCCGTAGCAGCGAAGCCGGACTTCATACATGGGACGACCGGCTGACTGATTATTCGCCGGAAAAAATCGCAGAGCGCGCGCAACACGTTCATTCGCTGCTGGAAAAGGTGCGCGCAATGAAGACAGATAATTGGCCGAAGAACGATCGCATCGACTGGATCCTGTTCCGTGCCCAATTAGAAAATATCGATTTTGGAGATCGCGTTCTAAAATTCGAGAGGACAAATCCGCAGGTCTACATCCTGGAATGCACGGACGCGATCTTTTCGTTGCTGAAAAAAGAATACGATACGCCGAGAAAACGCGCACTTGCTGCCACTGCGCGTCTCAAAGAAATGCCTGCGCTGTTGAAGCAAGGCCTGAGTAATTTGCAAGATCCCGTAAAACTTTACGCGCAGCTGGCGATCCAATCGGCGCGCTCAATCGATCCGCTTTTAAATAAGAGTTTAATGGCGCTGGATGCCGGGCTCGCGCCTAACGAGCACGATGACTTGATCAAAGCGCGCGACGCCGCCCTTACTGCTGTGCACAGCTATGCCGATGAGTTGGAGAAGCGCCTGCCGAAAATGGTCGATTTCGCGCCGATGGGCGAAACAAACTATAATTATTATCTCAAGCACGTTTTGCTTCTGCCGCTCGACGCCACACAGGTAGAGATGATTGGGCGAGCAGAGCTCGCGCGTTATCGCGCCCTCGAAGCGCTTTTGCCTGACCCGAAATTAGCCGATCCGGATCCGAAACGGGCTGCTCACATTCCACCGGATCAGGAATCGTTCCTGAAAGCATATGAAAGCCGCGAAGCAGAAATGATCAGCTTCCTGAAGGAGCACAATCTTGTATCTTTGCCAGATTATCTCGGGCCGTTTCAAATTCGACAGTTGCCCGAGGCCTTCAAGCCAACCAGCCCCGGTGGTTTCATGAATCCTCCCGGTGTTTACGACAAGGACTCAACAGGATTCTTTTTCATTCCCACCTACAACCCCGAGTCGAAGAATTTTTATATTCGCGCGGCGATTGAAGACCCACGACCAATCCTTGGGCATGAAGGTATTCCCGGACATTTTATGCAGCTTTCGATCGCCAATCATTTAAGCGACGAGATCCGCCGCCAGCATGACGACTCCGTGTTCATCGAAGGCTGGGCGCTTTATGGTGAAGAGATGTTAATGCGCACCGGTCTTTATCCGGACAACTCGCCAGCTCAGGGACAAATTCTGCGCCTGTCGCGCTATCGTGCCGCTCGCATTGGAGTCGATGTAAATCTGCATACGGGCCGATGGAGCTTCGAACAAGCCGTTAAATATTTCATGGATGCCGGCGGACTGGATCGTGAGGCAGCGGAGGGCGAAGCGGCGGGAGCAGCTTCGAGCCCGACACAAAAGATCAGCTACATCATCGGCAAATGGCAGATCATGAATCTGCTCGGTCGTTACAAAGATCGACAAGGCGACAATTTCCGGCTCGGTCAATTCCACGATGACCTGATCAAGAACGGTAGCCTGCCCGTGTCTGTAATCGAATGGATCCTGCTCGATGATCCGACCGCGCTACAGCAAGCAACGAAATAGCTCGCCTAACTCGTGGCGCGTGACATATCGCCTCTCCCCTTAGACAGGGGAGAGGACTAATGAGGGGTTACCTTGAACAATCCCTCACCCTCCCCCTCTCCCTTACGAAGGGCGAGGCGACCCTTAGCAACCCAGTGTATTTCCAGCGGACGGCCATTTGAACGCACAAATGAACAAGAGTCGCGCACTAAAAGCTTCGAGTCTTGGCATACAGAAGGGAGCGGGCGCAAGATCGACCCTTAACGACTCGCGCCTTATGAATCCGAATACCGCGAAGAACCTCATTGTTCGAAATGCGTTTCTTTGTGCTGTGGCCATTGCAGTCACGAGCTGCGGGATTTTCAGTTGTAGCCACGGGCCTGTGGCCCGTCCATCTCGGCACTGGTTTTCACGCTAGGAGACGGCCCGCAGGGCCGTGGGATTACAGCCGCTACTCGGCCGGTAGCGCATTCAGCGGGAACGCTTCATGATTTCGCGTATGCGATCGTGCGGCAGAGCTTCCACGCGATGATTATCGCGACCGGTCATCGAGTCGTTATCAACTAACGCGTTCACAACCGCTTCTTCAGTCGCCTGCACCACTGCAGTAAAAATCGGATCCATCAGATCATTCGGAATTGTTTGCACTTGGTGCGTAACTTGATCTGGATTCACGACATTCGGATTCGCCGTTGAAAACGCGATGAACAAATCGCCAGAGCCATTTCCTGAAATTGTTCCGGTCCGGGCAAGACCGAGCGACACCCGGCGTGCAAGCCGCTTCAACTGATTTGGCAGCAGCGGCGCGTCAGTCGCAATCACACCGATGCACGAGCCACTTTCTTGTTTATAAACGTCGCCTGGAATTTCTTTGCCGACCGGGGTACCAGCGATCGTGAGTTGTGGGCGCCGACCGAAATTTGCCTGCAGAAACACGCCGACGATAAAACTTTGCGGTGAGGTGTTTTTATCGGCGCCTTCTGGCCGAATCTCGACTTTGCGCGATGCGGTCCCGTTTCCGCCTTTGAACTCGTAACAGATCATTCCTGTTCCGCCGCCCACGCTCCCCTCCTCCAGTGCGCTCCCGTGCGCGCTGTCGAGAGCATGCCAGACATCCTCCGGTTTAACATGAAAGCCATTAATGTCGTTAAGCCAGCCGTCCCACGTCTCGGCAACTACAGGCAGGCTCCACCAGTAGCCGGTCTTATCGGCAGCGCCATGCTTGATCCGCCAGGCAATCACCGCGTCACGCGCCACGCCGACACTGTGCGTGTTTGTAATGATGATCGGCCCTTCGAGAAATCCGCTCTCGTCAACCCACGCCGTGCCAGTCATTTCGCCGTTGCCGTTTAAGCTGAAGAACCCGGCGTAAACTGGATCGTTTAGTGAAGCATGGCCTCGCGGCAGAATCGCCGTCACACCGGTGCGTACCGGGCCTTTGCCAACCTCAAGTTTGCCGTCACCGCTGATCAACGTCGTATAGCCGACTTCGACGCCGGGGACATCGGTGATCGCGTTGAATTTTCCAGGAGTGCCTTCAAATGGAATCCCAAGGTCGCGCGCACGAATTGCTTTGCTTATGATTACTGGTTTCGGCGGCGGAGATTTCTGCGGTTCGCGTGCCTCGATCTCGAGCACGATTACGAGCACAAACAAGAGCGCAACGCGCGCAAAGCCTTTCGATTTCATTCTCGATCCATCAACTATCAGCTACCAACCATCAACTTTTCTATTAGATTGAGCGTGTGAGTTACGAGGTTTTCGCCAGAAAATATCGGCCGCAAACGTTCGACGATTTGGTCGGCCAGGCGCATGTCTCGCGTACGTTGAAGAATGCGGTCGCGCAAAACCGTCTCGCCCATGCGTATCTGTTCGTTGGCCCACGTGGTGTCGGCAAGACATCGACTGCGCGAATTTTGGCGAAGTCACTCAATTGCGTGAAAGGACCGACTGTTACTCCATGTGGAGAATGCGACAATTGCCGCGAGATTGCCGGGGGCTATAGCCTCGACGTGATCGAGATTGACGGCGCCAGCAACAACAGCGTGGAAGATGTGCGACAGCTGCGCGAGAACGTTCGATACGCGCCGGCCAAGGGCCGTTATAAGATTTATCTGATCGATGAAGTGCACATGCTTTCGCCAGCGGCGTTCAATGCGCTTCTAAAGACTCTCGAGGAGCCGCCCGAGCATGTGAAATTCATCTTCGCGACCACCGAGCCGCAGAAAGTTCTCCCGACCATTCTGAGCCGGTGCCAGCGGTTTGATCTCCACCGCATTCCGGCAAACCTGATCGCCAAACATCTGCAATTCATTGCGGGAAAGGAGAAAATCTCGCTTGAGCCCGCTGCTGCGCATGCGATTGCACGCGGCGCAGAGGGTGGCTTGCGCGATGCGGAATCGATGCTCGATCAGTTGGTTGCATTTTGCGGCGAGAAAATCAGCGAGAACGATGTGCTCGATGTTTTCGGATTCACCAGCGAACAAACAGTTGTCGATCTGACGGGACGGATTTTGCGAGGCGAAACTCCGGACGCGATCGATCTGCTGCATCAGCAGAGTGACGCCGGCAAGGACATGATGCGGCTTATCTCGGACTTGATCGCTTACCTGCGCGATCTTCTGGTATTCAAGGTAAAGCCTGATGCGCTTAAGGAAGATGTCGAGGCCGATGTAGAAACATCACTTGGGACGCATGCTGAGCTGGTCACGACGGACCGCTTGCTTGAATTGGTTGACCAATTTGCCGGCGCTGAAGGCCGCATGAAATGGGCTCCAAACAAAAAGCTGCATCTCGAAGTCGCAATCATCAAGGCGATCCAAAGCCTGGGACAGGCAACATTGGATGAGGTAATCCAGAAACTTGGCGAGCTTCGCGATGGAAAATCCGTTTCACAAAATCAATCTCCGTCTGTAGTGCCAGGCGTGTCTGCTGCTCGAAATGCAGCAGCGGACACGGCTGCCCCTACAGTTGCTCGTGTCGAGGAAACGCCTGCGGCGGTCGATTCTGAAAAGGTTTGGCAACAGGTTCTCGCCAAGATTCCAGCGAAAGGTTTTTTGCGGACGTTGACCGAGTCGATTCGTCCGATTGGAATCGATGGCCGCAATTTCTTGCTGGGGCATTCACCGGATGACAAATCAAAAATTGAGCCGCTCGCGAGCGCAAATAATCGCCGGCAACTGGAGATGCTCCTCAAAGAAGCGACCGGGCGCGATTGGTCGGTGAGATTTGTCGCGAAAGAAGGAATTCCCCAAAGCAGTGCTGGTGACACAGCGAAATCAGCGGAATCGTTTAAAGACGATCCGCTGATTCAGGAAGCCATTGAGATGTTCAATGCTCAAATAAAATCCTGAATCCAAGGCTATGGTTCTTCTTGTCATGTTGAGCGGAGCGAAGCGAAGTCGAAACATCTCTAGCTGTCTAATGTAAATAAGAGATTCCTCGACTTCGCTCGGAATGACAAAGCAGGTCTAAATCCTATGAACTTAAACAAGCTAATGAAACAGGCGCAGAAGATGCAGGAGCAAATGGCCAAAACGCAGGCCGAGTTGGAGAACAAGACGGTCGAAGTGAGCGCGGCTGGCGGCAAAGTGAAAGTGACAGCAAACGGCGCAGGTGACGTTCTCGCCATCAAGATCGACAAAGAAGTCGTCGACCCAAACGATGTGGAATTTCTCGAAGAAATGGTTCTTAGCGCGGTTCAGCAGGCCGTGGAACAAGGCAAGGCGCTCGCGCAATCAGAGATGACGAGAATCACGGGCGGGCTCGGCATACCTGGATTGCAGTAATGACGAAATCCTAATCACGAATGCCGAATTAATGGCGAAGTCCGAATGACAAAATAGAGATCGGCTCTCTTCTTCGGCCTTCGTCATTTGGTCATTCCTTCGACATTCGTCATTCGTGCTTCGTCATTTCGATCATCTCCGCGCCAAAGTAGGGCTGCAACTTTTCGGGGATCCGCACCGAACCATCCGGCTGCTGATAGCTCTCGATTAATGCTGCAAACAATCTGGGCAACGCCACGCCAGAACCGTTTAACGTGTGGCAGAACCGGTTTTTCCCGTCGCAGTCTTTGAATCGAAGCTGCATCCGGCGCGCCTGGAAGTCTTCGCAGTTTGAGCAACTTGATACTTCCAAATAAGCATCTTGTCCCGGGCGACCAGACTTCGATGTCGTAGCTCTTGGCCGCCGCAAAACCCAAATCGCCGGTGCAAAGCTCGATGACTCGATAATGCAAGCCGAGCAGCTGCAATACGCGTTCCGCGTTAGCCGTAAGCGATTCCAGTTCGTCATACGACTTTTCAGGCGTCGTGACTTTGACCAGCTCCACCTTGTCGAATTGATGCACGCGAAGAATGCCACGGGTTTCGCGGCCCGCTGCGCCTGCTTCGCGCCGGAAACATGGCGTATAAGCCAACGAATTTCCTGGGAAGATCGGCTGCGCTGACGATTTCATCGCGATGAAGGTTCGTTAGTTGAACTTCTCCGGTTGGTGCAAGAAAGACCTGGTCTTCCTCCAAACCGTACATGTCCGCTTCAAACTTTGGGAGCTGCGACGTGCCGACCATACAATCGCGCCGAACCAGAAACGGCGGACTGATTTCGGTGTAACCATGCTCCCGCGTGTGCAAATCGATCATGAAATTGATCAGCGCGCGCTCCAGCCTCGCGCCCGCACCGGTGAAAACGATAAAACCGCTGCCGCTCAATTTTGCGGCGCGTTCCAGGTCTAAAAGGCGCAGTTTTGCGCCGAGCGCGACATGATCGGCGGGTTTGGTTAATCGCGGCTTCTCTCCCCAAGTACGCACGACACGATTGGCGGCTGCGTCTTTGCCAACCGGAACACCCTCATTCGGCAAGTTTGCGATCCGAAGAAGCAAATTATTTTGCTCGTCGTCAACAGCGGTTGCCCGGGCATTTAGATCGGCGATCTGTTCGCCGATTTGTCGAACATGTTGCTCCAATTCGCCCGTCGGTTCGCTGCGCGATTTTTTGCCACCGATCTCTTTGCTCAATCTTTTGCGATCGGCGTTCAATTGTTGCAGTGCCGTTTCGGTCTTCCGGCGCTCAACGTCCACGCGCAACACGTCGTCAATCTTGGCATCGTCACCCGCACCCCGGATGGCAAGGCGCTCGCGAACAAAATCCGGCTTCTCCCGAATCAGGCGAATATCAAGCATGGCGCAGTATGAATGACGAATGTCGAATGTCGAATGTCGAAGGCATGGCGAAATCCGAATGATCAAAATGCGCAACACGATGACTCTTTCTGCTTCGTCATTCGGATCTCGCCATTCGCGCTCGGCCCAAGCTTACGCGTGACATTGACTTGTTCCTGCCGATACTTTGCCCGTGGAGAGACTGGATCTGCTTGCCGTCGCGCTCGGTCTCGCCGCGCTTGCGGGGATCAATCTTTACCTGACAGTTTTCGCCACCGGCCTGGCTATCCATTTTCACTGGATTACCCTGGCGCCGCAGTACCAATCGCTAGAGGTCCTCGGCAATCCGTGGATCATCACGATCGCCGGCATTCTCTATTTCCTGGAATTCTTTGCCGATAAAATCCCCTGGGTCGATTCGATGTGGGATGCCGTTCATACTGTGATCCGCCCCATTGGCGGCGCGCTACTTGCAATTCAGGTGCTTGGCCATCCAAGTCCCGCCTTCACGATAATCGTGGCACTGCTCGCGGGTGGCACGAGCTTGGTCGCACATACCGCAAAGGCGGCTACGCGTCTCGCCAGCAACTCGTCACCGGAACCATTTTCAAATATCGGATTGAGTCTCGGCGAGGACGCAGCTGTGCTTGGTGGACTCGCTCTCGTGCATTTCAATCCCGTCCTTGCCCTGGTCATCTTTCTAATCTGTATCGGTGCGTTCTTCTACTTTGCACCAAGAATTTTGCGCGCGATGAAAGTGAAGATTTGGCTGGCTTGGAGGAAACTGAATGGCCCAGCTGATTGCGACGTGCCGGTGAACTTGTCGCAAATGTTGCCACCGCGGCTCACGCCTATTTTTGGCCGCGAAAATGTTTTGGGCGAAACGATCGCGTGGGCTGTGCCATGCGTCAGCGGACGCGGACGGCGGATTCCAGCAAATTTGTTCGGCGCTCTTGTCGCAACGAATGAAGAATCGCGCCGAATCATCTTCGTGGCACGAAAAGGGGGACGGCCATTCACGCGCGAGATTGATCTGGAGGGGTCAAACGTCGTTCGCGAGCCGAAGTTTCTTTCAGAGAACCTGGTCATTTTCCCTGCTGCCGGAAAAGGCCCCAAGTATTCTTTCGTTTTCCCGCGGTCGCGCGCGGCTCTGCTCGAACAAATTCTGAAAGATTTGCGCGACCGACTGAGCGAGCCGGTATTGCAGGAGCACGTGGCTACGGAATCTGCGAGTTCGGTTGGGTAGCAAGTCTTGTGTCCGCCTGTGTGCGGGCGTCTGTCGTGTCTGTCCTGCCCGAAAAATGTGCAACCCGGAATACCTGCGCACGTCGCACGTGACATTTGGAGCTGCGGTTCTCATAATCTTGAAGCGTGACGCTGCTCGCCGAGCGCTACGCGGAATTACGCGACATCGATCGTGTTCGCGAACGAGCGCTCTTCATCTCGCCTCGGATTCCATCGGAGCTGGAGCTGCAAGCGCGTTGGTTTGCCGGAGATTTCGGCAGACATTTCATTACCACCGCCGGTGACAAGATCGATATTGTTCAATTTGGCACGTGGAACCGCGAAGCCGGCCCTGATTTTCGCGATGCTGCAATTCGGATAAACGGCGGTGATCCAATTCGCGGTTGTATCGAGATCGATCTGCTGGATCGCAGTTGGGAAACTCACGGTCATGCGACCAATCCAGCTTTCGACGAGACCGTGTTGCACGTGTTTGTCGAGAGGAGCGACCGTGAATTTTTCACGCGGACAAAATCGAACCGTAACGTGCCACAGGTTCATATTGATCCGGCAGATCTCCCGGATGCATTCAGTGCGAATATTCCGCTGGCCCGACCGGGCCGATGTCAGGCGCCGTTCAAAGATTTGCCGGAGCAACGCGTCCTTAGTGTGCTAGAAGCGGCAGCGCAATTTCGGCTGCGACAAAAGGCTGCGCGTATTCGCCACAAGATTGACAGTCGTGGACGCGACGAGGTGCTCTTTCAAGAGCTGGCAACTGCACTCGGTTACAAGGAAAACAAGCTGCCTTTCACGCTGATCACGCAACGGCTGCCGTTAAAATTGTTACGCGAAGCTCCGTCGGACATTGAATCGATGTTATTTGGCACGGCTGGTTTCCTGCACGCCGCCGATCTCGATATTTATAAGAAATCGACACGCGAATATGTGCGCCGGCTGTGGGACGGCTGGTGGCCACATCGTGATGAGTTTCAGCGGCTAATTTTGCCAGGCAAAACCTGGCGCCTCAGCAGCACTCGGCCGCTGAATCATCCACAGCGCCGGCTGGCCGCGCTGGCGATTTTGGCACGCGACTGGACTCGTCTTCAGCGCGCCTTCGGTAAGAGCAGCGTCTGCGCAGCAAAACTTTTTTTTGAAACGATGGATCATCCGTTTTGGAATTTTCACTACACGCTCACTTCTAAAGCGGCACCCAAAAAAATGGCCCTTATCGGCGAAGCGCGCGTTGCCGACATCCTGGCTAATGTGTTGTTTCCATTTTGGCTGGCACACGATCTCGATCCTTCGGGCTTGCTCGGGAAAAATGTGTGGGCGGAATATTCGAAGCTGCCGGCGCAATTATCGAACCGCCGACTCGAAACGGGAGCGACGCGTCTCTTCGGAGCCGATCCACGCCGGAAACAATTCCTGAAAACTGTCGCAAACCAGCAGGGGTTGCTTCAGATTTATGAGGACTTTTGTATGCGGGATAATTCCGATTGCGCGCAATGCCCGTTCCCGGAACAGATGGCGAAATGGAGGTGATGGGTTGAAGCGGCAAACCGGAATGCGTCCTTTGTCATTCTGAGCGAAGCGAAGAATCTCTGATTAGTTCCGAGCGCGGATCTGCCGTAAGCCGACAGTCAGAGATGTTTCGCTCCGCTCAACATGACAGGGGAGGAAAACGCAACGCTGCAATGAAACGATTGTGAAGACCCCTCCGGCGCGCCATAATCCCGCCGCGATGCGACAGCGAACTGTAGGGCGTCTGTGTCAGACGCTAATTGATTGGAACCCAGCGTTTCACAGAAACGCCCTACAACGATCGCATCAAGCACGCGCCTTCACACTCATCGAGCTGTTGGTCGTTATTGCAATCATTGCGATCTTGATCGGTTTGCTCTTCCCTGCTTTTCGTGCCGTGCAGGACCAGGCAAAAAGGACGCAAGCGAAAAACGATTTAACCCAAATCGTCAACGCGGTTAACGCGTATTACACCGACTATGGCAAGTATCCGATGGCTGGACCAATGAAACGATTTTCACCCGGACAATGCCGGCGTTAAATGAACACTCTTCGCGCTGGTTCACGATACGCCGCGGCAGGGTCAAGTCGGCCACGCCACTAACCACGCATCGTTTTTATTAGTCCGCCTTATGTCAAGAATGACACCGCGCGGGTAGCAGGACGATCTGGTGGTGAGTTCTACGGACGGACGATATTACGATCCGTGGGGCGACCCACTATGCGGTTCAGGATCGACGGCGATTACAACAATCAAGCTAGCTAATCCTTACAGTCTGAATGCTGGAGCCGACAACGCTCGGGATAGGCGTAATCGCCTGGTCCTTTGGGACGGACGGGCAATCGGGCAGCGTGCCTGGCCCCGCTGCCGACAAAAATGCCGGCACCGCTGCCGACGATGTAATTTCCTGGCAGTGATTGTTTGCGAGAGCGGCGGCGCTGTAGCGTCTGCTGTTCTCAGCAAAATCATGGAGCGCGATCGCCTCCTGCAGCGGTGGGTTGAGGACAGCGCACGCTACAGAATTGCTGCGTGATATTGACTATTCACTAATCACCAGTCACCATTCAGGTCTTCCCAAACGCGGGTGTAGTTCAATGGTAGAACGGCAGCTTCCCAAGCTGCACACGAGGGTTCGATTCCCTTCACCCGCTGTTTTACCTATTAAAACTGGCTCAGATGCGCCCTCATCAAGCCACGAGTCAGAACGGAAACTCAGAACAAGTCCGCTGAAATCTGCCCAGACGTTGTTTTCGCTCGGCTATTGGGACAGCCTCTCGGTCTCTGATTGCGCGCACCGTATGCTCTGAGACGCGGTGAAGTTGGCGATCTGCAGAACCTTTGCCTCCGGGTCAGCCAATAGCTTTACCACTTTGATACTCTCCTTCTAGGAAACGCTACAACGGTGGTGACTTGGTTCGATATATTCCAAAATCCAGGCCATAGCAGTGTTTTGACCGGTGATGGCGATTTCAGTGGGATAGCACCGGGGACCCAGGCCGATTATGGTTGCGCCTACGGCTAGGTAAATCGGCAAAGCAAGCCAGAAAGCCAGCGGCAGATCGGAAGTCGCTACGTAAACGTGCGTGTGCCAGAAATCGTCGATGGCATCATGGCCGGATCATTTCACTATCCGGCAATCAAAAACGATTCTAGCGCGATCCTGCAAAGCGGGCCGGGCCGTTCGTGCCTGGCGGGTTTTGATCCATGAGGCCTTTCTTGTCAGAGGGAGTGGAATAAACACGGTGCTGCGCCGGTTGTATTAGACAAATGAAAGGATTCATGAAAAACAGAATACTAAGTGGAGGCGCAGTTAACCTTACGGTCGTTGCGTTCTTGACGGTGCTATTTGCAGGTTGCGCGGTCGCACCGAAAGCCGAAAACCTATCGATGGCCACCGCTGCCGCACACATACGGGCGGACTTTGCGGGTGACCTGCAACCCAATCCGAGCGATTCCCCGGAATTCACTCCTTGGGGACCACACGAAGACTAGGCGTTTTGAACACCCGATAGAAGTGACTGTATCAACTTGCCGTCCGGCGACTTTCATTTAGCGGATAGTCGCCAGCCCAAGACTTATTTTGTCTTCGCGATTCAATCACAGTGCAGCGTGGATCGTAAAGCGTGCAGGATTCATTCATAGCATCATGGCCGGATCGTTCGCCATCCGGCAATTAAAAACGATTTTGGCGCGATCCTGCGAAGCAGTAGTCAGAAATCGACCAACCCAAAACGCTCTGCAATCTCGCGGGAATTTGCGTCGCTTCGCAGGGTGGCTTTCAATTGCGCTATGAAGTCCTGCTCCAGCGGATCAACGATTGAATGGTACGCCTTTTCGGCAGCATCTGTGTCTTGATTACGAGCGCGTACGTATGCCGCGTACGCTTTGCTTCGCGCTTGGCTGTATTTGATGATTGGTTGCGCCACTAAGCGCCACTGGCTCTCTTTGGCGTCCGGCGTATTTAAGTACTGATCGGCTGCTTGTGCTGCTTGTTGCGCCAGCCAAATCTCGCGAGTTTGACAGGCGTTGCTGCTCACCTGGCACGGCGTTGTTGAGCGCCGTGCCTGCTCGAATTGGCCTAAGGCTTGAAGCATCGTTTCTTTCTCATCCGCCCACACTAGCGCAGGTATTAAGAGAATTAGTGCTGAGAGTGCTAGTTTCATGTCGGCACTGAATCACGAAGCGCCGCGCGTTGCAAAGCTGCACAAGATTCGTCGATTCCTACCGGCGGGACTCACAAGGATTGCTGGCAGTAGGTCAAAGCGATTCTAGCGCGATCCCGAGCACCGGGGCGGCCCGTTGGCGCTCTACGGCTCTTTGAACTCACCCGCGTGCTCGTGCGTTTCAATCACGTTGCCAGCATCATCGTAACGCAAACGGCAGCGCATCGGAAATCAGATTAAAGCCGCGTTTATCTTTGCGCGGGCGGACTTCGTAAGCGTGCGGAGTCGATGTCATCCGGTCAGGGATTCAATGCGCCGGGAGTCGTAAAGCGTGCAGACGGAATTAAAGGCCAATCCGATTGTTTAGGGCGGCGCGATTGCTTATTAGCTATGAACATCGGTTCGACTGAAAGCGACAAGCGTTACGAAGTGGTTCTGAAACATTACTCGGCCGCCTTCACACGATGTTACGCCGTGCCAAGGAAGTCAGAAGTCGGAATCGCCGGCTTCGCTGTGATTCATTACCGAAGCGCGATAGCGCGCACGCCAGCCAGTAATCGATCTACTTCTTCCGATGTGGTGCTGCAGGCACAGCCGGCGCGGACCAGTCCGTGCGGCATTTGGCCCAATCGCTCGACCACTGTCATTGCGTAGAAGTCGCCGTGTGAAAGGAAAACTCCGCGCTCCACCAATTTCTCGGCTACTTCAATCGCCGGCACGCCGTCCACAGTAAAGGCGATCGTTGGTGTGCGTGGTGTTCGGGACGGTGGTCCGTAGACGCGGACATGCCTTGTTTCGCGCAACCCATTCCAGAGTTGTGTGATTAGTGCCTCACCGCGCTCGTGTAGTTCCCGGAACGCAGCGTGCAAGCGTTCCCGCCGCGTCGGGCCCGAAGCAAGCGAGGCGAGAAAATTCACAGCAGCGGCGGCGCCTGCGATTCCTTCATGATTCTGAGTACCAGTCTCCGCCCGTTCCGGCGCTGAATCGGGCGCCGGGGCCAGTTTCGGAAAATCAAGCGAGTCCAGCAGGTCGTGTCGGCCATAGAGAATTCCGATGTGCGGACCATAGAATTTGTAGGCGGAGCAGGCGAGGAAGTCGCAATTCCAATCGCGCACATCGATCAACTCATGCGGAGCGTGATGGACGGCATCGACAAAGATTTTTGCGCCTGAAGAATGTGCCATTTCCCCCGCGCGCCGCACGTTGTTGATCGTCCCGAGTGCGTTCGATGCCGCGCAGATTGCGACCAGCTTCGTGCGTTCGGTTAACTGCCGGGAAAAATCGTCCCAATTCAGCTCGCCGGTTTCAGGAATCATTTTCACCATGCGCACCTTCACGCCGCATTCTTTCTCCAGCGTCCGCCAGGGCGCGATATTGGCATGATGATCAAGCTCCGTGACCAAAATCTCGTTGTCGCGTTCGTAGCCGCGGCCGAGAGCGCGCGCGAGGTGAAAGGTTAACGTCGTCATGTTGGCGCCAAACACGATTTCGGTCGGGCTTGCGTTCAGAAAATCGGCCAGCACGCTCCGGGCAGAGTCGATGATCGCGTCGGTCTCCTGGCTTGTCGGATAAGCCCAATGCGTATTGGCGTTGTGGTGGTAGAGATAATCGGTCACCGCCTCTACCACCGCCCGTGGAACTTGTGTGCCGCCAGGCCCGTCGAAATAGGCAACCGGGTAACCGTTATGAGTGCGTTCGAGTGCAGGAAAACATTTCCTGATTTCTGCGGTCGACGTGGCCGTGGCGGGCGATAGCAAGGAAGTGTCGTTCATGGCAATTGACATTGACGTTCGATCTGCCTTCGTCTGCAATTGCGCTTTCTGCCCGAAGATGACGTGATCGTCGAGGTCGATTGCGACACTGGCACCGCCGCTGGCTATTCACACGTCGCTTTGTCTTCAGATCTGCTGCTTGCGGTCGTGGGGAAACATGGACAGAGGACAGCCGCCTTCGCATCTTGGCGGCCAAAGTGGGAGGAGGAGCTTCAGTAATTCGTAAACGTGTTGTGAGCTAGTCATCGCGACGGCCAGCGGTTGGCTGATGTGAAGAGCTAGTTTTCCTTCGGCGCGTGCCGGTCGAGAAGGCGTTATTTTAGCGCTTTCGGCGGCTTCTTGCTAGTCGTTGCATTGCGTGCGCAAAAAATTTCCCTGCCGCGATGGTGGCTTTGGACCGCGCCTTCCGCTTTAGGAAATAGAAACACATTTATGCCGGCGCAAAAAGACGCGCCGGACAAGTCACAACGTAAAAACAAAAAAAAGAAAGGAAGACTCATGAATCCATTGTGCAACATGGGCATTCATACAAATCGGCGATCACAGGCTCTTCTCTGCTGGGTGGTGTTTGCCGCCGGGTTACTCATTCAACTGCTCGCGCCGCACCTCAAGATTTCAAATGGGGCATTTGTGATTCCGCCGACGCTCACGGCTGCGGCGAATGAGATTCGCCCGGCCGAAATCGTCGCCAGGCAGCGCCGAATGCAGTTGATTTCGGCCCTCCTCACCGTGAGCGGAGCACTTGGACTCGCCGTCCTGTATCGTGACATTCTCACGGGACGAACCTCGCGACGAGCAAGCGAATCGGTCGATGGCCAGTCTGATTTGATTCTACGCGAGCGTCAGCGCCCCGACGCGACCACAAGAAATTAAACCTAGAAAAACCAAACCAGAAGAAAGTAAGCGGAAGAAACCAACTACAAGAAACTAACACAAAATGAAAACTATTATAATGCGAATCCAGAAATCCTCCCGACTGACGGTCATGCTCGTGGCTGCCGTTGTGGCTATCGTCACCTCCAAGGTCGTGGCGGATACCGAGCAGGCGCTCGTAACGCCGAATAAAGCCGTCATCAGTTACTTCCTTGCGCCTGGCGCGAACCAGGCGATGGGGGCGCCGCCAGCCAACCAACCTCTGCTAGTCATGGGCTGCTGCACCACGTTTAATTTTCGAGGAGTAGGTCACGTGAGTTTGCTGCATATTCCCGGTTCCTTCATCGAATGGGTGGGGTTGAATTCGACGCCCGGCGCGAGCATCACTCAGGGGTTCAGTAGCACAGTGGGGACCCACATCGTGTGGATCGACTTCAGCCACCAAGTCGACATCCAGGTGGCCGGACCCGACACGATCCGCGTCCACAATGGCGCTGCTTTCATGCGAGTTGGTAATGTGACGCTCATCTGGTAAGCGACGCCGTAGGGCTTCAGAACGTAAGTAACCAGCTTGAAATTGAAGCCAAACCTGCGCCGCAAGTGGTCAACAATCCCTAAAAGCCGCGCCTGCCCCAACAAGGCAGCATTTCGCAAGCAGCCTTCGCTTCACCGCGTGGCGGCTTTCTGTTTCACGCGCTACGGTTCTTTGAAATCGCCTTTGTGACTGTGTACTTCGATAGACCGCCCCAGTCACATCCGCTCCATATCACGTAGGGGTATGGTCGCGATCTTTGCCTAGATTGAGAAGGTCTCGTAGGAGCAACAAAAATACGAGATACGCGAATCCAAAAATGTAGTAAATGAGGAATACCTTAAGAAATTGGCCATCGTCGTACAACCTTTTTATTTGGTAAGGCAACTGATCGGAGAGGGAATATTTTCGGATGTTCGGCAACTCGTGGTAAATGGACTTTATGCTTGCATTGAGATCACCAACCTTTATCGCGAGAATGAGGAAGCCGCCCATCACTAGAACTGGGAGGGCGAAGATGCACACCACGCGATAGGCGTTAGGGTATTTGTATGCGGCGAATGCGAGGCCCGATGCGACAGCGACAATCAGCGGAATAAGGACGGTCATAGTTCTTAAAATGGCCTTTGTGTCTGTGTACTTCAATCAATTTGCAAGCTTCATCGTAAACGCGAATCACCGCGTCCCTGTGAACGACTGAAACCCTTTTGACCCGCAAAACCCTTCGCGCAATCGACTGGGGGTATCATATAAATCCGCGCTCGCGCCGAGCCGATTCGGGCTAAGCGCGCTATACGGCTAAGGTGAGCCTTTAACTTTTAGATAGAGCGCGAACGAGGTGGCACGTAGGCTTGATGTTGTCGTCATTTGTTCATGTAATTGTTACGAAACTGTGGGTTTCCGTGGGACCCGATGCCGCTACCCTGTCGTGTGGAGCGGACAATTCTTTTTATCTGCACCGGGAATTACTATCGAAGTCGATTTGCTGAAGCGCTCTTCAATCACCATGCCGAACTGCGCGGATTAAATTGGCGGGCAATCTCCCGCGGCCTGGCCATCGAGCGCGTCATCCAAATCAACAAGCTTTCGCATTTTACCCTTGCAGCCATGTTGCAACGCGGCATCAAGCGCCAGCATACAAGCGAAGACGTCAACGCACTTACTTCGCTGGACTTGATCGAGACCGATCTGGCGATAGCAATGTGCGAGACCGAGCACCGGCCAATGATGATCGAGAAGTATCCTCTCTGGGTCGATCACGTCATATATTGGCGTGTGCATGATTTACCGGACTCCCAGCCATCTGAAGCGATCCCAGAGATCGAACGCCAAGTTTTTCTTCTACTGGCGGGCATTTCGGCTTCGAATCCGATAGACACGCCTGTCGCAGTTGTCGTATAGCGCAGCGATTGATTCCAACGGGCGAATGATCTGGATCGCAGACGCGCATCGCGACAACGGAAAGCGTTTCGTTGTGCATGCGGATGAAAAGCTAACGACGTTTATTGAACTCGGATCGGCAGTTGAGCCGTTCAGTGCTTCTTCCTTTTTGTAAGAGTGAATGGAACAGTTTTACCGGCGGTGGTATAACTGCCCTTGACAGTGGATCTAGGATCGCCAAACGGATCTATCTCTAACAAAACCTCTTTTTTCGCGCCCTTTACGGGAGCAAATCGCATCTTGCCCGTTCCCATCTCTCCATCTCTGCCCGACAGATAAAACTTTGTTGTTTTCCCACTGGCAGATTCGGTGATTTTGACATTGCTGACCTCCACGTGGCTTTGGCCGAACTCAAAGACGATTTTCAGGCCAGCCGCCTTCCCCTTGTAGAAGACGGTGTCGTAGGCTTTTGACTCAGCGGAGGCGAACGGAACGACCAAGCGAACGGCGATAAGCGCCACAGCGACAGTCAACGTTCGATGGTTCATAAAAACGAGCCACAAGCTCAGCCGTCAGGCAAGCGCAATCAATCTTTGAAATCGCGTGCCTGCTCGTGCGTCTCAATCACGTTGCCAGCTGCATCGTAAACGCGAATCACGGCATCACGTGATCGGCTGCGAAACTTCGCGTAGCCGATTGCTTTGCTCAACTCCGTCCGGCTCGCCAGACGTGCCGATGCCTCATCGCTGTGGCGTGAAAGTATAGCCGATAGAAACAGCGCGGAATTTGGGCGTGACATCAGCTAACGGTTTCCGAAACGCCGGGCGCAAATCAACACGCAACGCCTGTCCGGGCAAAGTCATCCCTTTATGAGTCTCAAAATACTTCTCGGCAAGTTCGTGGCATTCTTCGCCGGACAAATTCCGGTCGAGGGACACAAAAATATAATCGACTCCTTTTAAAAACTCATAGTCAGTCCTGAAAGGTTCATCTGTGCTCATGGCGAACAGTTATCTCAAACCAAAGCTGCGCGGTCGATCTGAAAATTTTGTCAGCGTAACAGGCCACTAGAACGCTCGCAGCCTCTCGCCCGCTTGCCTCTTTAGTTGGCCGCCTGATTGGGAATTCTTTCGAAGCAGCCGACACAGCCTGCCACTACAGGTGTTCGCCAAACCAAAATCGCACAGCCGTGCCAGCGACGCCGGCTACAACAATCATCTTCCGCCGAAAAGTTTCCGGAATGATTTGAACATACGGCCGGGGAAAGTTGCCGCTTTTTGTGGCAGGCCTTGGAATTGCTGGGCAAATGGAAACTGCTCGCCGCCGTGCACCTGACACGCAGCATTCGGCACCTTGTCGACGGGCAGATCGATGTCGTACGCTGTCCCGGCCGACATGCACCCCGTGGTGGCGAGTTGATTCGAAAGTGAACAGACTGTCGCATGTTGGGTGGGCATGGTCGGTTGCAGCTGCTGGGCTGGATAATGTTTTGCCGCCTTGTTCATTACCTGTGTCCAGACCGGCAGCGCAAGCGCGGCGCCGTAACCACGTGAAATAATTGTGGTCGGTTGATCAAAACCGACCCATACACCGCAGGTCAGAGGTACTGGTGTAACCCAGGAACCACGCATCCTTGTAATCGTTCGTCGTACCGGTTTTGCCGGCTGCCGGCAATCTGAAGCCCAGCGACCGCGCGCTGGCGGCAGTCCCGCTGGTCAGGACTTGTTCCATTAATTGCGAAGCCATCCAAGCCGCGCTTGGATCAAGCGCCGGGATGGTGATATGCGCCGAGCGATAAATCGGTTTGTGGTTCGTGTCATCAATTCGCTCGACGATGTAAGCCTGCTTGCGCACACCGGCGTTCGGAAAAACGGAGTAAGCAGCGGTCAAATCTTTCAGGTCAGTCTCGAACGAACCGATATAAGTCGCTGGACCGTGCGGAATATTTTGCGAAATGCCAAGCGTGTTGGCGACCTTTTGAACAGCGTCCAGCCCGGCGAATTGTCCAACGCGCACGCTCATGGTGTTGCGCGAGTGGATCAGGCCATAGGAGCAAGGACGAATTCCGCCGTACGTTCCATCGGAATTTCCAGGTGACCAATTTCCAGCGCCGTCGATTTCACCAGGCTGAATCGGACCATCACTGATCGCAGCGCCCGGCAATAGCCCGTGACTGAAAGCGATTGTGTAGACAAATGGCTTAAATGCAGAACCGACCTGCCTGTTTGCCGGCGCGAGAGCGCGGTTAAATTTGCTTTGCGAGTAATCACGGCCGCCGACGAGTGCGCGAATTCCGCCACTGGCATTGTCAACTACAACCACCGCGCCTTCCAAATAAGGCATCGCCGAATCCCCTTCTCCGTTCTCGGGCGGATGATAGTTTGCTTTTACCGGGTGATGAAAATTGGATTGATGCTCGATTTTGGTGAGTTGCGTTTCAAGCGCGTCTTGCGCGGGGTTTTGCACAGCCGGATCGAGCGTTGTGTAGATCGAGAGACCACCGTTATCGATCTGGTCCTGTGTTAGGATCAAATTCAGATCGCGCTGCACCGCGTCCATCGCGTAATTCTCCTGAACGAAAGGCATGCGCCTGGGACGCGGGGCGACATTCGCCTGCTTGGCGGCTTCGGCATCCGCGGACGAAAGTTTTTTCAATGTCACCATACGATCGAGAACAGCATTACGTTGGGTCTTTGCGCCCTCCGGATTCTTTAACGGTGAAAATCGATTGGGGCTGCGGATCAATCCTGCCAGGAGCGCCGCCTCGGGCAGGTTCAGCTTGGAGGCGCTTTTGCCGAAGTAAGCTTGCGACGCGGTCTCAACTCCGTAGCAACCGTTGCCGAAATAAATCCGGTTCACGTAAAGCTCAAGAATCTGCTGTTTGGTAAACTGACGTTCGATCCGAAGCGCCACCATTGCTTCGAGCAATTTCCGGCTGAGAGTCCGGCCACCGAGCGGAAGACTGTTTCTGGCGAGCTGCTGGGTAATACTGCTCGCTCCCTCCTTTGCCGAGCCGCTCGTAATATCGCGAACCAAAGCGCGCATGATTCCGCGCCAATCAATTCCCTGGTGCTCGTAAAAACGAGCGTCCTCCCGCGCCAGCACCGCAGTAATAAAAAACGGCGATACTTCGCTAAGCGAGACCTTCAGACGATTTGCGCCGGCCAGGCGGCTATAAATTTTTCCATCGACATCGTAAACGGTATTTCGCTCCGGCATTTCGCCGACATTCTTCATGTCGAACGTTTGCGCCCAAGTGCCGTAAAAGAGGAAAACCGCGAAGCCGGCTCCCGCCAACAGAATGAGCAGCGTGACTTTCCAGCCGTAACGGAAAAGACGGCTCCCGCCCTTCTTTTTTCTCGAGCGGAGGCGAGCGAAGAATTGCATTGCCGAAAGGTTAAAAAAGTTAACAGAGTTACAAGGTTAAAAGCGGCTTAACCTTTCTGACTCTTTAACCTTTCAGCGGTTCAACGAATGAACCCTCTTAACGTTGTAACCTTCGAACAAACTCACAAATTCAGCTTTACTACCCCCTCGTGTTGCTCGGTTGCACATGGTGCATTCGTAGGAACGTCCGTGGCCGCGTCGCTGGGTTGGGCGAGTTTGTTCTCGATCAAATAGTGCTCGACCTCTTCGCCGCTCACATCCGCGAGCATATGCCCATTAATTTCCACGCAGGGCGAGAGCGGCTGCCCGCTTTTGGTCTCCATCTCCCAACGAAAGGCCGGATTCTGAATAATATCCTTCTCCGTGTAAGGAAGATTGTATTTGGCCAATACGGCGCGTACACCGGCGCTCCAGCCGCAATATGTTTTCAAATAGGCGGTAATTTCAGGCGTTTGCATTCGGAGAATATATCACAACTTCGAAAGTTGTAATCCCAGTGGTTCAACTGAAACCTTTTTAGAGATTCTCGAGCTCCTTCCGCAAATCTTCCTTGGATTTACCGAGTTTTTGTTGAAGTCGGCCCAGCAATTCCTCGTCTTTCCCTTCGGCAAACATGAGGTCGTCATCGGTCAATTGCGCGTATTTCTGCTTCAGTTTGCCTTTCACTTCGTTCCAACCACCTTTGAATTGTAGTTTCGTCATAGTGATAGAGATTTCGCACGCGGAGCCAGGATCAGTTGCCTCGCGCGACATAAAGTGATTCGCGCACGCGCCGATTCTGGTGCGAAATCCAAATCCAAAGAGGCTGCGAAATACGTTGTCTGTGCATTATGAGCACAATTCTATTAATCATTCTCATTCTTCTGTTAATTGGAGTGCTGCCAACATGGCCGTACAGCACCGGCTGGGGATACTATCCTAGCGGGGGTTTGGGTCTTATTTTGCTAATCGTGTTACTTGTCGTTTTGCTGCGCTAGAGTGGAATGCGTTGTCCTCAACGCGTTGGCCAACAAGCAGCGGCGTTGCCGCCTTTGATCCCTACGTTCTCGGGACCTTAATTTTGCGCCTTCGGCGATTCATGTCCCATCGGTCCGAGCCGGACTGGCATTTTCGGGAGAAGCCGATCCACCTTTAAGTGCTCGAATCACACCTTGTGGCGCAACGGTCTCAGCGTATGGGTGAGTTTTTGCAGGCCAAGTTCCAGCCGCGTTTTCACCGTTCCCAATGGAGCACGCGTGGCGGCGGCAATTTCCCTGTGACTGAGTCCCTTGAAGAAAGCGAGCTCGAGCGCCTCGCGCTGAAGTCGCGGCAACACTCGCATGCATTGCTTGAGAAAATGACGCAGATCATTCAACACGAAAACATCGTCTGCCTCACGCGGTGAGTTAGGCGCCTGCTGGATCACGCGCTCTTGGTAACGCTCGCGTACGCGAGAGTAAGCCTGACGCCGGCGCAACCGGTCGATGGCCCGGCGGCGCGCGATGGTAACCATCCATCCAAGCGGCTTACCCGCTTTAGGTGAATAACGGTCTGCTTCCTTCCAAATCTGGATAAAGATCTCCTGCAAAACATCATCAGCCTCGCCTTCTTCATGAACGACTCCGTCGATCGTCGCGCGTAATCTTTTGCCATGCCGGTCATATAACTCGGCAAGCGCATCATAGCGCCGGCGTGAAACCGCTTTCATCAGCGCCTCGTCTGGCACTGAAGATACTCCCGGTTGATCAAGGGTGGATCCAATCATACTCGATGCCTCCGTGCCTGTGGCATTGACTCCGCCGTGACGACGCGCCGCTTGTTTACCGGCACGCCACCAGTCCGGTTCAGCCATCCCAGAAACGACCGACGCTCGTGGGGAAAGCCATTGATGCGGTCCGGAGGTGCATCCCAGCGTAGGACAATGCACTGTATATCTACCGCTAGTGAAGCGCCGGATCTCGACCTGCCTGCCTTTGAATTTTCGCTCGCAAACACTGTAAACCCTTTGATCCTCGAGCGAATTCCATCTCCGAATCGATCTCCTGCACGGAGGATCGACAGCGATCGTCAAGTGTGACGTGCGCGATCATAATAGGAAGCACCTTGCTCAGTGCAGCCGAAACAAACAATCGGGACGGTGGATGATTAGGTGATCGGATAAAATCCTACGAAGTTTCTTTGGTTCCCTGGGACATGAAGGAATCTGCGAGCCCGCCCAGGCTCGGACCCTCAGAGTTCGGAAAGATCAGGTGTTAGAAAGCTCGCTTGAAATGCAGAGCGAATTGCGTAACTGCGATGTTAGACCTTGTTCTGCGGGGTGTTCAGCCGCCCTCGGAGGAACAAGGCTGCGTTCTTCGGATGCCGCCATCTCTGCGACGGCCAGAATTTCATCCGTAACAACACCCAATCCATCGGGATCGAGTTACATCGCTCCGTTGGACAACTCAGCCGTGACTGTCCATTTCCGTGCGTACCATGAGCAATCTCAATTTGCCGACCGGTAATAATTTTGCCGCAAACGAGGCAGAAACGTTCGTCATCCAAAGAACGCCACTCGCGGAATTGATCGAGCCTCCGCAGCGCATCTAGTCTGTCTGCATCGGGCAGTGTTGAGTGGGAGGAGAAATGCTCATGAAAAAAGATATATGCGCAAAGAGCCGGCACAATCAGGCACGCGGCGGATTTGCCTATCGGTGAAAATCTTAACACGCCATGTGCTGTAGCCCGTATCGGTGATTTCGTGGCTACAAAAAACCCACATCCAATTCTACCGAGGCGTGCGTTCTACACGCGAATGAAGAAAAAAAATGGTCACATTCGCGTGAAGGCAACGTTATGGACTATGCGCTGGCGGCGATGGAACAGATGGAACTGTACTGTCAGGCTCATCCCGGGAGCCCGGCGGCGGTTCGCCGTCCCCAATTATTTATTCGCGGCGAGCTTTGGATCGCGCTGCTCGGCCCAAGCGTCGAAGAAGGAATCGTTGGAATTGGGCCTACTGTTACAGAAGCCTTGCGTGCGTTTGACGCCCAATATCTCGCTGGATTACGTGCCCCCGCGGAGACAATCGGCGACTGTCGAACAGCGAGAAGCGTGTCCCGCTGCCGTCTGACCGCTTGAAAAGAATGCGGGTTGCAAAACAAATCTGTCACAACCACCGTCACATGATAAGCGAAACAAATGAACAGAAAAGGATTCAAAAGAGGGAGAGCATTGATGGAATCACCACGATCGAGACGCATAAACTCGAGAACGTCGAAGTCCAAACGGGGAGCACAAAGACAGAGCAAAAATTACAAAGCGTTGCCCGTGAGATGACGGATGATGACCATGCCAACCAGTTTGAACCAGCACATAGTCTCCTTCTTTCGTCGCTTAGATTTTGGGAAGTCGAGCGCGATCTAATCGAAGAGCGTATAGCCGCACTTAGGGCGCTCACTGTTCCGTCGTGAGATAACCAAACTCAATGAGAAACCCACCGTGCAGTGCCGGCTGCGTGGAAACGAAACCACGGGTCTTAATTCTTGTGAGAGGGGCCAACGCAGTCCTCTCACGGTCGAACCGCCGTGACCAATTGCATAAAACAATTGGCATCTTGAATCTGCTGTAGCAACGAAGCATTATTGTTGGTTGGTTAGGAGGCCGAATGCCCCCGCGCAAAAAAGCAAAAAAAGCTGCGGCATATGAAAAGCGAACCCAGCGTCGCGCGAAATCGCAAGGCGCTGACCACAGCACAGGCAAAGGCAAAGATGGAAGTTGCCCAATCGTAGGCATAGGTGGTTCAGCCGGCGGATTCGAAGCTGCGATGGAATTATTGCACCATCTGCCGTCGAGAACGGGAATGGCGTTTGTGATCGTGCAACATCTCGATCCGCATCACGGCAGCCGCCTCCCCAACCTACTGGGCAAAGCTACTTCGATGCCAGTCAGTGAACTTGCGGGCACGACGACGCCAAAACCAAACGAGGTTTATGTGCAGCCGCCGGACAAATGCGTGATTGCGAAGAATGGCAAGCTCACATTGGTCGGGCGTACAGAGAGACTCAACCTCGCGATCGATCACTTTTTTGAGTCGCTCGCTGAGGAATGCGGGTCACGGGCAATCGGCATCGTGCTTTCGGGAACGGGGAGCGACGGGACGGCCGGTTTGCGTGCGATCAAAGCTGCCGGGGGTTTGACTTTTGCCCAGGCTGAAGCGAGCGCAAAGTTCGATGCGATGCCGCGAGCGCAATTCGCTCCGGTTTCGTCGACCTTGTTCTGCCGCCCGACGCAATCGCGCGCGAAATCTACCGCATTGCCGACCATCCGTACATCCGGCGTCCCCTGGTTGACGCAGAGCAAGCCGAGAAAGAGGCTTATCACCAGGCGGACGACCTGGGGCGGATTTTTCTTTCGCTAAAAAAGCAGATGGGTGTCGACTTTAGCGCTTACAAGGAAAGCACGCTGACTCGGCGTGTTCACCGGCGGATGGCGCTGCATCGAATCGAAAAACTGAGCCAGTTACGCGCGATATTTGCGCAACAATAAAAAAGAGATTGAAGCGCTCTTTGACGACCTGCTCATCAACGTGACACGGTTTTTCCGCGATGAAGCGTTGTTCCGAGCCTTGAAAAAACGTTTCCTGCCGGCGCTGCTCAAAAACAAAAAGAAGGATCGACAAAAAGAATTACGCGTCTGGGTACCGGGTTGCGCCACAGGCGAAGAGGTTTATTCGCTCGCCATTTGCATCCTGAAGTGCTTGGCAACCAACTTTCCAAAATCCGCGTCCAGATTTTCGGCACCGACTTGAGCGAATCGGTCATCGAGCATGCACGTGCGGGAATCTACCCAAGCGCGATCGAGAAAAATGTACTAAAGGCGCGACTCAATCGCTTTTTCGTCAAGCGCGATGGTTCCTATCAAATCCATCGTACCGTGCGCGACAGCTGTACGTTCGCACGACAAAACATCACCGCCGATCCGCCGTTTCGCGACTGGACCTATAACTCCGCAACGTGCTTATTTATCTGAGCCCGGAGTTGCACAAGCGTTGCATCCCGCAATTTCACTACGGGCTGAATTCCGGCGGCTACTTGATCCTGGGGCCAGCCGAATCGGTCGGGATGTACCGACGAGCTTTTCAAACTCGTGGACAAGAAAAATAAAATTTACATTAAGGAAGCAAAGACTAGTCCGCACGCGGCCAATTTCATTCCACAGCGCGCTCTTGAACTCACGCGGTTCGGGACGACAACCCGAGCTGGCGCCGGCGTGAGTTTTGGCAGCGACATCTTGAAAATGGCGGATCGCATCATCCTTAGCACTTATGCGCCGGCGGCGGTGGCAATTGATAATAACTTCCAAGTGCAACAGTTCCGTGGTCGGACCGAACTGTTTCTCGAGCATACGCCTGGGCCAGCGACGCTAAATCTCATTCAATTGGCGCGCCCGAATCTGGTGGCAGACCTGCGTGCCACGATTCGTCGCGCCATCAAAACGGACAAGCCTGCCCGGGCAGAGCGGGCGAAAGTTACGCTCCGAGGCAAAAACTACGAGATAAATATTCAGGTTGTACCATTCAAAGTCCCCGGGGGCGATAAGTCGTGGTTTCTGGTGATTTTTGACGAGAGCACGAGGGGAACCAAACCGGAGAGGTCGCTGCCGGTGCTGGGGAAAACGTCAGCGCAACGGGAAGTGACGGATCTGCAGCGAGAACTGGCAGCTTCGAAAGACTCGTTGCAAACCATCATCGAAGACCAGGAAGCAACCAATGAAGAGTTGAAGGCGGCCAACGAAGAAATCGAATCGAGCAACGAAGAGTTGCAATCTGCGAACGAAGAACTGGAGACTGCAAAGGAAGAATTAAAATCAACCAACGAAGAGCTGACCACGTTGAACGAAGAGGTGAGCAACCGCAATCTTGAGATGATGCAGGTAACCAACGAGCTCAACAATCTGCTCGCCAGTACCCAAATGCCAATCGTGATGGTCGATAATGCGTTGACAGGTACGGCGTCAAGCCGGCGGCCCGCAGTGCCTTTAGTATTTTGCCGACGGACATCGGCCGGCCATTAAGCGAACTGCGACCTGATATTGATATTTCCGACCTGGAAAATATATTGCGCGAAGTAATCGAAACGCTGGAAAGATGCGAGCGTAAAGTAACCGATAAGGAAGGCCGTCTGTACTTGACTTAGGGTCCGGCAACGTCGCACAACTGACGATAAAACCGACGGCGCCGTCATCACTTTGGTGGATATCGACGAAGGGAGGGAAGGCGACGCAGTCAAAAAAAGTCGCCAAACAAAGGATGCTTACCGCGCAAATAACAAACAACAGGGAAAGCGTCGTCGTCACAACGCGATCGCAGTCCGGCGTTCTAAGAAATTGAATCGAGCCCCAGCGAAAACGTTGAAACAAACATTCCGCGCAGAGCGAAAATTTTCGACCCATAAGGAGGCGGCGCGGGTCAGTAAAGACGGCGCGTCGATTCGCTCCACGCGTAGCCCCTCAATGCGAAGTCCAAAGACTGAACTGGAAGCCGCTACCCAGCGATTCGTCGATCTTTACGATTTCGCGCCGATCGCATATGTCAGCTTCGGCCGTGCTGGGCGAATTGAAGAAGCCAATCTGGCGGCTACTGAATTACTGCGCGAACCGAGGGATTTGTTAATCGGACGCCCGTTTGCGTTTTATGTCGCGGATTTGGATTTGTTCATGAAGCACCTGCTTTCCTGCCGCACGTCACAGCGACAGGTGAAGACGGAATTGCAGCTAAAGACCAGAAAACGCGAACTGATCCCGGCGCAACTTCTAAGTCCGCCGATCACCTCGACGACAAGAAATGGCGCACTGCTCTTTCAAACCGCCATTGTTGATTTTCGCGAACGCAAGCGCCACGAACAACAGCTCGCCGAGCAGGCGCGCCTGCTGGATTTGAGCAACGATGCCATCATTGTTCGCGACGCAAACGACCGGATTACCTACTGGAACAAAGGGGCAACAAAAATCTACGGCTACACATGGCAGGAAGCGCTCGGCAAAGTGACCCACAACTTGTTGAAAACGAAACATTTTGAGCCGCTGCCTAAAATTTACGAAAAGCTGTTTCTTGACAATTACTGGGAAGGCGAGCTCCTTCACACGCGGCGCGATGGCAATCGCTTGACGGTGTTCTCTCGTTGGGTGCTGGACCGCGATATTCAAGGAAAACGCGCGTATGTCTTGGAAACAAACAACGATGTGACCCGGCGAAAACAGATGGAAATTGCCTTGCAAGAATCGAAAAAGCTTTTGGAAGAGCGCGTGCGCGAGCGAACTCAAGAACTCCGTATGGCAAACAAAGAGTTACAAGACGAAATCGCCCGGCGGAAGGGCCTGGAGGGCGAAATCCTCGAGATCAGCGATCGCGAACAACAGCGCCTCGCCCAGGAATTGCATGATGGGATTTGCCAGCATCTCACGGCAGTTGCGTTCATGGCCCGATCGGTCGGGCTGCGATTAAAGAATCATCGAGTCATCGAGGTGAAAGACATCGAAAAAATCGCGGAGCTCGTGAATAACGCCGCAACCGATACCCGAAACCTTTCCCGCGCTTTGCATCGCTTCGATGTGGACGCGGCGGGACTTGTGGAAGCATTGGAAGATTTGGTTGACCGTGAGATGTGGAGAACGCCATGTCGTTTGGAAGTCAAACCGTCATTTCATCTCGATGACGACACGGTCGCGGCACATCTGTATCGCATCGCACGCGAAGCAGTGATCAATGCTAACAAGCATGCCCAGGCGCGGCAGATAGTGGTCAAACTAGAGCGATCCGGGCAAAGGCAAATGGTCTTGAGCGTAACCGATGATGGCGTCGGAGTTCAGAAAGCTCGAAACGGTGCGCGCGGGCTAGGTTTTCACATCATGAATTATCGCGCGCGCCTGATGGGAGGGCAGTTGAAAGTCGAATCTCCGGAAAAAGGTGGCACCCGTGTGGCCTGTTATTTGCCCGACGGAACAATCGAATCAAATAAAAGAAAAAAACGGGCTTCAGCGCCTTTATCGGCAAAACTAACGAAAGCGTTAAACACCCAAATCTAAATTTCCTGCATCGGACAACCTGCCGAGCAGCGTATCCTTACTGGGGGCATAAAATGACACGCCGCGCAGGAATCTCGACAAAACCGAAATCCGTTTTAAGCCATTCCGATTCGAATCACGAGAATGGTCGCGACTAAAATGAAACACGCCAAATCGACCAACCAGAATCCGAAATGCGACCTACCGGAGGCGAAACGGATTGTAATTGTCGATGATCACCCGCTGTTTCGAAAGGGTCTCGAGCAATTGATTCACTCCGAGGACGGTTTTGCAGTTTGCGGCGAAGCCAACAATGCACCGGAAGCGATGGATGTGATCCGCAAACTGAATCCGGACCTGGCGATTGTGGACCTAAGTTTGCCCGGCGCAAACGGCATTGAGTTAATCAAAAACATCCGCGCAGAGTTCTCGGAGCTGCCAATTCTGGTGCTCTCGATGCACGACGAATCGCTCTACGCTTTGCGCGCGTTGCGCGCCGGAGCAGAAGGCTACGTCATGAAACATGAAGCGATGGCCAATGTGATCCAGGCAATTCGCGAAGTTTTTAATGGACGTCCTTATCTTAGCCCGGCCATGGCGGCACAGGTGATCACAAAATTTGCGCATCGCCAGGCCGAAGGCGAGGCCGACGCGGTCGAGAGACTGAGCGATCGCGAACTTGAAATTCTTGAATTGATCGGCAAAGGCAACGACGTGCGGCAGATTGCGAAGCTGTTGCATCTCAGCCCCAAGACTGTGGAGACCCACCGGTCGCACATAAAAGACAAACTTGATTTGAAAAATTCGCGCGAAGTAGCGCGTTTCGCCTTGCAATGGCTTAGCGCGCGTAACGCCTAGGCGAAACTTCTGTCGAAATTGTAAGCCGTTGAAGCGGTTAATGTCGACATGACCGAATGTTTCTCTCATTAACACCGGCCTTAAGGCCGGTGATCAGACACCTCCCAGACCAAAGCCGTTTTAACGGCTTCCCTCCTCCTTCCACTGTAGCCCGTGACGGTCGATGAACCCTCGCAATTCCTCTGCGAACGGGCGCATGCGATGATGTTCTTCCTGATGTGCAATATATCGTGCGACCTGATCCACGTTCGATTCTGAGACAGAGAACGCCCCATAGCCTCTGCCCCAGGCAAATTTTCCAGTCATGATGTCATTGGCATTAATCCAGTGCGAAGAGCTTCCTTTCAGAAGTTGCATCAGTTCCTCTATCGAGAAAGCGGTCGGAAGATCAATAAGCGCGTGGACATGATCGGCGTTCACATAGTTGATTTTCATATAGATACCTTTGTCTTCCGCGTAATTGTCCAGGTACTTGGATACACGCGCTGCAGCTGTTTTGTTTAGTAATTTCTCCCGGTCCAAAGTTCCCCAGATCAGGTGAATCCAGCACAGAGAATAAGAATGAGCGGACACGATGGTTTCGAATCGTAAGCCGTTAAAACGGCTAATGTCCATCTTTCGCTTAAAGCCACCGGCTTCAAAGCCGGTGTGAATCAGAGCGCAGGCCAAACCGAAGGCCTCTGTCATTCCACAAAGAGATTGCGGCACCGCGCAAAATTTTGGATGATCGCGTGAAATGATGCAACCCGCGCTTGAACTTGTCATCGCCGCGCTGGAAAAAATTCGAGAGGCAAGTGACCGGGTCACCGCGCGTATCCAGAAATGCGCTCGCGCAATTGCAATCCACATATTCTGTAGCGGCTTGTTTGGAAGAAGCGGGCGTGTCACCGACCGCGCCGCCGCTACAACAAACTGAATCGAACAAGGCACAGATGCTCGCCTCGGTTCGCGAACGCGTTTGCGGTTGCACAAAGTGCGCGCATCTTGCCCGCTCGCGAACTCAAACTGTTTTTGGGGTTGGCAATCCCGACGCGGAAATCATGTTCATCGGCGAAGCGCCCGGCGCGGACGAGGATCAGCAGGGCGAACCATTCGTCGGCCGTGCGGGACAGTTGTTAACCAAAATTATTAAAGCGATGGGCTTCGCCCGGCAGGATGTGTACATCGCAAATATCCTTAAATGCCGGCCGGACATGCCGGCAGCCTCGTTCGGGAACCGTGCGCCCACACCGGCGGAGATGCAGACATGCCGTCCTTATCTCGTCGAGCAGATCGATATTATTCAGCCCAAGGTCCTGGTTGCGCTGGGCGCAGTCGCGGTAGAGGGCCTTCTTGGATCACGCGGCACAATGCGGGAATTGCGCGGGCGCTGGCATTCGTACAACGGCACTCCGTTGATGATCACCTATCATCCCGCCTACCTGCTGCGGAACCAGTCGCCTTCCGAGAAAAGGAAGGTCTGGGAAGACATGATGCAAGTGCTCGAGCGACTCGAAAAACCGATCAGCGAAAAACAGCGGAATTATTTTCTGTAATTCTGTAATGGTGGTCTATGAGCGTCTCACGTGATTGAAGATCGTATCAATCTGCTTGTGCGATGCGAGATGAATGGCTAACGACAAAATCATCCCACGCACTTCACGGCGCGGAACTTTGATTGTGTAACGCAGCGCGCTGGCGCCAGCTTTATGCAGAAGGGCCAGCGTACGGGCTCCGATTAACGCCGGTAAAGCCGTCGCAGCACGCACTCGCCGGTTCCGGATCGCGCGCGAATATTGCATCCCGCACTCCAAACCATCTTGCGCTTTTTCCATCCATCTTTGGTAGATCAGTTGGAAACGATCGGGTTGGGACAAAATCTGCGCTGCGCTCAGACCGACCCCGCGAAGCTCGTCCTCAGGGAAGTAGCATCGACCCGTTCGCAGATCACTCCCGGCATCACGCAAGACATTGATCAACTGAAGTGCCATACCGTAGCGTCGGCCGAGCTCAAGCATTTCGTCTGGGATTAAGCTCGCAAAATCGCGAAGATGCCGAAAGCAAAGTCGGGTCCAGAATTCGCCGACACACCCTGCGACCAGATATGTGTATTCGTCCAGATCGTCGGCGGTTTGGAGCGCGCGCACTTCTGCCGGGTTATCGAAGCGATGCAAATCAAGCATCTGTCCGTGAGTGATCTTCTCAAGCACAGCGCGAATGTCGTCTCGATCTGCTCCCCCGGTTTGTTCGAGCGATTTCAGACAATCGGGCAACGAATCCAGAAGCGTTCGCTCAGCCGCATTCTCTTGTAACGCCACGAACGAGGCGACATGATTGATAATCACTTCTCGCGACGCTTTGCCTTTAATCCCGTCCGAGAGCATTTTTAAAGCCTCCATTCGCACGGTGCCCGGAATTCGAGTTGTGTCGGCGATGGTGTCTGTTGTCCGCGCAAGCAGATATGCGAGAGCGATCGGTTCGCGCAATTGCGGGGGCAAGAATCGTATTGAAAGATAAAACGAACGAGAGACCGAACGCAGGATTGTTCTCCCTAATGCCTGAGTAGGAAAAGGTGATCGCGCACTCATGATCTCTTCATCAAGCAAGAGATTACCTTTGGCCATTATCTCAGGTCGATAATTTGTCTCGCGCAGTCTTCCCTACGAGGATCGAGTTCGCTGCGCGTCTTGCGACGGCAATTTGCCCGCACATCCTCGCCTCTCCCTTCTCAAGGAGAGGGTAGGGTGAGGGTTCTATCAGGGCAAGCGAATCACCACTGCAGATCCCCTCACCTCAATCCTCTCCCCTTCAAAGTGGAGAGGCGGAGAGTGTGGCGCTGAATATTCATTCTCAATAGCCATGCGCCTGATACTTGAATAGCGAACGGATGATCTTTGTATATTGCATTGGTTGTCTCGGTAGCGATAACGTTACGAGCGCCTTCACCGGCCAATATTTTTGACCTCGATCCGATTCGGCGAGGAGTTACCCAGGCCGATCTGACTGGCATAACTGACATAGCCAGCCATCGGGCCGATCGCAGGGAGACTGCCGCGCGCGCGCCACTGTTCGAAATACTTCAACGCAATGGCATCCAAAGCGACCGGGTCCTTGCTTGCGTACAGTGTGGCATGGTGAATCGCGTAGTTCGGTTGGGGCTGCGGTCCGCCGGCATATTGCGCAATGAGACCATCCATTAAATTGAAAACCACCTTCTTTGCGATGATTGGATTAGCATAGATCTCTGCGAGACTTTCTGCACCAAAACGAGAGCCTTGAGCAAAGCGGCGCCAGTTATCGATGTTAGGAATAGTCATGTTGTAAATGCACCCGGCGATTCCATTCGTTTCACTGATACTCATCACTGGAACATTAATGATCTTGTCTACTTCGCCGGAAATGATCTTGGAGAAATGACTTACGTTGCTCGTATTCTCGGTATCCGATAGCATTGGCATTTTTCCTATATCACCGAAGTATTCCAAATCGCCCCAAACGAGTTTCCCAAGTAAGGGAGCCGAGAGGACTGTTTTCGGATCGTATCCGTCGTGAGGCGCGATTGCCTTTACCTGGTAACCATCAGCTGCCAGTCGATAGCCGGCGTCTTTGATCCCGCCAAGAGAGCGGTCCCAAACAATAATGCTGCTACGTGGATGTCCCGCCGCCGTCAGTCCATCGACGATCGCATTCACAATGTCGTGATGCGTCGTGAAAAGTTCGCCGCCGGCCGCACTGATTTTGATTCCCACCCTGTCATTGGGAGAGACGAGCGACCCCCATGCCTTCCCTAGATCAGACTGACCAGTTGCGGCGAGGACGAGCCGATTCACCATCTCACGCACGATCCGCGGGTTCGTCTTGTAATCTTTGATGGAGCCAGGATCGTGGATAGAATACACGAGCGAGGGAGTCGGCGCAGGCTCCGGCGTTTGCGCCAGGGTGGAGGCAATGGCGCAAAGCAGAATGAGGGCTACGTTCCGGAGTTCTGTCATGTCGAGCAAAGACCAAGCGATTCTATGAGCAACACTACGAATCACAACTCTGACGCTGTGGTGGCAATCGTGTCGACTGCGGGACCGCGCGCAAATGCAGGCGACACGCCTGCCGCTACAGTAGCTCCCATCTATCATCTTTATGTTCATATCCCCTTTTGCGCGCGAATCTGTCCATATTGCGCATTTTACAAAGATTTGCTCGATCGCTCGCAGACGTGGCGATTTTGTGAAGCAATATTGCGCGACCTCGATCAGCAATGCGCGAGTTTTGCGCTAACGCCTGAAACCATCTACTTCGGTGGCGGCACGCCAACGGCTCTCACAACGTCGCAGTTGGAATTTCTGCTCGGAGGTTTCCGCGACCGGCTCGATCTCTCATCGCTTGCAGAATGGGCGATCGAGGCGAATCCCGGGAGCGCGTCTGAACGCAAGGCTGCGCTTCTTCGCAACCTCGGAGTAACCCGAGTTAGCCTTGGTATTCAGTCTTGGGACGATGAATTGTTAAAACTCTTGGGCCGGGAGCACAACTCACTGCAAGCTGAGCAATCGTTCCATATCCTGCGAGCCGCCGGATTCTCGAACATCAATGTCGATCTCATGTTCGGATTGCCGGGCCAGACCATCGAGCAGTGGAAATTCACATTGGAGAAAACAATCAGCCTCCAGCCTGAGCACATCTCTGCATACTGCCTCACCTACGAGGAAGACACGGAATTCTTTCTCCGCCACTCGCACGGTGAACTTCTGCAGAACACAGACACCGATGCCGCGTTTTTCGAGATGACGATGTCGATCCTGAAGGATGCCGGCTACGACCAATATGAAATTTCTAATTACGCGCGACCTGGGTTTTCATCAGCCCACAACCGCGCCTATTGGCTGGGAAAAGATTATCTCGGCGTCGGTCCAAGCGCGTTTTCGACTGTCGGTATGAATCGTTGGCAGAATGTCTGTGACTATCGCACTTACGCAGATCGCGTTCTTTCCCGCCAGTCGCCGGGAGGATTCAGCGAAAACCTGACGAACGAAATGAAACGCACTGAGCGAATCGCTCTCTCTCTGCGCACAAGCGAAGGAGTTTCCGCTTCCGAACTGAAGGGTTTCGCGCAAGAAAAAAATGAGTTTATTGCGCTCGGGCTACTTCGAAAATCGAACGGCAACTTCGTCCTAACGCGAAAAGGCAAAGAACTGGCCGATTCCGTTGCCGAAGCGTTTCTGTAGCGCCGATCTGCCATGCGTAAGCGGGTCGAAAGCAGGTGGTCGTGCGCGCAGTGGGCTCAGTCAAATTGCCCACGGGACGGCGACCCGTGCTGCAACCTTCCAATTTTAATCTTGTCACGCCGCCGAGGGGCGTAAAAAATCGGCTTCACCAAAGAAATCTGGAGAGAATGGTTCGCGCCGAGGGCTAAGTTCTCTCGATTACGAGGCGGAGAACGAGTAAGAATTTCCCGAGCTCCTGCGTTCTTCCGTTAATAGATATCCGCATCGGAGCTGTAACCGGAATCTCCACGAATCGAACGCAAACGGGCGCGACTTCCCCACTCTGACTCCGGTCGATTGATCTGTCCCAGCGTAATTTTCACAAGCCACGGCGCGGCTGCCAACGCTCCAATCGCAACAAGCGCGATCGCTGCTGCCTGGCGAATCGAGGGTTTGATCTTATCGGCCATCATAATCCCCAAGCCGAGGCCAATGGCCGCCCGTGTGACGACGAGTAACGGGTCAATCGGAAGCTGTTCGGCAGTTTTTGAAATGGATATTGGGAAGGACATCGCGTACCATATACGTCGCGTTTGGGAAAAAGAAACGGCAATTTTCGGAACCCGGAAGATCCTTCCACTTTTTCAGCAACATGCCCAATCCGATATACGCGCTTATCCTCGCCGGAGGCAGCGGAGAACGCTTTTGGCCATTGAGCAGGCGTGCCCGCCCCAAACAATTGCTGCGCCTCGTTTCAGACAAGACTCTGCTCGAAGAAACCTTGGGGCGCCTTAAAGGCCTTGTCGCCCACGACCGCACTCTGATCCTGACCAACACCGAACAGGAAAGCGCAGTGCGCAAATTGCTTGTTGGTTTTCCAAAAGAGAACATCATCGCCGAACCTACCAAACGCGACACCGCCGCCGCGGTTGCGCTCGGCACGGGTTGGGTCGTGGCCCGCGATCATGCAGCCACAATGCTCGTTCTTCCAGCCGACCACGTCATTGCCAACCAGGAAGCTTTTCAGGAAACGCTGGCTTTCGCTGCCGACGCAGCCGACGAAACAGGTCAGCTTGTAACCATCGGGATCAAGCCGACCTGGGCGTGTACTGGGTACGGTTACATCGAGCAAGGTCAACCAGTCCGTTTGCGCAAGCACCCCGACAACGATGCCATTCATCGAGTCCTGCGCTTTCGCGAGAAACCCAACCGAGATCTGGCCGAATCATTTTTACGAAAGGGAAACTTCCGGTGGAACGCAGGCATGTTTGTCTGGTCGGTGCCTACAGTGCTGCGCGAATTCAACCGTCACGCGCCGGAGCTTGCGGATTTCATTTCCCAACTTCGCGCTCCGAAAAACTTCGAAAACGCTTTACGTGATCGCTTCAGCAAACTGCCGCGGATTTCATTCGATTACGCGATCATGGAAAAAACTGACCGCGTCCTTGTGGTGGAGGCGAATTTCGACTGGGACGACATCGGAAGCTGGAGAGCGGTCGCGAATTATTTTAAGAAAGACAAGCAGGCAAACGCCGCAAATTGCGCCATTACTGCGCTCGATTCCAGCAACAACATCGTTTTCGAGGAGGATGGGACAACCATCGCACTGCTTGGAGTTCATGATCTCATTGTTGTGCGAACTAAGGACTCGCTTTTGGTGTGTCACCGACACGAAGCCGAGAAGATCAAGAATCTGATCGGCAAGCTTCCGCCGGAGCTGCAATGAGCCAACGCGCGATGAACCCGATCTTGGCTCTGGATTTTGGCCGGGCACGCATCGGAACGGCAATATCTGACGAGTTACGGTTACTGGCGCATCCGCTTGAGACTATTCCGGCAAACGAGCAGGCGCCCTCGCGTGTCGCGGAAATCGTCCGCGAAAGAAAAATCGATCACGTCGTAGCCGGTGTTCCCCGCCGGATGAACGGACAAATCGGAACAGCCGCAACTGAAGTCCTTCAGTTTGTAGAAAAGTTGCGTGCAATTTTGCCATGCCCAGTCGTTACATGGGACGAGCGCCTAACGACCGTCGCAGCCGAGCGGGCATTGCGTGACGCGGGCAAGAAGACGCGAGACACCCGAGGCTACATCGACCAGGTAGCAGCTCAGATGATTTTGCAGAGCTATCTGGATCGGCGCGCAGCAGACGCTGAACGGGAGAGTGAGCCGTGATCTGCGAACAGTAATTTCGCCGATCTCTGTTCACCGATTACTAGAATGTCGCGAAGGCTGAAGTTGATTATTGCATACGATGGCACGCCGTTCGCCGGTTGGCAGAGCCAATCTCATCGCAATACGATCCAGGACCACTTGGAGCGCGCGTTTGAGCGCGTTCTTGGCAAGCCCGCGCGC
Organism: uncultured Verrucomicrobiae bacterium; assembly: GCA_963758425.1. GTDB lineage: Bacteria > Verrucomicrobiota > Verrucomicrobiia > Chthoniobacterales > UBA10450 > Udaeobacter. The sequence continues at coordinate 75,180 of CAVWVV010000023.1, forward strand.
GTTCACGGCGCCGGACGAACCGACGCCGGCGTTCACGCACTGGCGCAATGCGCCCACATCGATCTTCCGAACGACCGTTTGTCAGCCGCACGTTGGACCGAAGCGCTTAACGCGCTTTTACCTCCAACTATTCGCGTGCTTCGCTGCCAATACGTATCGAATGATTTTCATGCACGGCTTTCGGCAAAAGGAAAAATCTATCGTTACAGAATCTGGTTGGCTCCCGTTCTGCCTCCATTCGAATATCGTCGGACCTGGCACATCGTGCGTCCGATCGATCCCAAAATTCTGAAGCGGGCAGCCAAACATTTCGTCGGTATCCATGATTTTGCCGGGTTTGCTGCGAACCGCGGGAAGCAGGAAAAGAGTACCGTCCGCACGATTTATTCGGTGCGTGTCCGACAAGAAGGTCCCTGCGTCATGATCGACTTCGATGGCGACGGCTTTCTGTACAAAATGGTTCGATTAATCGTGAGCTCCCTTGTGAAATGCGCTGTCGGCAAAACGCGCATCGAGGATATCACTGCACGGCTTGACTCCGGCCAGGTGGGCCCGGCTCGTTTTGTAGCTCCCGCTGAAGGACTATTTCTACTTCGCGTGCGCTATTGACACGGAAAAACAGACGAAGAAGGCCAGAGACGAGTTGCCTTCATCTTAGGGCCTATGTTTATGCCAAATTAAACAATTGGTTCCGCAAGCTTCCAGTGCGCCAAACGAAAGCGAAGCGCTGTTGCCAGGCAGCCCAGGCCATAGCGCACGCTTCTGCGAAAATTTATCGATGAAGCTTCGGGCATATAGCGCGCAGGACAGGTTACTTCACCGATCGCGCAGCCGAGCGCGACGATTTGTGCAAGAACCTGATTATCGAAAACGAAATCGTCAGAGTTTCGGTCTAATGGCAGACGCTCCAGCAATTGGCGCGAATAGGCGCGGTAACCAGTGTGATATTCCGAGAGTTTCGCGCCGATGAGAACATTTTCCGCAAGCGTCAGAAACCGGTTTGATACGTACTTCCACAAAGGCATACCGCCACGCAGCGCGCCTCCGCCAAGAATACGCGAAGCAAGCACGCAGGGATAAAGTCCGCTGGCTACCAGCGCCGCCATTGCCGGGATTAGGTGCGGCGTGTACTGATAATCGGGGTGAATCATGATAATAATGTCTCCATCCGCAGCCAGGGCGAGCCGATAACAAGTCTTTTGATTTGCGCCGTAACCGCGATTTTCGGGATGAACCTTGACCTGAACCCGCTCAAGCGTCCGCGCGATTGCAACCGTGTCGTCGTGGCTGGCATCATCGACGACGATGACAAGGTCGACAATCCCTTGGGCCATTACCTCATCGTAGGTGCGTTGCAAAGTGCGCGCCGCGTTGTAAGCGGGCATCACCACCACAATTTTCTGGCCGTTTAACATTGCTGGCGTTCGCGCGCGCATCATCGACAATTCTCGCCTTTTTATCAACCACCGTGTACATCTCCAATCGCATGAAAAACCACAACTTACTCATGCCACCTTTGTTCGTTCTCGTCGTTTTTCTCGCCACGGACTCCGGCGCCTCCGAAGAAGTGAATCCGGATTTTGAGAATTTGAAGAGTCGCTTGACCGGCAGTTGGAGCTTTGTCGAAGAGAACAGAGCTTACGACGCGACATTTGAAGAGGTGTCACACGGCCAAGCGCTGCTGGAACGCAATTCCGGCTTCATCGCTGTCTATCATCCCGATGGCGACTCTTTGCTTATGACTCTCTACACGAGAGATGGCAGCCAGCCAAGATTTCGCGCGAGGGGATTTGAAGAGAATCCCCGGTCGATCAGGTTCATTTTCCAAGACATTACGAACTGGAAAAGCGGCACGGAACATATCAATGGGCTTCAGATCGTGTTTAAGGACCAGGACCACGTGGTAGAGAAATGGGAAACGCTGCAACCGGATGGCGCGAAAGCCGGGTTTGAGTTCGAGTTGACGCGCAAGAAGAAGGCTTCGGGCGGAAACCTGGAGTAGCAAGACCAGCATGATCATTTTCCATGATCCTCATTGTGTCGAGTATTCGGCGCCCGGTCATCCAGAAAGCCCGGACCGAATCGCTCGCAGCGTTCCATTACTAAAAGAACGACATCCTGATTGGGGATGGCGCACGCCGGAGCCTGCTAGTGAAGCGGCACTGTTGCGCGCGCATTCCCGCGATCATCTGGAACGGATCAGAAGCGCAAGGCGTGACTTCGATGTGGACACGCCGTTTTATCGAAAGATTTACGAACACGCTTTGCGTTCTGCCGGCGCGGCAATTGAAGTGGCGCAGACATCGCTGCGCGGTGAGCGCGCATTCAGTCTGATGCGGCCGCCCGGACATCACGCGACTCGAGACCGAGCGATGGGATTCTGTTACTTCAACAACATCGCCATCGCCGCCCTCGATGTGCTACACAACTCCGTCAAGCGCGTTGCGATTTGGGATTTCGATGCGCACCACGGCAATGGCACCGAGGCAATTGTCGCGAACAATTCGCAGATCGCCTTTGCATCCCTCCATCAATTCCCCGGTTACCCCGGAACGGGCACAAGATCTTTCGCGAATGTAACGAATTATCCACTCGGCCCCGGGACGCCGCGGAATCATCAGGTCGAGGTGGCGAAGCGGTCACTGGAAAAATTGGTGGCGTTTAAACCCGATCTGCTCCTTGTCTCGGCGGGCTTCGACGCCTACGCAGGTGATCCATTGATGCGCATGACGCTCGAACGCGAAGATTTCGCCACGTTTGGAGAATTTTTGCGCAAGATCGATACTCGGACGGCTGTGATCCTCGAAGGCGGTTACAGCGAGGATTTGCCAGAGCTGATCGATGCGTTTTTAACAGCCTGGACGAAGAATGATAGGAAGTCAGGCAGCCCTGCCTGACTCGGCGGCCAGGCTGCTAGCCTGGCGAACCTAATCTCTACCCAACAGGCAAGCTGCCTGCCGGCCGAGACAGGCTCGACAGCCCATCCTCCGTTGCACACTTCGCGCTGCCTGCTCTCAACGCTTTTGAGCGCTCTTCGCGCGCGCCTCGATCATTGCCCGTGAGTTGTGACGCCGCATTTTCGATTTCGGAATACCTGTATTCACGTGCTCGAGCTTGTAGAGCAAGGACCCCACAGCGATGAACGTTTTTGAAGTCGCCATAGGGAAATTTGTATCTCCGTTTGGTATTCTCTGGGTATCGATCGTCGATTCCGAGATGCCATTTTGCATATTCGCTGAATCCGTGCAGACGGATAAACTCATTCTCTTCGTCTGTTGGAGGCCGATGCTCGCTCCACGCGCCTTTGCCATCCGCAATGAAGTGCCCTTGTTTAACGAGTTGCACTGCAAAGGCAAAGGCCTCTTCGTTAAGCTTAAGGTGCGTGCGCGGTTCGGCCAGCGTTGTACCGACGGCGAAGAGCAGAATTGCGGCTGCGATAGAACAAGCGCCGAGACGCTTTAGGATGATCGCTTTCATGGTATCGGACGGAAAGGTTTGCCTCCAACCCAGAAGTGGCAAACAGTATTCGCTCCAGCGAGCCGTAGCACAGCTTGGTAGTGCGGTCGCCGCGGCGACAGGTCGCCAGGACGACAGCAGAATCCCATCTCCTTCGGCGTCCTTGTTCGGTTTCTTTCGAATCGACCACGAATGTTTTCAGCTCTGGCGATTTAATTGCATTGAGTGAATAGTCCCTGCAACAACGGGCCGTAGCACAGCTTGGTAGTGCGGTCGCCGCGGCGACAGGTCGCCAGGACGACAGCAAAATCCCATCTCTTTCGGCGTCCTTGTTCGGTTTCTTTCGAATAGACCACGAATGTTTTTCAGCTCTGGCGATTTAATTGCATTGAGTGAATAGTCCCTGCAACAACGGGCCGTAGCACAGCTTGGTAGTGCGGTCGCCGCGGCGACAGGTCGCCAGGACGACTGCAAACCTATCTCTCGGCGTCCTGTTGGTTTCTTTCGAATCGACCACGAATGTTTTCAGCTCTGGCGATTTAATTGCATTGAGTGAATAGTCCCTGCAACAACGGGCCGTAGCACAGCTTGGTAGTGCGGTCGCCGCGGCGACAGGTCGCCAGGACGACAGCAAAATCCCATCTCTTTCGGCGTCCTTGTTCGGTTTCTTTCGAATAGACCACGAATGTTTTTCAGCTCTGGCGATTTAATTGCATTGAGTGAATAGTCCCTGCAACAACGGGCCGTAGCACAGCTTGGTAGTGCGCTTGAATGGGGTTCAAGAGGTCCCGGGTTCAAATCCCGGCGGCCCGATTGTTAACCGTAGCGGCGCTCTCTGAGCGTCGCTAGCTTTCGGCGGTCGGACACCGCTACCAAAGAATCATGCTGAGCGCCGGAATTGTCGGATTGCCAAACGTCGGGAAATCGACGCTTTTTAACGCCGTTACGCGGACGCATAAGGCGCCGGCGGAAAATTATCCTTTTTGCACTATCGATCCAAACGTCGGCGTTGTGACCGTGCCTGATCTGCGACTGGAAAAAATCGCCCAGATTTCGCATTCCAAAAAAATTGTCCCAGCTGCGATCGAATTCGTCGATATTGCCGGCCTGGTCAAAGGCGCCAGCGCGGGCGAAGGGCTCGGGAATCAATTCCTTCACCACATTCGGGAAGTGGACGCGATTGTCCAGGTGGTGCGCTGCTTCGAAGACAGCAATATTCATCACGTCACCGCGACCATCGACCCGGTTCGAGATATTGAAGTAATCAACACCGAACTTGTCCTGGCGGATCTGGCCTCGGTTCAAAAAAGACACGATCGATTGCAAAAGGAAGTGCGCGCCGGCGATAAAACAGCAAGGAACGACAGCGCGATTATCGAGAAACTATTGCCCCATCTGGATGCGGGTAAACCAGCTATCACCGCCAGCTTGGCTCCAGAGGAAAAAGTAGCCGCCCGCAATTTTTTTCTGCTCACATCAAAGCCAACAATTTTTGCCTGCAACGTCGCGGAATCGGATTTGGCCCCCGTAGCCGCGGGCGCTGACCCCGGCCACAGCGCCGTAAAGTATGTCGCGGCGGTTCAGCAATACGCGCGCCGCCATTTCGCCACGGAGGCAATCGTCATCAGCGCGCAACTAGAAAGTGAGTTGGTTGATCTAACCGAGCAGGAAGCGCTGGATTACCTTCGCGGTTTAGGTGTGGAAGACACCGGCGTGCACGCACTCATTCGAGCCGTTTATCATTTGCTCGGTCTGCGCACGTTTCTTACCACCGGCGAAAAGGAAACACACGCGTGGACCATTCACGCCGGCGACAAGGCAGCAACTGCTGCCGGAACTATCCATTCCGATTTCGAGCGCGGTTTTATCGCCGCTGAAACGATTTCTTATGACGACCTGATTGTCGCCGGTTCCCTGGCAAAAGCTCGTGAAGCGGGGAAGGTTCGCCTCGAAGGGAAAGATTATGTTGTGCGCGACGGCGACGTGATTTTGTTCCGGTTCAATGTGTGAACAATCTTCCTCTTCCGCTACCTCTTTGTCTTATTCTGCGGAGGACCAGATTGAGAGGAAGAGATAGAGGTAGATTATCACGGCGCTTCATAGAGAATACGGCCGCAATTCTCGCAACTCACGATCTCTTTCCCAGCTCTGGCACTCGCCGCGGTCGCACTCGTCACCTTCATATGGCACCCAGTGCAGACTCCATGCTCGATCGCGACTATTGCGGCATCGCCTTTGCTTTTAAAAAGACGCTCGAAACGCGCAAGCAAATCCTCATCGATTCTTCCGGCTAATTCTGCGCCTTCCCTGGTCAATTCTTCTAATCTCGACTGCAAAGCTTTCGATTTTTCATCCAGATCAGCTGTTTGCCGTGCGATTGATTCCTTAACAGCAGCCGCCTTCTTTTCTTCTTCAGCCAGGTCGGCCTTAATTTTGTCGGCCTGCACCATCACCTCGAGCTCTTCATCCTCGATTTTGCGAATTTCATTTTCGTATCGCTCGATTTCGTGGCCCAGCGCTTGAAATTCGTCGTTCTTGCGCGTCTGATACTGCTGGGTCTTGAGACGCGAGATGGACTCCGTGCGCGTCCCCGCATCGAGCTCAAGCCTCTTCCGGTCCACTTCGACCTGGCGCGCCTTTTGTTTCAGTGCATCAACTGCACTTGCGCTTGCTGCCAGCTGCGCTTCAAGACTCGTCCGCCGCAGCGGCACGGACTCGATCTCGGTCTGGATTTGCCTGATCTTCTGCTGTCGATCTTGAAGGACAAGAAGTTGTTCCAGTTCCGGATGCACGAGCGCACAACGTATTGATTCGGCGAAGTCCCGTCAATCGCTACGGACACAGCCCTGGTTAATCGCTAGTGAGAGGCAGCTTGCTCCCCTTGGTCAAAGGCCTGCAGCACCTGTTCGGGTCGCGCACGTACGGCGATGTTTTCGGTGAGATTCCCCCAGCGGATTACTCCGCTCGAATCAATGAGAAACTCTGCCGGGCGCGCGATATCCGTGCCCTTGGGTCCTGCGCGGCGATGCAATAGATCGTAACGCCGAATCACTTCCGCCTTTGGATCGGACAGAAAGGTGTAGGTGTAGCCAAGCTTTTGGCGTTGGCGCCGATTGATTTCCGGCGAGTCAACGCTAACCGCGACAACGTGAATCCCGCGTGATTCAAGTTCCGGAAGCCTTTGCTGGAAACTCCGCAACTCGGAGTTGCATAATGGTCACCAGAAACCGCGATAAAAAATCAGCACAACAGCTCGCGACCCGGAAAGCAAATCGCCCAAGCCGACCGGCTGCTCGTTTTGATCCAACAACATGAAGTCCGGCGCCTTTTCGCCAAGGCGCGGCGCATGAGCGGAGAGCGGAACCTGACGCAGCGACGTAAAAAATCTCGTAACAAAAAAACACGAACAGAAACAAACCGATCGCTGTCAGGATCGAGCCGATGATCTTACCGCGATAAAGTTGTGGCCGGCCAAACGCGCGAAAGAGACCGAAGATCAACAACGCAGCGCCAATTCCAAAGAGCAAAAGATTTGCCCATGGAAAATCACGCGTGATTGGATATCGGGCGAAAAACTCGTAGGAGAACAATCCTCCGACAGCGACAACAATGCCGACCCAAAGCGGCCAGTTCCATTTGCGCTTCATGCTGGTCTTGCCGATGCCAACCGCCAGATCCAACGATACAGCAGGGCGGCGATGACTACGAAGGCAACACCGCCGATGATTTTGCCAGCGGTTTCAAAGCCCGGACCGACCAACGCCAGCGGCGCGGCTACGCCGGAGAACGCGACGATTGCAGAGATCACGACGAGGATCACGCTCTCGCCGACGATCAAACCCGACGCGAGTAGCACGCCCAGCTGCTTCGTCGCCTCCGGGCGCGGGCTGCGGTTGGCTTGCTTGTCGAAAAACCAGCCAACCACCGCGCCGACCACGACCATTAGTGTACTCGCCGTGGGCAAATAAATTCCCAAGCCCACGGCCAACGGGGGCACGCGCATGTGTCGTGTTGTGCGCGCGAGGATTGAATCCAGCAGAATAATGAAAACGCCGATGAGTCCACCGGTCCGAATCAGACTCCAATCGATATCACCGGCGATGACGCCTTGCGCGAGTGACGAGATCAGTCCGGCCTGAGGCGCTGGCAGTGGATTCGGACGCAGCTCGGCGCCAGGCGCGCCCATAAAGCCATAGGCATGATTCATCAGATCAAGCACCGGCGGAATCACAAGCGCGCCCGCGATGACGCCGATCACCAGCGCCACCTGCTGTTTCCATGGTGTCGCATCGACCAATTGGCCGGTCTTGAGGTCCTGCAGATTATTGTTCGCGATTGCGGCGACGTTGAAGATCACGGCGGTAGTGAAAAGCGCGAATGCCATCAACGCTTTGCCCGAACCCGGCGACACGTACGGTTTCACGCCGACCACGAGCAGCAACGCGGCGCCAATCACCACCAGAATTCCAATACCCGACAGCGGGCTGTTGGAAGAACCAATCAGACCCGCCATGTATCCGCAAACCGCCGAGACAAAGAAGCTCATCAACACGACGTACGCCACGCCGCCGATAGTGAGCGTCGCCACATGCGCGCCGAGGCCGCTCTCATTGCCGAAATAAGCGAGGAGCCAGCCAATCGGCAGCATGCACGCCAACGTGACGAGACCGACGATACCGATTGGGATGTCGCGCTCGGTAATTGGCAGCGTGTCGGTCTTGCCAGCCTTACGTGCGCGCGAAGCAGCCATCGCGCTGGCGAGACCACTCGCAACCGGCTTTACCAGTTTTAGCAATGTCCAGATCGCCGACACGCCGATCGCACCGGCGCCGACGAAACGCACTTTGCGGCTCCAGGTACTTTGTGCCAGCGCGCCGGCGGCCGTCGTCACATCCTGCGCGAGAGCGGAGTAATGCGGCACGCCCCAGCCCCAGCCGATCAGTGCGCCGATGAGCATCGCAATGCCAACTGAGAGACCAACCAAGTGGCCGATCGCGAGCAGCAAGAAGGACAACGAGAAATCAAACCCGCTCACAGCACCCTTGCGGCCGATTCGGAAGGTCTGCGCAAAGTCGGCGGCGAACATTTGCGTGGCAACGATGACTGCAAATACCGCCGCAACGATCGATCCCCATAACACGGCCAACAGACCTGCGCGTCCATGTTCGATGTCCGAAGCGTTCTTAGCATCGCCTCCACTGCCGACCTTCAGTACTTCGGCGCAGGCAACGCCCTCGGGGTACGGCAGGTCCGAGCCAGTCACTAACGCACGACGCAGCGGAATTGAGTACATCACGCCCAGAATGCCGCCCAGTGCGCAGATCGCGAAAGAGATCCAGAATGGAAAACCGGTCCACCAGCCGATCATAATCAGACCCGGCAGCACGAAGATAATCGATGACAGCGTTCCGGCGGCGGACGCAACCGTTTGCACGATGTTGTTTTCCTGAACGGTCGCATCGCGGAAACTCCGGAGGATCGCCATCGAAATCACCGCAGCTGGAATTGAAGTCGAAAACGTGAGACCGGCCTTGAGACCGCAATACACATTGGCCGCGGTCAATACCAGCGTCATGACGACACCTATAATTATCCCGCGGATGGTAAGTTCGACGCGCACAGAAAGCGGAGAATAGTCTGGAGTCGCGGAATCGGTCAAGATGCATGCCCCCCACGTACGGGAATGCGGTCCGCGGATCAGAACATCTCTACAGGTGAGCGTGGAACGCTTTGAGAAGTCGTCTGCCCGGCGTGTTCTTCGCCCAGGACGGCGACGCGCAGGTCCCAGATCTCGTGATCGATCTTGCGGAAGGCAGCTTCGGAAAATTCGTCAGGCGGTGTAATTGTTTCTTTGAATCGCTCCATATTTTGCAAAGCGCGATCGATTTGATCTTGCGGCAACGTAGCGAGGATTCGTTGCACGTTCTCAATCTCGGGAATGCGATGGCAAATCATCGCCACGTCGTTCCCTGCTGCGATGGCCAGGCGTATCGTGTCCTCAAGCCGATACCCGGTAAGGATCGCTCCCATGTCGAGATCGTCGGTCATGACGAGACCAGCGAAACCGAGTTCGTTGCGCAACAAATCGGTTACGATGCGACGCGATAAAGTAGCAGGCGTCTTTTCCGGTTCAAAGCATGGATACCAGCCGTGACAGATCATCATGCTATCTACATCGTGGATGACTTCCCGAAATACAGCCAATTCGTTCTGATCCAGTTGTTCACGGGTGCGATAGATCCGCGGCAATTCGTAGTGTGCGTCTGAACTCGCGGCGGAGTAACCCGGAAAATGTTTGCCGCAGCTTGCGATCCCCCGCCCTCTCAACGCGTTATTGAACGTACCGGCGTTGCGAACAACCTGTTCGACTGTTTTCCCATAACAACGGCCGCGCAGAGAATTGTCTGCGTCGTCATCAAACGAAATGTCCAGGACCGGGCACAAATCGAGATTGTAACCGAAAAGGCGGAGCAATCGCCCGGTAATGTCGCCATGACGCCGGATGAGATCTATGTCATTCTTATCGCGGAGTTGCTGCGCATTCGGCGGTTCGCTGCCGATCAATCGGAGACGCGAAACGCGACCCCCTTCCTGATCAACAGTAATGACGGGCTCGATCTCACTTAAATCGCGCAGATCATCGATCAGTTTTCTCAATTGCGGTGCGCTTTCGATGTTGCGGCCAAAGAGAATAAAGGCACCCGGCTTCACCTTCCGGAATAACCTCGCGGTTTTCCCATCCAATTCCTTGCCGGGCACACCCGTCATGATCAGCTGGCCGAGTAAATCCGTTTTCATTGGCGGGAAAGAGTAACGCCCAACGCTCAACATTCAACGTCCAACGGCCAATCATAAAAGAGGCTTTCAGTTGAATGTTTAGCGTTGAACATTAAGCGTTGAGCGTTGAAAAAGATCGCAATCTACGGCGGCACCTTTGATCCGATTCATCACGGCCACCTTATCGTTGCGCGCGAGGCGCGTGAGAGACTCGGCACTGAGGAAGTGATCTTTATTCCCGCTCGAGTGTCGCCCCTTAGAAAGACCGCGCCTGTTGCCAGAGACGAAATACGGTTGTTGATGATACAAGCCGCTATTGAGAATGAACCCGGATTTGCCGTGGATGATTGCGAGTTGCGGCGTCCGCCGCCCTCCTACACCATCGATACGATCGAGCAAATTCGGCAGCGCAAAGGTGATGCAACGATTTACTGCCTGATCGGCGAAGATAACGTGGACAACCTCACAAGATGGCGCCGCTTGGTTGATTTGGAAAAGATGGTTCGTTTCGTTGTTCTTGATCGGAGTGGCCAGCGACCGCACCACGCCTACCGGGTTATCCGCCGGAAAATCGACATTTCAGCAACAGAAATCAGAAAGAGAGTTGCCACTGGTCGGTCGATTCGATATTTCGTACCGCCGGCAGTGGAAGAAATCATTCGCCGCGAAAAGCTTTACCTGGAGCAACGGAAATAACCCCGGAAAATCTAGCTAGAACCTGCGCTGAGCTCGCCTCAAATAAAAAGGCGGACGATATTGTCGTCCTCGACTTGCGCGCGATCTCGACGTTCACCGATTTTTTCGTGCTTTGCTCGGCTACATCTGAGCCGCAGCTAAAAGCAATCGCAAACGAAATTGAAACGCGTTTGCGCGAGGACCATTCCGTTCGACCCGTGGCGATTGACGGGTTTCCAGTCAGTCAGTGGATCGTGCTTGATTATCTGCAAGTCGTGGTCCACGTCTTTCATCGCGACAAACGATCTTTTTACAGCCTGGAAGACTTATGGGGCGACGCGCCCCGACTCGAATGGGAAGCCGCTGCGGCGCCCTGATCGCATACTAACAGCAGAGCGCTGCTCTATCACGCGCCCAGCCCCCGAAAGGCTGGGGCGATTCTGAGAAGCTCCGAGAGCCCTCCCGTCTATTTCTTTGGCGACGGTGAGGTCCCTGGGCTGGGAGCAGCGTTCGGCTGAGCCGCAGCTGCAGGCGCAGGTGTCGGAGCGGGCTTCGCATCCAGCAGTTCCACTTCAAAAATCAAAGTCGAATTGGCGGCGAGATCTGGACTAACGGCCCTTTCGCCGTAGGCAAGGGTCGACGGAATAAACAATTGATATTTGGATCCCACTTTCATCAGCTGAAGCGCCTCCGTCCATCCCTTGATCACGCCATTAACTGGAAAAGTCGCTGGTTGCCCGCGTTTGTATGAACTATCGAACTCGGTTCCATTAATCAGAGTTCCGCGATAATTGACCGAGACCGTGTCGCTCGCCTTGGGTTGCGCTCCGTTTCCCTCTTTGAGGACTTTGTACTGCAACCCGCTGGCAGTCGTTTTCACGCCCTCTTTCTTTTTGTTTTCGTCCAGAAATTTTGCGCCTTCTGTTTTATTTTTGTCCCCTGATTCTTTCTGTTTTTGTTCCATATCTTTCTCAAACGCTGTCATGACCTCCTTGATTTGATCAGGGTTCAGTTGTGGTTTACCGGCGAGGGCGTCTTTTATGCCGGCAGAAAGCATGTCGGGACTAATATCCACCTTTTGCCGGCTGAGGTTGAATCCGATCTGTAGACCGATGCTATAGCTGACTTTGTCTTTCTGGTCCTTGAGCTGTGTCGATTTCTCTTGCCCAAACAAAGGCAATACAAGTAAGGATGCGCTGAAAATGACGATAAGTTGTTTCATAAAAGGTGTTCTTCGCGAGGATTCAGTTAAGTTGGCCGCCGCGGAAACTGGGACGCTAATAGATAAACGCAGCCCGTCAAGAACAGAGCGGCGCTCGGGATCCGAACGCTGTTACTCTTCGACCGCGTTGGTTTTTGCCGCGCTCATTACCCTTCTGCCGAAGCCGCTCCACGCAACTACTCGCTCGCATGCTGACGTTCTGAGAATCGGAAAAAGAATCTGGCAAAACGAATGTAACGGAACGATAGCCGGCCTCACTTCATGGAACGCAGGCGAAGATTTCGCGTCACTCGGCATCGGCCACTTCATCTGGTACCCGAAGGGCCGCCGGGGGCCGTTCGACGAAAGTTTTCCCAAGCTCGTGAACTTTATCTCAAAGCGCGGCGCGAAGCTGCCAACGTTGCTCCTGGGAACCGGCGAAAAGCCATGCCCTTGGAACTCGCGTACGGAATTTCTTCAAGCTCAACATTCAACGGAAATGAATCAATTACGTAGCTTCCTCGCGGATACGATCGACCTGCAGGCGGAATTTCTTATCGCCCGGTTAGAAAGCGCGCTTCCGAAAATGCTGGCCGAAGCAGCGCCTTCCGATCGAGCCAATGTTCAGGAACAATTCGAACGTCTGACGAAGACCTCACAAGGATGTTACGCCCTCGTCGATTACGTAAATTTCAAAGGAGAAGGCGTCCTGCACACGGAGCGTTATCAAGGCCAGGGCTGGGGTCTGCTTCAAGTCTTGGAAGCGATGCACGGCACTTCTGACGCCGGCGCGGTTGATGAATTCGCGCGCGCGGCGAGAGCAGTGCTGACTCAACGGGTGCAAAACTCTCCGGCCGAACGACACGAATCGCGATGGTTATCGGGTTGGATTCGGCGCGTAAACAGCTACAATGGCAGCTAATTTTATGCGACTTTCGACGTTGATTCGGTTGGTTTTGCTGGCCACGCTTGCATCTTCTGCGAGCGGTCAATTGTTCCATTTCGGGCCAAAACCGCGACAGGCGAATCCCACACCACCTCCGATGCGCAAAGCGTCCGACCTAATTCACAGGCAGGCGCCTCTGAAGGTAAATCGATCCTTACTCAAACAGGCGACACCGGACAATACGCGCATCGTAGTCTCGATTCCGAAACAGCGGGCTTACCTTATGATCGGGGACCAAGTCGTGGCCGACGGCCCAATCTCGTCAGGCAGGCTCGGGCACGAAACGCCGCGCGGGCATTTCAACGTCATGGAAAAGGATCCTGATCATCATTCCACTCTTTACGGTGACTTCGTGGACAGCTCCGGCCGCACAGTACGTGCCGGGGTCAGTGCTCGGAGTGATTCCGCGCCGAGCGGAACACATTTTGACGGCGCGTCCATGAAATGGTTTCTTCGCCTGACCGGCGAAGGCGTCGGGATGCACATCGGAATATTGCCTGGCTACCCCGCCTCGCATGGCTGCATCCGCCAATCCGTCGATGGCGCAAAATTGTTTTACGACTACGCCAAGGTTGGCACGTCCGTAGATGTTGGCGACTTTTAGCCAATTGTCATGTCGAAGCGAAGTCGAGACATCTCTGGAATTCGCATGATTGTGCACCAACCGAAGTAAGTAAGAGATTCCCTCCACTTCGGCCGGAATGACAGAGAATGCAGCGTAAGGGCGCTACATGCGGACGATTAGTTTCCGCCGTAGCAATTCCAACGCGGTCTGCGTAACAATTTGCTTAAAAGTCTCGCGGTCAATTGGAAAAAAGAATTTCTTCGCAATTGTTTCGCCTGACGCGGCGAGAGCAATATAAACGGTTCCGACGGGCTTCTCCGGCGAGCCACCGCTCGGCCCGGCAATGCCGGTCGTAGCGAGTGCATAATCGGATCTTGCACGCGCTCGCGCATGCTCGGCCAGCGCACGCGCGACTTGTTCGCTCACGGCGCCGTGCTTCTCGATCAGCTGCGGATCGACATCCAGCATGTCCATCTTGGCCTGGTTCGCGTAACAAACATAACCGGCGAAAAAAACGGCCGATGCGCCAGGCACGTTTGTGATGCGATTGGCAAGCAATCCTCCCGTGCAGGACTCTGCGACCGCGACCCTTTGATTGCGCTGCACCAAAAGTTTCACGATGACTTCCTCCAGCGTTTCGTCCGCGGCAGAAAAGATCGACGATCCAAGCGTCGATCTGATAATCGCGTCCGCCTGTTCGATGGCCTTTGCTTTCCCGACAATGCGCACGTCGACTTCGCCCGGACGCGCGCAGTACCCGAGCTCGATTCCCGGAACCGCAAGCACGTGGTCGCCGATCGCCTCCTCGACCAGCGACTCGCCCTTATCGGCAATCTTGTAGAGGCGCCGCTCGATCAAAGCCGAAGCTGGGACGATTGAGCGCAGAATCGGCATCACAAAGGCCCGAAACATCGGTTGGAGCTCGCGGGGAGGCCCGGGTAACAGAAAAAGATGCGGAGACGGAATCCGGGGATTGATATTCGCCCGCAAATAAAGGCCGGGCGCGCTGCCATTCTGGTTCGACAGGACCTCTGCGCCTGCGGGAACGTCTGCCTGCCGCGCGATACCAGAAGTCCATTTGATTCCACGCAATTGAAGTCTTTGCCGGAGCGAAGCCAGCAATTCCGGAGACTTTTGGAGCTCCAACCCTAGTAGATCGGCAACCATCTCGCGTGTTATGTCGTCGCCGGTTGGACCGAGACCCCCAGTCACAAAAAGAATCTCACAGCCTGGAAATAGTTCTGCTAACGTGTGCCGAATCGCCTCAGTGTCGCCGACCGTGCGTCGTTCCTCGATCCGCAAACCCAAGGGAAAAATCTCGCGCGCGATGAATGTAAGGTGTGCGTCCTGCACATCTCCAAGCAAAAGCTCCGTGCCGGTGTTGAGAAGGATGACGCGCATAACGAAAAGTGAACGTTAAAAAGTTACAATGTTACAACGGAAGAGCTTTTACCGTTTTTAACTTTGTAACCCTTTTAACTTCTTAACTTTGGCCGAAAGCCGTTAGGCCGCGGTCTTATCCTGTTTCTTGCGAATGAGCGGCACTTTTTTGCCTTCCACTACCGCTCGATTGATTGTGACTTCGGCAATATCTTCGCGACTCGGCACGTCGTACATGATATCGAGCATGATCCGCTCTAGCATGGAACGCAACGCGCGCGCGCCCGTTCCCTTGGTGACCGCCTGGGCCGCCAACGCGCGCAACGCATCCTTGGTGAATGTCAAGCGCACCCCTTCCATTGAAAAAAGCTTTGTATACTGCTTCACCATCGCGTTTTTTGTCTCGGTCAAAATCGCTACCATTTCGTCCTCGGTTAGCGAATCGAGCGAGCTGACAACCGGCAATCGCCCGATGAATTCGGGAATCATTCCGAAAGCGAGCAGATCTTCCGGTTCCACATGGCGGACAGCTCGCTTTCGCAACGCCTCCTCAACTTCAAGCGTGGGACTGCCGAACCCCATCACTTTTTGGCCGATGCGTTTTTGAATAATTTTGTCGAGGCCGATGAATGCGCCGCCGCAGATGAAAAGAATTTTCTCGGTATTAACCTGGATGTATTCCTGATGCGGATGTTTGCGTCCGCCCTGTGGCGGGACATTACACGTGCTGCCCTCCAAAATCTTTAACAGAGCCTGCTGCACTCCTTCGCCGGAGACATCGCGAGTAATGCTCACATTGTCAGTTTTCCGGCCGATCTTGTCGATCTCGTCGATATAAACGATCCCGATCTCCGCTCGTTTCACATCGTAATCCGCATTCTGCAGGAGTCGCAGAATAATGTTTTCCACGTCTTCGCCAACATAGCCTGCTTCGGTCAGCGTCGTCGCGTCGGCGATGCAAAACGGTACATCGAGAATCCGCGCGAGGGTTTTGGCTAGTAACGTTTTGCCAGAGCCGGTGGGGCCGATCAATAAAATGTTGCTTTTCTCAATCTCAACATCAGCAAACGGATCCGGCTGAAACGCGGCGGAAGCATCGGCCGGTTGGGAAGCTTGCAATACCCGCTTGTAGTGGTTGTGGACAGCCACCGATAACGTTTTCTTCGCGGTTTCCTGGCCGATGACATACTGATCAAGGGCCCGACGGATTTCCACCGGCTTGGGCACACGAATATTGGAGGACTGACGCCGGGCATCCTCGTTGAGCTCTTTATCCAGGATGCTTTTGCAAACGTTTATACAACTATCGCAGATATAGACGCCTGGTCCGGCGATCAATTTGCGAACCTCCGCATGGCTCTTGCCACAAAACGAGCACATGGTGAGATTGGAAGCGCGGGCCATATTTTTCGAGAAGCTCTCTTATCCTCCGATTTTGCGCGGCAAAGCGGTTTCAGCCACTTCTATCGACCGATCGCCGGAAGGAGGAGTCGCCCCATCAAGCAGCTTCACCTCCTTGCGAGACTTGATCACTTCGTCCACCAGACCGTACGCTTTCGCTTCCTGGGCGGACATGTAGTAATCGCGATCCGAATCGAGCCGCACCTGTTCCTCGGACTTACCCGTATGCTGTGCGATGATTTTGATGAGGCGCTTTTTCAGCTTGAACATGTAATCGACTTGACGCTCCACGTCGCTCGCCGCGCCTTGCGCGCCTCCGGAAACCTGATGGATCATGATATCTGAATTTGGGAGCGCGAAACGCTTACCTTTTGTTCCTGCACAGAGCAGGACCGCAGCCATGCTCGCGGCCATTCCGAGGCAATAGGTAGTCACATCGCACGTGAGAAACTGCATCGTATCGTAAACCGCAAGACCGGCCGTTACCGAGCCGCCGGGCGAATTGATATAGATATTGATGTCTTTCTTCGAATCCTCCATTTGCAAAAACAGCAACTGCGCAATGACAAGATTAGCAATGTGATCGTCCATCGGCGTTCCGATGAAAACGATGCGATCCTTGAGTAGTCGCGAATAAATGTCGTAGCTGCGCTCGCCACGGCCAGTCTGCTCCACGACCATCGGAATCAGCACCTGGGAGAGATTTTCGTTCGAAACACTCATGATTTTTCTTCTTTAACAGCGGCTTCTTGCGCTGCCTCGACGCTAACATTCGCCTTTAGGAAATCAAGAGTCTTACCCAGCAGTATCTGTTCCGCGAACGCGTCCAGACCATTGTGTTCCTGCAGTTCCTTGCGCATTTTTTCCATGGGGACATTATATCGCGCCGCTTCCTCACGAAGCCGTGCGTTGATGTCGTCCCGCGAAACCTTGATGTTTTCGCGCTCTGCAATCCGATGCAGAATGAAGTTGGTCTTCAACCGGTGAGCCGCAAGCCCTGCGGCGGTTTCGATGAGCTCCTTTTCCTTATCCTTTAACATCTCATCAGAAACGCCGCGTTCCCGGTTTCGTTGCACCAGGTCTGCCAAAATTCGACGCGTTTCACTTTTTAGTAGGGCAGGCGGCAACTCGAACTGAATCTGTTCGTGCAAATATTTCACCACCCGCCCTTCTTTCGCTCGCTCGCGCTCATGCTCCTTTTCATGCGCAAGATCGTGTTCGATGATTTGGCGCAGATCGGCAAGCGTCTTTTCAGGAATCAATTTAGCCGCAAACGCATCATCCAAAGCAGGCAATACTTTCTGCTTAATCTCACGGACAGTGACATTGTAGTTTGCCTGTTTTCCTGTCAGTTCCTTCACCGGAAAATCCACCGCGAAATCGACGGTTACCGTGCGCGTCTCGCTCGGCTTTTGCCCTACCATTTGTTCGCAAAATTTCGGCAGGAAGTTATCGGGCGCGAGGTGCAGCCAGAATTTTTTCCCGCCGTGAAGATTCTTGCTCACCTGGGGCGCAATTTCACTAATTGGCTTGCCATCGCTGAATCCCTCAAAGTCGATGACGGCGAAGTCGCCCATCTGCAGTGCCCGCTCGGGAACATCGACGAAATCGCCTGATTGATCGCGTAGGCGCTCGATTGCAACATCGACCTCCGACTCGGAAACGTTCGTATCCGGCAACTGCACTGGAATGTTCTTGTATTCGGGCAATTCAAATTCCGGAGCGGTAACAACCGTCGCGCGGAACCGCATAGACTTGTCTTCGCCAAGCTGGACATCTTCGATATTGGCCAGCGAAGCAACCCGCAACTGTTCTTGCTCGATCGCTTCATGATAGCTCTTGGAAACGAGCTTCTTGGTTAATTCATCCCGAATTTCCTTGCGAAATCTCTTCTCAATCACCGCTCGCGGGGCCTTACCTGGCCGGTAACCCGGAATTTTGGCGAAACGCGCGAAACTGTTGGCGATCGCATCCCATTCTTTGGACACTTCCTCCGGGGGCAGTTCAATTTGCAGCGTGGAGAGGGACCCCGGCTGCTTTTCCACTTCGACCTTCATAACTCACTGTAACGGCGCTCTGCAGGCGCCGCAAAATTTGTCCGAACTTGGTACGCGCGACCGCAGTGTGCACCGCCTCATCGTTTCGTGAATCCAGTGAGCTGCGTCAGGACGCACCGCCATTGTCCATTGAGCCTCACAAAAAAATCTGTGGCACGCTCGTGCATGCTGAACTCTTGTCCCATAAATTTCCCCTTCGTCCGAGTCAACGCGGTCACGACTGCGCTGTCCCCATAGACACGCACCCGCATATTATCAGACTCCATCATTTCGTGAGTTAGAGTGCCCGACTTGATCACTCCAAGAAAGCGCTCCTTATCGATGATTCCTCCATCGGCATTGATGATCATCCAGTCGTCGGCGACAAGTCGCTCGATCGCCCCCGGATCATTTTTGATAATCGCCTCCGCAAATTGCTCTTCGAGCTTCAGGAGTTCTTCTTCCATTCTTCTAAATTCTTTCGTGTGTTTAGTGGGCTCTCCTCCCTTTGACGTAAACCGAGTGCGTTTGCGGACCTCCGAACCAATACGCAAGCTCACGATAATCCTCGCAATCGAACATTGAGAAGTTCGCCACCTTACCGGATTCGAGCGAGCCAATCTGATCGGCCCGGCCTAACGAATGTGCCGGATTGATCGTCGATGCCGAGATAGCCTCCGCCGGCGACATCTTCATTTGCGTGCACGCAAGCGACAAAATCATTGGCATGGCCGGAGTCGGCGACGAGCCAGGATTGAAATCAGTCGCGATTACGACCGCGAGACCCGCCTCGATCATTTCTCGCGCCCGCGGATAATGAGCCGATCCAAGCGCATAGACTGAGCCGGGTAACAATACCGGTTGCACGCCCCCAGATTTCAATGCCGCGATCCCCTGTTCGTCGGTTTTTTCCAGGTGATCTGCCGTTGTTGCTTTCAATTCGCCCGCCAATTGTGCCGCGCCTGAATTACTGAGCTGATCGGCGTGAATTCGCTGTTTCAATCCAAGCTTTTTCGCCGCGCTAAGAATCCGCCTTGATTGTTCGATATCGAAATAGCCGCGCTCGCAAAATACGTCGCAAAATTCGGCAAGACCGTCCGAAGTTACTCGTGGCAGCATCTCGTTAACGACGAGATCGACGTATTCATCGGCGCGCATGTTGCGCGGTACTGCGTGTGCGCCGAGGAACGTCGGCACAACTTCCAGGGGCGTCTCCTGATTAAGACGCCTCATCACGCGCAGGATCTTCAGTTCATCTTCGACACTCAGACCGTAGCCTGATTTTGACTCCACAGTTGTCGTGCCGCAGCGCAGGAACCAGCCTGCATGCTTTTTTGCTTGCATAAGAAGGTCGGCTTCACTCGCTGCTCGCGTCTTTTCAACGGTTGACCAAATTCCGCCCCCGGCCTTCGCGATTTGCTCATAAGTGTCGCCGCGCACACGCCGCTCGAAATCATCCAGCCGATTCCCGGCGAAAACCAAGTGCGTGTGCGCATCGACAAAACCGGGAAGAACTACTTTTCCGTGAGCATCGATGATTTGCGCGCCGCGCGCCTTCTTCTCGATCTCGGTGCTAGGCCCAACACTGTCGATCTTGTCGTCGCGAATCAGCATTCCGCCATCGGGAATGATTGCCAGCTCGGACAGTTCGCGTCCCACACGTGGCCGCGTCGGGCCGGCTAAGGTGACCAGCTGGGATGCATGAAGAACCGCGATAGAACTCATGATTGGTTGAATCGTTGAAGCAAAAAGAGCGTTGTCGTTCTGAGCCAAACTAAGGAATCTGTTTTTCTGCCGACGCTAGGGATGACACCAAGAGGTTTCGCTTCGCTCAACATGACAAGCATAGGCTTGCCCGCTTTACCCCTTCAACCCAGTTTGCTTCCTACAACTTGATAGATCTTCTCAAACTGCGTATCGGAGTCGGTGCTGATCTGTTCGATTTTTTTTAATAAAGCCGTCTTGAATCTTTCGTCTTTCAACTGTGCGAGATTGATTCTCACGTTCAGGGCCGCACCTTCGATGCACGCGCGAGTGGCTAACGCGCCGACACCGACATCGGAGACAGAGGCTGGATTTCCTCTCTCGGCCATTTCAGCGAGCAATTCATAAGATTTCGACGCCGTCTCCATCACCTTTAACGGAACCTCCGCTGCGTATTTGGTCGCCTGTGCGATCGCAGCCGCACGCGCAGCTTTTTCTTCAGTCGACTCTTTTGCCAGTGCGAATGCGTCCATTACCTTGTTGAATGCCGCTGTATCTTCATCTACCAGCGACAGCAGTTCGTCTTTGAGCTGCTGCGCTTTCACTGCCCAATTGCTGAAATATTCGAGCTTGTCATCCCAGCCGCGTTTTCCTGCGGATAGGTTCGCAACCATTCCGCCTAACGAGGCGCCTAGCGCGCCCATTAATGCTGCGACAGAACCGCCGCCGGGCGCAGGTGAATCGCTGAGGGTTTCATTGCAAAATTCGCGCAGATTCATTTTCGCCAGGGATCTCTTTGGCTCAGCAGATTCGATTTTGAATTCAATCACCTTTTCTTTTGGATCGAAAGGTTTCAGTTCGCTCAAGCCCATTGAGCGAATGGCGATGTCGATCAAATCTTCATCGGACACGCCTTCCGACCATTTTTGCTTGCGCAAAAAATATCGCCCTGCATCAACGAGACATTGCTTGGGAACCATGCCTACAATCTCCGACCCGGTCACGCGCAGACCACGGCTGGCTGCCGATTCGCAACACGCATCGAATGCCGCGTGTAACGGCGTTTCTTCGATATTGGTCAGGTTCATCGAGACCTGCGCAATCCCGTATTCCTTCACGAACCAACCAATCGCCTTGACGTGCTTCAGCATTCCGGGAATCCGGATCGGCTCGCCATTCGCATCCAGCAACGGTTTTCCCCACGGCGTTCCATCTTCGGTCTGCGCCCTGCCCTGCTCTCGCACATCAAACGCAACCGAGTTTGCGCGCCGCACTGATTTCGTGTTCAGATTCGCGTTGTAAGCCACCAGAAAATCACGAACACCGATCACAGTTGCTCCTGATTTCTCGTTGAATACGTCGGGCCCAAAATCTGGTTTCCATTCGAGGCTGTCTTATTTTTTCGAAGAACCCTTCGTATTCGCCCGCGCGAATTATGGACAAATTCGAGCGCGATTCATTTTTCGCCGCTTTTTCATAGAGATAGGCAGGTATTTTTAATTCGTCGCCAACACGCTCTCCCAGGCGATGTGCACACGCGA
The DNA here is from genome assembly GCA_963758425.1 of uncultured Verrucomicrobiae bacterium. Lineage (GTDB taxonomy): Bacteria > Verrucomicrobiota > Verrucomicrobiia > Chthoniobacterales > UBA10450 > Udaeobacter. The sequence continues at coordinate 96,862 of CAVWVV010000023.1, forward strand.
TTGCTTCGTCCCAGGTCACGTTGCTCACGGGAATGAACGGACATACATCGGTCGCGCCCATGCGCGGATGCGCTCCCTTGTGTTTGCGCATATCGATTAACTCCGCCGCTTTCTTAATAGCGCGAAATGCCGCTTCCACCGCTGCATCAGGACTGCCGACGAACGTCACCACAGTGCGGTTGGTGCTCGCGCCAGGATCAACATCCAACAGCGAAACGCCGTCCACCGATTGAATCGCATCCGTGATCTGCCGAATCACGTTTTGGTCCCGGCCTTCCGAAAAATTCGGCACGCACTCGATCAACTTTTGCATGGCTCAAGGGTCAGCTGGCAGTTCTTCCTGTAGCGGCGGTCTGCGCCCGTCGCAAATTTTTCGCAACTGGAACCCGCACGTTAGAAGCCATCTTGCAATTGTAGCCGCCTCGCTTTGTCGAGGCGCCCGGAGTTGTTGCTCACGCCAGCACGGCGACACAGCGCCGTGGCTACAACGAATGGCTCAGCCGGACGAAACGCTAGTGATTTGGCGATATGAAAACGTCCTTGCGCGGAAACCGATCGAGCAAGGCTGCTGGCCTGCCGAAATTCGTTACCAAAACATCAACCGGATTGCCGGCGATCCACGCAGAAAGATCAATCGCCTGATAAATTCCGGTGTTGAAACCGATCAACACGCGACTCTGCTTGCTCCCGACGTTTTCAATCGATTGCCCATAGCCCTGTGGGATGTAGCCGATATCACCAGCGTGCAATTCCTCAGTGCGAAAGCGGCCGTGCGAGGCAAACATCGTCACGCTGAGGTCGCCTTCGATTACATATTGCCATTCATCGGCGTTGGGATGCCAATGAAGTTCGCGCAACACGGCTGGTTCGAGGTCGAGGATTACGCCGGTAACCGTGGTCGAAATTGGAAACCGCGTAGAATCGATGCGCCATTCACGCCGCCTTTGAAAATCGCGTGCGGGGCGTCTGCAAGCATTCGAAATTCTTTGCCGGCAGCGGCTTGATCGTATGCCCGATCCAATCCGTGATACTGAATGTGCCGAACTCAGAGAAATAACCGTTGTCAAAGATTAAAATGAAATGAGTCGGTTCGTTACCGAGGCACTCGAGCGCCACGTAAAAAATACCAAATGTCGCCTGGTTGGAAGTCATTCGTCTCGGTTTGACCAGCCGGATTAATGCCTGTTGTACGAACACGGCCTTTGAGAACAAGCGCCCATTCCGCCGCAGTCCCGTGCCAGTGAAGTTTGCGCGTCACGCCAGGTTCAAGTTGCATCGACACACCGGCGATTCCTTTGGAGATCTCCAACTGCTCGACGGTCGCTTCCTTTCCGAAACTGTCCCCCAGAACTTTCCCCTTCGATCTCTCCATTCGATTCTTTCCCGGAGAGCAAAGGATGCGGCACATTATTTTGAAAGGTCAGATCGCTTACAAGCGATTTCTTAAAACGCCACACCCAGATTGATCAAGGAATCCTGACGCTTAGCAAACAGTCAGTGGTGCCTGTTGTAGTCCCAGTGGCTGTGTATCGCCGTGTTTTGGCGAGTGCCTGGATGCAGTGAAACGGCTACAACTTTGCGAAAAGCTTTTCTAGTACAGTCCGAGCGCCTCGACGGTCGGTTCGTCAATTGCTCCCGTGTTTGGCAAGCCGTAATCACGCTGAAAGTTTGCGAGGGCCGCTCGGGTATCAACGCCTAACGAACCCGTTATTTCTCCAAAATAGTAGCCTGCATCTTGCAGGGCGGTCTGGACGTTCGCGATGACTTCGTCAGGGAGCAAATTACTGTAGGTGTAGATCGGCCCATCGTAGTCGTAATAGGTCTGCAATGGATCGTAACCATAGGCTGGATACCAGTAGCTCCCGTCCAGGAAATAATATCCAGTGCTTACGAAAACGATCGTGTCACAATGATTATGCCACCAGTTACGGTCATGCCACTCGTGCCAATGACGGCGGAATGCTTCGTCATGGCTGGTGTGATCCTTTTTGTGGCGCCACTCTTTGTCCGGCGCGTCTTTTGGTGATTCGCGCCTCTCCCGCTGAGGTCCCGCCTCTGGATCACGATTTGTGACAGGCCGTTGAGGATTTATCGTCGCGAGGGTCTGATTGTTAGTCCTGAACGTGCGTCGTTCACGCATTGTCTCCAGTGTGCGCAATTCAGTGTTGCGCGGCGCTGCATCCGGCATGTTCGCTTGCCCGGGCGCGAGGCCGCGGCGTTCACGCATTGCCGCTAATGTATGGATTTCACTTTCACGCGTCGCTGGATCCAGAATGTTTCCTTCGCGCGTAACAACGCCGCGTCGTTGATGCATAGCCGCCAACGTGCGTAACTCAGTTTGGCGTGTCGCTGGATCAACGGTAATTGCTTGTTGCCCCGGTCCGCTCCGCTGCACGTTCAACGCGGCGAAAGCAGGATTCGAAGTCTGTACGGGCGGCGCATAAGTGCGCTGCAGATTGGCTGGTGGTTGCGCGATCGTGCGAGGCAGATTCGCGTTAAACCTTTGAGGGTTTAAACCTGTTGGCCGCGGACCGATCTGAGGCGCCACGCGCGCAGTCACAACCGGCTTTGCGGCCGTCGCTGGCGCGCTGCGGCTCGCCACGACACGTGGCGACGCAGTTTGCACAGTCGGATTGATCATTTGTCCGGTCGCATTGTGAAGATTTCCCCCAAGCGCCGTGGCCACGACCAATGCCGAAAATGCAGATCGATTCATTTTTAGCGTCCGCGCATTAAACATCATAAATACCTCGTAGTTGCAAACTTTGACTGCAACGCCCTCAAACTTGTTCAGGCAATCATCAGAATTATTTGCTCGCCAGCGGCGCGACCGTCGGAACCATCAGTGTGACACCACGCCGAAGGTTTTCTCTCCGGTTGCAATGCGCAATCTGAAACTTAAAGTCTGAAATTCTTCGTCGGGGTCTTAGCTCAGTTGGTAGAGCGCCTCAATGGCATTGAGTACCAATCGATTGCGCTCACTTGCTCTTGAGTGCTCTTTCATAGGTAAAACCCTCGGGCGGGCTCTGTCTCAAGTGTTCTCAAATGAGCTAAAAAAACATCGTCGGTGGACAAAGAAGTGGACAAAAACGGGGGCGTGCATGCAGGCGATATCAGCGCGATTTCGTCGCCGTTCCGCGTCATTTTGTTTGTGCAGGTTTATCTGTCCCAAAGCGACTGGGCGTGTGAAGTGCTTAATGTGATTACAATCTTTGCATTTCCACCGCATCGAACGTTCCTCTTCGGATTTTTGAAGTTGTTTAAGGGCGAAATCGGCCCGTTCCCGGATTGTCTCTAGGATCGCCTTGAGAGGCTTTAACGACGTTTCGGCCATAAATTCAGGTCGAGTTGCTGTGGACGCTTGCGTGGCTTTCGTCGCGGCAGCCGTATACGGGGTCGCCAGAGTTTCAGGAGGAGGCTTCGGCGTCGACTCATGTTCTTATGAAGATACACAGCGCGGATACACATGGCGGGTCGTTTTCGCCCCGAGCTCATGGCGCGGATGACAAACCAGAGGCGATCGGCCGAAAGATCGAGTTTTTCCTTTCTGAAAAGGGCGATTCTCTTGAACACACAGAGGGAAATAAGTCAAAGTTCTATTTGATTTATTACATTCTCCTCCTATGCTTTGAGCAATGAAGAATACAGGCTGGCGAAAACGGTTGCTCGAAAGCACCCGCGGACGGATTCTTGAATTGCTGCGGACCAAAGCCCGCACCGTCAACGAATTGGCCGGCGCATTGCGGCTGACCGACAACGCCGTGCGGGCGCATCTTCTGAGCCTGGAACGGGACGGGCTGGCTTCCCAAGCGGGAGTGCAACCCGGGTTTCGAAAACCACACGCAACGTATGCGCTTACAGCGGACGCGGAGCAAATTTTTCCGAAGGCGTACGGTGCGCTGCTCGACATCCTTTTGAGCGTGCTTTCAAGAAAACTAACGGGTAGGGAATTGCGAGCCGGTATGCGCGCGGTCGGCAAAAAGATTGCGGATGCGCATCGGCCGGAAGTTGAAGGCAAAAACCGAAAGCAAAAGATCGAAGCGGCTCTCCGTATCTTAAAAGATCTCGGTGGTGCAGCCAGTTTTCACGAGAGCGAGGGCAAACACTTCATTCGTGGCAACGGCTGTCCACTTGCCGCTGCGACCAGTCAACATCCAGACGCATGTCTCATTGCCGAATCGCTGCTCTCTGAGATTATTGATGCCCCAGTGAAAGAGTGCTGCAAGCATGGTCCGTTTCCGTCTTGCTGTTTCGAGATTCGATGATCGCCAGCGGGTCATGATATGAACAGATTCCTCGATTCAGCTCGGCTGATACGCTTTGCAACGATTGCTCTTCACGTGGCCCTAGCGGCCGGGTTTTTGTCAGCCGCGTGGCGAGATTCTGATGCAGCAGCAATTTGATCAAGCCGAAGCTGCATTCAAGAAGGCGGCCGAGCTGAATCCAAAGTTCCGCAGTGGACAAATGGTTTTTTTAACCCATTGTCCTAACGCTATTTTCATAGCTAAAACGGGGTCTTAGCTCAGTTGGTAGAGCGCCTCAATGGCATTGAGGAGGTCACGGGTTCGAATCCCGTAGGCTCCAGAAGATTTTCGCTGGAAGAGCGATCGAGTGCCGTTGCGCATCGCTGAGAACACGTTTCGGGAAGGCTTCGGCGAACTTGATGGTGCCGAGGTGCGTCAGCAGCATGTCGGGAATGGTGATCGCCGGCGGGATTTCAGTCTTGTCCTCCTGCGCGAAGATCGGCGAAGCAACCGCAATCACCAGCGCGAAAGCATAACGAGTAGGTGATGAGTTTCGTTTTCATATTTATTCCTCTCCCTTTGTTGTTAGAATTGTAAGTGAAACTTACGACTCCTACGTGCACGTGTTTTTAGGAAGCAGTTGACCGCTACTTCTGGCGGTAGGACGTCGACCTACACGCAGTAACAAACGCGTAACTTTTCCAATGCAGCGCGCAACGTGAGTCGCTGCGATTCTACGGACATGAAAACACCAAACGATTCTACAGCAGGTTCTAGTGGGGACGAGAATCGTCCTCTGGAAGATGACTTGGACAAAAGAGTTAAAGCTCGGAAAAGGTATATCAGTCGTCGTTCTTTCCTGGGTAAAACGATCGCCCTGGGAGCAGGAACCGTCGGCGCGGGACTGTTGGGCAGCATCCGAACCGCAGAGGCAAGTGGCAGCCTTTCACCCGGAGATGCGGCACTGCTTCGATTCCCGGCGGCGTTGGAGCTAATCGAGGCCGACTTTTGGATCCAATATAACGAGCTGGGCGGCATCCAGGACCAGGAAGTTCCAGGCGGCCGCGGCAATGAAGCCTACACGGACGCCTTGGAGCTTATTGAGGATGAAATGCAAGACTACATCCATGACAACACCGATGATGAGATCACTCATCACCAGTTCCTCAACGCTTATCTGGTTTCCAAGGGAGCGGCGCCGGCAAATCTCAATCCGTTTCGCACGTTGATGGGCAGCACCGCGACCGGCGTCAATCCGAACAAGATCGGACGTCGGCTCACGAACCTGACGCAACTTACGATCGATACCAGCTGGTGGACCCGCTATCGCGACGACAGTCATAACCCGGATCTTAATCCAAACCATATCTTCCCGCAGGCGGTCCCGAGCTTGTTCGTAAATCAGCACACGGCAATTCCCCGAACGGACGCCGATACAAGCGATCCGAATTTCCTACAGGCGATCGCGAATACTGCGGCATTCCACTTTCCAACCATTGAACAAGGTGGGAGCAGCCTTTACCCGTCGCTGGCGCAAAGGGCCACCGATGTGGAAGTGTTGCGTATCCTGATGAGCATTGGCCCGACCGAGACCATGCACTTCCAGACCTGGTCCGATGTGGCGGGTAATGCGCCTCCGCTGACTGCCGTCGACCCTGTAACCGGCGTTAGAGTGAGGTTTCCTGATTTGGAGGTTGAGAACGAGCTATTCGACAAGGCCCTGATAATGCCCGAACCGTGCCCGTTCTTGCATCCAAGCCTTCCAATTTGTTCGGTCATTCGGCCAACGAACACGGAAGGTGCCGCCACGGGGGCTCTCGCGTTTCTTACGGCGATGGGACTATTCATTGGCCAATCGCAGGGGTTTTTCGTGTACATGAAACAACTCGCACAAGACGCAGACAGCGCGACGCGCGGGTAAGGTTAAGTGGGGCGACCGCCACGTTGGCTATAGAACTAAAATCCGCGAGCGGCCGCACGGGGAATGCGGCCGCTGAGCGACTCCTGGGCATCGGCCAAGGATCGTGGCATGCGACGATTTTCCTCTTTCACCAAAATGGTTTTCGATGAAGGATTGTGTGTTTGGTAGAGGCCGCGCAACATTGAAAGATTGTGCGGTTTCAATCTGCTCATGCACAAGACCAATTCCCTGCTCATGCGAGCGCCAAAGATGGCGATCTTCGAAACAGCTGCAGACTTGGAGCTATGGCCGAAAATTCTCCCGCATTATCGCTACATTCATTTTCTGGAGCGCAGCCCTGATCGCAACATCGTGTTGATGGCCGCGCGGCGGTCAGGCATTCCGATCTCGTGGACATCCGAGCAAATCATCGATCGCGACAAGCTCGAGATTCGTTTTCATCATCTGAAAGCCTGGACAAAAGGAATGCGTGTCGTCTGGACATTCTCTGATGCGCCGGATGGCGTGCTGGTCACAATCTCGCACGATCTGCGGTTTCGGATTCCCGCCCTTTCGCCGATTGTCAATCCGCTCATTGGCGACTTCTTCATCCATAATATCGCCAACAAAACCTTGCGCTGCATGAAAGGTTACGTGGAAGCAAGGGCAGACAAGGTGACGGCATGAGCCCGCCCACGTCAAAGAATGCAGCGTGGCAGACTCGAAGACGCGCTGTTATCACTGGAATTGGCCCAATCACCTGCATCGGACAGGGGCGCGAGAATTTTTGGAACGCAATTCTGGCGGGAAAAAGCGGTATCAATAACATCGCCAGTTTCGATTCCAGCGTCTTCCGCGTGCGCTCTGCCGGCGAGATTCGTGATTGGGACCCGGAGGTGTTTTTTTCGCCACACCGTCTGAAGCGACTCGACCGCTACGCTCAGTTCGCAGTCGTGTCGGCGCAACTGGCGCTCGATGATGCGCGCATCGAGTATTCCCGCGAAAAGCCGCAGGACCGAATCGGTGTGAGTTTCGGCACAGCGCTTGGCGGCGTTTGCAAGGCGGAGGAACAATATCTCAGGTACTTGAAAAAGGGCGCGCGGGGAGTTCAACCTACCCTTGCCGTGCAGGTATTTGGTGGTTCGGCCCATTCAAATATCGCGATTGAATTCGGTTTTCGCGGCGTGGGCACGACAAATTCGAATAGTTGCGCCAGTGGCACCGTATCCGTCGGTGAAGCGTTGCGATACATCAGGGACGATTTTGCGGATGTGATTGTCGCTGGCGGAGCGGAAGCGCCTTTGACGACCATTACCGTTGGCGCGTTCGATATCATCAAAACCATGAGCAGATGGCCGGGGGATCCTGCTTTTGCGTGCCGTCCGTTCGATCTGTTGCGCGATGGATTTGTCATGGGCGAGGGCGGAGCCTCGCTGGTCATTGAAGAACTTGAACATGCGCGTACGCGCGGCGCGCACATTTACGCGGAAGTGCTCGGATATAGTCTAAACAACGATGCTTTCCATATGACGTCGCCTTTGCCAAACGGCGAATCGTCCATTCGCGCGATGCGTGAGGCGCTCGGCGACGCACAATTATTGCCCGACGAGATCGATTACATCAACGCGCACGCCAGCTCGACCCAGCTCAACGACAGCGCGGAAACGGCGTCGATCAAACAAGTATTTGGCGAGCATGCGCGACGAATCCCCGTTAGTGGGACAAAAGGTTATTACGCGCATCCGCTCGGCGCGACCGGCGCGATCGAGGCGGCGCTTTGCGCGCTCGCTTTGGATCGGCAATGGGTTCCGCCCACAATTAACTACGCAAACCACGATCCCTTATGTGATCTCGATGTTGTGCCCAATCACGGACGCGAAGCCGAACTGAAATATGTAATGAGTAACTCGTTTGGTTTCGGCGGAATTAATGCGTGCGTCGTATTGGGTAAAACACCTCAATAACAAGGCCCGCTGTCATCCCGAGTCGCGCAGACGAGGAGGGACCTCCTGATCGAAGCCTGTGACACACTAGATAATTTGAAGGTACTAGCCTCTCTGTGCGAGGTCCTTCGCTTCGCTCAGGATGACACGCTCTTGCATTACGGATTTATTCGTGCAAGAGATCCGGCCGGTTTTCGCGCGTGCGTTTTATCGCCTGTTCTTTGCGCCACTTTGCAATCGCGGCATGATTTCCGGAAAGCAAGACCTCCGGAACTTTCCAGTCGCGAAATTCTGCCGGGCGCGTGTACTGCGGGGCTTCGAGTAATCCGTGATTGAAACTGTCGTCTACCGCCGATTGTTCATGGCCAAGCGCCCCCGGTAATAACCGCACAATCGCATCGACCAGAACGACCGCGGCAATTGCCCCGTTAGTGAGGACGTAATCGCCGACGGAAATCTCCAGGTCCACCAGATGTTCAATCACACGGTGATCGACGCCTTCGTAATGCCCGCAAACAATGATGACATGTGGTTCTTGCGAAAGCTGTGTCGCGATTTGTTGATCAAACCGATGTCCAGCGGGCGACATCAGCACCACTTTCGATGCTTGACTTCGGAGATCTTCGACGGCCGCAAAAACCGGCTCTGGTTTCATGACCATTCCCTGGCCGCCGCCGAAGGGTGCGTCGTCCACGATATGATGCTTATCCGTGGCCCAGTCCCGCAGATTATGGATTCGAAGATCGACAATCCCATTTTTTTGCGCGCGTTTCATGATGCTTTCGCCAAGAGGCGCGCGACAGATGTCGGGAAACAATGTCAGGATGTCGATCTTCACTCAGGAAGAAAACGTCGAACGACCTGCGCCTAACGTCCAATAATGAATCGGATATGAAAATTTACTCGACGATCTCGAGGATCGCCCGTTGGCCATGGCGCGCGGCGGAACTGGCGAGCAACGCGCGAATAGCTTGAATGGTCTGGCCGCCGCGACCAATGACCCGGCCGACGTCTCCCCGTCGAAGTTGCAACTTAAAGACGGTTGTTCTGCCGCTTGGAATTTCCGTGAGGACCATGTCGTCCGGAAATTCGATCAGCTGCCGAATGACGAACTCGAGAAACTCTCTCATGCGCCAGAAAGACTAACCACGAATCCGCCTTCGCACAATAGTTACGGCGTGAGAGGTGAACACGAATAAACACGAATTTTCGCTTATCCGGCGCGCTCTTGCGTCCGCTGATCCTCAGCGGATCAAGCAGTGAAACATAAGATTGCCGCCGCGAAGCGACCCTTGTTGAACGAACGCGCCGACACTAACCGGCGTGTTCACTGGGAGGCAACGACTCTTTTTGCGTCGGTTGTAAGCTTTCTGCCTCCACTCGGGATGACGGCTCAGCGGTCGTCGTTGCTTTTTTATTTTGTTTTATCAAGCTGCGCACCGTATCGGATGGTTGCGCGCCTTTGCTGATCCAGTATTCGACCCGATCAATCTTCAACGTACTATTGTGACCGGGTTTCTTTGGATCGGTACGCCCCGATGATCTCGATAAATTTCCCATCGCGCGGACTGCGCTTGTCGGCCACTACCACTTTGTAGTAGGGGCTATTCTTCGTTCCCTCTCTGCGTAATCTGATTGAAACTGCCATGTTAACTTCTCATTCGCGCCAGTTGCGCCATCATCTTTTTCATTTTGCCCGCGCTTTTCATCATCTTCCGCATCTGATCAAAGCGTCGTAGCAAATCGTTTACCTCCGTGACTGTGCAGCCGCTGCCACGTGCGATGCGCTGACGACGCCGCGCATTCAAAATGCCGGGACGCGTCCGCTCTTCGTTCGTCATCGAAAGCACGATGGCTTCCGTGCGCTTAAGCTGCTTCTCGTCAACAGAGAGGCCCTGCACGTTACTCATGCCGGGCAACATGCCAAGAATATTCTCCAGCGGCCCCATCCGCCGCATCATTTTGAACTGCGCCAGGAAATCATTGAAATCAAATGAAGCCGTGCGCAGTTTCCGCTCCAATCGGGCGGCTTCTTCTTCATCGACCGCTTCCGCCGCTTTTTCGACCAGACTAACGACATCGCCCATGCCCAGAATCCGGCCGGCGAGCCGCTCCGGAACAAAGACTTCAAACTGATCGAGCTTTTCCCCGGTTCCTGTGAACTTGATTGGTTGCCGCGTCACTTCGCGCATCGACAATGCCGCGCCGCCTCGCGCGTCACCGTCGAGTTTTGTCAAAATGATTCCTGTAATCGATAGAGCGTCGTTAAAGCGGGATGCAACGCTGACTGCCTGTTGCCCGGTCGCGGCATCAACAACCAGCAATGTTTCCTGCGGGTTTAAGAATTCTTTCAGCTTTTTTAGCTCTTCAATCAGCGCTTCGTCGATCTCCTGGCGACCTGCCGTGTCGAAAATTTCGACAACGGGCGCGCCTGCCTGTCGCGCCCTGGCAGACGTGTCGGCGGCGGCACGCTCCACATTTTTCTCGCCCGCGTCGGGAGCGAATACCGGGACGTCGATTTGTTTTCCCAGCGTTACCAACTGTTCGATCGCCGCCGGTCTCTGCAAATCGCACGCGATTAAAACTGCCGCGCGACCCTGCTTTTTCAGCAGACGCGCCAGCTTGGCAGAGGAAGTTGTTTTGCCCGACCCGTTAAGACCAACAATCAAAACTCGGCCAGTATCTCCGAGATTAACTGGCGCGGCGTCGCCTCCGAGCAAGGCAGTTAATTCGTCATAGAAAATTTTTACGATCTGCTGACCCGGCGTAATGCTGCGAAGAACGGTTTCTCCAAGCGCTTTTTCTTTAACGCGTGCAATGAATTTTTTGGCGACTTGAAAATCGACATCCGCTTCGAGCAAAGCCAGCCGCACATGCCGCAATGCGGCATCGATGTTCGCTTCGCTGATCGTTCCGTGGCCACGCAGCTCTTTGAAGACGTCCTGAAGTTTGTCAGAGAGTTGGGAAAACATGATGCCAGGCGCGCGGTGCCAGTTAGAGGGCGATTTCCTAATCGCCCATAGCGTTAAGAACTCCTTTGAAGCGCGCGTTTATTTTCTGGGCGCTACAACCGGCGACGCCGCCGCCGTGCCTCCCGCTGCGCCTTCTTCGATCCCGAAAGTCCAATGTGCCTCGACCTTTTTTCCCTGCGATTTCGCGGCGATAATTACAACGCACGATTTCTCGTGCAACTTTTGCGTAACTTGATATGAGACGGTGCCGGATTTCTGATCGTAACTCGCGGGAACAACGCCGAGACCGCTTACGCGCATTTGCACGCTGCCAGGATCGATCTGTCCGATTGCGCTGAGGTTAGCCTTAATTAGAGGCAGTGCGGTGCGCACTGTTTCGCCGTCTGCCGGTTGCGTCGAGAGATCTTTCGCGCCGACTTCAGCCACCGCTGCAGCGCCTCCCGTGGACGTGCCGATCATTTGTACAGCGTCGGCAAAGACCTTGGGCTTGTTCGCTTCAATCGCATAACGACCGAGCGAGTCGAGCGGCGACGTAAAGGTGATTGGCTGACCGTAAACAGTAAACATCGCCTCGTAACCGGAATTTCGGGCAATTTCTTTAACGTGCTCGTTGTAATTGCCAAACGGCACGGCAAAGCAATTCACTTTGATGCCCAGTCGCTGCTCTAGCAGTTGCTTGGATCCGACCACTTCGTTTTGCATCCATTGCTCGTATTGAGGCCCAGTCAATTTCGTCTTCGTCCTCTTCCCTCCGGTGCTCGCCAGCATAATCGTATGCCCTTCGCGCAAATCCTGGTGAGTCGCTGAATGCGCCTCAATGTCCACACCGTTATCGCGCATGTCCGCGAGCTGTTCCCAAGTGATCGCTTCCCCGCCCCCTAACGAACCGCCCCGCACGCCTTCGGTGTAAATGAACATGGTGAACGGGTACCCGTATTTTTTCATGATCGGCCACGCGACTTCGTATTGCGATTTCCAGCCATCATCGAAAGTAACGACCGCACAGCGCGGTGGGATATTCTTTTCGCCCCTCTTGAAGGCGAGCAAATCCTGCATTGAAATGACTGTAATGCCGCGGTCCTTTAACTCCTTCATCTGCTCTTCGAACGCGGCGGGCGTAATCTCGGTCCCAGGATAGCGGATCTTGTCCACCAAGCGGTGATAACAAAAAATAATTACCTGGGCCGTTTGATCGACCACTGGCTTGGTGATCTTCGGAGACGCCGCCGCTACTGGGGTGGCAACGGCAGCCGGTGTTGACGATGAGGCGCTCGCCTGCTGGGAACTCGAGGAGACGTTCTCCTGCTTCTTACACATCGAAAGGTTCAGCGCCAGAAGCAAAGGGAGAATCGTAAATCGAATTATCATAAAAGAAGTAAAGGCATTAAGCGCGTTAGCACAAGAAACAACTGCTTTTTAATCGATAGAAATAGACACATCAGCGCCCGATTCCGTTGCATCGTTTAAGGGCTTGGTGCAGAAAAATTTTTGGTAGGAAGCGCATTTTTTGCTATTAGATCAGGATGCCGCGCCAGGTCACTCGTCTCGTTGCAATCGCTTTTTTCGCTTCGTTAGCTGCTTGCGGTACCGTCAGGACTACTGGGGTTAAAAACACGAGTAAGAGTTTCAATACTGTGGTGGTGGACGCCGGCCACGGGGGAAAAGATAGCGGCGCATATCGCCGTTACGGTCCGCCGGAGAAGATGGTTGCCCTCGACGTCGCGCAGCGTCTTAACCGCAGCCTGCGCGAATCTCAGCTGAAAACGGTGATGACGCGGAATTCGGATGTGTTTATCGAATTAAACGACCGTGTGGCAATCGAGAATGCGCAGAAAAATGCAGTCTTTGTCAGCATACACTTCAACGATTCGCGGAGGCGCGGCGTTAGCGGATTCGAAACGTACTATCATTCGGGCGCTTCATTCGATCTAGCGAACAGTATTCAAGCCAAACTCATGACGATCCCCCACTCTAAAAATGGCGGAGTGCACACGGCCAATTTTCGCGTGCTCCGCCTCGCGACCTGTCCAGCAGTACTTGTGGAATGTGGATACTTGAGTAATCGCAACGATGGCAGTCAGGCGCGCGATTCGGAATATCGCGAACTACTCGCAGACCGAATCGCGGAAGCAATCGTCGAACAACGCTTCGGCTCCGGCGTTTACCGTGGGTCGACGCAGCTGGCTGCGCAATCGCAGCCGCAATCAGCGGCTCCCAGCGGAGGGACAGGCTTGGCGCCTGGCGCTGGGCATCGCTAAAATTCCTTTCCTCGCTCTTCGCGCCCGATTGCGGCGAGCAAGATCAACACCAAAAAGAACACCAGCGTAAAAAACGCGAGCGCCTTTGCGTAATCCGGATGGCCGCTTGCATCATGGAAATGGTCAGCCAACCGGGCTTCAACAACAGCCGTGTTGGCGGCAAGTAAGTTTCCAAGTTGGTAGGCAACCCCGGGAAATGTTCCGCGCACAGCGCCGGGCGAGAGTTCATTCAAATGCACAGGAACAATTCCCCAGGCGCCTTGCACCATGAATTGCATTGCAAACCCCCCGATAACAAGGAGTGCGAAGCCTGGCGGAAAAACCCAAAGGGGAATAAGGATTATCCCGAATACGGCAGTCAAAATAATCGAGCGCCGGCGGCCCCATTTTTGCGACAGATGACCAACCACTGTTCCGCCGCAGATTGCGCCAACAGCGTAAATAATCCCGGTCGCGGCCTTCTGCGTCACGCCATAGTGGCGTTGTTCACCGAGAAAAGTTTGATACATGTCCTGGGTCCCATGAGACATGGCGTTGAACGCCGTCATCAATAAAACGACGTAAAGAAAGAGAACCCAGTGGCGTTTTAGTACAATCAGCAGATCGCTCCAAAAATTACCCGCGTCGCGCTGCCGCCGCAGCCAAACCGGCGATTCAGGCACTTGCGCACGGATGTACAGGACTAGAAATGCGGGTAGCGCTCCCGCGACGAAGAGGCCGCGCCATCCGAAGAATGGAAATACGATCCAATACACGACGGCCGCCAGCAGATAACCAAACGCATAACCTTGTTGTAAAATTCCCGAGAACAACCCACGTGCGGCAGTTGGCAGGGTTTCCATTGCCAGCGACGCGCCAAGTCCCCATTCTCCGCCCATGCCGATTCCGTAAAGCGCGCGAAAGATCAGCAGCCAGGTGTAATTCGGAGAAAACGCGGTGAGCAACTCCATGAGAGAGTAAAAGATGATGTTGATCATCAGGGGAATGCGGCGCCCGAACCGGTCCCCGAGCAATCCGAAGATGAACGCGCCCACAGGGCGCATCGCCAGCGTAAGCGTGATCGCGTAGCTCAGATTGGCGATGCTCGTGCCAAAGTCGCCTGCCATCGGCACGATCACGAAGGTGAGCAGGAAAAAATCAAAGGCATCCAGCGCCCAACCCAGAAAACAAGCGAAGAATGTATTGCGTTGATTGCGGTCGAGCGACTTGAAGAGCCGGACCGCTTCCATGGCGCACTCACCTAATCGTCACATCCAGAGAAGTCGAGACGAATTGGAAATGACAGAATCCGAATGTCGAATGACGAAATGAGAAACAATCACTGCTACATTGTTTCGTCATTTGAACTCTGGCTTCTTTCGTCATTCGTCATTCGAGCTTCGTCATTCATTGTCACGCAACCGAGCAACATTGCCGTGCCTCACTCGATTACGAGCATGAGTAGAAGCACGCGCATGATTGTTTATGACACATCTACGCATCATGATACGTCAATTTGTTTCTTGATTCGCCAGGGAAACGCTCTTTAGTTCCCAGACAATCATGGCAACAAACGATCTCCATCCTCTGGAAACACTCCTGCGCGAACGCATCGTCTTTCTCGATGGCGCGATGGGCACCATGATCCAGCGCTACAAGCTTTCCGAAGCGGAGTATCGAGGAAAGCGGTTTCCCGATTGGAAAGGCAAAGACCTCAAGGGCAGCCTGGAGCTGCTCAATTTAACTCAGCCGCACGTCGTCGAGGAAATTCATATCGCCTATCTCGAGGCGGGCGCAGACGTTATCGAAACGAACACGTTCAGCGGAACAACGATCGGCCTGAACGATTTCCTGTTTCAAGGCGAGCCTACACGTGGTCGAAAAGATCAGGAATTCTTTCAGCGCGTGATAGACGATGTCGGTCTTCGCGCGCTTGTTCAAGAGATTAATTTTGAAGCGACCAGGATCGCGCGCCACGCAGCGGATCGCGTGGCGAATGAAACGGGCCAGCAACGATTTGTTGGCGGATCAATCGGACCGCTGCCTGTAGCTGGTTCACTTTCGCCTGACGTAAACGATCCGGCGTTTCGCGCGGTCTCGTTCGATCAACTTCGTCAAACTTACTTCGATGAAGCGAAGGTACTGCTCGAAGGCGGCGTCGATCTACTCATCGTGGAAACGATTTTCGACACACTCAACGGAAAAGCTGCGCTATTCGCTATCGCTGACGCATTGGAAAAAACCGGACGCAACGTGCCGTTGATGATCTCGGGCACTGTAATCGACAAATCCGGGCGAAACTTGAGCGGGCAGACCGTTGAAGCGTCGCTGATCTCGATCGCACACGCGGAACCGTTGATCCTTGGTTTGAATTGTTCGCTCGGCCCGGATGAAATGGAACCGTTTGTGGAAGAGCTGGCGCGGGTTTCGCCCTACTACATGAGTGCGTATCCGAACGCGGGTCTGCCGGATCCGATGTCGCCGACCGGCTTTCCGGAAACAGCCGAAACTTTTGCACCCAAGGTCGCGAAATGGGCAGAGAACGGCTGGCTCAACATGGTCGGCGGTTGTTGCGGCACGACGCCGGATCACATTCGTGCGCTGACGAAACTGGTGCGTGAATTTTCGCCGCGCGTCGTCGAAAGGACAGGCAGCTCTACATGATTCTGCAACTTTCCGGCCTCGAACCGTTGAAGATTACGCCGGAGTTCGGCTTCGTTGTCATCGGCGAGCGCACCAACATCACGGGATCGCCGAAGTTTTCGAAGCTGATTCTTGCGGGCGATTTCGACGGGGCTCTGGCTGTAGCGCGTCAGCAGGTTCAGGGCGGCGCTAACCTTCTCGACGTGAACATGGACGAAGGGATGATCGACTCGGAGGCGGCCATGGTTCGATTCCTGAATCTGATCAGCAGCGAACCAGAGATCACGCGTATTCCAATTGTGGTCGACAGCTCGAAGTGGAGCGTCATCGAAGCAGGGCTCAAATGCCTGCAGGGAAAAGCAGTGGTGAATTCCATCAGCCTGAAAAACGGCGAAGAAGACTTTCTCCGGCAAGCCAGATTAATCAGGCGATATGGCGCTGCCGCAATTGTGATGGCGTTCGACGAGCAAGGTCAGGCTGATAGTTTCCAGCGCAAAATCGATATCTGCGCACGCGCCTACGATCTTCTGACCAAACACGCGAATTTCCCGGCGAACGATATTATCTTCGATCCAAACGTTCTGACCGTCGCGACCGGCCTCGAAGAACATCGAAATTACGCGGTCGATTTCATCCAAGCCACCCGCTGGATCAAAAACAATCTTTCGGGCGCCCGCGTCAGCGGCGGCGTAAGCAATATTTCATTTTCATTTCGCGGAAACAACACTGTCCGCGAAGCGATGCACGCCGCGTTCCTGTTTCATGCGATTCGCGCAGGGCTCGACATGGGAATCGTCAACGCAGGGCAACTTGCGGTCTACGAGGAGATTGAGCCGGAGTTACGAGCGTGCGTCGAAGACGTGCTGTTGAACCGGCGAGACGATGCGACCGAACGGCTGGTCGAGTTCGCCGAAAACGTCAAAGCGAAAGATAAGACTCCAGTCGCCGACAAAGCCTGGCGAAGAGAGCCTGTCGAAGAGCGTCTAAAACACGCATTGGTTAAAGGCATCGTCGACTACATCGACATCGACACGGAGGAGGCGCGTCAAAAATGCAAACGACCTCTCGATGTAATTGAAGGCCCTCTCATGGCCGGGATGAGCGTGGTTGGAGACTTATTCGGCTCCGGCAAGATGTTTCTGCCGCAGGTCGTGAAGAGCGCGCGGGTGATGAAAAAATCTGTCGCCTATCTGTTGCCATTCATGGAAGCGGAGAAATCCGCCGGGGCGAAACCGCAGGGGCGCATCGTGATGGCAACGGTGAAAGGCGACGTGCACGACATCGGCAAGAACATCGTTGGGGTAGTGCTGCAATGTAACAATTACGACGTGGTGGATCTTGGGGTGATGGTGCCGGCCGCGAAGATTCTGGAAACAGCGCGAGAAAAACAAGCGGACGTGATCGGCCTGAGTGGTCTGATTACGCCATCGCTGGACGAGATGGTTCATGTGGCGCAGGAAATGGAGCGTGAAGGATTTCGTTTGCCGCTTTTGATTGGGGGGGCAACTACGAGCCGGGCGCACACCGCGGTCAAGATCGCCCCGCACTATCAGGCCAGCACTGTGCACGTTCTGGACGCCTCGCGCGCCGTGGGTGTTGTCAATTCACTGCTGAATCAAAACCTCAAGTCCGAATTCGATAGGAAAACGCGCGAAGACTATGAACGATTGCGCCGGGAGCATTCGGCAAGAACGCAGCGCAAGAATTTGCTGAAGCTCGAAGAAGCACGCGCAAATCGGACACGTATTGATTGGAGCAACTATGCTCCGCCGAAACCGGAATTTTTAGGGGTGCGGGTTCATCAAACTGTCACCCGGAGCCAAATCGAGGAATTCCGTGCAACAAGTTCTAAGGTAATGCAACGGAATCCTTCGAGTTCTCTTCGGTCCCCTCAGGATGACGCGGTACGCTCCTTTTCATTGCGGACACTTGCCGAGTACATCGATTGGTCCCCGTTTTTTCACGCCTGGGAATTACGGGGGCGGTATCCGGGGATTTTTGAAGACCCAAAGATTGGCAAACAAGCGCGCGAGCTTTTCGATGATGCGCAGAAACTTCTTGATCGGATCGTCGCAAAAGATCTCCTCATCGCGCGTGGTGTTCACGCTTTTTGGCGAGCAAACTCAATTGGCGACGACGTGGATCTTTATGCTGACGATGAACGCACGAAGAAGCTCGCGACCTTCTATTTCCTGCGCCAGCAAATCCAAAAGCCGGCGGGACAATTTAACCATTGCCTGGCGGATTTCGTAGCGCCGCAATCGGAAGATTATCTTGGTGGATTTGCGGTTTCAATTCATGGTGCAGACGAGCTCGCGGAAGAATTTAAGCGCGACCATGATGATTACAGCGCCATCATGACGAAGGCGTTGGCAGATCGATTAGCCGAAGCGTTTGCCGAGTATCTGCACAAACAAACACGGATTGCGTGGGGATTCGGACGCGAGGAACAATTGTCGCAACCCGATCTAATCCGTGAGAAATATCGCGGCATCCGACCGGCTGCCGGTTATCCCGCCTGTCCCGATCACGCAGAGAAGCGAACGCTGTTCGATTTGCTGGCTGCCGAGAACAACGCCGACGTTACACTGACTGAATCGTTTGCAATGTACCCCGGTGCGAGCGTGAGCGGGCTCTACTTTTCGCATCCTGACGCAAAATATTTCGGAGTTGGCCAGCTCGGGCATGATCAGGTGGTGGATTACGCGACGCGGCGTGGCGAGTCAGTTTCCGCAGTCGAAAAACGACTGGCGCCGAATTTGGACCGCTAGCGAGGTTCTGGGTGGCACACGAACGTCTTGATCACTCCAACTTATTTAAAACAGAAGTTTGGTACGTAAAGAGTGGAGCCATCCGGTCCGAGCGTAATGTCGCGTGGGAAACTATCCGGATCTTTAGCCGTACCAACTTCCGAGTGGTCCTAAGCGCGCGAGTCAACCTTCTTTTGAACCCAGCGTGTCGCGACGTCGAATTGCACAACGTTGGGCGATGCCCGTGCTGCAATCCTCAGGCGATCCAATCCAGTGCGGCCGGCCGAGTTTGGATTGCAAGCTGACGCGGCACTGCCCAGAACTCAGACGTCGGGGCGAGAGGATTTGAACCTCCGACCTCGTGGTCCCAAACCACGCGCTCTACCAAGCTAAGCTACGCCCCGATATTACCTGACTTCCTTCAAGAACTTGTAAACTTTCCAAAGTGAATTTTGAACGTCCTGGTTGCATCGAAATCTGATACTATGACCTTATTTCTATGCCATCCCACGACAATCTTAAAACGTCGAAAACGGTGGTCGAAGGTTAGACGAAGTCCCGGGCTTTATCAATACGTCCCCACCGGCATCTATCATGCCCGTGTCCGGCACGGCGGCAAGCTGCATCGGGAATCCTTGAAAACCAAAGACCTCGCCTTTGCCAAGCGCAAACTCCACGACTTCAAACAACGGTTGGAACGGACAGACGCCCGCTACAACAGGATTTCGCTAGTCGAGTGGCTGCAGAAACTTTATGCGCCGACACTCAAAGGCGCTCCCGGTGCGATCAAGGCGAAGAAAAGAATCATTGCGCGAGTCAAAGAAACTTTCTTTCTCGCCCGCACTCAGCCGATGCGAGACGTGAAAAAGAGCCAGGTAGTGACGTGGCTCAATGAGCAATATGGTCGGTGGTCGGAATCGTATTGGAACAGCGCCCTCGCCCTCATTCGAGACGCTTTTGAGCAAGCGGTCCAGGACCATGTAATCATGGAAAATCCCGCCGCTGATCTCACCTATCGCAAACGCAAAAAAACGATTCGAATGACGCCGACCTATGAACAGTTCCAGGCAATCGTGGCCGATATTCGGGCGCAACCATTCAACAGTGACGCAGAGGAAAGCGGCGATTTCGTGGAGTTTTTGGGACTGGCGGGACTAGGACAAGCTGAGGCTGCGGGCATCAAACGGAGTGACGTCGATTTGGATGCATCCCGCATCATCGTTTATCGCCACAAGACCGATGTCGGTTTTGTTATCCCGATCTATCCGCAACTGCGCCCGTTGGTAGAAAAACTCTGTGACGGCAGAAGACACAACGAACATTTGTTTTCGATCAGCCAGGCACGCAAGGCACTCACCAATGCCTGCAAACGGTTGGAACTGCCGATCTATACCCACCGATCATTGCGCCGCATGTTCATCACACGTGCTATCGAGAAGGGCGTGGACGTGAAAGTAATTGCAGAATGGCAGGGACACACGGACGGCGGGAAGTTGATTCTGCAAACGTACTCCCATGTTCGTCCCGTTCATTCGCAGCGCATGGCGCAACTCATGACCGATCACGAGTCAGAGAACGTGATTCCCATGACGGCGGAAGCATTGCAGGAAAAATCTTAAATTATTCCTTGCAAACGGACTCGTGCAGGATAAGGCACGAGGCACACACACATACACGGAAGGAATAAGCCGCGCAGGGCGACGGCGTTTAAAAAAAGTCGCCCACCAATCCCATGTTATACGTGTATGAAAGACAAGTCCAAGCGCCGAAACGACGGCGCTGCTCGTAGGCGGGAGAAGCGGGAGAAGGCCGCAACCCAGAACGCTCTGGCACGTTCTCGTGCCGCCAAAGCAGCCGACATAAAGCTCGGTGTGTATAAACTTGAGGAAGCACGCCACTATTTAGGCGGCATCTCGGTGCCCACGATCCATCGTGCAATTCAACGTGGCTTGCTACGGCCGAACCGATCGCTCCGACACCTCTTATTTCCGGTCGCCGAATTAGACCGCTTCTTGCGCGAGGGAATGACCGATAACGGAGACTGACCCCTTGACCACAGCCCGCTTAACACTGCGAGCACGCCTGCCAACGCTGATGACTGATTGCGTGATCGTCGGTCACGCACGGAAAGCCGATGTCGTTTTCACCTCGCCGCAATGGTTCGCCGTGTGCGCCCACATGCGAAATGGTAACACGGCCAACTTTTTTCTAATGCCATACCGGAACAAAGGCGGACGGGTGAAAACATTCCAAAGCATTCAAGGCTGACGTTGAAAAGCGAATAGATTGGGCGTGGGACACGATTAGGGGGAAAGCAAAGTTGCCAGGGTCGATTGGATTCTATCCCACTAACTCACAGCGCCAGTCCCGATGGGCAGCTTTTGATTTTGATGCCCATGATGGTGACCAGATGCGTGCACGCGATTTTGCCCACAAGGCTTTCGCTCTTCTCATCCGTGAACCACAACTCTTTGTCGCACTGACAACCAGCGCGGGCGACCCGAAACATAGCGGCTGGCACTTGTTTATTTTCACGAAGCACTTTCATCCTTGCGAGGATTGGACGCGGTTGTTGAAGCAGATCGCTGACAAATAGGTGCGCCGATCAAGACGGGCATCTGCGAAATCTTCACCGATGATTATAAGGGTATCGGCCATGGCATCCGTGCGCCCGGTACGTGGAATCCTAAGTCCGGTGACTGCGGCCTAATCCTGCGGGAAACCGTAACCAAGTTGCTGCCTGGCGAACTGCCTGCAGGTTCCCCTAAAGAGAGTAACTGCTTTTTAGGTACTAGGGGAACTACGAGGGAAGATCTCGCCAGTTCCCCTAATAGTGACTTTTTCCGCATCACAGCACCGGGCACGAGGCATGCGAAACTGTTGGAACTAATCGGCGCCTTATTCCATCAATACGGCAAAGAAACCAGTCGGAAACAAGCTGAGTTCCAACACACGGAAGCTAGTCCCGCTCCGGTCGCCTTGTTGGACGAACATCTCGTTGAATTCGACAAGGCATGGGCAGGGATGCAACGGCAGTGGCTCAGAAAATTGAACACGGCTGAACGAATCAAGTTTGATGCTCTGACCACCGATAACGAACGAGACGCATTCCGAATCTTGCGGAATTGGTCACAGACAGATTCACCGGATTTCTATGCTCACGGCCGGACTTTGGCCGAGCGGCTTGGTATGAAATCGTTTAGTGGTGCCGGGAAATTGCGTACGAAATTCTGCTCGTTAGGCATCCTACGCAAGACCGCCGATTAGTACCGCACAGCTAGCTACCCGGTACAAGTGGACTGCTTCAATTGAACTGAAACGAAGGCAAGCCGCCGACCCGCTAATTCATAAGGCCGCCGAAATGTTCAACGCCAAAATGATCGCATGAGACGGCGCACACGAAACGCTCGGCGACTTGTACGCACGCGCTTCGACTTGGAAAGCGCAACCGTGCTCGCAGCAAAACAAATGCCGTGACGCTGCCAGTCCCCCAACCAATCGAAGGCGAGAGTTTGCAGGCGCATAGAGCGTTCAAAACTTATGTCGCGCTTGGCCGCAAGCGTTTTGTTGTCGCAACGAGCGCAGGTTGGCCGTCAGTAGGCAGATTTGCTCGCGGTGGAGCATGAAACACCGCTGGCAAGAGCGTTTGCGGGAGTTGGAAGTGCGGGCTCTGACTGAGGAGAACGAACGCATGGCGCAAGCAGATCGAGAAGCAAAACGAAAGTTTGCCGAAATGATCGAAGCAGAGAAGCTGAAATTCGTTAGGCGAACGATCGAAGCCGCCGAACTGATAACACAAAAGGCGCTCGAAATATTGCGGCAACCGTCTGGGAATTGCACGCCGGATGATGCTGCAAAACTTTTCAGTGTCGGTCACAGCATTGGCAGCGCGGCGCTGAATTTGCCGGGGCAAAATCTCATGCTGCAGGGATTCGTCGGCAGCGCCGCCGCGGTCATCAATGTCGTGGTAAAGAAGGACGCGCAATCGCGCAAGGTAGATGAAATCGAAGCCGAGTATCTCGCCAAGCGTCCAGACCATCCACAAGCGGAACGACGACTCCGCGAGTGGGCGACGTGGCTGAACGGAAGCGACGACGGCGAAGAAGAATGATGAAACAGCCGTTCAGTCTTCCCGAAACGTTGGCGGAAGTGCGCGCTGGCAATTTCGTTGAACTGTGGAGCGCAGCGTTTCTTCGCGGGTTTTCCGCCGACATGGTTTGCAGGATTTACGGCGCACGTGTTACTGCGCTGGGCGGACTCATTCCGTTTCGCTCGGTGCTTGTCGCAATCGAGCGCGGCGAATTTGATTTTCTCTTGCGCGATTCAAGCGGGCAATCAACTCGTGAGCCGAAATGAACAACGGCAACGGCTCACTCACTGAGTTGGAAGCCGTGTTTGCAGACTGCGGTTACGTGTTTCGCCACTTCGAGGATTGCAAGGTTTTATTCATGTCGTGGCAGGCTGGCAGAAAGCGTTGTGTCGAGATCGAAGTAAACGGGAGTTGCTGGTTCGATGAGGCGTTTGAACTGATCGCCTTCGCAGAAACGTCAAACGGTTTGATCGACAAATTAACGGCACTGGACGGTCAATGACCATAACCCTACCTGAAAACGAAATAGGGTTGGCAGGCGCTTCGCAAGGCGATTACGGTGTCTGAGCTAACAAGAAATGCGCAGCATTTGCTAAATGAAGCGCAGCCTCCAGACGTCGGTGATGCGAATTTCGGAAAGTCTGAATCAGGCGGAGAACTTTCCCCGCTAAGTTCTTCGCCTGCTCCAGTGCATTCGCAGAATAAACACGGCGGGGAAACAGAAAGAAAATATATATGAATACAGTGATTCAGTTTAAAAAAGCAACTACACTAGTTCTCATCACGCTGGCCTGGTTTGTGGCTTCGCTCGCCAGTAACAACCGTTAGCTCCCCACTAGATGGAGGCTATCTAGGCTCCAACACGGCTGAGGGATATAACGCTCTGTTCACACTTACAACTGGCGGCTGGAATACCGCTATTGGTGGTTATGCGCTCTTTAGTGATACGACTGGCGGTGCGAACACGGCGTTGGGAACAATGCTCTGTATACAACACTGCGGGCAGCTACAATACGGGAACGGAGTTAATGCGCTAGAGTTCAACACTACTGGCATATACAACACGGCCAACGGTGCTCACGCGCTCCTCCACAACACGCTGGCCTCGGCAACACGGCCATTGGATTTGATGCTCTTGGGCTCAACACCACGGGCAATTACAACACGGCCAACGGTTTTCAAGCGCTCTCACACAACACCACGGCGTAGAAAACACGGCTAATGGGTTTAACGCGCTAGAAAGCAACACCACGGGGACCACAAAACACGGTAGACTGGTAATGTATGCTCTGTTTACGAACACAACTGGGCGCTATAACACGGCGTCGGTTACTAAGCGCTCTTTAATAACACTGGCAACACGTAGTAGGGGGTAGCTACAACACTGCGTCGGTTACCAAGCGCTTTTACATAACACTGGGGGTGTCAATGCTCTGTTACAACACGGCGTTGGTGGTCAAGCGCTCTTTAACAACAAGAACAGGCGTAGAAAACACGGCCAATGGGTTTAACGCGCTCGAGAACAACACCACTGGCAACGGCAACACGGCCATCGGTGACGGTGCGTTTAATTAACAACACAACCGGCTTCGTCAACATCGCCGTGGGTTATGAAGCTGGCTTCAATCTCACCACGGGCAGCGGCAATATTGATATAGGCAACGGCGGTATTGCTGGCGAAGCTAATACGATAAGTATTGGTGATTTGGCGAACGAATAGGTCACTTATATTGCGGGCATCAGCGGGACGGTAGTTGTAGGCAACGCAGTTGTGGTAAACGCTAATGGTAAACTTGGCACGTCGCTTACTCGGAGCGGTTCAAGAGGGACATTGCAACTATGGACAGAGCCAGTGAAACTATTTTATCACTGAGACCGGTTACGTTACACTATAAGAACGGATACCAAAGGCACACCGCAATTTGGTTTGATTGCAGAGGAAGTCGCAAAGGTGGATAACATCGCTAGTGCTGCCAGATAAGGAAGGTAAAACCTTACACGGTGCGTTACGAGGCGGTGAACGCGATGTTGCTCAATGAGTTTCTCAAAGAGCATCGTAAGAACGAGGAACAGGAAAAGACAATCGCAGAGCTAAAATCTGGAATGACGGCCCTCGCAGCAACGGTGAAAGAGCAGGTAGCGCAAATCCAGAAAGTGAGCGCACAGCTTGAAGCGAGCAAACCTGCGTCGCAAGTGGTCAATAATCCCTAGAAGCTGAGAAAGGCACAGCAAAGCGGCAGTTTTGCGCTATCAGTCACGCACGTAACGCTCACCACTCTTTGAAAGTCGCTCGCATGCTCATGCGTTTAGATCACGTTGCCAGCGCATCGTAAACGCGGGTCACAGCGCGATGTGAACGACTGCGATGCTTCGCGTACCATAGTGCGTTGTTGATTGCGTGCGGCTCGCTGTAACACGGCAGACAGAATAGCGAACCTAAACAGGACAACGAACGGCAGGGAGCGGTTGAGGCAAGTTAATCATGAGCTGGCAGAACGGCGCGTTCTGCGACAATAGTAAAAACTTACTGTGGACCGGCGACATGCTTATATGGGCGCATTGTGTTGCTGATTATCTTGAACTCTTTAAGATACAGATACCGCACATAGACTTGTGGTGAAAAATGCCACTAAGTACACGCGCTGTGCGGGTGACGCCGCGCTCTATCTGGCATAAAGTATGCGAGCGGAAGTTTTTGTAAGTCCTTACTAATGAAGAGAGGGGCGAGATTGGTGATTATTATCGCGTTATCTGTAAAGTTGAGTGCGTTCTCTAGCGCACCAAAAGGGTCTCGGAGATGCTCAAGAACTGAGCAGAGCGTTACAACATCAAATCTCCCGATCTCGGTTGGGACATGATAAGCTGTCGCGTGCACCAGCTTGGCCTTGGAACCAAACTGTTCGTGAGCGTACCAGAACCCGTTGTTAAGTTGCCGAATGCCTCTGCTCTGGGCGGCCTTCATTTGTGCAACGTCGTCTTCCGGCAAAATTAATAAGTCCCATGAAGTTTTGTCGATATCGGGAGAAAGATCTACAGCAACAATCTCCGCCCCTTGCCGTTCCATCCAAAAACTAAGCCCGCCGCTTGCGGGGCCAAACTCGAGTACACGTTTGCCAGTGAAGTTGTATTTTCCGAGATATGCGGCCTCGTCTCCTCGCAGATCCCAAAGCCATTTTTCTTGCTGCAATCCTGGCAAGTCCAACAGATGATAAAATGTAGCGTCCTGCAAATGAATGCCGCGCTTGGGCTCAACATATACACCCATTTCGTGTCCCTTCGTGGTGTTATGAGAATTGGATGATTCTAGCATGCCTTTGACTCTCCATTACCATTAGCGGGCGAACGGCAGCGCATCAGAGATCAGATCGACGCCGTGCTTATCTCTGCGCGGGCGGATTTCGTAAATGTGCTGTGACTTGTTTCCATCGACGGCGGCCCTCCTCGCGGCTTCAAAGTTTATCGAAGTTGAACTTGTATGGTCTAACGTACTCCTCTAGATAGCCAGTCGCGAGCGTGGGCGTGTCGAACGTGAATTTATACACCTGCTTCTTGCCTTTGGTCGGGGCGAAAACCAAGAAAGCATGGCGTGAATCTGTGACGTGCCATTCCTATTTTTCCGGCTTCTGTGTGCATTTCAACATAGCTGTGACAAGTCGGCAATGCCATTGCAACTAAAGTGTATCTCCCTTCCGCCCAGAATAAAAACAGGCTCTCGTAGCAAACGTAATCTCGAAATGTCATTAGGAGACCTTCTATGCTTTTCGGAGCAACTTGCTGATCTTCTGTCCGTAAAAAGGGAATAGATGTGATTAGAAAGATAACTGCGACTATGGACGCTGTTTTCAAAGTCCAAATTTCCGAGCAATGACGCTCATGGAGAAAAGCGATTAAAAGGCTGCACGGCGCGAATTATGCCTAATTACTCGGCATTTAGGAAGCGGAATCCAACGGGCCCGATCATTTGCCATCCCGCAATCAAAAACGGGTTCTGGCACGATCCTGTAAAGCGGGAAAGGCCGTTTAATTCTGGCAACAAAGTCGCAACGGCAAAGAGTCCACGAGGGGAGGCAAACACCCTCACAAGGCTGGTGCGGTCTAAGTAACGCTCGGTCGCTTGTACAATTCAAATCTTTGACCAGCGATGAGTACAAAGTTATCGAAATTTACGATTAATCCAAAACCTATGCGCCGAAAGATCACTAACGAAACTTGGGAGCAGATTAAGACGGGGTACGCAGCCGGGATTAGCCTCCGCGAAATCGCTCGCAAAATGAACATCCCGGAAAAACCGTCCTCGGTCACGCAAAACCCCACGGCTGGGACCCAACAGATTGAGGCTGCAACGGGGCAGCTGTCCGTTGCGAAGTCCATTGGCAGAATGAGACCCTCCGATGATTTCGACGGGGGTTAGAGCGTTGTCAATCAGCCGTTACTCCGCAGATCATCAAACAACTCGCGGTCTGGTTCGGGAGCGAGAGACGAATTCCCTCCTTTCGCTAGCGGCTCGTACGTGTCCCGTGTGGGTTAGCGCCTCCGATAGACGCTGTGGCTCTCTGTTGGACGCCCACCACTTTTCCATAGGTTGTACTCTGCAGCAACCAAGGACAGGACTATGTAGCGGTCTTCCTGTTTTTTCAGGTCGTAGTTAGGGAAGTAGACTGGATTAACCAAGCGCCACAGAAAGCAGTTTCTCCGCCAGATCTGCACAGGGTCGAGGTAACGCAACAGGAGCGACTCGATCTCCTCACTGCGAATTCCTTCGAAACTATTGGCTGAGAAGTCTGTTTCGGGAACCGTGGAATCGACCTTGCGGGTAGACGAGTTACGGCGGAAGCGCTCCGGAAGGAGCGAAAATATCCGGTTAGCCGCATCCAGCGCTTCAGGCCATAGCTGATTTCCATTGCGGCCAATCGCTTCTCCTACAATCCAAAATTCGCCATTCGGGACGAGTAATTCAATGATTGTTTGAAGCACATGCTCAATCTCCACGACATGATGCAGGCCCGACACGAACATAACAACGTCGAAAGTAATATTGCCGAATTGCTCCGCCGATATGACATTTATGTCACCGAGAACGCCCGATATTTCGGCAACGGAGGAAAGTGCGGCGGTTGCCTTTCGCATCAGATTCTCGTTAAGATCGAACAGCGTTATTTGCACAGGGCACCCCGCCTTGGCAATGATTTGCCTTTCTATGCCTGCAGCTCCAGAGCAGAGTGAGAGTATCCGGACCGGACGACTCTCGCGCTGATTGATGGATTGAATGCGCTTCGGAAAATTTGGATGCTTAGCCGCAATGAGGCTCCCCAATACCCTTTGTGCGTAGCCATATACGTCGTCGCCTTCCGTAACCCTTGCCGACGGGAGGTCTAGAAGACATTCCGCTGTCGCCGCGTCTTCGGACCTTGGCCTGGGCCCCGGTGAGATTTTCGTTAGCAGTGAAAGGCCTGAGGCAGCCTGTCCTTCCTCATCCGCTTTGCGACTGGCATACATGGGATGGTCATAGGCTTTGTCAAACTGCTTCAGTGTGGCCTTGATACGGCGCGATCGATGACGGCGAGCAGTGAGCAGGCTAATGCGGTTAGTGGGACCGGCGACCCAGTTAACAACAGCGAGCTTCGACCCGAAATCGCGGCGGCCGCTTGCAGAAAAGCACCGAAGCCCCAGATGTGCGCGCCGGTTCCGCAACACTGACAGGTCGAGGCTAAAATTTGACTCTCTGTTATTGCAGTTCACAGGTGCTTCATGCAGTATGATTCTCGCCGCCCCATCCTCGGGCTCAAAAAACGCCTTAAACGAAAAACCTTCAACGTTCTTCTCGTCTATGGTCGAGCTCAGTTCGCACGACATCGACATATCGCGCCAAAACTGCATTAGGGGCCCTCTTGCCGTTTGTCCGATGCTAAGGGCAAGCGCTAAATGGAAAGCACCCTGTCTTTCTACACGAACCCAGAGGGGTTTCGCGACTAAAGACGAGTCGTCATTTTTGATCGCGAAATTTTCGATGTCTTCGCTGAGGAAAAACTCGGTTACCGCCTGAGTCATGATCGTCAGTTTTTCTCCACGGTAGTGTCAGCTTCCTTGGACGCAACAGCCAGCCAGGACGGGCGGCGATCCGCAACCGAGCCACGCAATTTTTCGGATCGCAGTCGAGATTTGAATTGTACCGGCGACCGAGCGTTCAGTACGTAAACCTATCGCGTCCTTTAACTCCAGTTCTCTGAACCCTTCGATAACAACGTAGATGCCAGAGTACCAGTAAAACATAAACACGCCGTAATCATCCGCGTGCAACGCAAGCAGACGCGTAAGCGGGTCAGTTTCCGCGAATCGGTTAATAACCTCTGGATCCCGGAGAGCCTTATCGAAACGAATCCGCATCTTGTTTGCGGCGATAAAATATCTATGGAGTGTGACTACCGGCGAAACATCTAGGGCCATCTACGCGAATTGTGCCGAATCGTTCGGCATTTAGGAAGCGGAATCGTTTCGGAGCCTCAACTACGAGGCCGCCAGCACGCCCGGCGCACTCATCGACAAGCTGACAACCCTACCCTGAAATCGGGGCAGGGTTACGAGCCTTGTGTTCGCTTTGCAAGGTGTTGCCCGCTGTCTTGACCTGGCCAGCGCACCAGACGCAGTATCGCCACCTTTCCGGCCCCCGGCTGGCCTAGTGCGCAAAAGATTAAAGGCGCTCGTTAGGCCATGTGCACTGATATCTGATACTACCAATCTTGTTACCTGAGAACATGAGATAACGTGTTTATTCTGCCGGAGATACGATTCTACCTATGAGAAACGGTGTTGCACTTTGATCACGAGGGCAATGTGCGAACCCTTTAAAACCCGATATAAGTCGTTCAAAACCACGCGCTCTACCAAGCTAAGCTACGCCCCGATAGTACCGGCTTCCTTTTCGTTTGATACTCTAGTTTGATACTAACAACGTATTTTCATGCAATCTAACGCTGTCTCTCGTCGCACGAAAAACAAACCAAAGTGGCACAAGGTTAAGCGTGTTTCCGGTCTCTACCAGTAACATCCCGTCTGGCGCCTATCATGCACGCGTCCGGCACGGCGGCAAGCTCTATCGTGAATCCTTTGAAGGTCAAAGACCTTGCCCTTGCCAAGCGCTAGCTGCGCGACTTTAAAGACCGTCTGGAGCGAACAGACCCGCGTCTTGGCAAGATCGCGCTGATTGCGTAGCTGCAGAAAGTTTATGCACCGACCCTGAAAGAAACTCCGGGCGCGATTAACGCGAAAAAGCGAATCATCTTGAAGATCAAAAAGCCGTGGTTTGACGCGCGAAACCCGATGCGCGGCTTGAAAGATGGCCAAGTGGTGGCAGTCCTCTTGCGATCAGTCGGTGCATAGTTGGAACCGACACGGTGCTACGTGTGGACTGCCGGTGAAGCAACTCGCGCAAAATCCCCGTCTGGCAGCATGCATTAATCGGCAACAACACGCCCTTTTGAAGCATAAAATAGTTTCAATGTTTATCAAAGGTTGCAGATTTGTGATGCATTATCTGACAATCGTAAGAATTTCCGACGGTTGTAAGAAATTCCGACGAAAGCCTTTAACCGCTCCGGTAGCGGCTCTTCTGCCTTATGTGCTACGAAAATCGCCGGTTGATTGGTGCGTCCCGATGACGGCCCCGGCTTCGTCGAACACACGAATGGTCGCCGGGTGCGAGGACGAGTAAAACTTCGCGTAAATGACCGCGTCGACAAGTGCGTCCGGTCCTTCAAACCATAGCACCCCCAATGGGAGCCGGTCGCTAATTAGTTCAAATCCACGGCGATCTTTGAGCGTTCGAATTTCGTAAACGTGTTTCGAGCTGGTCGTCGCTGCGCTGCGGCTTGAATTCCAACCGCTATCGTGTGTGACTTTTTGAGGTCCGACAAGCATTGATCAGCTTTTTGTCTGTGCTACAGCTTGGGTCATGCCAATGCTCATTTGAGTTGCCGCGAGGTTAATTGTAAGTCGCTCGTAGTAAGCGTCTAAGTTAGCACGATTTTTTGTAGGGCCAAACCTCACAGACGCTTTCCGAAATCCCTGACATGTAAACTAATCCGACAATTCGCCCTACGACGCCGAGGGACAGAGCATACATGACAAGAACGAGCGAAGTCGGTTACAACGCAGGACAGAGAACGTTTAGACCGGCGACCCCAATTGCCGTCTTTCTTCTGCCCTGCGAAAGCACAACAGACTAGTCTTACTCTCTAAACTCGCCCGCGTGACCGTAAACGCGAATCACGGCATCATGCGAGCGGCTGCGCAATATCGCGTAGTCAACCGCGGTGCTGATTGCTTTACTCAAACATATTTCGCAAGTGCACTTTTTGCGTGACAAAATGCAGAATTCCAGCTTGAAATTCTTTCGCAACAAACTGCGAACACTCACCGGTGCGGAGAGGCGGTTATTTGAGCGCCGTGCTGACTGATTGTTTCACCGCGCCAGGGTAAGTCCCCGTGAATCCTGGCCCCTCCGTCGCAGTTTGTTGCGCCTGTTTCTTCGTGACAAAACGCCATCGAGACGGAAAGCGGTTCTGCGCACGCCGATGAAAAGCTGACTGCGTTTGTTGACTAGAATCCGCAATCCGTTGACGACTACCTTTTTAGCGACGTCGGAAATTTGATGATTTTTGTTTCGAGTTCGGCCTCAGCTTCCCATTTCGCGAGGAACGACTCGATAGCTTCGTAAATGACATCGGCGACCGCCACATGTTTTCGCTTCGCTATCTTGCTAAGCCATCGCATCGTTGGTTGGTCAAGGCCATCGAGCGCCCAGCAACCTTCAAGAACAAAAGGCGTAACGTTGCCAGGTCGTGTTTTCGAAACGGTTTTCATGCAGACGCCTTCCGCTGCTTTCCGCACACGCGCAAGAAACTTCTGGCAAACAATTGTGTGACCTAAATGTGACTCAAATTTGCTCGGATTGGCGTCGTTCCTTTATCATCGATGCCGCCTTCCCGCATCCTGAAATTCGGTTACATTGCGGACAAAATCGGGAATGAGAATATACGGGTGGATTGCTTTAGTGACTCTAATTGGCATGGCGCTCATGCTACACGGACAGGACGCCGCTCCACCATCTGTGGATCTTTATGAGCAGCAAGACCAACTGGAACCAACGCCCTCACCCGTACCCCCTAACGGCCCCGAGCTGCCGGAGATATCACAGCTGGACCAGACTTTTTCAAAGCCGAGGTCGCTCGGAACAGAAGCTGATGCAGCACGCGTGCACGTAGAATGGCGACAACTAAAAAATCGGACAGTGAATGATCCACAGGTGCAGGCTGCGAAGGCGTATGCCCAGGCCGCACGGACTGATTTGGAAAGAAGGAATCGGCTCCGCAATTACTACAACGTCTACTACGAACGGATGTCCGCCCTGGCTACAACTCCCGAAATCAAGTTGGCGTTGCAGGCATTAAAGACTTCTCATCAGGCAATGCTGGCTCAGCCAAATGTGCGGCCTACCCCAGATACCTCTACCCCGACGCCAACGCCATCAGGCACGCCAGCCCCCAAAAAGCCCGCCCATAAACAGAAGAAGAAGAAAGGGAAAAAATCGTTCTTCGGCGACCACCTTGCCAGCCCACAGTCGATGCAGTATTCCTAAAACGCATTCTGGTTTACGGCGCGTTCGTCTAGTGGTTAGGACACAGCCCTCTCAAGGCTGGTACACGGGTTCGACTCCCGTACGCGCTGCCATAGTAAAATGGCCGATTTTGGGGTCTGCCTGACAGATTCCTGACATTCTGGGCCAGATTGCTCCTTTTTCGCATCGCCACGGCGACAGGCGGAAGTGAATTAGATCTCGCAGCCTTGAGAGTGCTGTTACCGTCGCTCGTGTACGTTTCGCCGTTACTAGATTCTTAACAGAATCCAGACCGACACGCCCCCGCGCTCAGGATCGCGAAGGAATGCGAATTGAGTGGCGGATGACTCGACAGCCGACGGTAATTCATCGGCGATTTTCAGCGCGATCCTCGTCAACGAGATAAGCCGCACACTTTACGACTGACGGCGCTTTTCTGGTTCCCGCTCGTACAAACGGCGATCGGCAGGAATACAAGAACGAAGATCACACAGCGCCAGTCTTGTAAGAACAACGCAACGACGCACGAGATCTCCCAACACTAACGCTGGTATGCGTATCAAGATCATCATTACTGTGTCAATCACGAAAGCGGTTCTCATTACGCCGATTGACTGCGTAAGATCGCGCTAGAATCGTTTTTGATTGCCGGATGGTAAAATGATCCGGCCCGTCGGATTCCACTTCCTAAATGCAGAACAATTCGCCACAATAGAACCCCAACGACTACGACGGAAGGAACGGGAACAATCACCGAATATACTCCAGGAAGTGCGATCGTTCTTAGAGAAAGCAGCGGCCCCGTCCGCTATCGCTTCGGCAAGACAGTCACTTGCGTGACACGAAGCGGAAGGGTTCTGGACGAAGCGACCGTGAAATCAAGAATCAAAGTGGGCGTTCCAGTCCGAGTCCATTATGCCGGGACATGTCCCAACATGGTTGTTGATCGTGTTATTCTCGAAGAGGATTAAATATCCAAGTTAGTTTGCCTCCATCGCGCTTTTCTCTTGCGCTTGAATTAGCGGAGGAGAAGGCGCGTCTTGTCTCCCACGGCCAACACTGCTACGAAAATAAAAAGCGGCGACAGCGTTTCCCATCCATTAGACTCACAACGATGAGTGAAACGCTCTCTTCCAGAGCACTAGACGTCCTGCATGACTGGGTCGAATCGGAGAGTCTGCGGAAACATTGCTATGCCGTCGCCGATTCGATGAAGCATTTTGCCCAATTGCGTGGTGAAAATAGCGATCTTTGGGAAGCAGTCGCTCTGTTGCACGACATGGATTACGAACGCCATCCAAACCTTGAGCGCAGCCCGACCGAGGGCCACCCATTCGTCGGCGTTGCATGGCTGCGCGACCACGGATGGAGCGAAGAAGTGTGTCGCGCAATTCTTTCGCACGCGGATTACGCAAATGTTTCGCGTGAAACGCCTCTCGAAAAAACGCTGTATGCTGTGGATGAACTAAGCAGCTTTATTGTCGCCGTGGCACTTGTTCGCCCGACAAAAAGCATTCACGATGTCGATGTTCGAGCCGTAAAAAAGAAGATGAAAGACAAAGCGTTTGCTCGCGCTGTGAACCGTGAGGACATCAACAGGGGTGCCGAAGAGTTGGGGATGCCGATCGATGACGTGATCAGAGACGTTATCACCGCATTGCAAGCAGACGCACACCGTCTCGGTTTGACAGGAACATCAGCCTGATGGTGCCTGGTAATCGGTCTTGATCGGCAGAATCATTCCCCACTTCACACGACGCATCACATGCTCGTGCGAAAATGTTTCACGTGCGGCCTTTTTGACAGGAATTCGCAAGCGAACGCTTCATAGTCAGCCATGGTTTTTGCTGCAATGATTAAGATGTAGTCGGCGCTTCCCGTCACGTAGTACGCCTGCAACACTTCCGGTGCCGCTTGAATCGCTCGCCGAAATTCTTCTACGACCTTTGGGCGATCCGTATTGATAGTCACCTCCACGATGGCAGTCACACTTCGGCCCAGCGCCTCGGGTGAAACGATTGCCACTTCAGTCTCGATAACTTTGCGTTCACGGAATCATTGCAAACGGCGTTGCACTGCCGAAGCTGAAAGGCAGACTTTTTCGGCGAGTTGCTCCGCAATGAGACGGTTGTTGCGCTGGACTGCATCAAGCAGCTTCAGATCAAATTCATCCAACCTGTCATTCACTGCCGAAAATCTGCGTCAGTCTGGGGCAACGCGCATGATTCTACCAGAAACGTCAGACTTTTCGAAGATATTCCCCTTTGCACAAAGCGAAAAACCAAACGACTCAGGGTGTACATTCAGATGCGAGCCGCGCCAATAATCGTTTTCGTGCTAACGCTTACAGCGACTTCGAACGCTCTCAGCGTCGACGTTCTTCCACGCAGGGCGAACACCCCACGTGAGACCTATCCAAACGTCGACGTCATTTATGATTCAGTAACCGCTCCACGCGGGGAACGATTGCGAACGATCATCACCAAACCGCACGACGCGCGCGGGAAACTGCCTGTGATCTTCGTTGCCGGCTGGCTCAGTTGCGACACCGTTGAGGCACCTCCTAACAAAGATCCCGGCCCTGACAACGTCCGCCATGACGCAACCGGCCTTGCTTTTCGAGAGATCGCGCAACTGCCTGGATTCTCCTTCTTTCGTGTGGACAAACAAGGCGTCGGCGACAGCGAGGGCAATTGCGCGGAAAACGACTTTGAATCGGAGTTGGCCGGTTATCGCGCTGCCTTTCGCGCGTTGAAAAATTACGATTTCATCGACACGAGCCGGGTCTATATCCTTGGAATCAGTAACGGCGGCGGATTCGCGCCTTTGGTTCCCGAAACGGATGCTGAAAAAGAACAGGTGTGCGGTTACATCGTGGTCGGTGGCTGGGTGAAAACCTGGTTTGAGCACATGCTCGAGATTGAGCGTCGTCGCTTTGGCTTAATGGGCAAGGCGCCCGGCGAAGTGAATGAGCGGATGAAAGCGGCGGCGAATCTCTACGGCGACTGGCTCATCAAAAACAAAACTATTGAAGAGATTCTGCGCGAGCATCCCGACCTCGCGGAGCTTTGGCCCGGAGGCAAAGATCATGCGCATCTCTATGGACGGCCGCTCGCATTTTATCACCAGCTGCAAAAACTGAACCTTGCTGCAGCGTGGACTCGGGTGAAAGCGCCAACTCTGGTCTTGCACGGGCAATTCGACTGGATCATGAGTCGAGAAGATCACGAGCTGATCGCGCAGTACGTAAACGCGAATCGCCCGGGAGCCGCGCGTTTCATGGAAGTTCCCGATATGGGACACACCTTTCAACATTATCTCAGTTTCGCGGACGCGTTTCATGGCAAGGAAGCTGAGTTCGATCCAAAAACCGTACAGGTGCTGACAGATTGGCTCAAGGAACAGGAATCAAAGAGAGTGAGCGCTTCCGAACCAAGCCGATGATGGCAAACAACTCTAACTGATCTTCTCTGCGACAATCTCCAACACTAGTGGCGTAATCATCAGAGCATTTGGATTCTTTTCCGCCTTTGCCAGATCGTCGCGAACTTGATCTGCAAATTCGTGATTGATCCGCCCCATTTCAATCAGACGGGGAAGATAAATCTCAATGAACGTAGCGGGCCATTGCCACATATAATCTTTCGGACGCACACAAAACAGGTGCGGTCTAGCCGAGCGAATTGCGAAGCCGTTCGCTGGCAGAAGCGTGGCCAGTGGCACTGCTCCGTCGGGTTCACCGCCTGACTCACGCCATGTTGCGATCACGTGTTCGCGGAACCGCTCCTGATTCGCCAAACGCGGGAAGAAATGCCAGGTTTCATAATGGCCGTATTCATGGAAAATCGCCAGGCTGCCTGTGCGCATCACGCCGCACAGCTTTCTGATTAACAGGGCAGGATCATTCACAAATGACATCACCCATCGGCACCACGAAAAATCGTAATCTCCACTCGGCAATTCATCCGTCATTAAGTCCAGCTGGTGGATTTTCACATTCGCGAGCGATCGCGCACGACAGGCCTGTTCCATTGCGCGGATGAAATTTTCGGAACGTTCCAGCGCGACGATTTCACCTGTGGGTGCTACAATTTCAGCAAGATCGACAGTCGCGTAACCAGGGCCGGCGCCCACATCGAGTACGCGTTTGCCGACCGTGATACCGGCTCTGTGCCAGCAATCCAAAACTACCGGACGCCAGACGCGATGTTGCAGTCCGAGTCTTGCTAGTTCCTCATTGTGCGTACCCAAGACGTAATCTCGATCCATTGTTAAAAACTAATCGCTCACGGGCATGAACGCATCGACGAAATTCAGGCTCGAAATTCACTCCTGTCGGCATAAGGGGGCTAAACGGAGCATTCCGCCGAACGTCGGACTGGCGTTTTCGCGCTTCATCCGCGACAATGGAGAGCCGCATTAATCTATGGAATACGAGATTCGACCACTTCTTGCCAAAGACGAGCCGATCCTCCGGGAGATGCTTTATCAAGGACTATCCTCCGTTGGTAACCACCAACCTTCACGCGAGATCCTGCAGCGCCCGGAGTTCTCACATTATGCCGAGGGCTGGGGCCGCGCCAGCGATACAGGGTTTGTAGCACACGACAAGAAAGATGGATCAGTGGTCGGTGCCGTTTGGCTGCGCAAGCCGATCGACAAGCCTGATGCACCGCCGGAACTCGCGTTTGCAGTAAAACCGGAGCACCGTCGCCATGGTATCGGCACGGCCCTCCTGACACAACTGGTCCGCGCGAACCCTGATGAATCAACAATTTCGGTCAGCCTCGTTGCCGGCAAACCGGTGTTGCGCCTGTACGAACGCTTTGGATTCAAGGTTGCGGAACAAGGACCGAATGCCATCGTAATGCGAAGACACGCGTGAAGTGCTGCCTCGACAAGCAGGAGCGGGAAGCAGCTGTTCGACCGCACCGTGGAGAGCAGCTCAAGGTGCAAAGATCAGCAGCACAAATACCGCGAAGAGAAGCAAGTGAACGCAACCCTGCAAGACATTTGTCCTTCTGCTGGTAAATGTAACAACGCTCACTGCCAGCGTTAAAAGCAGCAGTGGAAGATTGCCGCCTTGCAGCCCGAGCGTCACCGGTCGTTTCGTGACCAAACTGATTGTCAGCACGGCGGGAATTGTTAGGCCGATGGTCGCAAGAACGGAACCGAGCAGAATGTTTATCGAACGCTGCAACTGATTACGCAAAGTGGATTGGATAGCGCCTATTCCCTCTGGCGTAAGCACCAGGGCTGCGATCATTGCGCCGCCAAACTCCTGAGGGAGGCCAAACTTCTCCATGCTGTTGTCCAAAGGGATGGCAAACTTTTCTGCCAGCAAAATCACGACGACCAGATAAAGGAGGAGCATCGGCGCATGAAAAGCCGTTGATTGCACGAGCAATGAGTGATGACCTGGACTTGCTGCCACACCTGCCTGCTCCGATTCCATGAAATAGCCGCGATGCCGCATTGTCTGAATCACCAGAAAAATCGCGTACAGAACCAGCGACACTACAATGAGAAAGGTTTGCTGTTCGGTAGAAAAGGTCGGCCCCCCGGTTGTGGTAGTAAAGTCCGGCAAAACCAAACCGAGCACTGCTAGCGTCATGATGACGTTGAGATAGGAATTGACGCCTTGCAGGTTGTAATACTGCTCGCGATGGCGTAATCCGCCGATTAGCAAGGACAGACCAACGAACCCGTTGAGAGCAATCATCATTACGGAAAAAATCGCGTCCCGCCCGAGCGTGGGATTATTTTCGCCATGCAGCATCGCTGTCGAAACCATCACCACCTCGATGGTAATTGCGGATAGCGTTAGGACTAAAGTTCCGTAAGGCTCGCCCCATTTGATCGCAAGGCAGTCGGCATGCCGGGCAACGGACACGGCAGACCAAAGAATAACGGCAAAGAGCCAGAGGAAGACAACAATCAGCCCCACCGGATGCTCGATGATTTCGACCAGTCGGCTTCCGGTGCTCCAAAAAACGGCCACGGTTCCCAAGCCAATAAGCAGTGGGAATTCTCCGCGTATGTTATCTACTAAAGGCTGAGTGCTCTTCGCTTGGCGGCTTGGTTTCGCCTTTTCAGACATAGGGCGCGAGCATATCGAGTCCGTCTTGGCCATGCAATCAAGCGATAGCCCTCTCTAGTCTAAATAAGCATCCCGCTTGCGCACCGTGGACGTCACAAGCGGGACTCTTAGCGCTCGGTTCGGTGATCCTTGACTACTCTTTCTTTTGGGCGAGCGGCAGAAATTGTTCGTGCACGACTTTGCCGTCTTTTGCCTTATAGATTCCCACCTCCGACATCTGCATTCGGTTCTTGGAAGCTTTCTCGGTCACGTCCACATCGAACTGCACCACGAACGTATCTCCGGCTACAAACGGCCCGCCGACTTTCGAGCTGTGCACTTCGAAATTTTTCTCCCACCACTCCGTTTTTCCACGCACTTGATCGAGTCCGCGCATTTCTGCTGGCATATTTTCCATCGCGCGCGGCTCAATGCTGACAACGTCTTTTGCATAGAGATCGTCCACTGCCTTCATCCATTCGCCTTTGCGGCAATAGTCCACCAGTTTTGTTGCGACTTCTTCTGTAGTATTCATTCTTCCTCCTTATTTTTGATTAAGAATTGTTCAACCGATATTTGTGTAACATCATTCCTGACTGTGTTGCCGTTCTGTAGCGGCGGTCTATGACCGCCAAATGTTCTCTCCAACTGCGAAGGGTCGGGAGCTGCAGGTCTCAATTATCCCCCCGCGATGGCACCGATGATTACAAATGGCTCGGATCCCTTTGCAATGGCTTCGGGCAGCGGAGCATCAGGCGATTCATGCGACAAATCTTCTCCGCAGGCAAAAAACCGTACAAGCGGCCGGCGCAGTTGAGTGACGTGGTCGCGCATCGTACCGCGCAGCATGGGATATCGAGTTTCGAGCTCGTCGAGTATGGACCGCTGAGTCACGGTAGCATTAACGTCGAGTTCCACATCGCCATCGACGCGCGCCAACGTGCGCAAATGCGGCGGCAGAACAACGCGAATCACGGCAGC
The DNA here is from genome assembly GCA_963758425.1 of uncultured Verrucomicrobiae bacterium. Lineage (GTDB taxonomy): Bacteria > Verrucomicrobiota > Verrucomicrobiia > Chthoniobacterales > UBA10450 > Udaeobacter. Next base: position 136,314 of record CAVWVV010000023.1, read on the forward strand.
GTTTGCACCTCCACTGAAAGCACCGCCGGCAGATCGCGCACGATTGGCTTCCAGCTATCACCGGCATCCGCGGATCCGTAAACCTGGCCACCAGTTGTTCCAAAATAAATGCCGCACGGCTCGAGCGAATCCACAGACATGGCATCACGCAAAACATTCACGTAACAATTCCGTTGCGGCAGGCCTTTGGTGAGCGCTTCCCATTCGTTTCCACCCGTCCGGCTGCGATACACGCGCAGTCTCCTGCTGGGCGGATAATGCTCAGAATCGCTTTTGATCGGTACGACATAGATTGTCTCCGGCTCATGCGCGTGCACGTCGATCGGGAAACCGAAATCGCTCGGCAAATTTCCGCTTACTTCGCGCCATGAATCGCCAGAATCATCGGTGCGCATCACGTCCCAGTGTTTTTGCATGAATAATGTGTTGGGCCGCGATGGGTGCATGGCGATGCGATGAACACAGTGGCCGACTTCCGCATTCGGGTCCGGTATGTATTCTGAATGCAGTCCTTGATTGATGGGTTTCCACGTTGTTCCGCCGTCATCGGTGCGGAACGAGCCTGCGGCCGAGATCGCCACGAATATTCGTTGTCGATCCTGTGGATCCAGGAGGATTGTATGTAGACACATTCCACCTGCGCCTGGTTGCCACTTCGGGCCGGTGTCGTGTTTTCGGAGGCCGGACAATTCTTTCCACGATTTGCCGCCGTCCTTCGATTCGAACAACGCCGCGTCTTCCACGCCAGCGTAAACATGCTCGGGATCATGTAGTGAGGGCTCAAGATGCCAAACGCGCTTGAACTCCCACGGATGCTGGGTGCCGTCATACCATTGATGCGTCCCCGGGATTCCGTCGTAAACAAACTTGTTGCTCTCAGCTTTCGGCATGCCATCAGGGCCTTTCAATTCCTCTGGGCTGCTTCCCGGCGTGTTCCAGGTTTTTCCACCGTCATCTGAGCGTTGAACGATTTGGCCGAACCACGCACTGGTTTGCGATGCGTAAATGCGGTTCGGATCGACTGGCGAACCCTTCACATGATAAATCTCCCAACCCGCAAAATGCGGCCCGCTAACCTTCCATCGTTTGCGCGCACCATCCGCTGTCAGAATGAACGCACCTTTTCGTGTACCAACCAGAACTCGAACGCTACTCATGTTTCTCTCCTTAGTGATTAATGATTAGGCAAAAGGTCCCAACCAAAATAGACCTCTACGCTGACAATCTTGTTGTCTTTAATTAGTAAGACTTCCGTATTGCAACCTCTCTCCATTAGGCTTCGTCGTTTCATAGGTTACAACGACTTCATCATCATGTTCTATTAACCGCAAAAAATTGAACTTTTGACCCTGGCCAGCTCCGGGCCAGCATTTCTGAAAGTATCCAGCGCGATCCAGCCCCACATCGAGCGGACTTGAGAAAGTAAATTCTCAGCAAGATGCTGCTCAAAAAACCTCCGATCGCCCGCAGCAAAAGCCTCATACGATCGCTGTGCTAAACGGCGTGGGCTGATTTTCGGCATAAGCTTGTTAAGTCCGGTTTTCCGCCATCCGTGCTTTGACAAGTTTTTTCACCAGCGTGATCGGCAGCGGGTTATCGGGGGAGAAGCGAATGGTCCCCTTGGTAGTCTGAAAGCCTTTCAGGTCGCCCCGAAATTTTTTCAGCGTCGTGGAACTGCCCGGATAGAACGAGCAGTGATTCGCCCATGCGCCGAAGAAGACCAGGGAACGCCCATTCAAGCGGAACGCAGGAATTCCGTAGCCGATGCACTCTTCCGCGTTCGGCGCGACTGCGTGGATAGTCTCACGAAGTGTTTGTAAGGAGAGCGCGCTGATCTGGGCTCACGCTTGCGAGATACTCATCGATCGTTGCGGGTTTTTGTTTCACTAACACCATAAAGACCGTTTCGTAATGTCATTCTGAGCGAAGCGAAGAATCTTTAGTCATTTCCGGATCGATCGACGCCGCATGAATAAACAGAGATGTTTCGCTCCGCTCAACATGACAGCGCCATTTATGAAAAGTTCCCGGCATAAGCAGCGTTCAATTTTTTAATGTCGAGCTTCTGCATTTGAAGCATCGCCTTCATGACTCGCTCGGATTTCTTGGGATCTTTATCGTGTAACATGTCGATCAAAGCCCTGGGAACGACCTGCCACGACAGGCCGAACTTGTCCCTCAGCCAACCACACACTGATTCCTGGCCACCATCCGCGGTGAGTTTCTCCCAGAAATAATCCACCTCCTCCTGCGTATCGCAGTTCACGACAAATGAGACTGATTCATTGAATTTAAACTGCGGACCGCCATTCAGCGCCGTGAATTTCTGTCCTTCGAGCTCGAATTCGACAGTCATGACCGATCCCGCAGGTCGTCCGGCAGCCTTTTCTGCCGCTTCGCCGTAGCGGGTACTTTTTCCAACCTTCGAATTTTTGAAGACGGACGTGTAAAACTTCGCGGCCTCCTCGGCTTGATCATCGAACCACAAAAATGGAGTAATTTTTAGCATGTTATTTTATTCTTTTATTGGAACTGGCGGATACTGTTCGAATTTCGGAATTGCGGGATCCATTTCATCCCACGGTTGCGCATCAGAAACGAAAATATCCATCTGCGGCTGAAACCGACTTGGATCATCCAAGGTGCCAGCCAGGACTCCCACAAACGTAGAATCCCCGGTTTCGAATTCGGCTCCGGTCATTCGCGACCCGCACTCGGGACAAAAACCGCGTTTGTGTTTGCCTCGCCTGATGCTGGACGTGAAATGATAACGCAATTGTCCGCGCGTCAATCGGAACGACTCTGCTGACACCAATACTGCCGCGGCAAATCCACCGCCAGTCACTCGCTGGCAATCGCGACAATGACATTTGAGCATCATGATTGGCTCTGCCGTGCATTCGTAAGGAATTGCACCGCAAGAGCAGCCACCGGTGAAAGGTATTTTCATCCCTGTTTCGCGAGGGCTTGAACCGTCGCTTTCCGAACAATCACTCTCTTTGATGTTCGTCTTTTGCTACTTCGCGCTTGCATCCGGCTCGATGATTCCAAATACATTCCCAGCCGGATCTTCCGCGTAAGCCAGCCAGCCGATTTTCGGGATCGCCATCTTCGGCACACAGATTTTGCCGCCGCCCCGCTCGACTTTCTTGATCGTTTGATCGAGCGACGAAACAGCAATCGTGTTTAAAGTACCGGGGCTCTGCCCTTCACGTGGACGAGTGACACCGCCGTTGATTCCCGGTTCCTTGTCATCGCCTGTCGTGACGAGCCAGGTACTCGATCGGTCCGCCTTCAAATTTCTGGAACTTCCAGCCGAAAACGTTCTGATAAAACGGCTGCACCCCCTCGGGATCATCCGTGTAAATCTCAAAATGTGTTACGCGATTCATTCGCCGATCCTTATTTGTTCGCCGTTTCAATATTGGTCGTGGCGGCGAACCCAATCCATCGTAAAGTCGAGGTGGTCCTCGTCGCGACCCTTCGGTACGAGGTCGAGAAAATTATAAGCACCGACCAAAATATCGAGCCCGCGCCCGTATGTCGAATAGGTGTGGAAAACGTCGCCGTTTTCATCTTTGTAAAACACGCTTAAGCCCGGCATCTCATCGCCAATCAGCCCATCTGTTTTATAGTTGTAGAACATCCTCCCCTTCGTTTTTTCCTCCTCTGTGGCGGAGACGTGATAGTCGAAATTGAAATCGTTCCCGTACGACGACAACCGTTTGAACTGCCAGCCCATACGCTTTTTGTACGCTTCGAGCTCGGATAGCGGCGCGCGCGAGATGACCACAAACGTGACGTCTCGATGCGGTAAATGCCAGTTGGCGCCGTCAAAGTGATCGGCCAGGTAAGAGCAGCTCTTGCAACCTCCCTCCCATCCCGGGGCGAACATGAAATGATAAACGATCAGCTGGCTGCGGTTCTCGAATAAATCGGACAGCGTTTCCTTGCCATTCGGCCCATTGAAAACGTATTCTTTCTCGACTTTAACCCATGGCAGCTCCCGCCGATGACGGCTCACTTCATCGCGCAAGCGCGTTAGTTCCTTCTCTCGCGTGAGCAGATCCTTGCGAGCAACCTGCCACTCAGCCTCTGACACCACTCGGGAGGGATTTGTTTCTTTCGCCTTTGTCTTTGGTTCCATCGTTTCGGTTTTCATTTTGTTTTGTTTCGTTTGTTTGATGGTTTCGGTCGGGTTGAAAAAAGAATTGTTTCATTGCAAACGCGGCCAGCCCGCCGGTTGAAGTCGCGCCAGCTGCTGCCAGCATTGCGTTTGCGATACAGACGGAACACATAAGATTCTCCGTAGCTAGGACTACGCTGTTAGGTTCACTTTAATAATATGACGAACGAATCAGTGTATTCAGGACATCAGGTGGATTTATCTTCGTTGCGGCGACAGTCCACGAATCTAATTTTCTTCATCTTGCATAACATCATTTTTATAGTGCTGTAGCCAAACGTGTTCTGGCATAGCGATTAGTCAGTTCTCGATCATCGTGTTTTCTTCTCCCAGTTTCGTCTGTTTGGTGGATTTCGATTTAGTTCAGCAAGAACTTCTTCACGGCGAACGCGGTCGATCCGCCGGTTGACAGTGACCATCAACCGGGTACCAACCACGCTGGAACACCCAGCTCTCAGTCAATTTGAATGTGTGAAGAACAAGAGAGGCCTTCAGGACATCTTATGCAATATCCAGTCGGCAACCTTCAGTAAGGCCACTTTGCCTGAATCGATCATACGGGCTTTCCGGGCCATGCGCCGATAGTCGCCCACGTTCTTCTTTGAAGGCGGGATTACAAATCCATCAACATAATGACCCATGGATATCCTGGCCGTGTTGACTTAAACTCGTGCCAACTGCGCTTCTGCTCGCGCATCCGCTGCAATGGGACATTCGCCGGCCACGGGTCTGACCTCGACGCGAATGCCATACGGCAGACCAGGGCAATCCCTGGCGATGGCAACCGCTTCGTCCATCGTGGCGACGTCGAGAAGAAAATAACCGCCAATTGCTTCTTTGGATTCGGCGAATGGACCGTCGGACACGACACGGTCTTTCCCCGACACGATTTTGCCTTCGCGCTCCAGGGGGTTTCCCGCGACTGCTTTGCCTTCGTCGGTCAGGCGCTTGAACCACGCCATCCAATTGTCTGTGACTTTTTGCAGTTCCTCCGGTGAAAGACCTTTACGCAGGTCAGTCCCGCGAAACAGTAGCATATATCCGTTCTGATCCTGGTTTTGTGTATTCATATTTTGTGTTGTGGATTGATAGTTAAGTGTTGTTGAGTTTTAAACGTTTGCGAATTGTTCTTCGCGCGCCAATTCACGTGCGCGGACATCGAGGGGGCATTCTTCAGCCACTGGGCGGACTTCGATTGAAGTGCCGTAAGCAAGGCTCGGGCTGCTCTGCGCAATGGAAATAGCTTCTTCGAGCGTTTCGACATCCAACACCAGGTATCCGCCAATGGCTTCCTTAGATTCAGCAAACGGCCCATCGGAAACGACGCGCCCGTTTTTGCCAGACACGGTTGCGCCTTTGCGTTCGAGTGCGCGGCCAGGTTTAGCCTTGCCTTGCGCAGTCAATCGTTCCATCCAGGCATTGTTCTGGTTGATGACGTTCTGGAGTTCCTCGTGCGAAAGCGCCTTGTACCATTCATCGCTGCGGTACAGAAGCATATATCCGTTTTGATTTTGTGTGTTCATAATGGTTCTTGCCTAATTTGTGATTGTTTGATTGCTAATATTATTTTGGCTGTTCCAGCTAATACAACGAATGGGTGCCCGAGTTTGGGACAATTATTTCGCATTCGCGTCACTCTCCCAAAGTCCAAACGAGTTGCCCTCGCTATCCTGACACACGGCGAAATAACCCATTTGCGGCACAGCCGTTTTCGGCATGCAGATTTTACCACCGAGCTTCTCGATCTTTTTGGAGAATTCGGCTAACCGAACTGACGCTGACATAGTTAGCGATCGGCTCCTGCGGATGTTTGCGTGTCTTCAATGCACCATCGGGCGTATCGTCGGCCCCACCCGTGTCGATGTGCCAGTAATCACCTCCCCCGGGGAATGGATTGATCTTCCAGCCGAACAAATTGCTGTAAAACGCCTTAGCACGTTCGGGGTTGTCGGCCGGGATTTCAAACCAAACGATGCTTGCAACCTGTTTGTTCTCTGACTTGTTCATGTTTTTCCTTTCTGTTGATGTGATTTTGGGGATACGACGAATGAGCAAGCCGACTTAGGACCAAATTTTTTTTGGCTAAGTCGTCTGGCCGTCAACGCAGCGCTGCAATCGTTTCAGAAGGAACGCTCGCTCTGATTTGGTGTCCGCGAGCTCAAACGATTTCCGGAATTGCTCGGCGGCGACTTGCAGATTGCCCGAGCGCATTTCGAATTCGCCCTGCACAGCATAGAGTAGATAATACGAGCTCAGCTTGTTGAGACCCCGAATGCTTCTCACAGCCTGAAGTCCCGCTTTTGGTCCACGAATGTTCGCTAGAGCAACGGCGCGATTGAGAGCTACGACCGGCGATTCATCGAATTCAATTAACCGATCGTAAAGCGAAAGGATTTGCTGCCAGTTGGTGGACTCGTAGTCCTTTGCCGCACAGTGACAGGCGGCGATTCCCGCCTGAAGATGATATGCGCTAAGCTCGTCACCAGCTGTCGATTGGGCGATATGCAACATGCCGCGCGCGATCATAGATTTGTCCCAGCGCGTCCGGTCCTGTTCTTTCAAGCGCAGCAGATTGCCCTCGCTGTCCAGCCGCGTCGGATTCCGAGCGGCGTTCAAAAGCATCAACCCGAGCAACGCGTGCGTCTTCGGCTGGTTGCTGGCCGGATGTGCCGCCAGTAACTCGGCAAGGCGAATTGCTTCCTCGCACAGCTCTTCGCGAACCAGGTTTTCGCCACTCGACGCTTTGTAGCCTTCGTTGAACAGCAGGTAAAGCGATTGCAAAACACTATCCAATCGCTGGCCCAATTCTCTGGCTGCGGGAATTTCGAACGGGATTCGCGCCTGATGGATTTTTTGTTTTGCCCTGGTCAGTCGCTTGGCAATTGCGGCCTCTGTGGTTAGAAATGCGTGACCTATTTCCGCGACGCTAAAGCCGCACAGCGTCTTCAACGCGAGTGCGACCTGCGCCTCCGCTGGAATGGCCGGGTGACAACAGACGAACATTAATCGCAAACGGTCGTCGCTAATTTCGTCTTCTGAAAAAATCGCTTCGTCCGGCGTGGCGCGATCGCGATCCATTAGATGAGTGATTTCCGCTTGTTTGTTCTGAAATACTTTTTGTCGGCGAACCACGTCCAACGCGAGATTGCGCGATGCGCGCATAATCCATGCTGAGGGATTTTTCGGAACTCCATAGAACGGCCAAGTCTGCAACGCCCGCGCGAGCGCCTCCTGAACAACGTCTTCCGCGAGGGTAAGATGTTCGATGCCAAAGATTCTGGTGAGAGTGGCAACCATCTTAGCCCCCTCGTGGCGAAAAAGATGTTCCACTAGTTGCGACACGCCATCCGGTTCTGGCACAACGGTTTTTAAAGGCACCATTTCTGCCATACCCTCAAGACGCATAAAGACAACAAACTGGAATTTAGACCAGAAGTCCGGTGGAACATCACCGAACGTTCGTTGCCGACGTACGGTTCGCCCAGACTGCCGTCTCAGATCCGTTCCTCTTCCAAGTCGTACACGTCGAACCAGTGATGCACCACCCTGTTACGAGGAATGAACTGCTGAATATAATCCTCCATGTACTCCTGGAGCTCCAAGGGCAAGTCGCTCAAATGCAGGTCGCGTTCTTTGTTGTTCCAGGCAATGATTTCGGCACGCGGGCGCTTTTTAGCATGGTCGTCGATCCACTCGACAATCTCTTCGTCGGTTGCGCCGGTGGCAACGAACGACCGAAAATCATCATAACCAATCTCGGCAAATTTCAGCCAGCGTTGATCGAGCGGACAGTTGGAATGGTACTCCCCTTCCCGCCCTACAAGCACTGCGCGACACTTGTCCACGGCGCGTGCCGCTAACACGTAACCAGCCAACGTTTGACGCGGACTGCGTGGAAATTCTTTGCCATCGCGCAGGTCGCGCGCCAGCAACTTCACTTTTTCAAAATTCTTATCCATGGCTTTTTTGTTCCTCCTGCATGCTTTCTCTCACCTGGTCGAACTTGATTGAGCAACGGTGCTTCCGGGTTTCAGTTTTTCAATGGGCTTCACCTGCACGCGGCGTCGACGTGTTTGCAAAGCGCCTGCCGCGCCTGTTGCAAACACGCGGCCATGACCCGTGTATGCAGCTTCAATAGAGCTTGCCAGCTTTCGCCAGTAGGCGCCTACCAGTGCTTCCCGAGTAGGTAAAGTTCTCATTTTATAGTGTCGCCGTTCTCAACCATCCGTTTGAAATTACCCAGATACTCCTCCACTCTGTGCGACAGACCTGAGGGATCGAAAATCGAACGGATCTTCAACGTAACTTCCGTTTCCTCTTGAGAACGCGGCTCGAAAGAAACCACGCCTGACATGAAACCATCAGAGATGCTGCGCCACGCGATTCGACGCCCGGGAATCTGCAGTACCGATGTGGAAGACCCCCTTTTTGTCGGCCCCATTCGGCTGCCACCTGTAGGAAAAATGCGTGTCGTCAATTCTACGCACGTCCTGCAGCTGCGTAACGAATTTGGGAAGGTCCTCAAGATGCGACCACTGCTCATAGACGCGATCAAGGGGCGCCTTCACAACCACCAAGTGACTGGCGGCGTTCATTGCGGTGAGAGCGGGTTCCATCGTTTGAATCAAGTTGTTAGACGCTGAAGCGCGCGTACTGCTCCCTTGAAAACGCGCGGTTCCATCCGTCGGTGAAGTTAAAAAGGGCCATGTTCAGGACGAGCATCGGATCATGACGTCGCCGGGAGCGCCGAGGAACCCTCGGTAGCTTGGGTCTTGGACTGGTTTGTAGTTGTTTGAGTTTCATTTTTGATAAACGTTTTGTTTCCAAAGCCTAGACAAGCCCGCGTCGCACTACCACGAAGCGGTCGAAGGATTTTTCGGTGCTTCGCAGGGGAGACCGGATAACACCTCTTTCGAGGGAGGAAACAAAAGTGGCGCGACAGCGCAGGCTTGTTAGACTTCAGTCATGTGCAGGCGCGCGCAACCTTCGCTCGAGAAATCGATTTGCAGGGACGGTTAACTAGTTTGTATGAAATCAGAAATTACCGCCGCGGAGCCCGTCGAGTCCACGACCACGCTTTCGCCTTCTGGCGGACTCACTGCGCGGGCCGGACCGTGTCCGCGACCCAATGACGACGAAAGCGCAGCAAAATACCTGTTTAAACTATCCCATGATGTGATCCTTTCGTTGGATCGCGTTGGGAACATCCTCTGCATTAATCAGCGCGGCGTCCAGCTGTCTGGCTATTCAGAAACGGAATTGCGCGGAGCAAATGTTTTTGACCTCCTGCTCTTTCCCGAGGACCGGCAGGTTGCCCGCGCAATGCTTGCGGACGTGCTCACGGGCAAAGCGCGGGAATACGAGGTCCGCTGGAAAACGAAAGATGGCGCTGTTATCCATTTTGATGGCGCCACCGTTCCACGCCTCTCAGACACGGGAGAATTTTTGTCTACGCTCTGCACACTGCGGGACGTGACCGAGCGCAAATGCGCAGAAGAACGACTGCGCAAGAGCGAAGAGAAATATCGGGACCTGATCGAGATTTCGCCCGACGCGATCTACGTCGTTGACGCGGATGGCGTCTGCGTTTTGGGAAACCGTGCCGGCGCTGAGCTGGCCGGAATTCCGGAGAACAAGCTGGTTGGCACGCCCGTCACCGACACCTATTTACCAGAAGAGCGCTACGTGTTTCGAGAGCGGCTCGAGCAACTGAAAACCGGAGGCACGCTGCGCTTTGAAAGGAATTTCGTCCGCAAGAACGGCGGCATCGTTCCTGTGGAAGTTTCTGTGACCGCGATACGCGGCGGATACTTCCAAGCGATCCTGCGTGACATCAGTCAGCGGAAGCGAAGCGAGGCTTTGCTGGCTGGAGAAAAACGACTCCTCGAGATGATCGCGACCGGTGTGGCGTTGAAAGAGATCTTAAATGAATTATGTCTGATTATTGAGGAGCAACGAGCCGGCACGCTCGCTTCCGTCTTGTTACTGAATGCCGACGGTGTCCATCTGGATTGCATTGCAGCGCCTAGTCTCCCCAAAGAATGGGCTCAGCAAATGGAGAATCTGCCGATCGGACCTTGTGCCGGCTCTTGCGGTACCGCGGCATATCGGGCATCACCAGTCATCGTTTCTAACATCGCGACTGACCCGCTGTGGGATGTGCCGGAACATCGCACTTCAGCTCTGCAGCACGGACTGCGAGCCTCCTGGTCGAATCCGGTACTCTCTTCTGCCGGAAAAGTCCTTGGGACTTTCTGTATGTACTATCGCGAATCGCGGAGTCCCAACCCGCAGGATCTCGAACTGATCGGCTTGGCGACGGACCTTGTGCGGATAGCGATTGAACGCGATCGCGTGGAAAAAGCGTTGCGCGCTTCCGAGCAAGTCGCGCGCGGCCAGGTAGAGGCGCTGACCTACAGCCTGGATGTTCTCGCGACTGCGCCGGCACCGGACAGGTTCCTTGGACAAATGTTGAGCACAATTGGGCGCCTTCTTGGCGCGCAAAGTGTGATCCTTTGGTTGTTGGATGAATCAAATGATGCGCTCGTTTTACGTGCGTGGGCGGAGGGAACAAATTTTGCAAAGGCGGATCGGGAGCATCCGTTCATCAAAAATCCTTTATCTTGGAAGGAAGATCCTGGACTTCGTGAGCTATTTTTTTCCGGAGCGCCGGTTGCTTGCGAAGATGTGGAAAGTGATCCGTTTACCTCCAACGATCTTCGCGAGTATTTGAAAGCTGGAGGAACGAAGAAATTTCTGAGGATTCCAACCCTGGTCGGCGGACGCGTGAAAGGGTTCATCGGTATTCGTCACGGCGACCGCCTGCCATATCGGCCGGAAGAGATCGAATTGGCGCAGGCGCTCGCGCACCAGGCAATGCTGGCGATTCAACTTAATGAATTTGCCGAGCGTAGCCGGCAGGCAGCCGTTTTGGAAGAACGAAATCGTCTCGCCAGAGATATTCACGATACGCTCGCGCAAGGTTTCACCGGTGTGATTGTGCAGTTGGAAGCGGCCGACGATGCCATTGCAAGTTGCCATCGCAGAGAGGCAAATGAACATTTGCAGCGCGCCAGCGAATTGGCGCGGCGCAGCCTGACCGAAGCGCGCCGCTCAGTCCGCGCGTTGCGTCCCCAGGCATTGCAACAGGAAAACTTTTGGGAGGCTTTGAGAGGAATCATCAAGACCACGACTGCGGGGACGACCGTTCACACAACATTCACTCTGACAGGTGAACTGCGCGATCTCCCACATCCTTGGCAGGAAAATTTGCTGCACATTGGTCAGGAAGCGTTGACCAATGCGCTCAAGTATGCGCATTCGCGCAATTTTGAAACACTCTTGAGCTTTAATACAAATGAACTTCGCCTGGAGTTTCGCGACGATGGTGATGGATTCGAACTTGAAGAAGAACATGATGGCTTCGGTTTGGCTGGAATGCGGGAGCGGTCCGAACAAATGGGCGGTACACTGGATATCATCAGCACCCGCGGCAAGGGCACAAAGATCGCCGTGACCCTGCCTTATAATCACGAGTCAACGCCTGCAAGGGACGACGGCTTCCAAACCGTCGGAACCGTTCGCGCATGAGGACCAAAAAGGAATCCGTAAGCAAAAGTGCCAGGGACGCTGCGCTCTCCCGAAAGCTTTCCGGAGCCGCCAGAGAGCGACGGGCCTCCCAAGCGGCGCCGAAAAAATCGCGCATTAGCGTTCTCATCGCCGACGATCACACTGTGGTTCGTGAAGGTTTGGTCTCGTTAATTCGACGCAAGCCGGACATGACCGTGCTCGGCGAAGCTACCAATGGTCGCGAAGCAGTCGATTTGTGGAAGCAGCATCGCCCGGACGTAACACTACTCGATTTGCGGATGCCCGAGCTCGACGGCGTAAGCGCGATCAAAGAAATTCGGGAGCACGATGAGCACGCGCGGATCATCGTGCTTACAACCTTCGACGGTGACGAAGATATTTACCGCGCCATTCAAGCGGGCGCGAAGGGTTACCTGCTCAAGGACGTGCCACGTGAAGCGTTGATGGACAGTATTCGCCGGGTGCACGCGGGTGAAACATGTGTTCCGGTTCACCTCGCCGCCAAGCTCGCGGAACGCGTTAGCGGCGAAACATTGAGCTCGCGCGAGATCGACGTGCTCAAGCTCATGGCCCAGGGAAAAAGCAACAAGGAAATCGGCTCTGCTTTATTCATCAGCGAAGGCACCGTGAAATCGCACGTGAAAGCGATCTTCGCTAAGATGAACGTCATCAGTCGCACGGAAGCTGTGGCAAGTGCTACCCGGCGTGGCTTGATCCAACTGTAGATGCGGCTCTCTGCTCTCGAACCCTTTCGGAGTGTCAGCCGCAACGGATACGACCATCGCAGCCGATCAAGGATTTACCCCGCCTGCGCGGTCGCTGATAAGCGCCTGCTGCGACCTTTGCGGGTTGCTTGGAACATGCAATCAGCAACAGTCTGACGACCGTCGCAAATGACGAACTTTGTGCACACGATGTTTTTTGACGCGCTCTTCATACCTATCTAGCGTCAGCGGCCGTAGCTTTTTTCGAAGCCGATTTGCCATTCGACGGAACGATCACTGTAATCTTTGTGCCCTTCTTTCGCGAACTCGCGATGGTCAGTTTGCCTCCCATCTGCTCAGCCCGTTCGCGCATTCCGGTAAGACCCATGCCGTCATGTCGATCACGTAGCTTAAAACCGTCGCCATCGTCAGAGAATTCCAATCGTACTTCCTTTGCATTGCACACCAGGTGCGTCTCAAAATTCCGAGCATGAGCATACTTGAGAGTGTTGGTCAAAGCCTCCTGACCGATGTGCATCAGATTTTCCTGCCACAAAGGAGGAAAATCCGGAGCTCCGCCCCGTACACCGAAAGAGGTACGGAGCGCTGTTCCTGCGGTTGTGTTCTTAATAATACCCTTCAGTGCATCCCAAAAGTTAGATCGTTGCAGGGCTTCCGGCCGTAACGCATGCACGGAACGGCGGGCTTCGGTCAGGCTCCGCCGGGCCAACTGCCCCGCCCGGTGCAAATGGCCGACTGCTTCGTTGGGCACACCATCGGACATTACATCCTCGGCTGCCTCTAATTGCATAATCACGCCGGTGAAACCTTGGGCCAGTGTGTCGTGAATGTCGCGCGCGAGGCGGTTTCGTTCCGCCAGCACTGCGGCTTCGCGGCCTTGCTCGGCAAACTCATTGAGTTGAATTGCGAACATCGCCTGGTGTGCTAGTGCCTGCGCTAATTCGATCTCTTCCGGCCGATATGGTAGTCGCTCTCCATGACGAACACTAACAAACCCTTTTACCCGCCCGGCGACCAGCGTTGGAATTGTTAGGTACTTCCTAGTCCCTTTTCCTCTAAAATACTCGCGAATGCTGTTGGAAACGCGCGGATCATTTTGTATGTCCTCGCAGACGACGGGGGCCCCGGTAAAAACCGCTTCCTGAACAATCTTGTCTCGTTTCCATGCGAGCGGATTTTTAATAAACGGATGTTCCGGGTCCGCCGCTGCGAAATTCGCACCTTGAGCTGCAGCCCGCAGAACCAGAGGATCAGCCGCCCCGTCCAATAGCCACAGAACCACACTCTGCGCGTTTAAAAGACGAGCGATCGTGCTCAGCATTTGTCCAATGAACTTTTCCGGCTGCGGCGCAGTCGCAAGAACGTCCAAACTCTGCGCTAATGCTTCGACCTGGCCGCGCGCGAGCTGCTCGGAAGCGCGCAGAGCTTCTTCCGCTCTTTTGCGTTCGCTAATATCTCTTACAACCGCCTGGCTATAACCGTCGCCCAATGTTGATACGGAAACCTCCACCGGGACCACCTCGCCGTTTCTACGCAAGAACTTTCTCTCGAAACGCAAGGCACCGTCTGCTTTCAATTGGTCGCGCCGCAGAGCAATGAGATGTCGATCTTCCGGAAGGTAGGTGTCTGCAAGTGAAGAACCGATCAATTCTTCCAAGGGACGACCCGCTAGCTGCGCGCCCGCGGCATTGGACAAAACACACCGTGTATCCTGATCGACCACGTAGATCGCGTCGGGTGAGGTATTGACCAAATCACGATACTTGGCCTCGCTCGTGCGCAGCGCTTCCTGAGCTCGATCGCGTTCAATCGCGACGCGAGCGAGGTGCGTAGCCATTTCGATGATTCCTAAATCCCGCGCGTCTGGGCTTCGCGGTTCGCGATAGTACATACAAAAAGTTCCCAGGACGTTTCCTTCTGAAGAAAGAATTGGATTTGACCAGGAAGCTCGGAGACCGTGCTTCAGAGCTGAAGTGCGGTGTGCCGGCACATCCCACAGCAGGTCAGTCGCGATGTCAGAAACGATGACTGGTGATCCCCGATATGCCGCAGTACCGCAGGAGCCGGCACAAGGTCCAATCGGCAGATTCTCCATTTGTTGTATCCATTCTCTGGGAAGGCTTGGTCCGGCAACGGAGTCGAGGTGAACACCATCGGAATTTACCAACAAAACTGAAGCGAGCGTGCCTTTGCGGTACTCCTCTACGTTTAGGCATAAGACATTCAGGATCTCCCTGAGCTTGGCGCCCGTGGCGATCATCTCGAGGAGCCGTTTCTCTCCCGCTAGAAACGATTCGGCGCGTTTCCGCTGGTCGATGTCAATATTGGTCCCGTACCAGCGAACGATGTTGCCTGATTCGTCTCGCAGCGGCACTCCCTTGGTTAGGAACCACCGATACACATTATCAACGCCACGTATCCGTGCTTCGCTTTCAAACGGTTCTCCAGCGTCGGTTGCGCCGCGCCATTTTGCAATGTGCGCAGCTCTGTCGTCGGGATGGAATGCATCCAGCCAGCCATACTTAAGTTCGGTGCCGGGCTTCATGCCCGTATATTCCAGCCAACCCTTGCTACAGTAATCATTGGCGCCATCCGGCAATGTGGACCACGACATCGCCGGAATGGTATCAATCACCAGACGGAGTTCTTTTTCGGTCCGTCTCCGATCGGTGATGTTGTAGGTAACTCCGGTCACGCTGACAACCTCTCCCCTGTTGTTGAGGAGTGGGATGAGATGAATTTCGAAGAACTGCTTCCTCGCTTCGGTGACGAAGGTCACCGACTCTCCCGCCAAGGCACGCTGAGCGTTGGCATGAAGGTCCGGGGAGTCGTGATAAAGATCAAAGATTGATCGACCGACGAGTTCTCTAGGTTTGACTCCAAAGGTATCGAGCCCCTTGCCTTCAGAGAGAGTAACGACACCAGAACGATCCAAAGCAAATAGAATGACTGGAGTGTTGCCGATGACACTACGCAAACGCTCCTCGGTCTTTGTCAGCTGCTCTTCCGCGAGCTTACGTTTGGTAACGTCGACCATCACACCGCGCAATTTGGTTGGACGATCGTCCTCTACCATCACAGTGACGAGATCTCTTAACCAGACTGTTCTGCCGTCGGCTGCGATCATTCGATACTCAAAATCGTGGTCCCGTTTCTGGGCAGTCGCGTTTAAGCAAAATTCAACAGCCCAGTTGCGGTCATCAGGGTGAACGTGATCTCTCCAGAAGGTTGGCTCACGCAACCACTGCTCAATCGGGTAACCGAGGATGCGCTCGGCTTGCTCGCTGACGAATGAAAAGGTGAATGTTTTAGCGTCAGCCTCCCAGACGATGCCACCAACAGTATTAACAAGATTACGGAATTGGTCGTTGCTACGCGTCAGCTCCGCTGTTCGTTCTTTAACTTTGCCTTCCAATTCAACACGGGCTCGCTGCAAAGCATGCTCTGCACGTTTTCGCGCGGCGCTCCATGAGCTGATTAGCAATGCCGAAAAAAGAAACACAGCAAGATGGACGACATCGTGAAAACTAAAGGAGAAGGCGAATCTCGGCTCGAGGATGAAGTAATTGATGGACAAGGTAGAAAGTACGACAGCAAGCAAGCCTGGACCGGTGCCGCCAAACCACGTGCTCAAAATAATTGCCGGGAAAAAAAGCGGCGTGCGGAACGTGTAGCCCTGAAACAAAAGGGTCACCGACAAGGAAATGGCGACCAATATTATGGACAGTCCGTATCTTAGAACGGCGGGTGTTGCCGACGATAGGTTGTGATCCGTCTTCGGCATTTCCTTGGCTCCGGTTCGAAACAACATAATACGCCTTTGCACTTCATGCGAAAGCCCCTGTCAGACTATCAAGCCTGTAACCGCGTGCCCCGATGAAATTGTAATATCCTCTGATCCTCGCGCCACTTTTGTTTCCTCCCTCGAAAGAGGGACTGAAAAATCCTGCGTGTTCTCTGTGGTTTACTGTGCGCAAACGGATGATTCTGTGGCTGGAGCGAAAACTATGACGCAACAAAATTTGGCGCGAGAATCGCGCAGTATCTTCCGGCGTGGACGCACGGAGCGAATCACTCGAAGCGATTCGTGAGGAGTGCGAACGAGTGCATGTCAGGAGAACCTAGGATGAATACCGCTCAAGGATCGATTCTGGTAAAGGCGCCGATTGCCAGTGTCTACCGTCGATGGCTCCGATTTGAGGATTCCCCGCAATTCATAAGTGCCGTCAAGGAAGTAGAAAAGCTGGACGCAAACCATTTTTTCATCGCCGTGACTTGCAACGGCACGCGAATGGAAGGCGTGCTTGAAATCATGCTGCGAATTCCAGAGCGCCGACTAGCCTGGCGATTGGTAACTGGGAAATCACATTGCGACCATGTCGCAACTGGTGTCACGTCTTTCACTTCGCAAACCGATCGCAGCACCCGCGTAAGCCTAAAGGTAAGCTCCTCAACAGTTGGCGACAACCTCTCAGATCGAGTTCATCAATATCTGCGCAATTTCAAACGCCGGGTCGAGGACCGGGCACCTCGAATGAGAACGACTCCGCGAGAATCATAAGGAAGCCGGTACAATTGAACTTATCTCTCGGCTGAGCGATGGCCGAGTCAGAATGAACAACAAGATCGCTGGCTAACAAAAATAAACGACCTAAGATTCTGATGAGCCATTACCAATTAAACATTCGTGAATGGCGGGCGCAGCAAAACACCGAAATTCACAACAGAAAGGGCGTATTTGATCGCGCCAATAAAACATCAACCAGTACAAATCACATTATGAACAAACCTAATTCAAAAAAGACATCCGAACTGCTTCACAGACGCGACGCCCCACTGGAGACACGAACCGATCTCACAGCTTCGGCGACCAAAGACATCACCGCGGCGATGAACGCCGTTCTGGCCGACGTGTTCGCGCTCTACGTGAAAACGAAAAATTTCCACTGGCACATGAGTGGGCCGCACTTCCGTGATTACCACTTGCTACTCGATGAACATGCCGATCAGCTCTTCGCGATGACCGACCCGATCGCGGAACGAGTTCGAAAGATTGGTGGACTTACGCTGAGATCGATTGGTCAGATTTCCCGTACTCAGCGCGTGCTCGATAACGATGCAGAGTATGTCGAGCCATTAGACATGCTGGCTGAGTTAGCAGACGACAACCGGACAATGGCCGCACGACTTCGCGAGGCGCACAACGTCTGCGACGAGCATCGTGACGTTGCTACCGCGAGCCTGATCGAAGTCTGGATCGATGAAACCGAGCGACGCGCCTGGTTCCTGTTCGAAGCAACGCGACGAGTGAATTGAAGACTCGGATGTCAGGCTGCCAGCCTGACTCGGCGGGCGGGCTGCCAGCCCGTCCAGGCAACCCGCCAGGCTGACAGCTCACGATAGCCGGAGAGAGGCAGGTGGGCGGTCCGGGATGTGCGGTGGTTATTCCTCCAAATACTGCTCACTCAGTCAAGGCGCTGACCGACGTGCGAGCCATCGTGGTCGATTATCCACGGCGTAACTCGATAGGCGGCATTGTCTTGTAGATAACGAATGCCTGAATACACGGCACGGCGTTTTTTGTTCGGGCTTGTAAAGAATGGCGGCGTGATTCCGACGGAGAAGACAAATATCATGACGATCAAACTACCTCGAATCATCAACGATTATGTCGATGCTAGTAATGCGCACGATGTGAAATCCGTTGTTGCCTGCTTTGCAGAAAATGAGGTTGTGCGGGACGAAGGAGAAACGCTGCACGCAAGGAAAGCTATTGAAGACTGGATTACGAGGACAATCGAAAAATACAAGTTCCAGTTCAAGCCGGCCACCTTCAGAGAGGACAATGCAGAAGTCGTCGTCGCGATCGAAGTATCGGGAACATTCGATGGAAGTCCTATCACGCTTGATTACCACTTCACGATTGAGGGCGATAGAATTCTATCTCTCAGAATCGATTAGTGCCCGAACGTGGCATGCCCGTTAATGCTTAGGCGCGACGCCGTGTTCCTGCCGCGAAAACGCAACGAACACACGCTTAAGCACGGGTAAGCCAAGGAATCGATCTTTCCACAAAGCCCTTAAAAATCCCGCGCCCGAAGCCTTCCCTTTTCCATCTCAAAAGAGGGAGTTAGGATCACTCTTACGGAGGACCGCAAAATCTCACGGACGCGCCATGGCTCCGAACCCGAAGCGTAACGATCTTAAGGTATGAAAAAGTTTAAATTACTGAGCTTAATAGGCATCACTTCGCTCGCGCTCGCTCAGGCAGGATGGGCAGGTGGCCACGGCGGGGGCGGAGGCGGCCACGGTGGCGGCGGCTTCGGCGGTGGTGGTGGGTTCCATGGGGGAGGTTTCGCTGGTGGCGGTTTCCATGGTGGTGGGTTCCGCGGGGGAGGCTTCCGCGGTGGCGCTTTCCACGGCGGTGGTGGTTTCCGTGGTGGCCGTTTCAGCGGTGGTGGTTTCCACGGCGGTGGCTTTCGTGGCGGCCGTTTTGATGGTGGCGCTTTCCACGGCGGTGGCTTTCGTGGGGGCCGTTTCAACCATCACGGATTCTCTAATGATGTGTTCATCGGCGGCTTCGGCTTTCCCGGCTGGTGGGGCTGGGACTATCCGTACGGATATTACGGTTACGGCTATTACCCGTACGGTTACTATGGATACGGTGGGTATCCATACGGCTACTAAGGTGACGGGGGGTATGGTTACTACGGTGGCCTGGGTTATAGATGTCACTATGGAAGCCGAGCGGGTTATGGCCATGGCAGCCGAACCGGCTGCGGATAATGCTCTGGCAGTTGATCAAGGCATTTCCAGAGTTCGCGAACTCTTTGACAAGCCCGGCTACGGCTCTTAAAATCGCCCGCCTGTTAGGACCTATCGATAGCGACGCAGATTATGTCGACCCATCGGATATGTGGTGTGCGACGAACACCGCGACCTTGCCACCGCGAGTCCGGATCGATGAAACCGAGGGCCGCACTTGGTTTTTATCGGAGGTAAAGCGGGGCGGACAGCGATAAAGGCCCTTAACAAGAAACCAAAAGCGAAGGAGAAGGACAATGTCTAAGAAACTGGAAGGAAAAGTTGCCGTGATCACAGGAGGCAACAGCGGAATCGGTCTCGCCACGGCTCAACGCTTCGTTGCCGAGGGCGCGTACGTGTTCATCACCGGTCGTCGTCAAGGCGAACTCGATGCAGCGATGAAGCAGATCGGCAAGAGTGTTACTGCAGTACAAGGCGACGTCTCAAATCTCGCCGATCTTGATCGGTTATACGCAACCGTAAAGCAGCAGAAAGCCCGCATAGACATTCTCTTCGCCAATGCTGGAACCGGAGAATTCGCCCCGCTGGGTGCAATCACCGAAGAGCACTTCGACAAGATTTTCACCGCCAATGTCAGGGGTCTTCTCTTCACCGTACAAAAGGCGCTTCCGCTCCTAAAGGATGGAAGCTCGATTATTCTGAATGCTTCGATCGTTTCTAGCACAGGGCCGCCGGCGTTCAGCGTTTATAGCGCATCCAAAGCAGCCGTGCGTTCCTTCGCGCGCACATTCAGCACGGATCTCAAAGACCGCAAAATCCGCGTGAACGCTGTTAGTCCGGGCGTGATTCCTTCACCAGGCTACCGTAATTCCTTGGGCATGAGTGAAGAACAAATCAAAGAATACGCCGACAGCGTCACGGACAAAATACCCCTCGGTCGCACCGGAACCTTGGATGAAGTAGCCAAAGTAGTCTCCTTCCTCGCTTCCGACGAAAGTAGCTACGTCACTGGCATCGAACTCTTCGTCGACGGCGGCATGACCCAAATCTGACAAATCACTATTTTCAGTTAGTCCGCGGCTCGACCATCCTCGAACTGGAGGCCGGCCAGATTCGCCGCGAGTCTGATTATTGGGATGCAGCTACGTTCATGAAACAAGTCGGCGTGCTGCGGCGTGCATGCCCAGTTTCTTCAAGAGCCGCAACAATGTCAGCCGCTCATTTTTTGAAAGGACGCTCACAACAGTTTCCATCGCGGCGGCGTGCTCCCGAAAACCGCGAGTGATCAGCACCCGCCCCTTCGCTGTCAGTTCCACCCGGCGCACCCGCCTGTCGTCGGGGTGGTCTTTGCGTGAAACCAGTCCTTTCTCGACCAGCCGATCGACCGCTACACTGATTGACCCGGGAGTGAGCCAGACCTTCGGCCCGATGGTATTGACCGGGAGCGGGCCTTTATGCAGGAGAACTTCCAGGACACGGAAATCGGAGTCGCCCAATCTTGTTCGCTTGATGCTCTCGGCCGCATGCGGGAACAGCGCTTGAAAGGCTTTCATGAAAACGAGCCAGACATGAACGCCGGTGGAGTCTTTTTCTGGAGTAGTTCGTTTGCGCCTCATTCCAAATTGTATCTTGACACAGATTATATTGATATCAATATACTGTATATCAAACAACAAAACAAACATGAAAATTATTATTCATGTCGTTTCTTCTCGGATTCATCTTTCTCGTCTTCGGACTGAATGGCTTCCTCCACTTCATTCCCAGCTCGCCGCCCTCCGGAACGGCGGGCCAGTTCGTCGGCGCGCTCTTTGTCTCCCATTATCTCGTCCCGATATTTCTGCTCCAAGTCATTTCGGCAGTCCTGCTCCTGGTCAATCGCTATGTCCCGCTCGCTCTGACTCTGCTCGCTCCGATCATCGTCAACATTCTGCTCATTCACATATTGATGCTTCCGAGTGGTCTGCCTCTGGCTCTCGTCGTGACGGTGCTCTGGATCGTTGTGTTTCTGAGTGTCCGCTCCGCTTTCGCCGGTCTCTTCCAACAGCGCGTTGCAGCTTGAACAAGAATCACCAACAAATGCAAATCGGCGTAGATAGTTTCGTAGCGGCAAAGATTGACGCGGCCGGTCGGTCCGTCGATCCGGCGCGACATCTCAGCGAGTTGCTTGAAGCAATCACGCTCGCTGACGACGTAGGGCTCGACGTATTTGGAATCGGCGAACACCACCGGCGCGAGTTCCTCGATTCCGCGCCAACGGTGATTCTCGCCGCTGCCGCAGCTCGAACCCGCAATATACGACTAACGAGCGCAGTCACGGTCCTGAGCGCGGCCGACCCAGTGCGCGTGTTCCAGGAGTTCGCGACGCTTGATCTACTTTCGGGCGGAAGGGCGGAGATCGTCGCCGGGCGCGGCTCATTCATCGAAGCGTTTCCACTCTTCGGGCTCGAGCTCGAGGACTACGATTCGCTCTTTGCCGAGAAACTCGATCTGCTTCTGAAGATCCGCGAGAACTCATACGTTCGCTGGTCGGGCAAACACCGCGCGCCACTTACCGGGCAGGAAGTTTATCCGCGCCCGCTGCAGAACCCGCTGCCGGTTTGGCTCGGTGTCGGAGGCACACCCGGCTCTTTTATTCGCGCGGGCATGCTCGGGCTCCCACTAATGGTCGCCATCATCGGCGGGGAACCGCACCGTTTTCGGCCATTGATCGATCGCTACCGTGAAGCGGGATTGCGCGCGGGGCACTCTCCAGATCAGCTCAAGGTTGGCATTCATTCGCTAGGCTACGTCGCCGACAGTTCGACGACGGCCGAAGACGAATTCTTTCCCGGCTATGCGCAAAGCTTCACTGAGATTGGTAGGGAGCGCGGATGGCCACCTATGACTCGCGCGCACTTCGACGCCCAGCTCGGACCGACCGGAGCGCTGCTCGTAGGAGATCCGGAAACCGTCGCGGAAAAAATCCTGCGCGTGAACGAGTCGTTAGGCGGCATTTCCCGTCTCACATTCCAAATGAGCGTCGCAGCCCTGCCGCACGCGAAATTGATGCGCGCGATCGAGCTGCTCGGGACGCGCGTGGCTCCTATTGTGCGAACCGCGCTCGCGCCTAAGGCAGCGGCGCCGCCTTTGCTAGGGAACTCACAATATGAAGGGAACGGCAGCACAACAAAAATGGTAGGGGGAGAAGTAAAAACTCGGAGGTAACTTATAACATGATAAAGATCGCAATCATTCTCGGAAGCACGCGCCCGGGTCGAAATGGCGAGGCGGTAGCGAAGTGGGTCTATGAAGTCGCGCAAAAGCGGAGTGATGCCGAGTTCGAACTCGT
Organism: uncultured Verrucomicrobiae bacterium; assembly: GCA_963758425.1. GTDB lineage: Bacteria > Verrucomicrobiota > Verrucomicrobiia > Chthoniobacterales > UBA10450 > Udaeobacter. The sequence goes on from CAVWVV010000023.1 coordinate 158,911, forward strand.
AGACATCAAAGATTTCAACCTGCCGCTGCTCGTGCATTTCGCTCATGTGCCAATGCCCGTTGAAGCGCTCCCGCGTCTTTGCGATGCCTTGCGTGGACCGCGTTTGTTAACCCGAAACAACAGACCGAACTGTCGATTGCGGAAAGAAATTAATTAGTAAACAGCCTGCGACTGGGAGGCGGTCTCTTAACTAAGGGCCGCCAAAAGTTCACTTAATTCGATTCTGACAATGCTCGAAGCCGTATCGCTAATGCCATAAGGCAGGATGAGTTGCCCGTTGTGGACGAGCGACCCGCAGGAGTAAACGACATTGGGAACGTAGCCTTCCCTTTCGTTCGCTTCCGGCCTTAAGAGCGGCTCTTTCAGCTGGCCAATGATTCTTGCAGGATCGTGCAAATCGAGCAAGATCGCTCCAATGCAGTATTTTCGCATTGGACCGACGCCGTGAGTAAGAACTAACCAGCCAGCTTCGGTTTCAATCGGCGAGCCACAGTTACCGAGCTTCACAAACTCCCAGGGCTGTTGGGGCTCTTGTAGGAGCAGTGGATCGCTCCAAAAATGCGGGTCGTCCGAAAACGTCAGGTAAAGGTTCTCATCATCCTGTCGTGAAAGCATCACGTAGCGTCCATCGATCCGACGAGGAAAGAGAGCCATGCCTTTGTTTTGCACCGCCGGCCCGTTAAGAGTTAGGACACGGAAGTTAAGGAAGTCCTCCGTCTCGATCAGCTGAGGTAGAATGACTCGACCATTGTAGGCTGTGTAAGTTGCGTAGTAGACAACGCTCCCATCGTCTTCGACAAAACGAACGAAACGAGCGTCCTCAATGCCGTTGCTCTCGTTAGGCGAAACAGGAAAGATAATGCGTTCCGACATTTCCGAAGAAGGAGCAAAATGAATTTCGTAGTTGGATTCCGCCAGCCAGTGCATGCACTCCAAAGTTCGCGGCACGTCGCGCGTGTGTGCGGAAGCTTCGTCGGACGCTGCTTGCTGGATGGACTTATCCAACTCATCAAGGAGGAAGGTCTTGCCTAATCGTTCCATGACCTCGGCAGCCCAGTCGTTCTCAAGTCCCATCTCACTTAGTTTGTTCAGGAAGGCGCGTTTAAAGTAGGTGGGATTAGGATTACGCCCAGGCAGTGTTACAAAAGGCGTCGTCTTCTTGATCTCTATTGAATGATCACGATGGATTACTCCGGTTCGAAACTGGATCGAAGAGATATGTCCTTCACCGGTCGCGCGCAGGCTTAGGATAAAACGGAGATCGCCCTGCCCTAGACCGGTCTGGTCGGGATGCGGCACAATCGAGGGATTGAACAAGGCTGCCGATTCGAGTGCATACTCACCGGAAAACAGCGCGCCGATGAATAAGCGACGTGGTTCGGAAATCGTTTCACTGTCCGGGATATGCCCTCGCACTTTGTCGAAATGTCGCAGCCAACTCTTAGCGAGATCGATATGTCTCTCGCTGAAATCCGCTCTAACTAACGAAAGCTGCTTTTCGGTTTCCTGCTCGCTTAGCGCGAGAGCGCGCGCGATGATATGCTCGACACGCGTGGGATTGATCGGAATGAACGGACGCACCACCACCCGTTTGTTGTCCGGCCGAAGAAGGATGCCCGTCGGATGAAGTTTCATCCAACTTTGTGACTGGAGATTTTTAAGTCGGGCGCGGTTTCCGCCTGCGTCATCTCCGCGAGGGATAAGTAAAACGCGAGACTTGATTCTGCTCCCTGATTCTGGCTCACGCGATCCTGATGCAAAGCGTCACGACATCCTCCAGTGCTGGAATCGTAGAGCGACTCGCCGAGATCGTTCCGACCAAGGAACCACTCGAAGCAGCGTCGCGACGCGCGCTTCCAGTATTCGTCATGCGTGAGAGCAAAAGCCTCAAGGCAGGCGGAGATGGTAGCATAGGCCTCTACCGGCTGTTGATCGAAGCGCGCGCGTTCGCTGCCGCGCTTCCAAAAACCGTTGGAGCCAATAGGCGCGAAATGTCCGGCTTTCGCTTTTTGCGCATCCACCAGCCAGCGGAGCGACTGCAAACCTGCCTGGAATACCTCGCCGCGCGAAGTCCAATGACCACTCAGGATCATCGCATGGGAAAGCTTTGCGTTGTCGTAGGTGGCGACGGGCTCAAACCATTGCCATTCCTTCGAACTGTTAGCTTGAAACAACTCAAGCAGTCGCGTGGTGAGCAGATCACGCAGCTGATTTACTATCCTGTCGCCGGAGAAGCTGCGCAGATATTCCTGCATTGCAAGCAGGACGAAGGCCCAGGCGCGCGGAGAAGTGAACTGCTCTACGACCGGCAGACCGCCTTGGAATAACAGCGCGCAGAGATTGCGATGACCGTCATTTTTTGATCGGCCAAGCGCCATTCCCACAGCCCAAAGCGCTCGCGCGTGACTGTCCTCTGAACCGACCTTTTCCAGCCATTCCCGGCTATGACTCATGAAATTCCGAAAGCGCTTCGTTTCCTGATCGAATGCATCCCATAAGAACGAAAGATAAGTGCTGGCGAGCTGTTCAACGTCCCGTTGCGCCACGCGACTGGTCATCTCCGGAAGTAGCAGAGTCAAGATAAAGGCGCGAGCATTGTCATCGGTGCAATACCCTTCCCGGTAATTCGGCACGTTGAAAATAGCGTGCTGAAAAATTCCGGTGTTGTCGGTCATCCGAAAAAGGTGATCGAGTTTTAGCAGGGGAAATTCATAGGGACGATTTTCCAGAGTTCGAACGGCAAAGGCTTTGCGCGACGGGACAGTTAAACGCACGCGCGCGCGCTGAAAGCTTTCCATGTAACGAGCGGCTACTACCGGCCAGATCATCTCGCGCCCGAGTTTCCATGCACGTTTTCGCATTCCTGCCATCAGCGCAGGATTGGATAGGAATCGAGTTACTCCTTCTGCAATAGCATTGCTGTCGCGAAAGGGCACAAGAATGCCGCGCTCCTCCGCGAGTAGCTCCTGCGCGTAGAGATAAGGAGTGGAAATCACCGCCTTGCCTGCGCCGAAAGCATAAGCCAAGGTGCCAGAAGTGATTTGCGCTTCGTTAAGATAGGGGGTGACGTAAATATCGGCCGCGCTGATAAAGTCGGTTAGTTCCTCCAGCGTCACGAAGCGATTGTAGAAAATTACATTGCTGGCCACGCCTCGATCCTCAGCCAGACGCTCAAGCTTTAACCGATAAGACTCGCCTTCCCGCAGAAGAAGATTGGGATGTGTCGCGCCAAGGACAATGTAAACGACATTCGGGTGCTCCTTGAGAATTGCCGGTAACGCCTCGATGACGTACTCGATGCCTTTGTTAGGCGAAAGAAGTCCCAAGGTAAGCAGCATCGTCTTACCTTCCACGCCGAACTGATCCTTGTGGAAGGTCGGGTCGATGAACTGCACGTCCGGTACGCCGTGCGGGATGAGATCGATCTTCTTGGGGGAGACTCCATAGACTTCCTTCAACAACCCTCGCCCACGTTCAGCCATCACGATAAAACGATTCGAGAACGCATCGAGCTGTTCCATCACGAATCTTTGCGGCTCGTTAGGTTCGCGGAGCACAGTGTGCAACGTTGTCACTACCGGCATGCGCACGTCGCGCAGCAAAGCTAGCAAGTGACTTCCGGCCGGCCCGCCGTAAATGCCAAACTCGTGTTGGACCGAGACGACCTCGACGTTGTTTATGTTTAAGAAATCCGCCGCGCGCCGGTATGAGTCGACCTCCTTTTCATCGATCTCAAAACGGATACGCGTCGAATAATCGTAGCCTTCAGGGCGATCGTTAACCGCTCCCACGATGCATTCGCAATGGGGGTACTCGGCTGCGACCGCCTCGCAAATGTCGGTCGTAAACGTCGCGATGCCACATTTCCTGGGCATATAATCTCCTAGGAAAGCGACGCGATTGATCGTGGTCATGAGGTAGCCTGAGTTAGTGCCAGCTTCATCTTGACCGGTAGGGGAAAATGGGGTCGCGGCCAAACATTTAACATTTCACTTAACAAAATCCACCGGTGTCTGAATTGCGGTTCCGAAACGGGCTGTTTTGCGTAAGCTTCGACGCTTTTTTCGACAACTCAAGATCAAGAAAATTTCGCATTGCCAATTACGGAGCGAACGGCTGACGCGACCGGCGCTAGACCGGAAGTCGGCTCGACATGGCTAGCGACTCGGGATAGCGTGCGCATCTGGCATGGCGCGTTCCGGACTGGTTGCGTTCGTGCGACAAAATCCAGACTGACACAGAAAATCGAAGGCTGATGATGAATATTTCCAGATTGCATTTTGCTCATTTGCCAACGCCCGTTGAAGCGCTCTCGCGTCTTTCCGAGGCTTTGGGCGGAGCACGTTTGTTGATCAAGCGCGACGATCAAACCGGGCTCGCCTTCGGCGGTAACAAAACGCGTAAATTGGAATTTCTTGTGGCGGAAGCTCGCGACCAAGGCGCGCAGACCTTGATCTCCGGCGGAGCGTTGCAATCCAATCATTGCCGTCAGACCGCAGCGGCAGCAGCCCGATTCGGATTCAAATGTATTCTGCTCCTAACAGGCGAAAAGCCGCAACAGCCATCTGCAAATCTGTTGCTCGATGAATTGTTTGGAGCACAGATCGTATACGTCGCCGAACGCAAAGATCGCGACAGAATCCTTCAGGAGACATTCGATCGCGCTGCTAAAGAAGGGTTAAAGCCCTATCTCGTTCCGTACGGTGGTTCGAACGCGACTGGCGCATTGGGTTATGCGTTCGCGATGAAAGAACTCATGGAGCAAAACTGCCGCGCGGATTGGATCGTGTTTGCCACATCTTCAGGTGGTACGCATGCAGGACTTCTCCTGGGTCAGCGCGTGTTTGGATATAAAGGAAAGGTGTTAGGAATTAGCGTTGATGAATCGGAAGAGTGGTTGAAGCAACGCGTCTCAGAATTGGCGTCCTTGGCCAGTGAAAAATTGGAGAAGCGTATTGAGTTCACACGAGGCGAAGTGTTGGCAAACGCCAACTACTGCTCAGCAGGTTATGGGGTGTTAACCGAACAGGAGCGGGAAGCTATCCGTTTATTTGCAACCTGCGAAGGTCTTTTGTTAGACCCAGTCTATACCGGGCGCGCTGCAGCCGGGATGATTGATTTGATACGCAAGGGCTTTTTCAAGAAGGAAGAGACTGTGTTGTTCTTGCACACTGGCGGACAAACAGCGTTGTTCGCGGACCAATACGCGAATAAGATTTGAGCGGCGTTATGCCGCATGCGGAGTTTCATCCCCGATTCCTTTCCAGTACTTGGTTAGGACAATGAATGTGATGTAGTGCGTAACCAGTAAAGCAGGAACCCAAAACGCAGGAATCCAATAGGCCGGTCCCATAAACTCGGGCGCGTTGTAAATCGTCGCCAGGATGATCGCATCGAGCAAATCGATTGAGCCAAACACATTGAAGACCCAAACCAAAGGCCGTGCGTAGGTAGAATTGCGAGAAACGAAAAAGATAGCGACGAAAGCCAAAACCGCGGTAAGCAAGTCCCCAAACGCCGCCGGATACGCAAACTGTGGCGGCAAGCCTGGATAAGTCGCGCCCCGAGTCAAAAACATCAGGCCGAGATGACGCAAAGAGTGCAGCAACAGGATTGGAATCAACACCGCTCTCGGACGCAGGCGGCCAAGTTGTGGCAAGAGATAAATCCTCGTCGCGACGTAGAAAACCACGGTCGTTGCAATCAGATTCAACGTGAGAATGTTCATTGGATCGCGTTTGAACGCATTTACATCTCGGCTACAACCAGACAAGCATCGTCCGTCAGGACCATCGAGTCGGCAAACTTGTAAACGTCACCAATAATGGCTTCGAGGAGAGACTCGGTGGGCTGATCAAGATTAGACCGAATACTTTGCCGCAAACCTTCAATGCCGAAGTCACCGCCCACCTTGTCCTCCGCCTCGACAACACCGTCAGTGAAAAAGAGAAGGAAATCGCCCGGCGCAAGTTTAGCTTGGGTCGTCTTAAACTGTGCGTTGGGAATAAGGCCCATCGCAGGCCCGCTGGAACCTTCGCCAGAGGCGACCGTCCGGACTTCGCCCGCGGTTCGTCGCACATGTAGCGGGGCAGGATGACCGGCGCGTGCTAAACGGGCAGTGCAGTCTCTGATATTGATGACACAGTAGAGCACCGTCGCGAAAACGAGCGTGCCAGTCTGCTTCAAAATTCTCGTGAACTCGTTGTTCAGCTCCGTGAGCAATCGACCGGGGTCGGCGGCCTCAGCGGCGTGCGTTTCGATCAATGCTCGCAACATCGCCGTGATCAGCGCTGCACGCACTCCGTGTCCCATCACATCACAGATACAAATACCTGCTGTGCCATCCGAAAGACGTGCGATGTGAAAGAAATCACCGCCCATCATACTGGCTGGCAGATAACGATGATAAAAACGCAGCGCCGTCGCGCCGTCGGGCTGTAACGGAAAACTCGGATAAGTATTCGGCATCAGCGCCTGCTGCAACTCCGTTGCCATACGGAGATCGGTTTCCATCTGTTCGTTCTTGTGGCGAATCACGCGGTCGCGCTCTTCCAGTTCACGAATGTTCGTTAACAAAAGGGCGTTTTGTACTTTGAAAAGCGTCTCGGTACCGATGAATCCCAGAAATCCTCCGCTTTCATCGACTAACAACACGTCATCGTAGAAATTTTTGTCCGGACGCGCGAATACGGCGCGCAACACATCTCCAATTGGCATCGTGACCTTGATGCGCGTCTCTTGCTTGCAAAGATGCTCGCCGATCGGCTTACGTGCCCAGAGCGAAAAACCGTACCGCCCGCCGAGCAACGCCGCTGTTTCCTGTCGCGAACACATTCCCAATAGGCGCTCGCCGTCGAGCACGGCCATAAAGTTTGCAGGTCCGTTCTTAAAAATCTCAGAAACGCTCTCCATCGACGCGCCGCTCTGCGTCGCAGTGCGATGACTGACAAGTGTGCGCAAATCGATCGATTCCGCTCGCACCGGCGGTCGAAAATCGACAGGGACGGAAACAGATTCTTCGTGGGGCTGTGCAGGCACGTACACGAATATCTCCCTAACAGATTTTGAGAGCAATGTTTGTTACAAATTGACGACAACCGGTGGCCCTGAGTCGCGGGCCGCTGGCATCACGAAGACTTCTGGACAGTTCGTGATGTGGGGCAGATGATTGAGTCATGACCGAGCGAATCCTTAACATCAAGTGCGCTGTGGAAAAAAACATCGGCGGCATCGCGCGACACGTCACCTCAACAGCAGTCATAGAGATATTTGAGGGAGACCTTGTATGGGAGGGAGTTGTGGAAACGTTCGACGTTGCTTGCAATCCAAACGTCAAACGCTGCTACGGCTTCACATATCGAGAAAACGACAGCTTGGGCTACGCCACGGTTACCGAGACCGGCGAGGTGAATTCACCGGAAATGGCAGTCAAAACCTTCATCACTTCCAGAAACCAGCAATGAGTCCCATCGGTGGGCCACCGTGCTTCCTCGCTATGATCAACCGGCATTCTATCTAAAATGGGGGAACGAAAATTATCTCGTTCTTGAGACTGGAAAATCCCGGAAGCGGCAATGGTCGAGAGTTAACAATCGCCGATAACCTCGACTGGATATATCAAAGGAGAAGCTATGACTGATCAAAAAACGCCGGTCCGACAACCAGGGAAGAAAGAAGAAAACGCAACACGCCCTCCCCTGCCCCCGTTCAGTCGTGAAACTGCTATTCAGAAAATTCGCGCGGCCGAAGACGCGTGGAATTCGCGTGATCCTGAAAAGGTGGCTCTGGCCTATACGACCGATTCACGCTGGAGAAACCGCGCCGAGTTCCCGATTGGACGAGCCGAGATCGTTCAATTTTTGAAACGCAAGTGGGCCAAAGAACTCGACTACCGGCTGATCAAAGAGCTTTGGGCTTACAACGCAAACCGAATCGCTGTGCGGTTCGCCTACGAATGGCACGATGACTCTGGGATTTGGTTTCGTTCCTATGGCAACGAGAACTGGGAGTTTGATGGCAATGGCCTGATGCGACTTCGGTTTGCATCCATTAATGATCTGCCGATTAAGGAATCGGAGCGCAAGTATCATTGGCCACTTGGTCGCCGCCCGGATGGACATCCTGGATTAAGCGACCTGGGCCTGTAACTGTTGAACGATCGAATCGAATTCTTCAACGATGAGACCAAGCGCCGCACTTTGTCTTACCAGTCTGAAATGCGGCGGGCAACAATGAACTATTAACCAAGACAGAAAAATATGAGCTACATCACAACCAAAGACGGAGTACAAATCTATTATAAAGATTGGGGCAAGGGTCAGTCCATCGTGTTCAGCCACGGCTGGCCGTTAAGCGCCGACGATTGGGATGCGCAGATGCTTTTCTTTCTCGACAAGGGCTTCCGCGTCATTGCACATGATCGGCGCGGGCACGGTCGTTCGACGCAAGTAGGCGATGGCCATGACCTCGACCATTATGCCGACGATCTGAAGGCCGTCACTGATCATCTCAACCTGAAGGATCCGATTCACGTCGGCCATTCGACCGGCGGCGGCGAGGTGGTGCGTTATCTCGCCCGTCATGGCGATAAGAATGTGGCGAAAGCGGCGATCATCAGCGCCGTGCCGCCGCTGATGGTGAAGACCCCGACCAATCCGCTCGGCCTGCCCAAATCGGCGTTCGACGATCTCCAGGCTCAGCTCTTTGCCAACCGAGCCAAGTTCTATTATGACCTGCCCGCCGGGCCGTTCTACGGCTTCAACCGTCCAGGCGTGAAAACGATCGAGCCGATCGTTTGGAATTGGTGGCGCCAAGGCATGATGGGAGGCGCCAAGGCGGGTTATGACGGCATCGTCGCGTTCTCGCAGACTGACTTCACGGAAGACTTGAAGAAGATCTCGGTGCCGGTTCTGGTCATGCATAGCGAGGACGACCAAATCGTGCCCTATCAGGCCGCTGGTCCACTGTCGGCGAAGCTCCTTAAGAACGGCACGCTGAAAACTTACAAGGATTTCCCGCACGGTATGCCCACCACGCATGCAGACACAATCAACGCCGACCTGCTCGCGTTCCTCAAGGGCTGACAGAAAAGAACAGTATCGCCATGGAAGCCGACCGAAACTGCGGAGTTTCACGGCGCCGTTTCTTGTTATCCACCGCTGTCGCCACTGCCGGCGTTTGGCTAATGCCGCGCCGGCTGTTCGCCGACGGTGAAAGCCCCGTCATCGTCATTCGCAAGGCCGCCGCTGCCGCGAAGATCAACGTAACGAAGCTGCGCCGCAATGTCAGTGTGCTGGAGGGATCGGGCGGGAATATCGCCGTGCTTACCGGAAGTGATGGCAAACTGCTTGTCGATGCGGGCATAACAGCGTCACGTCCTCAGATAACAGAAGCGCTAGCCGGCCTGAGCGACGATCCGGTGAAGCATTTGATCAATTCACACTGGCATTTCGATCACACCGACGGCAACGAGTGGCTGCATTCCATTGGTGCCGAAATCACCGCGCACGAAAATACACGGAAGCATCTTTCCGTCACCACCCGCGTTGAAGACTGGAACTTCACCTTCCCGTCTGCCCCTCCCGGTGCCTTGCCGACAAAGCTATTCGAAAGCGAACAAACTCTTCACCTCAACAGCTCAACGCTTGCACTTAAGAAGTATTCCCCTGCCCACACCGATTCCGATATTTCGGTATATTTCACAGAAGCTGACGTTATCCATGTGGCCGATACTTTCTGGAACGGCCATTTCCCGTTCATAGATTACTCAACCGGCGGCAGCATTGACGGAATGATTCGCGCGGCCGAAGCAAACGTCGCCAAAGTTACGGATAAGACAATTGTCATTCCGGGACATGGGCCGATCGGGGACAAGTCTCAGCTAACCCAATTTCGCGACATGCTGCTTTCAATCCGTGAGAAAGTAAGCGCACTAAAGAAGGAGGGTAAGTCGCGCGATGAGGTTGTAGCTACAAAACCGACCGCTGACTACGACGCAAAATGGGGCGGCTTCGTTATCGACGGCGATTTCTTTACCAGGTTGGTTTATGCCGGCGTCTAACCCGTTAGGTAGTATAGAAGGGATGACTAGCATCCCGAGCAACTTCGGACCAAAGGAAACCATGGATCGATTAGAAGCCGAGATCAGGGCAAGATCCATGACGGTGTTTGCCCGAATTGATCATGCCGCAGGCGCGGCAGAAGTCGGGCTGACGTTGCGGCCGACCGAACTCATGATTTTCGGTAACGCCCGTGGAGGTACGCCTCTCATGCAATCAGCTCAGACGATCGGGATCGATCTGCCATTGAAAGCACTCGTCTGGCAGGACGCAGGAGGCAAGACCTGGATTTCATACGATGAACCCAGTTGGATTGCACAGCGACACGGTGTAGCTAACGCAGAGCCAATCCTGAGCAAAATGGCCGATCTGCTAAACGCGATCTCGACCGCAGCGGCAGGTCCTTGATAGTGAAGGAGGCGAACATGAAAATTGCAGATGCACTAATACCTCATACGTCTATCCGCCACATCAATGCCGACGGCATAACTGTTTTTTACCGGGAAGCGGGCCCGCCGGATGCTCCGGTCGTGTTATTGCTGCACGGCTTTCCGATATCTTCGTTTCAATATCGGGAATTGATTCCGCGTCTCGCCGACCGCTACAGAGTTATAGCCCCGGATTATCCGGGATTCGGTTTTACTGATGTGCCTGAGCAACGCCGTTACAAATACTCGTTCGATTCGCTCGCGAATACCGTGCTCGCGTTCACGGACGCTCTCGAACTCAAGCGCTACGCGCTTTATGTATTCGACTACGGTGCGCCGGTAGGTTTTCGTTTGGCCATGGCGCACCCGGAGCGCGTGACAGCCATCGTTTCGCAAAATGGGAATGCTTACGAAGAGGGTCTTGGCGATGCCTGGAACCCGATCCGAAGATACTGGGCCGCGCCGACAACAGAAAACCGGGAGGTCATCCGCAAGAATATTCTGACACTGGAAGGGACACGCTGGCAGTACACCCACGGCGCAAAGAATCCAGAGAGCATTGCGCCTGAGTCGTACACATTGGATTGGGCTTTGCTACAACGCCCAGGAAACAAAGAGATTCAGCTCGATTTGTTTCTGGATTACGCATCGAATGTGAAGCTTTATCCGAAATTTCAAGAGTATTTTCGCAAATCGAAGCCACCTTTCCTTGCGATCTGGGGCAAGAACGATCCTTTTTTCATCTCCGCAGGCGCAGAAGCCTTCCGCCGCGACAACCCGAATGCGACTGTCCAGTTCCTGGATACTGGCCACTTCGCGCTCGAAACCGACGTTGAGGAAATAGCCATCGCGATGCGCGATTTCCTAGGGAGATTCCCGCGCCACCCGGCCTCAGCGACTTCCTGATGAAACCTTTTATCTCAAAGCCCGGGTTGATTGTGGGATTTTTGCTTTGGAGCTGTTGCATAGTTTTGGCGCAGAAGGAAGCACCTCCTATTCGTAATATTGTTCTCGTTCACGGTGCCTGGGCAGATGGCTCGGGCTGGAAAGGAGTTTACGACATTCTCGTGAAGCACGGCTACAAGGTGAGCATCGTGCAAGAGCCCGAGACGGCCTTCAAGGAAGACGCAGTTGCGACGCAACGCTTGATCGCTCAGCAAGACGGACCGTGCGTTGTTGTAGCACACAGCTATGGTGGGGCCGTAATCACCGAAGCCGCGAACGATCCGAAGGTTATGGCATTGGTTTACATCGCGGCCCATATGCCAGATGCAGGAGAGAGTGAGGCTGAGGACGGAAAGCGCTTTCCAAGTGATCTCAGCAAATCTAATGCGATAAAAAAGACGGCGGACGGTTTTACTTACCTCGATCCCGCGCAGTTTCATGAGTACTTCGCAGCCGACCTGCCCGCTGAGCAAGCCGCTTTTATGGCACGGTCACAGGTCTTGAACGCAGCTGAAAATTTCAATGCAGTTATCACGACACCTGCGTGGAAAAGCAAACCGAGCTGGATGCTGGTACCGACAAAAGACAGAACAATCAATCCTGATCTTGAACGGCGGTATGCCGCGCGAACCAAAAGTCACACAGTGGAAGTCTCAGGTGCAAGCCACGCCGTTTACGTCTCCCGACCAAAGGAGGTCGCTGCTGTAATCGAAGAAGCTGCATCGCATGCTCGATAGAAAATGAAACGCACAACATTGGGTGGGTTCTGCGATCTGAAACGCCTGACTTCGCACAACGCGAAGCTCCTCCTGTTTGCTCATGGGCTCGTCTTAACGCTCTGCGTGCTGATCCCCGGCATTGGACTACTGCGCGCTGGCGTTCAGGAAGAGACCATCGTCCATAGCAGTCAGCCGACGGCCGATCCTGATTGGTCGGAACTGATTGCGAGCATGGACAAAATGCACATGGCCATGGGAGCGATAAAGCGGTCCGGAAACAGCGACCTAGATTTCGTCAGATTGATGCTTCCGCATCACCAGGCGGCAATCGACATGGCCAAAACGCAACTTTTGTACGGCAAAGATCCACAGATGCGCAGACTCGCCCAGGAAATCATTACCGACCAGCAATCGGAAATTGAGCTGATGCAACGCTGGCTGAAACAGCGAGAACCTACTTCGGCAAAAGAAAATCAGAAGCCCGTCCCTGACACCGGAAAGGATAACCCAAAATGAAAATGGTCCATTGGGTGGTGCCTCTCTGTTTCCTGCCATGCGCAATGGCAGAACAAGCGCCCTGGGCCCGGCCAGATATTCAAATCTCCAGCCACGATCGCGTTTACACGGCCGACCAGACTTCCAATACGGTTTCCGTAATTGACCCAGCGGAAAACAAGTTGGTCGGGGTGATCAGACTCGGCGATCCCGTTCCGGGCGCGCTGAGTCCGCTGTATCGAGGACAGCTTCTCGTGCACGGTCTCGGCTACTCGCCCGATTCCAAGACGCTGGCTGTGGTGTCGGTAGGATCGAATTCCGTAACGCTGATCGACACGGCAACAAACAAAGTCAAAGGCGTCGTTTACGTCGGTCGCTCACCGCATGAACCGTTTTTCACCACGAATGGACGCGAGTTATGGGTGACGGTGCGCGGCGAGAATTACCTGTCAGTCATCGATCCTGTGCAGATGAAGGAGACGCGACGCATCGAAGTGGCCAATGGCCCGGGCATGACAATGTTTGGACCTGACGGCAAATATGCTTTTGTGTGTTCCAGTTTCACTCCGGAACTCGCAGTCATCGATGTAGCATCGCATAAGATTGTTAAACGGTTACCACAAGTAAGTCCTTTTTCGCCCAATATCGCGGTGAGTCCGGAAAATGATGAGGTATGGATTACGTTGAAGGACGTCGGAAAAGTGCAGGTTTACAGCGCGAAGCCACCGTTTGAGCAAAAGGCGGTGTTGGACACTGGGCCGATCACGAATCACGTAAACTTCGTAAACAATCGCAACGGCAAGTTTGCGTATATTACGATCGGCGGCGCAAACGAAGTGAAGGTGTTCCGCAGAGGCGCGACGCCGGAATTAGTTGCCACCATTTCGGTAGGTGAACTTCCGCATGGAATCTGGCCTTCGGGCGACGGCTCGCGAGTTTATGTGGCACTGGAAAACGGCGAACACTGCGTGGCGATCGATACCGTCACCAACAAGGTCATCGCGAATATTCCGATCGGACAAACGACGCAAGCTTTAGTGTATGTTCCAAATGCCGTGTCGAGCGGTTCCGGTACAGAAAATCTGATGCCGCTCGGCGCTGCTGCGAACACAGCGCGGCTGCACTTGGATGCTGGGGGCACCGCGCTGCCAGAAGCTCAGGCATCAGTGGCAGTAAATTCACTCGGCCTATTGGATCTTGTTCAAATCGCGGCGAGAGGACTTTCGCCGCGGACGCAGTATCAGGTCTATCTGGCCGAATCTAATCAGTCGCCGTTCGGTAAACTTGAGCCACTTGCTGTTCTCAAAACAAACCCAGATGGCGCAGGTATTGTTCAGGCAATCGGACCGCTGAAGGTGCTCGCTGGCAATGATCCAGGCTCTTCGGCGTCACAGCGGTTTCTGATCGTTACTGACATGAAAGATTCGTCGCAGGCGGTTCTGCGGCAAGCCAGGCCTTCGAGCAGCCCTGGACAGGAGTCGCACTAATCATCATGAGCACAAGCGTTCGAAACCGCCTACCGGGCAAGATTGAGAAAATTGTTTCCGACAAAGTTGTATCAGAAGTCGTCATTCAAACCGCAGCTGGAACCGTAACCTCGATTATTACAACTGGCTCAGTGGAGCGAATGAATCTCAAAGAGGGCGACACCGTCTTTGCGATAATTAAGGCCACCGAAGTCTCCGTCGAAAAGGAATAGTGCTTTCTCGATACTGTGTCGTGAACTCGTCGGGGGCACAGCTGCGCGGCTCGATCATACAGTTGAAAGCTAATGCAATCACTTGGTCCTCCGTCTCGAACGAGGGAGTGAGGATGGACTCTTAAGTAGCACCGCAAAATCCCGCGGATGCGCAATGGCTAGCAAGCAAGCCGCGACCGAGCGTAAAAGCATGAAGATTAGCCAAATAATTACTTTAATAGTTGGCATCACAGCCATGGCGTTTACACCCATAACATGGGCGGCTGGCCACGGCGGCGGTGGAGGAGGATTTGGTGGTGGTGGTTTTAGTGGCGGCGGTGGCGGGCACGCCGGCGGTGGTGGTTTCCACGGCGGCGGCGGCGGCTTCCAAGCAGGTGGCTTCCATGGTGGCGGATTGGCCGCTGGTGGAGTTGGCAGCCGCGGAGGTGGCGTAGGCTTTGGCGCCATGCATCCCTCCCATGGCGTTCCAAACTTTGCTGGCGCAGGATCCCGGTTCTCGTCATTCGGAAGACCATCGTCCAGGCAGCCTGTGTACGACGGACGACCTACTCGATCCATGACTCAGTCCGGCAGAATAACGGCGCCCAATCGGGAACAGAATCGTTTTGCTTTGGGCGCATCTCGCGAACAAAGTGCGCACCCAGAGGTCGCAAGGCAGTTGGCTCAGCGCTTTCCCAGCCTTAGCAAACACATCGCCGCACAGCATGATGCGAACTGGCACAACGATTGGGACCGACGGCATGTTCATTTTGACCATGGCCGCTTCTTTGTATTTGTCGGTGGGTTTTGGTGCGGATTAGATGACGGTTTCTTTCCGTGGGATTACTTACCCTATTACCCTGACGATTACTACCCGTACGATTACTACACGAACACTGACCCGTACGATTACAACGGGACCACTTATGACCCGGGCTCAGGTGATAGCGCAACGGTCCAAGCCGTCCAAACGCAGCTGTTCAATTTGGGCTATTACAGTGGCTCTATTGACGGCGTTTTTGGCCCGACCACTCGTGACGCGGTGGCGAAGTACCAAATCGCAAATCACCTGAACGTAACCGGAAGTTTGTCAGCTGATACGATCCAGACCCTTGGCTTATTGCGAGCGACGCCAAGTTAAAACACGGACGAAGAAATTGCTGAATACAGAAATACGTACGAACCTGAGTTGGTCTGAGAAATCTAAAGAAAGAAATAAAGATGAAAATTGGATTCATTGGTCTGGGCATCATGGGAAGTCGCATGGCGGCGAATCTGCAGAAGAATGGCCGTTCGTTAGTCGTATTCAATCGCACGCGCGCCAAAGCGGAGCCGTTCCTTGGTCCTTGTGGAACATTCTCTGATTCCCCGGCAAAAGTTGCCGATCAAGTGGATATCCTATTTACGATGCTGGCTAATCCCGAGGCAGTCGAAGAGGTTGCTTTACGCGCGAACGGTTTTCTGAATTATCTTCGGCCAAATGCGCTTTGGGTCGATTGCAGTTCGGTTAACCCATCGTTCTCGAAGAAGATGGCCGCAACAGCGGCGGCGCGGCAGATTCATTTCGTCGATGCGCCCGTGACCGGGTCCGCAGGAGTCGCTGAGGAGGGAAAACTTGTCTTCTGGGTTGGCGGCGAAGATGCGGATTTAGAAACGATTCGCTCGCTGTTGCTTTGCATGGGGAACAAGATTGTTCACGTAGGGGGTCACGGCATGGGGACTTCAGTGAAAATGGTGATTAATCTATTAATCGGTAATGCGATGGCGGCGTTCGCCGAAGGCATGGCGCTGGGCGAAGGCCTCGGAATCTCGCGCGAAGTGTTGTTCGATTCATTGCTCGGCATGCCTGCCGTCGCGCCATTTCTGGCGGCGAAGCGGGAGAAAATCGAGAGCGGGAATTACGAAGCTGAATTTCCGTTACGCTGGATGCAAAAGGATCTGCATCTTGCATCCGTCAGTGCGTACGAATCTGGTGTGGCCATGCCTGTAACGAACGTAACCAAGGAAATCTATCGCCTGGCGATGCGCGGCGGATGTGGAACGGAGGATTTTTCGGCGATCTACGAGTTTGCGACGGGCGACAATGAAAAGGAACCGAAAGCTCAACTATGATAAAAACAATCTCCTATCTCGGTCTCGGCACCATGGGCAGCGGCATGGCGTCCAATCTGCTGAAAGCCGGTTACAAACTCAGTGTCTGGAATCGCAGCGCTGAAAAATGTGAACCCTTCGCCAGAAAAGGCGCTCGCGTGGCCGCTACTCCGGCGGACGCGGTCTGCGACACCGAGCTTGTGATGTATAGTTTGAGTAACGAGGAAG
The DNA here is from genome assembly GCA_963758425.1 of uncultured Verrucomicrobiae bacterium. Classification (GTDB taxonomy): domain Bacteria; phylum Verrucomicrobiota; class Verrucomicrobiia; order Chthoniobacterales; family UBA10450; genus Udaeobacter. The sequence goes on from CAVWVV010000023.1 coordinate 175,553, forward strand.
CCGTCGAGGAAGTTGTCTTTGGACCGCGGGGAATTCTAAGCGGAATCAAGGAGGGCAAGATCGCGATCGACATGAGCACGGTTCTGCCCGCGACGAGTTTGCGAGAACAGGAAGCTTACGCAACGCGTGGTGTTGATTTTCTCGATGCGCCTGTCTTTGGCAGCAAAAATGAGTCGGCCGATGCAAAGCTTTGGATCATGGCCGCGGGTAAAAAGGCCGTTTTCGAAAGAGTGAAACCAGTTTTGGAGCATTTGGGGCAGACCATCCATTACCTCGGCAAGAACGGAAACGCCACGGCGATGAAGCTGGTGGGGAATCTTATCGTGGCGCTGGAATTAGAAGCGCTTGCGGAAGGTTTGGTTCTCGCGCAAAAAGCGGGGCTTGATCTGAGAACGGTGATGGAGGTCGTAAAAGTCGCCGACTTTCGCTCACCGCTGCTCGTGAGCAATGGCCGGAATATTTTAAAACGCGATTTTTCTCCCAGCTTTGCACTTAAGCTCATGCTCAAGGACGCGGATCTCATCGCAAAATTTAGTCAAAGTCTGGAGTCCCCCACTCCGGCGCTGCCTGTCGTGCAAAAGAATCTTGAATCGGCGGTTGCGCTTGGCTTCGGAGAAGAAAACGCCTCCGCGATAATCAGAGCGCTTGAAAAAGAAGCAGGCGTCGAAGTGAAAGCGCGTCGCGTCAGCTAAAATATCAGCTTCCGTAGCGATAGAGGCCCAGCGTAAACTGCGTTTCCAAGTGAAGCGCGTTTTGATCCTTGGTGTAATCGTCGCAGGGATCGCTACGCTGATATTAGGTTGTGAACGTTCGGCTAAAAAGGAGAGCTCGAAACAACCATCAACGGCAGAAACGGACCCCTTGGCGCAGCCGAGCTCGCTTCAACAAGTTGGCCTGCCATTGAAGCTGACTCGAGAGACAATTCCAGCTGACAATCCGCAGACTTCTGAGAAAATTTCCCTGGGCCAGAAACTTTTTTTCGAACGCCGCTTGTCAGCTGACGGCACTGTGTCGTGCAGCACCTGCCATAATCCAGACCTCGCCTTCACCGACAGAAAACCCACCTCTGTTGGTATAAAGGGCCGGGTTGGCCAACGCAATGCGCCGACGATTCTGAACGCCCTGTATAACAAGACGCAGTTTTGGGACGGCCGGGCTAAGACCCTTGAAGAGCAGGCCGGGTTCCCGATTGTTAATCCCAGCGAGATGGGGCATCCAAACCTGGACGCGGCTGTGGCACAGATCGCCAGTGTGAAGGAATATCAGCTGGCATTCCAGCACGTCTTTGGTCGCACGCCCAATGCTCCCGATCTTCTGCGAGCCATCGCGTCCTATGAACGCACACAATTATCTTTTGATTCGCCGTTTGACCACTTCATCGCTGGCGACACCAACGCGATTGACGCTTCGGCAAAGCGCGGCTGGGAGCTGTTCAACACGCAGGCCCGTTGCAATAAGTGTCATGCGCTAACGGATAGCCAACGGGATGTCACGCTGTTCACGGACAACGATTTTCATAACATCGGCATCGGCATTATCCGACACAACGTCGTCGCGCTGGCGGGCCAGGCAGAGAAGCTCATCAACTCAAGCGACACGGCGGCCATCGATCGCGCCGCCATTCAGCACGACATGTCGGTTCTGGGACGCTTTCTCATCACCAAACAAGACAAGGATACTGCCTCCTTTAAGACGCCGGACATCAGAAACGTGCTGGTAACGGGGCCTTACTTTCACGACGGTTCGCAGGAGACCCTTTGGGACGTGATCGACCACTACAACAAAGGCGACGGTTTGCACAATCCCTGGCTCGATGAAGATATGCAGCCGCTTGCCCTGACTGAGACTGATATCGACGATCTCGTCGCGTTTCTCGCGTCGCTCACGAGCGCCGCCTACAAGGAACAAGGCGCGGCAGAGTTGGCGCGCCAACGCGCGCTCTCTCGAACGAATCGGCCCCAGCGCGACACAGCGAGGGCGTTCGGCCCGAAACCAACGCAGCCCGAGCCACCGAAGTAAGATGGACTGGCTGATCTGCTTTGCTTCTACGAGCCGTGTTCTACCATAGTGATAGTCTGCTTATCGGCTGAAAGCTGCTAGATGTCCTTCGGCGGATGACCCCGAGCTTGCCAGCAGCAGCTAAATCCGGAGATGATTAGCGGCCATGAAGCTCTGGACCTGGAAAAGAGAGAACCTTCCGTCACTATCGCACGCTTTCCGGACAGCGCTTGCGGTGACGATCTCGATATTACTTGGGCGGCTGGTAGGCTTGCCTGAGGCATACTGGGCTGCGATCGCCACAGTCGTGGTCATGCAATCACCTCTGGGCGACACGGTGCCATTGGCGATCGAGCGCATCGTGGCGAGCGCGCTGGGTGCGTCAATCGGGGCAATCGAATCGACCTGCTTCGGCCCAAACCTCTTCGTATTTGCGCTGGCGACGCTTCTTCTCGGGCTGATATCGTTTGTGCTTCGCTTGGAAAAGGTCGGGTATAGCTACGCCTGCATCACGCTGACGATCATAGTGATGATTCCGCGTGCAGAGACGCCATGGATTGCTGCGGCGCATCGCTTCGCCGAAGTCTCACTGGGAATTCTGGTGGCACTTGCGGTCGTCGGGGTTTGGCGGCAGGAGCGGCTGCTTTTCGACAACCGCTCCGTCAAATAACATACAGCTCGCTCTTAGCGAGAGAGGTTTACGTTTGCAAGATCCGCAAGTTCGTCGCCGCGCAGCGATGTTTCCGACACAAGCAGCGTTCGGCTTATCCGACGGTTACTTAGGCGAAACCGCAAGTCCCCCTGTTTTAATTCCACTGTAGCGCGGAGATCCGCTTAACGTATGACCGATAATGGCTGAACTCCGTGAGAGAGCGATGGTCGGCGAAACTTAAACCTCTGTCTCGAAGGAGGGATCATAAAATCCCACCACCGCGCCGTGGCAAAGCAATTCGCGCAGGAATAGATTTTCGGGTGCAATGATAGTTCCGATGGTAATCGCGTTCAGTTTGACTATTTTGTTGTTCGGCTTCGAATCGGGTTCGGGCGAACGGACGAAATCGATGTAATCGCTGATCGGCTTTTAAAGCTCGTCGCTCGACTCCGGATCGATACATATAAGGAGTGATTGAAACATGAAAAAAAATCCGCTGAATAAAGGCGTTATAATGGAGAACGCTGATGGCATCGGGACGGTGACGCCAGCGATGGTGGAAACTCGTGCGCGTGAGTTAGCTGCCATCAACGGTCGCGATTCTTCCAAACCGACCGAGGCTGACTATCAACAGGCCAAACGCGAGCTCACCGGAGAAGAGGAAATCGATCCACAGCAAAACAACCTCGAATCGTTACCTGAATCGGAAGCCTGGGATCCTTTGCCGGGCTCGACGGGACGCCAGGCAGCGGAATCTCTCGGAGAAGATGAAGATGCCGAAGGGCGAAGCGAGGCTGCGCAGATGTACGAAGAAGGCATCAACGAAGCGGAGCACGATCAAATGCGTCGAGCAGCCGAGGCGGAGCAGAGCGACAAAGAATAAATCTAGCGAAAGAAACCGCGATGATTGCTCGGGGCGCATCAACAAAGCAACGCTCGATGCTATTCCCAAAAACGGTGGTGTCGTAATGCCATTGTAGGGACTCGATCGCGCAAGATCATTGGAGAGAAATTTTGGTGGAGAGATTTGTTGAAACGAGGCGCGAGTTCCTCCGCGCTGCTGGACTGGCCACTGGCGCGCTTCTGCTTTCTCCAAAACATCTTTTCGCCGCCGAGACAGAACCTGCCGCTGACTATACGGTGCGCATCAAGGTTGCGCCCATCGAGATTGCGCCTAACCAAATCCTCTCAACTGTCACTTACAACGGTCAGTTCCCCGGCCCGCTTATCCGCTTTCAACAAGGCCGCAAGGTAATAGTAGATATTTTCAACGACACCGATACTCCCGAACAGTTGCATTGGCATGGCCAGATAGTCTCCACTGACGTCGATGGCGCCGCAGAGGAAGGCACGCCCTACATTCCCGGACATGGCCGGCGACGCATCAGTTTCACCCCCAACCCGGCCGGTTTACGTTTCTACCACACCCACAATCGCGCTGGGGCCGATCTTTCGGCCGGCCAGTACAGCGGCCAGGTTGGACCCGTTTACATCGAGCCGAACGAAAACCCAGGCCGCTACGATCGGGAAGTTTTTCTTCTTTTGAAGGAATTCGAGCCGACTCTCAGCCGCGGTGGCGACATGCCTCAGGATTTTTTGTCGCCTTCTGTCACAGACACAGCTCTCAAGGAAACCGGCGAAGCCGCCATGAAAGCTTCGCTCGCCAAGGGCATGCCGCACGGCTACGAGGTTGGCTACAGGTTCTTTACCATTAACGGTCGCATGCTCGGCCACGGCGAGCCGGTCCGAGTAAAGCAAGGCGATCGCGTTCTTTTTCATATTTTGAACGGGAGCGCCACGGAAATTCGCAGCCTCGCCTTGCCAGGCCACTCGTTCCAAGTCATCGCGCTTGATGGAAACCCGGTGCCGAATCCTGCGCATGTTCCCGTTCTATGGTTCGGCACCGCGGAGCGTATTTCGGCAATTGTAAAAATGAATCACCCTGGTGTTTGGATCATGGGAGATCTTGCGGATGACGACCGCCGCCATGGCATGGGCATCGTTGTTGAATACGCTGGCCGGTCGGGCAAGCCACAGTGGGCAGCGCCTGCGCCGTTTCGATGGAGCTACACTCGTTTTGCCAAGCCCCGTGCCTCAGTTCCCGCGCCGGACGAGACTTTCGATATGACTTTCGCCAAAGACAACGCCGCCGAAGAAGGTTTCAACCGATGGACCATTAACGGGGCAGCCTATCCCATGAGCAACGAAATGGCACCTGCTTCATTCCATCTGAAGCAAGGCAAACGCTATCGCCTTCGGATGCGCAATGCCAGTGATGACATTCATCCCGTGCATCTTCATCGTCACAGCTTTGAGCTTACTAATCTCGCGGGAGAAAAGACCGCCGGCGTCATGAAGGACGTGGTCATGCTGGGCGGCTATCAACAGTGCGAGATCGATTTCGTTGCCGACAATCCCGGCCTCACTCTCTTCCACTGCCACCAACAACTGCACATGGACTTCGGTTTCATGGCGCTTTTCGACTACGTGTAGAAGTACAATTCCTCTCGCAGCAGTGAAAATCGCATTACCTGGCGCCACTGGAAACGTCGGCACGCGTGTGTTGGCAGAATTGCTGCGTCACGGTCATGAAGTCACTGGCATTGCTCGAAATCGCAAAAAGGTTGCACGCAGCCAGTACTCTGATCAAGGCGCTTAAAAAAGCAACGGAGCGTCGAACTGAAAGTCCGTTGACATTTAGCCGAGTTCGGAGTTCTCTCAAAAGAGGGAGCCGCAATCAGTTCAGATTGGTGGGGAAAAATCCCACGGATGCGCAATAGCGGCTCGTGGATCGCGGAGCGAAATTTGGCAATGAAGGCGAGCTGCTCTAGCCATAGCCAGATCGGAGGCACGTTATGTGGATTGTTCGCCTAGCTCTCCGTCGCCCCTACACATTTGTCGTCGCGGCGTTGCTGCTGCTCTTGATGACGCCTTTTGTCATAACCAAGACGCCTACGGATATTTTTCCCGCCATCAATATCCCGGTGGTCAGCGTGATCTGGAGTTTCACCGGACTGCCGGCTGACCAGATCGCACAACGAATTGTTTACAGCGAGGAGCGAGCGCTCACGACCACGGTCGACAATATCGAGCACATTGAATCGACCTCCTATGACAGCTTCGGCGTAATCAAAGTTTTCTTTCAGCCGGGCGTGAACCCTTCGACCGCGGTGGCCCAATTGACGGCGGTTTCACAAACCATTTTGAGGCAGCTGCCACCAGGGATCACTCCGCCGTTGATCATCCAATACAGCGCGTCCACCGTTCCCATTCTTCAGTTCGGAATAAGCAGCACCAAGCTTTCAGAGCAGCAAGTCTTTGATATTGCTCTTAACCAGATTCGCGTCGGACTCATTAGTGTGCCTGGCGTAGCCATTCCGTATCCTTACGGCGGCAAGCAAAGAGTGGTTTCAGTCGATCTCGATCTCAAGGCGTTGGAAGCCAATAACCTCGTCGAATCCGATGTCGTCACTGCCATCGGCAATGGCTCTCTAACTTTTCCGAGCGGCACGGCCAAGATCGGCGGAAAAGAAGTGCCGATTGATCTTAACGTTAATCCGCCGCGCATCGATCTGTTGAACGATCTGCCGATCAAAATGGTGGGCGGCACCGTGATTCATATAAGCGACGTGGCACAGGTGCGCGACGGCTATATGCCGCAGGAAAACATCGTTCGCCAGGACGGTGTCCGCAGCACGCTTTTGACCGTTTTCAAGAATGGCGCTGCCTCCACGCTTTCGGTGGCGGCAGGAGTTAAGGCCGCGATGGCGAACATTCTCAAGACCGTGACAAGCGATGTGCAGGTAAAGCAATTCGCCGATCAATCCGTATTCGTGAAGGCGGCTGTGAGTGGGGTCGTTAGGGAAGGTGTGATCGCAGCTGCTCTGACCGCGCTGATGATTCTGCTCTTTCTCGGTTCATGGAGAAGCACACTCATCATTGCGGTGTCCATTCCGCTTTCGGTGTTGTCGTCTCTGGCCATTCTCAGTCTGCTCGGTCAGACGATCAACATCATGACGCTTGGCGGTCTGGCGCTCGCAGTCGGCATCCTGGTGGATGACGCCACGGTGACAATCGAAAACGTCGAGCGCCATCTGGCATCAGGTGAAAAATTGGAAGATGGAATTTTGAAAGGCGCGGGTGAAATCGCGTTGCCGGCGATGGTTTCAACTTTCTGTATCTGCATTGTCTTTGTGCCGATGTTCTCTCTCGCCGGCGTGGCGCGCTATCTTTTCGTGCCGTTAGCCGAGGCGGTTTGCTTCGCCGTCATCTCTTCCTACGTGCTTTCGCGCACGCTGGTGCCAACGATGATTATGTGGTTCGAGCGGCGCCGGCGCGAGCGAGAGGCTGGACAGGGAAGTCCGCCGCAGGACGTTCGCCGTTTTTGGGCCCGGCCGCTGGTCGCTTTGCAGCAGAATTTTGAAAAGGCGTTCGATCGCCTCAGGGGAGCTTATGCGAACTTGTTAGGCACAGTGCTGGGGCACAGAGCGGCTTTCGCCGTTGGATTCTTGTCCTTTTGCGTCGCCTCATGGCTGCTCGTTCCTTTCCTTGGCCAAAATTTCTTTCCTGCGGTGGACGCAGGAACCTTTCGATTGCACGTGCGCGCTCCTACCGGCACGCGGATCGAGCAAACCGTCAAGCTGGTTGATGAAGTGGAAGCTGCGATTCGTCAGCAAATTCCACCGCAGGAGCTCGACGGGATACTCGATAACAGTGGGCTTCCAGTTTCGGGCATCAATTTGAGCTATGACAACAGCGGTATTTCGGGACCAGCCGACGGCGACATCCTGGTTTCACTGAAACCCAATCACAAGCCGACAGCTAATTACGTTCGCAACCTGCGTCTGAGTTTGAACCGCGATTTCCCTGGGACAACCTTTTACTTCCTCCCGGCCGACATCGTCAGCCAAACACTTAACTTCGGAATTCCGGCGCCGCTGGACATTCAAGTTGTCGGACGGAATGAAACCGTCGACCAGCAGGTCGCGAATTCCATAGCTCAAAAAATCCGTCAGGTTCGCGGGGCCGTTGATGTGAGGGTTCAGCAACCTAATGACTTGCAGCGATTCGAGTTCAACGTCGACCGAACAGAAGCGATGGAGCTTGGGTTGACTGAGAGAGACGTCGCCGGCTCAGTTCTGCTGGCCTTAAGCGGCAGCAGCCAGGTCTCGACAACTTACTGGCTCGACCCTACTAATGGGGTCCAATATCTCGTCAATGTCAGGGTACCCGAACGTCAGACGACTACGCTTTCTGAGCTAAGGTCCATTCCGCTTAGCGCCTCTAAACCTGGAACTGGCAACGGTCAGGTTCTCGATAACGTAACTGACGTAACACGGATCACCAGCCAACCCATCTACACACACTATAACGTTATCCCGGTGGTCGATGTTTACGGCGGAGTTGGAGGCAGAGATCTCGGTGGAGTACTAAGTGACATCAGGCCTATCGTTGCGGAGGCCCAGAAGACCGCGCCGCAAGGAGTCAGCATTGTTCTGCGCGGACAAGCATCGACGATGAGTTCCAGCTTTCTCGGCCTGGGCGTCGGAATGTTGGTGGCGATTGCGCTGATCTATTTACTGCTCGTTGTAAATTTCCAGAGCTGGCTCGACCCATTCATTATTTTAACGGGATTGACCGGTGCGTTGGCGGGCGTGATTTGGGGACTGCATGTTACGAGCACGACGCTGAGCGTGCCCGCAATGATGGGCGCGATCATGTGTCTGGGCGTCGCTACTGCTAATTCTGTTCTGGTCGTGACCTTTGCGCGCACTCACCTTCAGGAAGGAATGGATTCAGTGAAAGCAGCATGGGAAGCTGGGACTGGCCGCTTGCGCCCAGTCATCATGACGGCGACGGCAATGATCATCGGTATGTTCCCAATGGCTCTTGGTCTCGGTGAAGGCGGCGAGCAGAACGCGCCGCTCGGCCGCGCGGTAATCGGCGGTCTCATGCTCGCAACCGTCGCTACGCTTCTTTTCGTGCCTGTGGTATTCAGTCTGTTGCACCGCCAGGCAGCCGGCAATGCCAAGGCAGAACCGAAAGAAAATGTTCCATCAACGGTCCTTGAGGAGGCCGTTTCCGCAACCTAAACACATCCCTCTATACATGAGCACAACCTCCTACCGACAGCGTTAGCTCCGACGAACATAAAACAGACCCCGATCCGGGCTCGCCGAAGACATCGCTTTATCCTGATGTCGGGCGGAGCATTGCTTCTGATCGCATTGGTCGCTGGCTTTGTTCCGCAGTTCCGGCAGCGACAAATAGCCACCGCTGATACTAAGGAGTTGGCGATTCCTGACCGTGGCAGTGGTTTCACCAACCGTTACCACACCTCAAAGTGGGCTTAACTTACCAGCTGAAGTCAAACCGTGGCAGGAAGCATCTATCTTCGCGCGGGTCAACGGATACCTAAAAGACTGGCTCGTGGATATCGGCGCGCACGTCCAGAAAGACCAGTTGCTCGCCGAGATCGACACACCTGATCTTGATCAGCAGCTCGCGCAAGCCCACTCGCAGGCTGTGCTAGCGAAAAGAAATTTGGAACAGGCCAAAAGCACGAACACGAAATGGCAGGAGTTATACAAAGAAGGTGTCGTCTCCCAACTTGATGCGGAGAACACCGCCACTTCGCAGGGCACGAACAAGGCCAATACCGAAGCGTTTGCCGCCAATCTTCGTTTCCTCGAACAGGAAGTCGCCTTCAAACGTGTGACCGCGCCCTTCGCTGGTATCATCACGGTCCGTAACGTGAACGTCGGCGACCTGATTACCGCGAACAATACGAGCTTCGAAATGTTTCACATTCAACAAACAGATCCTCTGCGCGTTTATTTCCGTATCCCGCAGGAGGACGCAGCGAACATCGCGGTGGGACAAACCTTCAACGTTCAGGTCGGCGCGGAAAGCGCAAAGACGTATCCTGGAAAAGTGATCTCCACGTCGGGAGCCGTCTCCCCGGATTCCCGGACGATGCTTGTTGAGTTACAGGTCGAAAATTCGAAGAACGAGATTCTGCCTGGCAGCTACGCCACCGTCCGTGTGCCAGAGGTTGCTTTAGGAAAGCTGGTTACTTTACCTGATAACACACTCATATTTCGCGGCAAAAGTGTGAAAGTTGGCATCGTGGACGCCAAGGGTGTTGTGCAGCTTCGTGACGTCAAGGTCGGACGGGACTTCGGCGTTCAGTCAGAAATCCTGAGCGGCGTCTCTGAATCTGACAAGGTAATCGTCAATCCTTCGGACTCCCTTACAACCGGAACAACCGTCCGCCTCGCCACGACCACTCCTACAGCTTCGCCCAGTCCTGAAGCGCCGAAGAAATGATATTCGCAAATACGATACAGTCACTCGGTGTAATACAACCGACGGCAAGCTGAACAACATCCGATCAGGATAAAACAAGAAAGAACATGAAAATTGGATTCATTGGTTTGGGCATAATGGGCAGTCGTATGGCTGCGAATCTGCAGAAGAACGACTATCCACTGGTTGTGTTTAATCGCACTCGCGCCAAAGCAGAGCCGTTGCTCGGTCCCTGTGGAACGTTTTCAGATTCTCCGGCAAAACTCGCCGGACAAGTGGATGTGGTGTTTACGATGCTCGCTCATCCCGACGCGGTGGAGCAAGCGGCCCTGGGCGCGGATGGATTTCTGGAGCACCTCAAGCCAAACTCGCTTTGGGTCGATTGCAGTTCGGTGAATCCATCGTTCTCGAAAAAGATGGCCGCCGAAGCAGCGCGGCGCGACATTCATTTCGTCGACGCACCGGTGACCGGCTCCGCTCCCGCTGCTGCGGAAGCGAAGCTCATTTTTTGGGTGGGAGCTGATCCGGACGACTTGGAAAGAATTCGGCCGTTACTGCTGTGCATGGGCAACAAAATTGTTCACGCCGGCGGAAACGGGATGGGAACTTCCATCAAAATGGTAGTCAATCTTTTGTTAGGCACAGGAATGGCCGCGTTCGCCGAAGCGATGGCTCTGGGCGAAGGGCTCGGGCTCTCATCAAAGATGTTGTTCGATTCCTTGCTCGGCACGGCCGCGGTCGCACCGTTTCTGACGGCGAAGCGGGAGAAAATTGAGAGTGGAAATTACGAAGCCGAATTTCCGTTGCGCTGGATGCAAAAGGATATGCATCTCGCATCAGTGAGTGCCTACGAATCTGGTGTGGCCATACCATTAACGAATGTAACCAAAGAAATCTATCGGCTCGCGATGCGCGGCGGACACGACACAGAGGATTTCTCGGCCATCTATGATTATCTGACGACGATCCATCAAAAATTGCCGGCTCCACGCGAAGGCACAACTCCATTGATCCAATAAAGTATCAGCTTTTCTAACGCCTGAGTCACCGAAGTAACTTGGGAAACGGCTTTGGTTTTCCTGACTGTTGTGCTCGTCGAAGCGTGGCGAACACGACAGGTCTCTATTCGGCGCTTCCTTTGGCAGCCTGATCAAATGAGAGCCCATAACTGCTCGGGGCTCCTCGATTGTAAAAAATGATTGAACACGAAACAGAATGAGGTGAGCATCGGATGGAACATCAATTAGCATCCGCTTTGGCGATGCTGAGCTGTCGAGAAGAAGTGGGAAATTATGAGCGATTCATTGAACCCAATATCCGACGAGGAGCAGTTGATGCTCGGCGCGATTCCCGGCAAGCCCGCACTCGGTCGCGGACCTGTCGCTGACGGCGACTACTCGCGGCACCCATACCATCATCCTGCCGCTGGGTGGGGCGCAGCCGAAAGCGTCGCTAACGTCCTCGCACGGGCGGGCGAACCGATCGAGGGCTTTCGCGCGATCTTCGTGATGAACCATGCGGACGGTGGTTTCGATTGTCCCGGTTGCGCGTGGGCGGATGACCCGTCCGGTTTGAAACTCGACATCTGCGAAAACGGCATCAAGCACGCGACCTGGGAGCTTCAGCCAGCGAAAGCCGACCGCGATTTCTTCGCTACCCTTACCGTTAGCGAGATGGCGAGGTTGAACGACTACGACCTCGAAGCAATAGGTCGGCTCGCCGAGCCGTTGCTCTACAACGGCGAGACCGACAAGTACGAGCCTGTCTCATGGGAAGACGCTTTCACGCTGGTTGGCGAAACGCTTCGTGCTTTGGAGAGTCCGCATCAGGCGTCCTTTTATACTTCTGGGCGGTTAAGTAACGAGGCGACGTTTCTCTACCAGCTCTGGGTGCGCGAGTTTGGCACCAACAACCTGCCCGATTGCTCGAACATGTGCCACGAAGCGAGCGGACGGGCGATGACGGCGGCAATCGGAACCGGCAAGGGCACTGTTGACCTTTACGACTGGGAAAACGCGGACGCGATTTGGCTGATGGGCGACAACGCGGCATCGAATGCGCCCCGGATGATTACCTGGCTCGCCGAAGCCGACCGGCGCGGGGCGCAGCTCGTTCACATCAACCCGTTAATCGAAGCAGCTTCGAGGCGAACGATTGTCCCGCACGAGCTCGTTAACATGGCGACCTTCCACACGACCAAGACCGGGACCATATCGGTGCAGGTCCGCATCGGCGGCGACATGGCTTTGATACGCGGCGTTGCCAAAGCTGTCCTTGAGTCGGCGGAGAAGGATCCGTCGGTGCTCGACCGCGAGTTCATCGAGTACCACACGCACGGGTTCGAGCAGTACCCGCGCTCTGGTCGTCTCCACCGCGTGGGCAGACATAGTCGAAGGCTCCGGCATTTCCGAAGCAAAAATTCGCAAGCTTGCCGATACCTACATCGCGTCAAAGCGCGTCATCATCGCCTGGTGTCTCGGCATCACGCAGCACGAGCACGGCGTCGATACGTGCCGCGAAATCGTCAACCTTCTCCTCCTGCGAGGAAACATCGGACGCGAGGGAGCGGGACCGTGCCCGGTCCGCGGGCACAGCAACGTGCAGGGCAACCGAACCTGCGGAATTAATCACCGTCCCGACGCAGCGTTTCTCGACCGCCTCGGCGAAGTCTGCGGCATTACCCCACCGCGCGAGCCAGGACTCGGCACCGTCGCGACGATCGAGGCGATGCACCGCGGCGAGATGAAGGTCTTCATCGCGCTCGGCGGCAACTTCGCGCTTTGCACGCCCGACCTTTCCTACACCGCCGAGGCGCTGCGAAACTGTGAGCTAACCGTCCAGGTGAGCACGAAGCTCAACCGCAGCCACGTCGTGCACGGCAAGCGCGCGCTGATTCTGCCCTGCCTCGGACGCACCGAGAAAGACCGCCAGAAAAGCGGCGAGCAAGGCATAAGCGTCGAGGATTCGATGTCGATGGTGCACATCTCATACGGGATGAAAGAGCCTGCGTCTCCGCACTTGCGGTCCGAGTGCGCAATTCTGGCAGGCATGGCGCAGGCGACGCTCACCAACAGCAAGACGCCGTGGCAGGATTATGTCGATAATTACGACCGCATCCGCGACACAATGCAGCGGGTGATCGAAGGTTTCGAGGACTTCAACACTCGAGTGCGGCACCCGCACGGCTTCCGAATCGCGCAGCCGCCTCGGGAGCGCGTCTTCCTGACTTCTTCGGGACGCGCCGAATTTTCGGCGGCGCCGCTCCCTGACGACACCGACCCCGGCGACGGCCGGCTTTTGCTAGCTACAATTCGTTCTCACGACCAATTCAACACAACGATCTACTCGAACGACGACCGCTACCGGGGACTCAAGGGACTGCGAACAGTCCTGTTCATGAACGAAGACGATATGAAGGAGCGCGGGCTCGATGAGTTCGACCTCATCGACATCACCAGTTTTTCCAGAGACGGTACGACGCGGACCGTTTACGGGTATCGCGCCGTCCGCTACGAGATTCCGCGCCGGTGCGCCGCTGGCTACATGCCGGAACTGAACGTTCTCTGCGGTATCGCCGATGTCAGCACGCAGAGCGAGCAACCAATCACCAAGCATCTGGTCGTGAAAGTGACAGCGTCCGCCTCGAAATCATCATAGGCACATGTGTTATGCCCCAGGTTTCTTTCGCGCGTGATATCAGGCCATTGTTTCGCGATGTCGATATTTCGCATATGGAGGCGCACGGCATAACGTTGGACGATTACACCTTCATGTCCGATCCGGACAATGCTAACAAAGTGCTCGAAACACTTTCGCCGCACGAAGGTGACCCGCCTTCCATGCCACCCGGAGGACCTTATTGGATAGCGGAACAGCTCGCGTTGTTCGCCCAGTGGCAGAACGAGGGCTACCAGCCTTAAGAGACTGTTGAAAGACTGGGATGGGTCGCGCGTAGAGGCAGAAGGGCGGATGGCAAGGAGCGAGGGAGGCGCGCATGATGTAGGAAGCATTTAACTTGCGCACTTATGATTGACATTTCCTTCACACCCTTCCCATTTCTCACGACGGAGAATTACGCATTGCGGAATCTCATGCCAGAGGATGCGCAGGAAATTTTCGCTCTGCGCTCCAGCGATGAGATCAACAAATATCTTGATCGACCGAAAGCAAATACGCTCGACGATGCGCAAAGCTTCATAAGCAAAATCATAAACGGCATTGCGGAGAACGAAGCGATATTTTGGGTAGTGACGCCAAAAGGTGGAACGCAATTTCTAGGATCGATTTGTCTATGGAAAATTTCAAGAGAGGATGCGAAGGCGGAAATCGGCTACGAGCTGCTTCCTGAAAATCACGGTAAGGGAATTATGCAGGAAGTGATTCCGAGAGTGATTCAATTTGGATTTGAAGAAATGACACTGCAAGCAATTGAAGCTGAACTTAGCCCGCGTAATCTGAAATCGGTTCGGCTTCTTGAGAAAAATAATTTCAAATTGGCTGAAGTGAATGAAGAGAATCCTGATTCGGTAGTGTATGCACTGAGGAGGTGACAGAAAAAATCAGAGCGCACACTAGGTCACGCTCTGATTTCTTATCAAGAGATTCTAAATCGCTTTTATCGTCTCACATCGCCGGCTTCCTGTTCACCACTTCACTCCTGACTAAAACATAGTCAACACCATTGAAATTGTAGGTTGAAATGTCTTTATAGGCGTCGGCTTGAGGTAAACGAGTCGCCCCATCGGAGCTGCGTGCGTGAGGGCGTGAACTCCGAGGTAGATGTGGTAGGCAGCCCGGGCGTAGCGCACGATATCGTAGGCCAGCGGCACGGCGGCGAGGAGCGCTGACAGACCGATGGCGAGTGCGAAAGTATGAACGAGGCATCCAACGGTGATGCCGAGTGCAGAGGCAATGCCCGCGTTTCGGCCCTCACCGGTCCTGCGTGTGGTTACGTAGAGCATGTCCGGACCGGGGTCGAAACACTTTCGCCGCACGAAGGTGACCCGCCTTCCATGCCACCCGGAGGACCCTAATCGCAGATTTTCTGAAATCTCGACCTTCGAAACGTTGAGAAACAAATAACGAATCAAACCAAATGAAATACCTAAATCTATTCAGGAACCCCAGATCCCTCGTCTTGCTAGTGCATCCGCTCTTCCGGCCCAGGTGGGTAGATGCGATCGATCGCGGACTAATGCGCCTTTTGCGAGGAAAGCCTTACAGACCTCTTCAGCATAAAACCGCGGTCATGTAGCGCTTGAGGAACGATTCGCTCAGGAAATCCGAAATTCTCTGAAATCTGAATCTTCGAAAGCTTGAGGAAGAAATAACGAACCAAATCAAAATATTATGAACGCTGCCGACGATTACCATTTCGAGACGAGCCAGAAGGAACTAGCAGCCGAAATCCTCAAACAGGCTGCGGTAGATTTGCGACGGTTCCATGGCGCAACCAGCGCGGTCGAGCGGGAATTCTATCTCGATGCTCATCGGTGGGTCACATCCGATGATTCTTCCTGGCCATTTTCGTTCTCAAACGTTTGCCAAACGCTGAATCTTGCACCGGGAACCGTTCGTGAGGAGGTGCTCGGTGACCTGTCGTTGGGTGCTGTCGGTTATTGGACACGACGCTGCGGACGCGCCGCACGCAAATTTCAAATCTTTCTTAGCAACACCTTCACGAACGAACGCACGGCGAACGCCGCTGAGTCGGTCACGTAAGCGCACGTCTTGCACTCACATGAAAGCACACGTCTTAAAGTTGCGTCGAATTTTGCGGCCAGTTGTTAGGGAGTCCGCCTACAGACACGATCCGCTGCTCATCAACAGTTTGGCCGCATTCAATTTCCGTCCCCCAATCATGCTCGAGTATCCTGGCGAACGACTCGCGCGCACTCCCCAGGTCTGGCGATGAACGTCACCACCATCGTCCTCATCAATGGGCTTTGGATGACCGCGCTCAGTTGGGAGCACTGGGTCAGACACTACAGGCGACAAAGGTTATAGCGTCATTGCCGCGAACTGGCCTGGCATGGAAGGCGACATTGAACAACTTCGCCGTGATCCGAGCAGCTTCGCCACACTCGGACTGAGCGACGTTGTCGAGCATTACGAACAAATTGTTCGCGAACTCGAAACCCCGCCGATCATCATCGGATATGGCTTCGGCGGTTTGGTGACACAGATTCTTCTCGACCGCGGCTGGGGCGCTGCCGGTGTGGGGATCGCCAGTGCTCCCGTAAAGGGAATTGCCCGGCTGCCGTTGTCGGTATTGAAGCTGGCGTTCTCAGTTCTCGGCAAGTCTCTTAGCAACAAAACCGCTTCACTGACAGCGGAACAATTTCATCACGCATTCGCAAACTCGCTGACGGAAACCGAATCGCTCGACGCCTTCAAACGTTACATCGTGCCGGCTCCGAATCGGGTTCTGTTGCAAACAGCATTGGCAAAGTTCACTCCGGACAGCGCAACTACCGTCAACTTTCGGAACGACACGCGCGCACCATTGCTCCTGGTCGCCGGTGGCAAGGATCGCGTCGTGCCGAGCTCACTTGTCAAAGCGAACTTCGAGCTCTATCGAGAATCGAAAGCCGAAACCGATTACAAAGAATTTCGCGATCGGACGCATTTCATAATTGGTCAGGATGGTTGGGAGAAAGTCGCGGACTATGTCCTCTGTTGGGCACTTGGCCGCACCAACGGATCAAAACTGACCGCAATTTCAAATCAGACCGACGCCTGGTCGGTTCAACTCTCAACCTAACGAAAAGGAGATCTAATATGCCAACTACAACCACCGCACCTACTGCTACAAAAACTACTGCGTCACCAGCAACGGCAAAAGGCGCCAAGCCGCGAAAACCACTGCCCGCGCCCAACAGCGACTTCTACTATCTCTACGAAACCTTGCCGGCGGAGGAGCTGGCGGTCGTCAAGCGCGTACGCGAATTCATGGAAACCAAAGTCGCCCCTGTTATCACCGACTATTGGGTTAAAGATCAATTCCCATTCGACCTGTTGCCGGAAGTAAAGAAGCTCGGCATCGGCGGCCTTGCCATGAAGGGATATGGCTGCGCGGGCGGAAGCCTGGCCTTGTTAGGCTTCGTCCAAATGGAGTCCGCACGGATTGACCCCTCATTCTCCACTTTTCTTGGGGTGCATATCGGACTGGCGATGGGCTCTATCTATATAGATGGGTCGGAAGAGCAGAAGCAGAAATGGCTTCCGCCAATGGCGCGGTTCGACAAGATCGGCTGTTTCGCTTTGACCGAACCGCTCGTCGGTTCCGGCGCGTCTGGCGGACTTCTCACAACCGCAAAACGCGACGGCGATACCTGGATCCTTAACGGCGAGAAGAAGTGGATCGGCAACTCGACCTGGTGCGACATCTCAATCGTCTGGGCGCGCGACGTCGCCGACAATCAGGTCAAAGGATTCATTGTCGAGAACAAGACTACGCCGGGTTTTACGGTGGAGAAGATCGAGAACAAGGTCGCGCTTAAGGTCGTGCAAAACGGCCACATCACGTTAAAAGACGTCCGCGTGCCCGAAGCAAATCGGCTCCAGGGCGGCAACTCTTTCCGCGACACCGCGAAAGTTTTGAAGATAACCCGCTATGCAGTCGGCTGGATGTCCACCGGGTGCGCGATGGGTGCGTACGAAGCTGCGCTTAAGTATGCGCAGGAACGTCTCCAGTTTGGAAAGCCGATCGGTTCGTTCCAACTAATCCAGGATCTTCTCGCTCGGATGATCGAAAACATCACCGCCTCACAGTGCCTTCTCGTGCGCCAGGCCCAATTGTTTACCGAAGGAAAGCTAAGCGACGCTCATGCGGCGTTATCGAAAGCGTTCTGCACATCCAAGTGTCGTGAGACAGTGGCGTGGGCCAGAGAAATTCTCGGCGGCAACGGCATCGTGGCCGACTACAAGGTCGCGCGTTTCTTCAACGACTGCGAAGCGCTCTATACCTACGAGGGCACCTTCCAAATGCAAAACCTGATCGTAGGCAAAGCCGTAACCGGCCTCAGCGCCTTTCTGTAACCAAATGCCTAACGAATCGTTCACGCTCTGGATTGGATTGGGGAGCGCACGCGCCTCGCGTGCTCCATTCGGCGCCTCGCCGAATGGCTCCTCAGCAATGCGCAACGAAAAATCGGCCGTCTTGTCTGGAACGACACTTACGAAGCTTCGCGGCGGGGGCGCCGCGAACAGCACGCGAGGCGCGTGCGCTCCCCAGATCTCCGAATTGTAAACAACACTCATCTTATGAACACAACAACAACAGAACTAAATCTCGAAACTATCTTGTATGCCAAGAAAGGCCCGATTGCCTATGTCACTCTCAATCGGCCGAAAGTCCTTAACGCTCTAAACAAGAGAACGTGGGAGGATCTTAAGGCCGCGTTCGAGGATGCACAGGATGACGCCGCCGTGCGCGGAGTCATCCTGACTGGAGCCGGCGACAAAGCATTCATCGCAGGCGCCGACATTAACGAGCTCGCACAGATCAGCGCAGTCGAAGCGGAGAAGTCGAGCACGTTTGGACAAGATGTGCTCAATCTGATCGAAAATCTCGGCAAGCCGGTGATCGCCGCGGTGAATGGCTTCGCGCTTGGTGGCGGATGCGAAACAGCCATGGCGTGCACCATTCGAATCGCCGCTGAGAACGCGAAGTTCGGTCAGCCCGAAGTGAAACTGGGAGTGATTCCGGGCGGCGGCGGAACACAACGTTTGCCACGGCTGGTCGGGAAAGGTCGCGCGCTTCAGCTCATTCTTTCCGGAGAGATGATCAGCGCGCAAGAAGCCTATCGCATCGGACTCGTTAACGAAGTCGTTCCGGCCGCTGATTTGATTACGCGGTCTGAAACAATCCTGAAGCAGATTTTCTCCAACGCGCCGCTCGCCGTGAAGTACGCACTCGAGGCGGTCAACAAAGGCTTACAGACGAGCCAGGACGAAGGTCTGTCACTGGAAGCTTCGCTCTTCGGACTCTGCGCCGGAACAGAAGACAAAAAAGAAGGCACGCAAGCGTTCCTGCAAAAGCGCGCCGCACAATTCCAGGGACGCTGAACCTAAAATCTAAGGAGAAAACAGGATGGCAAAGGTGTTTGGAGAGACTTCAACGACAGATGAGGTTCTGTCGGGAGTAAATCTTAAGGGCAAGCGCGTTCTCGTTACCGGGGTTTCTTCGGGACTCGGAGTGGAGACCGCGCGTTCGCTCGCTGCGCATGGAGCTCAAGTAGTCGGTGCGGCACGCGATCTGAAAAAAGCCGCCGCTGCCACGGATCAAGTGAGGAAGGACGCCGCCGCTAATGGTGGCAGCTTCGAAGTGATTGCGCTCGATCTGGCCAGCCTAACAAGCGTAAGAGCATGCGCCGATGCGTTGCTTAAGAAGGGCGAACCGTTCGATGTGATCATTGCCAATGCCGGTGTCATGGCGACACCATTCGGTCATACCGAAGATGGATTCGAAACGCAGTTCGGCACGAATCATCTCGGCCACTT
Organism: uncultured Verrucomicrobiae bacterium; assembly: GCA_963758425.1. Classification (GTDB taxonomy): domain Bacteria; phylum Verrucomicrobiota; class Verrucomicrobiia; order Chthoniobacterales; family UBA10450; genus Udaeobacter. The sequence goes on from CAVWVV010000023.1 coordinate 195,015, forward strand.
CGTCCTGGTGAACAGGATTGCGCCGCTTCTTCGACCAGGCGGACGGCTGATCAATCTCGCATCGGCAGGACACCGTTACGCCAGCGTCGATCTTCAAGACCCCAACTTCGAGCGCACTCCTTACGACCCATGGGTTGCCTACGGCCGCTCGAAGACAGCCAATATCCTTTTCGCGGTAGCGTTCGACTTGCGGCATCGCGGCCGCGGGATTCGCGCCGCCGCCGTCCATCCTGGAGGCATCCAGACCGAGCTTGCTCGGCATCTCGACCCGGCTCAGTTGCAAGCGACGATCGACCGAATCAGCAAAGAATCCACAGCAGCACGCGGGCAGCCTTTTAAGTACAAGACGATTCCTCAAGGAGCCGCCACTTCGGTCTGGGCTGGCTTTGTCGCGTCCGCTGAAGAGATCGGCGGACGATATTGCGAGAACTGCCACGTCAGCCACATCGTCCCCGAGGACAAGCTGCTGACAACCAATAGCGAAGGCGTTCGCGCCTACGCACTCGATCCCCAAACCGCCAAGGCACTCTGGAGAAAGAGTGAAGAACTGGTTGGAGAGGATTTCTAACAAATAGACCCTAACGAACAAAGGAAACAATTATGAAAACTGAAAATACGAACGCCACAGACAACATTTTTTCCGGACTGAAGGTTGTCGATTTTGCGAGCTTCGTCGCTGGTCCGGGAGCGGCGGTGATTCTATCCGACTTCGGTGCCGACGTAATCAAGGTCGAACCGCCCAAGGGCGAATTGTGGAGAATCGGGAACAAGATTCCGCCGCAACCGCAATCCAAGTATCCCTACATGTGGCACCTGAACAATCGCAACAAGCGTGGGGTAGCGATTGATCTCAAATCGCCGGACGCGGCAAAAATTGTCGAGCGCCTGGCCAAGTGGGCGGACGTGTTCATCGTCAACACTCCGCATCCCGCGCGCGAGAAACTCAGGCTCGACTATGACCAAGTCGCGCAGTTCAATCCGCGGCTGATTTACGCCGACATCACCGGCTACGGCGACACGGGACCGGACGCGGCTCTTCCCGGATTCGACCTCACGGCCTACTGGTCGCGGACCGGTTTGCTTTCTCTCTTGCACGATGCGGGCGCACCGCCGACCTGGCCATTCGCCGGGACGGGCGATGCTCCGTCGGGCGTGGGATTGTTTGCAGCGATTGTAACAGCGCTTTATCGGCGCGAACGCACTGGCAAAGGTTCTTCCGTTACCACTTCGCTTTTGGCCGCGGGCGTTTGGTCCGCCGGCGTCGCGATTCAAGCGGCGCTCTCCGGGGCAAAGTTCGCACCGCAACACGACCGAAAAAATCCGGCAAACGCGGCGCTGAATGTGTACAAAAGCTCCGACAACATTTGGTTCGTCCTTGTCGCCACGCCCGACAAAATTCCGGCCCTCGCAGCGGGTATCGGCCGCGCCGATCTTTTGAAGGATCCGCGCTTCGCTGATCCAGCGAAGCTGGCCGCGAACATGAGCGTGCTGACTGCGATCATCGACGAGACTTTCAGTTCACAACCGATTGCGCACTGGCGCGAAGTCCTGGACAAGGCGCACATCCCTTACGGTTTGGTGCACGATCCGCAGGACGTGATCAAGGATCCTCAGCTACAGGCTAACAACATCGTTGTGCCGCTCGAAGGCGCGGGAGAAAACCTGAAACTTACAATCAGTAGTCCTATTCAGATGCACGGCGTCGCAAAAGTACCGGCAAAGCGCGCGCCTGAACTGGGAGAACATAACGACGAAGTTCTCAAAGAACTCGGGTTCGAGGCAAAGGA